>NZ_PZJQ01000003.1 GCF_003206065.1 Salinicola halimionae | reverse complement strand
GGTGATCGGCGGCCCCCAGACCGCCACCGTGGTCGGCCCGGCCAACGAAGAGATCCACACCGATCACCTCAACCGCGTGCGCGTGCAGTTCCACTGGGACCGCCAGGGCCAGCAGGACGAAAACTCCAGCGTCTGGCTCAGGGTCTCCCAGCCCAACGCCGGCGCCGGCTGGGGCGGCGTGTTCGTCCCGCGTATCGGCCAGGAAGTCCTTGTTGACTTCCTCGAAGGCGATGCCGACCGCCCGCTGATCACCGGCCGTGTCTACAACGGCGAACAGAGCCCCGACTGGCACAGCCATGGTCTGCTCTCCGGGTTCAAGAGCAAGACTTATCGCGGCAGCAAGTACAACGAACTCGTCTTCGACGACGCCACCGATCAGGAGCGCGTTCGCCTCAATTCCGAAAACGAGAAGAGCCAACTCAACCTTGGCTACCTGATCCACCAGACCGGCAACACTCGAGGTGCCTTCCGTGGGACCGGGTTCGAACTGCGTACCGATGCCTATGGCGCTATCCGCGCCAACCAGGGGCTCTACCTCTCAAGCTGGGGCCAACTCGGTGCCAGCGGCGACCAGCTCGACCTCACCCCGGCCCGGCAGCAACTCGACAGCGCCTACAGCCTCACCGATACGCTCAGTCAGAGCGCCCAGGACCACAACGCCGAAGCGCTCGACAGCCGTACCCACCTCAAGCAGGCAGGCGAGGACGCCGACGACACTTACGGCAATAGTGAACAGCTTGCCGGTTCATCAGGACAGGCCAACCAAGACAGCGCCCGTGGTGCCACCGATAGCGGCGGCCGTGGCGAATCGGCGCGGATGAAAGCGCCCTGGCTGCATATGGCCTCGCCGGCGGGCATCACCCTGAGCACCCCGGAGTCGACCCACCTGGCTCAGGGCAAGTCACTCAGCGTCTCGAGCGGTGAAGACGTCAATATCGCCACCGGCAAGAGCCTGGTGGCCTCGATCTCCGAAAAGCTCTCGCTGTTCGTTTACCGCGCCGGCATCAAGCTCTTCGCCGCCAAGGGTAAGGTCGAAGTGCAGGCGCAGAGTGACGAAATGGAATTAACGGCGCAGAAGGACGTCAAGATCACCTCCACCGAAGGGCGCGTCGAAATCAACGCCGCCAACGGCATTTTGCTGACCAGCGGTGGCGGCTATATCCGTATCGAAGGGGGAAATATCGACGTCCACGGCCCCGGCGCCATCGATATCAAAGGCGCTCAACACAGCTTCGGTGGCCCGGCGAGCATGGATGTGGCGATGCCTGAGTTGCCGGAAGGTGAGGACGTGCTTTGCCCCATTAAGAATCAGGCCGCTGCCAGCGGTGGTGACAGTACCGTGGAAAGCTAGCAGTGCGATTGATCGAGGAGGTCGAGTTTCTCACCGAGGCCGAGAGAGAGGCAGAAGCCGGGCGGTTATATCGCCTGGTTGACCCATCCAATGCGCCAGCACTGCGCCTGAGCGATGAAGCGCGAAAATCGGCCGGATTGATAAACAATCCCTTCATTGCTCAGACACCGTCACAACGCCTTTATCTCTATCCGACTACCGGGAAGGGTGATCAGGATATTGCTGCGCAATTGATCGAGGAAAGAGACAGACGATCTTCCGGCTTGCTTGAGCCGGTGCCTTTCTGCGGCTGGATAACGACCAAACAGGCCTGCACGACCGCTGCCGCTTATCTCGGAAGGCAGTTGGCGCCGGCAACACCTGATAAAAAGCCCGCGCTGTTGCGCTTCTATGATCCCCGAGTGCTCGAGCAACTGCCACGCATCTTGCTCCCTTGGCAGCTATCGGCGCTGCTGGGTCCCATCGACCGTTGGGTTTATCTCGATACCGAAGGTCGATTGCGTTGTCTCGAGCCTCATGCCGATCAGCGGCGGCTCGGTAGTCTCAAGCTGACGACGGAACAATGGCGTGCGATTCAGCGCGTCGGCCAGATCAATCGCTGCCGAGAACTTTACCGCACGCTTCCGGGAACAATGGGCTTGCGAAAAGCGCCGTCGGAGTCTGTTGACGCATTGATCGTCACGGCTCAGGAAGTTGGCCTTCGAGAGCGGCAAGAGTTAGCCACTTTTGTGCTTCATGGATTAACGACACATCACGATTTTTATCGCCATCCGATCATGCGGGCGCTACTCGACAAACTGGGTGGTCGACTGAATTACATGGGATTGACGAATCAGCTTTCCGATGCCGATTGGGAAGCGATATCAGAACAGAGGGAGGCATCATCCTATGGCAGCAGCATCTAGCGCCGGCGCCCATGCGGCAGCGGGCCAAGCGGGAGGAACCGGCAGCGGACGATGTGAGTTCTGCGAGCGAAAAGGCCTGCCGATACTCCCGGTTCGTTATGCCGTTTGTCAGCGTAATGACCGGAATAGCCAGATTCCCGAGCTGGAGCAGCCCAGAATCGAAGAGTTTACCAACATCATGTTGGATAAAACCTTGGTCGATGGTGAAGAAAGCGCCAGAAGTATTCCAGACGAGGTGAAGGCGGAAGTTACGCAGAGCACAGATAGTCAGGTCAATAAATATATACTCCGGCAGCTGCGCCAGGGTTATCTCTATTTCTACGATCAGGATAATCCCAATGGGATGTACTGGTATGCCTACGCGATTACCAGCGATGGCAAGTACTATCAGTTTCAGATTCTCAACCCTCCGTCTCTAGATGAAATTACGTTTCCTGAGCGATGCCAGAACAATGAGAGTGATGCGCTTCACGCGTCTCTCGTGACGCTTCCGGACCCAGACAATTCGGGAATGCTTTATTATGCCTTCACTGAGCACGCTTGGCCCAATGAACATATCGAAATGATTGGTGGAGATGCCGCTTGGCGCGAGGCCAACATGCAGAAAATCGATATTCGATCATGGGTTGGAGGGCAAGGTGCCCAGCCCTTCGCGTACGGCACGGACGATCTAGAAACTGTCGCCGAATACAGCGCCGGCGCACGTGACCTTGACACACAGTTCTGGTCCAGCGGTCCAAATAGAAAGATCTATGAACCGAAGCAACTAAAAGATGCCATGGGTTTGCGGCTTGATCATGCTGCCAGTCGTTACCAAGGCAAAGGCCTTATTCTTGCTGTCAAGGATGAAATCGGCATCATTGATGAACTGAATGCCCAGCGCCACCAGCCTATGCAATCGATGGAAGCCTTCTGTGACGGGGATGACGATACCAACCGGCGCAAGGTGCTTTGTAACAATGCGCTTGAAGCCTTTCAGAAGCACTTTGAGACGGGTTACAAAGCACAAGCCATGGCGGATGCGCTGTCTGATCCTCAAGAGCGTCTGAACCAGGCCCGCCAGAATAGAACAGAGTTTTACGAGGCTCGAGAAAAGCTAAAACGAGACAATGCAGACGGTACGCTTGATGAAGGTCAACAGCGCTGGGCAGACTTGGCAGAAGGCAATCTGGACATGCTGGTCAATGCTGCTGAGGATGATTTGGCGGCGGTCCAGAATAACCGGGAGGAGATCCTTGCCGACACCGAAACCGTCATTACGCAGCATCGAGACCAACTGGAGGAATCCTGCGACCCGGATCTGCTTCAAGCTCTGAGAGATGACATCAATGCCAGGGCGCAACTAATTGATGCGCTGGTTCCCGTGATGGATGACGACTACGCCTTCTGGGTCTCCCGACACCTGCCCGACGTGATAAGTCGTTATAGCCAGCAGGATTACTCCTCCGGGCTGGGACTGAGCGGCCTGATAGCTAACGCCCTACGTGGCGGTATTCTGGCCACGGCTAGCCGCTCACTGTGGCAAACGCTTGGTCAGGATTTCAGTAGTCCCAAGTCCCCGTTGATGGTCGCTCTGTTCAGCAACAACACGGCGCTGATCGAGCAGGCACTGTCAGAAAGCCAGGCTCTGGCGCCTGGGGCGTTTATCACCGGCGATGCTCTGCAAACATGGGGCGAGCGTTTCGGAGATCAGCAATACCAGACCGTGAATGGGCAGCGCCAACCGCTGGCCAGGGAGGCTATCCTCAATCGATATCGATCCATTTTCGCCCTGCTGACTGTCACGCTGGGCAACAGCTTTGCCGCGCTAACCACCTATGACATGGCTGGGGAAATCCCTTCCGCTGACGCGCATGCCTGGCTACAGAGCTTCATGCGCCGCGGGCAGATGGCCTATATGGCCGATCCCGATGCTCAAAATGGTGACTTACCGCCCCCCCGCGTTGCAACGGTCAACATGACCCTCTCGGAATACTATCAATGGCTCCGCCTGCTATCGCGGCACATTAAGGGTGACGACAACACGGTCACGCCGCCCAACGACACTGCGTTAAAATACGATGACGGCAGCAGTGGCAACTTTGGCGGCCTGATGTCGGACAGCGATATAGTGGTCGCAGTTCCTCTTCAATGCGGGCTGGTGAATGCCGATGTACTGGCCCGGCTCACCGCCACAACCAATGCCGACCTGGTGGAAAACTACACCCCTGATGACCAGCGCCAGCGTGGCAGAGATCTCGCCCAGAGTGCGCGGGATATTGGCGCAGGCATCATGAGCGGTAATCGTTACAGCAAGGTTCTGGGTTTTGGCCTGGTGCTGTGGAACGCCCTCGCGGTGTTCAAGGCAGAAACCGACAAGGGTCCGGAAGATAGTGCCGACTGGATGCTGGTACTGGGCACCGCCGTGAGTGTTGCCAGCGGTGGGATGACAGCGGTAGAGGGCTATAGCCGCATCCGCAGTGCTTCCCTCGGCATTGCGGGTGATAATGCCCTGGTCAGCAGTGCTAAATGGTCGGTGGCCAGCAAACTGCTCGGCGTCGCGTCCGGTTTTCTCTCGGTCTGGGATGGCTTTCAACAACTGGGGAATGCCGCGAGCGAAGGACGTCTGGGCCGAGCGACCAGCGGCCAGGAAAGCCTTGCTCGCGGCGCGATGGCCATTGGTGGTGGCGTAGTCAGTATTGTATTGGCCTTGGCGGCCGGTCTGCTTGTCGGTCTGGTTGTGGGAGCAATTATCGGGCTCGCCACGCTGGTGGTGGGCTGGTACTTTGTCACGCTAGTGGCCCCCTCTGCACAGATGTGGCTAAACCGGAGTTTGATTGGTAAGCATGAAGGCCAGATTGAACCGTTCGAAGATATCGACTCCGAACAGAACTCGCTCGATATGGTATTTAGTGGTATTTCAGTGGAATTTTCGTACGAACTATGGGGGGGCGCAATGCATGAAGACCTTATCCAAATAAATATCGGTGTTTCTATACCCCAAAACAGCTTCTCAGAAGTTCATTTGGAAATTCAGCCTTTTGACATGAGTGGACCTGTAAGTGAGTTCTCCTACCAAGGGGTAGCCGAAGGACCACCAGTTGAGGATTCATCAAGGAGAGAGCGTAGACGAGGGGATGGTGTAAAAAACGTCTCTCCTGCATTCTTAGAAGAAGAAAAACGCTACACGCTAAAACATGAACAAAATTATCGAACTAGAGACTTAGGTGATGGAGCGAATCTTCTGATTACCTATAAGGAAAAAGGGTCTCACAAACAACTGCGTGATGTTTTCTCTTTGAACTGGAGAGAGGATAGAACTAATGATTTCTAGATTCTGGCGAGGGCTGGTAATATTCATTTTTTTGTCTTTGTGTGTCTGCTTTTCTCCCATGGCTTTTTCGGATGTTCTTTACCCTGATCCTGATGGAGTCAGTCTGGATGAGGCATACAGATCTATAACAAAAGATGATTTGATAAGTGGCGTTAATGAATCAGATCCTAAATACCAATACCTCATGGGGTTACTATATTGGGGGGGGGATGAAGAATTTGGGGTCGAGGACTCTCCTTCTAAAGCTTATGAATTATTGAGAAAGGCTTGGGATGCTGGTATTTTTGATGCTGGATATACCTTGGCATTTATGTTTGACCAAGGGAAGGGGGTCAAAGAAAGTCACAGTAACGCCAAGCTATTTTTAGAGCAGTCAGCTCAAGCAGGGTTTGTCTTATCCCAAAGAGATCTTGGAAAGGCTTACTTAGGAGAGCTTATGCCAAGAGCCATCTCTTACAATGTCGAAAAAGCGGTCTACTGGCTTGAAAAGGCGGCCATTTCTGGCGACCAGGTTTCTGCTGCCGTCCTGTCTTCTCTCTACTATAAAGGAGACAAAGTTTCCAAAAGTGAGGAAAGTGCATTCCATTGGAGATTGTCTGCAACTCGTGCAAAATACGGAGACAATGAGCTCGGGAACTTTTTATGGTTAGGGAGGTTCTATGAACGTGGAGTTGGTGTTAAAAGAGATATAGTGCAGGCCTATAAGTGCTATGATCTCAGCGGCACAGCTGGCAGTAAGGGCAAGGAACGCGTCGCTGAAGAAATGACCCAAGACCAGATTGACGAAGCCACTCGCCAATCCCGAGCTTGGCAGGAAGAGCACAATATTTACGTGCCCAGCTATAGTGGTCTGGAACACCAATCAGACGGTAGTTATCAATAACTGCCGCTGGCGACACTTCAAAAGCTCATGTGTATTAGTGGTGTAACCTATGCAGAAACCGCAGGGTCATTACACCAGTGTTGAAAAGTCGAATGCCGGATACCTTTGCAACGAATAGATAGAAGTCCAGCGACGTAGAAAAAACCCATGGCACTAGCCATGGGTTTTTTTATTTTCGGCTCATCAATCGCCAATCAGCGCGACATCAAGCCTCATCCAACTTCTGCTTGAGTACGCCATTGACCTGTTGCGGGTTGGCAGTGCCACGGGAGGCTTTCATCACTTGACCGACGAAGTAGCCGATCATCTTGCCGCGTTTTTCCGGTTCGGCGTCGCGGTACTGGGCGACCTGGACCGGGCTGTCGGCGATGACCTGGTCGATCATCGCTTCGATGGCGCCGGTGTCGGTGACCTGCTTGAGGCCGCGGGTGTCGATGATCTCGTCGGCGCTCGCACCTTCGTTATTCCACAGCGCGGCGAAGACCTGCTTGGCGGCCTTGCCGTTGATGGTGTCGTCGAGCACACGCTGGATCAGCCCGCCGAGCTGCTCCGGCGTGACCGGGCTGTTGGCGATGTCGATGTTCTCGCGATTAAGGTGCGCGGAGAGTTCGCCCTGGACCCAGTTGGCGGCCTGCTTGGCATCGCCGCAGACGGCCAGCACGGCTTCGAAATATTCGGCCGTCGGGCGCGTCGCGGAGAGCACGCCCGCGTCGTAGACGGATAGACCCAGGCTTGCCTCGAAGCGGTTGCGTTTCTGGGTGGGCAGCTCCGGTAGCGTCGAACGCTGGTGCTCGATGTAGGCGCTATCGAGCATCACCGGCAACAGGTCGGGGCAGGGGAAGTAACGGTAGTCGTTGGCTTCTTCCTTGGTCCGCATGCTGCGGGTTTCGTCCTGATCCGGATCGTAGAGCCGGGTTTCCTGCACGACCTTGCCGCCATCTTCGATCAGCTCGATCTGGCGTTCGACCTCGAATTCGATCGCGCGCTCGACGAAGCGGAAGGAGTTGACGTTCTTGACCTCGGCGCGGGTGCCCAGCGTCTCCTGACCCTTGGGGCGCACGGAAACGTTGACGTCGCAGCGCAGAGAGCCTTCTGCCATGTTGCCGTCGGAAATACGCAGATAAGTGACGATGGCGTGAATCGCACGGATATAGGCCACCGCCTCCTTGGCCGAGCGCATATCGGGTTCGGAGACGATTTCCAGTAGCGGCGTACCGGCACGGTTGAGATCGATACCGCTCATGCCGTGGAAGTCTTCGTGCAGCGACTTGCCGGCGTCTTCTTCCAGATGCGCGTGATGGATACGCACGCGCTTGCGCACGTCGTCTTCCAGCACGAGCTCGACTTCACCCTTGCCGACGATGGGCTGGGCCATCTGGCTGGTCTGGTAGCCCTTGGGCAGGTCTGGATAGAAGTAGTTCTTGCGCTCGAACAGCGAGGTTTCGGGGATCTCGGCATCGATGGCCAGGCCGAACTGCACGGCCATCGCCACGGCACCTTCATTGAGCACCGGCAGCACGCCCGGCAGGCCCAGGTCGATGGCGCAGGCCTGAGTGTTGGGCTCGGCACCGAACGCCGTAGAGGCGCCGGAGAATATCTTGGACTGGGTCGCGAGCTGGACGTGGACTTCCAACCCGATCACGGTTTCCCACTGCATTAGGTTGTCTCCTGGTCGCTCGGGTGCCGACGATGCCAATCCGTCGCCTGTTGGAACTGGTGCGCCACGTTGAGCAGCTGGCTCTCGGCGAAGTGCTTGCCGAGAATCTGCAGGCCAATCGGGCGTTTGCCAGCAAAGCCGGCGGGGACGCTGATACCGGGAATACCGGCCAGGTTAATGGCGATGGTGTAGATATCCTGCAGGTACATCGAGACCGGATCTTTCTTGGCACCGAGATCGAACGCCGGCGTCGGTGCCGCCGGGCCCATCAGCACGTCGACTTCCTCGAAGGCATCCATGAAGTCCTGACGGATCAGGCGCCGAACCTGCTGTGCCTTGCGGTAGTAGGCGTCGAAGAAGCCTTCCGATAGCGTGTGCGTACCGATCAGGATGCGGCGCTTGACCTCGTCACCGAAGCCCTCGGCGCGACTGCGCTTGTAGAGGTCTTCGAGATCGACTGGGTTCTCACAACGGTGGCCGAAGCGCACGCCGTCATAGCGAGATAGATTCGAGGACGCTTCCGCCGGGGCGATGACGTAATAGGCCGGTACCGCCAGATGGGTATGCGGTAGGCTGACTTCACAGACTTTGGCGCCCAGTGATTCGTAAACCTTGATGGCGTCGCGGATGGCACCTTCGACTTCCGAATCTAGCCCATCGCCGAAGTACTCCTTGGGCAGGCCGATCTTGAGTCCGGCCAGCGGCGTATCCAGTTCGGCGAGATAGTCCGGCACCACGCGGGCGACGCTGGTGGAATCGCGAAGGTCATGCCCGGCGATGGCGCCGAGCAGGTGGGCGCAGTCTTCCGCGCTCTGAGCCATCGGACCGCCCTGATCGAGGCTTGAGGCAAATGCGATCATGCCGTAGCGGGAGACCCGGCCGTAGGTCGGCTTGAGCCCGGTAATGCCGCAAAAGGCGGCCGGCTGGCGAATCGAGCCGCCGGTGTCGGTGCCAAGCGCCGCGGGGGCGAAGCCAGCGGCGACGGCGGCGGCGCTGCCGCCGGAAGAACCGCCGGGAACGGCGGTGCGATCCCACGGATTCTTCACCGGGCCGTAGAAGCTGTTTTCATTCGACGAGCCCATGGCGAACTCGTCCATGTTGGTCTTGCCGAGGCTGATCATGCCTGCCGCTTCCAGCTTCTCGACCACCGTGGCGTTATAGGGCGCCTGGAAGTTGTCGAGCATCTTCGAGCCGCAACTGGTGCGAATGCCCTGGGTGCAGAAGATGTCCTTGATCGCCAGCGGCAAGCCGGCAAGCGGGCGCGATTCGCCCTTGGCACGGGCCTGATCGGCGGCGTCGGCAGCGCTGAGCGCCTGATCGCGGGTGACGGAAATGAAGCTGTTGATGTCGCCATCCAGGCGCTCGATACGATCGAGCAGGCTGCTGGTCAGCTCTCGGCTGGAAAAGTCGCCGGCCTTGAGGCCCTTGGCGAGTTCCGTGAGCGTCATATGATGCATGGGGTCGCGGTTCCCTGAGTCAAATCGCTGTGCGCGAGGGCTGCCATCGGTTTGTCGTGGCGGCACATCGCAAAATCGGTACCGAACGGAGTCGGCGCTAGTTCGCATCAGGCGAATTCAGCTGTTGAATTCAGCCATTCACGGGCTCGAACGCATTGTTCTTGCCATCAACATCGAACTTATTCGACGACGCGCGGTACCAGATAGAGGCCTTCGGCCGTTTCCGGCGCGCAGGCCTGGAAGGTTTCACGCTGGTTGGTTTCGGTCACTTCGTCGGCGCGCAGACGCTGGGTGGCGTCGAGTGGGTGCGACAGTGGCGTCACGCCGTCGGTGTTCACGGCTTGCAGACGGTCGACCATTTCCAGAATCTGGGTCAGATCGTCGACATAACCGGCCGCTTCGGCGTCGCTGTTGAGGCCCAGGCGAGCCAGATGCGCTGCTCGCAGTACGTCAGCGTGTTCGATTGCCATGTGTTGAGGGTCCTGTGATGGGGACGTCGCGTCGTGGATTGCCGAGACGTCGCTTCGTTGATTGTCGAAACGTCGTATCGTAGAAGTTGCGGTTTCTGAAACGCTCGTCGCGCAAACTTCGCGAAGGTTCGTCACTAGAATTCGTCATCCCGATAAATGGAGGAAACATTATCATAATCACGGCCCATCTGGCAGGCTCGAGCTTGCTGCTTTACCCCCACGGTGATACCGTTTGCGTCCGCACAGGGTTCCGGTCTGGACTAGGTAAAAGTTTCCATGTTTAAACGTTTACGGGGGCTGTTCTCGAGCGATCTTTCGATCGATCTGGGGACCGCCAACACGCTGATTTACGTCCGCGGTCGCGGTATCGTCCTGGACGAACCCTCCGTTGTGGCGATTCGTCAATCCGGCAACATGCGCAGTGTCGCGGCCGTTGGCCTCGACGCCAAACGAATGTTGGGGCGCACGCCCGGTAACATTACCGCCATCCGCCCGATGAAGGATGGTGTGATTGCTGACTTCACCGTTACCGAGCAGATGCTGCAGCATTTCATCCGCAAAGTTCACCAGAGCACTTTCCTGACGCCGAGTCCGCGCGTACTGGTTTGCGTTCCCTGCATGTCCACGCAGGTCGAACGCCGTGCGATCAAGGAATCTGCCGAGGGTGCTGGCGCACGCGACGTCTATTTGATCGAGGAGCCGATGGCGGCTGCGATCGGCGCTGGCTTGCCGGTCGAGGAAGCCCAGGGCTCGATGGTCGTCGATATTGGTGGTGGCACCACCGAGATCGCGATCATCTCGCTCAATGGCGTCGTCTACTCCGAGTCCGTTCGCGTGGGTGGTGACCGCTTCGACGAAGCGATCACCTCCTACGTGCGTCGCCATTATGGCAGCCTGATCGGCGAAGCCACGGCGGAGCGGATCAAGGAAGAGGTCGGGTGTGCCTATCCGGGCGGCGAGCTGCGTGAGATCGACGTGCGCGGACGCAACCTGGCCGAAGGCATTCCGCGCAGCTTCACGCTCAACTCTCACGAGATCCTCGATGCGCTGCAGGAACCGCTGGCGTCCATCGTCACGGCCGTCAAGAGCGCGCTGGAGCAGTCTCCACCGGAACTCGCTTCCGATATTGCCGAGCGCGGTCTGGTGCTGACCGGTGGTGGGGCGCTTCTGCGCGACATCGACAAGCTGATCGCCGAGGAAACGGGCCTGCCGGTCATCATCGCCGAAGATCCGTTGACCTGCGTGGCACGTGGCGGAGGCAAGGCACTCGAGATGATCGACCAGCATACTTTCGAGCTGCTCTCCAGCGATTGAGGCCCGCCGCGACGGATGAGGCCGCCACGCGGTTCCGTCCGTCCTCGGTAGGTGGGGGTGAGGCCTATCAAACCGCTGTTTTCCTACGGTCCGATACCCACGTACCGCATGCTGTTGTGTGCGGTGCTGGCGTTCGGGCTGATGTTTGCCGAACACCGCTTCAGCGCGGTGGAGACGGCGCGTTCCCATATGACCTCGGTCGTGGCGCCGATCCAGTGGCTGGTAGCGCTGCCCAGCGAAGGTGTGCGCTGGAGCGCCATGGCGATCTCCGACCAGCAGACGCTGATCGATGAGAACGGGCGCTTGCGCGAGCAACTGTTGACGCTTTCCAATCGCGTCCAGCGGATGGCGAGTCTGACCGCCGAAAACATCCATCTGCGCGAACTGCTCAACGCGCCAAATCCTGCCGATGTGCCTTATATCACTGCCCAGTTGCTGTCGCTGGACTCCGACCCGTTCACCCAGCAGATGGTGATCAATCGTGGGCGTCGCGACAGCGTCTATATTGGCCAGCCGGTGATGGACGCTTCAGGCCTGATCGGCCAGGTGGTGTCGGTCTCTGCCTATACCAGCCGTGTGTTGATGGTGGCGGATGCCAATCACGCCGTGCCGGTGGAGATCAATCGCAATGGTCTGCGCTTCATCGCCCAAGGCACGGGGCAGTTGGATACGCTCAACGTGCCGAGTGTGCCCGCAACAGCGGATATCCGCGAAGGTGACCTGCTGGTGACGTCAGGGCTGGGCGGACGCTTTCCTCAGGGTTATCCGGTAGCGCGGGTCGATAACGTCAAGCGCGAGTCGAGCCAGGCGTTCATGGAGGTGTCGGCAGAGCCGATTTCCCAGCCGGAACGGTCGCGCTATTTTCTGTTGCTGTTCCCCCCCGAAAAGCCCGACGAAAGCCTGAGCGGACCGGAGCGCATGGCGCGCCAAGTGGTCTGGCCGGGGGATCCCGGGCATCCGGATGTCAACCGTATCAGTGAAGACGCGCTGACCGCGGCGCTGACCCTGCAGTCCGAGGAACAGGAGTAAGCATGGGCCCGTTCGGTTATCTCTTCGTCTGGTTCACGCTGCTGCTGGCACTTTGCCTGCAGGTGATGCCGTTGCCGGATGCCTGGCTGGTTTGGCGGCCGGATTGGCTGGGGGTGCTGCTGGCCTACTGGTGCGTGGTGACTCCGCAGCGCGTGGGCGTCCTTCATGGTTTCGTGCTGGGGTTGATGCTCGATCTGATCGAGGGCGCACCGCTCGGGCAGAATGCACTGGTGTTGTCGCTGCTCGCCTATCTTTTCCTGCTGCTGTACCAGCGCTTTCGCGTCTACTCGATCTGGCAGCAGGCCGTGCTGGTCTTCATTCTGCTGGGCATTGCGCAGTTGGTGGAGCAGTGGTTGCGCACGATCTTCGGGCCGGTCTCCGTAAGTCTCGAATTCCTGCTGCCGGCGTTGATCGGCTCGCTACTGTGGCCATGGCTTTACACCATGATGCAGGTCGTCAGACGTCGTCTCGGTATCGGCTAGCTCCCGCTCCCACGGTCGGCCCTTGCCAAGTATGTTGCGTCTTGAAGTCATGTCTTGAAAGCACGGTTCGTGTCACTCGCCAGCGCCTTTACGCTGGGCCCTCAGGCTGATCAGGAGACGATCGATGAATGATGCACCGGTACTGCGTCTGGCTTCGGCTTCGCCGCGACGGCGCGAGCTGCTGGCGTCGATCGGCGTCAGCGTGGAACTCGCGCCGGCGGATATTGATGAGTCTCGGGGTGAAGGGGAGTCGCCAGAGCAGTTCGTTTCGCGACTGGCCCGGGAAAAAGCCGAGGCCGGCCATCGGGGGAGTACGCGGCCCACATTGGGGGCGGATACCGTGGTCGTTTGCGATGGTGCCATTTTCGGCAAGCCGCGTGATGAAGCGCACGCTCGCGAGATGCTGACGGCGCTGTCCGGCCGTGAGCATCTTGTGCTGTCGGCGGTGGCCGTCATCGGCGCTCAGGGTTTGCGTGAATGCTGGGTCGCCACGCAGGTGTTCATGCGTCGGATCGACGAGGCGGAGATGGCGGCGTACTGGTCGACAGGAGAGCCGGCAGACAAGGCCGGCGGGTACGCGGTCCAAGGCCGAGCGGCGATATTCGTCGAGCGTCTGGAGGGGAGTTACTCGGCCGTGGTCGGCCTGCCGCTCTACGAAACGGCGTCGTTACTGCGCGCGCAAGGGGTGGCGCTGTGGAATGACGTGCCGTGAAACGGCTTTTACAAGGAAGCGCTTTTTATGAGTGAGGCGGGGGCTGTGCCATAATCCTCGCTGCCCCGCTCGCCCGCCTGGGGTGTACGGTGCGCTCGAACCACTCGCCACAAGGATGCCTGCATGAGCGGTGAGGTACTGATCAATCTGACGCCGATGGAGACGCGGGTCGCCGTGGTGGAAAACGGCGTGCTGCAGGAGGCCTTCATCGAGCGCAGCCGGCGTCGCGGCATCGTCGGCAATATCTACAAGGGTAAAGTCGTACGCGTGTTGCCGGGCATGCAGGCCGCGTTCATCGATATCGGGCTCGAGCGAGCGGCCTTCATCCATGTCAACGAAGTGCTGCCGCCCGAAGCATCACATGAAGAACCTGCGTCGATCAGTCATCTGTTGCACACCGGCCAACCCTTGGTGGTGCAGGTCACCAAGGATCCGATTGGTTCCAAGGGCGCTCGGCTGACCACCCATCTCTCCATTCCCTCTCGCTATCTGGTCTACATGCCGGATTCCCCTCACGTCGGCGTTTCGCAACGGATCGAGGATGATGCCGAGCGCGAGCGCCTGAAAGCGCTGGTCGAGAGCGGCAAGATTGCCTTGCCGGACAAGGATTGCGGCGGGTTCATCATTCGCACGGCGGCGGAAGGTGTAGGTCAGGAGGAACTCTTCGCCGACATGGTTTTTCTGCAGCGCCTGTGGCAGAAAGTCTCCGAACGACGAATCTCGGCGCCGATAATGACGCCGATCTACGATGACCTGCCGCTGTTCATCCGCACCCTGCGCGATGTGATGCGCGATCAGATCGAGAAGGTTCGAATCGACTCCCGGGAGAACTATTTCAAGCTCAAGGAGTTCGCTCGAGAGTTCATGCCGACCATGGAGTCGCGCATCGAGTATTACCCCGGGGAACGCCCGATCTTCGATCTCTATAGTGTCGAGGACGAGATCCAGAAGGCGCTGGGGCGAAAGGTACAGCTCAAATCCGGGGGTTATCTGGTCATCGATCAGACCGAGGCGATGACCACCATCGACGTCAATACCGGTGGCTACGTCGGGCATCGCAATCTCGAGGAGACCATCTTCAAGACCAATCTCGAGGCCGCCACGGCCATTGCCAGACAGCTGCGGCTTCGCAATCTGGGCGGCATCATCATCATCGACTTCATCGACATGGAAGAGCTCGAGCATCAGCGCCAGGTGCTACGCGTGCTCGAGAAGTCGCTGGAACGGGATCACGCCAAGAACAAGCTGACCGGCGTTACCGAACTGGGGCTGGTGCAACTGACCCGCAAGCGCACGCGCGAGAGTCTCGAACAGACGCTGTGCGAGGCTTGCCCGACCTGCCTGGGGCGCGGCTCGCTGAAAACGCCGGAAACGATCTGCTATGAAATTTTCCGCGAAATTCTGCGCGAAGAGCGAGCCTATTCGCCGGAGACCTACATGGTGCTGGCCTCACAGTCGGTGGTCGATCGCCTGCTCGATGAAGAGTCCGCCGCTGTGGCCGATCTGGAGTCGTTTATCGGCAAGACGATTCGATTCCAGGTCGAGGCCCACTATTCCCAGGAACAGTACGATATCGTACTGATGTGAGCCGATGAGTCGCCTCCATATCACTTGGCGCTGGCTGCTGACGCTGGTCGCCCTCGTTGCCATCATTGTCGCCGTTGTGTCGAGCGGGGTGCGACTTGCCGCTTGGCAGATCGACCGGCTAAGCCCTTGGCTGGTATCGACGCTTGAAGATCGGCTGGACGCGGTCGCTGAGCTCGGCCATGTTGCCCTCGGACTGGATCACGGCAATCCACGCCTGACGCTGGACGACTTCCGGCTCGATAGCCGCGAAGGCCAGCCGCTGTTCCAGCTCGACCATGCAGCGGGACGCCTCGAAACATTGGCAAGCTGGCGGCTCGGCACCCCCGTGATTCGTGGCGGCCAGGTCGATGGCATGACGCTGCACCTTTACCAGGCCGCCGATGGCCGTTGGGGCTGGCCGGACGGCGCGGGCAGTCGCTGGTTCGGAGGGCGTGATGACCCGAATTCGTCGCAATCCCCACTCGATGTCGATGCCTGGCTGCGAACGCTGATACGCCAGCAGGCGCAGCTCGAGGATGTCACGCTGGTACTGCATGGCCAGCAAGATCGAGCGCAGGTTTCCCTGTCGCAGCTGACGCTGGCCAGTCGAGGCGGCCAGGCCTCGATCCAGGCGACGTTGACCGCCGCGGACGCAAGCGCCGGGCAGCTACATTTGACGATCGAGAGCGGTAGCCACGATAACAATGCACCCGCCGAGGCCGGCAGTCGCGGGCGTCACCCCGACGCCCGTTTCGCTGGCGAATTCGATCTGACGGCGCTTTCGCCGGCTCTGGCAGCGTTGAGCTCGGGGTTGTCCAAGGCGTTGGGACAGGTCGATGGACAGGTCTCGTTGGCAGGTGAGTGGAACGATGGCGGGCTGAGCAACGGTCACCTGTCCGCGGACGTGCCGCACCTGCGGGTGATTGACAGTCGCAACGAGATCTCCGAAACGCTCGAGCAATTGGGCTTCGACGCGGGCGTGCAACGAGACGACGATGGCCAGTGGCAGGCTTGGCTGAACAAGCTGCGACTGTCTCATTCCGGGCTGGCGGTGATCGATTGGCCGCAACAGTTGCAGGCGCAATCGACCGATCAAGGCTGGTGGCTGCGCAGCGCGCCGTTCGATCTGGCTGGTGTGACCGATTACCTGCGTTACCTGCCACTACCGTTCGAACTTTCTCAGACCTTGATCCAACTCGACCCCCGAGGCCACGTGGCCGGGCTGGAGGTGGGGCAGGATCGAGGAGAGTGGTACGCGCAAAGCGCCCTGGAAGGGGCTTCTCTGACGGCCTGGAATGAAATTCCAGGCGGCGGCCCAGCCGACGCTTGGGTCGTCTATCAGGGGCACGGAGGAACGGTTTCGTTCGTGGGCGACGAGGGAGCCCGATTTTCGATCCCCTCCGTCTATGCTGAACCGCTGGCTCTTTCCCACGCCAGTGGTGAGATCGACTTCGAGCTGACCCAGAAGGGCGCGGTGATCAGCGGTAAGAACCTGAACGCGGGTTGGCGCGGTGCCAGCGCCGAAGGGCGATTCGGACTGACGCTCTACGATGCCCAGGACAAGCCCGGGACCTTCATGCTCGATCTCGATTTTGCCAATGCGGATGCGCGTAATTCCCGCGTGCTCTCCTGGCTGCCCACACGGGTGATCGACGATGAACAGCTGCGCGACTGGTTCAGCGGCGACATCGGCGGCATCGTCAAACAGGGCCGGCTGGGGCTGTCGGTCACGCTGAGTGATAAGGAGGCACCGGAAGGCGAGATGTTCGTCAATCCGGAGGATTACTTCACGCTGTCGCTGGATGTCGCTGATGGACGACTGCAGTACGATCCGGACTGGCCGGCGCTGGAGCGGGTCTACG
This sequence comes from Salinicola halimionae, assembly GCF_003206065.1. Taxonomy (GTDB): domain Bacteria; phylum Pseudomonadota; class Gammaproteobacteria; order Pseudomonadales; family Halomonadaceae; genus Salinicola; species Salinicola halimionae. Next base: position 244,821 of record NZ_PZJQ01000003.1, on the reverse strand, counting down.
GTCATCTGCAGATGAACAATATGAACCTGGATGCCGATATCGCTCATGCCACCAGCCATGGCCTGACGACGCGAAGCGCCACCGTCAAACTGGCCGACAAACAGCTGACGATCAACGGCGATGTCGATGGCAGCACCGCTGGCGTACTCGATTTTCTCGCTCATGCGCCGCTGGATTCGTTGAGCGATACGTTCGGTCTCTGGAAGAGCGAAGGCGAGGTCGGCGCCAAGCTTCATATCGCGATACCGATGGACGAGGGCAGCGATATCGAGACCGCCATGGAGGTCGATGTTCAGGGGCAGATCGATGCGCAATCGCTTACATTTCCCGAGCTCAAGCTGACCCTTGGCGGCGTCAACGGCGATTTGCGCTATCGACGCAAGAACGGCGAGGACTATGTCACGGGTGACCTGGGCGCACGTGTCTTCGAGGGGCCGGCGTCGGCACACTTCAATATCGGCGGCGATAAAGCCGCTGCCAGCGGTATCTCTTTCGAGGGCCGAGCCTTGGGGCGTGGGCTGCTCGACTGGGCTGGCGCGTCTCGCGTTGGCGGGCTGCTGAGTGGTTTCTTTCCCTATCAGGCGCGTCTGGCGTTTGACGCCGAAAATAATGCCAGCCTGACGCTACACAGCGATCTGCAAAGTCTGGGTATCGCGCTGCCGCCACCATTTGGAAAGACCCCCGATGACAAGGAGTCGCTGGCGATAGACGCCGACATCGCTGCCGGCACCGGCAAGGTCACCTTGGGCAGTTGGGGGCGTGCGCGTTGGCGCACGCTCGAAGACCAGGTTCAGGGGCAGGTCTGGCTGGAGGGGTGGCCGGGGGATCAGGCGGCTTGGCCCAGCGAATCCGGTTGGTACGTGCTGTGGCGCCCGAATCGAGTGGATACGCAGCGCTGGGTCCAGGCGCTGACCGAGCTCAAGGCCAGCGATGAGACCTCGTCGTCTCGAAGCGGTGTCGAAACCACGCTCGAGGACGAAGTCGGTGACCCAGACGCTCAGCCGGTAAAAGACGGCGGCGGGCTCAAACGGGTAGCGCTATCGACGCCCTGCATTCTGGTCGACGGACGCTGTCTGGGAGGGTTGCAGGCCGATGCCGCACCGCTCTCGAGCGGCTGGCGCCTCTCTCTCGATGGTGAAATCGCCGCCGGCGAGGCGAGCTGGCAGCCGCGCGCCGCTCAACCCATCGATGTCGACCTGCAGCGTCTCAATCTCGATGCGCTGACACCCAAGGAAAACGGCGGCGACGAGAGCCAGGCTGCGAATCTGATGGACGAAATCGAGATCGCGCCCCATCCGATCGCGATGCCCTCGGGACTCGCCGAAGTTCCGGCAGGGCACGTGCGTGTCGCCGAGTTCGAACGCCAGGGGCAGCGCTTCGGTCCGCTGGAAGCGACCTGGAAAGCCGACGATCGGCGTCTCAGCGTCGATCCGCTGACTCTGTCGTTGGGCGAATTGAATCTGGCGGGGTCGCTGGAGTGGGAAGCTGCCGGAGATGCGAGCCTGAGCCGGGTACGGCTGCATGCCAGCGGCGGTGACGTGGGCAGCGCGTTTCGCGTAATGGATCAACAGGTGCCGATCACCAGCGAAAACGCCAAGGCTGATCTGCAGCTATCCTGGCCGGGAGCACCATGGCAATTCGCGCTGCCACTATCGTCTGGGCGAGTTCAGGCGACGATGGAAAATGGTCGACTTCGACAGATCCACTCCTCCGGTGCCAAGCTGGTGGGACTCTTCAATCTGGATAATATTCTGCGTCGCCTGCAGCTGGATTTTTCCGACGTCACCAGCGGTGGTACGTCCTTCAATCGGCTCGACGGCAGCGCTACCCTGTACAACGGTCGACTTCAGACCGATGGCCCGATCGTGATCGACGGTACCGCGACGCGGTTTACGCTCGCCGGTAGCGTCGATCTCAATCGTCAGACAATGGATCAACGCCTCGGGATCACCGTCCCGGTGAGCCAGAATCTTCCGCTGGTGGCGGTCATGGTCGGCGCACCGCAGGTCGGTATCGGCCTGTTCGTATTCGATCAACTATTCGGGCGTTGGCTGGATAGTGCCACCCAGATCTACTACCGCATCGAGGGCCCCTGGTCATCGCCGAGCATCAACCTGGAAAGTGCCCAATGAAGTCATGAGTCAAAAATATGTGATTCTTTTCTGGGTGGCGCTTTACGACTAATGGACGGGTAGACAACTCTTCGGGGGCTTTTCTATCGAGAGCTTCGCTTTTGAGAGCCTTGTTTTTGAGTGATATCCATGGAAAAACGGCGAGTGACGTCCGTCATTCGATTTCATTTTTCCAACTGCCTAAACCGATGTCTGACCAGAGATGACAGGTTCGGACCCATGTCCTATGTTGGATTGTGAAAGAATGACTGTGAAAGCGAGAATTCTCAACACCGGATAAGGTGAGCGTGCCATGGCGAATACCCACAGTTTCACGATCGAAGATACCAAGATCGATGCCGAGAAGGTCGTTAGTCGTATTCAGGAAGAGTTAGGCGTTCATGCGCATATTGGCGGAATATCGTCATCGTCATCGTCATCGACAGCGGAATCGGGTAAGACTGAAGAGCATTCCACGATTCGTCTTCACTATATTCTGAAAGAAGAGGATGACGAGGTAGAAGCCGAAAGCAAAATCAAAGCCATCGTTGAGGATATGAAGGAATAGTATTTATCCGGTCATTTTTTGGTGAGTCATTCCGGTTCTATTTTTTGGCCCGCTCAATGGCGGGCTTTTTTGTGTCAGCATTTTTGAACCAGAGATTGTGTTCTGGCGAGGACAATGCCCAGGGCGTGGTGCCTCGATTCTCATCTCTCGATGGTCCCGTTCTGTCCGTACCCCTTGCGTTTGGGGTACGCTGGCACCATCTATCGTCAGTCTGGTGCGATGATGCCTCAGCAGCCCCGACTGGTGTTCGCCAAGGGCTGGATAGGCCGGTATCCGCACTAAAAAGCTAAGGAAATTAGAACGGTATGGATTCTATTGAAACGATGAGTGATGACACTCTCAAGCAGGCATCGGCGCTGCTGCTGGCCCCCGGGGGGCTCGACGTGGCATCGCTGGATGTCGGCCTGGGCCACGCCATGGGCGTTGGCATCGACTACGCCGATCTCTTTTTCCAGCGCACTTGGCACGAGATGTGGGTGCTGGAGGATGGCGAAGTCAAGGACGCCAGTTACAGCATCGATGGCGGAGTTGGCGTGCGCTCGCTCTCCGGCGAGAAGACCGGTTTCGCCTACTCCAGCCAGATCAGCCAGGATGCGTTGCTGGACACCGGGCGTACGGCTTCCGGCATCGCCCGAAGTGGTGACCGGCGTAAACCGTCGCCGATCCAGCTTGCGACGGCGACGTCTCGCTACCAAGGTATCGATCCGCTGAGCGGATTGAGTGCCGAAGACAAGATCGCCATGCTCAAGCAGGCGGATCGCGTGGCACGGGCTGCTGATCCCTCGGTGATCCAGGTCAGCGCCTCGTTGACCGGCGTGCACGAGGTGGTGCTGGTGTGTGCCAGCGACGGTACGCTCGCGGCGGATATTCGTCCGCTGGTACGCTTCAACGTCAACGTGATCGTGGCCAAAGAAGGGCGTCGTGAACGCGGCAGTGCCGGTGGCGGCGGTCGCTATGCGATGGAACGGCTACGCGACGAAAACGTCGCCGATACCTACGCCAGAGAAGCGGTGCGTCAGGCGTTGGTGAATCTGGACGCGGTCTCTGCCCCGGCAGGGCAGATGCCGGTGGTACTGGCCAACGGTTGGCCGGGCATTCTGCTGCACGAGGCCGTGGGCCACGGCCTCGAAGGAGATTTCAATCGCAAGGGCAGCTCTTCCTTTGCCGGTCGGATGGGTGAGCAGGTGGCCGCCAAGGGCGTCACGGTCGTCGACGACGCCACGCTCAGCGATTGTCGAGGGTCGCTCAGCATCGATGACGAGGGAACGCCGGGGCAATGCACGCCACTGATCGAGGACGGTATTCTCACCGGCTACATGCAGGACAAGCTCAATGCACGACTGATGGGCATGAAGCCCACCGGTAACGCGCGGCGTGAATCCTATGCCCACGTCACCATGCCACGCATGACCAATACTTTGATGCTGGCGGGCAAGGATGACCCGGAAGAGATCGTCAGGAGCGTCAAGAAAGGGATTTATGCGGTCAGCTTCGGCGGTGGCCAAGTGGACATCACCTCGGGCAAGTTCGTGTTCTCGGCATCCGAAGCGTATCTGATCGAGGATGGCAGGATCACGGCGCCGGTCAAGGGCGCCACGCTGATCGGCAACGGCCCCGAGGCGATGTCGCATATCTCGATGATCGGCAACGATATGGCGCTGGACAGCGGCATCGGCGTCTGCGGCAAGGAAGGTCAGGGCGTTCCGGTGGGCGTGGGCCAGCCGACGCTGAAGCTCGACGAGATTACTGTCGGCGGGACGGCGTCCTGATACCGACGGGCCCGCGCTTCGCCCACGCGTTGCTGACCACCGGTTCGCTTACGTGTTGCTCGGCCACGTCGGGTCTCGAGATTAAAGTCCGGCAGTGTCTCTGATCAACTGGAACAGCTTGCGCGAGCTGGCGGGCGGTTTGCCTCGCTCTTTTTCGCGACGGGCGTTGCGGATCAGCTGGCGCAGGGCCTGGCGATCGACCTGCGGATGCGCTTCGATGAACGGCTCTAGCGCTTCGTCGTCATCGATCAACCGATCGCGCTCGTGTTCGAGCCGATGGAAAGCGGCATTGCGCTGCACGTGTTCATTGTCGATCTCTTCGAAGGCGTCTCGGATCGCGTCCCGGTCCTCCTTGCGCATTACCTTACCCACATATTGCATGTGGCGGCGCCGGCCTTCGTGGGAGCGGACGCGTCCGGTTTCCTCGACGGCCTCGCGCATGTCATCGGAAAGGGGTAGCCGGGCGCGGACGGCGGGGTCCAGCGCAATGATGCGTTCGCCCAGTGCCTGCAGTTCCTGCATTTCGCGTTTGAGCTGGCTTCTGCTGGGTGTCGCTTCGTCCTCGAAGGTCGTGTCGTTATCCGATTTTTTACCCATGTTTTTGACCCAAGCGATAAATGAGGGCTGCAGTATATCAGCGTGATTCGACTCGCCCACGCCTGTTGCCCGTTTGGTGCGCGAATCAGTGCGTATGGCGTCGGTGACGAAGTCTCCTTGACCGAAGCCGGTGGAATGACTGCAGCTGTCTAATCCCGTTTTTTAGGTTTTTTACTGTCGTGTCTATGATCCGAGTTTACGAATCAGGAGTTTGAGATGAGCCAAGCCTTCAATGCCGAGTCGCAGCAGTCGCGTCTCGAGGAACGCGCCAGCATGGCGCTGGACCTCGCGAGACAGATGGGAGCGGATGCCTGTGAGGTCGGCGCCAGCGTCGATCAGGGACTGGGTGTGAGCGTACGTCTCGGCGAGACCGAAACCGTGGAGCTGTCTCGCGATCAGGGTATCGCGGTCACCGTTTACGTCGGCAATCGCAAGGGTAATGCGTCGTCGTCGGACGCCAGCGATGCGTCCCTTCGCGCGGTCGTCGAGAAGGCGATCTCGATTGCACGTTACACGGGGGAAGATCCGGCCTCAGGGCTTGCGGAGGCCGAGCTCATGGCAACCGACTTGCCGGATCTGGGGCTGCATCATCCCTGGGCGCTGAGCACCGACGAGGCGATCGAGCTGGCGCTGCGTTGCGAAAATGCCGGGCGCGAGCGGACCGGGATCACCAACTCCGAGGGGGCGAGTTTGTCCTCCTCCGAGGTCGTCACGGTGTATGCCAACAGCCATGGGTTCCTGGGTAGCAAGCGGGGTACACGACACTCACTCTCCTGCCTGTTGATCGGCGGCAGTGGCGATGGTATGCAGCGCGATCATGATTTCACCACCGCGCGCAAGGCCGGTGATCTGGCCAGCCCGGAATCAGTGGGCGTCAGCGCGGCCGAACGGACGTTGCGCCGATTGGGTGGTCAGCGGCCGAAGACCGGTCGGCTGCCGGTACTGCTGGCACCGGACATGGCGCGCAGTCTGGTCGGCAATCTGCTCAACAGCATCGCTGGTGGCGCCCTTTACAGGGAATCCTCGTTTCTCTGTGATCAACTGGGCGAGACGTTGTTCCCCGAATGGTTTTCGCTGAGCGAGCATCCGCGCGAGATCGGAGGCATGGCGAGCGCGGCGTTCGACGGCGATGGCGTAGCGACCCGCGACAACGTTTTCATTGATCGCGGCAAGCTGGCGAGCTACATGTTGTCGGCCTACAGTGCCCGCCGGCTGGGGTTGCAGACTACCGGCAACGCTGGTGGTGCGCGTAACGTGCGCATTCAGGCGCCGACGACGTCGCTGGAGAGCCTGATGCAGCAGATGGGTACGGGTATTCTGGTCACCGAGATGATGGGGCAGGGCCTTAATCCGGTGACCGGTGACTATTCGCGCGGGGCGGCGGGCTTCTGGATCGAGAACGGTCGGATTTCTCATCCGGTCGAGGAGTTCACGGTGGCGGGCAACCTGCGCGAGATGTTTGCCGGGCTGCAAGGCATCGGTGACGACATCGATCGAAGGGGCAGCATCCAGACCGGCAGCTGGCTGCTGGACTCGATGACCATCGCGGGGCAATAGGGTCACACGGCTAAGGCTGTGAACCACCTCAGCCGTCGAGTCGGTCCTTGATATAGGTGATCTCGGTGCGCCCATGGGCTGCCGGGGTCCCATCCTCGCCCAGATTGACGAAGACCATCTTGTCGATCGTCAGAATGCTCTTGCGCGTGATCTTGTTGCGAACGTGACACTCCAGCGTGATCGAACTGGTGCCGAAATGCGTGGCGGTGATGCCGAGCTCGATGATGTCGCCCTGGCGGGCGCTGGAGACAAAGTTGATCTCGGAGATGTACTTGGTCACCACCTGGGCGTTACCCAACTGGATGATGGCGTAGATCGCCGCTTCTTCGTCGATCCAGCGCAACAGACTGCCGCCGAACAGAGATCCGTTGGGGTTGAGATCCTCGGGCTTGATCCATTTGCGAGTATGAAAATTCATGTGCTGCTCCTGGCTGACATGCTCGTTGTTGCCACCGGCACTCCAAAAAATATCTTCTATCGTTACAGATAAAATACGGTTGCCAATCCCAGGAAGGCGACGAAGCCCACGACATCGGTGATGGTGGTCAGCAGGACGCCGCCGGAAAGCGCCGGGTCGATCTTCAGCTTCTTGAGCAGTACTGGAATCAATGTGCCCGCCAGAGTCGCGACGGTCAGGTTGATCACCATCGCCATGGCGATGATCTCGCCCAGTCGAATGTCGTCGAAGCGGAACACCGACATCGTTCCCACGACCACCGCCCAGATCAGACCATTGGTCATGCCCACGAGCAGCTCGCGCACCAGCAGCCAACGAACATTGGCCCCGGAAACGTGTCCCAGTGCAATACCCCGAATCAGTACGGTCAGCGTCTGAGAACCAGCAATGCCGCCCATGCTGGAGACGATCGGCATGAGGACCGCGAGGGCGGCAATCTGTTGGATGGTGTCTTCGAAGAAGCCGATGGCGATGGAGACGATGGTTGCCGCTATCAGGTTGATGCCTAGCCAGAACGCACGGCGGCGGCTCGTCTTGAGTGCGGGGGCGAAAGTATCCTCGTCTTCGTCGAGGCCGGCCATGCTCATGACCTGGTGTTCGGCGTCTTCGCGAATGACGTCGACGACGTCATCGATGGTGATACGGCCGAGCAGCTTGCCATCGATACCGACGACCGGTGCCGAAATCAGGTCGTGCTTCTGGAATAGGGTGGCGACGTCGGTGTCCGAAGCGATGGCCTGGATCGCATGGAAGTCGGTCTCCATGACCTCGCGCACCAGTACCGAAACATCCGATACCAGCAGGCGATTCAGCGACAGAATGCCGATCAGCTCGTCGCGACGCGTGACCACCAGCAAGGTGTCCGTGGCATCGGGCAGGCGCTCATGGCGGCGCAGATAGCGCAGCACCACGTCCAGCGTGATATCCGGTCGGATCGTGATCGCGTCCGGGTTCATCAAGCCGCCGGCGGTATCCTCGGGATAGGAGAGGACGGCCTCGACTCGCTGGCGCTCCTGCGCCTCCATCGACTGAAGGACTTCCTGGATGACGGTATTGGGGAGCTGTTGAAGCAGGTCGGCGAGATCGTCGACGTCGAGACCTTCAGTAGCCGTCAGCAGCTGCTCCGCATCCATGCGGTTGAGGAACTCGATCTGGACGTCGTCGCCCAGATACTGCAGTACATCGCCGTGAAGATCAGGGTCCAGCAAGCCCCACAGGATCTCGCGTTCCTTGGGCGGCGTCGATTCGAGCAGGTGGGCAACGTCTACCGGCGCCAGACCGCGATTGAGCATGCGCCGCGCTTGATCCAGCGCACCGCTTTCGAGGGCCTCGTTAAGCTTTGCCAGCCGGGGCTGCAGTTTTTCGGGATTATTGCTCATCCTGAACGATCATCCTTGAGCGACTGGCGATGGGATGGGCATTCTACCATCGTCGAGAAAAATGACGAGGATGAAAAACAGTGTTCGCGAACGAGGCGGGCCTAGGGAGGGCGGCGCTATTCGTCCTCGTGAAAGCGCGCCTCGAATAACGCGGTAATCGCATCCATGGCGGCGTCTTCCTCGTCGCCATCGGTTATCACGGTCAATGCGGTACCGCAGGGGGCGGCGAGCATCAGCAAGGACATGATATTGGCGGCATCCGCCCGGCGCTCCCCGTGATGAATGGCAACGCGAACATCGAAGGGCTGGCAGCACTGCACCAGTTTGGTGGCGGCCCGGGCGTGCAGCCCGCGACGGTTGGTCAGACGAAGTTCACGTGTCGGCATCGTGCTTGGGTGATCCTGGCTCTTTTGACGGTGCATCCAGCGATGCTGATGCCGTCGAAAGCTCGGTATGAATACCGAGCTCGCGATGGCGAAGCCGAGTATCGACGGCTTCGTGATGAAAGTGGTGGGCCAGTCGTTCGATCAGGTAGACCGAACGGTGCTGACCCCCGGTACAGCCGATAGCCAGGGTCAGATAGCTGCGGTGACTGGCCAGATAGGCCGGCAGCCAGCGATCGAGCCAGGCATGGATGTCACTGGCCATGGCATGGACATCGGCGTAGGACTCCAGAAATTCGACAACCGGTTTATCGCGGCCGTCAAAAGTGCGCAAACCGGGATCCCAGAATGGATTGGGCAGGCAGCGCGCATCGAACACCATGTCGGCATCCAGCGGCACGCCGCGTTTGAACCCGAAAGACTCGAAGGTCAATGTCAGGCGCCCACCCCGGTGCTTGGCGACCTGCTCGCCGATACGTGCCCGCAGATCGTGTACCGACAGCCCTCTGGTGTCGATCACCAGGTCGGCCATGCGACGGATCGGCGCGAGGTATTCCTCCTCGTGATCGATCGCCTCGGCCAGCGTCATGTCGTTACCGCGAGTCAGCGGGTGGCGGCGACGGGTGGCTGAGTAGCGCTCGAGCAGAATCTTGGCATCGGCGGTCAGATAGACGACCTGGGTATCGATACCGCGCTCGCGTACCGCCTTCAGAAGTGCGGGAAAGCGTTCGAGCGATTCCGGGAGATTGCGGGCATCGATACTGACAGCGACGTTGGGTCTAGAGGGTGGAGCGCCACGCAGCTCGTCGATCAGCGGCGCCAACAGATTTGCAGGAAGATTGTCGATGGCGTAATAGCCAAGATCCTCCAGCGCCTGCAAGGCAATCGACTTTCCCGATCCCGAGCGGCCAGTGATGATGACGAGCTGCATGGTTTTATTCGTCCCGGTTTAGCCGTCGGTACTGTTGTGATGGCGGATGGCATCGATCAACGCTTCGTGCAGCGCTGCCTGTGTCTCGACTTGGCGCAGCTGCTGGCGGATGCTGCTCTGGTTCATGATGCCGGCCACTTCGGCCAGCAACGAAAGATGCGCATCGTCGGCCTCTTCCGGGACCAGCAGCACGAACACGAGATCCACCGGATCGCCATCGATTGCATCGAAGTCGATCGCGTCTTCGAGACGCATGAAGCCTGCCACTGGCACCTTGCAGTGAGGGCTACGGGCATGAGGAATGGCGACACCGTTGCCGATTCCCGTACTGCCCAGCCGCTCGCGACCAATCAGGCGGCTGAAAACTTCCTGGCTATCCAGGCTGGGTGTGTTTTGGGCGATGAAGGTGCTGAAGAATTCCAGCAGACGTTTTTTGCTGCCCCCCGTGACCCCGTAAAGGGTACGCTCGGGGGGCAGAATGCTTTCCAGTGTCATCATCAGGCGTTAACGGGCGCCAGCGCCTTGGGCGCGGGCTTGTGCCTTCTCTTTGTGTTTGACCAGTTGGCGGTCGAGTTTGTCGGCCAGCGAGTCGATGGCTGCATACATATCGGTTTCGCTAGCCTCGGCGTGTAGATCGGCGCCTGCAGCATGCAGGGTACAGGCAGCCTGTTGGCGCTCCTTCTCGACACTCAGGGTGACCTGAACATTGGTGATGTTGTCGTAGTGACGCTCCAAACGAACGAGCTTTTCTCCGACATAGTCCCGTAGGGCGTCGGTCAGCTCGACGTGGTGGCCGGTAACGTTCACTTGCATGGCACACTCCTGTTGCGGCAGATGGCACTTCTGATTGTAACCCTTTTCAGGGCACTGCAAAGTCATCGTGATCGATCTGGGGCAGATTGGCGAGCACTGGTTGATCTTCTGCTCAGACTCAAGCCAGGCGTTTGCGTTCGCTGGAGGAGGGGATGCCCATGGCTTCGCGGTATTTGGCCACGGTACGTCTGGCAACGGAGATTTCGGACTGCGCCAGCAATTCGACCAATTTGCTGTCCGAGAGAGGCTTTTTCGGCGACTCTTCGCCGATCAGCTTCTTGAGCCGGGCGCGGATCGCGGTACTCGAATAGCTGTCGCTGTCACCTCGCTGACCACCGACCTGACTCGAGAAGAAGTATTTCAGTTCGAAGGCGCCGCGAGGCGTGTGAATGTATTTCTGAGTGGTGACGCGAGAGATCGTCGATTCGTGCAGCTCGACGCTACCGGCGATATCGGCCAGGATCAGCGGCTTCATGGCCTCCTCGCCGTGGTCGAGGAAATCGACCTGACGCGACATGATCTCGCGGCCGACGCGTAACAGCGTGTCGTTGCGACTTGAGAGGCTCTTGAGCAGCCAGCGGGCCTCTTGTAGATGCTGGCGCAGAAAGGTGTTGTCATCGCTTTTGTCGGCGCGTTTGATCAGTGCCGCATAGTCCGGCTGGATGCGCAGACGCGGCAGCGCTTCGGCATTGAGTTCGATGCGCCACCCCTCGGGGGAGGGGGCGGCGACGAGATCGGGGATGACGTAATTATCGCGGCTGGTATCGAAGCGCTGTCCCGGACGCGGTTCTAGCGTGCGGATCAGTGCGATGACTTGGTCGAGTTCGTCTTCTTCCAGACGCAGGCGCCGCTTTAGGAGGCGTCGATCGTTGCCGGCCAATGCCTCCAGAAACTGGCGTACCAGTCGTTTGGCCTGCGCCAGTAGTGGCGTGTCGTTTGGCAGTGTGCCGAGCTGAAGCAGTAAACACTCACGCAGATCGCGAGCACCGACCCCGGTGGGATCGAACTGCTGCACGCGCATCAACAGATGTTCGAGGTCGGCCGTACTGACGGTTTCGCCGCGATGGACTCTGAGCCCGGCGGCGAGTTCGTCGAGTGAGCCGGTGAGATAGCCGCCATCACCGATGGCGTCGATCAGGCATTCACCCAGATCGCGCTCGCGATCGTCGAAATCCCCCATCGCCAGCTGCCATAACAGATGGTCGTGCAGGCTGGTGGCGGCAGCGTTGCGATCGAAATCGGGTGCGTCTGCGCTATTACCGCTGCCGCTGAGCGAACCCGCGTTGGCATCCTGGTAAGTATCGCTCCAGTCGCTGTCTAGCGGCAGCTCATCGGGGATGTCGCTTGCCCAGTCTTCTTCGGATGCTTCCTGAGCGTCCTCTTCGGAATAGGGCTCTTCCAGCTCCAGCATCGGGTTGGACTCGAGGGCTTGCTGGATTTCCTGGCACAGGTCGAGCGTCGATAGCTGCAGTAGTTGAATCGCCTGCTGGAGTTGAGGCGTCATGGTCAGCTGAGTGCCGACTCTGAGTTGCAGCGTGGGCTTCATGGACATGGAGAGACGATCGTCACAATCAACGAGAAGGGAACCACGTTACTGGCTGATCTGGTGGCATGCAACGACTTATGCAAAAATCGAATGCAAGAAGCATGCCACTCAGGAAGGCTTGGGAGCGTAGACTGAAGGTCGCCACTGTCACGTAAGCGATTTCGGCAGGGAGGCGGTCACAACCGGAATTCGTGGCCAAGATAGACGTCACGGACGCGCTGGTTGTCGAGAATGGCGTCCGGACGACCCTCGGCGATGATCTGGCCATCGCCGACAATATACGCGTTGTCACAAATATCGAGCGTTTCGCGCACGTTGTGGTCGGTGATCAGTACGCCGATCTCGCGGTCGCGAAGCTGTCGAATGATGCGCTTGATATCGCCGACCGAAATCGGATCGACACCGGCAAACGGTTCATCGAGCAGCACGAAGGCGGGCTCGGTGGCCAGTGCCCGGGCGATCTCGACGCGACGGCGCTCGCCACCGGACAGGCTCATGCCGAGGTTGTCACGAATGTGGTCGACATGAAAGTCATGAAGCAGCTGCTCGAGATGGTGGCGGCGTCCAGCGCGGTCGAGATCCTTGCGTGTCTCGAGAATGGCCATGATGTTATCGGCCACGCTCAGTTTGCGAAAGATCGAGGCCTCCTGCGGCAGGTAACCGATCCCGGCGCGTGCGCGGTCGTGCATCGGAGCGCGACTGAGGTCATGATCATCGATGTGGACGCTTCCTGCATCTGACTTGACCAGACCGACGATCATGTAGAAAGACGTGGTCTTGCCGGCCCCGTTGGGCCCCAGCAGTCCAACGATGCTGCCTTGGCGCAGCGTCAGGCTAAAGTCATGGACGACGCGGCGCCCCTTGTAGCTTTTGGCCAGATTGGCGGCCGTTAGCGTTTTCATGCAGTCGTTCCTTGTCACGGCGCGAAGCGGGGCAGGCCAGACCGTCGCGATCACGGCGAGAATCTGGCCTGGTTGCTTCTAGAGTCGGGGCTCGTGCTATCTGGATCTGGGTGCTATTCCGGCGCTACTGCGAGGGCTCTCGCGGGGTCAGCGTCATCCGGACGCGGCCGTCGCTGTTCCCTTCGCTGTCCTGGCCGGCACGGGCCTGAACGCGGCGCGAGTCGAGGTAGTACTCGACATAGGCGCCGTCGAAAGTATCGCCGCTCTGATGCAGCTCGGCATGGCCGATCAGCTCCACACGCCTTTCGGCAGCATGATAGACGACGGTATCGCCCCACCCCTTGACGAGGTCTTCGTCCGGCCCTGGTTTTTGCTCGAGGTAGGCGCGCTCACCGCCACCGCCTTTAGCGGTAACCTGGCCGACCTGGCCGTTGTCGGCGCGCTGGATGTCGACCCGCGCGGCCTTGAGATGCATGCTGCCCTGCTGCATGTCGACACCGCCGGTATAGACGGCAGTACCTTGACGGTCATCGATCTCGAGCTGGTCCGCAGCGATCTCGATCGGCGCGCTGGCGTCGCTTTCCAGCGCGTTCGCGGAGAAGCTAGCGATGCCCAGGGTCGTCAGCACCAGAAGTTGGCCGAGTTCTCGCCTCATGATCCTTGATCCTTGGGTTGCTGTGACTGGGGTTGCTGTGGCAGGCGTCCCTGCACGTTGTCGGTCAGGCGCATGCGATCTTCGTCGATCCAGGCGTCGAAGCGGTCGCCACGCATGCTCTGGTCATGCTGACGCAACACGGCGGAGGTGTCACTCCAAGCGTGAGCTTTACGGCTATCATAGTGCAGCGTCTGTGTTTCCAGGCTCCAGGCCTGTTCCGGTTGAACCAGATGCGCATTGCCCTCCAGCGTCAGCTGTTCGCCGCTACGACTCATGATTCCCGTATCGCTGGTCACCTGCCATTGGCGCTGCTGGTCATCTGTCAGGTAGCCGTGGGGTGTCTGGGTGCGAATAATGTCGTCGGACGGTGTATGCACCAGGCGCGGCGTTTCCAGACGCTGGTATGCACGACCCTGCTCATCGTAGCGAGTCATGCTGGCGTCCTCGAGGTAGTAGTCGGGCTCGCCCGCGGTATCGCCGAGGGTCTCTCCGCTATCATTTTCTCTACGCTGATCCAGATAGGTCAGGCCACCCCCCAGCGCCAATAACAGCACCAGTAAGCCGAGGCGTCGCCACCAGGAAGACTGAAATCTAGCTGTCTTGGCCACGGGGCCTCCTCGTATGGGTTGGTTTCGTCTTGATCGACGGCGCGTTTCGTCGGCTTTTTTTCATCTGTCTAGCGGTCATCGACTGGTTCTGATCGTCGCCTGATCGGTGTTCTGGTTTAGCTCTGGTCCCACTTCCGATCTGCGTTCTGGTCGATCGTTCGATGAAAGAATGATCTTGAACAGTCAGTGCGAACCCCTGGCGCCACCCTGTTCAGATGACCCCGCTTCTCAGCAGGTCATGCATGTGCAGGGCGCCAACCGGAATGCCGTTCTCGACCACGGCCAGCGCGGTGATGCGATTGTCTTCCATGATCCGGACAGCTTCGGCGGCCAGCATCTCGGGCGTCGCCGTCTTGCCACCGCGGGTCATGACGTCGTCGACCCGGAGCAGTGTGAAATCGCCGCGTTGGTCTAGTGTTCGGCGCAGGTCACCGTCGGTATAGACACCGGCCAGCACGCCACGTTCATCGACGACGCAGGTGAACCCCATGCCCTTGAGCGTCATTTCGAGCAGCGCTTCTCGCAGCGGGCTGCCAGTGGCAACGCTGGGAAGGCGGCTGCCGTCATGCATGAGGTCGGCAACCCGCAGCAGCAAGCGTTTTCCCAGCGTGCCACCGGGGTGGGAAAGGGCAAAGTCCTCGGCGCTGAAGCCACGCGCCTCGAGCAGCGCCAGTGCCAGGGCATCGCCCATTGCCAGGGCGGCAGTGGTGGAAGAGGTTGGCGCGAGGTCGTGAGGACAGGCTTCGCGAGAGACGCCGACGTCGATATGAACGTCGCTATAGCGGGCCAGTGTGGAGGCTGGTCGGCCGGTCAGACTGACCAGCGGTGCGCCGAGCCGCTTGAACAGCGGAAGCAGGCCGGTGATCTCCTGGGTTTCGCCTGAATTGGACAGAGCGATCACCACGTCGTCGCTGGTGATCATGCCAAGATCGCCATGACTGGCTTCACCGGGATGAACGTAGAAAGCGGGAGATCCGGTGCTGGCCAAAGTTGCCGCCATCTTGCGGGCAATGTGACCTGACTTGCCCATGCCCGTCACGATCAGGCGCCCTCGGCAGTCGAGCAGCAGCCTGCAGGCTGCATCGAAACAGCCGTCGAGCTTCTCCACCAGTTCGCCGATGGCCTGTTGTTCCAGCGTCAGCGTGCGTCTGGCGCTGGCGCGGAAGTCCAATGCAGCGGGTTCGCTCGGAGTCTCGGCGTAAGCGGTTCGGGGATCGGTCATGGCATGGTTATCGGTCGTGGAATGGGATGTGTCGCACTATCGGGCCGACTCAATGGCCAAGAGTATACCTTCGATTGATCGGGGATTCGTCCCTTGAACGGTCGCGAGCACAGTCGTTCAGTGACGGCTGGTCGCTACCGCCAAGGTTAGGATACAATGTTCGATAATCAATCTCATTGAATTGGTGGATGCTGCATGGATGACCCGATTATGGTCGAGGTCAAGAATCTGCACTTTTCCCGCGGCAACACCGACATTTTCCGCGGTGTCGATCTGCAGATTCCGCTCGGCAAGATAACCGCTATCATGGGGCCCAGCGGAACCGGCAAGACGACGCTGCTGAAGTTGATCGGTGGCCAGTTGGTTCCGGATCGAGGGCAGGTTCTCATCGACGGACAGGACGTACACCAGCTTTCCAGACGTTCGCTGTTCACGCTGCGGCGCCGGATGGGCATGCTATTTCAGAGTGGCGCCCTGTTCTCTGATCTCGACGTGTTCGAGAACGTTGCCTTTCCGCTTCGCGTTCACACTGAACTGCCGAATGCCATGATCCGCGACATCGTGCTGATGAAGCTTCAGGCGGTAGGGTTGCGCGGCGCGCGGCATCTGATGCCGTCCGAGCTTTCCGGTGGTATGGCCCGTCGTGTGGCGCTGGCGCGAGCGGTGGCTCTGGATCCCGATCTGGTGCTGTACGACGAGCCATTCGTGGGTCAGGATCCGATCTCGATGGGCGTGCTGGTGCAGCTGGTCAAGAAGGTCAACCAGGCGCTCGGGCTGACTGCCGTGATGGTTTCTCACGATATCAAGGAGACGCTGTCGATCGCGGATTACGTTTACATCATCGCCGACGGCCAGGTCATGGCGCACGGTACGCCGCAGACACTGAACGTGAATGATGACGCCCATGTGAAACAGTTTGTGCACGGCGAGCCCGATGGACCGGTGCCGTTCCACTATCCGGCGCCGGATTTCTTCGACGATATTCTGGCGCCGGCGGGGCAGTTTTCATGACGGGATATATCTCCGCCCTGGGTCGGGCCACCCTGGACACGCTGAGTTCGATCGGTCGGGCCGGTCTGTTTCTGATTCAATCGATCTTTTGCCTGCCGTCCCGCGAGGGCTTTCATCTCTGGCTTCGTCAGATGCATTTCGTTGGCGTGATGTCGGTGGCGATCGTGCTGGTGTCGGGGCTGTTCATCGGGATGGTATTGGCACTGCAGGGCTTTACCATTCTGGTTGGCTTTGGTGCGGACGAGGCGCTGGGCCAGATGGTCGCGTTGTCGCTGGTCCGGGAGCTGGCGCCGGTGGTGGCCGCGCTCCTCTTCGCCGGCCGCGCGGGTTCCGCGTTGACGGCCGAGATCGGCTTGATGAAAGCCACCGAACAGCTCACCAGCATGGAGATGATCGGCGTCGATCCGCTAAGGCGCATCGTTGCCCCGCGACTCTGGGCGGGGTTCGTCTCGCTACCGATCCTGACCGTGCTCTTCGGCGTGGTCGGCATCTGGGGTGGTTACCTGGTCGGCGTCGATTGGCTGGGCGTCTACAAGGGGTCCTACTGGAGCAACATGCAGGATAGTGTCGACTTCGTCGACGATGTGCTCAATGGTGTGATCAAGAGCCTAGTGTTCGGTCTGGTGGTGACATGGATCGCGGTGTTTCAGGGTTACGACCTGGTTCCCACCTCGGAAGGTATTTCGCGCGCGACCACCCGGACGGTGGTATACGCCTCGTTGGCGGTATTGGGCCTCGACTTCGTGCTCACCGCGTTGATGTTTGGAGATCTTGGATGAAGCGCAACAATTTACTGGAACTGGGCGTCGGCATTTT
Organism: Salinicola halimionae; assembly: GCF_003206065.1. GTDB lineage: Bacteria > Pseudomonadota > Gammaproteobacteria > Pseudomonadales > Halomonadaceae > Salinicola > Salinicola halimionae. The sequence continues at coordinate 227,496 of NZ_PZJQ01000003.1, read as the reverse complement.
CATGCTGGCAGGCATTCTGGGGCTGGTGTTCCTAGGCCTCAGGGTCAGCGGTCTGGGTGTTGGGGTGCCCAACGACACCTTCACGCTGAGCGCGAACTTCGCCAACATCGGCGGGTTACGGCCTCAGGCCAAGGTTACCATGTCCGGCGTGCGCATCGGCGAGGTGACCAATATCCAGCTCGATCCCAAGTGGTTCGATGCCAAGGTCACCCTGAAGCTGGACTCGAAGTACGACGGTAAGCTTTCCAACGACACCACGGCGGCGATCCTGACGTCAGGATTGCTGGGCGAGCAATACATCGGCCTGACCGTGGGCGGGGCACCCGACATGCTGCATGACGGTGACGTCATCCATGACACCCAGCAGGCACTGGTGCTCGAGGAGCTCATCCAGCAGTTCGTGTCGAATATGTCCAAGTGAGTCAATCGCAGGTGTTAGCAGACAAGGAGTCGATGATGAAAATGATTTCCGCACGATACCCTTCGGAAGTTGAGTCAAGGTCTGAGGTTGAGTCGAAGGCTACATCGAGGTCTTCGAAGCGCATTGCCCAGGGCGCAGGCAGCTGGATTTTCGGCACGGCAATACGTCGCGCCTGCATGGCCAGCCTGACACTGGTCGCGATGTGTCTGGCCGGCCTCGTGACCCCGGCCCAGGCGGAGGAATCGCCGACTCAGGTGATTCAGCAAAGCGTCGATTCGTTGATGTCCGAACTGGACGGCAAGAAGGACTACTACGCCCAGCACGAGGGCGAACTGTCGAAGCTCGTCGATACCAACATGGCGGACGTGGCCGACTTTCGTTACATCGGTGCCAGCGTGATGGGCCGCTATTTCCGCGGAGCCACGCCGGAGCAGCGTTCGCAATTCGTCACGGTGTTTCGCAAGACGCTGATCGACACGTATGCCAAAGGCCTAGTGACGTTCGACTACAAGACGCTCCGAGTGAAGGAAGACCAGGATGCGGGACGTTACGACGACCAGGCATCGGTGGCGATGGAGGTCGTTTCTACCGGCGGGGAAACCTATCCGGTCAACTTCACGCTGCGTCAGAGCGACGGGCAGTGGAAGGTAATCAATGTGATCGTCAACGGCATCAACCTCGGCCTGACGTTCCGTAATCAGTTCGATCAGGCGATGAGAGACAACAATCGCGATATCGACGCGGTGATCTCTAACTGGGCACCGGAAGTAGGTACCGACGAGCTCGAAAAGGGCGGCGACGCGTGAGCATGCTGCTCGAGCGCAAGGACGCCACGCTGGAAGTCGTCGACGAACACGTGTTGACGATTCGCGGCGAGGCGGACTTCGACAGCGCCGGCCCGCTGGCCCAGGCGGGCCGGCATTGGCTCGCGGATCAGCCGGAGCAGACCGAGGTCTCCTTCGATCTGACCGGTGTGCAGATAGCCAGTAGCGCCGTCCTCAGCGTGCTGCTGGTATGGGTGCGTAGCGTCAATCGGCACTCTCTGACGTTACGCCGCGTCTCGCTGTCGTTGCCTCTGCAACGGCTGATGGATATCACCGAGCTGGCGCCGTTGCTGCCGGTTGTCGAGTCCACCGGCGCCGAGTCGGCCGAGCTTCGGCGCTAGCGCAGGCTCCGGCGGCCAAGTTCGATCCCCGGCGTCGGCGTCACCTCCGGCCTTATTCTGGCTGTCGACAAGATCGCCAAGACGGGGCGCTTTCCGCTACCATGTGGCGCTTTCCCTGCGCATTCTGCGCAGCTGTCACAAGGGAGCCCGATCGTCATGCAACCCAGCGATGTCAAAAGCCGCCTCGAGAACCAGATCGACGGCTGTGAGTTCCATATTCAGGGTGAAGGCTGCAACTTCCAGGTGATCGCCGTGGGCGATGTCTTCGATGGCATGAGCCCGGTCAAGCGGCAGCAACTGATCTACGGCGCGTTATCGGATGAAATCGCGTCCGGCGCGTTGCACGCCATCACCATCAAGACTTTCACGCCTGCGCAGTGGCAAGCAGCGCCCGAAAACCTGGGCGCTTGATTCAAAACAGGCGCCTGAACGTCGTTCTGGACCTTCGGGTCGGTCATCTCTCTCGATTCTATAGCGAACCTTCATGGACAAGCTGATCATCACCGGTAACGGGCCGCTCGACGGCGAGGTCTGGGCCAGCGGCGCGAAAAACTCCGCGCTGCCGATCCTGGCGGCGACGTTGCTCGCCGACGAACCCGTCACCATCGGCAACCTGCCACATCTTCAGGACATCACCACGACGCTCGAGTTGCTCGGAAGGATGGGCATCGAGCCGGTCATGGGTGAGAAAATGAGCATTCAGATCGACGGCTCCCAGGTGCGTGATTGCCACGCACCCTACGAGCTGGTCAAGAAGATGCGTGCCTCGATCCTGGTGCTAGGCCCGCTGCTGGCACATTTCGGCACGGCCGACGTGTCGCTGCCGGGCGGCTGTGCCATCGGCTCCCGCCCGGTGGATCTGCATATCCGCGGGCTCGAGGCGATGGGCGCCGAGATCACGGTCGAAAGCGGCTATATTCGCGCGCGCGTGAACGGCAAGCTCAAGGGTGCCACGATATTTTTCGATACCGTGACCGTGACCGGCACCGAGAACCTGCTGATGGCGGCAACGCTGGCCGAAGGCACGACGGTGCTGGAAAACGCTGCCCGCGAACCGGAAGTCGTCGATCTGGCCGAATGTCTGATCGCCATGGGCGCCAACATTCGCGGGCAGGGTACTGACACGATCACCATCGAAGGTGTCGAGCGTCTTCACGGTTGCCACTACGAGGTCATGCCGGACCGTATCGAAACCGGAACGTTCCTCGTCGCTGCCGCGGCGACCGGCGGCCGCGTTCGCGTACGCAAGACCCGCTCGGACATCTTGGAAGCGGTGCTGGCCAAGCTCGAGGAAGCCGGCGCGACCATCACCACCGGCGAAGACTGGATCGAGCTCGACATGGGCGGGCGTCGGCCCAAGGCCGTCAATCTGCGCACGGCGCCGTATCCGGCGTTTCCGACCGACATGCAGGCGCAGTTCGTGGCGATGAACGCCGTGGCCGAAGGCACCGGCACCGTGGTCGAGACGATCTTCGAGAACCGCTTCATGCACGTGCAGGAGCTCAACCGCATGGGCGCGCATATCGCTCTCGAGGGCAACACGGCGGTGGTGACCGGCGTCGAGAAGCTGTCCGGCGCGCCGGTCATGGCGACGGACCTCCGCGCCTCGGCGAGCCTGGTCATCGCGGCGATGCTGGCGCAGGGGGAGACGATGGTCGACCGGATATATCACATCGATCGCGGTTACGAGTGCATCGAAGAAAAACTGCAGCTACTGGGCGCGCGCATTCGTCGCGTGCCGGGTTGAGCGACGGCTAGAGAGACCATGAGCAACCAACTGATTCTGGCCCTTTCCAAAGGCCGTATCCTCGAAGAGACCTTGCCGCTGCTGGCGGATGCCGGCATCACGCCGGCGGACGATTTCGGCAAGAGCCGCAAACTGCTGTTCGATACCAACCTGCCCGACGTCAAGCTGGTGGTCATTCGCGCCGTCGATGTGCCGACTTACGTGCAGTTGGGGGCAGCCGACCTTGGCGTCGCCGGCAAGGATGTGCTGCTGGAGCATGGTGCCGAAGGGCTCTACGAACCGCTCGATCTGGGTATCTCGCGTTGCCGTCTGATGACGGCGGGAATCGTCGGCGCAGAGCCGGCCCATGCCAGGCGGCGCGTGGCGACGAAGTTCGTCAACGTGGCGCGCCGCTATTATGCGGAGCAGGGAATTCAGGCCGAGGTGATCAAGCTCTACGGGGCGATGGAGCTGGCGCCGCTGATGAATCTGGCGGATGAAATCGTCGATATCGTGGACACCGGCAATACGCTGCGTGCCAACGGCATGGCGCCCCGCGAGTTGATCGAGAACATCAGCACTCGGTTGGTGGTCAACAAGGCGTCGATGACCATGAAGCACGAACGGCTGCGTCCGCTGATCGAGCGTTTGCGTCAGGCGGTCCAGGATCGAGGTATCACCGCCGTCTGAGACGAACCCGGCGCCCCAGGCGACGGGCATCGACAGCGTCGTTCGAACGTAGAGAGAATCGAGAGAATCGAGAGATGAGCCAGATGACAACCATAGCCCGTCTTACCACTCAGGACGTCGACTTCGAGGCGCGACTCGAGTCGCTGCTGGCCTGGGAAGGGGTTTCCGATCAGGAGGTCGGTTCGCGGGTCGCGGAGATTATCGCCGCCGTCCGTCAGCGCGGCGATGACGCCGTGGTCGAATACACCAATCGCTTCGATCGTCTTTCCGTGAGCTCGATGTCCGAGCTGGCGATCGGCGCTGAGCGCCTGGCGGCAGCGTTCGCCGCGGTACCGCAGGAACAGCGCGAAGCGCTACAGCAAGCCGCCGAACGCATCCGCGCTTATCATCAGCGCCAGAAGCCGGAATCCTGGCAGTACAACGAGCCGGATGGAACCCTGTTGGGGCAGAAGGTTTCGCCGCTCGACCGGGTCGGCATTTACGTCCCCGGTGGCAAGGCCGCTTACCCATCGTCCGTGTTGATGAACGCGGTGCCGGCGCACGTGGCGGGCGTGGCGGAAATCATCATGGTCGTGCCGACGCCGGATGGCATCGTCAACGAACTCGTGCTGGCCGCTGCGCATCTTGCCGGCGTCGATCGTGTATTCACGTTGGGCGGCGCTCAGGCGGTGGCGGCGCTGGCCTACGGCACGCAGACCGTACCGCGGGTCGACAAGATCGTCGGGCCCGGCAACATCTATGTCGCTACCGCCAAGCGGGCAGTTTTCGGACAGGTAGGTATCGACATGATCGCGGGGCCGTCCGAGATTCTGGTGGTTTCCGACGGCAAGACCGATCCGGACTGGCTGGCGATGGACCTGTTCTCCCAGGCCGAGCACGACGAGGACGCACAGGCCATTCTGGTGACGTGGGACGCGGATCACCTGGATGCCGTGCTGGCTTCGATCGAGCGTCTGCTGCCGACGATGGAGCGAGAGGCGATCATTCGCGAGTCGCTGGCCCGTCGTGGGGCGCTGATTCTATGCGATGGGCCGGCGCAGGCGGTCGAGCTGATCAACCGGGTCGCGCCAGAGCACCTGGAACTTTCCGTGGAGGCGCCGCAGGAGATGGCGGAAGGCGTGCGTCACGCCGGGGCCATCTTCATGGGACGCTACACGGCAGAAGTCCTGGGCGACTACTGTGCCGGGCCCAATCACGTGCTGCCGACCTCCGGAACAGCGCGCTTCTCGTCGCCGCTGGGGGTCTACGACTTCCAGAAACGTTCGTCGTTGATCCAGTGTTCGGCGGAGGGTGCCGACACACTGGGCCGAACCGCTTCCGTGCTGGCGCGGGGCGAGTCACTGACCGCTCACGCACGATCGGCCGAGAACCGTTTCAAGCGTTAGCAATGACGCGCCTGGCAATGATTCACCCCCGTCATGACCGCGATCGCCGCCCTTCGAGGCGGCGATCCTGTCTGGGTGCCGGCCCGAGCTAGGGCTGGTCGTTGCCGTCGTCGCCGTTACCCGGTGGCGTTGTTTCGACACGCTGCTCGTCGCCGTTCGTGCCGTTTTTACCCGGTTCCTCGAGGCTCTTGTCATCGGTGCCCGATCCATTGGCGTCGGGTTGCTCAGTGCTATCGGATTGCGGTGCTTGCCGGGACGCGCTATCGCGATTTTCGGTGGGTTGGGGGCGCTCGCCGACGTTCAGGGTCACCTGGCGCTTCTCACCGCCGCGCACGATCGTCAATGGCAGCCGTGTACCGGGTGCGATTTCGGCGATGTCCACCTGCGTCTCCCTAGGGTCGAGAATCGGCTTTCCATCGATCGCCAGCAGAATATCGCCAGGCCGGAGCCCGGCTTCGGCGCTGGGGCCACCCGGTGCCACATTGGCGATTATGACGCCGCTCAAGGTCTTGAGGCCGAACGAAGAGGCGAGGTCTGGAGTCATCTGCTGGGCATCCAGCCCCAGCCAGCCACGGATGACTCGGCCCTGAGTCACGATGTCGTCCAGAATGCTGCGTGCCAGATTGGCCGGGATCGCGAAGCCAATGCCTTGAGAGCCGCCGGAGCGCGAGAAAATCGCCGTGTTGATGCCGATAAGCGAACCGTTGGCATCCACCAGTGCGCCGCCGGAATTGCCCGGATTGATGGCGGCGTCGGTCTGGATGAAATCCTCATATCGGCTCAGGCCCAGATGGTCCCGTCCGGTCGCACTGATGATGCCCATGGTGACGGTCTGACCGACCCCGAAGGGGTTGCCGATCGCCAGGGTGACATCACCGATGGCAATATCTTCGGAGTCGCTCAGCTTGATGACCGGGAGGTTCTCCATATCGATCTTGAGCACCGCTAAGTCGCTGTCGGGGTCGGTCCCTATCACTCGGGCAATGGCTTCCCGGCCATCCCGCAGCGCAACCTGAATCTCATCGGCATCGCTGATGACGTGGTTGTTGGTGAGGATGTAGCCGTCTTCGCTGACCACGACCCCGGAACCGAGACTCGACAGCATGCGTTGACGCTGAGGCATGTTCTTGCCGTAGAACTGTCGGAAGAAAGGATCCGACATCAGCGGATGCTGATTGGTATCGACCACGCGGGACGAGTAGACGTTGACCACCGCGGGAGCGGCGTGATTGACGGCTCGGGAGTAGCTGACAGGACCTTCGTGGCGACTCAGCGCCGGGGCATCGACCACCTCGGGCGCGGAGCGATCGCCGGCGGTCGTGGCAGCCGCTGTGTCAGCTTGCGGGTTTGCGCCGCGGGGCTGCTGGCGGCCCAGCAGCGATGGAAACGTATAAAGCAGGACGATTGATAACAGAATGCCGCAGAGAGCGGGCCACAGGTAGGTAGCGAGATGGCGGCGCATGTGCTGGGTCCTTGGACTCGAGGTCGGGCTATTTCGTGGCAGCCGATGGCGATAAAAAGGGTGGTGTTGCGTTCATTGGGATGACTCGCCGACACGATAAGGCGGCTCGGCCAGGCGGCTCTCTGCCGTGACAGCTTCCTAGTTACCAATACGGGCCCGGCGTGTTGTCGTGCTAATGACAGAAGGACGCTAAGCTCGATGACAGTCACGCCGTAAAGGCGATGGCGATACATACTATAAGTGTAACATTCAACAATGCTTTTCGCTGGGAGGCGGTATGGTTTCGCGACAGGTGCTGCAGGCGGCTATCGACACTGAATTGCGTGTCGATACGTTCCAGGACTACACCGTCAACGGTTTGCAGGTCGAGGGGCGTGAGTCGGTCAGCCGAATCGTGACCGGTGTTACCGCATGCCAAGCGTTGCTGGACGAGGCGGTCGCCTGGCGCGCCGACGCCGTGCTGGTTCATCACGGTTATTTCTGGAAAAACGAGCCTGCAATCGTGACAGGTATGAAGCGGCGCCGCTTTGCGACCTTGCTTCAGAACGATCTCAATCTTCTGGCTTACCACTTGCCTCTGGACGCGCATGTCTCGCTAGGCAACAACGCTTGTCTGGGGCGACGTCTTGGCTTTCGAGCAGAGCGTTGCCTAGATGGCGAGCTGGGGCAGGGGCTGCTATGGATGGGTGTGCCGGAGGTAGAGCTCGACAGCCAGGCGCTGGCGGCTCGGATCCAGGACACATTGGGGCGCCAGCCGACGTTGATCAAGGGGCATGCCGGGGTGATTCGCCGTGTTGCCTGGTGCACGGGCGGGGCACAGGACATGTTGCCGCTGGCGGCGGAGGCGGGTGCCGATGCATTCATCTCCGGCGAGATATCCGAGCGCACCACGCACATGGCACGAGAACTCGGCATCACCTATCTGGCCGCAGGTCATCACGCCACCGAGCGGGATGGCATCGAGGCGTTGGGACAATGGCTGGCAGATCGGTTCGAGATCGAACAGCGCTTTATCGATATCGACAATCCGGCATGAGTGACCGCCGCCGCCAGCTCGCCGTCGGTCTTTCGGCGAGTGGCGGGCTAGCGTGAGCGGCGTCAGTCGGGTTGAGGGCGCCAGCAATATCGATGGCGCGGTCGTGTGGGTGGCACCTGCAGGATTGCTGGCGCCGATAGCGCTAATGGCGTCAGTAGCGGGGCGGCTGAGGCGAGTCTTCCTGCTGCCGGCCGGCGTTATGACGTTGCCGAATGCCGTAATCCTCGGCAAGCGTGCCGCCGGTGCCGTCGGCGTAATCACGTGGGACCTCGGGTGCGTCGATCTCCTCGCTCTCTTCCTGTTGGCCGTGCAGGCGGCGCTTCAGCTTCAGGTCGTCGACCAGCTTGTCCGCGCCCTGAACCAGATGTAGTTCTAGGTCGTGGCTCTGGCGCTGAATGCTGGCTGCCAGGTCGGCTACCTTGGCGAAGTGATCATTGAGCCCGTCCTTGACCTGATTGAGTTCGAGTTCGGTCTCGGCCAGGCGTTGCCGCACTTTCTGATTGCGGGCCACATTGGCATTCATCAAATGATAACAAAGGGCGCCGATACCGATGCCCGCCAGGAAGCAGGCGATGGCCAGAATCCAGTCGATATTGCTTTCGTTCACAGTGCGCTCCTCGTCGTCGTGCCCGGCACGACCTGTCCTGTAGGTCTTTGCAGGGCCATTATATCGATCTGCTTGGCTCTCGGGTCAAACCTTGCTTGCGCGTGCCCCCCTGTCAAGACTTTCGTCGAAGCGTATAATCGCGCCACCTGTCCCGACGTGAGGTCACGATACCGCCATGAGTTCTCCCCAGTCTGCGACGTCCGATCCTGATACGATGAAAAGCGCCATGACGCCGATGTCCCGCTATCGCGCCGACCTCGAGCGCGATGATTTCAGCCATGACGCCGCGCAGGAGAATGCGGTCAAGCATTTGCAACGTCTCTATGATGACCTTGCGCGGACGCCGGCGCCGAAGCCGTCATCCTCGGCGCCGGGGGAGTCGAAGCTGTCCAAGATGGCGGGGCTATTCGGCAAGCGTAAGTCATCGGAGCCGGAAGCGAGTGGGGAGCCGCGTGTGATGGGGCTCTACTTCTGGGGCGGCGTCGGCCGCGGCAAGACCTATCTGGTCGATGTTTTCTACGAGTCGCTGCCGTTCGATAGCAAGATGCGCACGCACTTCAATCGCTTCATGCAGCGAGTGCACCGTGAGCTCGAAATTCACAAGGGCGAGAAAAATCCGCTGACCCAGATTGCCGCCACATTTGCCGGCGAGGCGCGTGTCATCTGTTTCGACGAGTTCTACGTCAAGGACATCACCGACGCGATGATCCTCGGCAATCTGATGGAGGCGCTGTTCGCGCAGGGCGTCGTACTGGTGGCGACTTCCAATATCGTGCCGGGCGATCTCTACAAGGACGGCCTGCAGCGGACCCGGTTTCTGCCGGCGATCGATCTGCTTAAGCGGCACTGCGAGGTGGTCAACGTCGATTCCGGCGTGGATTATCGCCTGCGGGCACTCGAGCAGGTCGAAATCTTCCATTCGCCGCTGGATGCCGAGGCCGAGCAGCTGCTAGCGAAGAGCTTTCGCTCGGTGGCGGGCAACGCGGGCCGCGAGAATGCCTCGCTGACGATCAATCATCGTGAGCTGAAAGCTCTTCGGCTTCACGAAGGCGTGGTGTGGTTCGATTTCAAGATGCTTTGCGATGGGCCTCGCAGCCAGAACGATTACATCGAACTATCCCGGGAATTTCATACCGTGCTGGTCTCCGATGTGCCACGGATGAGCGCGAACAGCGACGATCAGGCAAGGCGTTTCATCAGCATGGTCGACGAGTTCTATGATCGTGCCGTCAAGTTGCTGCTTTCCGCCGAGACCGACATCGAGTCGCTTTACACCGGCGACAACCTCAGCTTCGAATTCGAGCGTACGCTGTCGCGCCTGCAGGAAATGCAGTCTCGCGATTACCTGGCGCTGGCGCACAAGCCTTGATCCGGGGGGTGCAGCAAAAGCGCAAGTCGATCTTTCGTCGTTCATTCGGCTCGTGTACAATGCGCGCTCTCGATCCGTTACCGCCATGTCGGCCGCCGTTTTTGGCTCAAGCATGATCGGTAACCCAAGAAAAATAGGGATGGCCGAGAAGCATTGGCTTCGACGCCCAAATACGCTTATTTGGTGAAACACTCATGAAGACGTTCAGTGCCAAGCCGCATACCGTGGAGCGCGATTGGTATGTCGTTGACGCGACGGGCAAGACGCTCGGTCGCCTGGCGACAGAAATCGCACGCCGTCTGCGTGGCAAACACAAAGCGGAATACACCCCGCACGTTGACACTGGCGATTACATCGTCGTCGTCAACGCCGAGAAAGTGCATGTGACCGGCAACAAGGCGCAAGCCAAGACCTATTATCGTCACACCGGTTACCCGGGCGGTCTGCGCACCATGTCGTTCGAGAAGCTGATCGACCATGCGCCGGAACGTGTCATCGAAACCGCCGTCAAGGGCATGCTGCCCAAAGGGCCGCTGGGTCGTGCCATGCACGCCAAGCTCAAGGTGTATGCCGGTACCGAGCATCCGCACGCCGCGCAGCAGCCGCAAGAACTGAACATCTGAGGGTAATCCGTCATGGCACAACAGTATTACGGCACCGGGCGCCGCAAGACTTCTACCGCTCGTGTGTTTCTCAAGCCGGGTACCGGCAAGATCACCGTCAACGACCGCGAGCTGAATGAGTTCTTTGGCCGCGTTACCGCACAGATGGTCGTGCGTCAGCCGCTGGAACTGACCGAGACCACTGGTCAGTTCGACGTCTACGTCACGGTCAAGGGTGGCGGTGGTTCCGCTCAGGCCGGTGCGATTCGTCACGGCATCACGCGCGCGCTGATGGAATACAACGAAGAGTTGCGTCGTCCGCTGCGTGCGGCCGGTTACGTGACCCGCGACGCTCGTGAAGTCGAGCGTAAGAAAGTGGGTCTGCGCAAAGCTCGTCGTCGTCCGCAGTTCTCCAAGCGCTGATCCTGCGGGTCGCGTCTGCGCTCAACGCCCGACTTACTCAGTCGGGCGTTTTGTCGTTGGTACGATGCGTATGGGCATTTGTGCTTCCCGTGGTTGCGGCGGAAACCCAGCCGGGTTACCCGTCGTGTTACCATTGGCCATTGAATTAATGCGAGGAAAGTTTCATGGGTGTAGTGGCCAAGCGATCGTCGATGATCTTTTACTCCGGTAGTGATGATCATTTCAGCCATCGCGTCAGAATCGTGTTGGCAGAAAAGGGCGTGGCCGTCGATATCCTGGAAGTCTCAGCCGACGAGCACAACGCCGAACTGGCGGATCTGAATCCGTACAACAGCGTGCCCACGCTACTGGATCGTGATCTGGTGCTGTACGAGTCCAAGGTCATGATGGAGTATCTCGACGAGCGTTTCCCGCATCCGCCGTTGTTGCCGGTTTACCCGGTGGCGCGTGCGCAGAGTCGCCTCTGGATGCACCGTATCGAGCGCGAATGGTGCCCTCTGGTCGAGCAGATTCAGCAGGGCTCCAAGAAGGATGCGGAGAAGGCGCGCAAGGAACTGCGCGAGAGTCTGACGGGAATTTCGCCGATTTTCGAAGACATGCCGTTTTTCATGAGCGAAGAGTTCACGCTGGTGGATTGCTGCATCGCGCCGATTCTCTGGCGCTTGCCGGCGCTGGGCGTTGAGCTGCCCGAAAAGCAGGTCGCCCCGCTGGTAAGCTATATGGAGCGCGTCTTCGCGCGTGATGCTTTCAAGGTGTCACTATCCGAATCCGAACGTGAAATGCGTAGCTGACACGGCCGTGTCGATAGCTGCCCGAGAGGAGATGACATGCTGACTAGCCGTCCCTATCTGGCGCGAGCCCTCTATGAGTGGCTGCTGGATAACGAGCAGACGCCTTATGTCGTGGTCGATGCCGGAAAGCCCGATGTCAGGGTTCCGCAGCAGTTCGTGCAGAACGGCCAAATCGTGCTGAATATCGCACCGGCGGCGGTACGGGATCTGTCCATCGACAACGTGGCGGTCACCTTCGGGGCCCGATTCAGCGGCCAGCCAATGCAGGTCGTCGTGCCGATGGATGCCTTGATCGCGATCTATGCTCGTGAAAACGGCGTTGGCATGGTTTTCGGTCAGGAGCCAGTCATGCCGAGCTTCGCCAGTGAGGAGGATGCCGCGCTGGAAGACGAGGGGCGGCCTACGCTGGAGAGCGTCGACAGTCGTGTGGAAGAGGATGCTGTCGAGTCATCCGAATCCGCGGCTGAAACGAATGATGCCCGCTCGGATCGTCCCGAAAAAGGCAAGCCGTCCTTGCGCATCGTCAAGTAGGCTCTGCTTTTGTCAGCGCCGTGATTTCATCGGCGTTCGTCAAACGTCAAAGCATTAAAAAAGCCGCCGCCGAATTCGATTCGGCAGCGGCTTTTTCTTTTCGACCCGGGCTTTAGAATCTGGCCTTGGACTCAGGCGATCAATTGAGGTATTCGAACACCTTGACGATACGCTGTACGCCGCCGACGCCGGAGGCGGCGCCGGTCGCTTCGTTGGCTTGTTGCTGGGAGACCAGGCCCATCAGATAGACCGTTCCGTTTTCGGTAATCACCCGAATCAGGTTGGCGTCCAGGTCTTCGTTGGCGACGATGTTGGCCTTGATGCGGCCGGTGATCCAGGTGTCGGTCATGCGCTGGCTGACCGGCGTGTTGGCCGATACCGTCAGCTCGTTGTGCACCTGACGCACGCTGCGTACGTCGCGAGAAATTTCGGTGGCTCGCTGCTTCAGGTCGTCGCTGGGCACCTGGCCCGTCAGCAGCACATTGCTGTTGTAGCTGTCGACATTGACATGCGCGTCGCCGTAGCGAGCGTCAGCGGTATTGAGAGCATCGAATATCTTGCTCTGGATATTACTGTCTTCGACTTTGGCGCCGGGGGTGCGCTCGGCATAGTTCTCTTCCTGGCTACCGGTGGCGCAGCCGCCCAGTGTCAGCAGGCCAATCAAGCAGGAGGAAACGATCAGGGTTCTGTTCATAGGGCTCACTCGTTGCTGCCAAAAAGCTGTTGGTCGATCAGATCGCACAAGCAGTGGATCACTAGAAGGTGGACTTCCTGGATACGCGCGGTGGAGGTCGCGGGAACGCGAATTTCGCAATCTTCCTGGCCGAGCAAGGAGGCCATGTCGCCGCCGTCACGGCCGGTCAGGGCGACGACGTTCATCTCCCGATCGTGGGCGGCCTGAATGGCCTGAACCACGTTGGCGGAATTGCCGCTGGTCGATATGGCCAGCAGGATGTCGCCGGGTTGGCCCAGGGCGCGAATTTGCTTCGAAAACACATCGTTGTAGCTGTAATCGTTGGCGATCGATGTCAGCGTCGATGTGTCGGTCGTCAACGCCAGTGCTGGCAGGCTGGGGCGTTCGCGTTCGAAACGATTGAGCAGCTCGGACGAAAAGTGCTGGCTATCGCCGGCGCTCCCACCATTGCCGCAGGCAAGAATCTTGCCTTCGCTCACCAGACACTGAACCATCATCTGGCTGGCAACTTCGATGAATGGCGGTAACACCTCGCTGGCGTAGGTCTTGGTGTCGATGCTTGAGTTGAACAGGTCGAGAATGCGTGCTTGAAAATCCATGAGCTGCCTATTAGGGCCTGGGTCAATATGCGTCGAAGGCGGCGCGAATCCAGTCGAATTCGAGCGCAGGTAAGCTTCCGGTCACGCCAACGACGTCGAAGCGACAGGGGCATGATAGCCCGTGTGCATGCAGATAAAAACGCGCCGCCTTGATGATCCTTCGCTGCTTGGCCGGCGTGATCGTTTCGAGCGGGTTGCCGTAGTCGGTTCGTCGACGATGGCGGACCTCGACGAAGACCAGATTATCGCCATCCTGCATGACCAGATCGATCTCGCCGCCCTTGGCGTGCTGATTGCTGGCAATCAGTGTCAGGCCCTGCGTCTCGAGCCAGCGGGCGGCGGCCTGTTCGACCTGCTGCCCAAGTTGACGACGATTGGCCGGCCCGGATCGATCAGTTGGCATCGGGCGATTGATTGGTGCGGCCCTCTTTGGTGTCGAGCGCGAACCCGTTGAGGTTGCTGTCGGGTGAGCCTTGCGATTGCGAGACTGGCGTGCTGCGTTCACCATCTCGACCAGGGATCGATGACGCGCGGCTCGACGCGGCCGGGATGGGTGTCAGCAATGGCTGAGGTGTGCCGGACTGGAACACGGCCCACGGTAGCGTGCGTTGGATGCGGCCGTCGTCACCGGCCTGAAGCATGCCGGTGGCACCGAATATCTGAGTATTCGGTAGTGCCTGGATCAGCGGCAGACGACGGGCCAGCTCATAGGCGTCCACGCCCATGGCGTTGAGCTTGAGCAGCCCCGGGTCATCTTGTGTCGACAGTTGCTGATAGGTGGAAGCGAACGGAAGGGCGTCGGCGCCACCTGCAGCGGCATCCGGAATCATCCACGGGATGTCTACGAACTGCACGCCGTTCAGGTCATGGTCCGCGCGTGGCTGAGGCATGCCGTCGTAAAGATGCGATGTCGCGTATACCGGCAAACTGCCAGCATAGTAGAAGTCCAGTGTGGGCGGCACCTGGCGTGCATAGCTGGGCAGTGCCAGCAGGAACAGCATGTCCATGCTCGAGGGATCGCTGTTCAGCAGATTACGCACCGCCGTGGCGACCGAGCCCGAAGGATCGTAGCTGACCACCGAGGCAACATCGCCGCCTTCACGCGTCCAATCTTTGCGGAAGGCAGCCAGTACGCGGGAGCCCCACTCGTTGTCCGGAACCATGATGCCGGCGCGTGAATGACCGTCGAGAAACGCGCGGTGGGCGATCTGGCGAGCCTCGTCTTCAGCGGAGAGGCCGTACTGGAACAGGCTGACGGCCTGATTGTGGGCATGTTCGCCGTAGTTCAGGGCCAGGGTGGGCAGCGGTACGCTGCTGCGAGTTTCCAGCTCACTGACCTTGTTCTTGTCGAGAGGCCCGATGACCGCCTGAGCGCCATTCATGGTTGCCTGGGCATAGAGTGCGTCGATATCCCGCTCGCTGGAATCGACGAAGGTCAGTTGCGGAGTGCGTTCTCCCTGCGCCTCGGCATCGCGAGCGCGCGCCTCGAGGCCTTGGCGAATGGCCGAACCCACATTGGCCAGCGGGCCGCTGCCGGGTAGGAATACCGCGATCCGGTCGATCTCGTTGCCTTCGACTTCACGCAGCGTTGCCAGATCCTGGGGTAGTCGGCGATTGGCCGGGTGATCCGGATAGCGACTGCGCCATTGATCCAGGCGATCGAACAGGTTGGAGATGTCGCCGCTGCTGGTGCGATAGAGTCGGGCGAGAGCCACCCAGCCTTGGGTGATCGAGTCGCTGTTCGTCGCGGCCAAGGCGTCGAGCGCGGCCGGATCGAGGCGTGACAGCGGCTTCCATATCTCGTCGTTCAGTTCATAGGGGGCGTCTTCGCGCTGGAGGCCGATCAATAGGCGGGCAGACGCTTCCGGCTCTTCGACCATGTTCAGCGCAATTCCGCGTCGGTAGCGCAGTGTCTGCCGGTCCCCGTTGGAGAGGTTGCTGGTGCTATCGAGAATATCGGTGGCGCGAATCACGCTTACACCGTCTTCTTCGTTCAGCGCGCTATCGGAAAGCACGAGAGCCCAGCGAATTCGCTGTTCGCCGTCGAGCAACCCTTCGTTGATCTGGCTGGCGATCTGGAGCGCCTGCGCCGTGTCGCCCTGGCGTGCTAGGATATCGGCCGCCTCGAGACGGGAGGCGGCGGCCTGCTGTCCGCTCTGGCTATTGGCTTGTTCGAGCAGCTCCTGAGCACTTGGCCCGCTGATACCTGACATCATGCTCTGACCGGCACAGCCTGCCAGCATCAGAGTTGCCATCAGTGGGAGGAGAAGTTGCCGCAGCGCGTAACGCATAGTGTCTTTCCCTTTACGTGTTGAAGGTCTTGCGCTGTCGATGCCGGTTGTCGCTGACCCGGAGATCGATAGCGGCAGCTCGAAAACTCGAGGCGCTGACCTGTTCCCGTTCCGTGGGCGACGTCGGCGGTCGATGCTGGCTGACCATCGTTGCCTCACGGAGGCTTCCTTGTTGAACTGAGCATCGAGCTCGCCGCTGGCAGTCGTCGATGTCTGAATGCACGTCAATCCGGATGGTACCGAATGAGCGAGACAAAGGAAGGCGTATTGTACGTGGTCGCCACGCCGATTGGGAATCTCGAGGATATCAGCGCCAGGGCGGGCCGGCTTCTTTCGGAGGTCGATGCCATTGCGGCCGAGGATACTCGGCATACCCAGCGTCTGCTGCGGCACCTGGGGATAGAGCGTCCGCTGATTTCACTCCATGAGCATAATGAAGCCGCTCGCGTGGAGCAGTTTCGCCGACGCCTGGCGGACGGAGACACGCTGGCATTGGTGAGCGATGCCGGCACGCCCTTGATCTCCGATCCGGGCTTCTTGCTGGTTCGGGAACTGCGCCAGGCGGGATGTCGGGTCGTCCCGGTGCCAGGGCCCTGTGCGCTGATCGCCGCGCTGAGCGTGGCCGGTTTGCCGACGGATCGCTTCACTTTCGAGGGGTTTCTTCCCGCCAAGTCGGGCGCGCGTAAGAAGCAGCTGGAGGCCGGAGCGGCTCGCGACGAGACACGGGTTTTCTACGAGTCGCCGCATCGTATTCGCGATCTGCTCGCCGATCTCGCTGCGGTGGTCGGCGAGCGCCAAGTGGTGCTCGCCCGTGAGTTGACCAAGACTTTCGAGACGCTGCTGGAGGGCTCCGCAAGCGAGCTGCTGAGTGTTTTGGAGGATGATCCGGATCAGGCCCGGGGGGAGTTCGTAGTGATGCTGGCCGGCGCGCCACCCAAGGAGGTGTCTGCCGATGACGCGGAGGGCGAAGCGCTGATTCGAGCGATGCTGGCCGAGGACGTCGGGGTCAAGAATGCGGCGGCCGTGGCAGTGCGTCTACTCGGTGGGCGGCGCAAGCATTGGTATCAGTTGGCGTTAACGCTGAAATCCGAATCCTAGGTTTCCGTCGGATGATTCGTTATCTGGCTTCCTTCATCTGACAGTCGAGCCACTGGCTGCTCGTTTCGTCTTCGCGAGTGTCGGCTTTAGGCGACGTTTCTGTGCCAATGATGGCGGCTTTTGGCGATCGCGACACTGCCGCCTTGAGAGGGCCCCGGGGGGCTGCTATTCTTGCGCGCTTGGGAGTTGGCCAGACAGTCGCCGCCGGCATTGCCGGGGGAGGAAAGTCCGGGCTCCATAGGGCGAGGTGCCAGGTAACGCCTGGGCGGCGCAAGCCGACGGCTAGTGCAGCAGAGAGTAGACCGCCTAAGCAGCGATTTCGCTGCCGGTAAGGGTGAAAGGGTGCGGTAAGAGCGCACCGCGCGCCTGGTAACAGTGCGTGGCAAGGTAAACCCCACCTGGAGCAAGACCAAATAGGGATCCTTTGGCGTGGCCCGCGCTGGATCCGGGTAGGTTGCTCGAGAAACGTGGCGACGCGTTTCCTAGATGAATGACTGTCTTAGACAGAACCCGGCTTATCGGCCGACTCCCTCTCCGATTTTTGCCGTTCGACACCGAGATCCGCATGCTGCACCGCGACAACGCTTCACAGGCACCCGAAGGCGGTACGGCAGATCGCCCCGATTTTCGTCATACCAGCGTTTTGCTCGAAGGTGCCGTGGATGCCTTGGTGCAATATCCATCGGGTGCTTATCTCGACGGCACCTTTGGCCGCGGCGGCCATTCCCGCGCGATTCTTTCGCGTCTCGATGATCGTGGTCGGCTGATCGCGATCGATCGTGACCCCGCTGCATTGGCGGTGGCCGCCGAGATCGACGACGCTCGCTTGACGGTGTGTCAGGGCGTTTTCGCCGAATTGGACCGTCATGCCGAGACGTGTGGTGTCCATGGCAGTTTGAGCGGTGTCCTCCTCGATGTCGGCGTTTCCTCCCCCCAACTGGATGATCCCGAGCGCGGCTTCAGCTTTCTTCGCGACGGTCCACTCGACATGCGCATGGATCCCACCTCGGGGATCGGCGCCGCCGAATGGATTGCGCGAACCGATGATCATGAGATGGCGCGCGTCTTCAAGACCTACGGCGAAGAGCGTTTTGCCAAGCGCATCGCGCGGGCCATCGTGGCCGCAAGGCGTGAAGCGCCGATCGAGCGAACTCACCAGCTCGCCGAGATCGTCAAGGCCGCACACCCCGCCTGGGAGAAGGGAAAGCATCCCGCGACACGTGTTTTTCAGGCGATCCGCATTCATTTGAACGATGAGCTGGGTCAGCTGGAGCGTGCGCTGGATGTCGCACTGGAGTCGCTGCAGACGGGTGGGCGGCTGGTCGTCATCAGCTTTCATTCGCTCGAGGACCGTTTGGTCAAACGTTTCATCCGCGATCAGTCGCGTGGCGATACACACCTGCCGCGCGGCATGCCGATCCGCGAAGATCAGCTCAACAAGCGCCTCAAGCCGGTCGGCAAGGCAATGCGTGCCAGTGAAAGTGAAGTCCATGCCAACCCGCGCT
Organism: Salinicola halimionae; assembly: GCF_003206065.1. Taxonomy (GTDB): domain Bacteria; phylum Pseudomonadota; class Gammaproteobacteria; order Pseudomonadales; family Halomonadaceae; genus Salinicola; species Salinicola halimionae. The sequence goes on along the minus strand of NZ_PZJQ01000003.1, from coordinate 209,101 downwards.
CGCGCAGTGCGGTGATGCGCATCGCCGAGAAGTTGAAATAAGGAGCTCCATGGCCGTTCAAGGACGACACCGTCTACTGGAAACCGGTGATTGGCCATTCGCTCGGCGCCCGAGCGGTCGTACTCTGCTGCTCGGCGTGGTGATCGTTGCGGTCTTGATCACGGCGGTAGCCATCATCAGCACGTCACATTTGACCCGCGTACAGTATGCGAGATTGCAGAAGTTGGAAAATCAGCGCGACTCGCTACAGACGGAGTGGGGGCGTCTGCTGCTCGAAGAGAGTACCTGGTCATCGCCGGCGCGGATCGAGTCGTTGGCGAGCAAACGTCTGGATATGCGCGTGCCGAGCGTCGATGAAGTGAAGGTGATTCATCCATGAGTGCGACGCGTCGCAAGTCTCCGGGCAGAGTGCGCCGTTCGAATGCGCCATTGGGTGCGGGGCGTTACTGGTTCATGCTCCTCGTTATCCTGGTGGCGCTGTCCGCGCTGGTTGGGCGTGTCGTCTATCTTCAGGTGATCGATCGCAGCTTTCTTCAGAATCAGGGTGATGCTCGCACCCTGCGCGTCGAAACCATCGGTGCCCATCGCGGCATGATCAGCGATCGTAACGGCGATCCGCTGGCGATCTCGACACCGGTGGTGACGTTGTGGGCCAATCCCCAGGAACTCCCTCGGGATCCCATTCAGCAGACGCTGTTGGCTAAGGCGCTGAAGGTCGATCCCCGGCAGCTCGAAGATCGTATCGAGCGCTACTCGAATCATGAGTTCATGTACCTGCGGCGACAGTTGACGCCGGCCGCGGCCAAGCCGGTGCTCGACCTGCAGATGCCCGGGGTCTATTCACGTGACGAGTACAAGCGCTATTACCCGGCGGGAGAAGTGGCGGCCCAGCTCGTGGGCGTGACCAACGTCGACGACAAGGGCCAGGAAGGGCTTGAACTCGCCTACAACCGATATCTGACCGGTCAGCCTGGCAAGCGCCGCGTGCTCAAGGATCGTAAGGGTCATCTGGTTCGCGACCTTCACTTGATCGAAGAGGCCAAGCCCGGCGGCGATCTCACGCTGTCCATCGATCTGCGTCTGCAATACATGGCCTATCGAGAGCTGGCGGCAGGAATTCGCAAAAACGATGCCGATGGCGGCTCACTGGTGATGCTGGATGCGCGCACCGGTGAGGTGCTGGCAATGGCCAACTTGCCTTCCTACAACCCCAATAATCGTAGTGATGTCGATGTGCGCGGGTTACGCAATCAGGCGGTCACCGATGCCATCGAGCCCGGCTCGGTGATGAAGCCACTGGCGATGTCGGCGGCGCTGGCTTCCGGCAAGTACACCCCGGATACCATTGTCGATACTACTCCGGGCTGGATGATGGTGGACGGCTATACCATCAGTGATTTCCGCAACTACGGCAAACTCGACCCCGCAGGTATCCTGTTCCACTCCTCCAATGTCGGCATGTCGCATATCGCGCTGTCGTTGCCCCAGGACACCATCTGGAATCGCTATCGCGAGCTGGGGTTGGGCCAGTCTCCCGGCACCGGGTTCCCCGGAGAAAACAGTGGCAGTCTGCCGTCGCTGACCAATCTGCCACGCAGTGTTCAGGCTGCCATGGCCTACGGTTACGGGATTGCGGTCACGCCGCTGCAGCTAGCGAGTGCCTATACAGCTATTGCCAACGATGGCAAGCGCCTGTCGCCGTCCCTGCTCAAACTCAACGGCAGCCCCGAAAGCCAGCAGGTCATCTCGCCGACGATTGCTCATGAGTTGCTTGGCATGATGGAAAAGATCGTGCAGCCCAACGCCGGTGGTCATCTGGCAATGGTCCCCGGCTATCAGATCGCAGGCAAGACCGGCACCGTGCGCAAGGTCACCAGTTCGGGATATCAAAAGAAGGCGTATCGGGGCTTGTTCGCGGGTATCGCGCCAGCTTCCAATCCGCGCGTCGTCACCGTGGTGATGATCGACAATCCCAAAAAGGGTGACTATTACGGCGGCCTGGTCGCTGCGCCCGTGTTCAGTCGAGTCGTCGGCAGTGCCTTGCGCCTGCTCGATGTGCCGCCCGACGCCCCCGCCGATGTGGCGAAACAGGAGGCATCTCCATGAGGATCGATGCGACGCGGCTGGCGACGACGCTGGCCGAGCTCTGGCCCGAGGCCGCCTCACCGTCTCGACTGACATCATGGATGCCGGCTTCGCCCGAATTGGTGCTGGAACCGGATAGCCGTCAGCTGCACCAAGGCGACCTGTTTCTGGCAGTGCCCGGCGTCAGCGTCGACGGGCGTCGCTTCATCGATACCGCGCTGCAGGCCGGTGCCGTCGGCGTGCTGTGCGAGGCGGATGGACTAGATTCGGCGTGGCTGGCGGACGATCGCGTTCTGGCGCTGCCAGGGCTGACGCATCGTCTTGCAGCGTTGGGTCGTCGGCTGTTCGCAGTGCCGGAGACGCTGAAACTGATCGGCGTTACCGGCACCAATGGCAAGAGTTCCGTGACCCACTATATCGCCACGTTGCTGGAGGCGCTGGGTACGCCGGCCGGGGTGATTGGCACGCTGGGGTACGGCAGGCCGGGTGCCATTCGTTCCGCGTTGCAGACCACGCCGGGGCCGCTTTCGTTGCAGCAGATGCTCGGCGAGATGGCGAGCGAGGGCGTCGATGTCGTGGCGATGGAGGTTTCCTCCCACGCGCTGACTCAGGAGCGGCTGGGCGACACGCGGGTGGACGCGGCGGTTTTCACCAACTTGACTCGCGATCATCTCGACTACCACGGCAGCATGGCGGCTTACGCCGCGGCGAAGGCTCGGCTGTTCAAACGGGAGTCGCTTCAGCTTGCCGTCGTCAATGGCGACGATCCTTTGTCTCGACTGATGCTGGCCGGTCTGGCACCGGGCATCCGCGTGCTGGCGACAGGCGATGGCGATGCAACGACTCTTCGAGTCGTCGATTGCGAAGCACTACCCAATGGCCTGCGCGCGATAGTCGCCACGCCCGAGAACGAAGGCGTGCTCGAACTACCGTTGATGGGTCGCTTCAATCTCGATAATGCGCTGCTGGCGATGACAGCGCTTTACGGATTGGGTTATCCGCTGGAATCCTTGTGGCAGGCTGCCGGCGAGCTGCAACCCGTTCCAGGCCGCATGCAGCGTCTGCCGCGTGAAGACGGCGCGAACGTACCGGTGGTAGTCGTGGATTACGCCCACACGCCGGATGCGCTCGAGAACGCTTTGTCCGCTTTGCGGATGCATTTGCCCGGCGTGGACGGTGGCGAGCTGTGGTGCGTGTTCGGCTGCGGTGGTGATCGCGACAGTGGAAAACGCCCCTTGATGGCGGCTGCGGCCCAGAAGCTGGCGGATCGGCTCGTCATCACCGATGACAATCCGCGTGGTGAAAATCCGCAGTCGATTCGTGATCAGATCATGGAGGGACTTTCGGGCTCGGCTCGAGTCAATAGCTGGTCCGTTGCGGGTCGAGGGCAGGCAATCGAGCGCGTCATCGAGACCGCCAAGTCCGACGATATCGTGCTGATTGCCGGCAAGGGCCATGAGGACTACCAGGAAATCGCCGGCGTGCGGCAGGACTTCAGCGACGTCGATGTCGCGACACGAGCCTGTCGGGCGCGGGGGGCGCTTTATGAGTGACAAGCTTGGCGCTGTCGCCGCGCGTCTGGGTGCTTCTCTGCGAGGGCCTGACGCCGAATTTTCGCGGATCGTCACTGATACCCGGGCGCTTTCGCCTGGTGACCTGCTGGTCGCGCTCGAGGGAGAGCGCTTCGACGCGCATGATTTTCTGGCTCAGGCGCGCGACAAAGGCGCGGTGGGGGCGGTCGTTTCTCATCCAGTCGACGACCCGCTGGCACAGATCGAGGTGCCGGATACACGCCTCGCGTTGGGTCTGCTGGCACGCGCGCATCGGCTTGCCTGGACCGGCCAGCTGATCGCCGTGACCGGTAATAGCGGCAAGACGACGGTCAAGGAGATGCTGGCATCGATCCTGCCGGTCCGCGCACCGACGTTAGCCACGCGGGGTAATCTGAACAATGACATCGGCGCGCCGCTGACGCTGCTCGAGCTCGGCGCGGACCAACGCTATGCGGCGATCGAGCTGGGGGCCAATCATCTGGGAGAAATCGCCTGGACGACGGCGCTCGCCAAACCGCAGGTCGCTGTCATTACCAATGTTACCGGCGCCCATGTCGGTGAGTTCGGTGGGCTTGGACAGATCGCCCAGGCCAAGGGCGAGATTCTTGCCGGGCTGCCGGCCGATGGCTGCGCCGTTCTTGATCGCGACGAGCGCTACTTCCCGGTCTGGCGGGCGTTGGCGGGGGGCACCCGGGTGATCGATTTCGGCATCGACGCCGATGCCAGTGTCACCGCCGGTGATCTGGTGTGTGACCCGGCCGGGCGTTATGCTTTCACGCTTCGTTTACCGAACGGCACGTCGGTCCGAGTCACGCTGTCACTGATGGGGCGGCATAACGTGCGTAACGCACTGGCGGCCGCGGCTGCGGCTCACGCGCTGGGCTTCAGTGGCGCAGAAATCGCCGCGGGGCTCGAGGCCTGTCGCAGCATGGCCGGGCGGATGCAGGCGATCGACGGCATCCGCGGCAGCCGCGTGATCGACGATAGTTACAACGCCAATCCCGGCGCGATGCGAGCGGCGCTCGAAGTACTGGCGTCGCTGCCGGCGCCGCGCTGGTGTTTTATCGGCGCGATGGGCGAGATGGGTGCTGACGCCGAGCGTTTGCATGCCGAAATCGGCCACGCGGCGCGCGATTTCGGTATCGATTTTCTGGGTACGTACGGCGAACCCGCGCGTGCCGCAACCGAGGCCTTCGGTGACGAAGGCCATCATTTCGATGACTGGGCAACGCTCGAGCGTTTCGCCCAGGATCAGCTTCCTTCCCGGGCCAGCGTGCTGGTCAAGGGATCTCGCAGTGCCGGTATGGAACGACTCGTTGCCGCGCTGCGTGATGACGCCTCAAGGTGAATCTGACTCATGCTGCTTTTTCTGGCTGAACTGCTGACCCACTTTCAAAGTGCTTTCAATGTTTTCGGTTACCTGACCCTGCGTGTGATCCTGGGTACGCTGACGGCGCTGTTCCTGAGCCTCTGGATGGGGCCACAGATGATTCGTCGTCTGGTCGAGCGCCAGATCGGCCAGGCAGTACGCGACGATGGCCCGCAGTCGCATTTGTCCAAGGCTGGCACGCCGACCATGGGCGGCGCGTTGATTCTGGTTTCGATCGCCGTGAGCACGCTGCTGTGGGGAGATTTGACCAACCACTATGTCTGGCTGGTGCTGGCAGTGACGTTGGGTTTCGGCGCCATCGGCTGGGTCGACGACTTCCGCAAGGTGGTGGAAAAAAATCCTCGCGGTCTGCCGGCTCGGTGGAAATACTTCTGGCAGTCGGTCATCGGTATCGGCGCCTCGCTGGTTCTCTATTTCACGGCTGCGAGTCCCGTCGAAACCAGTCTGATAGTGCCGCTGTTCAAGGACGTGGTGATTCCGCTTGGCGTGTTCTACATCGCGTTGAGCTATCTGGTCATCGTCGGCAGTTCGAATGCGGTCAACCTGACCGATGGTCTCGACGGCCTGGCGATCATGCCCACCGTGCTGGTCTCCATGGGGCTGGCAGTGTTCGCCTACGCCAGCGGCAACGCCGTCTTCGCCAACTACCTGCACATTCCCGAAGTGCCGGGAGCGGGTGAGCTGGCGGTATTCTGCGGCACCATCGCCGGCGCCGGTCTCGGCTTCCTGTGGTTCAACACCTATCCCGCCCAGGTCTTCATGGGCGACGTCGGCGCGCTGGCGCTGGGCGCGGCGTTGGGCATCGTCGCCGTCATCGTGCGCCAGGAGATCGTGCTGTTCATCATGGGCGGTGTGTTCGTGATGGAAACGGTATCGGTCATCCTTCAGGTCGGCTCCTACAAGCTCACAGGTCGACGAATCTTCCGGATGGCGCCGTTGCATCACCATTTCGAACTCAAGGGATGGCCGGAGCCGCGCGTGATCGTGCGCTTCTGGATCGTCACCGTGATGCTGGTCCTGCTGGGACTGGCGACTTTGAAACTGCGTTGATGTCATGAGCGATCAGTCGGGTATTGAACGAGTCGTGCCGCATTCGAGGAGTGACGGGGGAAAGGGCGGCATGCCCAAGCTGGTCGTCGGGCTGGGAATCTCCGGCCGGGCGATCGCCCGGTTTCTGCAGCAGCGCGGAGAGCACTTCGTGGTCGCCGATACCCGAATCGAGCCGCCCGGTATCGATGCGTTTCGTGAAGCATACCCGGACGTCGAGATTCATCTCGGCGATCTGGCGACGCTGGATCTATCGGCGTTCGCCGAGATCGTCGTCAGTCCGGGGGTCGATCTCGACAAGAGCGGTTTGAACCCGGTGCGAGATCGCATCATCGGTGAAATTTCGCTTTTCGCGCGTCACTGCGAAGCACCGATCGTGGCCATTACCGGATCGAATGCCAAGTCCACGGTGACGACCCTGGTCGGCGACATGGCTCGGCAGGCCGGCAAGCGAGTCGCCGTGGGCGGCAATCTCGGCGCCGCCGCGTTGGATCTGCTGATCGATCAACCGGATGCCGAGCTGTTCGTGCTGGAGCTTTCGAGCTTTCAGTTGGAGACCCTGAGCTCTCTGGGTGCGAGCTGCGCCGCTTTCTTGAACCTGTCCGCCGATCATCTCGACCGTCATGGCGATATGGAAAGATACCGGCGCGCCAAGGCCAGAATTTTCGAGAGCGCCGTGCATGTCGTCGTCAACGCCGACGATCCGGCAACCTGGCCGGACAATCCATCGTTACCCTGCGAGCGTTTCACGACGCAGTTGCCAACAGGCGAGGCGTGGGGCATCGCGATTCCCGCTAGCGTACCCGGCGAATCGGGTGCACCCGGCGAGTGGCTATGCCATGGCCAGCAACCGCTGATGCCGGTCAGCGAACTGGGTCTGGCGGGTCGCCACAACCAGGCCAATGCGTTGGCGGCGATGGCGATCGGGCACGTCATCGGTGTGTCGGTGGCGGTCATGCGTGGGGTTCTGACACAGTTTGCCGGGCTACCCCATCGAGGGGAGGTCGTCGCCGAGCGGGATGGCGTGCGGTGGATCAACGACTCCAAAGGCACTAACGTGGGCGCCACTCTGGCGGCGATCGCCGGATTGGGCGAGACCTTGACCGGACGGGTGATCTGGTTGGGCGGCGGTGTCGGCAAGGGGGCGGACTTTACCCCGTTGGCGGCGCCGCTGGCCCGTCATGCTCGCGAGGCGATCGTGTTCGGTCAGGACGCTGGGCTGCTGGTTGCTGCGCTCGAGTCGCAGGTGGCTACCTGCCGTGTCGACACACTCTTGCAGGCCATGCGTCGGGCTGCCTCGATCGCCGAACCGGGCGACTGTGTGCTGCTGTCACCCGCTTGCGCCAGTCTCGATCAGTTTCCTAACTATCTGGCGCGTGGCGAATCGTTCCGGAAGATTCTCGAACAAGGGCAGGAAGCCGCATGTTGAAGGCCATGTTGAAGACGTCGCAGGACCGGCTCACCACGCGGCATCATTCATTCGATGGCTGGCTTCTGTTGGCGACGCTGTCATTGATGCTGATCGGCTGGGTGATGGTGACTTCTGCCTCGACCGAGATCGCTGCCAATCTGACGGGTAATCCTTACTACTTCAGCATTCGTCATGGCATTTTCGTGCTCGCGGCGATCGGAGCCGGTCTGGTTGCCGTATGCCTGCCGCTGGACTGGTGGCGGCAGAAAGGGCCGCTGATGCTGATCGTGGCGCTGTTGCTGCTGTTCGTGGTGCTGATCGTGGGGCGCGAGATCAATGGCAGTCGCCGCTGGATCCCGCTGGGCATCATCAATATCCAGGCTTCGGAAGTCGCCAAGCTTTGCATGATCGTTTACGTCGCCGGCTACCTCGAACGTTATCTGCCCGATGTGCGTCGGAGCTGGAGCGCGTTCATGCGTCCGTTGGCAGTGATGGCGCTGATCGGGTTTCTGCTGATACTGGAACCCGATTACGGTGCGGTCGTGGTGCTGACCGGCTGTGTCATGGGGATGTTGTTGCTATCCGGCGCGCCGCTATGGCGATTTCTGCTGATTCTGGCCGTCGTTGGCTCGGGCGCCGTGATGCTGGCGGTGGCGGAGCCATATCGTCTTCAGCGCATCACCAGCTTTGCCAACCCATGGGCAGACCAGTACAACACCGGCTATCAGTTGACGCAGGCGTTGATCGCCTTCGGTCGCGGCCACTGGTTCGGCCTGGGGCTGGGTAACAGCGTGCAGAAGCTGTTTTATCTACCCGAGGCGCATACCGACTTCGTGTTTGCCGTGCTGGCGGAAGAGCTGGGGTTGTTCGGGGCCGTCGGGGTGATTCTACTATTCGCACTGCTGGTGTTTCGGGCCTTCCGGATCGGCCGCAAGGCCGAGTTGGCGGGGATCCCGTTCGCGGCCTATCTCTGTTATGGCATCGCCCTGGTCATCGGTGCCCAGGCGTTCATCAACATTTCCGTCAGCGCTGGTATGTTGCCAACCAAGGGGTTGACACTGCCGCTGTTGAGTTACGGTGGCTCGAGTCTGATCGTCAGCGGGGTCATGATGGCAATTCTGTTCCGAGTCGATGCGGAAGTGCGGCGACTCCAGCGTCGGCCCGCGCCAGGTGTCGATTCCGAGGCCGATACCCATTCCGGGGTCAGAACCACGAACGGTATACGGCCGGCGAATGGCGCGAGGGAGTCGGACCATGAGTGAGTTGCGACGCGTCTTGATCATGGCTGGTGGCACCGGTGGACACGTCGTGCCGGCGTTGTCGCTGGCCAGAGCCCTGCGTGAACGTGGCGTCACGGTAGAGTGGCTGGGGAGTCCTCGCGGGATTGAAAATTGTCTCGTTCCCGCCGCGGATATCACGCTGAACCAGATCGATGTGGCGGGGTTGCGCGGCAACGGCCTGACCGGTTGGTTGGCGATACCCTGGCGCCTGACGCGTGCCATCTGGCAGTCGCGCCGGGTGATCCGACGCTTCGATCCGCAGCTGGTCGTCGGACTGGGTGGTTTTGCCAGCGGCCCCGGCGGGCTGGCGGCGCGATTGAGCGGCAAGCCATTGATCGTGCATGAGCAGAATGCAGTCGCCGGGTTGACCAACCGGTCATTGGCGCGACTGGCAACGCGCGTCTATGCGGCGTTCCCCGGTGCTTTTCCCGGCAAGCAGGCCGAGGTAGTGGGCAACCCCGTGCGTGCCGACATCGCTACGCTGGGTGAACAACCCAGAACGGCCGGGCAGATGGACGGGCGTAGCCTGCACTTGTTGGTATTGGGTGGTTCGCTGGGCGCGCAGTCTCTGAATCAGAAATTGCCGGAGGCGCTGGCGGCATTGCCGGTGGCGCGGCGTCCCGAGGTTCGTCATCAGGCCGGACGTGACAAGGACGATGTCACGCGAGAAGCCTATCGCGGGGCCGGCGTCGAGGCGGATGTCAGCGTTTTCATCGACGATATGGCCGAGGCCTATGACTGGGCGGATATTATCGTATGTCGCGCCGGTGCGCTGACCATCGCCGAACTGACGGCGGCAGCCAAGCCGTCGTTGCTGGTGCCGTTTCCTCACGCGGTCGACGATCACCAGACCCACAATGCGCGTCACCTGGTCGAAGCCGGTGGCGCCGAGCTGATACAGCAGGCCGAGTTGACGTCTGAGCGCCTGCAGGCAGCTCTCGAGTCACTTTTGCAGCCCGAGGTGCTGGCGCGGATGGCGATCCAGGCACGTCGGGTAGCCCACCTCGATGCCGTCGAACGTCTGGTCGACGGCTGCATGGAGATCGATTTTGAGCGATAGCATTCAGACGCGGCCGACGCGATCGCATCTCGGGATGCGCCGCATTCGAGGCATTCATTTCGTCGGGATCGGTGGAGCCGGTATGTGCGGTATCGCCGAAGTCCTGGTCAATGAAGGCTACGAGGTCAGTGGCAGTGACCTGCGGGAATCCGCGGTGACGCAGCATTTGCGCCAATGCGGCATTCGGGTGGCCATCGGCCATGCGGCGGTCAACGCCGAGGGTGCCAATGTCATCGTGGTTTCGACCGCGGTCGACCCGACCAACCCCGAGATCCAGTGGGCGCGCGAGCATCGCATTCCGGTCGTGCGGCGAGCGGAGATGCTGGCCGAACTGATGCGCTTTCGCCACGGGATCGCGGTTGCCGGTACCCACGGCAAGACCACGACCACGAGTCTGTTGTCGACGCTATTCGCCGAAGCCGGGCTCGATCCGACTTTCGTCATCGGTGGCAAACTGACCAGTGCCGGCACCAACGCACGATTGGGTTCCGGGGATTTTCTGGTTGCCGAGGCCGACGAATCCGACGCGTCTTTTCTCCATCTGCAGCCGATGACATCGATCGTCACCAACATCGATGCCGACCATATGGCGACCTATGATGGCGATTTTTCGCGATTGAAGACGACTTTCATCGAGTTCCTTCACAATCTGCCGTTCTACGGCCGTGCCGTGCTGTGTCTCGACGATGATAACGTGCGGGAATTGCTGCCCCAGGTTCAGCGCCAGTTCGTGACTTATGGCTTCAGCGAGGAAGCCGATTATCGGGTGACGAACTTCCAGCAGACCGCCGAGACCATTCGATTCATCGCCGAACGCCCCGACGGACTGGCGTCCTTGCGGATCACTCTGGCAATGCCCGGTACTCACAACGCGCTGAACGCGCTGGCGGCGATCGCTGTCGCTACCGATGCGGGCGTCAGCGACGATGATATCGTCAAGGGGCTCGCATCTTTCGGAGGCGTCGGCCGACGGTTCCAGGTCCATGGTCATTACTCGCTGCCTCGCGGGGGCGAGGTGATGCTGGTCGACGACTATGGCCATCATCCTCGGGAAGTCGAGATGGTCATCCGGGCGGTGCGGGCGGGCTGGCCGCAGCGTCGTCTGGTGATGATCTATCAGCCGCACCGTTACAGTCGTACGCGTGATCTCTACGAGGATTTCGTGCGCGTGCTTTCCGGGGTCGACACGCTGCTGTTGCTGGACGTATACGGTGCCGGCGAGGCGCCGATCCCCGGGGCGGAGGGCAAGACGCTGGCAGGCTCGATTCGTCAGCGAGGCCAGGTCGATCCGTTGTTCGTCGAAGACAAGTCGGCCTTGCCGGCGATCCTGTCGCGAGTCCTGCTCCCCGGAGACATTCTGTTGACCCAGGGCGCTGGCGATATCGGCGGGATTGCTCAGCGACTCGCCCAGAGCGCGCTCGATCTCGACGAGGTGAGCCTTTGAGCGGGTTATCGGAGAAGAACGTGCGCGTCATGACGCGACAGGGCCGGGTTGTTTCGGCTCTCGACGGTACCTCAGGTTTCGATGACGTCACCGAGTCCCGTGACGTTTGGCGTCTCGATGACGCGAACATGGGGCGACCGTCATGAACACGAACGCGCGGGGCACGTTGCTGGGTGTGCTCATGCTCGTGGTCCTCATTGGTGCCGGCGGCAGGGCGCTGTGGCTGTGGTTGGACAAGCCCATCGAGCGAGTCTCGATCAGTGGCGACTTGAATTACGTGAGTGCGAGTTATCTTCAGAAGGAGCTGGCGCCGCTGGTGAGGGGACACACCTGGCTCTCCTTGTCCTTGACCGATCTACGCAATGAAGCGCGCGCGATTGGATGGTTGCGGGAAGTGACGGTCTCGCGGGAATGGCCGAATACCCTGAGATTCGTTCTCTATGAACAGGATCCGGTTGCTCGCTGGAACGATGACCGATTGCTGAATAGCCGGGGGCAGTCGTTCGCGCCCGGCCCGGTGACGGATCTTGGTCGCCGCCTGCCTGATCTCGGGGGGCCCCAGGGATCGGGTCGAGAGGTGCTCGGTTATTACGACTCGTTGCGCCGCACGCTGTCGAATCTCGGACTGTCGATCACGCAGTTGAGATTGGAACCCCGAGGCGCCTGGCGTTTCCAAGTCAATGATGGCGTCTGGGTAATTCTGGGGCGTGCCGACTTGGATGCACGATTGGCTCGTTTTATTGCTGCATGGAAGCGACAGTTAAGTGAAGAGGCGTCGCAGATACGCTACATCGACTTGCGTTATCCCAACGGAGTTTCGGTGGCACGTCATGGCGAAACGACAATGACGTCGGGTGATTAGTTCTCGTCATCGCGGTTCGTTTAGCCAGTCCTGACCCCTTGGCCGGCGCTTCTGAGAGAATATTATCTTGAGCGATAGACGCCGTGAGAAGCGGGGCAACAGGCTTGTTCAGCCTCGCTCTTCATCACGACTATCGACCCATTTCGTTATTTCGCAAGCTCGTAAATAGCCGCTAGCCTCCTTCCTTATTTCCCTTTTAAAGAAAAAGAGCTTAATGTGGCTTTTGTTTCAACGATGGGCTGGTGAAAAAGGTCGTCTTGTTCCTATAATAAGCGCGAGTCTTTATTAGCCTATTTTCATCCGGTTTACTGGTGAAGTTTGAGGAGCGACCCCGACCTATGGCAGGACAATCCAACGCTTCCAATATGGTGGTCGGGCTGGATATCGGAACATCCAAGGTGGTCGCCATCGTGGGGCAACCCACTGACGATGGCGGGTTGGAAATCGCCGGGATTGGTTCACATCCTTCTCGTGGTATGAAGAAGGGCGTCGTGATCAATATCGAATCAACCGTTCAGTCGATTCAGCGCGCCGTGGAAGAAGCCGAATTGATGGCTGGCTGCGACATTCATTCCGTGTATGTCGGTATCGCCGGTAGCCATATCAGCTCCATGAATTCCGATGGGGTCGTGGCGATCAAGGACCGCGAAGTCGCGCAGGCCGACATAGAGCGTGTCATCGATTCCGCTCGCGCCCGCGCCATCTCTGAAGGACAGCGGGTGCTTCACGTCATCCCGCAGGAGTTCGCGATCGATACCCAAGAGGGGATCCGCGAACCCCTTGGCATGTCCGGCGTACGCCTCGAGGCTCGCGTGCATCTGGTGACGGCGGCCATGAATGCCGTTCAGAATATCGAGAAATGTGTGCGGCGTTGCGGGCTGGAAGTGGATGACATCATTCTTGAGCAGCTCGCCTCCAGTCATGCGGTGTTGACCGAGGACGAACGTGAGCTCGGCGTGTGCATGGTCGACATCGGTGGTGGTACCACGGATATTGCCGTATTTACCGAAGGCGCGATTCGACACACCGCAGTGATTCCGATCGCCGGCGATCAGGTGACCAATGATATCGCCATGGCGTTGCGTACGCCGACCCAGTATGCCGAAGACATCAAGGTCAAATATGCCTGCGCGCTGACACAGTTGGCGAGCAGCGACGAAATGATAAAGGTTCCCAGTGTCGGTGACCGCCCGGCGCGGGACCTCTCCCGCCAGGCATTGGCGGAAGTCGTGGAGCCCCGTTACGAGGAACTCTTCACCCTGGTGCGCGAAGAGCTGCGTCGTAGTGGGTACGAGGACCTGGTGGCGGCCGGTGTCGTACTGACGGGTGGCACCTCTCGCATGGAAGGCGTCGTGGAGCTGGCTGAGGAGATATTCCATATGCCGGTACGCATCGCTTGCCCGTACAATGTCCGCGGCTTGGCGGACGTGGTGCGTAACCCGATTTATTCGACGGGGGTTGGTTTGCTATTCTACGGAATGAAAGACGCCAAGCACTCTCGCGCAGTATCAGCCCAGCCTCAACGGGAAGACTCACTTCCCCGGCGCGCAACCAGGGATGAGGTTTCGACGCTGGAGCGACTCAAAGGCTGGTTTAAAGGAAATTTCTGACAGGCCGCAAGCGGTCTTGGAGACGGGGCAATGTTCGAACTAGTAGATAACGCACCTTCTAGTAGTGCAGTCATCAAAGTCATCGGTGTCGGCGGCGGCGGCGGCAACGCTGTCAACCACATGGTCGAGAGCAACATCGAAGGCGTCGAGTTCATCTGCGCCAACACCGATGCCCAGGCGCTCAAGCGCGTGGCGGCCAAGACCGTGCTTCAGCTGGGTGGCGAGATCACCAAAGGGTTGGGCGCGGGAGCCAACCCTGATGTTGGTCGCCAGGCGGCGATGGAAGATCGCGAACGCATCGCGGAAATGCTCCAGGGTGCGGACATGGTCTTCATCACGGCCGGCATGGGCGGCGGCACCGGCACCGGCGGTGCACCCGTCGTTGCGCAGGTGGCGAAGGAGCTCGGCATCCTGACGGTTGCGGTCGTCACTCGCCCGTTCCCGTTCGAAGGTCCTAAGCGCATGCGCGCAGCCGAAGAGGGAATGAAGGAGCTGTCCGAGTACGTCGATTCGCTGATCACCATTCCCAACGAGAAGCTGCTGTCGGTACTGGGCAAAAATGCCAGCCTGCTGACGGCGTTCAGCGCTGCCAACGACGTGCTGTTGGGCGCCGTCCAGGGGATCGCTGAGCTGATCACCAGCCCCGGTATCATCAACGTCGACTTTGCTGACGTGCGGACGGTGATGTCGGAAATGGGCATGGCGATGATGGGCACTGGCGCCGCCACCGGTGAAAACCGCGCGCGCGAAGCTGCCGAGAAAGCCATTCGTAGCCCGCTACTCGAAGATATCGACCTTCATGGCGCTCGCGGCATTCTGGTCAATATCACTGCTGGTCCGGATCTCTCCATCGGTGAATTCAACGATGTGGGTGCCACGGTTCAGGAGTTCGCTTCGCAGGATGCCACCATCGTCGTGGGGACTTCCATTGACATGGAGATGTCCGACGAACTGAGGGTGACGGTCGTGGCCGCAGGTCTCGACGCGCAGAAAGAGAAGGCGATTCCTCGCGAAACCGCTGCCTCGCGTCCGGAAACGACGGACTATCGCAAGCTGCAGCAGCCGGCGGTAATGCGTCAGCAGGCCGCGCGTGCCGAGCAGGAAGCCGCGGCGAAGAAGCCGCAGCAGGATCGGCGCAAGTCGTCTGACATGGATGACTACCTGGACATTCCTGCGTTCCTGCGTCGTCAGGCTGATTGATAGTATTTTAAACTGCCGATCATCATTCTGTAACGTCGATATGGTTGGTAGGCCTTTGGTTTGGTGTTATAGTGAACACCGTTTCCAAACCATTTGACTGTTAGGTCGATGCCATGATCAAACAACGAACGTTGCAGAACACGATTCGCGCCACTGGCGTGGGGCTCCACTCCGGAGAGAAAGTGTATCTGACGCTGCGTCCTGCGGCGCCCAACACGGGCATCGTGTTCGTGCGTACCGATCTCGACCCGGTAGTGCACATTCCGGCTCACGCCGAAAGTGTTACCGACACTAACCTGTGCACCGCGCTGTCCAAGGATGGCGTCAAGGTGGCCACGGTCGAGCACTTGATGTCAGCGTTTGCAGGTTTGGGCATCGATAATGCCTATGTCGAACTGAGCGCGCCGGAAGTGCCGATCATGGACGGCAGTGCCGGACCGTTCGTCTTCCTGATTCAGTCGGCGGGCATCGCCGAGCAGGCGGCCCCTAAGCGGTTCATTCGTATCAAGCGCGAAGTGACGGTCAACGATGATGGCAAGCAGGCGACCTTCCTGCCGCATAACGGCTTCAAGGTCAGCTTCGCGATCGACTTCGATCACCCTGTCTTCGAGCAGCAGAAGCAGACGGCCAGCGTCGATTTCTCGACCACGTCTTTTGTCAAGGAAGTTTCCCGTGCCCGCACTTTCGGGTTCATGCGTGATCTGGAGTTTCTGCGCTCACAGAATCTGGCGCTGGGTGGCAGTCTCGACAATGCGATCGTTGTCGATGATTACCGCATCGTCAACCAGGATGGCTTGCGTTACGACGATGAGTTCGTGAAGCACAAGATGCTGGATGCGATCGGTGACCTCTATCAATTGGGTTGCAGTCTCATCGGCGAGTTCAAAGGCTACAAATCCGGCCATGGACTCAACAACCAGCTTTGCCGCGAGCTGCTGGCTCATCCCGAGGCTTACGAGATCGTGACTTTCGAAGAGTCGACTCAGGCCGCCCCTATCTCTTATGCAGCACCTGCCATGGCGTAGGGCTCCGGCAGCCGATCACTTCAGGCTGTCCTGCTTGCCGCTTGGCCAGACGCCGATCTCCGGATCGGCGTTGTCGTTTCTGCGGTTTGCAAATCGTCAGCGGTCATGACGGCCAGCCCGCACTCATTCATGGCTCGTAAGAAGACTAGGATCTTGCCAACGCTCGACTCGTGCCAAGGTCACGCTGAGGGCTCGTCGCCAGACTCGGATGGCACATCGGCGTGGGAGGCCAGTCGATTCAACGATCGCTTGAGTGGCGAATCATCGAGACTCTCCGCGCAGTGAGAGAGCGCCTCGGCGCCGGCCGGCGACAGGCGGCGGGTTTGGCGCGGCACTGCCTTGACGGGACGTATGGGGCGTACCTTCAGCGAGAATTTCATGATCGCCTCGAACCCCGGCAACTGATGCAACAGCTTGAGCAGGCGCGGCTGCTCGTAGCGTAGCCAGGTCAGCCAGGCGGCTCGATCGGTGATCAGCGTCAGCACGCCGTCGTGATAGCCGCCCACGTAGAGATGTTCGGCGACGTCCGGTGGCACGTGGCTTCGCAGATGGGTCTGGGCGCGTTCGATCAGTGTCGCCATGCGCATGACGTCACCCAATCCGCCGGGTTGTTCCAGCAGTCGGGAAACGGGCTGGGCTCGTAAACGCTTAGCCTTTATACTCATCGGCTTGCACGCAGTGGGAAATGACCCGCTAAACCTATCACGACGCGGAGTTCGTCGACAGCATGACTTCGGCCAAAGCGCAGTCCGGTCAGCGTGGCGCAATCTGGCGCCCCCGGCAGCGAGCCCATTGGTGGCTGGCCAGTGTGCTGGTCGGCTGTCTGTTGCCCGCGGGCCTGATTCACGCCGAGGCATTGCGGCTGGCCGAGCGCCTCACCCAGGTCTATCTGATGGCTCCGGAGGCCATCCGTGCGGAATCCCGGCGTGTTGCGCGCGTTGCCGCCAAGCGCCCCACGCACCCGCAAGCCGCGGCCGCTCTGTCGCAACGCTCCGTCTATGTCGAACCCGTCATCACTCTCAGTGCTGCGCTGGACGTCATCTCCCGTCGCGGCCCGCCGATTTCTGTCTGATCTCTGGTTACACGTTTCATCATATCGGCAGCCGATGCGGGTCGTTCGTCGTGTCGTTGCCCCAGCGCAGCACAAGAACAGAGTTAGGCAGGAACTACATCATGTTGAATGGATTGCTACATAAACTGGTCGGCTCCAAGAACGACCGCGACGTCAAACGCATGCGCAAGCAGGTCGTGGCGATCAACGATCTTGAGGCGACCTTCGAAGCGCTCGACGATGTCGCGCTTCAGGCCAAGACCGCCGAGTTTCGTCAGCGCCTCGCCGATGGTGAAAAGCACGAGGGGCTGCTGCCGGAAGCGTTTGCCACCGTCCGAGAGGCCAGCAAACGCGTTCTGGGCATGCGCCATTTTGATGTGCAGATGGTCGGCGGCATGTCCCTGAACGATGGTCGAATCGCGGAGATGAAGACCGGTGAAGGTAAAACGTTGGTTGGCACCCTGGCCGTCTACTTCAACGCGTTGCTGGGCAAAGGCGTTCATGTGGTCACGGTCAACGACTATCTGGCCAGTCGTGATGCCAACTGGATGCGTCCGCTCTACGAATTCCTCGGTCTAAGCGTCGGCGTCATCGCTTCGGGCCAGCCCAACGATGAGAAGCGCCAGGCCTACGCCTGCGACATCACTTACGGCACCAACAACGAATATGGCTTCGACTACCTGCGCGACAACATGGCGTTCTCGATGCAGGACAAGGTCCAGCGTCCGTTGCACTACGCGATCATCGATGAGGTCGACTCGATCCTGATCGACGAGGCGCGTACGCCGCTGATCATCTCCGGCCCGGTTGAGGAGAACGTCGAGCTTTATCGCACCATCCACACGCTCTCCAAGCAGCTCGTGCAGTGCACCGACGAGGAAGATCCGAGTACCGGTGACTTCCTGATCGATGAAAAGCAGAAACAGGTCGAATTGACCGAAGAAGGGCATCAGAAGGTCGAGGAGCTGATGCGCGAGGCGGGGTTGCTGAAAACGGAGGAATCGCTCTACGCCGTACAGAACCTGGGCCTGTTGCAGCATATTCACTCCGCGCTGCGTGCCCGATGCCTCTACCATCGTGATGTCGACTATATCGTCGCCGACGGCAACGTGGTCATCGTCGACGAACATACCGGTCGTACCATGCCCGGTCGTCGCTGGTCGGAAGGCCTGCATCAGGCGGTCGAGGCCAAGGAAGGGGTCAACATTCAGCGCGAGAGCCAGACGTTGGCCTCTACCACCTTCCAGAACTATTTCCGGCTCTACGAAAAACTGGCTGGCATGACCGGCACCGCGGATACCGAAGCATTCGAGTTCAACCATATCTATGGTCTCGACGTGTTGGTCATTCCGACCAACCGTCCGTTGGCGCGTCAGGATCTCAATGATCTGGTCTATCTCAGCGCCGAAGAGAAATATGGCGCAATCATCGAGGACGTCAACACCCAGCGCGAGGCCAACCGACCTGTGCTGGTGGGTACCGCGTCGATCGAAACCTCTGAATATCTCTCCAAGCTGATGCAGGAGAAGAAAATCCCGCACAACGTGCTCAATGCCAAGCAGCACGATAGTGAAGCCGAGATCATCGCCCAGGCCGGCCGCCCCGGCGCTATCACCCTGGCGACCAACATGGCCGGTCGCGGTACCGACATCATGTTGGGGGGTAACTGGGAGGCCGAGGTTGCCAAACTCGAAAATCCCAGCGACGAACAGATCGCCGCGATCAAGGCCGAGTGGCAGCAGCGCCACGATGCGGTGCTCGAAGCCGGCGGACTGCACGTCATCGGTTCAGAACGTCACGAATCTCGACGTATCGACAACCAGCTGCGCGGGCGTGCCGGCCGTCAGGGGGATCCGGGCTCGACGCGTTTCTTCCTGTCGTTGGAAGATAGTCTGATGCGACTGTTCGGGTCCGACCGCGTGCAGCGTCTGATGGGGGCCCTGGGGCTCGAGGAAGGCGAAGCCATCGAACACAAGATGGTCTCGAATGCCGTCGAACGCGCGCAGAAGAAGGTCGAGGGCCGCAACTTCGACATTCGTAAACAGTTGCTGGAGTACGACGACGTCTCCAACGATCAGCGCCGGGTCATCTATGAGCAGCGCGACGACATTCTTGCCGCCGACGAGATTTCCGATAACGTCGCCAGCATTCGTGACGAGGTACTCGAGCAGACTATCTCCGATTATGTGCCGCCGCAGAGTCTGCCGGAGCAGTGGGAGCTGGCCGGGCTCCAGGATCAGCTCAAGCAGGAGTTCAATCTCGATCTGCCGCTGGTGCAATGGGCGGAAGAGGACGACAACTTCAACGAGGAAGTGCTGCGCCAGCGCCTGCTCGATCAGCACCGTGGGCAGTATGTTGCCAAGGTCGACGCGATCGGCGGTGACATGATGCGACGCTTCGAGAAGCAGGTGATGCTTCAGGTGCTGGACACTCGCTGGAAGGAGCACCTGCAGTCGATGGATCACCTGCGACGCGGTATCCACCTGCGTGGCTACGCGCAGAAAAACCCCAAGCAGGAGTACAAGCGCGAAGCGTTCGAACTGTTCCAGTCGTTGCTCTACAACATCAAGCACGATGTCACGCGAATTCTGAGCCACGTCCAGGTGCGCCGTCAGGAGGAGGTCGAGGATCTCGAACGCCAGCGTCGCGAAGCGCTCGAGCGGGAAAAGGCTTCCAGTCAGTCGGTGCACGAAGACGCTGTGGCCGCTGCTCAGCAAACGGCCGAACGGGAAACGGAAGCCGATGACGACGGCGCCCAGCCGGTCCGTCGCGAGAGCCCCAAGGTCGGCCGCAACGATCCTTGCCCGTGCGGTTCCGGCAAGAAATACAAGCAGTGCCACGGCACGCTCAGCTGAGGCGATGCAGGGCCCGGCAAGCCCGGGCCTTTCAAGGAGAATCGAGATGGCCGTAGGACAGTCAGTATTTCCGGAGATGCCAGCCATCGGGGGCGTGCGTCTGGGTACGGCGATGGCCGGGATCAAGAAGCCCGATCGCCGCGATCTGGTAGTGATCGAGATACCGGAAGATGCCGCGGTCGCGGCAACGTTCACGCGCAACGCCTTCTGTGCCGCGCCGGTACAGGTGGCGCGTGAGCACTTGCAGCAGTCCGCTCCGCGCTATCTGCTGATCAATACCGGAAACGCCAATGCCGGGACGGGCGTTCGTGGCCGCCAGGATGCCGAAAGCTGCTGTACCTCGTTGGCGGATCTGGCCGGTGTCGGTCCCCACCAGATACTGCCGTTCTCGACCGGCGTGATCGGCGAGCCCTTGCCGGTGGGACGCATTGCCGCTGGCTTGCCGGCGGCGATGGAGTCGCTTGACGAAGCCGGCTGGGCGCTGGCTGCCGAGGGCATCATGACCACCGATACCCGAATCAAGGGCGCTTCGATTCAGGTCGAGCTCAGCGGTGGCACCGTTACCCTCAACGGCATCAGCAAAGGCTCGGGCATGATCCAGCCCAACATGGCGACCATGCTCGGCTTCGTCGCTTGCGATGCGGCCGTGGAACCGGCGAAGCTTCAACACTGGCTGCGCGAATCCGTTCAGGTATCGTTCAATTCGATCACCGTGGATTCCGATACCTCCACTAACGACGCCTGCACCCTGATCGCCACGGGCCGCGGCCCGGCTGTCGAGTCCGCCGATGACGAGCGACGCTTCCGCGAGGCCCTGACGGCGGTATTGACCGAACTGGCCCAGGCGATCATCCGCGATGGCGAAGGGGCGACCAAGTTCGTCACGCTCAACGTCGAACAGGCGGCCAGCGTCGACGAGGCCCGTGCGGTCGCGTTTACGGTGGCCCACTCGCCGCTGGTCAAGACGGCGCTCTACGCCTGCGATGCCAACTGGGGCCGGATTCTCGCGGCCGTGGGCCGTGCGCCAGTGGAAGCGCTCGACGTCGAGCGTATCGTCATCGATCTGGGTGGCGAACGTCTGGTCGAACACGGTGGGCGTGCCGACAGCTATACCGAAGAGATCGGCAGTCGGGTCATGGCGCAGGAAGAGATTCCCATCCGGATTCGACTTGGCCGGGGCGCGGCCAGCGCGACGGTCTGGACTTCCGATCTCTCTCACGATTACGTATCGATCAACGCGGATTACCGCAGTTGAGCGCTATCCAAAAGATGGGCGCTATCCCGACGACGAGCGCGATCCAGGGGATGAGCGCCATTCGAACGACCGACGCTTTCCACGGGCGCGCGTCGACGTTAAACACTGCAGTGGTGCGAGAGACATAGCGAGATGATCAAAAGACGGGTCCATGTAGCGGCAGCCGCTGTCATTCGCGGCGACGGACGGGTGCTGATCGCCAAGCGCCCCGCGACTGCCGATCAAGGTGGTCTGTGGGAGTTCCCGGGGGGCAAGCTGGCGCCCTACGAGACCGGGCTCGAGGCACTCAAGCGGGAACTGAGCGAAGAACTCGGCATCCAGATCGTGCGCGCGCAACCGCTGATTCGGGTGCACCACGAATATCCCGACAAGCATATTCTGCTGGACGTGTGGCAGGTGCGCGAATATGACGGCGATCCTTACGGCCGAGAAGGCCAGCCGGTACGCTGGGTCGAGGTCGATGACCTGCCCAATTATCCGTTTCCGGCGGCCAACCTGCCGATTCTGCAAGCGGTGGCGCTCCCCCAGGAGTATCTGATTACCGCGGAAGAGACCGACGATACGGTCTTTCTGCAGCGGCTCGAGCACGCGCTGAAGGAAGACAACGTTCGGCTGGTCCAGCTGCGCGCGAAGGGGCTGGACGACGCCGCCTATCAGGCGCGAGCGGAGAAGACTCTCGAGCTGTGTCATCGATACGCGGCCCGACTGCTGCTCAATGCGGACCCCGAATGGCTGCAGCGCGTCGATGCCGACGGCATTCATCTGACCAGTGCGCGGCTGATGTCGCTCAAGCATCGCCCCGTCCCCAGCAACAAGTGGCTGGGCGCATCGACTCACGGCGATGAGCAGCTGACTCAGGCCGGCGCGATCGACTGCGATTTCGTCACACTGTCGCCGTTGGCGCCAACGCCATCGCATCCTGATGCGGTCACCATCGGCTGGCACGATTTCCAGCAGATGGTGGAAATGGCTGCGATGCCGGTATTCGCACTGGGCGGCATGACGCGCCACCACGCCAGTCAGGCGCGGGCTGTCGGCGCCCAGGGCATCGCGTCGATCCGTGATTTCTGGCGCAACGATCAGGATTGAAAGGCATTGACACGAACAAAGACTCCGCGCGAATTCGTGCGGCGTCTTTCGTTTCGGTGGGCGGACCGTGGGTTTGCCGGAGGAGGCTCGAGGTGGCGGCCTCGCTGCGAGTGTCAGTCCTGGCCGCGCTCGAGGCGGTCGATCAATTCGTCGAGTTCGGTTTCATCCATATGCGGCTCGCCGGCAATGCGGTGGGAGCCGTCGGCCCAGGCCCCGAGATCGAGTAGCTTGCAGCGTTTCGAGCAGAATGGCCGATAGAGATTTTCGGTCGTCCAGGCGATCGGTTTCTGGCACTGAGGGCAGGGTACCGTCAACGGCTTCTTGCCGGAGGCGGGGCCGGCACCCGGGGTTGCATCATTACTGGGGTCGTTACGTCGGGTCATGGCGAGAGGTGTCGTGTCGGTGGCTTTCATGTCGGAGATTGGCGCGGCGGCTTGGGTATCGGCCGCTATCGTTCCCGTGAACGAGCCAGTTGACGATAGCGGATATCCAGCCGGGCGACCTGTTCGAGTAGATGTTGGTGGTCGCGTCCATTGTCGATGACGTCATCGGCGGCTGCAAGACGACGTTCCCGCGGGCTCTGGGCGGCAATGATGGATTCCACCTGACGTCGATCGACACCATCGCGTGCCAGGGTGCGGGAAATCTGGAGTTCCTGCGGCACGTCGACCACCAGAATCCGATCGACCAGCTCGCGCTGCCCTGACTCGATCAGCAGCGGCGAGACCAGCAGGCAGTACGGCGCGCCGCTGCCGGCCAGCCGTTCCAGGTGCCTCATCAGACCCTGACGGATACGCGGGTGGGTCTCGTGTTCCAGCCACCGGCGTTCCGCCTCGTCGTCGAATATCCGAGCGCGCAGGGCGCGTCGGTCGAGCGTGCCGTCCCGCTGCAGGATCGTCGGACCATGGCGTTCGGCAATAGCGGCCAGTGCCGGTTCACCCGGCATGACGATTTCCCGCGCCACCTGGTCGGCATCGACCCACCCGATCCCCAGCGCGCCAAAGGCATCCGCCACCGCGCTCTTGCCCGAGCCGATTCCGCCGGTAACCCCGACCACCAGGGTGGCGGTCTCGGCTTCGCTTTGCGTACCGCTCGTGTGCATTACCAGCCTCCCATCAGCAACGCCTGATAGCCGGCCAGCAGCGGAGCGCCGACCAGCAGCGAGATCCACCCGGCCAGCGCGATGTAGGGCCCGAACGGCATTGACTGGTCTCGGTTCTGCCGTCGCGAGGCGATCAGGATCAAGCCCACAATTGCGCCGAGGCCTGCGGAAAGCAACAGCAGCAGCGGCAGATTCTGCCAGCCTAACCAGGCGCCGAGCGCCGCCATCAGCTTGAAGTCACCGTAGCCCATGCCCTCCTTGCCGGTGGTCAGCTTGAATAGCCAGTAGACCGACCACAGCGATAGATACCCGGCGACCGCACCCAGCACGGCGCTACCCAGCATCAGCTGGTCGAACAGCCATTGATAGAGCAGTCCGGCCCAGAGTAGCGGCAAGGTCAATGCATCCGGCAACAGTTGGGTTCGCCAATCGATGACGGCCAGGGTCAACAACGTCAGGCAGGCGCCGATCAACCACAGGCTTTGCCAGCTCAAACCGTGCAGTGCGATGACTGCCACCGTCAGTAGCGCCGAGGCCAGTTCGACCAGCGGATACTGGGCGCTGATCGACGTGCCGCAGGCCGCACAGCGGCCGCGACGCTTGAGCCAGCCGATCAGCGGTAGATTATCGTGCCAGGCGATGAAATGGCCGCAGCTCGGGCAGTGCGAGCGTGGCGTCGCCAAGTTGTAAGGCGCGTTGGCTTCCGTCGGCTGCTCCAGGGCTTCCAGCGCCTCGGCTCGCCACCGCCGCATCAGCATCACCGGCAGCCGTACGATGACGACATTGAGAAAGCTGCCAAGCGCCGCGCCGAATAGAAACGCCAGCGGCCAGATAAATAGAGGGGGAAGGTCGGACAACGGAAGCTCCACGAACATCGAATAAATAGTCAGCGCTAAGGGTAACGCATATGAAAGCTGGCTTTTGAGTGCGCTGAGGTCGAGATTCATTGTCGAGCGCTTTTGCCGCTAGGCGCCCGACGCCGAGAACCCGGAGCGGACGCGGTTGTCCGTGAGGATTTCGAGGTGGCGGGCAACAACGCGGCGGATGCGCGCAGTCATGAATAACAACCCTAGATGGCGGAACCCATCTGGAAAATAGGCAAATACATCGACACCACCAGCCCACCGACCAGCGTTCCCAACACCACCAGAATGAACGGCTCCATCAATGACGTCAGCGCATCGACCTGGTTGTCGACCTCTTCCTCGTAGAACTCCGCCACCTTGTCGAGCATGGTATCCAGTTCGCCGGCCTCCTCGCCGATGCTGACCATCTGGATGGCCATCACGGGGAAGATTTTTGTCCGGCGCATGGCAAAGTTGAGCTGCTGGCCGGTACCGACGTCTTCGCGAATACTGGCGATCGCACGCTGGTGGACCTGGTTACCGGTTGCCCCTGCGGCGGTCTCGAGCGCTTCGACCAGCGGGATGCCGGCATTGAACGTCGTCGCCAACGTACGCGAGAAGCGCGCGATCGAACTCTTGTCGACGATATTGCCGATCACCGGCAGCTTGAGTGCCAATTGATGAACGCGATAGGTGAAGGCAGGAGAGCGTTTCATCACCTGGCGTAGGCCGAAAATGACCAGCGCTACTGCCAGAATCGCCTGCCACCAATAAGCCTGGGTCAGTTCGGAGAGATGCACGGTGAACTGGGTGAACGCCGGCAGTTCGGCACCGAAACCGTTGAACAGACTCTGGAACTGAGGAACGACTTTGACCAGCAGCAGGGCGGTCACCCCCAGACCTACGAGAACCACCGCAGTCGGGTAGTAGAGCGCTTTCTTGACCCGGCTCTTGAGCGTCTCGACCTTCTCGCGATAACTGGCGACACGCTCGAGCATCTTGTCCAGGGCGCCGGCCTGTTCGCCGGCCGCCACCATGTTGACGAACATGCGATCAAATCGCGAAGGATGCTTGGCCAACGCTTCCGAGAAGCTGGAGCCGGCGCTGATATCGTTGGCCAACGTCTCGACCAGATTGCGCATGGCCGGGTTCTTGAGGGTTTCGGCCACGACCTTGCAGCCTTGCAGCAGCGGAACGCCGGCGCGGATCATGGTCGCCAGCTGACGCGAGAACAGCGTGATGTCCTTTGACTTGATCCGGCCCAGACCGAACATTCCGGTCTTGCGGGTGATGCGCTTGACGATGATCTTCTGGCGCGTCAGCTCACTGCGGACCTCTCCGATATCGCTGGCAATGAGTTCGCCTGAGACGGCTTCCCCACGCAGATTCTTTCCACGCCACTGCCAGCGGTGCATCACCACTCGCTTTGGCGATTTGGAGGGCTTCAACGATTTGGCTGACTTGAGCGTGGTCGCCATGATTGCGTTCCTGACAGTGAATCGACGGAAAAAGTGGAAACCCGACCTGCGACGAGCGCGTTCGTCGTCAGTCGGTGCTGTTAGTCGGTGCCTTTAGTCTGTCGTTACGCGGTTGATCTCCTCGAGGCTGGTCAGGCCCTGGAGCACCTTGTCGATCCCGCTCTGCCGCAACCCCGGGAAGCCGGCATTACGCGCCGCACGGGCCAGTTCCAGAGCGTGACTATCGGTCATGATCAGTTGGCTCATGGCGTCGTCCACCGCCACGACCTCATAGATCCCGATGCGCCCCTTGTAGCCCAGCGTGCAGTGATCGCAGCCCACGGCGCGGTAAAGGGTGGCACTTGCCAGCAGCTCCGATGAGACGCCTTCCCCCCGCAGTACATCCAAGGGGACTTCCGCCGGGGCCTTGCAGCGCGGACAAAGCAGGCGCGCCAGGCGCTGGGCGATGATCAGCGACACCGAGCTTGCGATATTGAAGCTCGCGACGCCCATGTTGCGAAGGCGCGTCAGCGTCTCGGCGGCGGAATTGGTATGCAGGGTCGACAGCACCAGGTGACCGGTCTGCGCTGCCTTGACTGCGATTTCGGCGGTCTCCAGATCGCGGATCTCGCCGACCATCACCACGTCCGGATCCTGGCGCAGGAAGGCACGCAGCGCGCTGGCGAAATCGAGGCCGATACGCGGCTGCACGTTGACCTGATTGACGCCGGGAACCTTGAGTTCCACCGGGTCCTCGGCCGTCGAGATGTTGCGCTCCTCGGTATTGAGCAGATTGATGCCGGTGTAGAGCGTCACCGTCTTGCCGCTGCCAGTGGGGCCGGTGGCCAGAATCATGCCCTGGGGTTCGGCCAGCGCGGCCTCGAATAGACGGCGCTGATCCGGCGCAAAGCCCAGCGCATCGATACCGAAACTGGCGGTCCGGGCATCCAGCAGACGCAGCACGATCTTCTCGCCGAACACGGTCGGCAGCGTGTTGACGCGGAAATCGATGGCACGCTGGGCATCCAGGCGAATCTTCATCGCGCCATCCTGCGGCAGGCGTCGTTCGGAGATATCCAGCCGCGCCATGACCTTGAGGCGGGCCGCCAGACGGGTGCGCAGGTTGAGCGGCGGGCGGGCGATCTCGATCAGCATTCCGTCGATGCGAAAGCGAATCCGGTAGCTGGCTTCATAGGGTTCGAAGTGGATGTCCGACGCGCCGCGATGAATGGCGTCGCGCAGAATCTTGTTGACGAAGCGCACCACCGGTTCGTCGTCTTCCCCGCCCTTGTCGAAAGCAGCGGCCTCGCTCGCCAGGTCGGCCTCGCTGGTATCCAGCGTCAGCGATTCGCTGGCTTCTCCCAACGCTTCCAGCATGCCGGAGGTCTCGTGGTGCTGGTAGCGCTTGGCCAGCGCCCGTTCCAACTGATCGAACGGCACCAGTACGCCCTCGATCGCCAGACCGGTGGTGAACTGCAGCTCGTCCAGGCTCGCTAGCGTCGCGGGGAAGGCGATCGCCACGGTGAGGCGGCGATCGTCGCGAGCCAACGGCAGTACCTGGAAGCGTCGAATGACCTTGTCCGCCACCGGTTCGATGATCGGCAACTTGTCCCAGTCGACGTGCTTCAGGTCCATGAACGGCAGGCCATATTCGCGCGCTGCCAGGATGCCGGCCTCACGCGCATCGACCCGGCCTTCGCGAATCAGGAATTCCAGCAACGTCAGCTGTTTGCTGGCTGCTTCGTGAAATGCCTGTTCGCATGCCTCCGCGCTGATCAACTGCTGCTCGATAAAGCGCTGGGCGAGACTGCTCTGCGCGCGCGATGCGATGGCGTCCGGCATGGAATTGGGTGTCCCAGTGTAGCGGTGGAGTCGCAGGCAAATGGTCTGAAAGCGGGCCAACAACGACCCGAATGGCTAGTCGAATATCGTGTTCGGATAGCTTAGCTATCGGCGAAGACCATTTTTTCTTTAAGTATTCTTCGCAATCGGCCGATAAAGCGACTGATGTGTCATCAAAGGTAATTTTGTGTATCTGTGCGTGTGCGGATTTCAAGTGTCTCGGGCGGGTTCAGCGGGGCGCGATGAACTTGAACAAGGCAGGCGGGCAGAACGCAAAATTCGGGGGCGCACGGCGGGGAATGACGAAGGGATCACGCCGAGCGGTTCGACAATTGGCTTAACGATCGATTCAGCGATCGATCCAACAAACAGCAAGGCAGGGAACCACGATGCAGCAATCACGAAAGAATATGTCACGCCGGCAGGGCGGTTTCACCCTGATCGAACTCATGATCGTTGTCGCGATCATCGGCATCCTCGCCGCCATCGCGATTCCGCAGTATCAGAACTATGTGGCGAGGTCTCAGGTGGCGTCTGGTCTGGCGACTCTGAAAGGCTTACAAACGCCCGCTGAGTTATATATTCAAGAGAACGGACAGCTTGCGACTGACTTAAGCGACTTAGGCCTCGATTCGACGGACTACACAGGTATTATCACCGCTACTTCTGGTACAAGGGAAAACGGCGTGCTTGAGGGAGCGGCACTAACCTATACATTCCAAGATGGCCCTTATGGCACTGCCAACGACACTATGACTCTGACTCGCAGTGGCAGTGGGGGCTGGACTTGTGCAACATCTATAGATGCCGGTGATCCTGCGGTTCCTGATAGCTGTGAAGGAACTACGACAACGCCTTGAATAGTCGGGGCCGGCGTCTGCCGGCCCCTATTTGTTCAAAGAATCGTAGGCTTCAATAAAGCGCCTTCTCTTCCCCCACAACTTCCCGCAACACCTCCAGAAACAGCCGGTCCGCTTCCGAGTGCTCGGCCGGGTCTTCCGGAATATGCACGCTGGTGGTATCCGAAATTTCGTTGGCGATGGTCGCCCAGGCCGCGGCGTCGTTGCTGCCGTCGGAGTGGCGCTTGGCGATGGTCAGCGAGTTCTCGAGAATGCCGGGTTCCTGCAGCAGTTTCTTGATGAAGGCGCGAAGCTCCTGAATGACGCGGGTCTTCTGCATTTCCGAAGCGGAACTCATGGGGTTTTCCTCTCGTGCTTGGCGGGTCATGTTCGGCAGTGCTGATTGGCGCCACCATAGCATATCTCGCTGCGGGCCCAGAGCGGATCCGGTCCGTAGCTTTCGGCGGCTTTGTGCCGCCAGTCTCGGGCAAGGCATATCGATAACAAATGGTGTCCGGGTCGTGTCTTGCGCGTCGGGATGGCCTATTATCGCTGCGGTTTATTCGGCTTGTCGCAGTGATGGCGGCCGAGCGGTAACGGGATCAGGAGGAAGTCTTGCAAGACGCCAAGCCAATTTTCAAGATTCTGGCGCTGCTGTTGATCGTATTGGCGCTGTTCATGGTGCCGCCGGTGATCATGCTGGGGTTGGAGAACGACCCTGATCTGTGGGCGTTTCTCAAGTCGATGGGGTTGGTGGCCGGCGTTTCGACGACGCTGCTGATCTGGACCTGGCGCACGCCGGTGGAGTTGAAGACGCGCCACATGTTCATCCTGACCACGTCGAGCTGGGCGGTGATCAGCGCCTTCGCCAGCCTGCCGCTGGTGCTGGGTGCGCCGCAACTGTCGTTCACCGATGCGGTATTCGAGTCGGTATCGGCGATCACCACCACCGGTTCCACCGTGCTCTCCGGGATCGAGAATCTGTCGGATGGGTTGAAGCTTTGGCGCGGGCTGATGCAGTGGCTGGGCGGCATCGGGATCATCGTGATGGCGATCGCGATCCTGCCGTTCCTGAAGGTCGGCGGCATGCGGCTGTTCCAGACCGAATCCTCCGACTGGTCGGACAAGGTGCTGCCGCGGGCCGGCGGTATCGCCAAGGCGTCGACCATCATCTATCTCGGCTTTACGCTGGCGGCGATCCTGAGCTACCGGCTGGCGGGCATGGGCACGCTGGACGCCGTCGTGCATGCCATGAGTTCGGTGTCCACCGGCGGTTTCGCCAACTATGACGCGTCTTTCGGTATCTACCACGATAACCCGCTGATCTTGTGGCTGGGCTGTCTGTTCATGCTCGGCGGCGCACTGCCGTTCGTGCTCTATATTCGCCTGCTGCGAGATAGCCGGGGTGCGCTGTGGCAGGACCAGCAGGTGCGAGGGCTGGTCGGGCTGCTGCTTCTGGTGATCACGGCGCTGACGCTCTATCGGGTGCTGGCTTTCTCCGATGCGCCTTTCCAGGCATTGACGGATGTCGCCTTCAACGTGATCTCGGTGGTGACGACTACGGGCTACGCCAGCGCGGATTACACCCAGTGGGGGCCGCTGGCCGTCACGACGTTCTTCTTCATCACGTTCATCGGTGGTTGCAGCGGTTCGACCAGTGGCGGCATGAAGATTTTCCGCTTTCAGATCGGCGGTCTGCTGCTGGCCAACCAACTGCGCTACCTGGTGCATCCCAGCGGCGTATTCGCCCAGCGTTACAACGGCCGGCCGCTTAACGACGAGGTGGTGCGGGCCGTCATCGCCTTCTCGTTCTTCTTCTTCCTCACCGTGGCGGTACTGTCACTGGCACTGGCGGCGCTGGGGCTCGATATGGTCACCGCGATTACCGGCGCGGCCACGGCGCTGGCCAATGTTGGCCCGGGGCTGGGGGAGACGATCGGCCCTGCCGGCAACTTCGCCTCGCTTCCGGATGCCGCCAAGTGGCTGCTCTCCATCGGCATGCTAATGGGGCGTCTCGAAATCCTGACCGTGCTGGTGTTGATGACGCCGTTCTTCTGGCGCAAGTGACATCTGTCATCGTCACGAACGTTTTTCATCGCCCCGAGCGTTCGCTCGGTGGCGCCAATGTTTTTTCATTGGCATCGAGGTTCTTCGGTCGCCACTTATCGAGCGCCCATAAAAAAACCGCCATCGCGAGGCGATGGCGGCGGGAGACGGTATGCTCGAGGTCGACCGGGCGTCAGGCGTCCTGAGGGCGCGCCTTACCGGCCCGGTTCAGAATCGGATTGGCGTATTGCAGCAGCCACCAGGGACGCAGCGTCTCGGGGACCTTGGCCAGTTGCGCCTGGAAGCGCTCGCGGTCTTCCGGGGTCACGCCGGTCAAATCGACCAGTTCGGGCGCCAGTCCGGTCTCCGCCAGCGCGAGCTGGTGGCTGGGGAAAGTCGAGTAGTTTTCCAGTACCTGGCGGTCGATCTCTTCGGCGACCTGGTCGGCGTTGTCGAAGTCTCCGGGGAGCGGCGTACCGAACTTGAGCTTGACGCGGCCCTTGTCGCCGGTGATGCCGGCAACGATCGAAAAGATGTCCTCGAACTCGACCTTTTCGTAGGCGCCGTCGGTTTCCTTGGCGTGCAGCTCGCGTGCCTTGTTGATCGCGCATGGATCGTACTCGTAGCTGATCGAGACCGGTACGATCTTGAGTTCGCGTACGGCGCTGCCGATCTCGCTGTCGCCTTCTTCCAGCCGACGGGCAATGCACAGCATCTTGACGATGGCGCTGTCGGTGCGATCGATGCCGTTCTTGGCTCGGCCTTCACGCTGGGCCAGCCACACCGAGTGGTTGTCATCGGTGATCGAATGTCGGATATAGCCCGAGAGCGACTGGTATGCCGCCAGCATCGCGCGTTTTCCCTTGACCGATCGCGGTACGATGAAGCTCTTGTTGAGCCGCATCAGATCGGTGACGAAAGGTTTCTGCAGCAGGTTGTCACCGATGGCGATGCGCACGGTGTCGTGGCCTTCGCTATACAGTGCGTAATTGACGAAGGCCGGATCCATGGCGATATCGCGATGATTGCCGATGAACAGATAGGCCTGATCCGAGGCCAGTCGATCGAGACCCTCGACCGTAAAGCCGCGAGTGGTGTGGCTGATCATGTGCGCCATGTAGTCGGCGATTCGCAACTGGAGGTCGCGCACGGTCTTGACGCCACGCATCTCGCGCTGTAGCCGAAAACTCGCCAGCGCCCGCGCCAGCGGCGGGGCGAAGCGCGCCAACCGAGGCAGACGGAAGCGGGTGATCGCATCCAGCAGCTCGCTGTCATGCGCCAGTCGGGCCAGTACGGCCTCGACTTCTTCGTCATGATAGGGGCGGATATCGGCGAAGCGATCGAGATCGATCGCCGCCTCGGCGCTATGTGTGTTGCCGGTCGCGGGACGATCGTCGGTTGCGGCGCTGTTGTTGTTCACAGGGCGATCGTCGGGCGCGGTGCTGTTGTGGGTATCGGAACGGGGCGTCATGGTGTCGGCGCTGCCGGGTCGGCTTCACCGCCCAGCCATTCGATGAGTTGGTCGACGAAAGTGGAAAGCGTCTGCGACATCAGCGCGAAGTCCGTCTCCAGACTCACGATCGGATCGTCGCCATTGTCGTTCTGGCTGGCTTCGTCCAGCAGCGCGTCGTCGAACTGCAGCGACTTGAGCGCCAGATCGTCGTGCAGCATGACGCGGAGCTGACCTTCGCTACCCAGGCTCAGTTGGCTCGCCTGACGCCCGTTCTCGAGCAGCGACTGGATCTCTTCGCTGTCCAGATCGACCTTGCGTGCGCGGAGCACGCCGTCGTCCTCGGCGGCACGTAACTCGACCTGATCGCCCAGCAACAGGTTTTCGGGGCGGCTACTCGGATCGCTCAGCCACTGGGTCATGCCGCGCGCCGGCGGCGTCTTGGTCGCCAGCGGGGTGACCTTGAGCGAGCCCAACGACTGACGCAGCAGATCGAGCACCTCTTCGGCGCGCTTGCGGCTGGAGGCGTTGATGCCAATCAGGCGATTGCGAGTGTCCCACCACAGTTCGACCCGCTGCGTGCGAGTGAAAGCCTGCGGCAGCAGCTCCTCCATCACCTGCTCCTTGAGCAGTTGACGTTCGCGCCGCGACAGCGGCTGGCCCTCGGCCTGCTCGCGCTCCTCGCTGCGTTCGTTGACTTCGTCGTTGATCACCGCTGCCGGCAGCAGGCGCTCCTGGCGCAGCATCGACAACAGCCGATGGCCCTGGATTTCGTGTGCGCGCTGTTCACTGCGACGGCCGGCCGGCGCGCTCCAGCCGACCCGACGCGCCTCGCGTGGCGAGACGGGGCGAAATGCGAATTCTGCCAATGCGGTTTCCAGATCCTCTAACGAGAGAATCTCGACGTCATGGCAGCGATACAGATGACAATGCTTGAACCACATGCGCCAGTTCCGTTTGAAAGGAGGCATATTATGGCGAAATGACCCAGCTGTTACCACCGAGGTGGACCTTTGATATTTGCGCGCCAGTTTCAAACGAGCGTATGTTTTTGGGCTCTGAACTTGCAACTGAGCCGAGGGGTTCCATGGATTCACGCATTACCGTCACCCAGGTCCGCGTTCGCGGTTTTCATCTCGACGGCTACGGCCACGTCAATCATGCCCGCTACCTGGAATTTCTCGAGGAGGGCCGTTGGGCCTACGTCGATGCCCATCCCGAGTTCGCTGACGGGCTGGCGAAAGGCGTGGCACTGGTCGCGGTCAACCTCAATATCGACTACCGCCGTGCCGCGGTGATGAACGACGATCTCGAGGTCGAGACGTGCCTCACCCGGATCGGTGGGCGCAGTGGTATCGTCGGTCATCGGATTACCCACGTCGGCAGCGGCGAATTGGTGGTGGCGGCCTCGCTGGTATTCGTGCTGCTCGATCAACAGAGCGGTCAGGTGATCCCGATGACGGGCGAATGGGCAGAGCGTTTGGGGCCGTTGGTAGTGGCGACACCCGAAGCGACATAGAAAACCCGGTCAAAGCGCGTCAACGCCTGCCTTTGGAGCCCCTGAAATGGTATGATCCCGTGATTGTGCGGCTGAGCCTCTCAGTCGCCTTGCCGGGGCTTTATTAACGCTGCCACGGCCGGACTCCGGTCGTGGCAGCGGTGCAAAGGATTTGACGACCCATGGGTGATATCGCCAGAGAAATTCTGCCAGTCAACATCGAAGATGAGCTCAAGCAGTCCTACCTGGACTATGCGATGAGCGTCATCATCGGGCGGGCACTGCCTGACGTCCGCGATGGCTTGAAGCCGGTCCACCGGCGTGTGCTTTACGCCATGCACGAACTCGGCAACGACTGGAACAAGGCCTACAAGAAATCGGCGCGCGTGGTCGGCGATGTAATCGGTAAATATCATCCCCACGGCGACAGTGCGGTCTACGACACCATCGTACGTATGGCCCAGCACTTCTCGATGCGTCACGTGCTGATCGACGGTCAGGGCAACTTCGGTTCCATCGATGGCGACAACGCCGCCGCGATGCGTTACACCGAGGTGCGCATGTCGCGCCTGTCCCATGAGCTACTCGCCGATCTCGAGAAGGACACCGTCGACTGGGTCGACAACTACGACGGCACCGAGCGGATTCCCGAGGTGCTGCCGACCAGGGTGCCGAACCTGCTGATCAACGGCGCCTCCGGCATCGCGGTCGGCATGGCGACCAACATTCCGCCGCACAACATGGTCGAAGTGATCAACGGCTGTCTGGCGCTGATCGAGGATTACACCCTGACGGTCGACGACCTGATGGAGTACATTCCCGGTCCCGATTTCCCCACCGCCGGCATCATCAATGGCCGCGCGGGTATCCTCGAGGCGTATCGCACGGGGCGCGGGCGCATTTACGTGCGAGCCAAGCACACCGTCGAATTCGACAAGAAGAGCGGTCGTGACCACATCGTCATTACCGAGCTGCCTTATCAGGTCAACAAGGCCCGGCTGATCGAGAAGATCGCCGAGCTGGTGAAAGAGAAGCGGGTCGAGGGCATCGCCGAACTGCGCGACGAGTCCGACAAGGACGGGCTGCGCGTGGTGATCGAGATCAAGCGCGGCGAGTCCGGCGACGTCGTCGTCAACAACCTGTTCGCACATACCCAGCTCGAGAACGTGTTCGGGATCAACATCGTCGCGCTCGACGATGGCCAGCCCAAGACGCTCAATCTCAAGCAGCTGCTCGAAGCCTTCGTGCGTCACCGGCGTGAAGTCGTCACCCGCCGGACGCTCTATGAGCTGCGCAAGGCCCGCGAGCGAGGCCACCTCCTCGAAGGTCTGACGGTCGCGATCTCCAACATCGATGAAGTGATCGAGCTGATCAAGGCCTCGCCCAACGCCGCCGAGGCCAAGGAAAAGCTGCTGGGCCGCGATTGGCAGCCGGGGCAGGTGACCGGCATGCTCGAGCGAGCAGGTGCCACGTCGTGCAAGCCGGAGGATCTCGAAGAGGGCTACGGCCTGACCGACGACAGCGCAATGTATCGGCTCTCCCCGGCGCAGGCTCAGGCGATTCTGGAGCTGCGGCTGCACCGTCTGACCGGGTTGGAGACCGAGAAGCTGCTCGACGAGTACCTGAGCATTCTCGAGAAAATCGCCGAACTCAATCATATTCTGGCCTCGCCGGATCGGCTGCTCGAGGTCATCCGCGAGGAGCTGGAGGCGGTCCGCGATCAGTACGGCAACGAGCGCCGGACGGAGATCCACACCAGCCGTCTCGACCTCTCCATGGAAGACCTGATCGCCGAAGAAGACATGGTGGTCACGCTTTCGCGTGGCGGTTACGCCAAGACTCAGCCGATCACCGACTATCAGGCACAGAAGCGCGGTGGCCGCGGCAAGTCGGCGACCAGCATGAAGGACGAGGACGTCATCGAACATCTGGTGGTCGCCTCGACCCACGACACCATGCTGCTGTTCTCCAGTCGCGGCAAGGTGTACTGGCTCAAGACCTACGAGATGCCCAACGCCAGCCGCGGTTCGCGCGGCAAGCCGCTGGTCAATCTGCTGCCGCTGGACGCCGACGAGTCGATCAGCGCGATCCTGCCGGTGCGTGAGTATCGCGCGGACAGCTACATCTTCTTTGCCACGGCGAACGGCACGGTCAAGCGGACCTCGCTGGATCAGTTCTCTCGCCCCCGTAGCGTCGGTCTGATCGCCATCGATATCGACGAAGGGGATCGCTTGATCGGCGCCGCGATCACCTCGGGCTCGGATCACGCGATGATGCTCTCTTCCAATGGCAAAGCGATCCGGTTCGAGGAGGGCAACGTGCGCGCGATGGGCCGTACTGCACGCGGCGTGCGCGGCATGCGTCTGCTCGGTGGCGCCGAGGTGATCAGTCTGATCATCCCGCAGAGCCAGACCATCGATGCCAATGCCGACGCCGAGGCTGACAGTCAGCCGGACGTCGCCGAAGGCGAGAGCAACGGTGTCAACGACGAGCAGATCTACATTCTGACCGGCTCTGAGAACGGTTACGGCAAGCGTACCCGGCTCGAGGAATTCCCGATTCGCGGCCGCGGGGGCCAAGGCGTGATCGCGATGCAGACCACGGCGCGCAACGGTGCGCTGGTGGCGGCGATGCAGGTGCGCTCGAGCGACGAGATGATGCTGATCACCGATCGCGGCACGCTGGTCCGCACACGTGTCGCCGAAGTCTCGATCAGCTCGCGTAATACCCAGGGTGTCACGCTGATCCGAACGGGTGACGATGAGCATTTGGTCAAGACCGTGCGCGTCGACGAGCCTCAGGAAGACGAACTGATCGAGGGTGACGTGGTCGATGGCGAAGCCGTTGAGGGTGACGCGGTCGACTCGGGCGCCGATGCGGATTCGGTTGCTGACGACGGCGCTGCCGATGGCGTCGGTAGTGGTGAAACGAGCGGCAGCGAATCGACTGATGGTGAGTCGGACGACGACTGAGGAAATCGCGCCTCTGGCCATTTTGCCCGGGGTGCGAGCATGGCCGTTTTTTCAGGCGGGTTCTCAGCCGTTGATGCGTTTTGGACAAACTTCAGGAACCCAGGCAATGAAACGTCTGCATAATTTCTGCGCGGGCCCGGCGGCGATGCCGACCGCCGTTCTGGAACGCGCTCGTGAAGAGCTGCTCGACTATCGCGGGCAGGGGGCGTCGGTGATGGAGATGAGTCATCGCAGCCCGACGTTCGAGGCGATTGCCGCCCAGGCCGAGCAGGACTTTCGCGATCTACTGTCGATCCCCGATAACTATCGCGTGCTGTTCATGCAGGGCGGCGCGACGATGCAGTTCGCCTGCGTTCCGCTCAATCTGCTGGGTCTGGGTGGTACACCCAATTACCTGGATACCGGCATCTGGTCCGGCAAGGCGATCAAGGAAGCCGAGCATCTGAATCTCGCGAATAAGCATCTGAGCATCGCGAATGAGCATCTCGCGGGTTCTCACATTGCCGGATCGACCCGGGGCAACGGTTACGTTCACGTACCGCGACCAGACGAGATCGCGCTCTCCGGCGACGCGGCGTATCTGCATTACTGTCATAACGAGACCATCGGTGGTCTGGCTTACGACTACGTTCCCCAAGTCGGCGGGGCGAATGGTGAGGTGCCGCTGGTCTGCGACATGTCGTCTTCCATTCTGTCGACGCCGTTGGATGTCAGTCGTTATGGCGTGATCTACGCCGGCGCGCAGAAAAATATTGGCCCCGCGGGTATCACCGTGGTCATCGTGCGCGACGATCTGCTCGAGCGCGCCTTGCCGCAGACGCCTTCGCTGCTGGGCTGGAAGGTCTATGCCGACAACGACTCGATGATCAACACGCCGCCGACCTACGCCTGGTATCTGGCTGGACTGGTGTTTCAGTGGCTCAAGCACGACATCGGCGGCCTGGCGGAGATGGAGGCGATCAACCGACGCAAATGCGAGGCGCTCTATACCGCGATCGATACCAGCGATTTCTACGCCAACCCGATCGAACCGGTCAACCGCTCGATCATGAACGTACCGTTCACGCTGGCGGACGAGTCGTTGAATTCCGTTTTTCTGAGCGAAGCCGAGTCGGCAGGACTTCTCAATCTGAAGGGGCATCGTAGCGTCGGCGGGATGCGTGCGAGCCTCTACAATGCGGTCAGTGAGGCCGACGTTCAGGCGCTGCTAACCTTCATGCAGGACTTCGAGCGCCGTCGCGGCTGAACACAGCGTTACCCAACGCCCTGGATACAGTTAATCAGGATATGGGCATCAGGATATGATCATCAGGATAATGTCATGAGTGACTCCTCGAATTCGCCGCTGGACCTTGCTGCTCTGCGGCAACGCATCGATACCATCGACAGCGAGCTGCTGCGCTTGATCAGCGAGCGCGCCGATTGTGCTCAGCAGGTCGCCCACGTCAAGACGGCCGACGATCCGGACGCCGTGTTCTATCGCCCCGAGCGCGAGGCCCAGGTGCTGCGCCGAGTGATGGAGGACAATCCCGGGCCGCTTCATGGCGAGGAGATGGCACGGCTGTTTCGCGAGATCATGTCGGCCTGCCTGGCGCTGGAAAAACCGATCAAGGTCGCGTATCTCGGCCCGGAAGGGACGTTTACCCAGCAGGCGGCGCTCAAGCACTTCGGTCATAGTGCGATCAGTCTGCCGATGGCGGCGATCGACGAGGTCTTTCGCGAGGTCGAGGCGGGCGCGGTCAACTACGGCGTGGTGCCGGTCGAGAACTCTACCGAAGGCGTAGTCAACAACACGCTGGACTCCTTCATGGATTCCGGCCTGCACATCAGTGGCGAGGTGGTGCTGCGAATCCATCAACATCTGTTGATATCCAGCGTCACCCGCCAGGACAAGATCTCGCGGATCTACTCGCATCCGCAGTCCTTCGCCCAGTGCCGCAAGTGGCTGGACGCGCATTATCCGCACGCCGAGCGTATCGCGGTGTCGTCCAACGCCGAAGCCGCGAGACTGGTCAAGACCGAATGGCACAGTGCGGCGATCGCAGGCGACATGGCGGCTCAGCTCTATGGGCTCGACCATGTTGCCGAGAAGATCGAGGACCGCCCGGACAACTCCACGCGCTTTCTGATCATCGGTAACGAGTTGGTGCCGCCCTCGGGTACCGACAAGACCACGGTGGTGGTCGCCATGCGTAACGAGCCCGGCGTGCTTCATGATCTACTCGAGCCGTTCCATCGTCATCGTGTCGACATGACGCGGCTGGAGACGCGGCCGTCTCGAACCGGTGCATGGAACTACGTGTTCTTCATCGACTTCAAGGGCCATCTCGATCAGCCCGAGATCGCCAGCGTGCTGGATGAAGTTCGCCGTCGCGCTCAGGACATGAAAGTGCTCGGCTCCTATCCGGTGGGTGTGCTTTAAGATGCGGGCAGACGATACGCCGGTTGGTGCGTCGACGCTGCTGATCGTGGGGCTCGGCATGATTGGTGGCTCGCTGGCCGCCGCGCTCAAGGTCAATGGCTATCGTGGGCGGATCCTGGCATGCGACCCGAATGCCGACGAGATCGCGACCGGGCTCGAGATGGGATTGATCGACGACGGCGGCCGTGAGCTGGCGCCGCTAGTCGCCCAGAGTGATCTCGTCGTGCTGGCGGTGCCGGTGTTGGCCATGAATCAGGTTTTCGCGCAATTGGTGCCGCTGATCGGCGAGCGCATCCTGACAGATGTCGGCAGCACAAAGCGTAGGGTGTGCGATGCAGCGCGGGAAGCCTTTGGCTATCTGCCGCCGCATTTCGTGCCCGGCCACCCGATCGCCGGCTCCGAAAAGAGCGGTGTGGCCGCGGCCAACCCCGAGCTCTACCGTCATCACAAGGTCATTCTGACGCCGGAAGCTGTCACTTCGCCTAACGCCGTAGATGCAGTGCGTGCGTTGTGGCAGCGCTGCGGCGCCGAAGTGCTGGAGATGCCGGTCGACCGGCATGATCAAGTGCTGGCGCGTACCAGCCACCTGCCGCATCTGCTGGCATTCTCGCTGGTGGATACCCTGGCACGGCAAGACGAGCGCCTGGATATCTTTCGCTACGCGGCCGGCGGGTTTCGCGACTTCACCCGGATCGCCGGCAGCGATCCGGTCATGTGGCGCGATATCTTCACGGCCAATCGCGGCGCATTGCTGGCGGCGCTGGACGATTTCGAGACCGGGCTCGCCCGGCTGCGGACGGCGGTAGAGCAGGGCGATAGCGACGCCATGCTGGGCACGTTCGATCGCGCCAGCCATGCAAGACACTATTTTGAAACGCTGTTGAATCAGACGAGTTATCAGACCATGGAAGCACGACAGGTTCAGTACCGGGTGTCGCCCGGCGGTTCGGTCAGCGGCCGAATTCGCGTTCCCGGCGACAAGTCCATTTCTCATCGCTCGATCATGCTCGGGGCGCTGGCCAACGGTATTACCGAGGTCAAGGGCTTCCTCGAGGGCGAGGATAGTCTGGCGACGCTGCAGGCGTTCCGTGACATGGGCGTGGCGATCGAAGGCCCGCATCAGGGTCGAGTGACCATCCATGGCGTGGGCCTGCATGGGCTGAAGAAGCCGGCCGGGCCGATCTACGTGGGCAACTCGGGTACTGCCATGCGTCTGTTTACCGGTCTTCTTGCCGGACAGGCCTTCGACACCGAGTTGACCGGCGATGCCTCGCTGACCAAGCGGCCGATGGCACGGGTCGCCGATCCGCTGCGGCTGATGGGCGCTAAAATCGATACAGCGGAAGGCGGACGCCCGCCGCTGAAGATTCATGGCGGTCAGCCGCTGAAAGGCATCGACTACGACATGCCGATGGCCAGCGCCCAGGTCAAATCCTGCCTGCTGCTGGCCGGTCTCTATGCCGAGGGCGAGACACGCGTTCGCGAACCGGCACCGACCCGTGATCATACCGAGCGTATGCTCAATGGCTTCGGCTATCCGGTGGCCCGCGACGGTGATCTGGCGACGTTGCAGGGTGGCGGCGAGCTGACCAGTGCGCCGATCGATGTACCTTCCGATATTTCGTCTGCCACTTTCTTTCTGGTGGCGGCGGCCATCACGCCGGGGTCGGATCTGGTGCTCGAACATGTCGGCGTCAACCCGACCCGTATCGGCGTGATCAATATTCTCAAGGCGATGGGCGCCGACCTGCACCTGGACAACCCGCGTGAAGTCGGCGGCGAGCCGGTCGCTGATCTGCACATCCGCTATGCACCATTGAGAGGGATCGAAATTCCCGTTGATCAGGTGCCGCTGGCGATCGACGAGTTCCCGGCGCTGTTCGTCGCCGCGGCCAATGCCGAAGGCACGACCCGTCTGCGCGGTGCCGAGGAGCTTCGCGTCAAGGAGTCCGACCGCATTCAGGCGATGGCGGATGGCTTGGAGATTCTGGGCGTCGAGGCGACGGTCTATGACGACGGTATCGATGTCGTCGGCAAGGGCGGTGAACGGCCTAACTATTCGGGTGGACAGGTCGACAGTCTGGGCGATCATCGTATCGCCATGGCCTTCGCCATTGCCGCGCTACGAGCCGACGGACCGATCACTATCGACGACTGTGCCAATGTGGCGACTTCTTTCCCGGGGTTCGTCACGCTGGCGAACAAGGTCGGGCTCGAACTGACGGAGGCCTCGATATGATGCAGTCAGCGCCAATCGTGACCATCGATGGGCCGGGTGGCGCCGGGAAGGGCACCATCAGTCGAATGATCGCCGAACACATGGGCTGGCACCTGTTGGATTCCGGGGCACTCTACCGGTTGACCGCGTTGTCGGCGTTGCGCAAGGGCGTTGCGGTCGATGATGCCCAGGCGCTCTCCGACCAGGCCCAGAGTCTGAACGTGGTGTTCGCGGTCGAGAATGGGGCAATGCAGATTCTGCTGGAAGGCGACGACGTGACCCAGGCGATTCGCAGCGAGGGAGTCGGTAACGCGGCTTCCCAGGTCGCGGCGCTACCGCCGGTACGCGAAGCGTTGCTCCAGCGTCAGCGTGATTTCCGCCAGGCGCCCGGCCTGGTGGCTGACGGTCGCGACATGGGGACGGTGGTATTTCCCGATGCATCCCTTAAGATCTATCTTACCGCCTCCGCCGAAGAGCGGGCGCGGCGGCGCCTGCTCCAATTGCAGCAGGCAGGGGAAGATGCTAGACTCTCGACCCTTTTGAAAGAAATACAAGCGCGCGATGCGCGTGATATGCAACGCGCCGTGGCTCCGCTCAAACCCGCCGAAGATGCGGTAGAGCTGGACACGACGCAGTTGGATATACCGGAAGTCGTGGAGCGTATCGAGACGCTA
The DNA here is from genome assembly GCF_003206065.1 of Salinicola halimionae. GTDB lineage: Bacteria > Pseudomonadota > Gammaproteobacteria > Pseudomonadales > Halomonadaceae > Salinicola > Salinicola halimionae. Next base: position 167,519 of record NZ_PZJQ01000003.1, on the reverse strand, counting down.
CTCGCCGAACGAAACTTGGTTTAACGCCGATAATATCGGCCATGACTAGGCTCGAACGGCAACAGCTGACGACGCACTTCCGTTCCGGGGCCCCTGGCAAGATGTCATGACGTGCGACGATCCGACTGGCAAGTCGTTGCAGGTCGAACCAGCGCTAACATCCCCAGGGATATGTCGATAAGGCCCGTGCTCGCTGGTGGTACGGAGGAAGACGGTTTGACCGTCATCAACGTTGATCACGTAGGAATCACATGAGCGAAAGCTTTGCTGAGTTATTTGAACAGTCTCTCCAGGACATCAATATGGAACCCGGTGCCATTGTCATGGCGACCGTGGTTGACATCGAAGGCGACTGGATCACTGTTAACGCTGGCCTGAAGTCCGAGGGGCAGATCCCCGTGGCGCAGTTCCGCGACGACAATGGCGAAATGACCATTGCGGTCGGTGACGAAGTCAAGGTCGCGCTGGAAGCCGTCGAAGATGGCTTCGGTGAGACCCGCCTGTCACGCGAGAAGGCCAAGCGTGCCGAAGCGTGGAAAGAGCTGGAAGCGGCCTTCGAGAAGGACGAGATCGTCAAGGGCGTGATCAACGGCAAGGTCAAGGGTGGCTTCACCGTCGATGTAGCCTCCATCCGTGCCTTCCTGCCGGGTTCACTGGTCGACGTGCGTCCGGTTCGCGATACCGCGCACCTCGAGCACAAAGAGCTGGACTTCAAGGTCATCAAGCTCGATCCGAAACGCAACAACGTTGTCGTTTCCCGCCGTGCCGTTCTCGAAGCCGAGAACAGTGCCGAGCGTGAAGCGCTGCTCGCCACTTTGCAGGAAGGCCAGCAGATCAACGGTATCGTCAAGAACCTGACCGACTACGGCGCTTTCGTCGACCTCGGCGGCGTCGATGGCTTGCTGCACATCACCGACATGGCCTGGAAGCGTATCAAGCATCCGAGCGAAATCGTTGCTGTTGGCGACGAGATCAATGTCAAGGTACTCAAGTTCGATCGTGAGCGTAACCGCGTTTCTCTAGGCCTGAAGCAGCTGGGCGAAGATCCGTGGGTCAACATCGTCGACCGTTATCCGGAAGGCATGAAGGTCAACGCTCGCGTCACCAATCTGACCGACTACGGCTGCTTTGCCGAGTTGGAAGAGGGTGTCGAAGGTCTGGTCCACGTTTCCGAAATGGACTGGACCAACAAGAATATCCATCCGTCCAAGGTGGTTCAGGTCGGTGACGAAGTCGAAGTCATGATTCTCGACATCGACGAAGAGCGTCGTCGTATTTCCCTGGGTATCAAGCAGTGCACCACCAACCCGTGGGAAGACTTCAGCGGCCGCTATAACAAGGGCGATAAGGTTGCCGGCACCATCAAGTCAATTACTGACTTCGGCATCTTCATCGGTCTGGAAGGCGGTATCGACGGTCTGGTTCATCTCTCCGACATCTCCTGGAGCGAAACCGGCGAAGAAGCGGTTCGTCAGTTCAAGAAGGGCGATGAAGCGGAAGCGGTCATCCTGTCGATCGATCCAGAGCGTGAGCGCATCTCGCTGGGCGTCAAGCAGCTCGATTCCGATCCGGTCTCCGAGTTCCTGGCCGTCAACGACAAGGGCGCGCTCGTCACGGGCCGTATCGTCGAAGTCGATGCCAAGGAAGCCCACGTCGAGCTGGCGACCGATGTCGTAGCCGTACTCAAGGCTTCTGAAATCAGCGCCGACCGTGTCGAAGACGCGCGTAACGTGCTGAACGAAGGCGATAGCGTCGAAGCGAGAATCGTGAGCGTGGATCGCAAGAGCCGCGTCATCAATCTCTCGATCAAAGCGAAAGATCAGGTCGAGCCGCCGCGTCGCGCGCCGGGTAAATCGCGTGATCAGGAAGCCGAGCCTAACGGCCCGACCACCATTGGTGATCTGATCAAGCAACAGATGGGGCAGGACTGATTCTCTGAATTAGACCGCTTCACTGAAAACAGCGCCTCCGGGCGCTGTTTTTTTATGGGTCGTCGTTAGTGGAGCGGCGAAATGGATAAACGGACGAATGAGTGGAACGGTAGAATGTATCACTCAACAGCCACTTGGCAGCCACCTCGACACATCCGTCCATTCGGGCTTCCAGCCGTTGGGCCCGAATGCCACTTGGTCGAGCCGAGGGGCAGGAAAAATCTCAGCGCCCGAACCAGTGGCGAAGACCTCGGTCAGCGACGGTAGCCTGGCTCGTCGGAACTTTCGGTTTTCCCGCAAGATGGCTGATGGCTTGCTCTAGCGGGGCGATGATGGCTTCGAGATGATGTCGACACAGGCGCTGGTCGAGTGCGCCTGGGCACTTCGCCATCAGTAGCCCGCAGTGGTAGATTGCTTGATCCAGAGGGATGTGAATGTCTCGAAACGGCATGGCATTCTGACGGCAGCGCTTGAGTTCGCCGAGTAGCATTTGCAGCGTCTGGGCGTCCAGCCAGCAACGCCGAGTTTCATCGGCTGCCGCGGTTACCGAATTTTCGATGGCCCGGAACGAAACCTGCAGAAAGACGCAGGTATAGTAGAGCTGGGAACGCTCGGTAATCATCGTTGTCATCGCCATTTATAATGAGACTGATTCCCATTCTCTATCTCGGTGACCGCCGTGTCAAAGGCCACCTTCAAGAGGGCGCTTTGCGGTTAACTCTTTAAAGGAGTTTTTCAAGGTGGGATCTCGGCCTCAATCTGGCTGATTGCGGCTCTCCAGCGCATTGAGGACGCCACGCAGGATCGATAGCTCCTTGCGGCTCGGTTCGGCGCGGGTAAACAGCGCCCGTAAATGGGCCTCGGTCTTGGCATGGGGTTGAGTCAGAAATCCCGCGCTATCCAGGGCTCGGTGTAGATGTCCGTAGAAATGTTCCAACTGCTCGACCGTGGGATAGGGCCCATTGGCTCTGGGTACCTGATCTGCCGTTCCCTGTATTCGAGACTGCTGGAATGCTTCGTAGGCGACGATTTGTACCGCCTGGGAGAGATTCAAAACGCCATAGTCGGGATTGGCGGGAATATTCAGCTGATGGGTGCAGTGGCCGATTTCGTCGTTGGTCAGCCCGTAGCGCTCTCGCCCGAAGACAATTGCGACAGGTCCCTCCGGCAGACGCTGCCACAGCTCCGCCGCCATGAGATCCGGCGCGTGGTAACACGGAAGTGGCAAGCTGCGCAAACGAGCGCTGGCACCGATGACCTGGACGCAGTCGCCAATCGCTTCGGCAAGGGATTCGACGACACGACAGTCATCGATGAGATCCGCAGCGCCTGCGGCGAGCCGAGTGGCCTCCTCATCGGGAAACTGGCGAGGCGACACCAGTACGAGATCGCTCAGACCCATGGTCTTCATGGCACGCGCGCTGGCACCGATGTTGCCGGGATGAAAGGTCTGGACGAGAACGATGCGAATGCGATCCAGCATGCGTGGAAAGCTCCTGATGACAAAAGAAGAAGGCGAAGTCTGACATAGATGGAAATCTGGAGGGAGTTAGCTGCGGCAATCATCTCTAAATCGCGCGAGATGCACAGATGCAAACGAGAAGGGGGCGATTGGAAGGTGTAACGATCCGGGAGTAACGAATCGGGTGTAAACGCGGCAAGACTGGTCAAGGTCATCCGCTGCCTGTAAAGACGAGCCCACCGAAATCGGTGGGTTCGTCACTCGCTCCAGTCATCGATGAATCTATCGATCCTGCAGTAAGATTATTGGCTCTCGATAGCGTCCCCGGCAGCGTCGCTCTGTCCCTCGGCGTTGATGTCATCCAGCTCTTCCGAATTGGTAACATCGGTCGCTTCATCGGTTTCGGATTCAACGGCATCGAGTGATTGGTTAGCAGCGTCGCTGTGGCCGCTCTCCTTGTCTGAGCTCTCCTTGCCCGAGGCAGTGACACCGCTGCCTTCAGCGAGAGGTTTATCGTTGGCGTTCTCGGCTTCCTGCATCGCATCGCTCTGCGCGAAGGCGCCACCTGCAAATCCCATCAACATCATGGCGGTCAAGGAGGCAGTGATCAGGTTCTTTCTCATGACAAATTCCTTTTGTGGAGGAGAGCCGCGTCGAGCGTTTCGGTTGAAACAGGTTAACTATAGTTCATGGGATTCATTTGTCCGGAGAATTTGTACTCATCATTTTCGCAGCCTGGTGAGGCCCGGGATCATTGAACTATCGCCACGTCGTCGCCATCTAACCTCAGGCCACCGAGAGAGCGCTGCCTGTCATGCGCCGTCCGGCTCAGGCCGCGAAGAGGAGAATCAGTCCATGAATGCAAGAGACTATCTGGCCAAGCAGGGAATTCCGCTCGACAAGGAGGAGGAAAAGCCTCAGTCGCTCGAGGAAAAAGCTTGGGCTCGTGCTCGCGAAGCTGCCGAACATGGCCCCCGTAGTGGTACTCCGCATGACTGGGAAGATTGGGAGCGCCACCACGAGGAGCTGGCATCCGGGTCGCGCTCGATCCACAGCAAGGTCGGTGATCGAGATCGCACCAAGGCGCGGCGTGATCAATGAGAGGCTGCGTTCGAGGCTAAAGGGCACTATGCTCTACACGGGGTGAAGCAAGAATTTTCAAAGAGTTTCGTCAATTGGCCTTCGAGAGAGGGTTGTCAGACTCCTCGAATCGTCGCAAGGGATTGTCGAATACCAATAACGATGTCGTTCTGAGCAAAGGAGGCTACATGGACATCATTCGCATTATTGTCGCTATCATTCTACCGCCGGTGGGGGTATTCCTGCAGGTGGGTCTAGGGCTGCAATTCTGGATCAATATCGTGCTGACGCTGCTGGGTTATATACCCGGCATCATCCATGCGATCTGGATCATCGCAACGCGTTGAAGTACGGCTTCGATGCGAACACGACGGCTTCCTTCGGGAAGCCGTCGTCGTTTTAGCGCCACGATTGACTCAAGGAATTTTCTGATCTCTCCAAGAATTTTCCGCTAGTCGTCTTCACTGTCGATAGTGGTAGAGAATCCGCTCGTCCTTGTGTGGACCCACGATTCGCCATTCAAGATCCAGTCCCTCCGAGGTCAGCACCAATCTGGCGCTGTAGGCATCTGCCGCGCACTGATGAACCTCGGCGTTGACCAGGCTGTCGTCATCCTCCGGAATCAGATCAAACAGTGCGACGGCCGCTTCGACACCGCGTCGTTCATGGAAGAGTCCGATACGGTCATCAAATAGCTCCCAGCGATAGACGTTACGCATGGGAACGCTGCGACTTCCTCCGGCGACGGTGAAGGTGCCCGACTCGAAAAATCGCACCCGATCGTCATCCTGCGTGATCTCGAGCGTACCTTGACCGTGACCGTTCCAGCCCACGTGTGATGCTTCGCCAGAGCATGCATCGAATTCGAAGCGGGAGAGCTTGGGCAAAAGTCGGCGTAGCCGTATAATGGCCGTCAACTTTTTATCCCTGCAAGGTTGACCATTCATGTCGTATCTCGTTGGTGTCACGGCGTTATGGGCTTTTTCGTTCAGTCTGATCGGCGTCTATCTCTCAGGGCAAGTCGACAGCTATTTTGCCGTCATGACCCGCATCATCCTGGCGACAGTGGTCTTTCTGCCATTCTTGCGACCTGCTGCACTGCGTTGGTCTGTCCGCCTGGGCCTAATGGCGATCGGTAGCGTGCAGCTTGGCGTCATGTATCTCTTCTTCTATCAGTCCTTCCTGCTGCTGAGCGTACCCGAAGTACTGCTGTTTACCATCTTCACGCCGATGTACATCACGCTGATCGATGATTTGCTGGCACGACGCTTTTCGCCGCGATATTTGCTGGTCGCGATGGTGGCCGTGGCAGGAGCCGCGGTCATTCGCTACGACGGCGTGACCAGCGATTACTGGTTGGGTTTTGTGGTCGTGCAGGGGGCTAACCTGAGTTTCGCGTTCGGACAGGTCGGGTACCGCCATCTGGCGCGCAGTTTGCCAACTGGCGTGGCGCATCGCCACCTTTTTGGCTGGTTCTATCTGGGAGCGCTATGTCTCGCGATACCGGCATTCTGGATTCTCGGCGATGCGACGAAACTGCCGTCCACGCCGCTGCAATGGGGCGTGCTGGGCTGGCTAGGCATCGCCGCCTCAGGGTTGGGATATTTCCTCTGGAACAAGGGTGCCTGTCGCGTCGACGCCGGTACCTTGGCCATCATGAACAATGCGCTGATTCCCGCGGGATTGATCGTCAACCTGCTGATCTGGAACCGGGATGCCGATTTGACCCGGTTGTGCATCGGCGCCGCCATTCTCGTGGGTTCGCTGTGGCTCAACGCCCGTTGGGCCAAGCGCGGCGGGGCGGTAGCGGCAGTGCCGGCGGCCAGCCGTCCCTGACCACGAAAATCCGGCAATGGCGTCCGTCCGGCAACATCAGCATCAGATGTCTGGGTGAAACGTGAAGTGAGAAGTGGTCGACGAGCGCGGCACTCAGCTCTGCCAGGGACAGTGGTGCCACCAGGGGCGGGGCGAGCCAGTGGGGTTTGATCAACCAATGGCCGGTAGTCGCCTCGGGGAGCCGCTGAGCCAGGATGGTCCAGCAGCGGTGAGAGCACCATAGGCCCTGCCAGGCGTCCTCATTGGCGAGTGTCGGCAGTACCAGGCGCTTTCGCCAGGGGTGATAGAGAACCCCTGGCATGATGATCCGCTGTCGCAGCGGTCCATCGGCACCGAGACTCTGTCGCTGAAGCTGGGCGGCTGGCGATTGGCCCCTGGGTAACTGATGGAACTGGAGGCGATGGCATTTGATGGCCAGGGAGTCGAAACTGCCGATGCCGATCCAGCGCGCGGCATCCCGTTCGTCGCCGGGGCCGTCGGGTAAACCGAGAAAGAACTTGATGGCCAGTTCGGCATGATAGATCAGCGGCTCCTGCTCGGCTCCGGTCGCCGCCGTGCCAGAATCGGTGCCATACAGCAGATCGAGTTCGCCGAGCGTCTGCCTGTTCTCTCGCAGCGCTACGTTGTGCGCCAGTAACCGGGTGCGAGGCGCGTGATCCAGGATCCATTGCCACAGCGACTCGTGATAGATGCCCAGGCGATGGGAGCGGCGTGCCTGGTGATGGGCCTCGAAACTGGCTGTCCGAAATTCCTGCGCCAGTAGCCAGCGACGTCGTCGTTGCGGCTCAGCGAGGCCGAGCTCTAGCAGCGAGGGGCGACCGGAATAATCGGACGTGGCATCGAGTGTCGCCATATCCGGCGCGTGTAGCAGCCAGGCGATGTCGCGGACCCAGAACTGGCGAAGTGGTGCCAGATCTTCCCGCAACGACGCCTCCATGGCGTGAAAGGCGTCGAGTAGCGGGTCCGATTCCGAGTGAGGGAGCATCAGGGCCCGCTCAGCGCGGTTTGGCCGCAGGACCGATGACTGTCGCACCGGCGGTGACGGTGCGAGTCACCACGGCGCCGGCACCGATTCGCGCATTCTCTCCGATCTCGATGTTGCCCAGAACGGTCGCGCCCGCTCCTAGAAAGGCCCCGCGGCGCACCTTGGGATGACGGTCGCCGTTCAACTTTCCCGCGCTACCCAGTGTTATCCCGTGGAAAAGGGTGACGTCGTCCTCGATCACCACGGTCTCGCCGATGACGATACCGGCGCCGTGATCGACGAAGAGCCCCGACCCCAGGGTCGCGGCGGGGTGGATATCGGCGCTGAATTGAACGGCAACCCGATACTGGATATAGCTGGCAAGGTCGGTCAGGCCTTCCCGCCACCACTGATTCGCGATGCGGTGGCACTGCACGGCCCGGTAACCAGGGAAGAACAGAAGGGGGGTGAATGGCTCGGGGATGGCGGCATCTTCACGCAGCAGGGTGATCAGATCGCGTTCTGCAGCGGTCACGATGGTGGGGGCATCTTTGAGCGTGGTCTCGATTCGTGCAAGCGCGACTTCGTTGGGTAACTCAGGCGTCGTCAGCGTGTCGGCGATGATCCGCGCCAAGGCGGCGGCGAAGTCACTGGCGTCGAAAAGATAGCGCCGGTAAACGGCTGCGAGTAGCGGATCTCTTTGTACCGCCGCTCGCGCGGCGGCAACCAGGATTGGCCATAACGTGCGCGAGGTTGGGGCACACGACGCTGAACTCTCGGCACTGGACCGCTCGGAAGAAGTGCAAGCGTCGCGCTGGATTTGGCTTGCCATGGCGTCGATATCCTGGCTGATTCGGTAATCCCGGTGGTTCATGCCCTTATCCCGGGAGGCGATAGAAACTGAACTCATGCGTTTGCGTTGTCTTGACCAGCGTCGCCATCCAGCCTGGCCCGATGCTGCGATGATGAAAGAACTGCGCGCCATGAGTGATGTCCGGGAGCATGCCGTTGAGCGCGCGGCGAGCCATCTCTCTGGCCGTCGTATATTCCTTGGGTTCGTCGGCTTCATCGGGGCGTCCGTCACACCACCAGGAAAACTGACAGCGCCCGGTCTCCGAACCCTGCTGAACGACGCCACACAGCGTGGAAGGGAAGACCGGATCGCCGAGTCGATTCATGATCACATTGGCGACCGCCTGCATTTCTCGCGAGTCGGTGCCCTTGGCCTCCCAGTAGATCGATCGTGCCAGACAGGTAATCGCATCGTCCAGCGGCGCCTGCCCGCTGGGGTCGACGGCACGCGTGCCCTCGGGCGTTAGTCTTATCGCTGCGGGGGCCGGCGCTATCTCATCCATGTCAACGACGCGCTGCTCGAGTTTTTCGGCCTTCTGCCTGGCGATTTCGGCTTTTGTGGGCGACGGTCCAGCCAGCGCTGAGGTACTGCCTAGCAGCAGACATGTCAGCGCAAGGTAGCTCGTCAGACGCCGGTGTAAACGACTAGACGGCCTGGTCATCGGGGCCGATCGTTTGAATGACCTCGAAACCCTCGAACTTGGGCGGACCTAGATAAAGACCTTCGCGTCGGCTTTGGCCAGCATTGGCATGGGCGGCACGGAAGGCTTCCGAATGCGTCCAATCCTCGAAGTGCTGGCGGCTGCGCCAGACGGTATGAGACGCGTAGAGCACGTGATCTTCTTCCGCGGGGCCACGCAGCATCTGGAATTCGACGAATCCGGGCAGATCTTGAAGGTGCGTTTCTCGCTCCAGCCATATCGTCTCGAATTCCTGGGTGCGTTCAGGATTGACGCGAAAGCGGTTCATGGCGATGAACATGAATTACTCCTGGTTAGGACATCATCCCGGTTAGGACATCGGCTCAACGAAAGGCACCGTTTGAAGACCCTCGCCGCCAGTTTTCAGGCATGACCGGATACATTGCCAGCATCCTGTGGCAAAAGTCGAGTCGGAAAGGCTCAGCCAGCGGCGAGTGAGGCGTTGACGCCACTGGGAGTTAGTGGGCTAATCGAGGCAACAGTTCCCGCTTCCTGGTCATCATCCATGGATATTCCCCACCAGCGCCTAGTCTACTTTCGCGTCACGGTCGAATCCGGCTCGCTGCGCAAGGCCGCGGCGAGACTCGACATAGCGCCATCGGCGGTAAGCCGGCAGATTGCGTTGTTGGAAGCTGCCTTCGAAGCGCCGCTGCTCGAACGCACCTCTAGAGGGATTCGACCGACGCCCGTTGGCGAGATGGCGCTGGATTACTGTCGCCAGCGCGGCAACCTGGACGATGCGTTCATCGGTCGGCTGGAGGCGTATCAGCGGCTCGAGACCGGCACCATCTCGCTGGTCGTTGGCGAAGGGTTCATCAACGATCTGATCGATGCCCCGCTGAAAGCCTTTGCCGAGCGCTATCGAGGCGTCCGCCTGGACATCGAGCAGGGCAGTACCGACGAGATCATCGAATCCGTGGTCGAAGATCGGGCGCATATCGGATTGATGTTCCATGAGCGAGTACACCCGCAGATTCGTTTCTGGGCCTCCAGTGGCCAGCCGCTGCTGGCGATCTGCCCCGTCGATCATTTGCTGGCTCGGGAACCGCAGCCGATCTCGCTGCAACGGCTCAGCGAGACGCCCATGGCACTCTGGAAACCGGGACACGGTGTGCGTCGATTGGTGGATCAGGCCTTCGTGCAGGCGGGGCTCCGGCCGCAGGTGGCCGTGGAGACCAATTCGATGGCCGTGCTGCGTCGCGCCGTGGTGGCGGGAATGGGCATCACGCTGCTGCCTCGCTTTGCCGTTGCTCAGGAACTGGCCGAGGGCTCTGTCGTCGCGTTGGCGGTGGGATCGGCACTGTTTCAGAATTCCCAGGCCCACATGATCACTCGGGTGGGTCGGCGCCAACCTCAAGCGAGTCTCAAGCTGCTGCGTCATCTCGGTTCGTGGATGCAGGCATTCCGCTCGCTGTCAGGCTGACTTGATCGAGATGTTCAGCGCTGCTCGAAACGCAGCAGCGTGCCGAGCACGCCTGGCGCGATATCGGCTTGGGTTTCGCTGTGGCGGTGGTAGTCGATGCCGACAGCTTCCCACTGCATGATAGCGGCATTCAGGTCGCGGCAGGTCAACGTAAGCGCTACGGCCCGTGGTGGCTGCTCTTCCAGATCCCCCAGCGTCGGGAAGGTTTCTGCCAGGGTTCGGCGATCAAGCAGGTGGCAATCACCCTTGTGGGTATGGATGGTCCAGCGAGAGTCGCTACCCCGTACCGAACCGTTGCCATGAATGCGTCTAAAGTATTCGACGTCATAGCCGGGATCGTCGCTGACGTACCAGATATCGGCGATCGAGGTGGCGGTATTGGCATGCGATTCCTGCGTCGGATCGACGCGAAACAGCTCCGGACGCAACTGCTGGCACAGGAACTGGGTCAGAAAGGGGCGTTCCGCATCATGCAGGATGTCCAGTGCCACGCTGACCTCCTCGTCGCGTCCACCTGGGAGGTGTGCCGTGCGTCGGAAGACGATAGGACAGGCTTCGGTAAATCCTCGCGCCGACACCAGCGCATGATCGCGCTGAATGCTGTGGCTATCGAGAGCCACCATGGCGATGCCATCGCCTACCGTCTTCAAACGGGCCTCGATCAGACGGCCGAACTGGAAGCCGTTATCGTCCTGAAAGTCGAGACACTCGGGCCGTCCGATACCGATCAATTCGATGAAATTATTGCTGAAGAACAGCAAATGATTGTCCGTGCCCCACGGATGCTGATGGCGTGAGTTGACGGTGAAACCAAGATCCGTGGCTGCCTGGGCGGCATGATCGAGATTACTGACCGCCAGTAAAGGGTGATCGATACCGAAGCTCATGAGCCGTCCGTCCGATGGTGTCGTTGTCTGCAGTATTGCCTAATATCGAGATTCGAGGGAGATAGGGTACGGGATCGGCCTCGCTTTTTCTCATTCCAGCGCTGCTCTCATTCCAGCGCTGCCATGGCACGGTCGATATCCTCCAGCGTATTGTGCCAATGCGGCGAAATTCTCAACAGCGAGCCGGTCGCCGGCAGGCGAATGTTCAGCGGTTCGGCGGCCGTGTCGCACACCTTGGCCACGATACTGGCCGCATCGAGTTTCTGGCGAGTCTGCAAGGGCGCGGCATCCGGCAGGTGGATCGTGGCGATGCCGCTCTCGGGATGCTGCAGCAGCGGACGAAATCCGCGGTCGCGAGCAAGCTCGTAGACCCGCTCGGTCAGCGTCGTCACGTGTCTCTGCAAATGATCCAGCGTGATCTGCTGGAGTTCGCCGACCGCCGCTGTGAGCGCGATCTGGTTCATGACGGAGACGTCCGAAGCATCGAAGCGTCGTGCTTGAGGAAGATCGATAAAACGTTGAGTTTCCAGATTCAGGCGTAATCCCGCCAGCTCCGGGGCCGGGTTGGGATGCATCATGGCCATTGCCGGCTGACTGACGTAGAGCAGTGCCATTCCACGAGGACCGCGAAGCCATTTACGGGTGGTGGCGACCAGTACGTCGCAGCCGAGTCGACGCACATCGACTTCGACCTGGCCCAGGCCCTGGGCGGCGTCCACGATGAGCGGGCAGTGTGACGGACGGGGCAGGCTCCCCAGTGCCTCGATATCGTAACGGCGACCTTCGATGCTGGTGACCAGCGGCGTCAGGATCGCCGCGACGTCCTCGTCGATCTGATGCGCGATGGCTGCGGGATCGAACTGGCCGTCGGCATCGGTTGCCAGCAGCTCGATGTTGCGTGGCGATTCGCTGCCCAGGCGCCGCAGCAGGACGATATTCGAGGCCCACTCGCCCGGTGCGATCAGTAGGCGCCGGCCGGCGAGATTCAGGCTACCGACCACCTGCGCCATGAGCTGAGACGTACTCGCGCCAAACGCGACCTGAGCTTCGGGGGCTCCGATCATGGTGGCCAGCCGGGTTCTCGTCGTCGGCAGATCCCAGATTGCACTTTCGAGGCGCTGGCGCGGATAGGCCGCCATCTCCGCCTCCAGCCACTCCTTCAGACATGCCGATACCGCCGGGCTTTGCAGACCGACGGAGGCGTTATTGAGATAGCACAAATCGGATGGCAGCACGGGAGGCCCTTTTCCGGGTTCGGGATCTTGCGGTCATGTTAACCGAAGTCGGAAAAGGACATGTCCGCGTCGTGCGGAATTTTTCAGATCGCTACGCCTGGCCGCTGCCGTAACCCATGGCGACGCTGGCTTCGACTCCGGTCTCGACCCACACGCTTTGCGGAATCGTGTATTCCCGCAAACCATCGAGTCCGCTCGAACGGCCAAAGCCGCTGTCGCGAAAGCCGCCGAAGGGCGACATCACGTTGATGGCCTTGTAGCTGTTGATCCAGACGGTGCCGGCACGCAGTTGACCTGCGACACGGTGTGCCCTGGCCGGATCCTGCGTCCACACCGCACCGGCCAGTCCGAAGCGGGTGCTGTTGGCGAGTCGAATCGCATCGGCTTCGTCATCGAACGGCAGGGCGACGACGACCGGGCCGAATACCTCCTCGCAGGCTATCTCCATCGAGGCATCGACATCGGCGATGACCGTGGGCGCGAGATAGTAACCGTCCGCCCCTTCCGGCAAGCCCTCGGGACGGGTACCTCCGGTAATGATGCGAGCACCGGCAGCACGGGCACGTTCGATCATTGCGGTGACGCGTTCGAACTGGCGCGCGTTCTGCAGCGGGCCCATGCGGGTCGCTTCATCCGCCGGCAGGCCGACGGCGATTTCGCTGGCAGCTCGGCCGACGCGTTCGACCACGGCGTCGAAAATGTCGCGCTGGATCAGCAGGCGCGAGCCGGCGACGCAGCTCTGCCCGGCCGCCGCGAAAATCGCGGCCTGGGCGCCGGCCACGACATCGTCGAGCTTGGCATCGTCGAACACGATGTTGGCGGATTTGCCGCCGAGCTCGAGCACGCTGGGCACTAGTCGACGGGCACCGGCTTCCGCAATCAGACGGCCGCTGTCGGGCGAGCCGACGAATACCAGCTTGCTGATGCCGTCATGGCCGGTCAGTGCCGCGCCGGTGGTCGGGCCGAGACCGTTGACGATGTTGATCAGGCCTTGCGGCAGGCCGCCGGATTCGAGCAGGCGAGCAATCACCACCGAGGAGAACGGCGTTAGCTCGGAGGGTTTGAGCACGACACCGTTACCCGCGGCGAGGGCCGGGGCCAGCTGCCAGGCGCAGGTGAACATCGGCGCGTTCCAGGGCGTGATCTGGCCGACGACGCCGAACGGCACGTGGCGCACGTAGTTGAGATGTGAGGTGGGCACCGGAATGACCTCGCCGTGCTGCTTGTCGCACCAGCCGGCGTAGTACTCGAACATTTCGCGGACCTTGCCGACTTCGCCGCGGCAGTCGCGAATCGGCTTGCCAGCGACCACACTCTCGAGCTGGGCCAGATCTTCCTCATGACCTTCCAGTCGGCGGATGGCCGTGTTCATGCGGCGACCCCGTTCGCTGGCGGTCAGTGCCATCCATTCGGTTTGTGCGCGTGAAGCGGCCTCGACGGCTTGGTTCAGCAGTTCGGCACCGGCATCTCGATAGTTGATCAGCTCACCGCCGGTGGCCGGATTCGTCAGCCTGATGGCATCACCCTGACCGGTGACCAGGTCCCCATTGATCCAGTTGGAGCAGGGGGTGTCCCCGGCTTCCAGCGATAAACCGAATTGGGTGAGAAGACGACGCAAGGTTTGCTGAGCCTGACTGTTCAGTTCATTCATGCGGGGGTTCCTTCGTCGCTGGCGGCGGAATGCGCGAAATCCATACCGGCCTGGGCCAGAATCGCCGAGGTGATGTGATTGAAATCGTCGGCATCCGCCGGCTGATCGACGTTGGCGTGCCAGCCAGCGACCACCTGATCCAACAACGCCAGATCGAGGTCGAGACCCTCGGCGGCATCGCGCGCCAGACGCAGGTCCTTACGCATCAAGCCGCTGGTAAATCCGGAATCGAAACGTCCGGACAGGATCCATTCGGGGAAATTGACCTCGCTGATGGCGCTCCGGCCGGAACCGCTGTTGAGGCCGGCCAGGCAGGCCGCCGGATCGACGCCGGCCTTGGCGGCCAGCGTTACCGCCTCCGCAGTCGCGATCAGATGGGTGGCGCAGAGATAGTTGTTGGCCAGCTTGACGACGTGGCCGCTGCCCGGACCGCCCACATGCGTGCGTTTGGCGGACATCGCCTCGAGCATCGGCATGACTCGTTCGATCGTTGTCATGTCGCCGCCCAACAGCATGCCGAGCTTCCCATTCGCTGCTCCCAGCGGGCCGCCGCTGACCGGCGCATCCAACCATTCGAGGCCGGCATCGATCACCTTGGCCGCCAGTTCGCGGCTCACCACCGGATCGCTGGTGGAGGTATCGACGATCACGCTGCCCTTGGGCGCCAGGGTGAGCAGACCTGGGGACGTCTCGATGACTTCACGCACGTGATCGGAGGTCGGCAGTGACAACAGATAAACGTCGCTGGCCGGAATCGCGTCGGGCGTGACGGTGTCGAGACCCTGATTGCCCAGGCGCTGTCGGGCGGCTTCGAAAACGTCGCTGCCGGTGATATCGAAACCGGCGCGCTTTAGCGTCAGCGCCATGTTTCCGCCCATCTGGCCAAGACCGATGACGGTGATTTTCATGGAGTTCTCCTGGCTTGGTCTTGAAATTAAGCGTTCTGGTCGGAGCGTCGTTTCAGTTGTTCAGCAGTTCCCTTACCAGCGTCTGCCAGTAGGCAACGCCGAGGGGAGCGATGGCATCGTTGAAGTCATAGGCCGGGTTGTGCAGCGCGGCGCTATCGCCGTTGCCCAGCCAGATATAAGCGCCGGGGCATTGATTCAGCATGAAGGCGAAATCCTCCGATCCCATGCTGGGCGCCATGTCGCGGTGGACCTTGACGATACCGGGGAGCGTATCGAGGACTTCGGCGCAACGTGCTGCGTGTTCAGGATTGTTGATCGTTGCCGGATAGCGCGCCTGGTAGTCGAACTCGGCCTTGAGGCCGTGGAACTGTGCGGTGGCATCGATGGCATCACGAAAGCGCTGCTCCAGCCTGGCCTTGAGCGTCGCATCGAAGCAGCGCACTGTGCCGCGCAATTCGGCCGTCTCGGGGATGACGTTGTAGGCGTCACCGGCGTGAAACTGAGTAACACTCAGCACGGCAGATTGATGTGGCGGGGTCTCCCTGCTGATCAGCCCCTGCAATTGATTGGCCAGCTGGCAGGCGGCAAGCACCACGTCCGTGCCCAGATGCGGCATCGCGGCGTGGCAGCCACGCCCCGTCAGGCGCAGGGTGAAAACATCGAACGCCGCCATCACCGCACCATCGTGGACGGCAGCTTCGCCCACGGCGAGCCCCGGCCAGTTGTGCAGACCGTAGACCGCCGCCATCGGGAAGCGCTCGAACAATCCCTCTTCGACCATCACGCGGCCGCCACCCTCGCTCTCTTCGGCGGGCTGAAAGATGCAGTGCACCTGCCCTGCGAAGTCCGGGTTTCCTGCCAGCGCGCAGGCCGCGCCGAGCAGCATGGTGGTATGGCCGTCGTGGCCGCAGGCATGCATGCGGCCCGGTATCGTCGAGCGATAGTCGACGTCGTTGAGCTCCTCGATCGGTAGTGCATCGATATCGGCGCGCAAGCCGATGGCACGGCCCGGTCCTCGGTTACCCTCGATGGTGACAACGATACCGGTACCACCGCCAAGACCGGTGACCGGATCGAGGCCGTGCTCACGCAGAATCTCGACGATGCGCTGGCTGGTGCGGGTCTCTTCGAACGCGATCTCGGGGTGCCGATGGAAGTCGTGTCTCCACTCGGTCAACGTTTCAGGATCGGGATAGGAAGCGGGTTGGTTCATGATGTCCTCCGACAATGGTTCATGATCGGCTCGAATCATCGAGAGGCGCCCCGACATGGAGTGGAATACGCCGAGCGCGCCGCCGAGTGAAAAGACGTTTAGTGCAGCTCTTGATTCATAGCAGCACCTGAGCCACGACGGCCGAACCCACGTAGGTTCCGGTGAACACCAGCAGCGAGATGATGATCAGTTTCCAGCCGGTCCGGCGGAACATGCTGAACTCGCGGCGACTGAGTGCCAGGCCAGCGTAAGCCAGCACCGGCGTGACGATGGCGAGGAAGTTGACCGCGGCGAGCTGATCGACGATCCAGCCGCTGTCCGGGAAGAACGGCAACGTCATGAGGATACTGACCAGTGACACCCAGGCGACGCCGGGCAGATAGAACGGCGCCAATCGGGTGATGACCAGGCCGATCATGGTCATGACGTAAAGAATGATCATGCCCGGCAGGGCATCGATCAGCGAGGCGCCATTGATGGTATTGGCGATCCAGCCGACGGCGCAGGCCATTGCCAGCACCGCGGCGGTCTTGCCGAGATTCGTTTCGGGGCGTTCTTCGGCGGCCAGGTCGTCGTTTTCACCCTGACTGCCACCATCGGTTGCCGTATCATCCGCCATGCTATCGGCGCGGCTGCGCCCGCCCAGGCGGCGATAAAGCCATTCCGCGACGGGCAGCGCGATGAACAGTGACACGTAAAGCCCCGTGGCATAGGTCAGCAGGTTGCTGGCGCCGGCGAAGGCAAGCAGATCATCGGCGAGATCGGGCAGCGCCCCGGCAAGGGCTCCGGAGCAGGCCGCAACCATGCTGCCGCTGCCGACACCGCAGGCCATCGCCAGCGCGCGCGGATCAAACCAGTCCAGCGAGGCCAGGTAGCCGGCCATCAGCGCGAACCACAGCGTGCCGAACATGGTGCCGACGACATACACGCCCATCACACCGATTCCTTCCGGCCCCTTAAGACCGTACTTGTCGGAGATGATCGCGATATTGGGTTCGCGGGCGATCGAGTAGGTCGCACCGATCGCCTCCCGGCCCATTTTTAGCACCAGCACCGCAACCGGTAGCGCCACCAGCATGGTGCCGAGGTTACCCAGTTCCTGCAGGATCAGCGCCGGGCCGGCGCTGATGAGCTGGTCGATGGCTGGGCCGATGGTCGAGCCGAAGCGCGCGATGAAGGGCATGATCGAAATCAGGATCAGCGGGGTAGCCGCCTGGCTGACGCTTTCCGGCAGGAATCGCTTCGTTCCCGCAAACAGATGGGGGTTGAGTAGTACACCGAGGATAAAGGCATAGAACAACGGCAACAGCAGCAGGGCGCCGGGCCCCAGCGGGATCTTGAGAATGCCGATCCATTCGCTGAACAGCGAGAGTACGACGACCAGCAGGTGCAGGCGCCAGTTGAGCAGTTGGGAGAGGGACATCGGTCGCGACCTCTTTATTGTTGGTGGAGAGGTGATTGACCGAGTATCGAGAGAGAGCGTGATCGAATGAAAGGCGCGAGGTGTTCTGTTTATTGGATGGCCTGACGCAAAACGGGGCGGGCCAAAGGCCCACCCCGTTACGACGATTGCGGCTGTTGCCGCATCAGTGTTGCCGAACTGGAGAATCAATCCTCCGGCAGGGCGTACACCACGACCTGATCGCCAACCTGATCCTTGAGGATCGTGTTGCCGCCGGCGACGAAGGCAACGTACTGGCGGCCCTTGTACTCGTAGACCGAGGGATTGGCCACGGCCGGTGCTTCGGCCTGGTCTTCCCACAACTCTTCACCGGTCTCGAGCGAGTAGGCGCGCAGCTTGGCGTCCATCGAGGCACCGATGAACACGACACCACCGGCAGTCACGGCCGGGCCACCGATGGTCGGCGAACCCCATTTTTCCGGCATGAAGAAGCCGAACTGCTGCGACGCGCCCACCGGACGACGCCATTTCACGTCACCGGTATGCATGTCGATGGCGACGATTTCGCCGAAGGGTGGCTCCCAGCAGGGCATGCCGAGCCAGTTGGTTGCCACTTGCAGGCGCATGCCGTACGGCGCGCCTTTCTGCGGCGCGAAGCCACTCTCGTTACCGGAGCCGCTATCTGCTTTTTCGTAGTCTTCGCGGTTGTACAGCTTGAGGGTCTGCACGATATGCGAGGTGTTGACGATGGCGGTCTGGCTCTGGGGATCGAACGCCACGCCACCCCACTGCACGCCACCCGAGCTGTCCGGATAAGTCAGCGCACCTTCACCTTTGGTAGTCGGCGGCGTGTACATGCCTTCGTACCAGAGATCGTCCCACAGGCGCGAGCACTGACCGCCACCCACGGCGTCGGCGAGACCCCAGATCTTGGGCTTCTCGGACTGATCCAGCAGCGGCGCGGGCTTGGTCGGGAACGGCTGTGTCGGGGCATAGACTTCGCCTTCGACAGTGCCATCGCCTTGGGGTACCGGACGCTCCTCGATCGGCCAGACGTCCTCGCCGGTCAGGCGATTGACCACGAACAGGAAGCCCTGCTTGGTCGCCTGAACGAGTGCCGGGATCTGCTTGCCATCGACGGTGATGTCCATCAGCGTCGGGGCGGAGTTGATGTCGTAGTCCCAGATATCGTGGTGAACCCACTGACGAGACCACACCACTTTACCGGTCTCGATATCGAGCGCGGTGGTCGAGGTCGCCAGCGGCGCCTCTTCAGTGCGGTTGCCGCCCCAGTAGTTCGGTGACGGCGAGGAGACCGGCAGATAGAGCAGGCCGTTCTCGCGATCGGCGGACATGTGCGTCCAGACGTTGGCGGTACCGCTCTTCTCACGCATCTCATCGGAGAGCGCCTGGAACGTCCATTCGAGCTCGCCGGTCTGGGCGTTGAGCGAGAAGATCGTTCCCGGCGGTGCCTGTTCGTAGGCCCAGTCCATGCCGGCCCAACCGAGCATCAGATGGTCGCCGACCACGGTCGGTGGCTGAAGCACGGAAAGCGGCCACTCGGCGTGGGTGTCGTTCCACTGGTTGACATTAAGCACGCCGTTGTCGGCAAAGCCCTTGCAGAGTTTGCCGGTGTCGGCGTCCAGCGCGAACAGCTGAGCGTCCATGGTTCCCATGTAGACGATCTTCTGGCACGGCTCGCCGGCGACCGGGTTTTCAGCCTCCCAGTAGGAGACCCCGCGATTCTTCAACACCGGCTGGGTCAGCGCCTTGCGCGAGGACTGGGTGTCGAAGCTCCACTTCTCTTTACCGGTGCCCGGATCCAGCGCGATCAGGCGATAGAAGGGCGTGCCGATATAGATGGTGTCGTTGGCGAATACCGGGGTCGCGGACCACACCGTGGCCGGCGTGTCACCGGAGCCATCGGAGACGTCACCGGTATGGAATTCCCAGACTTTCTCGAGATCGCCGACGTTGTCCGCCGTGATCTGGTCGAGCGGGCTGTATTTCTGCGCGTTGAGCTGACCGTGAAAGCTGTCCCAGGTAGCGTTTTCGGGAACCAGCGGAATCGAAGGGCGATCGCTGTCCTTGCGGCCACCGGTGTTCGTCGTGGCAACGTCTTCGGAATCCTGAGCGTCGGCAGCGCTGTCGCTCTGAGTCGACTCGCTTTGAGTAGACCCGCTCTGAGTGGCATCGGACTGAGTGACGCCCTGAGTCCCGGCTGACGAATCATCGGCACTGCTGTTGGCCGAAGACTGACTGGATTCGGTGGGCTGATCTTGCGCCAACAGCGGTGCGGGAGCGATCAAGAGCGCGAGTGCCGTGGCCATTCCCAGCCGCTGAGCCGTGGATTTCAGCGTGGGGATGGACAGCGTCGGCGAGGGTATGGGCATGAATCGGCTCCTCATGAATGAACTGTTTTGGTGGAGGCGGTCGGGCTGGCCATGTCCATCAGCAGACCGATAAGGCCAACCACCATGGCGGCCGTCAGCCACCACTGATGCAGCAGCAACCCAGCGAAGCCGGTACCGACGAGTGCCAGCAGGATCAGCACGCGTAGCGCGACGCGGCCGCTACGACATGACAGCGGTGCCAGCACCAGCGTCAGAACGACCAGCGCGATCGTCGAGAGGATGACGACGAGCGCGCCGAGCGTGTCGTTGACACCGGTCAGCGGAGTGAAATAGGCATAAAGTGACACGGCGAGCCCGACGAGCGAGCCCACCAGCAGCACGATGATGCCCGCCCTGAATGATCGAGATTGCGACATGAGGTTGTTGTCTCCTGATGAGAGCGGTTTGGTGCACTTGGCGGCTGCTTCTGCGTTGCTCTGATATTGCATCAGGCCAAAAAACATCGACGAAACAGCTCGATGGTGTGGCTACGCTTGCTCGTATTCCACATTCCAAGCCGACCAAAGTATAGAGGATTTTTGGAAGTTAGCAGAGCAACTATTTCGTTTTTTTAGCGAATTCAGCTCAGTTTGCCGGCAGGTAATAGCAGCCAGCATAATGGGCGACCGTCACGCTGCTAGAGACACGTAGTATGGAATCGTTCAACACCATCGGCCTGATCGGCCGCCTGGGCAGCGACAAGGTGGTCGAGACACTCAAGCGCCTGGTGATCTTCCTGGAGCGTCGCGGTCTCGATCTGATCATCGAGGATCGCACCGCCGCACTGCTTGCCGGCCATGGCTATCGTGAAGCCAAGCGCCGAGAGCTTGGTACGCTATGCGATCTGGTGATCGTGGTGGGGGGCGATGGTAGTCTCCTGGGAGCGGCGAGGGCGCTATGTCACAGCGCAACGCCGGTACTCGGTATCAATCGTGGGCGGTTGGGTTTTCTGACCGACATCTCTCCAGACGAAGTCGAACAGAAGGTCGCCGAGGTGCTCGATGGCCAGTACGACACCGAGCGCCGTTTTCTGCTCGAGGCGGAACTCTATCGCGGCGAACGCTTGATCGGCTCCGGCACCAGTCTCAACGATGTCGTGGTGCATCCCGGCAAGGCCGCGCGGATGATCGAGTTCGAACTCTTCGTCGACGATCGTTTCGTCTACTCCCAGCGATCCGATGGGCTGATCATGGCGACGCCCACCGGCTCAACGGCCTATGCGCTCTCCGGCGGCGGGCCGATCGTGCACCCGGGATTGGAAGCCATCACCCTGGTGCCGATGTTCCCGCATACGCTCTCCAGCCGGCCGATCGTGATCGATGCCGCCAGTGAAATTCGCGTGCATATCGGCGATATCAACCAGGCTTATCCGCATGTCAGCTGCGACGGTCAGACCCGCGTCGTCTGCAAGCCTGACGATGTGCTCTATGTACGACGCCACGCTGAGCGACTGACGCTGATTCACCCGCGCGGGCACAGTTTCTTCGAGGCCTGTCGCTCCAAGCTGGGTTGGAGCAGCAGGTTGGGAGACTGATGTGACCCAGCCAACCGATATTGATGGCTACGATCTGATCGGAGATGTCCACGGCTGCGGTCAAAGCCTGATCCGACTGCTCGAAAAGCTTGGCTATCGGGCGGAAGACGGGGTGTTTCGTCATCCGCGCCGGCAGGTGATCTTTCTGGGCGATCTGATCGATCGCGGCCCCAACATCCGGCTCGCCGTTTCCATTGCCAAACGCATGGTCGATGCCGGCGAGGCGCACATCGTGATGGGCAACCATGAGTACAACGCTCTGGCCTACTGTCATCAGGCCCCGAGCGATAGTGAGCGAGACTGGCTGCGGGATCATACTCCGCGCAACAATCGCATCATCGGCCGAACGCTGGAGCAGTTTCACGCCTTTCCGCTGGAGTGGGAAAGCTGCCTTTCGTGGTTCATGACGTTACCGCTGTGTCTCGACCTGGAGGGGCTGCGGGTGGTGCATGCGTGCTGGGACGACCCCCTGGTCAACGCTTTCCTCGAACAGAGCCCCGATGCCCGTATCGACCGCGAGTTCCTGGTCGAGTCGACTCATCCCGGCAGTTTCGCGCACCGAGTGATGGACCGTTTGACTCGGGGCACGCAGATGCCGTTGCCATCCGGTGTGGAGATAAGATCGGGGGATGGATTTACACGGCGATCTTTCCGTACCCATTTCTGGTGTCGTCACCCGCGTACCTACGGCGATGTGGTCTTCCAGCCCGACAACCTGCCAATGGGGCTAGAGGATCGGCCGCTGAGTCCTCAAGAACGGGAGCGACTAGCCTATTATCCGGAGTCGGCACCGCCACTGTTCGTTGGTCATTACTGGTGCAAGGGCGTACCAGCATTGCCGCGGGCGAATATTGCCTGCCTCGATTATAGCGCGGTGAAGTACGGTCGTTTGGTGGCTTATCGTTGGGAGGGCGAGCAACGACTCGATGCCAATCGCTTTGTCTGGGTCGATGTGTCGCAGGAGGGCATCCGTGATTGATACCTTCCCCCTGCGATCGCGAGTTTTCATTTTCCACATCGGCCTCAGAGATCTGATTCGGTGCCGGTGTTATGCGCTCCCGGGGGTGATTACTGGGGGGATTATGAAAAAAATTCGATTTTTTTCGCAGCAGCTGGGAACTCCTTCCGACGATTGCCCTCGAAGTCAGTGTTCCCTTGAATGATCCCTTGCTCTTATCCGGCGGCCCTACCGCCGGATTTTTCTTTGTTGGGCTTGTAGAATGTAGGGCCTGTAGAATGGCGATCCCGAACGGCATCAGCGTTCGGCGGGCTATGGCACTTACTCAATGCAGGTTTTGACTGCCTGGCATTTTCGATGCACGAGCGTCGATACTCTCTCGGCAAGCGGGTCGGACGTCTTCCATGTATAAACTCCTCGAACTGGCCGGTGATCTGGACACACGTCCATTGCGGCAAGCGCTGTGGGCGCACCATATCGGGCATCGATTCACCCAGCAGGAGAATCAGCAGGTGCTGTGGCTGGCCGATCCCGAACAGCGAGATGCGGCTGCCCGGTTGATCGAACTCTGGCATCGTGGTGAGCTGGATGCATCGGCGGCCAGCGTTGCCCCTCGGCGTCGGCCCAGCGTCACCGGTCAGGCGTTCGGCCAGGCACCGTTTGCGGCCGGACTGATTGCCGTCTGTGTCGCTGTGTTCCTCGTCATGTTCCTTGCCGGCGATGCCATCGTTCGTGCTTTTACCATCGTCCCGCTCGACGTGGTCGGTCAGCGGATCGTGCCGGGAGATCTGATCTCCGATACCTTGGCCGGTGGTCAGATCTGGCGCCTGTTTACCCCGGCGCTTCTGCACTTCGGCTGGATGCATCTGATCTTCAACATGTTGTGGGTGTGGTATTTCGGTCGGCAGGTCGAGTCGGTTCAAGGTTGGCGTCGGCTCGGGATCATCGTTCTGATCGCGGCACTGTTTTCCAACCTTGCGCAATACTTCACCGGCACCGTCCTGTTCGGCGGTATGTCGGGGGTCGACTACGCGTTGCTGGGCTACGTCTGGCTGTTGTCGCGTCGCCGCCCGGGCAGCGGATTTTTCGTGCCACAGATGCTGATGGTCTTCATGCTGGTCTGGATGGTCTTTACCATGACGGGTCTGGGAGATGCGTTCGGCTTCGGCAATGTCGCCAACGAGGCGCATCTGGGTGGGCTGTTGATCGGGCTGGTCATGGGCTGGTTTGCCAGCCGTGGCGCGTCGGGCAGCGCAGGTCGCGACGCTTCAGGAGAAGACAAATGAGCGATATGAATTTCGACCGCATGGTCGCGCAGATGACGCCGGAAATGTACGAGAACTTCAAGCAAGCCATTCAGTTGCGCAAGTGGCCCGATGGTCGTCGTCTAAGCGCCGAACAGACCGAGCTTTGTCTGGAAGCGGTGATCAAGTATGAGATGATCCACGACGTGCCCGCGGAGCAGCGCGTCGGCTACCTGGAGCGCAATGAGTGTGCTTCCGGCAGTAGCTCCTCGGCCGAGGAAGCCGCGGTCAAATGGATCAATTGATTCTGGGCCAGTCCGGATCGAAGCAACAGGGTCAGGCCGCCAGCGGTCAGCTTCGAAAGCTCGATATCCGGCTGTCGTCGGACACCGGCCGAGCCGACTACCATCTGCGTACCGGTGAGCATCGCCTGGCGATCAATGGATGGGTGGGGCAGCGAGTTCGCTTGCATTCCACCGGTCAGATTCACTGCGTCGAGTGCGGACGAGCGACACGCAAGAGCTTCGGTCAGGGCCACTGCTATCCCTGCTTCTCATCGCTGGCACACTGCGATCTCTGCATGATGCGCCCGGAGACCTGCCACTATTTCCAGGGCACCTGTCGCGATCCGGCCTGGGGCGAACGTCACTGCTTTCGACCGCACACCGTCTACCTGGCCAATGCTTCCGGACTGAAGGTCGGCATCACGCGAGGCACCAACATGCCGACGCGCTGGCTGGACCAGGGCGCGATCCAGGCGCTGCCGATTCTCGATGTCGATACGCGTCAGCAGTCAGGGTTGGTGGAAACGCTGTTCAAGTCCCATGTTTCCGATCGCACCAACTGGCGGGCCATGCTCAAGGGGGAGGTCGAACCGCTCGATCTGATCGCCGAGCGAGATCGTCTACTGGCCGAGCTCGAACCCGGCCTCGAAACATTGCGCCAGCGCTTCGGCAGCGACGCCATCCAGTCGGTCGACGACGTTGCGCCGCGGACGATCGACTATCCGGTGCTCGAGTGGCCACGCAAAATCGTCTCGTTGAATTTCGACAAGACGCCGCTGATCGAGGGCACCCTGATGGGACTCAAAGGTCAGTATCTTATCCTCGATGTCGGAGTCATCAATCTGCGTAAATTCGCCGGCTATCAGGTCGCAGTGACTGCTAAAGCTGCCTGACGCCGGCGACGGCCTCAGCGCGGTTTGTGTTCGAGCTGGCGTTCCATGCGCTTCAGAAACACCGCCATGACCTGCTCGTAGAGCGCATCCTTCAACACCAGATCCTCCACGCCGGCGTCCAGATTGGGGTTGTCGTTCACCTCGATGATCACGACGCGATCGCCGATCTGCTTGAGATCGACGCCGTAGAGCCCGTTGCCGATCAACTTGGTCGCTCTCAGGGCTGCCTTGACGACCTGTGACGGCACTTCCGACGGATCGTGGGTGGTGAATCCGCCACTCCGGGTCTTCCCGCTGGAGTGGTCGTAAATCTGCCAATGGCCGCGCGCCATGTAGTAGCGACTGGCGAACAGGATCTGGCCGTCGAGGACCCCGATACGCCAGTCGAAGTCGGTGGGCAGCCATTCCTGCAGCAGCAGCAGGGCGGACGACTCGAATAGCTTGGGCGCTTCCGTGACCAGCTCCTCCCGCGAGCGGATCTTGACCACGCCCTTGGAAAAGGCGCCGTCCGGCACTTTCAGTACCAGCGGGTATTCCAGGTGCGCGAGCTTTTCGTCGAGGCGGTTCATGTCGCCGCGATACAGCAGTTGCCCTCGAGGCGCCGGAATCTTGTGGGTGCCAAGCAGCTCATGGAGGAAAATTTTGTTGGTACAACGCAGGATCGACTGCGGATCGTCGATCACGACCATGCCTTCATGCTCGGCTTTTTTGGCCATGCGGTAAGTATGATGGTCCAGTCGCGTCGTTTCGCGGATAAACAGGGCGTCGAACTCGGCCAGCCGGCCGGCGTCGCGGTGCGTGATCAGGTTGACATCAATGCCCAAGCGGCGCCCGGCGCGGATGAATCGTTTTATCGCGCCTCGGTTGCTGGGCGGCAACGCCTCCTGTGGATCGACCAGAATCGCCAGATCGAAACGGTAGCGACGACGAGCGCGCGGCGTGCGCCAGACCCGAGTCGAGTGTCGGTTCAGCGCCGTCGCGAAGAGATCCTCCTCGCCCGGCTGCAATGCCGTCAGTGCCAAGGGTTTGAGGCGCACCAGTCGCCAGACGTTCTGTCGCTTCTCGAAGCGGGCTTCCATCAGTGGTTGAGGCAGGCGCTCGAATAGGCGACGCGCCAAGCGCTGTAGCTCCGGTTCAAGGCACTCGCCGAAGAAGACGCGCAGGGTGAAGGTATCTCCCGCGAGTACGCCGCGTTTGTCCAACTCCATCAGCAGTGGGTCGATCGCTGCCAGCTGCATATCGATCAGCGCCTTGCGCGACAACTGATTGAGCGTTTCCACGCTGGGCAGAACGCGCTGATCGCGGGCCTGGGCCAGTAGCGAGACGTAGTAGCCGGTTTCCAGATAGTCGAGGTTGGCGCACAGATTGATGACGTGAGTGGCATCATCGGCCGTTGCCGAACCTGCCAGCGCCAGGAAGTCGTCGGCGGCGGTAAGATCCTCGGAAGGATAGTAAGGTTGCCAGTCGGTGAGGCGGTCAACGACGATACGCAGGCGAGACATGAATGGGTGACTCCTTTTCCGACGTTGCCCGAGGGTATTCGGCGTTGATACGAAAAAGCGGCCGGAACTGCAAGGGAAAACAGCGTGCGATGATGCGAAGGCGACGACAAGCCGTTGCCGGCGTGAAATAATTTCAGTCTGATCGGTCAGCCCATCGAGTGAGTACGTCGTGTAGTACGTCAAAAGATTACCGCCGAAGGGCTGTCCGCAACCGAAATCCTAGATGAGAGCGCACGCATGCTCCGCACTCTTCGCTCCGGTCTGCCCGCCGACTGCGACGCCTTGTATCAATTGGAAGAACGTTGTTTCGACGACGATCGTTTCAGCCGCCGCCAGATTGCGCACCTGCTGACCCGAGCCAATGCCGTCAATCTGCTAGCTGTCAGCGATGAGCAGCGTGTCGTCGGCTACGGCACGCTGCTGTTCCGACGTAACAGTGTCACGGCCAGACTCTACTCCTTCTGTGTCGATCCGGCCGCTCGCGGTAGCGGTCTGGGACGAGAGCTGCTGCAGGCGCTGGAAGATGCCGCGCGCGAGCGGGGCAGCCAGCGTTTACTGCTGGAAGTCCGTGCCGACAATCGCGTGGCGATGGGGCTCTATCGGCGGATGGGATTCATCGCCCGCCGCTGGCTGGATGACTACTATGCCGACGGCTGTGCCGCCTGGCAGATGGACAAGCGACTCGAGGTGTCCGAGACACTGGATGCCTCGTCTATCGAATGATTTCGGCCGCACGCCGGCCATTATTTTTAGGGGATTGATATGCCATCTTTCGACATCGTTTCCGAATTCGATCGCCATGAAGCGACCAATGCCGTCGATCAGGCGAATCGGGAAATTCAGACCCGTTTCGACTTTCGCGGCGTCGACGCCAGTTTCGCGCTCGAGGGTGAGACCGTTTCACTCGAGGCGGACGCCGAATTCCAGCTGCAACAGATGATCGACGTGCTGCGCAATAAGTTGATCGCTCGCGGCATCGACCCGCGCTGCATGGATATTCAGGATGCGCAGACTTCCGGCGTCAAGGCGCGCCAGGAGGTCAAGCTCAAGCAGGGTCTCGAACAGCCCGACGCCAAGGCGATCGTCAAGCTGCTCAAGGATTCGAAGCTCAAGGTGCAGTCGGCGATCCAAGGCGACAAGGTCCGCGTGACCGGCAAGAAGCGCGACGATCTGCAACAGGCGATTGCCCTGTTGAAGGGGGAGCAGGGTCCGGATCTCGCGCTGCAGTACAACAACTTCCGCGATTGATGGCCTCCTCGTTTCCCTTGTTTAGCGTCGAGCCCTGATGGGTTCCCTCTTATTCTCTTCCTCCGCCTGTCTGCCTGAGCGGAGGAAGTGTGTCTTGCCAGCCTCGTTTTAATCGCTCCCGCCTGAATCTTTCCCCGCTTGCTCCGGGGCCCTGGTTTCTCTCATGGTTTCTCCGCTGGCTTTATGCGGATTTTCTGTCTTCCGCCCTGATATACGTTTTCAGATTGGTATTGAGTCGCTGATTAACACTCATTTCGGCTCTTGAACTTTGGTCTTGAAATCAGACTTAGGGGCAAATGCACAGACTCCATGGATAAATGCCGGATGGAGCGGCAATGCATCCCAATCAGCCCCACCCCTAGACTCCTCGATACAGGTTCGCACCCATCGGGGAGTTTTCGATGCATTCAGAGGTCTCGCTCTACCAGGATCCGCAGCACGCCTATATCGGCAAGCGCCAACCGCGTGTCGAGGACGAGGCTTTGCTGCGAGGGCTGGGGCGCTACGCTGACGACCTTGCCGTTCTGCCAGGAACGCTTTACGCGGCAATCGTTCGCTCTCCTCATGCCCATGCTGTCGTCAAGCAGGTCACGATAGACGCCGCTCTGGCGATGCCTGGCGTGCGGGGAATATTGACCGGAGCCGACGTCAAGCGCTGGGCGTCGCCGTTCCCCGTGGGAGTGCGCCAACCCATGGAGCATTGGTGTCTGGCGGTCGACAAGGTCCGCTACGTGGGTGAGCCGGTGGCGGTGGTCATCGCCGAAGACCGGTATCTGGCCGAGGATGCGCTGGATGCCGTCAAGGTCGAGTACGACATTCTTGCCGTGGCCATTGATCCTGAAACCGCGACTCATGACGATGCCAGTATTCTGCACGAGGCCGTCGGCAGTAACGTCGTCAACGACCGCCATTTCAGTTACGGCGAGGCGGATAGCGCCTTTGAGCAGGCAGAGCACACGCTCTCACTCAAGGTGCGTTACCCCCGTAGCGCCTGTACGCCGATCGAATGTTACGTCGTTGTGGGTCAGTACGATCCCGCCGAGGGCGGCTACGACGTCATGGCCAACTTCCAGGGGCCTTACGCGATTCATTCGGTCATGGCACGTGCTCTGCGGGTTCCTGCCAACCGATTGCGACTGCGCACGCCCCCGGATTCCGGCGGCAGTTTCGGAATCAAGCAGGGCGTTTTCCCGTACGTCGTGATGATGGGCCTGGCGGCGCGCAAGGTCGGAGCGCCGGTGAAGTGGGTTGAGGATCGGCTCGAGCATTTGTCGGGTGCGTCGTCGGCGACCAACCGGGTCACCACGATCGAAGCTGCCTTCGCCAGCGACGGGCGAGTCTCGGCATTGCGCTTCGATCAGCTCGATGACTGCGGGGCTTACCTGCGAGCGCCGGAGCCCGCTACCACCTATCGAATGCACGGCAATCTCACTGGCGCCTATGACATTCGTCATCTTCAGGTTCGCAATCGCATCGTCATGACCAACAAGACGCCGACCGGCCTCAACCGGGGCTTTGGCGGGCCGCAGGTCTACTTTGCGCTGGAGCGCCTGATGCAGCGCATCGCGGTGACGCTGGACATCGACCCTCTTGAGATTATTCGTCGCAACCTGGTGCCGTCGCAGGCGTTTCCCTATCGCTGTGCGGCCGGGGCACTGCTGGATTCCGGTGATTATCAACGGGGTCTCGAACTCGGCATCGAGCAGGGTGGCCTGGCTGAGCTGAGACAGCGGCGTGACGTCGCGCGTCAGGCGGGGCGTCATTATGGAATCGGCTATACCGTGGCCGTGGAGCCATCGATCTCCAACATGGGTTACATCACCATGGCGCAGACGCCGGAAGAGAGGCGGCGTGCCGGCCCCAAGAACGGTGCGGTAAGCACCGCCACGATCAACGTCGACCCCTTGGGTAGCGTCAGCGTGCATATCTCTTCTACGCCCCAGGGTCAGGGGCACCGAACGGTCGCTGCGCAGGTCGTTGGCGAGGTGCTGGGGCTGCCGCTCGAGAGTATTCGTGTCGATGTGGAACTCGATACCGGCAAGGATGCGTGGTCGATCGCCTCGGGCAACTATTCCAGTCGTTTTGCCGGTGCGGTGGCGGGGGCGGTCCACAATGCGGCGCTCAAAATCCGTGGCCGGCTCAAGGCCATTGCCGCGCAGCAGTGGCAGGTGCCGGTCGAGGACGTCGTGTTCAGCGAGGGGCGAATCCAGACCGCGGACGGCGAGCATTCGACATCGTTTCATCGTTTGGCCGGTGCCACTCACTGGGCACCGGGAACGCTACCGCAAGGCGAAACCGGTGGGTTGCGCGAGACCGCGTTCTGGACCCCGGCCGAATTGACAGCGCCCGATGATGACGAGCGTATCAATAGCTCCCTGTGCTACGGCTTCATTTTTGATTATTGCGGGGTGGAGATCGACTCGCTCACCGGGCGCGTGATGATCGACCGCTACGTCACGCTTCACGACGCGGGGCGCATGCTCAATCCACAACTGGTGGATGGTCAGGTCCGCGGCGCCTTCGCCCAGGCGGTGGGCGCGGCGCTCTACGAGACTTTTCATTACCACGAGGATGGCAGCTTTGCCTCCGGTACCCTGGCCGACTACCTGATTCCCACCACCATGGAAGTGCCGGACCCGCACATTCTGCACATGGAAACGCCTTCGCCCTTTACGCCGCTGGGCGCGAAAGGGGTGGGGGAAGGTAACAACATGAGTACGCCAGTGTGTATCGCCAACGCCGTGGCGGATGCGCTGGGTGAAACGGTTGAGCCGGGAGCCATTGAACTGCCGCTGACACCGTCAAGGGTCCGCACGCTCATGGGCATCGAGGAGCCCCCCCAGCCGGAAGGTGTGGGGGCAGATAGTGTCTCGGCCTCGGCCGGCGGTGGATCGAAACTGAGCGCCAGCGACAGTGTCGAGATCCCCGCGTCGCCGCAGCAGGTCTTCGACAGCATTCTCGAGCCCGAAACGCTGAAAGCCATGATTCCTGGCTGCCACTCACTGGAGCTGACCGGCGACAACGCCTACCGCGCTGACGTCACCGTCGGCGTAGGGATGATTCGCGCCCGCTTCGATGCCCGCGTCGAATTGACCGACCTCGAGCCGCCGCACTCGCTGCGCCTCTCCGGCGCGGGCAAGAGCGGCATGGGTGACGCTACCGGCGCCGCGACAATTCGATTTACTGAAATCGATGGCGGTCGGACCCGTCTGGATTACGACTACGAAGTCACGATCGGCGGCAAGATCGCCTCGGTGGGCGGGCGCATGCTTTCCAGCGCGTCGAAGATGCTGATTGGCCAGATCTTCTCGCGGCTTTCGCAGCAGGTCAGTGGCGACAGGATCAAGGGGTCGCTGTGGCAACGATTACGCGGCCTGCTCGGCAAGCGCGGAGGTGACGCATGAAACCGGCTGCCTTTGACTATTACCGACCCACGACTCGACGCGAGGCTATCGAGAAACTGATCGAATCCGGTGAGGACGCTCGCATCATTGCCGGTGGCCAATCGCTGATGGCCGTTCTCAACATGCGCTTGAGCCAACCCCGCGTGCTGATCGACATCAGTGCCATTGAAGAGCTGCGTTATATCGAACGGCGCGATGATTATCTCGCCGTCGGCGCTGCCACGACCCAGGCCGAACTGGCCGAGTACGCCTCACTCACAGAGGAAGTCCCGCTTGTGGCCAGCGTGCTGCCCTGGATCGGCCATTTTCAGACCCGTAACCGCGGCACCGTCTGCGGATCCATTGCCCACGCCGATCCCAGCGCCGAGCTACCGCTGTGCCTGACGACGCTGGGGGGTGAAGTGGTGCTGGAAACGAAGCGCGGCAAATCCCGTCGGGTGGTGGGCAGCGACTTCTTCCAGGGGGTACTGACCACCGATCGACAGCCCCACGAGCTGGTGACCGAAGTGCGCTTCCCGCTCGCTAAGGCTGAACACCGTTATCGCTTCCAGGAGGTCGCCATGCGGCATGGTGACTTCGCCATCGTCGCACTGGCTGTCGATATTGGCGAAACCGAGTATCGCCTCGGTGTGGGAGGTGTCGCCGATCGGCCCGTGGTGACGAGCATTTCACGGGACGTCGATCTCGAAGACGCCCTCAACGCACTGGCCTGGTCTCTTGAGGCGCAGGACGACATTCACGCGTCTGCCGCTTATCGCCGCCACCTGGTACGAGAGATGGGGCGGCGTCTGATCACTGAAGAGACAGCCCGAGAGGAGACCGACGATGTACGTCCGAGTCGATGAACGCCATCGCGTCGCACTGACGCTCAACGGTCGCGAACGCAGTGGCTACGCCGAACCACGCACGCAGCTTTGCGATTTTTTGCGCCACCAGCTCGGTGCTACCGGCACGCATGTCGGTTGTGAACATGGCGTGTGTGGCGCCTGCACCGTGATGGTCGATGGTCGGGCGACACGCTCGTGTCTGATGCTTGCCGTGCAGGTCGAAGGGAGACGTGTAGAAACCGTCGAATCTCTCAGCGACGAAGACGAACTCAGCGATCTACAGCGCGCGTTCCGCGAACACCACGCTCTGCAATGCGGATTTTGTACCGCCGGCATTTTGATGTCGTGCCATGAATTTCTGGGCCGAGTGCTGGAACCCAACGAGGCTCAGGTGCGCGACATGCTGTCCGGTCATCTGTGCCGATGTACCGGTTACACCGGCATCGTTCAGGCCGTACTGGACGTGGCCCGAGCCAGACAGAACAACCGACAGGAGACGCCGTAATGTTCGATCTTGGCCGCAGTTTTCTCGCAACGGTGGAGCGTCGACCGCAGTCGATAGCGATCACTGATGGTGAATTCCGGCGCAGCTATGCCGACTGGCTGGAGGACATTCAGAGCGTGGCGTGTGGGTTGGACGCCATGGGCCTGGGCCGGGGAGATCATCTGATCGTGGTGATGCAAAATCGCTGGCAGATGGCAACGCTGCACTGGGCCTGCCAGTTCGCCGGCATCATCATCACGCCGATCAACTGGCGCTCGACGTCACAGGATGTGCGCTATTGCCTAGAGGATGCCGAGGCTCGCGGTGTCGCGTTTGATACTGCCGGAGCGGCCGCGGTAATGGCCTGCGAGGAATCCAAAGCCATCCCTCGCATTACCGTCGGTGACTGTGGTGACGAATCGGCCGTGGCATTCGATTCGCTGCTCGGTGGGCGTGGCGAGATGCTGTGTCGCGCCCGGCCCGAAGATATTTCGCTGATGCTGTATACCTCGGGCACCAGCGGTAAGCCCAAGGGCGTGCCGCGAACTCATCTCGCCGAGCGCGCCGCCGCGGTAGCGCACGTGGCGCAGAACCTCTATCGCCATGACGAACGCACGCTCGGTGTCATGCCGATGTACCACACCATGGGTGTGCGTTCGCTGCTGTCGATGGCGCTGATTGATGGCCGATTTGTCTGTGTGCCGCGTTTCGACCCCGAAGCCACGCTGGAAGCCATTGAACGCGACCAGGTGACCAACCTCTATCTGGTCCCCACGCTCTATCACATGTTGATCGAGCACCCGACCTTTCATGCTGATCGCGTGGCCAGCGTCGACAAGATCGGCTTTGCCGGTGCGGCGATGAGTGCCGGCCTGATGGCCAGGGTCGAGGCTGCTTTTCAGCCAAGCCTGTTCGTCAATCATTACGGCTGCTCCGAGATATACACCTTCACGATCGATCAGCGAGCGAATCACAAACCCGGCTCCTCCGGGCGCGCCTCGCTTAACCAGCGCATCCGCGTGGTGTCGGTTGATGCAACGTCTGCCGACGACGTGCTGCCGCCGGGAGAGGAGGGTGAAATCATCGCCGATCTGGCCGGTGACGAGGCGTTTTCAGGCTACTGGCGGCGCCCGGAAGCCGATGAGAAGTCACTACGCGATGGGTGGTACTTCACCAGCGACATGGGCTACCTGGATGAGGACGGGGATCTGTTCGTCACGGGTCGTGTTGACGATCTAATCATCACCGGAGGAGAAAACGTCAGCCCGGCGGAGATCGAGAATGTACTTTCGCTGCATCCTCAGGTCGAGGAAGTCGTGGTTGCCGGACTACCCGACGAACAGTGGGGACAAATCGTCACCGCCTTTGTGAAAGTGCGCGGGACACCGGATGAAGAGGCCCTGAGCGAGTATTGCTCCGATGCCGGGCTCGCTCGTTTCAAGCGCCCGCGCCGTTACATCTTCGTCGAAGACATTCCCAAATCGGCCGTTGGCAAGGTTCTGCGCCGCGTGCTGGTCAGCGACCGCGCCGACTCCATGGCCGCTGACTGATCCTTTATTCGAACCACACATTGACCTTCTTTTTATCCCACTCGAGGAACTGTCATGACTCAACAATCCGTCCGGGATTATCTGGCCTCTGATTTTGACGGCTTTGATGTCCTGATCGACGTCGATCAGGAACGGGCCGATATCGTTCTCTGCCGCCCACCGCTCAACGTGATCGCCATGCCGCAACGCGATGCCCTGCGTCAGGTATTCGAGGCGCTCGACGCCCACGACGACGTTCGCGTTATCGTGTTGCGCTCCGAAGGAGAGCACTTCTCCAGCGGTGGGGATATCAGAGGATTCCTCGAAGCCTCTCCGGAACATGTTTCCAAATTGGCGTGGAACGTGGCGGCTCCGGCACGTTGCGAGAAGCCGGTCATCGTCGCCAATCGCGGTTACACCTTTGGGGTCGGATTCGAGCTCTCGTTGGCGTGCGATTTCCGCATTGCTTCCGAGACCACACGCTACGCGTTGCCCGAGCAGAATCTGGGTCAGATTCCAGGTTCAGGCGGTTCGGCTCGATTGCAGAAAATCATCGGCATTACCCGCACCAAGCACATGGTCATGCGCGCCAAGCGTATTTCCGGGGCCCAGGCCCTGGAGTGGGGAATCGCTACCGAATGTGTGCCGGACGACCAGTTGGAGGCCGCTACTCAGTCACTGGTCGAGGAGCTGCGTCGCTTCTCGCCGCTGGCACAGCGCACTGCCAAGAAATTGATCAACGACAACGAAGACTCACCGCTGTCGGTCGCCATCGAGATGGAAGGGCATTGCTACAGCCGTCTACGCAGCTCAAACGACTTCCGCGAAGGAGTCGAGGCCTTTCACGCCAAGCGCAAGGCGGTATTCCGCGGGGAGTGAGACCGGCGGCCCTGGGCCGCCTATCAACGCCAACATAATAATCAGGATAACGATAAAGAGGAGTCACGCCATGTCTCTCGATTCAACCCGGAAAACGCCGCCCAGTGGCAATCCCGCTTCCATGGCGAGAGATCTGCGCTCGGCTCTTTCCTTCCAATCCATCAGTACGGGTGTCGTTGCGGCGCTGTTCGGCTGCTCGGGTCCCGCATTGATCGTGATCAGTGCGGCGAATGCAGGACATCTGACCGACGGGCAGACGGTGGCTTGGCTATTCGCGGTGTATTTCCTCGGCGGGTTGATCAGTCTGATCATGGCGCTGCGATATCGACAGCCGATCACGGGTGCTTATTCCATTCCCGGTGCGGCGATCATGAGTGCCGCATTGGTCACCATACCGTTCGCCGAGGCTGTCGGCGCCTTCGTCATGAGCGGGATCATCGTGCTGTTGCTGGGTATCAGCGGGTGGGTGGGCCGTATCATGCGGTGGTTGCCCATGCCGATCGTGATGGCGATGATTGCCGGGGCGCTGATACGGTTTGGCGTTGGCGCTGTTGATTCCGTGGGCTCCGCGCCACTGATCGCCGGCACCGCGCTTATTGCGTTTTTTCTGACATCACGATTGTTGAAGTCCGTGCCCCCGGTGCTGGTGGCTGCGGTGGTGGGTTTTTTGATGGCCTATTTCACCGGCGCTATCCAGACTGGCGATGTCGATATCGAGATGGTCGCCCCGCAGTTTACCTTGCCGCATTTTTCACTCGATGCTTTCGTGGCGATATCGATCCCCCTCGCGGCGTTGGTGCTCGGGGCGGAAAATGCCCAGGCCACCGGTGTGTTGCTGGCGGAAGGGTACCGACCACCGGTCAACGCGATGACGATCATCAGCGGCATTGGCGGCATCCTGGCCGGGTTGCTCGGTGGGCATAACGCCAATATCGCCGGGCCGATGACGGCGATCTGTGCCTCCGATCAGGCCGGCGCCGAGCGTGACAAGCGTTACGGGGCGACGTTGGTCAATGGCGTACTGTTTTGCGCGTTCGGGCTATTCGCGGGTGGCGCCGTGCCGGTGATCATGGCGCTTCCCAAGGCGTTGATTGCGAGTATTGCCGGTGTGGCGATGATCGGCGTGCTGTTGGCGGCGTTCCAGCAGGCTTTCAACAAGCAGGTGGGTTATCAGATTGGCGCCTTTGTAGCCCTGGTGGTAGCGATGAGCAAGCTCAGTCTATTGGGTATCAGCTCACCGTTCTGGGCCTTGGTCGCGGGTATCGCGGTATCGGCAATCCTGCGTGAAGCGCCAACTGAAAGCCCACCGGGAACGCGGGATGGAAATGACTCGCTCGACGGCAAGCGCGTTTAGGCATTGCCTCGATGAAGGGAATAGGGACAAGCGCAATGGCGTTTGTCCCTGTGGTGTGGAAGGTCTTTCGAAGGGCTGTTGCCGACGAGTGCGTCTTTGGTCCAACGCCGCCAATATGCTGGTGTCGGAGTGATAACCTGAGACATTGGTCATTAATATGCTGAGGTGATCGAAAGGCACTATGTCGAACGCTTATCGAATCTTTCATGGGGGATTTGGACGCGTCGCCCTGTTGGATATGGACGAGCCGCTGGTGCCGCATGCCCATTCGGAATGCCATGTTCTGATCAAGGCAACCGGACAGAACACCTATTTTTCGGTGCGTGGGCGCCAGCTTCCGCTCACCGATGATACGGCCATACTCGTCAACGCCTGGGAGCCTCATTATTACGATCACCAGGCCGGCGTTTCTGAAAGCGTGATCCTGGCGCTCTACATCGAGCCCCGATGGCTGGCGGCGCTACAAACGGATCTTTCGACCAGCGCTCGTCCCGATTTCTTCGCACAGCCGTGTATCGAGCTGACGCCCCATATGCGTCGTCAGGCCGATATTCTGATCGGCGAGATGTTCGATTTTGGTCCCAGGTCGCGGGAAAAAATGGAGAGTCTGCTGTTCGATCTTTTGATTTCGATCGTGGAACGACATTCGGACTGGCATCACCTTGCCAGATTGAAGGTCGGTATGGCGCAAGACTTTTACGATGTGCGGATTCGGCGGGCAACGGAGATCATTCTCCATTCACCTCCAGGCGAATTGAACCTCGACGTGATTGCTCGGCAGTGTGGACTTTCGCGCGCGCATTTCTTTTCACTGTTCAAGAAAACGACCGGGATGACACCGCAGATGCTCGCCAATATGGGCAGAATGCGTTCGGCCTTTGATTGGTTTGCTGACAACCGCCAGGGATCGTTGGGGCAACTAGCCCTGGAGCTGGGTTTCTCCGAGCAGGGACACTTCACACGCTTTTTCCGACGCCATATCGGCGCGGCGCCCAGCCAGTATCAGCGAGTCATGGACGACTACTCGCACTAAGCGGGGATCAGACAGTAACAGCCTTGCTTCCCAGGGCCAGCATGCTGATGTTGCCGAACATGAAGCTGTCGTGCAGCACCTCCAGCGGTTCGCCTTCCATTGCACCAAGACACATCAGCAGCGGCAGAAAGTGTTCCGGTGTCGGGTGGGCGTAACGCGCATTCGGCGCGGCCTGCTGCCAATCCCGCATCGCTGCCTGATCGCCTCGCGCGGCCACGTCGATCACCCAATCATTGAACTGCCTGGCCCAGGCATCCGGCGCATCGTGAGTGAAATGCCGGTCCCCGAGGTTATGAGTGGCCGCCCCTGAACCGATCAGCATGAACGCGTTTTGCTCCGCCCAGCGACCTAGCGAGGCGGCGATCTTCAATTGGGCTGCAGCGCCGACCTGCATCGGTACGCTGATCGGTATCAACGGTACGTCGGCCTGCGGCCAGAGCAACGAGAGCGGCGACCAGATGCCGTGGTCGAGCGCCCGCTCGGCATCCAGAAGCGTATCGATCCCCTCGTCGTTGAGCTCGTTCACCAACGATTTGGCCATCTCGGGCAAGCCGCGAGCCGGATAATGCATTCGATAGAGGACGTCGGGAAAACCGTGGAAGTCGTGCCAGGTGCGAGGGCGGCTGGCTCCCCCAATGACGAGTCCCGACGTCTCGAAGTGCGCCGAAATGATCAGCGCACCGCGAGGCTTCGGCAGTCGCTCTCCGAAGTCCCGCAGAAAAGTGCGAGCAGGATGATCGATCAGGCTGAGGTCGGGGGAGCCGTGAGACAGATAGAGTACCTGGCGTGTGGTCATGGTCGGCGCTCCTGCGATGAGACGGCGTTGACGATATCGAAAGCCTACGCCGATCGACTCCCTGCGCTAGCCATCGTCGTGCGAATGGTCGATTTCCCTATCGTCAACATTGGCGTTTTCCATGGCCGGACATTGGAGCGGATGACCAGGGCTGGTTTACACTGTCCGTTCCAGCGTCCTCTTCGGGTGGCGCGATCGACACACCGTAGTGGGGATGTCCGGCATGCGTAATGCCATTTATGTCACCTTGGCCGCCATCAGCTTTGCGCTGGGCGTGATCGGTCTTTTCCTGCCGGTGATGCCGACCACCTGTTTCATGTTGGCGGCGGTATGGCTCGCGTCCAGGGGCTCGCCCCGGTTCGCCAACTGGATTCGTAATCACCCGCGTTTCGGCCCGCCCATTCAATCCTGGGAGCGCGAGCGCGCCATCCCCAAGCACGCCAAGATCATGGCCGTGATCATGCTCAGTGTTTCATGTCTGATCATCGCCTTCACCGTTCCCCACTGGCCGCTCAAGATCGGCTTGATCCTCGGCCTTTCGGGGCTGGCGATCTGGATCGTGACTCGGCCGCTACCCAGCCTGCAGTGCCCGGTGCGCGGCGTCTGGTCGGAAGAAGCCTCCGAGCGTCGTTGATCCCTTGAGGCCATCGCTATCCCTGCGCATGGCGTTTGCGGAACTCCTGGGCCACGACATCGATTCGATATCGTTCCGGTCCCACGGGTAGAATGGTGTCCGATCGTCGACCGGCACGCATATCGACGGATTCGTTTTACCGCCTGACTGGCTGATTCAATGGCTGGATCCGGTTCTCCGATTCGCTTTGCCGATTCGACCTACCTTTTTCTTCAAGGAGCGTTGCCATGTCTGAGATGCAAGCGACCTATCTCAAGGATTATCTGCCGCCGGCGTACCGCGTCACGCATACCGAGCTCACCTTTGATCTCTCGCCGTCCGCAACCCGGGTCAAGGCGCGCTTGCATGTGGAACGCCATCCCGATCGCGAGCCCGATGACGCTGAAACCAGCCTACCGCTGGAACTGGCCGGCGAGCAGGTCAAGCTGATCAGCATCGCGGTCGACGGCCGGACGTTGGAGGCCGGAGAGTTCGAAGTTGGCGATGACAAGTTGATCGTTTCCACGGTGCCGGAGCGTTTTTTGCTCGATACCGAAGTCGAGATCGACCCCGACGCCAATACCGCGTTAGAGGGTCTCTATCGTTCCAACGGGATGTTCTGCACGCAGTGCGAGCCGGAAGGTTTCCGCCGAATCACCTTTTATCCCGATCGTCCGGACGTGATGGCAACGTTCTCGACGACGCTGATCGGTGATCGCGACTCGTTACCGGTGCTGCTCTCCAACGGCAACCCGGTGGAGCAGGGCGAGCTGCCCAACGGTCGCCACTTCGTGACCTGGGAAGACCCGCACCCGAAGCCCAGCTATCTGTTCGCGCTGGTCGCCGGTAGCCTCGAGAAAGTCGAAGATCACCACACCACCACGAGCGGCCATGAAGTCCTGCTGCAGATCTGGGTCGAGGCCGAAAATCTCGACAAGACCGAGCACGCAATGGCCTCGCTCAAGCGCTCGATGGAGTGGGACGAAGAGACCTACGGTCGCGAGTACGATCTCGATCGATTCATGATCGTCGCCGTCAACGACTTCAATATGGGCGCGATGGAGAACAAAGGGCTCAACATCTTTAACTCCGCGGCCGTACTGACCCATCCGCAGACCGCCAACGATGCGACCTTCCAGCGGGTCGAGAGTATCGTCGCTCATGAATATTTCCATAACTGGTCGGGCAATCGCGTCACCTGCCGTGACTGGTTCCAGCTTTCGCTGAAGGAAGGTTTCACGGTCTTCCGCGACCAGACCTTCTCCGCCGACGCCAATTCGGCGCCGGTCAAACGGATCGAGGACGTCTCGTTCTTCCGGACCGCGCAGTTCGCCGAAGACGCCGGCCCGACCGCGCACCCGATTCGTCCCGATCATTACATCGAGATCTCCAATTTCTATACCCTGACCATCTACGAGAAGGGTGCCGAGGTCGTGCGAATGCTGCGTCATCTGCTGGGCTGGGAAGATTTTCGCCGCGGCAGCGACCTCTACTTCGAGCGCTTCGACGGTCAGGCGGTGACGATCGAGGATTTCGTTACCTGCATGGCTGAAGTCTCCGGGCTGGATCTCGATCAGTTCATGCGATGGTACTCCCAGGCGGGGACGCCTGAGATCGATGCCCACGGCGAGTACGATTACGCTACGGGTAACTATCACCTGCGCCTGTCGCAGCGCACGCCGGCGACCCCGGGCCAGACCGAGAAGCTTCCACTGCACATTCCGGTCCGCCTGGGCCTGGTCGGAACCAAGTCCGGTCACGATCTGACGCTCACGCTGAACGGCGATAACGGCCCGGAAAAGCTGGGCAAGGATGGCGTGCTGCATTTGCGCCAGGCAGAGCAGACTTTCGTCTTCACTGACGTCGAAGAAGCACCGGTGCCCTCGCTGCTGCGCGGTTTTTCCGCGCCAGTGAAGTTGCGCTATCCCTATTCGCGCGAGGAACTGGCGTTTCTGCTGACGCATGATTCCGACGGCTTCAACCGCTGGGATGCGGGCCAGCGCCTCACCCTGCTGGCACTGGATGACCTGATTGCCGCGCATCGTAACGGCGTCGAAAAGGTGATGGATAGCCGCCTGATCGAAGCCTATCGCAGTTTGCTCAACGAGCCCGGCGACGACAAGGCAGTGCTGGCGGAAATGCTGACGCTGCCGTCGGAGGCGTATATCGCCGAACAGCAGCCGGTGGTCGATGTCGATGCGATCCACGCGGCGCGGGAATTCGTGCGTCAGTCGCTGGCTTGGCAGCTGCGCGACGATTTTCTCGCTGTCTATCGCGACAATCTAAGCGACGAGCCCTACGCGCCGACCCCGGAGCAGATCGCCCAGCGTCGTCTCAAGAACGTTGCCTTGGCCTATCTGATGAGCATCGAGAACGACGAGGCCGTCAGCCTGACTCAGCATCAGTTGGAGCAGAGCGCCAACATGACCGATGTGCGCGCCGCGCTGACGTTGCTGGCGCACAGCGATCGGACCGATCTGGCCGAACCGGCGCTCAAGGCGTTCGGCGAGAAGTGGGCTCACGATCCGCTGGTCATGGATCAGTGGTTCACGATTCAGGTGACCCGGCCGCAGGCCGATGTGCTGGAGCGCGTGCGCTTCCTGATGGGGCATCCGCTGTTCTCGATGAAGAACCCCAACAAGGTACGGGCACTGATCGGCGCATTCGCCCAGAATCGGATCAACTTTCATCGTCTCGACGGCGAGGGCTACAAGCTGCTGGCGGACGTGGTGATCGAACTCAACCGGCTCAACCCTGAAATCGCCGCGCGCATCATCACACCGCTGACACGCTGGCAGCGCTTCGACGAGCAGCGTCAGGCGTTGATGAAAGCCGAACTCGAACGTATCCGCGCGGAGAAGCTTTCGCCCAACGTGTTCGAGATGGTCGAACGCGCGCTGGCGGACGCATGATCGCGCCGTAACGCACAGGACTGTTCCGTCAGAAGAATCGAGGCCGCTCTCCGTAGCGGCCTTTTTTATGGCTTCGAAGCGTCCGTGTGCATTCGAACTACGTGGCGGCGAATCGCCCATCGATGGCGCGATGCCTTTGACTTGAGTTCCAATGCGTACATGATATTCTCTATTTGGAAATGAAAAGTTATTTTCATTCTTTAAATTGAAATGGAGGTTTGCCACGATGTCTATCGATCTTGCCGAGCGTAGCGCCGATATATTGGCTCATTGTCTCTACGCGAATATCGCGACTGCCCAGGACGACGTGCCCTGGAATACGCCAGCGACGGCCATACCCGATTCGGCATTGACGTTCTACTGGTCGTCATGGGCGCAGGCCGTGCATTCCCGCAACATTGCGGCCAATCCTCGCGCTTTCATCACGTTCTACGACTCGACCCGAGCCAGAGGGACGAACAATCTGCGCTGTGTTTACCTGCAGTGTGAGGCAGGCGAAGTCACGAACGCCGACGAGGCCGAGAAGGCGTTCGGTCTGCTGTATCCCGATGAAACGGTCGATCTGAGCGGTTTTATGGGCGATGGCATCAAGCGTTTCTACCGCGCCACGCCGAAGCTGGCCTGGCTGAACAGCCTGTCGGAGAAAGAGCTGGCGCCGGACACGCTCAAGATGAGAACGGAAGTCTCTCTCGAAGCCATCAGGGCCGCGCTGAAATGATGGCCGAGAATCGACACCCGGCTTGGCGGAGTGGGCGCCATGGATGATTTCGAATCGCTCAGAATATTCGTCTGCGTCGCCGAAGAGCTGAGCGTGACCGGCGCGGCGAGAAGGTTGGGCAAGAGTCCCTCGAACGTGACGACCAAGCTGCAGAAGCTCGAAGCGAATCTCGGTGCCGAGCTGCTGGTGCGCACCGGCAAGCGCATCTCGCTGTCGCACGCGGGAGAGGCCTTTCTCGATTATGCCGCGAAGCTCCTCTCTCTGCGGGCCGAGTCCATGCACGTGGTATCGGGCGGGCGAACACCCGGCACGATACGAATCGGCAGCATGGAAGCCACCGCGGCCAGCCGCCTGCCGGATTTCCTGGCCAGCTTCAACACGGCGTTTCCCGCGGTGCGTCTGGAGCTCGGTACCGGGCCTTCGATGAAGCTGATGGACGACGTCCGCTCGGGGAGGCTCGACTGCGCATTTCTGGCGATCCCGCCGTCTTTTCTCGACAGTGCGCTATCTGATCGGCTGGAAGTTCTCGACCTGGTCTTCCAGGACGCTTGGGAGGAGTCGCTGGTACTGCTGTCGCCGAGAGGGATTGCCGACCAGCAGGACTCGACGGTAAGAACGCTGGCGGCCTTTCCGCCGGGATGCACCTACCGGCGCATCGCGGAAGAGACCTTGAACATACCGGAGAGCGACGACTGGACGATCCAGGAAACATCCTCGTATCACGTGATGGTGGCACTCGCCAGCACCGGCCGCTGCGTCACGGTGCTGCCGGAGAGTGTACTCGGGACCATGAAAATACCCGAGACCCTTATCAGTACACCGCTGCGCAGAGTGAAGACTCAGGTAACCTGGCGGAAAGGCTACGGAACACCCGCGTTTGATCAGTTCTTGGGTCACCTGTCGGGAACGGACTTCGGCTGATAATTGATGACCCTTTCACAGTCCCGATCAGGCAGGCAAGGGAGCGGTTAAGATGAGGTTTCCCAATCGCCACTTTTTCGTGTCGCTGCTGTTGTCGCGGCTGGCGGATCAGATGCTGCTGTTTCTGGTGCCGCTGGTCATCTATCAATTGACCGATAGCGTAGCCTGGTCGGGTCTGGCCTTTTTTTTCGAGACATTGCCACGTTTTCTGGCGTTTCCGGTATGCGGTCAGCTTTGCGATCGTCATCGTAACGACCGACTGCTCCGGCTGAGTCAACGCTGGCGCATGGCAACGTGCGGGGTCGCAATCCTGGGATATCTGGCGTTGCCCCACGTGGCGTGGTTGATCGGCCTGTCGGCGCTGGTCGGCGTGCTTTCGACCCAAGGTGTGATGGCGCGTGAAATGCTGCTGGTGCAGGCCTTCGGCTCGGCGCGCTACGAGCGACTCGTCTCCCATGCCCAGCTATTCGATCAAGTGGGCACGGTGCTTGGCCCGTTGGTC
This sequence comes from Salinicola halimionae, assembly GCF_003206065.1. Lineage (GTDB taxonomy): Bacteria > Pseudomonadota > Gammaproteobacteria > Pseudomonadales > Halomonadaceae > Salinicola > Salinicola halimionae. The sequence continues at coordinate 123,946 of NZ_PZJQ01000003.1, read as the reverse complement.
GCGGCGACGCTACTGGCGCAAATCGAGTGGGAAGCCGTGGTGGTCTTCATCGCACTCGGATTCGCGTTGAGTGATGTTGCCGTATGGTGCTGGCAGCGTCGGGTTCGGCCCGATCTTCCTGTGCCGCAATCGACGTCGGCCAACGGGTATCGGGCGCTGCTGATTGCCGGCCGCCATCTGCGTACCAGTCCCGCCTTGCTGGCCTCGATCGGACTGGCGATGGCCGTCAATCTGCTGCTGGGAACGCTATTGGCAACGGCGCCCGCCGTTGTCACAGGCGTTCAGAAGCATGGCGAAATCTACTATGGCGTGTTGCAGGCCGGCGGTGCGCTGGCCACGGTTTTGGTGTTGCTGTTCACGGCAAGGTCGGTGATACCGGCGGACCGGCTGGGGCTGTTGGCCTATGCGGTCATGGCGCTGGGCGGGCTGATGGCGAGCGTGACCGCGTTTTCGTCGCTCTACGCCCTCGGATTCCTGCTGGTGATCGGCTTCGACAAAATGTTCAGCGTGTCGATTCGCAGCCTGCGCCGTCGGGTCATCCCGCCGGAAGACTTCGGCAAGACGACCGGACTGGTGGTGATGCTCAACAATCTCACCCAGCCGCTGGGTGGGTTGATCGTGAGCGCGACGGCCGGTTTTCTGGCGACGGGTTCGATCCTGCTGGCCGTGGCGCTCGTCATGGTCGCCACCGGGGTGTTCATCCTGTGGTTCTATCGCGACCAAGTGCTGCCATCGTTGAGTCGGCGATAGCCGTTAACGACAACGGGCCGCCATTGGCGGCCCGTTGCCGGGAAAGGTCAGGTAAAACGTGGGCGACTCGATCGGGCGTCAGGAATGTTGCATGTACATGGTCTTGCTCTCGACGTAGGCCTCGAACCCGTACTTGCCGTCTTCGCCGCCGAGGCCGCTGTTGCGATAGTCTTTGTGGAAGCCCTGGACTGACTCGCCGCCGCCCCGATTGACGTGGATTTCGCCGAAGTCGAGTTCGGCAGCATTGATCCTCGGCCCGTCACCAATCAATGTGACCTTGCGACCTCAAGGTGGTAGACGGAAGGGCGTATGACAAGGGCACGGGGTGGGTCTGACAGGAATAGGCATGCGTTTTCGCCGATTGACCTCAAGAGACAGGTGCCTGGCTCAGCGAATCAGCCAACTCAGAATCAGCAGCCCCAGCAACAGCCAGACGATGCCGCCAATGACTCCGCCTCGAATCAGCGAGCGGATGCCGCTGATCAGCAACAACACGCCGATCACCAGTACGGCGATACTAAAGACCGAATCGCTGATGCCGAGCGAGCCGGTCAACCCGTCGACGAAGCCGTCGGCTGCCTGCCAAAGATTGCCAAAGACAGCGTGTAGACCGTTGATCACAGCGCGAATGACGTTGCCGATCGCTTCGCCGAGCCAGTTGAAGAATCCATCCATGTCGAGCAGGTTCCTTGGGGCGTAGTGGTGTAATGAGCCCGATTCGGGTCTCGGGTATAGAAGATCAACCAGCGTGCTGCTGATCGCGCAGCCATTGGATCTCTTCGGGCCAGATGGCCGGCTCGACGGTTTCCAGTATCAGCGGAATGCCATCGGTGCGAGGATCACGCATCAGCGCGGCGAAGCTTGGTAAGCCAATATTGCCCTTGCCGAGGCTGTGATGGCGATCAACGCGGCTGCTGAACTCGCTCTTGGCATCGTTCAAATGCATGCCGCGTAAGTACTTAACACCAACGACGTTCTCGAAGACATCGAGCATGGCGATGGCGTCCGCCTCGGTGCGCAGATCATAGCCGGCGGCGAACGCGTGGCAGGTATCGATGCAGGCGCCGACGCGATCCTTGTCGTCCACCTGCTCGATGATCGCGGCCAGTTGTTCGAAACGAAAACCGAGGTTGGAACCTTGCCCGGCAGTATTCTCGATCACGGCGACCACGGACCGAGTGGCGGCGTGGGTCTCGTTGATCGACTCCGCGATTCGTGCCAGGCAGTCGGGTTCGCTGATCTTCTTGAGATGACTGCCGGGGTGAAAATTGAGCAGCGTCAGTCCCAGCTGTTCGCAACGCTGGCACTCATCGAGAAAAGCGGCACGAGACTTTGCCAAGGCCTCGGCTTCGGGGTGGCCGAGGTTGATCAGGTAACTGTCATGGGGAAGAATCTGGGCAGGGCCGAACCCCTGCTCGCGGCAGGCCGTCTTGAATGCCTCGACCGTGGTTTCCTCGAGCGGCTTGGCTTTCCATTGGCGCTGATTCTTGGTGAACAGCGCAAAGGCGTTGGCGCCGATTTCGGTGGCGCGGCTAACGGCCTGATCGACACCACCCGCGGCACTGACGTGGGCTCCGATATATTTCATATGATGATCCAATCCTTGGGACGAGCCGCCGCAGTTTAGCAGCCGCTCCATGGCGGTGTCCTGCGGCCGCAAGGCGCTACTCTCAACCGGGGCAGCGGATGCTCAAGCAGGCGATACGAAATAGGGCGGATACTCCCCCGTACCTTGAAATGATGGCCGGCGACTTACGACATTCAACTCCCCATGAGTATCACTCGCGGTAGAACGACACGCCGTCATTGACCGAGTGCAATCGATCCATGGCATCTTCCCGGGAAAACGGTGGCTGGCGCGGCGGGTCGTAAACTTCACCGCTGGTGCCCTGAACGATGAGATCGATGGCGTAGCAGCTGCCATCGACCACGGCGCGATAGCCCTCCGCGTTCTGGAAGTGGCTCATTCCGGCATCGCCAAGCGTGAAGCCAGTAAAGGCTTCCCCGGCAATGGTCACTTTCGATGACATCGCTTGCGCGTTGGCTGGCAGGTTCAGACAGTGGTCGACGGCAGCCGCGTCTTTGCTCGCCCCGAGGCGCCATAGCGCCGTGGTGATCTCGTCGGACTCGGGCAACTTCAACAGGATCAATCGCTCGCCGGGTGCGTCATCCGCCAGTTGCCAGCCACCGTCGTCGAAATAGCTGGAAAGCTTGCCATCGACGCGAACCAACGAGGCGTCATACTTTACGCTCAGCGGATGATCTGCTGCGTGGAATGTGTCCCTGTGAGCGCTGGTGTCCACCGGCGAAGCATCGCGCTGCTGACAGCCGCTCAAGGTGGCCAGAGTCGACAGCGCGAGCGCGGTCGTCATCGAGAGTTTGGACATTGGTCTTCCTTGGTGAATAGGCAACTGGCTGACAGGGCAACGTCCGGTTTGGCGTCGAACGAGCTAGCGTGGGCGATAGCCGAGCGCATTCCGAGGCAATAGCGACTGACTTCTGACCCAAATCGACTCTATCACCGATGGCTAAAGTTGATGAGCGGATCGGCCGATAGCCGGGTGGATGGACCGAAAGATCGAAAAACCGTAAGACTGATAGATGGAAGACCTTTCTTCAACTCAAGGAGTTTGCGATGGATACCGCAGTCAATGCCGCCGTCGGCACCGCGTTGGCGCTACAGAACTTCAATCAAAACCAGGAAGCGCAGAACAGTCTGTTGAAGAAGTCCCTGGATGGACAGGCCTCGCATATCGAGCAACTGATGTCTTCCGTGGCGCCTTCACCGGCGTTGGCGGCCTCCGGTACGGTAGGAACGCAGATCAACACCTACGCGTAAAGATTGATCCGCCAGTATGGCATGCAGCTAACGCGCTCTGCGGAGCGCGTTTTTTGGTTCTAACTCTGCTCTCGTGTGGAAACTCGAAAAGGGGTCGGTTTTTTGTCGTTAATGGTTGACCTCGTTGAACGACTCGATTTTAATCAAAATCATCGGAAGGCGTTAATTCATGTCTTTCGGTAATTTCGTTTCAGTAAAGATCCATTACATTTCGGAAATCGTGATGAACTTTCATTGCCCGACTTTTACATCGTTCTTCAATATCGTGCGCCTGCACGGTATGCGAGCACGCTGTGAGTCGCGCGCCATGGATTGATGTTCATCACCGGCCGCGACACCCGTCGCGGCCGGAAGACGAAAAATCTCCTCTTTTTCCCGCGACTCGTGTCCGGCCTCCGATAAACAGGAGTTCGGAATCATGCCGTTATCGACTATCGTCAAAAACCTGATAAAACGCCTCGAAGGTTCTCGCCAGCGTCAACGCGACTTGAAAGCGTTGAAGGGCCTTAATGCGCACATGCTCAAGGATATAGGCTTGCGGTATGAAGGAAGCGAGATCGTTTCGATGTTTGATCCTTTTCCCTCAGGAAAAGAGAGCTATCTTGCCAGCAGCAAGAGCAGTATCGGACCTGTGATGGCGACGCGTATTGCGACAGAAAAGCAGCAGGAAGTGAAAAATAGTCGTGGTGGCGAAGGCCTCCAAAAATCAATATCGGTTTGTCGATATTGCGGAGAAAACCTGGCTTAGCCTAGCCCCGGTCACAGGATGTGGCCGGGGCTTTTTTAAAGTTTTCATTCATTTGGCAATGACACTTGTAGTGACGAATCTCAATAACCGAGGCTCGACTTGGGTTGTGGTGTGTCCGGCTTGTAGCGGGAAATCGTTTCCACAGCCGCTTGGCGCAGCAGGCTGACATCGATGCCGACGGCGATGAAATCGAATCCCCACTCGGCGTAGCGTTTGGCATCCGCCTCGGCAGGGGCGAGAATCCCGGCAGCCTTGCCAGCGGCCTTGGTCACCTCCAGCGTGTGACGAATCATCTTTTGTACGTCCGGATGATTGGGGTTGCCGGCATGGCCGACACCGGTGGATAGATCCACCGGGCCAACGAAGACGGCATCGACCCCCTCCGTGGTCGCAATCGCAGCGGCGTTGTCGACGCCGGTCTGCGACTCCACTTGCACCACCAGACAGAGCTCTTCATGGGCTCGGGCCAGGTAATCTTCGACGCTATCCCAACGAGTTGCCCGGGTCAGGCCGCCGCCGACACCCCGGAACCCGTGGGGCGGGTAGCGGGTCGCTGCCACCAGTTTCGCCGCCTGCTCAGGTGTATCGACCATGGGGATCATCAACGTCTGCGCACCGATATCGAGCAACTGCTTGATGAGCGCCGGATCGTGGTTGACGGTTCGCACCACAGGAGCACTGGCATTGGAGGCGATCGCATAGGGAGCGATGGCCTGCAGTTGGGCCAGCACGGAAGGCACCGTGTTGGGCGCATGTTCGCCGTCGATCAGCAGCCAGTCGAAGCCCGTAGTGGCGAGAATCTCGGTGACGTAGCCGGTGCCGAACCCGGCCCAGCAACCATAGCGTGGATTGCCGTCGAGTGAACGTTTGAAGGGATTCTGTGGCAGTTGCATGGCTACGGCTTCCTGTCGTGGCTGGGGAAAGAAATAGAACAGGCCGGGCATTCGCTGCGCCGGCCCGCTCGGAACAACACTATCCAATAGTCAGCGATTTCACTTCTTTAATGGAGACAATCCAGTAACGGAGGTGATCTAGTTGGTCAAACCCATCTCGCCCATTATCTTGCCGAACTTCTCATCGTCTTCAGCCATCAACTGCGTGAAGTCATCGGCATCTCGCCACACTACTCCATAGCCCTGTTTGGCCATGAAGTTCTGGTAGGCGTCGCTTTCGTAGGCTTTCTTGAGAGCGTCTTCCAGCGTTGCTACCACGTCTTCATCCATCCCTTTGGGGCCGACGATGCCTCGCCAAGCACCTAACGTGAAATCACTCCCGATCTGCTCCTTGAACGTGGGGATATCGGGAAAGCCTTTGAGCCTTTCGGGGGTCATGACGCCGAGACTGTGAAGCTCTCCGGCATCGATCATCGATCTCGCCTCGGGGGCAGACGAGGCCACCAGATCGATGCTGTTGGATGCCAGCTCGGTCATAGCCGGCGCCGAGCCCTGGCTGGGAATCCAGGTAATCTTCCCGGCAGGGATGTCCTGATCCATCAGAAACCCGTTGAGTGCGACGTGCCAGATGCCGCCCAGGCCGGTGCCGGACGCCGTATAGGTGCCTTGAGGGTTGTCTTTGACCTGCGTCACGAAGTCTTCGAGGTCTTTGAATGGGGAGTCGCCAGCCACCGAAAGACTCGCGGAATCGAAGTTGATCTGAGCGATCGGCGTGAAATCCTGATAGGTCAGATCGGTCAGCCCTTGCCAGTGCATCATCGCGACTTCGACGGTCGCTAGCCCTAGGGTGTAACCGTCGGGTTTGGCGTTGGCAATCGCCGTATGGCCGACGACGCCACTGCCCCCGGTTCGGTTCTGGACGTTGATCGTCTGTCCGAGCTGTTCCTCAAGCGACGAGGCGATGATGCGAGCGGTCGCATCGGTACCGCCGCCTGCCGCCCAGGGTACGATCAGCGTGATCGGCTTTTCGGGATAATCAGCCCAAGCCAGTGGCGAGGCCAGTACGGCAGCGGACAACAACAGGCTGAGGTGACGGGGTGGGCTTGATCGTTTCATGATGACCTCGCTAGGCGTGTTTGTTTTTCTAAGATGAACTTTGCATGCAAAGTCTTAACCTGACGTCGCCATCTCGACAATTGCGCAATCGTCTAATGAGAACGGGGCGAACACCTCACGGCGTGGCGACGAGGTCGGTGGGAACCGGCCGATTCTCGAACACGCGCCGTAGCACGAAACTGGTATGGGCGCCGGTGACGCCTTCGATTCGATTGATGACATGGAGTAGCAGATGTTGATAGTCGTCCATGTCGCGCACCAGAATCTTGAGCTGGAAGTCCGCCGCCTGGCCGGTAATGATCAGGCACTCGATGACATTGGGCACCTCGCGTATGTGCCGCTCGAAGTTGTCGAAGCGCTCCGGCGTGTGGAGATCCATCGAAATGTGCAATAGCGCCATCAGTTGGTAGCCCAGAGGGCGCGCGTCGATATCGGCACGGTATCGCACGATCAACCCATTCTCTTCCAGCGCTCTGACGCGCCGTAGACAAGGGGAGGGCGAGAGGCCGATACGGTCGGCAAGTTCCTGGTTGCTGATACGCCCCTCCTGCTGGAGGAGTTCGAGGATGCGTCGGTCGTATCGATCCAGTACTAACGGCGCTGATTGGTCCATAGGTGATTTCTACCAGTAATTAAATTTTTTCGGCAATTTTATGCCAATATACTTCGATTCCTGCCTTTGTTCGCAAGAAACTGTCGTGAGAAACGTTCTACACTGTTTCTGTCGTCCATACCCGCCGCCACAAGCTGCGGAATCGCACGCATGGGATATCCCGCCGTGCGGCACGATGACCGGACCGTCACCAGCGGTCGGAACGCGCCGAATTCTTCACCTTCAGGAATTTCACCATGTCTGCTTTCGATCATCGCGCCTTTGATCATAGAAAATACCGCCCGGCGCCCCGCGTGCCTGCCTTCGATCGCCAATGGCCGGATCGTGATCTCGATCACGCACCGATCTGGGTGAGCGAGGACCTGCGCGATGGCAATCAGGCGCTACTGGAACCGATGAGCGTCGAGCAGAAGAAGCGCTTCTGGCACCAGATCGTCAAGGTAGGCATCAAGGAGGTGATGGTCGGGTTCCCGTCGGCGAGCCAGCCTGACTATGATTTCGTGCGGTGGCTGATCGAGGATGGTCAGATTCCCGACGACGTCACCATCGCCGTACTGGTGCAGTGCCGCGAACATCTGATCGAGAAGACCTTCGAATCGTTGGTCGGGGCCAAGCGCGCCATCGTCCATCTGTATAATTCCACCTCGACCGTCCAGCGCGAACGCGTGTTCGAGATGGACCGCGATGGAATCGTCGATATCGCGGTGCAGGGCGCGACCTGGGTCAAGACCTATTCCGAGCGCTACCCGGAGGTGGCGTGGCGCTTTGAATATACTCCCGAGAGCTTCTCCAGCACCGAGATCGATTTCTCGCTGCGGATCTGCGAAGCGGTCATGGACGTTTGGCAGCCGACTCCGTCGAACAAGTGCATTCTCAATCTGCCGACCACAGTCGAAGTGGCCGGGCCGCATCATCACGCCGACCAGATCGAGTACTTCTGCCAACACATCAGCCGTCGCGACAGTGTGATCATCTCGGTGCATACCCATAACGATCGCGGCGGTGCGGTGGCCTCCGCGGAGCTGGCCCTGCTGGCCGGTGCGGAACGTGTCGAGGGTACCTTGTTGGGCAACGGCGAACGCACCGGCAACATGGATATCGTTACCCTGGCGATGAACCTCTACAGCCAGGGTATCGATCCCGAGCTGGATCTGTCGCGGCCGGACGAGATCATCGAGGTGGTCAACGAATGCACCAATATTCCGATCCACCCGCGCCATCCGTGGGTCGGTGAAATGGTCTATACCGCCTTTTCGGGCAGCCATCAGGATGCTATCCGTAAATCGCTCAAGCACCAGCAGCCGGACGAACCCTGGCAGGTCGCCTATCTGCCGATCGATCCGCATGACATCGGTCGCGACTATCAGGCGGTCATTCGGGTCAACAGTCAGTCCGGCAAGGGCGGCATGGCGTTCCTGCTCGAGCGCGATTACGGGATCAGTCTGCCCCGCTGGATGATGCTGGCGCTGGCGCCCTACGTGCAGCAGGAAAGCGAGAAGCGGGCCAGCGAGCTTTCCAGCGAGATCATTCGCCAGGTGATGTTCGATCGCTTTACCTGCGAATCACCGTTGTCGCTGGCCGATTATCGCCTTTCCAAGGGCCAGGACGAAGGAATCGAAGTGACACTGTGGCAAGGCGCCGAGACGCTGCGGCTCTCGGGCAAGGGTAATGGCGCGATGTCCTCTTTTACCGATGCTTGGCAGCGACACTCCGGCATCAGCGTCGGTATCGTCGACTACGCGGAACACTCGCTGGGCGGCGACAGCGAGGCCAATGCCATCGCTTTCGTCCAGCTCAATGTCGACGGACAGCGCGTGTGTGCCGTGGCCGAAGATAGTGACACCGTCAGCGCGTCGCTCAAGGCGCTGATCGCTGGCATCAACCTGGCGACAACGACTGTAGGGTCTACCCAGGATCGCGAGGTCGAGCGGACTCTATAGACGCATCATGTGTCGGCAGAAAAGTATACGGGGCGCCAGATCGGCGCCCCGTATACGTTTGCTGTCATCAGATTAGAAACGGTGCCTCAGCGATCGCTGTCGCTGCGAATCTGGGCATGGCTGATCAGTGCGAAAATGAACGTACCTCCAACGACGTTGCCGAGCAGGGTGGGCAGGCCGAAGCGGAATAGATATTCCGCCCAGCTCGCATGGCCGGAAAAGACCAGGTACATCACTTCGGTCGAGCCGACGATGATATGGGTGAACTCTCCGATTGCGACAAGGTAGGTCACGATCAGAATCACCCAGATCTTGGCGCTACCCGCGCTGGGTAGCAGCCATACCATGGTCGCGATCATCCACCCGGCGACGATGCCCTTGGAGAACATCTGCATCGGGGTGTTCACGAGGATGTGTTCCCCCAGGGCGAGAAAGGCTTCATGGGTCTGCATCGAGAAAATCGGCAGTGCCAGAATGGCCCACGCGGAAACGGCGACGCCGACCAGGTTGCCGATCAGCACCACGCCCCAGAGGCGAAGCAAACAGACAAACTTGCCAAGGCGGGGTTGGCTCATTACCGGCAGAACGGCAGTCACGGTATTCTCGGTGAAGAGCTGCTGGCGGGCCATGATCACCACCAGAAAGCCCACCGTATATCCCAGCGACTCGACCAGAAACCCGATATCGTTGTCCGGCAGGTGCGCTCGCAGCAGGCCTTTCGCCAGCATCGAAAAGCTCATCGAGAGGCCGGCGGCAATGGCAGACCAGAGCAACGCCGACACGGTGCGGCTCAACTCCTTTTCGCCTTCTTCGCGAATGGACTCATGAACCGCAGCCGCTTTCGAAGGCAGATCCTCGCCATTGAGCTGCAGGTCGTGCTCGTCCTCACCCTCTTTGACACGGCTGGGCGGGGTAAGGCTGTGGTGTTTACTCAAGCTTGCGTTCCTTCGTGGCGAGGAAAAGGTAGCGTCCGCAGTCCGCGCTAACCGTCAGGTTTGGCTGCGATGGCCAGCGGCAAGCATTATGCTGAAGCGACAGTCTTGAACGAAAAGATAGTCTTAAACGAAACGATAGTCGTAAACAAGACAAGGAGATAGCCAGCTATGTCGCCAGAATCCTGGACGATGTTGATACATTTGGGGATGGCCTGGCTGGCGGGAAGCCTGATCGGTCTGGAGCGGACTTTTCACGGGCGGCCGGCGGGATTCCGTACACACGCGTTGGTCTGCGTCTCGTCGGCGTTACTGATGATGGTCACGATGTATCAATGGCAGTGGCTGGGTACAACGGTGCCGGAAGCCACGATCCGTACCGATCCGACCCGAATGGCTCAGGGTATCATGACGGGGATCGGTTTCCTGGGAGCCGGTGTCATCTTCAAGGAGGGGCTGACGGTCCGAGGGTTGACCACTGCCGCTTCGATCTGGGTGACTGCCGTGCTCGGCATTCTATACGGCATCGGGTTTCTGTTTCCGGCGATATTGGCAACCGTGGTGACCTTGTTGACGCTCTCCCTGTTCCGGATGGTGGAATCGCGTATGCCCAGCCGGATCTTTGCCCGGTGTGTCCTGCGATTCGACAGTCAGGCGGTGATGGCCGAAGCGCAGATTCACGATCTAATGGCATCGCATCGATTCAAGATCGAAAGCCTTAGCTATCGCACCCGCGACGACGGCCGCCAGTTCGAATATCGTATGATGTTGCGAACTCATGATCGAAAGTACATTCCACCATTGGCCGCCGATCTGCGCGACCACGCTCGGTTGCTGGAGTTCCAGCTCTCCCCCACGGGGGACTGAGGTCGAGAATGGTTGTCATTCCCTTACCAGTCGATAGAGTGGGCGCTCTTGAATTCGTGGCGAGATGTTAATGCAGGCACGTGAGGGACGTCCGGCTTTCTGGATTTTGATGGGCGCGGTGATGTTATCGCCCTTGGCGATCGACATCTATCTACCCGCGCTGACGGCGATGGCCGATGAGTTCGAACGATCCCGCGCCGCGCTGCAATTGACCATTACCCTGTTCTTGATGAGCGTGGGCGTCGGGCAGCTGCTGGTGGGGCCGTTGACTGACCGCTTCGGCCGTCGCCCGGTACTGCTGGGCGGCGTCGCCATCTACATGGTGGCGGCGCTGGTCGGGATGACGGCGGTCTCGATCGAAATGCTGTACCTCTCGCGAATACTCCAGGGGCTCGGCGCTTGCGCTTCCGTGACCGTTGCCTTTGCGGCCGTCCGTGACAGTTATACGCCGACCGAAGGCGCCAAGCTCTACAGCTATCTCAATGGCTCGCTCACGTTGGTGCCGTCGCTGGCTCCGGTACTGGGTGGAGCGCTGACCGTGGCGTTGGGGTGGCGCAGTAACTTCACCTTCATGACCGGCTTCGCGGGGTTGCTATGGCTGAGCGTGTATTGGCGATTCGGCGAGACTCGACCGCCCGGTACGCTCATTGAAAAGCGCCTCTACCGGTGGTCACGGTATCGGCCGGTGCTGTTCAACCGCCGGTTTCTCTATTACGCCATTCTCGTTAGTACGATGATGGCGGCGATTCTCGTCTATGTATCAGCGGCGCCGGTAGTGATGATGGATCAACTGCGCCAACCGGAGTGGGTCTTCAGCTTATGGTTCGGGGGCAACGCTCTGGTCAGTACGGTGGCATTCTTCATCGTGCCGAGGCTGATGGCACGCTGGGGAAGACAGTCGACGGTGCAGCGGGGCCTGGTCGTCGTCGTTGGCGGGGGCGCCCTGATCGCCTGCCTCTATGGAACCGTACCCGTATCGATCGTGACCTTCATGGGGCCCATAGCCATACTCTCGGTCGGTTTTTCGATGGTATTGGGGGCGGCGGCCAGTCTGGCGCTGGAGCCGTTTCCCGAACGGGCGGGGACAGCGGCGGCGCTGCTGGGAGCTATTCAACTGGGCGGCGGTGCCTCTGTGGCAACGCTATTGCTGATGACGCCCTTGGCGCCACAGGTTTCGCTGGCATGGATCTGCTGCGGGGGCGGGATTGCCCTGTGGGTACTGGCAAATCGAGTGACGGAATACGCCGATTCCAGCGAGTGATCACCGTCGATGGAAAGATTCAGTATGGCGAGTGTCACAGCCTCATCGCCTTGCACGAACGTAGGTCTTTCGTCGAGACGTCGGATAGACCAGTGCTGCGTTAGAGTGCGGTTTAACGGGCTCGAAAACGACATGGGCGGAACACGCTAGAATGAGACGGTTGGCGGCAACGAAGCCGTGGAAGATCATGGCACGACGTCGGTAATTGGTCGGGCCCAGGAAAGGAAGCGATTGGTATGGCCAGTCATGGCAAGGACAGCACATGGTTGATTCTAAACGGTAAATCGGCGCAGCAGCCGGAAATCCGGCAGGCGGTCGAGTCTATGCGCCGTCAGGGACACGATCTCCAGGTTCGTGTGACCTGGGAGGGCGGTGATGGGGATTGGCTGGTCGATAATGCCGTCGCAGCCGGGGCGACGCGAATCGTCGCCGGTGGCGGCGATGGATCGATCAACGAAATCGTCGCAGGACTGATGCGCCAGCTCCCCGACCAGCGTCCGGCATTAGGCGTTTTGCCATTGGGAAGCGCCAATGACTTTGCCAACGGGCTGAACGTGCCGATGGCGCCGCGGGACGCGCTCGAGTTGGCACTGACGGGCTCCATTCGCCAGGTGGATGTCGGCAAGCTCGATGACGAAGCCTTTATCAATGTGGCATCCGGCGGCTTCGGGGCTGAGATCACTACTTCGACGCCGGTAGGGCTCAAGCGACTTCTGGGGGGAGGCGCCTATTCCCTGATGGGCATGCTGAAAGCATGGAATTACCAACCCTACGAAGGACATATGCGCTGGCCGGACGGTGAGGCACGAGTTCCTTTGTTCATGCTGGCGATCGGCAATGGTTCTCAGGCTGGGGGTGGTCAGCGTCTGGCGCCTTCCGCCAGATTGGACGATGGTCTGCTCGAGTTATTGTTTGTACGTCATTTCAACTCGCTGGGCGATCTAAAGCGGATCATCGACGAACTCGAAAATCTGCCGCAGGACGGTGAGTTCGTACGCTATCTGCGCGTGCCTTGGGTCGAGTTCGACAGTGATGGGGCTTTTCCCTTGAATCTCGACGGTGAACCGCGGCGCTACGAGCATTTCCGTGCGTCGCTGGATCGTGATGCGCTGCCGTTGGTGGTGCCGGAGAACTGCCCTTTATTGCATCAGTCCGAATGATCACCAGCGCTTAAAAGGGTGGAAGCCCTGATCGGCGAGAACACACCGGCAAGCACAGACCGGCGAGTGAATGGAGAAGGAGGCTTGAATGGACGAATTCATGCAGGCTGCTATCGATCAGGCAAGACGCAGTCTCGACAACGGTGGCGTTCCGATTGGTTCGGTTCTGGTGCACCAAGGCGAGATCATTGGTCGTGGGCACAATCAGCGCCAGCAAAAGGGCAGCGCCATTCTGCACGGGGAGATGGATGCCCTGGAAGACGCCGGTCGACTATCTGCCTCGATTTACCGTGATTCGGTGCTCTACACCACGCTGTCGCCATGTTCGATGTGTAGCGGGGCGATTCTCCTGTATGGCATCCCCAGAATAGTCATTGGCGAGAACCGCACTTTCCTGGGGGAAGAGGCACTATTGCGCGAGCGCGGTGTCGAGATCGAGGTTCTCGATGACTCTACCTGTCGGGAACTGATGACGCAGTTCATCGCGGCCTACCCGGACGTCTGGAACGAGGACATCGGCGAGCCTTGAGCCGAGTCGCCGGAACGCAGCGAACTTGTTGGTTTGAGCGTCGCTGGATTGCGCACTAAAAAGCCCACCGAGAGGTGGGCTTTGTTCAAGGCGGTCGGGCGACGGGGCCGAAGTCCCGGCGTCTGTGACCATTGACTGGGACTAGCCAGATACCTTGATGTTGGCGGCTTGAAGGCCTTTTTTACCCTGCGTGACGTCGAAGGTAACCTTCTGGCCGTCCTGCAGAGTCTTGAAGCCGTCTGCCTGAATTTCGGAGAAGTGCGCGAACAGATCATCGCCGCCGTCGTCTGGGGAGATGAAGCCGTAGCCTTTAGTGTCGTTAAACCATTTGACAGTGCCAGTTGCCATTGTCGATATCCTTAACTTGCATAGTGATGTACCCGAGCCTCCCGGGGGGATGCCCGAAACGCGTGGTCAGGCTAGGGGGGAATGCGCACTAGGAGTTGGACGAAATCGACTAACAACCGACGACATTCTACCTGCAAACCTACGCAACGAATGTTGCATTGGTGGCCATACCTGGGCAAGCGCAAGCGTCTTGACTTTGATAGAGCCGTTTTCCATACCCCGCTTTCGAACCATAGTGGGAAATTTTGCGCGCGTCTATAGTCGTTCGAGCCGATTTTTCGGGCTGATCGCGTCATGCAGTATGGTTTTATTAACTCTTTTTAAGAAGATTGATATATCCCTGTCACAATTGACGCCTTCCCGGTAGTGACGCGGCGCGATTCGCGGATTTCGTCACACGGACAGTGAATGTTTCCATTCTGACGTCATGATCAGGCATGCGTCAGGGCAGGTGTCTCGGGTAAGCTATCGCTCACCTCGAAAAGGGCGGCCTCGATCGGCGAGTGCCGCCCGTTTTATTCATCGGACAAGTCAGGAGTGACGTGCGTGGTGCAACGCGAAATCAGTCTCAACGACACCCACAGCAAGGTCATCGGTTATCTATTGTGGATCTTCGGATTTACCGGAGCCCATCGCTTTTACTACGGTAAACCCGTTACCGGGACGCTGTGGTTTCTGACATTGGGGTTATTCGGGATCGGCTGGCTGATCGATCTGTTCCTCATTCCAAGCATGGATCGGCAGGCGGACCTACGCTTTCGAGCCGGACCGATCAGCTACACGTTGGGCTGGATCCTGCTGACATTCCTGGGAGTATTCGGTGTTCATCGGATGTACATGGGAAAATGGATTACAGGATTGATCTACCTGTTCACCGGTGGTCTGTTCCTGGTCGGGGTGCTCTACGATTTCTGGACGCTCAATGATCAGATTTCGCTCAAACACGCGCGGCGCGGGCTGTAGCGTGGATCAACGGCTCTCGCAGAGCTTGCGGAAGCCCGTCCGGAGTCAACATTCGATGTTCCGGGGCGGGGAGAATGTCATAGCGCCACGTCAAAGGGGCATAGGGCGATGTCACGGACGATGCCACAGACGATGTCACAAGGAGGTGACGCATGTCGGAGCGAATGAAGCTTACCGATATCTTCGAAACGCTCGACCGCCAGGTCGCGGACGACACGATCACGCTGCAGGATATCATCGATACCTTCAATGCCCGGGGATTCGGGCCGGTAGTGCTGTTACCGGCCTTGATCGCGTTGTTGCCAACCGGCGGCGTGCCGGGAGTGCCCAGCGCCTGCGGTATCTTCATCGCGTTGATGGCGATTCAACTGGTGTTCGGGCGCAAGAGTCCATGGCTTCCCAAAGTGTTGGGTGAACGGGGCGTCAGTCATGACCGCTGGCACCGTGTCACACAACGGGCCAAACCCTGGACGCGTCGCATCGATCGCTTTCTGCAGCCTCGGCTGCGCTGGCTGATAGGAGATGTCACTCAGCGTCTGCTTGCCCTGCTGATGGTCGTACTCGGATTGGGAATGATCCCGCTGGAACTGCTGCCGTTCGCGGCAGCCATACCGGCGCTGGCGATCGCGATCATGGCGTTGGGGCTGACGGCGGGGGACGGCCTGATGATGCTGATGGGGCTCGGCGTCACGCTAGGGGGGGGAGCCGGCATCGGTATCTGGTTGTTATAGATCGACTCATCAATCCCGTGACTCTCGAGTCTCATCGAAAAACGCCCCGGCCCTGTCCTAAACGAATCAGTTGAGCTGATTCCTGGACGGCCGGGGCGTTTTGCTGTCGCAAAGGGCTGGGGTAAGGCCTAGCCTCAGTTACGTGCGATCAGCGTAGGATCGTAGTTACCTTGGCGCTCGGCCGAAGACAGCATGGCGACGCCTTGGGTGTCGCCTTGCTTGGCGAGGCTTTCGAAAATCACCCGGTATGCCAGCACCGCCTGCACGTAGTCGCGAGTCTCGCGGAACGGAATGCTTTCGACGAAACGATCGAACTCGGGTGGTGCGGAGGTCAGCCAGCGATCCACCCGCTGAGGGCCGGCGTTGTAGGCCGCCGTTGCGGCAATTCGATTGCCGCGGTAGCGCTCCAGCATCGAGCGAATATAGGTGCTGCCGAGACGAATGTTTATCTGAGGCTCGAACAATTCCGCCATGCTGGGGGCACTGATCCCGAGCCCTCGAGCGACATGATCGGCAGTGCCGGGCATCAGTTGCATTAGACCTCGGGCACCGACCGGTGACGCGGCAAAGGGGTTGAAAGCGCTCTCGCGCCGCGCGATACCCATTAGCAAGTAGGGATCGACCTGGTTGGTTTCGCCCCATTTAAGGAACGAATCACGGTAGGCGGCCGGGAACCGCCATGGTAGGGCATCCCACTGTTTGGCGGCGATAGTGGTCTGGATCGCCATGCCGTACCAGCCCTGACGAATGGCGTAATCTGCCAGCGCTTCGGCCTGAGCTGGCGTGTCGCGGGCGGCAGCGGTGTACCATTCGCTGCGCGCAAGCCCCTCTTCGCCGATCCGCATCAACGCCTCGGTACGCTGTACCACGGGCAGCATGCCCGTCAGCTCTCGCTGAAGCGTAGTGACGTCAGTATTGGCCATCTGCAATTGATAGGGCTGCCCTAGGCGATCGGCGGCAGCAAAGCCAAAGAAGCTGCGATCCCTGGCGGCCAATTGGTAAGCCTGGTGGGCCTTGGCGTCGTTGCCCATCGCCTCGCTCGCGCGGCCGAGCCAATACTGCCAGTGCGCCTCGGCGCGCACATCCGGCGGCAGCGCTTCGCTCCAACGGGCGACGTTGCCCCAGTTACCCTCGGTGACCGCATTGCGAATCCGGAGTTCGATCAAATCGGCATCTGCCAAGCGCGGTAGGGTCGCGTCGACCCAGCCCTGGTTATTACCGACATCGCGAACCATCGAATAAAACGCCAAGTCATGCTCGATCCGATCGCGCTGGTCTTCAGTGAGTGAGATGTGAGATGAAATCTTGCGCCATGCCTCAAGTGAAGCTTCGGTGTCTGCGCGGGTCAGGCCGTGCATCGCGGCAGTGATCAATGCGCCGCTGGCCTCGCCGTGAGGGCCAAGATCCAACGGGACCTGGGTGACGGCCGTATAATTGCCCCGGACATGATCGAAGCTGTCGAGCGCTCGCTGCCAGGAATCACCGAGACCACGCTCGAGATAGGTAACCAGCCCACTCTGTCCGTTTTCCCAGGCCAGCATCATGCGTTCCCAGGTGTCTTCATCGGTCAATACGCCGCGGTCTTCGAGCGTCGAGAACAGGGCGTCGCAGGCCGTGGGCTGCGACGCGCCGACATGCCATAGTGCTTCGCCGCCCGCGGCAGCCTGAGCAGGGTCTTTGTCGAGCAGCGCGGTATAGTAATAACACTGACGAATGGTGCTGGAGGGCTCTCCATCGCTGATGGCCAGCAGATCTTCGAAGCGTCCCAGCTTGCCAAATTGAGTCTGAGCCGCGCCACGCATCCAGTCGGCGAGCGGAGAGTCACCGTAACGCACGATGAAGTCGTTGATCTCTGCCGCCGAGGCGGTGGAAAGCCGGGCGCGGAGTCGATGGTATTCGACGTAACCGGCCAGCACGTGATTCTGAATGGCGGGCTGATTGATATCCCCCCAACGGCGGTCGCGAGCGGCATCCAGAGCCTGCTTCATGACTTGATCGTTACTGGTGTTCACACTGGATGGGACGGCCGCGCTGGCCGAGGCGCTCACTCCCATGGCGCCTGCCAGGCACCAGCTCAACCAACGTCTGCGGATAGGCAATGCGGGCATTGGGTCTCTCTCTTTCTCGAAGCGCTGTTCTACGAAGCGCGTGCTTGTACAGATCGCGCTCTTGGCAAGACTGCGTCACGGAGGGGGCTGCCATCGTAACGCGCCTCGAAGCGACGTCGACTCATCGGATGTCGACTCAGATGTTGCATGGGAGGTCGACTCAGCGCCCATCGTCGCCGATGGTGGCCGGCTTGGGTAGTGTCTGGTAGCGAAGATTTTAAGACGGCTGGATGACGTCGTCCTTGAGCGTGACTCTTGGCGGCGTCCCGACGCGTCGATCTGAACGATCTTTCGTGACGGTAACGTTGAATCTGGCGCGCATCGTGACCATTTAAGCTTCAGGTCGATGTCGATCGAATGTTTCTGCGCCTAACATCCTCATCGGAGGTCCCTCATGAACCCTTGGCGTTTTGTGACACAGTTTTCCCGACTCAAGCAGCGCGGTGGCGCCTTGGCTCGTATCGGGCGAGCTTTTCGGGTTTTCGGGCCGATGTCCATGGATGTGTTCCGGGGACGCTATCGGCCGATCCCTTGGGCAGCCTTCGGTTGGATGGCGCTGGCTTTCGTCTATCTGGTATCGCCGCTGGATCTGATCCCCGATTTTCTGATGATCATCGGTCTAGTCGATGACGTCTTCATCGTGGGCTGGCTGCTGACCCGAGTCGACCGCGCAATGGGCGACTACCGCCGCTGGAAAGGTATCGACGACGACCAGGATGTCGTCGCCGACTAAATGACTTGTTGAACAAACGAGTTTGAAAAGTACGGGCTTGAAATGGCATCAGCCAGCCCCATATCGCTGAACATCCTTATTGCATTCGGTTTATTCCGTTTCGTATTCATTACGTACTAGCGTCAAGAGGCCCATCAATGACCACTGCGACTCAAGAAGAAACTCTCGGCTTCCAGACCGAAGTCAAGCAGCTTCTCCACTTGATGATCCACTCCCTGTACTCCAATCGGGAAATTTTTCTGCGCGAGCTTATTTCCAACTCGGCGGACGCCTGCGACAAGCTACGTTATGAGGCGCTGGAGAACGATGGGCTCTACGCGGGCGACGCCGAACTCCGTGTCGAGATCGAACACGATGCCGAAGCAGGCACGGTGACCGTGCGTGATACCGGAATCGGCATGAATCGTGACGAAGTCATTCAGAATCTGGGCACCATTGCCAAGAGCGGCACGGCCGACTTTCTCAAGCAGCTTTCCGGCGAGAAGCAGAAGGATGCCAAGCTGATTGGTCAGTTCGGTGTCGGTTTCTACTCCGGTTTCATCGTTGCCGATGAAATGGTGGTACGTACCCGCCGCGCCGGTAGCGACCAGGGTATCGAGTGGCGTTCCAAGGGCGAGGGCGAATTCACCATCGCCGATATCGACCGTCCTGAGCGCGGCACCGAGATCGTGCTGCATTTAAAGGAAGACGCCAAGGAATTTGCCGACGAGTTCCGTCTCAAGAACCTGGTACGCAAGTACTCCGACCATATCGACGTGCCGGTGCGCATGCCAAAGGTCGAAAAGGCGCACGATGAAGAGGGTAATGAGATCGACGGCAGCGAGACCGTCAGTTGGGAGACCGTCAACGAAGCGACCGCGCTGTGGGTTCGCCCCAAGGCCGACATCGGCGATGACGAATACAAGGCTTTCTACAAGCACATCTCTCATGACTTCAGCGACCCGTTGATCTGGAGCCATAACAAGGTCGAGGGCAAGCTCGAATACACCAGCCTGCTCTACGTTCCCGAGCGCGCACCGTTCGATCTCTACCAGCGTGACGGGGTGCGTGGGCTCAAGCTTTATGTTCAGCGCGTCTTCATTATGGACGATGCCGAAGCATTCCTGCCGCTTTATCTGCGCTTCATCAAGGGCGTGCTGGATTCACGGGACCTGCCGCTGAATGTGTCCCGCGAGCTGCTGCAGAAGTCGCCACAGGTGGATTCGATGAAGTCCGCCTTGACCAAGCGTGCGCTGGACATGCTCAAGAAATTGTCGAAGGACAAGGAAGCCTATCAGACCTTCTGGAACACCTTCGGTGATGTGCTCAAGGAAGGGCCGGCGGAAGATTACGCCAACCGCGACAAGATCTCCGGCCTGCTGCGCTTCTCGACCACGCATACCGACAGCACGACTCAGGATCAGTCGCTTTCGGAATACGTCGAGCGCATGAAGGAAGGACAGCAGAAGATCTATTACATCGTCGCTGACGGGTTCAAGGCCGCGAGCCACAGCCCGCACCTCGAGATCTTCCGCAAGAAAGGCATTGAAGTTCTGCTGTTGCATGACCGAGTCGACGAGTGGCTGATGAGCCATCTCACCGAGTTCGACGGCAAGTCCTTCGCCGACGTGGCCAAGGGCGATCTGGAACTCGACGATATGGCCGACGAAGCCGAGAAGCAGGCTCAAGAGGAAACCGCCAAGTCCAAGGAAGGGCTGGTCAAGCGCGTGCAACAAGCATTGGGCGACGAGGTTCAGGAGGTACGGGTGACCCATCGACTGACCGACTCGCCGGCCTGCGTGGTGCTGCCGGAACACGAGATGGGCTTCCAGATGCGGCGGATGATGGAAGCCGCCGGGCAACCGATGCCGGAAGTGAAGCCGATTCTAGAGCTCAATCCCGAGCACGCACTGGTGTCGCGTCTCGAGAGCATCGAAGGGGGTCACTTCGACGATCTGGCGCGCATTCTCCTCGATCAGGCCGTTATTGCCGAGGGTGGTCATCTCGACGATCCGGCGGCTTACGTCAAGCGTCTCAATGCGCTGCTAAGTGCTTGATCACCTTCGTCTGATCCGTTTCTGAACCTTGACGGCCGGCCTTCGTGGCCGGCCGTCGCGTTTCTGAAAAAACTCATCTTGCACGTTTTTTCCTCAACCTTGCGGCTAATTGCTGATAACCTGCCGTCTTCTTCTCAATGGGGGAGCGAGTATGTCGCGATCCTTCTTGCCGGTCTTTACCCGACTTTCTTCATCACGCTTTTCACGCGTCGCGGATCGAGATCGATCTCGCGGTGAAGCAGACGCTGAGCACTCGAGGAGGGTCGCGACGGTCGTTGCGGGATTCTGTCTGGTGCTCAGTTTGGCGACGTTTCCGATGGCGGCTCATGGCGAGTCGATATCCGAAACCGTGCAGACGCTCGATACGCGGGTTCAACCGCCCGCGCTGGACCCGATTACCGAGCTGCCGGATCTGACCGAGATCAAGGCTGGCCCGAAGCGCAAGGCTGCCTTCCTGGGCATGCTGGTGCCGTTGGTACAGGCGGAAAATGCGCGTATTCAACGCGATCGTAACTGGCTTGTCGGCGTGCATACGCGTATCAATCCCATGACATCGGAAGAGCAACGACGGCTGGCTCGGCTATGTGATGACTACGGCGTGCAGTGCTCCCCGGGCAAGGTTAGCCGGGAGTTGCTGGCGCGGGTCAACACCGTACCGCTGGAGATGGTCGTCATTCAGGCGGTGGAAGAGTCCGGCTGGGGAACCTCCAGGCTGGCGAAGGATAGTAACAACCTGTTCGGCATGCGCTGTTTCAGCACCGGCTGCGGCATCGCGCAGCACGGCACTTCACGCCGTTTTCAGGTATTCGGGAGCGTGCGCGATGGCGTCGGTGCCTATCTGCACAACCTGAATACTCATCGCGCCTATGCGCAGCTTCGCGGACAGCGGGCCGCATTGGCCGCGACCGGCAAATCGATCTCCGCCGAGAAGCTGATCGGTACGTTACACAACTATTCCACATCGCCAGACTATCAGCGCCAGCTGTTGTCGCTGCTGCGCACCAACGGTGAGTTGATACGCACGCATGGTGCCGACAACGCCTTCACGACTGACAGTCCGGCCTGATCCGATTTCCCCGATTATTATTGTCTTCTCGCGCGGCCGCTATTTGGCCCTGGTGCCTGATCGGTCCCGGGTGGCCTTCATGATGGAGCGTTCGTGTGTGTTTGCCCAGTTGGGCTAGACTACAGCGACTTTCTGCCAACCCGAGGAGGCCGCCATGGCCAGCGAAACGTCCCTCGAGGCACTGACATTCGACAATGTCTGGTCCCGTTTCCCCGACGATTTTTTCACCCGAGTGACACCGACTCCCAGGCGCGGTACGCGACTGCTCGATATTAGCCCGCTCGGGGTAACTCGATTGGGCCTGGAAGTGGATGATATCGATCGTGATCGGTTGACGGCGTTGATGAGTGGCGAGCGGCTGCTGGAAGGCATGGATCCGCTGGCCCAGAAGTACACCGGCCATCAATTCGGTACCTATAACCCGGCGCTGGGTGATGGACGCGGCCTGCTGCTGGGTGAAGCGATGACGCCGTTGGGCCCGGTCGACCTGCATTTGAAGGGGGCGGGGCAGACGCCGTATTCGCGCTTCGGTGACGGCCGAGCGGTGCTGCGCTCATCGATACGGGAATATCTCGCTGGCGAAGCGATGGCCGGGCTCAAGATCCCGACCACGTTGGCGCTGGCCGTTGCCGTCAACGGCGAAAAAGTCATGCGAGAACGGGTCGAGCCAGGGGCGACATTATTGCGGCTGGCCGAAAGCCATGTGCGCTTCGGCCACTTCGAATGGCTCTATCACCAGCAGCGTGTCGAGGATCTCGAGCGTCTGATGCGTCATGTCATCGATCGTCATCGCCCCGACCTCGCGCAGGAGGCTTCGCCGCTGGAAGCGCTCTTCCAGGACGTGGTGACGCGAACCGCCGAGTTGATCGCTCGTTGGCAGGCCTATGGTTTCGTTCATGCGGTGATGAACACCGATAACATGTCGATTCTGGGGCTGACGTTGGACTATGGCCCCTATGCGTTCATGGACCGTTTCGAGTCCAACCTCACGCCTAATCACACGGATGCGACCGGTCGCTATGCCTTCGATCAGCAGCCTGGCGTGGGGTTATGGAATCTGACCGTGCTGGGGCAGTCGCTGACGCCCTTGATCGAGGTGGATCGGCTGCGTGAGATACTGGACAGCTACGAACCGACACTTCAAGCGGCGTATGCCATCTTGATGCGAGGCCGCCTCGGACTCGAAACCGAGCAGGAGAGCGACGGGGAGTTGATTCAGGATTGGCTGTCACTGCTCGAAAGTTCGCGGGCCGATTTTCACCGCAGTTTTCGCGCCCTGAGTGATCAGGACGTCGTCGGAGGCCTTTCTTTGACAGGGGAAATCGAAAGCTCCGGCCCGGGCAACAAGCTCGACGAGTGGCTCGAGCGTTATCGTCAGCGGCTATCGCATGAATCTCGCGGAGAGACGGAGCGGCTGGCGGCGATGCGCCGGGTCAATCCACTCTATGTCCTGCGTACTCATCTGGCTCAGCAGGTAATCGAAGCGGCACAGGAAGGCGATACCCGGCCGTTGCAGACATTCCGTGAGTTGCTGTCGTCGCCATTTCTTCGTCGGCCGGGCATGGAAATCTGGAGCGAGGCGCCATCACCCAGCGCGCCTCCCGTTTGCCTATCTTGTTCATCCTGATGGATCGGGTTGCCCTGATTGTGGAATAGCGCCGGTTTTCGAACCGGCACTATCGGCGTTATGGCATCAGCTGGCTCGCCTATCAAGGCGCTAAAAGGCATGGCGCCTGTAAGGTCGCAACGTTCCTTCGACACTTCCTGCCAATTGGACCAGACTCCGTAGCATATTTCCCTACCGACAAGTTTCACCAATTTGGAACGCAGTAGTCTATTTTCCTACTCGATAAGTCTTACAGGTCGTTCACTAGCTTGGAAACTGCATCTTGAGCGAGTGGTTCACCAGCCAATGAGCAGCTGGATGGCTTGCAGCGTTGCGTCATATTCCAGTTATATTATTGTTATAAAAACCATTAGTATTGCTCGCGGCACTTGCAGCAATCTTGTTTATTGCTCTCTTTCAAGGCTCGGGTTTTATTTAACACGAAGCTGGTTGCTGATAAATTTCATGTTTTTAGATTGGGGTTGCGTGCAGTTATTGGCTGACTTTAAAGTATATAAATGGTTGGTTTTCTAATTATTTGGCATGCCTTAGAATATCTCTCTACTCGTTGGCTTTGAACCATATGCTAATTTCAGGAGCCGTTCCATAGCCGCTACTCTGATGCCAATGGTTTTCTCTTCTGGAAGAAATAAAGGGACTCCTCATGGTGACTAATAATTTTTCTAAAAGCAGTCTCGACCTGAACGGAAAAATTTCCCTTAATATGCCCACGGCGCTGGACTGGGGCGTCGATGGCCGCCTTTACGTCACCGAGGTTAGCGGTGATGTAAAAGTATTGACAGTAGCGTTTGGCGACGCCAATCCGAGTGATGGGGATAATGCGGCAAGTTTCTATGTCACTGAAGCCGAAACCATTTCACTGATAAAGAACATTCCCAATCATAATGACGATGGCTCGAATAGCGGCTCAAATAGTCGCGAAGTCACTGGCATTGACGTGACGTCCCAGTTCGATGACAACGGCGCTCCGGTCATTATCGATGGCAAACCTGCGGTTACCGTTTATGTCACGTCGAGCGATAGCCGCATCGGCGCAGGCGGAGGTGGAGGCGATACCGGGCTGGACACGAATTCGGGGATCATCACGCGGTTGACCCAGACAGAAGAGGGTTGGGATGCGGTGGATCTCGTTCGTGGCTTGGCGCGTTCCGAGGAAAACCATGCTCTCAACGGGCTCGAGGTCATCCAGGAAATCGATGGAACGGGCCACCTGATAAGCGAGCGGCTTATCGTGGCGAGTGGTGGCAACTCCAACACCGGTGCGCCATCGAACAACTTCGCCGGCCAGCAGGAGACGGCCTATAGCGGCGCCATCCTCGAGGTCGATCTCGACCAGCTCAAGACCATGGAAATCCAGACGGATGGGGGTCGGCAATTCATTTACGACGTGCCGACGCTCGATGATCCCTCTCGTGCCGGTGCGATGGATAACGATGATCCGTTCGGCGGCAACGATGGCTTCAATGGGGGCAAGATCGATCCCGATGGCCCGGTGCAGATCTATTCGGCGGGATACCGTAACGCTTATGACGTCGAGGTCACAGAAGACGGTCGTGTCTGGACGTACGATAATGGCTCCAACAATAGCTGGGGCGGCCGGCCCATCGGTGAAGCGGGGGACAACGGCAGTCTCATCGACAAAACACAGCAAGCCGGCTATATCGCCACCAACCTGAATAATGGCGATGGTAACGGCAGCGACACCATCAACCTCGAGAACGGTTGGAATCCCAAGAATTACGACCAGTTCCATGAGATCACGCGCTCTGACGATCTTGCCGGACGCATTCTCTCCGCTGGGCAGGGCGGGGCTGCGACTTACAGCATGACGCATCCGGATTTCGCTGAGCCGCTGACGCTGGTCTATGGAGGACATCCCAATCCGACGCGCGCCAGCGGAGGCGAATCCGGTTTGCTGTTTACTCCCAAGAATGGGGTCGAAGACGCTTTTCTGCTGGTATCCGACAACCACTACGATGCGGTCATCGACTGGTTCGCCACCGTCGAGAGCGGTTCCGGGGGGGTAGGAGCTGGGGAGCTGACGAGTCGCGTGATCAGCGTGGCCCCTGGCAAGCTGTATTACATCACCGAGAACGGCAATGCCTATCTGGTCAGCGAAAATCCCGGCAAGCCTTCCAGCATCCAAGGATCGAGCGTACTGGGCGAAGCCGGCATACCCTCGGATTTCGATGATGTCGTGGCTGCACTCAATCCCATCGAAGGTAATTATCTGGAAGGGGGCTATACCGACGGTTCGCTCGATACGGGATTCGGATCAATCAATGGTCTGACGGAGTACACCTCGACTGTCTTCGATGACGGCGATACCAAGATGTCGGGAGCGATTCTGGCATCGCAGTACGGCGGTGGTGATCTGATCGTGATGGGGCGCGACGAGAACGGTGTCATGCAGGCCGCGAGCGGTTTCGGGGCAACGAAAGCGGCCGATCGAGTCACGCTGGAATTGACCGGCAGCCCCTTGGGTCTGACCTCGATCGGTGATGATCTCTCCGCCTGGGACAATCAGTCGGCATTTCGTGGCTCAGTCTGGGCGTCCGTTTATAGCGGTAGCGGTACCAAGGTCGAGATTCTGCAGCCGAACAACGGCGCCGTGCCGTTGGCGGGCTCGGATGTCAACGATCCGACGGATCATGATCTCGATGGCGTGGACAATATCCATGACCCTTTCGAATACAGCGCCACGAATGGCCTCGAACTGACGCCTGACAAGGCGATCCTTCTGGATTTCCAACCGACCGAGTCGCCTTACCCGGGAACGCTCGCGGATACCGGTCTGATGGGCGCGGCGCTGGATGGTTCAACGCCCAATCAGGATGCCAATCCCGATCAGGGCATTCCGGGGCTTTTCGACAACGGTGGCAATATCATTCCCGGTGCCAACGCGCCGATCTTCCAGATCAAGAACGTGGTTTCCGGCAGCGTGGTCGGCTCGGGCAATGGTGTCCGTGACGCCATGCAGGTGGGGGTCAATCCTAGTGACGATGTACAACGTCTGGTCGCAACCACCCAGGTACAGAACTGGATCCCCACCGCGGGCGGCGTGGAGGAAGGCCAACTGACCGGCATCATGTTCGGTGACGGCACACAAGCCAACTTCGTGCGCTTCGTATTCGGCGAGGTGAATGGCGCGCCGGGCTTCGAGGTTGGTTACGAAATCGGCGACAGCAACTATCAAACCCTGGCGCAAGTGGCGTTACCGGCACTGGTCGCTAGCGGAACCACCGAGGTCGAACTGCGTCTCGAGATCGACATGGCGAATGATTTCGCCCTCCATGCCGATTATCGTCTCAACGGTCAGGACGAATTCAGCGCCTTGCCGCTGGGAAGCTTCACCCTGCCGGAAGGGGTATTACAGGATGTGCTGACCGGTACGCATATCATCAGTGATGGCGATACCCAGCTCTCATCGGGCGCGGCTTTCGGCTTCCTTGCCGAAACCAGTGAAGGTGCGCCGCTGGCGCCGGTCAACTTCAATAGTCTGCATATCCACGGGTTCGGCAATGAGATCGCGGCCACCACTGCAGAAGGTGTCGGCGTCGTAGGCTCCGGTGGCGTGGATACCATTGTCTATACGGGTACCGATACCCAGCTTGCACCGCTCGATAATAGTGTCGAGAACTTCGATGGCTCCGGCTCCGCGGCAAACTTCCATGGCACGGGCAATAGCGGCGCCAACGTGATGATCGCCGGTAGCGGCGACAATACGTTTACCGGGGGCGGCGGCGCCGACAGCTTCCAGGGAACGCTGGAACATCTCGACGGCACGGAAATTACCGATTTCTCTTCCGACGATGAAATCCTGGTCCAGGGCGCTTCTTTCGATGCCAGCGACGTGAGCTATCAAGCGGGATCGGCGATCATCACCATCAGTGGCGAGACGGCGATCACCTTCAGCGGCGAGGACTTTGCCGACTTCGATCCCGACACTGACGCGTCCGTATTCCACTTCACCTCCACCGCCAACGGCACGCGCATTACCACCGCGCCTGAGCTGACACCGGTTGCCGCGATCAGTTCGGGCGGGCCCGATATCAACGGAGTCACCGTACGTGACCAGCAGGTCGATTTTTTATCCGACATGACCAATTCGGAGGTCAGTGGCTGGATCAGCGGTGTCGCCTCCAAGAATTACGTCAATACAATCGACGTCGATGGCAGCGTACCCGAGGCACTGCATCAGTCCGAGCGCTCGGCACTGGATACCGGGGAGTGGGGCTATTCGATTCCAGTCGAGAACGGCGAATATCTGATTGACATGTATTTTGCCGAGATTTACCACGGGGTGGAAAACGAAAGTGGTGCCGGCGCGCGCGTCTTCGACATCAGCGTCGAAGACGTGCTGGTGGAGGATGACTACGACATCATTGGCGATGTCGGCAGCGCCGCCACCGAGATCATCAAGACCTATGCCGTTACCGTCACCGACGGCGTGCTGGACATCGGCTTCGATGCCTCGGTCAACCAGGCCAAAATCAGCGGCTTAGCGGTATGGAAGGTGGAAGGCGCCTACGTGCCATCCGAGGATACGACACCTCCCGAAGTGGTTTCGATCAAGCTCGATCAACCGCTCGATAACGACAGCGCCATTCTGGCCACGGTCGTGGTGACCGATAATGCGGGCATCGACGTACAAGCGGTCACCGGTGATGAACTGATCTTCACCGGCTATACGCCGGGAGGCGTCTCGCTGGCAACCGGCAGCGACGCGATTACGCTCAGCAGCGATGGCAAGACGGCCACAATTCAGTATCTGATTTCTCCGCCGTCGGACAGTAATGCGTGGCGCAGCGGTTCTTTCGAGGTGGGCGTTGCCGCCGGTAGCTACACCGATACGGGGGGGCTCGGTGTTGCTGCTTACGAGACCGACGCCTTCATCGTCACGAACCTAGGCGGTCTGGTCAAAGGCGCGCTGCAACGGGCCATCAATGTCGGCCCGACTAGCGGCGCTATCGATAACAGCCTCGAAGGCGGTGACAAGCACACCTACGGCGGTGCGATTAGCGACGACCCGATTCTGGGCATCGATCTCGAAGCGGACAATCCCGATTACTACTCGCCAGGCACCAAAACAGGCAACAATATCGACGGCAAGGTCGGGATTACCGGTAGCAACAGCGGGGGTATCGATCTCGACGGTTCGGCCTACCATACCTATCGCGACTCTTCCGCAGGTTCGTATACGGCCACCTATGAAGTGCCCAACGGCGTCTATGTCGTCGAGCTGCATTTCGCTGAGCTTTATCAGTCCCAGGCGGGGCAGCGCCAAGGTGACTATACGATCCAGGGCGAGATATTCGCCGAAAACTTCGATGCTTTCACCCAGGCAGGCGGTGCCGATCAGCCGGTTGTCCTGACCAAGAATGTCATCGTCACCGACGGCAAGATCGTGATCGGTGTCAGTGCGGATACCGGTGAGCCGGGGTTCAACGCCATTGCCATCTATCAGGCTGTCGATGGGGACATGCCGTTCGCCAGCATTCTGTCGATCGACGCACCGGAAACTAGCGATGGGCAAGTGATCGTCAGCGTCCGATATACCGACGATGACGCCATTGCGCAGACGCAGATCGATGCCTCTGACGTGACGGTGTCATCTTCGGCCGGTGGTGCGCCGGTCTCTCCCTCGCTGGTGGCTTACGACACCGCCAGTGGTGTGGCCACCTATACCTTCGATGCACCAGACGGCGGCTGGCAGACCGGGACCGTTACCGCCACGGTCGGTGCCAATGCGGTGGTCGACGGAGACGACAACGGCAACGGTGCGACCTCCAGCTCGGTCTATGCCAGCTACTCGAGCGAAGGGGTCGTTCTCGCGCTGGATTTCGAGAATTCAGGGTCGCCGCTCGAAGAGGGCGGTTTCGACGGCACGTTGGGAAATGTCTTGGACGACTCCGTCATAACGACCGTCGAAGATGGCGAGCTGGTCGTGTGGACATCCAACGGCGATATCTCCCAGGCGGCCAATCCCAGTGCCAATGACTTCATCAAGAACGTGGCACTGGGCGACGAGTCCCTCAACGAGATCAATATCTCGTCACGCTTCGACAACCCCTTCCCCGAGGCGCTAGCAGGGCAGGGGCTGGACACCACGACCGTGCCCAACTACGCCCAGCAGGGCATCGTCTTTGGCTTGGGCAACCAGAACCATAATCAGCTGCTCAAGCTGGTGTTCGGTGGTAACGGTGGCACGGTGGTACAGCTATGGTCGAAGGGAAGTATCGACACGAAAATCAGTCTGGAAGACATGTTGAGTGATGACTCAAAAGGACTGACGGATATCGCCAAGATCGAACTCACGCTGTCCATCAACAAGGCCGCGGGCACCGTAACGCCAATTGCGACGTTCCTTGATGCCAACGATAACGTCATTGGCGGCTTGCGTGCCGAGCCGACCGAGGGTTTCGCAACGGCAGTCGCGGAAACTCTTCCGGCTGCGGTATTGGCCAACCTGATCGACCCTGACGGAGAAACGGCCGTCGGGGTGACCTCGACCGATTATGGCAACCCGGTAGGCTCTTTCAGGGTCAGTTGGGACCATCTCAACGTCACCTCGCCGGATCTGAGCGATCAGCCTGATCCGCAGATCGCGATTTCCATCACAGATGCTCCAACCGTTGTCGAAAACGGCGATGGCGGTACGACCGCGCTGAGCTTCGGCCTGGGTGCGTCGGGGGCTTTCAGTGGCGAGGTCGTTCTGGATCTGAGCATCGGCGGCGCGTCCGAGACACGCACGCTAAGCTTCAGCGACGGCGTCGGGACATTGACGGTCGAGGTGGCCAACGATGATCAGGATAACGGTCCGGCAGATATCACGGTCGACCTGACTGGTGTCGAGGACACCGCCTTCACCATCGATGCCGGATCCGCCACGGCAATCGGCCGCATTACCGAGGATGATACTGATATGGATGCCTCGACGGTCAACCTCGAATTCAATGATGGTGATACGCTCGAGGCGTTGTTCGATGGGGTCACTGACGGTTCGGGTACCGCTGCCGAAGAAACGGGCACTGCCACGATAACCGGTGGCAACCTGATAATTGCAACGACCGACGGCGATGCCGGAGGTGGCAATAATGCCAACGATAACTATTACACCAATATTCCCGGTGGAGACGGTTTCAGCGCCTCGCTGAGGTTTGGCAACCCCTTCCCGACCCTACCGGCGCAGTATTCGCAGCTCGGCATGAATGTCAGCCTCAGCCAGGACGAGTACCTGAAGGTCACGTTCGGCAATGTCGGCGGCGGCCAGCAGATCGAGTATTCCTACGAAAATGGCGGCGTGCAGACCAAGCAGGCCTTCGGCCTGCCCAGCGGTGTCAGTGTCGCGCAGATTGCCGACGTCGTCATTGCGCTCGATGCGAGCGTGGCCAACGAGGTGGCGACCTTCTCGGGCAGCATGACCTTCCTCGACGCCTCGGGGCAGGCTCTGGGGTCGACCGCGCTGCCGGCGCTGGCGCTACCTGACGGGCCGCTCAATACGGCTATCGTCACCGAGGGCGCAACGTTCGGGGTGGGCGTTACCCAGACCTCTATCGGGAGCGGTCCGAACTTCGATGCCAGCTATGACTATCTGAAAGTCGCGGCAACGGAAACCGACGACGATACGGGCATACCACCGGTACCGGCCGCGCAGGTCGAGGAGATATTTGCCACGGCCAATCTCGACCTCACCGACATTTACGGCCAAGGCGAACTCGGTTCGGCGCTCGTGACGGTGACGCCAGGCAACGACAATGTTCAGGTATCGAACTACGGCAACGACTCGTTCAAGGTTCAGAACACTGGCGACAAGAAGATCGCCGCCATTTTCTTCGATGTCACCACGGCGCTGTACGGCGATAGTGTTTTCGATCCCGATGGCAAGGGAGGGGATGCCGCATTCAAGGAGTGGGCGATCAACAGCGGCGGGAATACCGGCGCCATTCAGCCCAGCGGTTATGAGCATTATTTCCTGCCGGGCACCGATCCCGATCCGACCAATCCGAACGCCAACGGCGGTTTCCGGGGCGCCCTGGTGAAGTTTTCCGCGACGGACGACAACGGCTTTACCAATGGGGAAGTGGTCGGCTTCAGCGGTGACATGGATCCCAATTCCATTGCCGGCTTCGCCAAGGGTGGAGCAGTGGGCGTCGATACCGGATCGATGCCAGCCTGGGATGTCGGAGGTGTGTCCGGTGCAGAACTCATCGGTTCCAACGTCTACATCAAGTTTACTGATGGCACCACGGCCAAGGGCCAACTGATGAGTGACGGCAGTCAGGCGGGTGCGCAGGTGCAGATCACCGAAGCATCACCGAATCTGACGGCGGAGCTGTCCGTCAATGGGGTGTCATCAGGCGAGCAAGGCACCTATGGCGGCGCGATGCCGTCTGTCATCGTCAGCGGCCCGGCAGGTGAATGGGTCCGGGTAGTGATGACCAAGGGACATCAGCCGGTAGCCAACGACCAAAACGGTATTGCCGCTACCGTCGAGGAACGCTTGGCTGACAAGGATTTTCCGGCCAACAACGCGGCAGAGTTCCAGATCGTTGACGTGCAACTCGGGGCAAGTGGGACTGCCGACGTTTCACAAGCCTTCACTTACGGTGATTTCCTCAATGGCACGTCCAGCTTTGATGGAGATGACACCCTCCCGCTTGGTTTCGTAGCATCCGTCATCGACAACCCGAATACCTCCGAGGGGTTGGCCCTAGGCCCGGTCTCGCAACCCATCTATATGATCTCCAATGGTGCTCCGGTCAATGTTGCTCTGGCCGACGGCACCGCTCCGGTCAATACCGAACCCTTCGTCAATCATTCGATCGATGACCAGTCAGTCGAGGCCGGGGGGGGATTCGTGTTCCAGCTGCCAGATGATGTCTTTGTCGATCTTGATGGCGATGGGCTGACTTATGAAGCCCTGAATCTACCCGATGGCGTTCTGTTCGATACACAAACGAAGACTTTCTCAGGAATGCCTGTTTCTGGCGAAGGCCGGTACGTGCTGGAAGTCAGGGTCGTCGATGAGGATGGCTACTCCGCCACGACAGGCTTTGATTTGGAGGTATTGCCCGCAGAACAGAGCGAGCCTGAGAATGATTTTGTAGCCGTAGTCGAACAAGCCAGTGATGACATCGAGCAGGGGTTTAGTCCCTCCAGCCCGGATCTTGAAATTGGGTCCTATATTGTCGGATTGCAATTTACGGTACCCGATAACGTCAATCTGGACAGCGGAGATACGGTAGACAGTGCTGTTATCAACTGGGTGTCAGATAGGACGCACTCGGCGAATACGACGCTGACCTTCTCGGTGGAAAACAGGCTCAATGGCGATGGGTTCGGCTCGGTTACCGATCGAGGCTATCTCGCAGAAAATGAAGTCTGGCAGACTTCAGGAACATGGCAGGATGGTGAGCAGATCACTGCGGGTGCCGACCTGGCCAATCAAATCAACTCTCTCGTTGACCAGGGGGGGCTTGATGCGGGAGATGTCATTACGGTCAAGATAGAAGGCGTCGGAGGCACTCGATACATTGAAGCGGCTGGTGGTGGCCGTACCGCTCCAACGCTTTCCATTACCTTGGCCGATAGTGCCAGTACTAGTCAGTCGAGCAATACGATGGCTTATATGCTGGAAAATGATCAATCGATGGATACGGTGTCAACGAGCGATGAAATGGGTCTGCTTGGAGTCAATGATGCTGTAGAAGTCGGTATTTTATAGTGAGATATTATCTATAAAAAAGAATCAGAGGATTACTGCCATGGCCTCACGCCGCCTTATGCACAGGGACGGAGGGCATTGAAAGCCTCTGTCGCAGATTCGATAAGCGACGCGCTTTCCATCATGTCTCTTTCAGGAGTGTTCCAGCAGTGGCGCATTCGCCCTGCCCATCATGATTCGTGAGTACCGGTTCAGGGAGCCGGTATTTTTTTGCGATAAGCGATTGGTTATAAGACCAATAACGAAAACCATGGGTTCGTTTTTTAACATTTAAAACAGAGGCTTAGCGAGACTTTTAATTATAACGATTTTATTATGCCTATCATAAATTATTGATTGGGTTGGTTTTTCTCCCAATCGCTTGATTCATCTGCTGTATCTCCGGAAAACTACCCGCACCTACCACAGTGGTTTGTAATCATTGACGGCAAATTTTCCATTTTGTTGCCATTCTTGGCGTAGAAATGGTGTGTCATCGATTCGCTCAGATGAGGAATATCGGCGCATGGCTGAATATCGGGAGAGCATCAGATGAAGATTGGGGCGCCCAAGGAACTCGCCAGAGGAGAAGCGCGCGTCGCGCTGACACCCGAGAGCGCGCAACAGATACAGAAACTGGGTCATGAGTGCCTGATCGAAAGCGGGGCTGGCAAACTGGCCGGTTTCGACGATGAAACCTATCGCGAAGCCGGTGTCAGCGTGATCGGAAGCGCGGAAGCGTTGTGGCGCGAGGCGGACGTCGTGATCAAGGTGCGCGAGCCGGTCGAAACCGAAATCGACCGACTGAGAGCCGGTCAGACGCTGATCACGTTCTTCTGGCCAGCGCAGAACGAAGCGAGCCTGGAACGCTGCCGTGCGCAAGGGGCGACAGTGATGGCCATGGATATGGTGCCACGTATCTCGCGTGCCCAGAAGATGGATGCCCTCTCGAGCACCGCCAACATTGCTGGTTATCGTGCCGTGATCGAAGCGGGCAATCAGTTTGGACGTTTCTTCACCGGACAGGTGACGGCGGCCGGAAAGGTGCCTCCGGCCAAGGTACTGATCATCGGCGCCGGCGTTGCCGGGTTGTCCGCAATCGGTACCGCAACGAGTCTGGGCGCGGTAGTGCGGGCTTTCGATGTCCGCCCGGAAGTGGCGGAGCAGATCGAGTCGATGGGGGCCGAATTCCTGTTCCTCGATTTCGAGGACAATCAGGACGGCTCGGGCAGCGGCGGCTACGCAGCGCCTTCCAGCCCCGAGTTTCGAGAGAAGCAGCTGGCGCTGTTCCGCGAGCAGGCGCCGGATGTCGACATCGTCATTACCACCGCGCTGATCCCCGGTCGTCCCGCCCCCAAGCTGTGGCTCGAGGATATGGTCGCGGCGATGAAACCCGGTTCGGTGATCGTCGATCTGGCTGCCGAGAAGGGTGGTAACTGCGATTTGACTGTGGCCGACGAGCGCATCGTCGCCGATAACGGCGTGGTCGTGATCGGCTATACCGATTTTCCCTCGCGCATGGCGACGCAGGCTTCGCTTCTCTATGCCACCAATATTCGTCACATGCTGTCCGATCTGACGCCGGAAAAGGATGGTGTGATCCACCACGACATGGAAGATGATGTCATCCGTGGCGTCACGGTGACCCATGCTGGCGAGATTACGTTCCCGCCGCCACCACCCAAGGTGAAGGCGATCGCTGCCGCCAAACCGAAGGCGAAGGTCAAGGAGCCGACGCCGGCGGAGAAGAAGGCCGCCGAACACGCCGCATTTCAGGCGCAGAGCAAGCGCCAGATGGGCATCTTGATCGCCGGTGGTGTGCTGATGTGGCTGTTGGGAATGGTCGCGCCAGCGTCTTTCATGCAGCACTTCATCGTCTTCGTCCTGGCCTGCTTCGTCGGGTTTCAGGTGATCTGGAACGTCAGTCATTCTCTGCATACCCCGCTGATGGCGGTGACCAATGCCATCTCGGGGATCGTGATTCTAGGGGCCGTATTGCAGATCGGTTCCGGGAGCTGGCTGGTCGGGTTGCTGGCCGGCATCTCCGTGCTGATCGCCTCGATCAATATCGTCGGTGGCTTCCTGGTGACCCGCCGTATGCTCGCCATGTTCCAGAAATCCTGATCCGCGGAGAGAAATGCAATGTTGCAACATGAGTTTGTTTCCGCTGCGGCGATCGCGGCGAGTGTTCTGTTCATTCTCTCACTGGGGGGATTGAGCAATCAGGAGAAGGCCAAGCGTGCGGTGTGGTATGGCATCGTCGGGATGGCGATCGCCGTGGTCTTCACCGCGCTGGGACCCAACGTCGGTGGCTACGGCTGGCTGATTCCGATGATGCTGGTCGGCGGACTGATCGGGGCCTGGCTGTCGCGCAAGGTCGAGATGACCGAGATGCCGCAACTGGTCGCCGCGCTCCATAGTTTCGTCGGCCTGGCGGCAGTGTTCATCGGCTGGAACGCCGAGCTGGAGCGTGCCCGCGTGGTGGCAATCCAGGCGGCTGGCGTCTCCTTCGACGGGCTGTCGGCGTTTGCTTCGACGTTGGCCCACAAGACCCCGGCGGAGCTGACGTTCCTGCAGGTCGAAGTGGTGCTGGGGGTGTTCATCGGTGCGGTTACCTTTACTGGCTCTGTCGTTGCGTTCGCCAAGCTGGCCGGCAAAATTGGCGGCCAGCCGCACAAACTTCCCGGTGGGCATTGGTTGAACGCGGCGGCGATGGCGCTGGTTTTACTGCTGGCCATCGCCTATCTCAACGGCGCTGGCTTGTGGACGCTATTGGTGTTGGCGGTGCTGGCTTTCTTCATTGGCTGGCACTTGATCATGGGGATCGGCGGCGCCGACATGCCGGTCGTTGTCTCCATGCTCAACAGCTACTCGGGGTGGGCCGCTGCGGCGATCGGGTTCACGCTGTCCAATGATCTGCTGATCGTGACCGGCGCGCTGGTAGGGTCTTCCGGGGCGATTCTCTCCTACATCATGTGCAAGGCGATGAACCGCAACTTCGTCAGTGTCATTCTGGGTGGATTCGGGGGAACACAGGGGCCGGCAGCCGAGATCGAAGGTGAGCAGATCGCGATCGATACCGCTGGCGTGGCAAGCGCGCTCAACGATGCCGATAGCGTGATCATCGTGCCGGGTTACGGCATGGCGGTAGCGCAGGCGCAGAACGCTGTCAGCGATCTGGTGCGCAAACTGCGCGCAGCAGGCAAGGAAGTGCGGTTCGGCATCCATCCGGTCGCTGGCCGTCTGCCGGGACACATGAACGTTCTGCTGGCGGAAGCGCGTGTGCCATATGACATCGTGTTGGAAATGGACGAGGTCAACGACGACTTCGCCAAGACCGACGTGGTGATCGTCATCGGTTCGAACGATATCGTCAACCCGGCGGCGCAGGAAGATCCCGCGAGTCCGATCGCCGGCATGCCGGTCCTAAAAGTGTGGGAGTCGAAGCAGGTCTTCGTGTGCAAGCGCGGGCAGGGAACCGGCTATTCGGGCATCGAGAACCCGCTGTTCTTCAAGGACAACACCCGCATGCTTTATGGCGACGCTCGATCCAGTATCGATTCACTGGTCGGGATGATCGACTAGCGCGTCTCGTGTGTCGCTAAAACCACTGTCTTGCCATGATCAACGCCCCGTTTTCGGGGCGTTTTTTCGTTACACTGTGGGTATTGCTCATCGTCAATGGAACGACCATGTCGGACAAAACCATGCCGGATCAAACCAGGACAGACAAAGCTCAGTCAGAAAAGCCCAAGGCAGAAGAGCGCATGCAGGTCGCGGTATTGGGAGGGGGGAGTTTCGGTACCGCCATCGCCAGCATCGCCGCCGATAATGGCGCCGAGGTTCGCCAATGGTTGCGAGATGAAGTTTTGGTCGAGCAGATCAATCGCGAACATCGCAACGGCCGCTATCTGCCCGACTATTCGATCAATCCGGCAGTGGTGGCTTCCACCGACCTGGCGAAGACAGTCGCCGAGGCTGCCGTGGTCTTCATCGCGATTCCGTCCAAGGCTTTTCGCATGGTTTTACAGCAGGTACGGCCATATCTGCGTCCCGAGCAGATTCTGGTCAGTACCACCAAGGGCATCGAGGCCGACGGCTTCAAATTGATGAGCCAGGTGATCGAGGAGGAGACCGGTTCTTCGCATATCGGTGCGCTGTCCGGCCCGAACCTGGCGGCCGAGATCGCCCAGAAACACCTGACGGCAACGGTGATCGCCAGCGACGATCCCGTAACGCGGGCCTACGTCCAGGCGGCGCTGGGGTGCAGTTATTTCCGCGTCTACGCTGGCAATGACCGCTATGGTGCCGAACTGGGTGGTTCGCTCAAGAACATCTATGCCATTGCCGCCGGCATGGCCGCCGCGCTGGGTATGGGCGAGAACACGCGCAGCATGTTGATGACTCGCGCGCTGGCAGAGATGAGCCGGTTTGCCGTCGCACTCGGTGCCAATCCAATGACCTTTCTGGGGCTCTCCGGCGTCGGCGATCTGATCGTCACCTGCTCTTCGGAGCTCTCGCGTAATTACCGCGTCGGCTTCGCCCTAGGGCAAGGGTATGATCTC
The DNA here is from genome assembly GCF_003206065.1 of Salinicola halimionae. Taxonomy (GTDB): domain Bacteria; phylum Pseudomonadota; class Gammaproteobacteria; order Pseudomonadales; family Halomonadaceae; genus Salinicola; species Salinicola halimionae. The sequence goes on along the minus strand of NZ_PZJQ01000003.1, from coordinate 86,415 downwards.
GACGCCGCGATCGAGGTGCTCGGTCAGGTGGCCGAGGGCGTCAATACGGTCAAGCTCGTGTGCGAAAAGGCGCGTCAGGAAGATATCTACATGCCGTTGGCGCAGGGGCTCTATCAGGTGATGTTTGGTGGTGTCCCCGCCAAGGACATGGCCAAGGCCCTGATGGAGAGCGAACAAAGCAGCGATGTCGAGTTCATGCTGTCGCGGGAAGCGGTATCCCGCGCTCATGGGCTGGCTTCGGATGCCGAATGATGGGGTGGCTCGCGATTGTCAGGCACGGAGAGGCGCGGCCGGGAACTCCCGATTTCGAACGGCGGCTGACCCAGCTTGGTGAGCAGGAAGCAAAGAGCGCAGGCCATTGGCTGGCATCGCGACCCGAGTTCGACGGGGCGAGGGTGTGGACCAGCCCCTATCATCGCGCGCGTCAGACCGCTCAGGCGGTGAATGGCGCGATGCGTTGTAAACTCGAGACCGTCGATGGCATCACGCCGGATGACGATGTCGACTTCCTCATCGAAAAGCTGACGACGCTGGACATGTCACAGCCGCTGATCATCGTTAGCCATATGCCCCTGGTCGGCCTACTGACAGGGCGGCTGGTGGAAGGCGCGGCCAGCGGCGGGCTGGCGTTTCCGACGGCGGGCGTCGCCTTGCTGGACGCCGAGGTCTGGGCAGCAGGGTGCGCAACTCTGAAGACGTTCGTCTCTCCACCTCACCGTTGATCGGCAGGACGGGGGAATGGGTGTAGTCGCTGTCGACGGGACATTGAATGATGGCGCTATCAGCCCCGCCGGGCGATGCACTCAATGGGGGCGACCGAAGTCGGTTTCGATTTGAAGGATAGAGAGAAGGATAGGCGAGTGGATAAGTACATTGATGAACGATAGCGGCGGTAGACCTCGCTCCTCGCGTTCGACCGGGAGCGCACGCCTGACCGATGTGGCGCGCGTTGCCGGGGTGGCGCCGATGACGGTATCGCGGGCGCTCAATCGCCCCGAAATGGTGAGTGAGAGCACTCGGCTTCGTGTGCAGCGGGCGGTGCTTCAGACCGGCTATGTGCCCAATCGAGTGGCCGGTGCATTAGCCTCTAGCCGAAGCCGTCTGGTGGCGCTGCTGGTGCCGACGGTTGCGCATTCGCTATTTGCCGAAGTCGTGCAGACGGTGATGGGTGTGCTGTCCCCTCAGGGTTATCAGGTGCTGCTGGGCCTGGTCGGTTATACCCCGGAGCAGGAAGAGACGATCATCGAGACCGTCCTGAGCCGCCGTCCCGATGGCATCGTGCTGACCGGTTGTCGTCACTCTCCGCTGACGCGCCAACGTATCAGGGCTGCCGAGGTGCCGCTGGTCGAAATCTGGGACATGACCGATGACCCGCTGGATATGCTGGTGGGTTTCTCCCATGAGGCCGTCGGACGTGCCGTCGCCGAGCATCTGCTGGCGCGAGATTATCGCCGTTTCGGCATCATCAGTGCCGATGATTCACGCGGTAAGCTTCGCGTGGCGGGCTTCATCTCCGGACTGGCGCTCGCCGGGAAAGGCGAATATCAGTTGCGTGAAGTCGGTACGCCCTCGAGCATGCCATGGGGGCGAGAGAAGAGCGCCGAACTGCTCGACCTCCATTCGCTGGACGCCATCGTTTGCAGCTCGGACATCCTCGCCCTCGGGGTGTTGGCGGAAGCTCAGAGCCGCGGGCTGTCGGTGCCCGGGCAACTGGCGATCATGGGGTTCGGTGACAGCAGCTACGCGGCTGCCAGCTTCCCCGCTCTTAGTACCGTGCGTATCGATGGGGCTGCGATCGGCCAGCGTGCAGCCGAGCATCTGCTGCAGCGCATGGCGCAACCGGCGTTTGAGCGGGCAGGGCAGGTCCAGGATGTCGGCTTCGAGATCATCGATCGCGACACCACCTGAATCGCTTCGATCTCTTTTCATGAAAACCAGAAAATTCTCATCCTTTGGTCGCAATTGGAGAAGCGACGCCTTGTCATACAAATTGATTGCGCTAACATTTCGAGCCATCAATTGCTCGCCGACACGGTGATAGCGCAATCATCACGAGTGTCGGGCAAATCGGGAGGTCACCCTCTCAGCCACGTCAATGAGGTAGTCCGATGTCCAACGATGCCATCAGCTGGATCCGTTTCTCTCACATATTGTTGCCGCTGGCGACGCCCATCAGTGACGCCAAGGTGCTGACCGGCCGTCAGAAGCCGATGACGGAAGTCTCGTTTTTGTTCACCGAAATCGAAACGCGTGATGGTCATCAGGGTATCGGCTTCAGCTATTCCAAGCGTGCCGGCGGCTACGGCCAGTTCGCCCACGCCAAGGAAATTGCGCCAGCGATTCTGGGCGAAGATCCCAACGACACCGGCAAGTTGTGGCAGAAACTGGTCTGGGCCGGGGCTTCGGTCGGACGCAGCGGACTGTCGACCCAGGCCATTGCCTCGGTCGATGTCGGATTGTGGGACCTCAAGGCCAAGCGCGCGGGTCTGCCGCTGGCCAAGCTGTTGGGCGCCCATCGCGATTCCGTACAGTGCTACAACACCTCAGGCGGTTTCCTGCATACGCCGATCGAAGAGGTGATGGAGAACGCCACTCGCTCGCTCGAAAATGGCATCAAGGGCGTCAAGATCAAGGTCGGCCAGCCCGACATGCGCATCGATCTCAAGCGCGTCGAAGCCGTGCGCAAACATCTGGGCGATGACGTGCCCTTGATGATCGACGCCAACCAGCAGTGGGATCGCGCGACCGCACTTCGTTTCGGGCGTGCCATGGAGCAGTACAACCTGGTATGGATCGAGGAGCCGTTGGACGCCTACGACGTGGAAGGTCACGCAGCGTTGGCCGCAGCACTGGATACCCCGATCGCCACCGGTGAAATGCTGGCGAGCGTCGGTGAGCATATGGAGCTGATCAAGCATCGTAGCGCCGATATCATCCAGCCGGATGCACCGCGCATCGGCGGGATTACGCAATTTTTGAAGCTGGCGACCCTGGCTGATGCCGCCGGTCTGCAGTTGGCGCCGCACTTCGCCATGGAAATCCATCTGCACCTGGCCGCCGCCTATCCGGCCGAGCCGTGGGTCGAGCACTTCGACTGGCTGGAGCCGCTGTTCAACGAGCGTCTGGAAACGCGGGACGGTCGCATGGTGGTGCCGGATCGCCCGGGTCTGGGCATCACGCTGACCGAACAGGCGCGGAAGTGGACGGTCAATAGCGCCGAATTCGGCAAGCGAGCTTGATCCCTCAGTCATCTGGAGCATGCGCATGAATTTTCCCAAAGTGACCAAGATGACCGTGATGCCGGTCGCCGGGTATGACAGCTTTCTGCTCAACTTGAGCGGCGGGCACGCGCCCTGGTTCATTCGCTGCCTGCTGATCCTCGAAGATGATGCGGGCAACCAGGGGGTCGGCGAGATCCCCTCCAGCGAGGGTATCCTCAAGGGGCTGGAACAGTGTCGTTCGTTAGTCGAAGGCTCGAGAGTCAACGAGGTCAAACAGACGCTCAACCGCTCGAGATTGCTGCTGGCCAGCAACGGTCGCGAGGAGCGGGGCCGTCAGACTTTCGACCTGCGAGTCGCCGTCCACGTGTTGACCGCCATCGAATCGGCGCTGTTCGATCTCTACGGTCAGGCGCTTGGCCAGCCGGTTGCCAACCTGCTCGGGCGTTTCGGGCGACAGCGCGATGAGGTCGAGGCCCTGGGTTATCTGTTCCTGCTTGGCGATCCCGACAAGACCGATCTGCCTTATCCCAAGGCAGAAAGTCCGACCGATGCCTGGGACGAAGTGCGCCGGCGTGAAGCACTGACGCCGGACGCGGTCGCCAATCTGGCTAAGGCAGCCTATGAGCGTTATGGCTTCAAGGACTTCAAGCTCAAGGGTGGTGTATTGCGCGGTGAAGAGGAGGCGGACTGTATCCGCGCGCTGTACGAGGCTTTCCCCGAGGCACGTCTGACGCTTGACCCCAATGGCGCCTGGAAGCTCGAGGAAGCGGTTCGTGTGCTAGAGCCGATCAAGCACATTTTGAGCTACGCCGAAGATCCGTGCGGCCAGGAAGAGAGCTGGTCAGGCCGTGAGACGATGGCCGAATTCAAGAAGCGTACCGGTATGCGCACGGCGACCAACATGATCGCCACCGACTTCAAGCAGCTGCAATACGCGGTGGCGCTCAATGCCGTCGACATCCCGCTGGCGGATTGTCATTTCTGGACCATGCAGGGCGCGGTGATGGTCGGTGAGCTGTGTGACGAGTGGGGGATGACCTGGGGTTCACACTCCAACAACCACTTTGACGTCTCGCTGGCGATGATGACGCATGTGGCGGCGGCTTGCCCCGGTAACATCACGGCTATCGATACCCACTGGATCTGGCAGGATGGGCAGCGCCTGACCGAGGAACCCTACCAGATCCGAGACGGTAAGCTGAGGGTCCCGAAGACCCCGGGGCTGGGAGTCAAGCTCGATATGGCCCAGGTGGCACAAGCGCACGCGCTTTATAAAACGCTGGATGTGCGTCAGCGCAACGATGCGATGGCCATGCAATACCTGGTGGACGGGTGGGCGTTCGATCCCAAGCAGCCGGCACTGGTGCGCTGATTTCACATTAGCCAGCTCGCGGCTCGATACTGCTATATCAAAGCAGCATCTCAGGATGCTGCTTTTTTGTTTCTCGGCAGAAGCATCAACGGTCTCGCGCACATGCGCCTTTAGTCTAGAGTTGGGTTGTTAGGCACTAATGCATTGTTTTTTTGATAATTTATAGAGAAAACTAATCTTGTCGATGCTTTGATGACCTGGCATCTCCCTGACGATTCCAAAGTCTAATATGGAGTCAAGTATGATGTATGGCATTCTACAATCCGACAATCACAAGTCGCTTTTGACAAGCGAGGGAGTCACACGATGACACGACGTTTCTGGGACAACATTTCCTTCTCTTTACCCGCGGTAGCCGTTGCCGGCGCGTTATCTGTTGCTGCGTTCCCCGCTCAGGCGGAAGATTGGAGAGGATGGAACGTGCACCCCGACGGTTATCCCAACTCGTTGGCATTGAAGTCATTTGACGAGGAAGTTTCCAAGAATACGGACGGACGAATCAACCCTCGAATCTACAACAATGCGGTGCTGGGTGATCAGCCTGATGCAATCGACCAGGCACGGAGCGGCGCCCTGGATTTCGGTAATTTCAACATGGGTCCGATGGGTCCTATCGTCCCGGAAACCGATGTGTTGTCTCTGCCGTTCCTGTTCAATAGCGTCGACCAGATGTATCGCGTAATGGACGGAGAAATCGGTAAGCGATTCGCGGATGCACTGGCGAAAAAAGACCTGATTGCCTTGTCGTGGTTCGGCTCGGGGGCTCGCAGTTTCTACAATACCGATCATGCCATCGAAGAACCGGATGATTTGAAAGGGCTTAAACTGCGTGTCATGAACAACGACCTCTATGTGGATATGGTCGATGCCTTGGGTGGTAATGCGACGCCGATGTCTTACGGCGAAGTGTTTCAGTCACTCAAGACAGGAGTCATCGACGGGGCCGAGAACAACTTCCCGTCATTCGAATCCAGCAACCATTACGAGGTTGCCAAGTACTACTCCGAGACTGGTCACCTGATCATCCCCGAGTGCCTGTGTGTCGCAAAATCCAGCTGGAATGCGCTGTCTGACGATGACAAGTCGATCGTGCGCGCGGCAGCAGAGAATGCGGCTAAAGAGCAGCGCGAACTGTGGGAAAAAGGGGCGAAGGAGAGTCGTGAGAAAGTCGAGGCGGCCGGCGTCAAGGTCAATGAGGTAGAAGACAAGGCGGCGTTTCAGAAGCGGATGGAGCCGATTTATCAGGCATTCATCAAGAAGCATCCCGACCTTGAATCGCTTATCGATGACATCCGTAGTACTCAGTAAACCTTTCAATCGTGACGGGCCCTCGATGTTTGGGGGCCCGTCGTTTGTCTTCGATATCAATTAGGGAAATCCATCGTGGATAAGGTCCCGGATTCGGCTGCCACTCCCGATGCTCTGCCAGACAGGGTGCTGGATGGCCTGGCGCGCCTGTGTCTGATCGTCGCTGGCGTGCTGTTGGTTTTTTTGATCTTTTCTTTCGGATGGCTGGTCTTCGGTCGTTATGTTCTCAATGACACGCCGACCTGGATCGAGCAGTCTTCGCTGTTGATCGTGGTCTATATCACCTGCCTGGGCGCTGGCGCCGGGGTTCGTTTCAACTCCCATTTGAGCATCGATTTTCTGCGTGAAGGCGCACCGCGGATTCCGCGAGTGATCATGCATGCCATCTCCGATGGATTCGTCCTGCTTTTTGGTGGCTTCATGGCCTGGCAGGGGTGGCTGATGATGCTGAACAACGCTGGCCGACCGATCCCCATGATCGGAATATCCGAGAGCTGGCGTGCCGCGCCTCTGGTAGCTTGTGGCGCGCTTCTGGTGATCTTTACCTGCGCCAATCTCATTCAACGCATTACACGAACCGGCCGGGCAGGGAGCTGACACCATGGGACTAGCCATTCTTTTTGGAGTCTTTCTGCTGGGATTGATCGTGGGGGCGCCAATCGCCTTTGCCGTAGGGTTGGCCTCGATCGTGACGTTTCTTTATGAAGGGCTACCGCTGTTTGTAGGATTTCAACGAATCGTTTCCGGGATTTCGGTGTTTTCGCTGCTGGCGATTCCGTTTTTCATTTTCGCCGGTGAACTGATGCTGCACGGCGGTATCTCGACGCGTCTGGTGCGTTTTGCCTCGGCGGCCGTCGGGCGTGTCCGCGGTGGTCTGGGAATGGTCAACGTGACCTCGTCGATGCTGTTTGGCGGCATCTCCGGTTCTGCCGTTGCCGATACCTCAGCGCTTGGCTCGATTCTGATTCCGGTGATGAAGGAAAAGGGCTATGACACCGATTACGCGGTCAACGTAACGGTGACGTCTTCCATTGCCGGGGTGGTGATTCCACCCAGCCACAACATGATTCTCTATGCGGTGGCAGCCGGCGGGGGCATTTCGGTGACCCAGCTTTTCGTCGCGGGTATCGTCCCCGGCATTCTGATGTGTCTTGCGCTGGCGGTGGCGGCGTATCTGGTGGCGGTCAAGCGCGGCTACGGTGGCGAGCCCTTTCCGGGTTGGTATGCGCTGTTAATCAGCTTCGTCGCCTCGCTGCCGGGACTTTTGACGGCGGTGATCATCGTCGGCGGTGTACTGTCCGGTATTCTGACCGTCACCGAATCCGGTGCATTCGGCGCGATCTATGCCATCGTCGTCACCGGGCTCGTCTATCGCGAGTTACGCTGGGCGTCGTTCAAAAAGGCGGTCTACCAGGCAGTCAAGACCACTGCGCTGGTGATGATTCTGGTCGGCTGCGCGTCGGCATTTTCCTATCTGCTGGCGCTCTACAACGTGCCGGAAATGCTGGCTAATGCGCTGACGTCATTCTCCGACAACCCCATCGTCGTATTGCTGATGCTCAACCTGCTGCTGCTGGCGCTGGGCATGATCATGGATATGGCACCGCTGATCCTGATCTGTACGCCGATCTTCCTGCCGGTAGCCCAGCAGTTCGGAATGGACCCCATTCAGTTCGGGATTCTGATGATGATGAATCTGGGCATCGGTCTGTGCACGCCGCCGGTCGGCGGGTGTCTGTTCGTCGGCAGCGCGATCGGCGGAATCAAGATCGAACAGACCGTGAAGACCATCTGGCCGTTCTATCTGGCATTGTTCGTGGTGCTGATGCTGGTCACTTACGTGCCGGCCATTTCGCTGACCTTGCCTGAGTTGCTGCAGTGATTCCACGAGCCCGCTCGGTCGTCGAATCATTCGACATCTCCATCAACGAAGAGAAGAGGCAAACATGCTGAATCGATTACTGGTTACCGGTGCAGCCGGCGGCGTCGGGCAGGCGATCCGTCCGTATCTTTCGAAGCTGGCCCGTCAGGTGCGCCTGTCGGACATCGAGGCGATCGACGATGCCGGGAAGCACGAGGAGATTGTCAGCTGCGATCTGGCCGACGCATCGGCGGTGGAAACACTCGTCAGTGGCTGCGACGGTATCGTTCACCTCGGCGGCATCTCGGTGGAGAAACCGTGGGAAGGAATCCTTCAGGCCAATATCATCGGGGCCTACAATCTCTATGAAGCGGCGCGCAAGCAGGGCAAGCCGCGCGTCGTATTTGCCAGCTCGAATCACACCATCGGCTATTATCCGCGTTCGACGAGGATCGACACTCAGGTACCGCGTCGGCCGGATTCGCTTTATGGCGTCTCCAAGTGCTTCGGTGAAGATCTGGCGAGTCTCTATTTCGATAAGTTCGCGATCGAGACGCTCAGCGTGCGTATCGGCTCCTGCTTTCCCAAGCCCAAGGATACCCGCATGCTGGCGACCTGGCTGGGCGTCCAGGATTTCGTGGCGCTACTGGAGCGAGCCTTCGTGGCACCCAAGCTGGGATACACCGTGATCTACGGCGTCTCCGATAACGACGAACAGTGGTGGGACAATCGCCATGCTCAGTTCCTGGGCTGGGCGCCGCAGGAGAGTTCGGCGCCATGGCGGGCCGAAGTCGAGGCTGAAGCAGCGGAGTCCCCGCAGGATCCGAATGACCCCGCTGTCATCTATCAGGGCGGCAAATTCGCAACGCTTGGGCATCCTGACGACGAAACATGATCCAATGCCTGGATGGGTCAAGCTGGTATGCTAGCGGTCTCGAATGTTTTACAGCAACGACCGCGCCAGGGCGATCATGGAGCCAGTGGCGGACAAGAAATTCAATAAGGTAGGCAGCACGATGGAGCAGACCAGAGCTTGGGAGATCAAGCGCATCTCCTCTCAGGAGAGTCTTTCGCGCCAGATCGCCCGGCAGTTGGAGGCCCTGATCACTCAGGGCCGCATCGCGGTGGGGGACAAGTTGCCGACCGAGAGCCAACTGTGCGAAATGTTCGGCGTCAGCCGAACCGCGGTGCGCGAAGCGATTGCCCATCTCAAGTCGATGGGGCTGGTCGAAACGCGCCGGGGTATCGGGACGCGCGTTTTGCGTTCCGCGCCGGATCATCATTTCCCCGCACGGCGTATCAGCGCCAACACGGTGGAAGATATTCTGCATGTGCTCGAAATGCGTATGACGCTGGATTCCCAGGCCGCGGCGCTGGCAGCCGAGCGGCGGACATCGGAAAACATGGCAGCGATACAGGCGGCTCATGAACAATTCCTTGCCGCCTGCGATTCTGGCAGTCAGGCGCGTCATGAGGACTACGTCTTTCACCGGGCCATCGTCGAGGCGACGCACAACCCGTTTTTCGTCTCGTTATACGATCAGCTCAACGAAGGCGCCATTCCACGAACCAAGTTGTTGTCGGTAGAGCTCGACCCCGAAGCGGTATCTTACTATCTTGAAAGGGTCGCTCGTGAGCACGCTGATGTCCTGCAGGCGATAGTCGCCGGTGAGGCGGAAGCCGCACGCGATGCCATGTATCGGCATCTTCAGCGGGCCTACGACAATTACGCGGCGTATCAGGACCGTCCTCGAGCGTGACGTCCCACCGGCTCGGATGACCATTCGAACCGACACGAGCGAAGTCTCGTTGGTTTGCACTGCCATTCTCCCGAGTGGCAGTGCCCTGATGCTGCACTGGTGTTGCGGTACGCGATCATTGCTAGGTTCTGCATTACCACGTTCGACATCGTGACGTTCGCGCATTGTCATGTTCGAGCGAGTCACACCGGAGCAAATCCATGCTCGAACCTGCGTCGCCCGAATGTACTTTGCGTCATCCGTCTTTCATTCCAGTATCTTGCCAGGAGGTAACGTGAATCTGACCGGCGAATTATTGATTGGACAACAAGCCATCAAGGGTAGCCGCGATCCGATCGTGGCGATCAATCCGGCGACCGGCGAACGGCTGCCGACCCAGTTCTTTGGCGGTACGCAGGAAGACGTGGCACGAGCTTGCGAGCTGGCCTGGTCCGCATTCGACGGCTATCGTGAATCCTCACTCGAGGATCGCGCCACTTTTCTCGAGTCGATCGCCGATGAAATCGAAGCGATCGGGGATGCGCTGATCGATCAGGCCGTGACCGAGTCCGGTCTGCCTCAGGCCCGTATCCAAGGCGAGCGCGGACGCACCTGCGGCCAACTCCGTCTGTTTGCCAAGACCGTGCGGGCCGGCGAGTGGCTCGATGTTCGCATCGATCCGGCGCTGCCGGATCGCCAACCGATGCCGCGCGTCGATCTACGCCAACGCCACATCGCGCTTGGCCCGGTCGCCGTCTTCGGTGCCAGCAACTTCCCGCTGGCGTTCTCGGTCGCCGGTGGTGATACCGCGTCGGCGCTGGCCGCGGGTTGCCCGGTCGTGGTCAAGGCGCACCCGGCGCACCCCGGTACCTGCGAGTTGGTCGGTCGTGCCGTGCAGGCGGCGGTCAAGAAGTGCGGCCTGCCGGAGGGTGTCTTTTCCATGTTGCACGATTCGAGCTTCGAAGTCGGCCAGGCGCTGGTTGCCGACCCTCGAATCAAGGCGGGCGGTTTCACCGGATCGCGCAAGGGTGGGCTGGCATTGCTGCAGATCGCCCAGAAGCGTCCAGAACCGATTCCTTTCTATGCCGAGATGAGCAGTATCAACCCGGTGTTCTTGCTGCCGGCGGCGTTGAAAGCGCGTGGCAAGGCGTTGGCCGAGTCGTTCGTCGGATCACTCAACATGGGGGCCGGTCAGTTCTGCACCAACCCGGGGCTGGTGATCGCCATCGAAGGCCCGGATCTCGACGCGTTCGTCGAAGCGGCCAGCGAGGTCGTCAAGGCCAGCGTCGCTCAGACGATGCTCACGCCCGGCATCCACGAGGCTTATGATCGCGGCGTTTCGGCACTGGCCGGTAATGCCAAAGTGCATGAACTGGCGCGGGGGCCATCAGGCGAGGGGGTTAATCAGTGTCAGGCTGGGCTCTTCATGACTACCGGCGAGGACCTGATCGCCGATGAGGCGCTACAGGCTGAAATCTTCGGGGCTTCCTCGTTGATCGTCGCCTGCCGCGATTCGGCCGAGGTCAAGCGTGTCGCCGAAGCGCTGGAGGGGCAACTGACCGCAACGTTGCAGATGGACGATGCGGACATCGATACCGCGAGCCGGCTGCTACCGACGCTCGAGCGCAAGGCAGGCCGCGTCATGGCCAACGGCTGGCCGACCGGCGTCGAGGTGAGTCACGCGATGGTTCACGGTGGTCCGTTCCCGGCTACGTCGGATGCGCGCTCGACGTCCGTCGGCACGGCAGCGATCTTCCGCTTCCTGCGTCCGGTCTGCTATCAGAATCTGCCGGATGCGCTGTTGCCGGAAGCCATGCGCGAGGGCAACCCGCTGAAGCTGCGTCGCCTGCTGGACGGCGAACGCGAAGACTGATTTCGTCAGGCCCAACGCCGTTGATGCTAGAGTAATCATGGGATGAAAAGGGCCGCTCGAAAGAGCGGCCCTTTCTTTCGCGTCGATTACGGTCAGATGCCTAAACCAGCGCCAACCATTTCAGCAGGAATAGCCCCAGGCTCAAGGTGAACATCGAGGCGAAAGTGGTGATGACGATGATATTGGCCGCTAGTTTATCGTTACTCTTGAACGCCTTGGCCATGACGAAGCTGGCGGCGGCTCCGGGGCAGCCCAGGTAGAGGAAGAGAATTCCCAGCGCCGGACCGTGAATGCCCACGGCAAGTGCGCCGAGAACCCCAAAAAGCGGCACCCACACCAGCTTCCACAGGCTGGCGTCCAGGGCGATGGCGCTGCTGCGTTTGAACGCGCTGATCGAGAGCGTGCCACCGATGCAGATTAGCCCCAGCGGCAGCGACATGCCGGCGAGATAGCCGCCTGAGGTCATGATCCATCCGGGCAGCTCGAAGCCCGATAGCGCCACCGGAATCGCGAATACAACGCTCAGGATAAGCGGATTCTTGGCCAGATTTTTGACCAGACTGCGGAAGTCGGTAGCCACGTCATCGCTGTAGAGCGACAGGATGAACACCGAGAAGACGTTGTAGATGACGATAACCGCGCCGGCCAGTACACCGCCGACGGACAGGCCGTAATCACCGTACTGGCCGGCCGCCAGGGCTAGACCGACGATGCCGTTGTTCGCGCGGAAGGCGCCTTGGGTGAAGATGCCTCGCTCGACCCGAGGGTGTCGCCAGACCGACCAGGCCCAGGCCAGCAGGAAACTGATTACGGTGTAGGCGATGAAGTAACCGATCAGCTCCGGCTGCAGTGCGCGACTCAGGTCTGCCTTGATGATGCTCAGGAACAGTAGCGCCGGCATGGTGACCTTGAATACCAGCATCGACGCCGTCGTGATGAAATGCGAATCGATCCAGCCGATCCGCTTGAGTCCCAGACCCAGAAACACCATCAGAAACACCGGTAGCGTGATTTCCAGGGTATGGGTGAACGCCGCCAGCAGACCCATGGATCAGTCTCCGCCGCGTACTAACCAGAAGCCGACGACCAGCGCCGCGATCAGCAGCGCCCAGAATAATCGGTTACGAAGGCGGGTATCACGATGGGTTCCTTTGCGAGACACAGTACAATCCTTGATTGGAGTCGGTACGAACGTCGCTACACAAGCAGTGGCGTTCGACGGAAGTCGTTAAAATTTACAATCGTCAGTTGTGACAGTCGATCGTTCATCGGCGACTGTTTTATCGCCGATAGTCTAAGGGAATTCGGATGTCGATGCTGCGTTACCCATTGGTCTTTGCCCATGCCAACGGTTTCACCGGCGCCAGTTATCGGACGCTATTGCAGCCGTTGGCACCACATTTCGAACTGCATCCGCTGGACCGCCTGGCGCATGACCCTGCGTTTCCGGTCGGGCGCAACTGGCTGGCACTGCGTGAGGAGTATCTATCGGCCATCGAACCGTTATCGACGCCGATCGTTGCCGTGGGCCACTCCATGGGTGGTGTGCTGTCGATCATGGCCGCCGCCAAAGCGCCGCAACATTTCCGCGCCGTGATAGCGCTGGATCCCCCTTTGCTGCTCGGGCGAGACGCCTGGATGCTCAAATTCGCCAAGCTGGCGGGCTTCGTCGACCGCGTGACGCCCGCCGGCAAGGCGTTGCGTCGCCGCGAGACCTGGCCCAGCCGAGAAGTCATGGCCGCCTCGCTGCGTCATCGTTCGCTGTTTCAGCGCTTCACCGAGACCGCGCTGGACGATTATGTCACCGGGGCGACGACCATCGTCGACGATAGCGGCGCGGCCAGGCTCGTCTTCGCGCCCCGGACGGAAGCTGCGGTGTTTCGCCACCTGCCGGATCATCTCACCGCGGTGCTGCGCAAACTCGAGGTGCCGCTGACGGTCATCGCCGGAGAAGACTCCGATCTGCTGACGCCCGCACGCCGACGCACGCTCACACGCCTGGGCGTGCGACTGCGCTATGTACCGGGTGGCCACATGTTCCCGTTCGAGCATCCTCAGGCTACCCGCCAGGCGATTCTGGCCGCGGCCGAGGACATGCTCGAGGCGTCGACATGAGCCCGCAAACGCTCGTCCTGGGAGCAAACCGTCTGGCTGCGTTGAGCTGGGGCGAGACGAGCGCGCCTACTTGGGTCGCTCTGCATGGCTGGTTGGACAACGCGGCGACGTTTTCGCGGCTGGCGCCCGCGTTGGTCACAACGCTGGGCATTCGTCTGGTGGCACTGGACCTGCCGGGGCACGGCCACTCACCCCATCGGGGGGCGGGCGCCGATTATCCGCTGTGGGGCTATGTACCCGATGTTCTCGATGCGCTGGACGTACTGGATCTGCGCTCGACGACGCTCGTCGGCCACTCGATGGGCGCGGGCGTTGCCAGCTTGATCGCCGCCGCCGCACCGGAACGCGTCGATCGGCTGGTGTTGATCGACGGGTTGGCCTCGACCACCAGCGAGCCTGACGAGACGGCGACGCAACTGCAGGCCGCGCTGCACGCGCGTCGGCGGCCACGTAGTGCCGGCAAAGGTTATGCGACCCTTGACAATGCCGTCGCGGCGCGGGTGCGCGGTGGTGTTACTCGAATAGATGGGGATACCGCGCAACCGATCGTCGAGCGCAATCTGGTCAACCGCGAGGATGGACGCTACCACTGGCGCACCGATCGTCGGCTGGTCCAGCCGTCGCTGTTGCGTTGGACCGCGGCGCAGATGCTGGCAACGGTCGCTGGCATTCGTGCCCCGGTGCTGCTATTGCAGGCGACCGGCGGCGTATTGACCGAGCGTCCCTACCTCGGAGAGGCGTGTCGTCGAATCGACGGGCTCGAGCGGCGAATCGTCTCCGGCGGCCATCATTTGCATCTGGAGCGCGTGAGAGTAGCGCAAGTGGCTTCCGAAATCGTACGCTGGCATCAATCGATCATCGGGGAGCCCGTATCATGAAACCTCGAGTGTCATTGGTCCTGGGAAGTGGCGGTGCGCGGGGCTACGCCCATATCGGCGTGATCGAGGAGCTCGAGGCTCGCGGCTACGACATCGTCTCGATTTCCGGCTGTTCGATGGGTGCCTTGATCGGTGGCGTATACGCTGCCGGTAAACTCGACGGATATCGCGACTGGGTCTGTCAGCTGGATTATTTCGACATTCTGAGACTGGTCGATATCACCTGGAGTGCCATGGGCGCCATGCGTGCAGGCAAGGTAATGACCAAGCTCGAATCGCTGGTCGGGGATATCCGCATTGAGGATCTGCCGATGCCGTTCACCGCCGTGGCGACCGATCTGAACCGTCAGCGCGAGGTATGGTTCCAGAGCGGGCCGCTGCTACGGGCAATCCGTGCCTCGATTGCGGTGCCCGGCATCATTACTCCGGTTCAGGAAAACGGCCATGTGCTGGTCGATGGGGGGTTGCTGAATCCGCTTCCCATCATTCCTACCGTATCCGTCGACGCGGACATCGTGCTGGCGGTCAACGCGACTGCGCAGACGTCGAGGCCGGTCACGTTGGAAGAGCTGTTGCCTGCCGATCAGGCTGCGGAAGAGCAGGCGCGGGAGATCAAGCGACAAGCCGAAGGCAAGAGCTTCAGCGGTTGGCTGAGGAATGTGCGAACGCGAGTGCAAGGCATGGTTTCGTCGTTCGGCGATGAAGAGGTCGCGTCGGAGAACATCAGTTGGTCCAGCCAGACCGAACGCGCCTGGAGCAAGCTCGACATGATGCTGGCGTCGTTCGATATCACTCAGGCTGCGCTGGCCAAGTACAAGATCGCCGGTTATCCGCCGGATATTCTGATCGAAGTCCCCAAGAGTGTCTGCGGCGCCTACGAGTTTCATCGGGCGGAGGCGCTGATCGAGCTGGGGCGCTATCTCACCGCCCAGGCTCTTGATAGGCATGAACATCGACGAGACCGGACGACCGTTACCGCCGAGCCGGTCGACGGCCACAAACACCCGTCCAGCAGTGCCGATCCGCAGGGGCGGCTGCCGTTGCCGCTATCGTCGCCCAAGCGGCATGGCTGATGGCGAATGGCGGATCATAGCGAGTAGAACTTGCCCTAGTCACGGCGCATGGTCGCCGCGGGTGCGCAGCAGTACGTAGAGCGCGCCGGTGCCGCCGTCGATTTCGCTCGCCGAGCAGAATGCCAGCACCCGCGACCAGTTCTTGAGCCAGGTATTGACGTGGCTCTTGATTACCGGGTAGTCCGCGCCGCTGCCGCGATAACCGCGGGCCTTGCCGTGAACCACCAGCACGCAGCGAACGCGGTTGGCGATGGCGTCATCGACGAAGGTTTCGAGCTCGACACGGGCTTCGTCGAGCGTGTAGCCGTGAAGGTCGAGCCCGCCTTCCCAGGGTATGTGACCCTTCTTGAGCTGAGTGAAGGTACGCCTGGGTAAATCCGGAATCGAGAATTCGAGGCGCTGATGCGGCGTTACCGCTTCGACGCCACCGTCCGACAGCGCCGATTGCATCTGAGCCGATGCCTGTTCCGCCGCCTCGCGGCGTGCGCTGACATTGAGTGCATTGCGCCGAGGGCGACCGGTCTGGGCACGGTTTATCCTGAGCCGCTTGACGCCGGCCGCCTCCAGCGCCTCGCGGAAGGCATTATCGGGCTCATCGCTAGGGTCGGGATTCGCGGGGCGATCGTCGTCATCGCCGGAGGAGTGGGTCATGGCCATGGTGCCTCTGCTGATCGCGGTCTCGATGGCTTGAATCATTCGGCGGGCGGAAGGGTAACCGATTCCGTGCGCCGTGGCATGGCCGACTGTGAACGCGCGAGCCTTGCGCGTACAATCGTCGTCCGTTTTTCAGACAGATGCGAGCCCTGACCATGTCCTCTAAGCAGTCGACCCTGACGCTAGCCGATGACGCCATCGCCGGAGACCTGTTCAGCGTACGCGACTGTCTACGCTGGGCCACTACCGAATTCCATGCCCATCGGCTGCATTTCGGCCACGGCACCGACAGCGCCTGGGATGAGTCGGTGGCATTGGTACTGGGCGCGCTGCATCTGCCATGGGACGTCGATCCGGCGGTGCTCGATGCGCGGCTGCTGGGTCTCGAGCGGCGGCGTATCGTTTCGCTGGTACGCAGTCGGATCGAAACCCGTCGGCCACTACCTTATCTGCTGGGCGAGTCGTTCTTTGCCGGATTCCCGTTCGAGGTCGACGAACGCGTGCTGATTCCGCGTTCGCCGACCGCCGAGCTGATCGAGCAGGGCTTCTCGGCCTGGTTCGACGAGCTGCCCCCGAACCGCGTACTGGATCTGTGCACCGGTTCCGGCTGTATCGGCATCGCTACGGCGCTGTATCTACCAACCTGCGAAGTGGATCTGGTCGATATCAGCGTGGAGGCGCTCGAGGTCGCCAAGGCCAATATCGTGCGGCATGATGTCGGACGCCGAGTGCGCGCGGTGGCATCCGACCTGTTCGAGGGCGTAGCGGGGCAGCACTACGATTTGATCGTCAGCAATCCCCCCTATGTGGATGCCCGCGATCTGGCGACGATGCCGGCAGAGTATCGCCACGAACCCGATCTGGCGCTGGGCGCCGGCCGTGATGGACTCGACATCGTTCGGCGCATTCTGCGTGAAGCCCGGACCTATCTGAACGACGGCGGCATGCTGATCGTCGAGGTGGGCAACTCCATGCGGCATCTGGAAGCGGCCTTCCCCGAAGTGCCGTTTCTGTGGCTGGAGTTCGAGCGAGGCGGCGAAGGGGTATTCGCGCTGAGTGCCGAGGATCTCGACACCCACGCCGAATCCTTCGTCGCAACACGTCCGGCTTGAATCCAAATTCCCCGTCTCTTTTCTGAGGATCGCGCATGTCCGGCAACACCTTCGGCAAACTGTTCACCGTCACCACTTTCGGTGAAAGTCATGGTCCTGCGCTGGGCGCCATCGTCGACGGCTGCCCGCCGGGGCTCGAACTCAGCGAGGCAGACCTGCAGCGCGATCTGGACCGCCGCCGACCGGGTTCCTCGCGCCATACGACCCAGCGCCGCGAACTGGATCAGGTCAAGATCCTGTCCGGTGTGTTCGAAGGCAAGACGACCGGCACGCCGATCGGGTTGATGATCGAAAATACCGATCAGCGCTCCAAGGACTACTCCAAGATCGCCGAGCAGTTCCGTCCGGCCCATGCCGATTACACCTACCACCACAAGTACGGCATTCGCGACTATCGCGGAGGCGGCCGTTCCAGTGCCCGCGAGACCGCCATGCGAGTGGCTGCGGGGGCGATCGCCAAGGCGTGGCTAGCGCAGATGGGTATTCAGGTGCGCGGCTACATGAGTCAGCTCGGCCCCATCCCGATCGAGTTCAAGAGTTGGGACGGCGTTGACGACAATCCGTTTTTCTGTCCGGATCCGGACAAGTTGTCTGAACTCGAGGCTTACATGGACCAGCTACGTCGGGATCAGGACTCGGTGGGCGCCAGAATCACGGTCATCGCCGAGGGCGTGCCGGTGGGGCTGGGAGAACCTGTTTTCGATCGCCTGGATGCCGATCTGGCTCACGGGCTGATGAGCATCAATGCGGTGAAAGGTGTCGAGATCGGCGATGGCTTCGATGTCGTTGCTCAGCGTGGTAGTGAGCACCGCGATGAAATGACTCCGGACGGGTTCCTCTCCAATCATGCCGGTGGCGTACTTGGCGGCATCTCCAGTGGCCAGCCGATCATTGCGCATCTGGCGCTCAAACCCACTTCCAGCATCACTCAACCTGGGCACTCCATCGACGTCAATGGCGACGCGGTGGAGGTCGTGACCAAAGGGCGCCACGATCCCTGTGTCGGCATCCGCGCCACGCCGATTGCCGAAGCGATGATGGCGCTGACGCTGATGGATCATCTGCTGCGCCATCGTGGCCAGAACGCCGACGTTCGCGTCGATACGCCGCGTCTCGGTCAGCGCTGATCGGGAGCCGCCGTGTGATGTAACACGATGCCTGCCGCCCGGCGGGTGTCGTGATCAGGACGTCTCGTCGTCCTGTGGGTGTTTTCGTGGTGCTCTGGTCTGCCTTTCGGCCTGATTCTGCGTGTCTTCTTCTTGCTTTTGCTCGTCTTTCGCTCGGTGCTCTTTCTCCTCTTTCTCTTAGTCCTCTGCCTGCCGCGATTTGACCTTGCGTTGCCGCAGCTGCTGACGGTAGCCGTAGGTGGCGCTGCGTATCGTTTCGTCGCTTTCCAGGCTTGACCCCAGCGCGCCGGCCACAGTAGCGACCGAGGTGGCAAGCCAAGCCAGCGCCGGGAAGGTAAGCCAACTGATTGACTGGCCGACCGTCGATTCCAGCAAACTGGCCGGCACGAATAGCACGACGGCGATCAGGAAAAGCACGAACAGGATCGCGTAGTAGCACGCTACGCCTGCGACCAGGGTCAGCACCGTGGTCAGGTTGTAGAAACGTGTCAGCCGATCGTTGCTGGTGTAGCGTTGTGGCTCCCATAGTCCGTGATCGAGAATCAGCCAGATCACCATGGCGATGATCGAGGCGATCATCAGGACGAAGAATCGATAAAGGTCATAGGCGGCGCTGAGTTTCCACAGGGTCGGAAAAATCAGCCCGTAGGCCCCGGTGGCAAACGCCACCGCCACGATTCGTCGGAAGGCGGGCAGGATCGTCCATGGGCGGTTGGCTCTGACCATACCGCCCAGCAACTTGGCGTAGCCTAGCCACTTGGTTGCGCTGACGAAGCGAACATCGACATCCTTCTCGTGCTCGTCGTCCGGTGTCACCCGCCTTATCGGCACCAGGCGTTCGGAGAGACGCGAGCCCATCAGCTCGCGAGAACTTCGATTACGGATGCCGCTCCGCTCGCGAGCCTGCTGGCTTTTTTCCATGTGCTCTTGCTGGCGTTCTCGATGATGGCCGTCGCTGCCGTGATGCATCTCGTTGACCAGGTGCAGGATGGCTTCACGCAGGCGCCGTTTGAGCGGCGAAATACCCAGCGCGGGCTGGGAAATAATCGCGACGCCCAGGTTCTCACTGGCCTCCGCCAGCGTCATTCGATCGTCACGGAATAGTGGCAGGTCCGTGATGCAGACTGCGTAATCCCAGCCGTTGTCGCGTTTGATACGCTCGACCTGTTCGATGACGTTGGTCGTCGAGTCATCGGCGCCGATCAGCGGATCAGTGAGGCAGTCGACGTGCCAGTGGTGGCGATCGTCGATATGGCACCCGAGTAGCTCAGGCAGCTGGTCGGCGATTCGATTGACGATCCGTTCCGGTAGTTCCGGCGCCGATACCAGGCCCAGCCGCAGCGATTCGATGGCTTTCCCGTCCTGCGAATCCGAGTATCGGGACGTACCCTGATCGTCCTGCGTCATGGATGGCAGCTCCTGTGTATGTTGGCTTGCTCGGATTGGTGATGGCCTGAAAGTCGAGTTGGCATCTCGAAGAAACGCATTCAAGCATAGTCGCTTGGCGACCGTCTGGCGGCTCGCGCACTTTCCAGTTCCGCAATCATCGCCCGTCCGGCATTGGAGAGCGTACGACCCTTGTGCACCAGATAGCCCAGCCGGCGCTCGATCGGCGGATGCGCGACGGGTAACACTTCGATCTCCTCGTCGATCATGCTTTCCGGTAGTACGCTCCAACCCAGCCCGATACCCGCCATCATTTTCAGCGTCTCCAGGTAGTTGGTAGAAAGCGCGACATCGATGACCAGTCCTTCTCGATTGAACGATCCCACCACGATATCGCGCGTGAAGGTCAGCGGGCCCGGTAGCACGGCCGGGTAGTTCACCAGTTTCGATAGTGGCAACTCGCCTTGAGTCGTCAACGGATGCCCGGGGGCTGCCACGAAGCGCAACTGATCGATCCATACCGGCACCGATTCCACCTGGGGATTGGGGCGGGGCGACAGCGTCACCACGGCCAGTTCGATCTCCCCGGCGATGACGCCATGATAGGCCTGCTCGGAATCGAGAAAGCGCAGATCTAGATCCACGTTAGGGTAGCGTTGGGTAAAGGCCTTGAGTACCGGTGGCAGTCGATGCAGGCCGACGTGGTGGCTGGTCGCGAGCGTCAGACTGCCTTCGATGCTGCCGCTCAGGTTGCTCAAGGTGCGACGGCTGTCTTCGACCAGCTGCAATATCTGACGCGCCCGAGGTAACAGCAGCCGGCCAGCCTCGGTCAGGCTGACGCGACGATTGATGCGGTCGAACAGTTTGGCGCCGGTCTGATATTCGAGTGTGGCGATTCGCTTGCTGATCGCCGGCTGGGTCAGATGCAGCTGCTCGCCGGCCAGCGAGAACGATGCGGTATCGGCGACCGCGATGAAAGCTTGCAGGCTTTGAGTGTCCAAGGGTTGATTCCTGTCTGATGAATTCGTCAATTCTGTTATGGAATCGAAAGCATAATCAAGATGAATTGATTTTATGCACGCCGGCACCGTATCTTGATCGTCCAATCATTCGCGGCGTCGTTGTCCGACGCTACGATTCGCACGCGTTACGTCACTGAAGCTGCCCGAGACAGCGTGACGGAGGAGATGACACACATGGCAAGCCAGACGCTCTATGACAAGCTGTGGGCGCAGCATTTGGTGACTCAGCGCGACGACGGTTCGGCGCTGATCTATATCGATCGCCACCTGCTGCATGAAGTCACTTCACCGCAGGCATTCGAGGGGCTGCGTCTCGCCGGCCGAAAGCCGTGGCGTCGCGATGCCAATCTGGCCACGCCGGATCACAACGTGCCGACCACGCTCAAGGAGCGCAGTGCCGGGAACGCGGGGATTCTCGATGACGTTTCGCGCATTCAGGTCGAAACGCTGGATGCCAACTGCGAGAGCTTCGAGATCGAGGAATTCCGGATCAACGACGAACGTCAGGGGATTGTCCACGTGGTCGGACCCGAGCAGGGCGCCACGCTGCCGGGCATGACCGTGGTCTGCGGCGACTCCCATACCGCCACCCACGGCGCGTTTGCGGCGTTGTCTCACGGTATCGGGACATCCGAGGTCGAGCACGTGCTCGCCACGCAGTGTCTGATTGCCCAGAAGATGAAAAACCTGCAGGTGCGTGTCGAGGGCAAGCTGGGACTCGGTGTCACCGCCAAGGATATCGTGCTGGCAATCATTGGCCGTATCGGCACCGCTGGCGGCACCGGCTACGCGATCGAATTCGCCGGCAGCGCGATCCGCGATCTTTCCATGGAAGGCCGCATGACGATCTGCAACATGGCGATCGAAGCCGGCGCCCGGGTGGGACTGGTAGCAGTGGACGATCATACGATCGACTACCTGAAGGGGCGTCCCTTCGCGCCCACCGCGGATCAGTGGCCGGCGGCGGTCGAGGCATGGCGTGATCTGGTTTCCGATGATGACGCGCATTTCGACAAGATCGTCGAACTCGACGCCGCCGAAATAGAGCCGCAGGTGACCTGGGGCACCAGCCCGGAAATGGTCGCCAACGTCTCGGCGAGAGTGCCCGATCCGACCGATGCCAATGATGAGACCGTTACTCAGGGCATGAACCGCGCGCTCGAATACATGGGGCTGAGCGCCGGCCAGAAGATCACCGACATCCAGCTCGACAAGGTGTTCATCGGTTCCTGCACCAATTCCCGTATCGAGGACTTGCGCGAAGCCGCCAAGGTGGCCAAGGGGCGCAAGGTCGCCACTAACATCCAACTGGCGATGGTGGTGCCGGGCTCCGGTCTGGTTAAGCGGCTGGCCGAAGCCGAAGGGCTCGACAGAATCTTCGTCGAAGCCGGCTTCGAATGGCGTGAGCCGGGCTGCTCCATGTGTCTGGCCATGAACGCCGACAAACTGGGTGCCGGCGAACGCTGTGCCTCGACCTCGAATCGAAATTTCGAGGGGCGGCAGGGCTACGGCGGTCGCACCCATCTGGTGAGTCCGGCGATGGCGGCCGCCGCGGCCGTCGAGGGCCACTTCGTGGACGTCCGGGATTATGATTATGATCCTGGAAACAACATGGGTCGCGCAGATGCTGGGGAGATGAGCGCATGAAAAAGTTCGAACGCTTGCAGGGACTGGTCGCGCCGATGGATCGCGCCAACGTCGACACCGATCTGATCATTCCCAAGCAGTTTCTGAAGTCGATCAAGCGTACCGGCTTCGGGCCCAACCTTTTCGATGAGCTGCGTTATCTCGATGAGGGTTATCCGGGCCAGGATGCTACCAGCCGCCCGCTCAATCCCGATTTCGTGCTCAATCAGCCCCGCTATCGTGGTGCCCAGGTACTGCTGGCGCGTCGCAACTTCGGTTGTGGTAGCTCGCGAGAACATGCGCCCTGGGCGTTGGATGACTTCGGCTTTTGCGTGGTGATCGCGCCTAGCTTCGCCGATATCTTCTACAACAACTCGTTCAAGAACGGGATCCTGCTGATCACGTTGGACGAGGCGACGGTCGAGCGTCTGTTTCAGGCGACCGAGGCAACGGAGGGCTATCGCCTCGATATCGATCTGGAAGGTCAGCGAGTCATCACGCCGAGCGGTGAGGCGTTTCCGTTTGAAGTCGATGCGTTTCGCAAGCACTGCCTTCTGGAAGGGCTCGACGATATCGGTTTGACCCTCGAACAGTCGGGAGCGATTCGTGATTTCGAGAGCCGCCATCGCCCCTCGAATCCATGGCTGTTCCGCGATGCCTGATTCCAGTGGATGCACTAATGGCAGCGGGGCGGATCACGGCGCTGCCAACCATAGCGCCGTCGTCGAACGTCAGTTCGGCGGCCAGGCGGCAGCGTATCTGGCGAGCCAGGTCCATGCTCAGGGCGAGGAATTTGCTCAACTGAGACAGCGCGTTGGTGGGATCGATGCCGCTCGCGTGCTGGATCTGGGTTGCGGCGCCGGCCATGTCAGCTTCCAGATCGCTGACCTGGCGGCGGAAGTCGTGGCCTACGATCTGTCGCCACGAATGCTCGACGTTGTCGGCGAGTCGGCCAGGGATCGCGGCTTTGGCAATATCCGCACGGTTCAGGGTGTCGCCGAGTCGCTGCCGTTTGCCGACAGCACTTTCGATGCGGTGTTTAGCCGTTTTTCCGCCCATCACTGGCGTGACGTCGGGCTGGCGCTGCGCGAGGTGAGGCGCGTGCTGAAGCCTGGCGGCGTCGCGGCTTTCATCGATGTCGCGGCATCCGAGCAACCGCTCTTCGACAGCTTTCTGCAAACCGTCGAAATGCTGCGTGATACCAGCCATGTGCGCGACTACGCGCCGAGCGAGTGGGCGCAGATGGTTGGCGAAGCGGGGTTGGTGATGACGGCCAACTCGCGTCAACGCCTGCGTCTGGATTTCGAGACCTGGATTGCGCGGATGCGCACGCCGGACGTGATGCGCGATGCGATTCGTCAATTGCAGCATGATGTCGGTCAGGAGGTGCGCGCTGCGTTCGACATCAGCGATGACGGCTCCTTTACCACGGACATGCTGGTGCTGTGGGCGACCAAAGAACACGTTTAAGGAAAATGCATGAGCAAGAAGATTCTGGTGTTGCCTGGTGACGGTATCGGCCCGGAAATCACCGCCGAAGCGGTCAAGATTCTGAACGCCTGCCGCGAGGCCGGTCTCGATGCCGAGCTGGAAGAGGGGCTGGTCGGCGGCGCCGGCTATGACGCCGAGGGCGAGCCGCTGCCCGCGTCGACACTGGCCAAGGCCAAGGCTGCCGATGCGATCCTGTTGGGCGCCGTGGGTGGCCCCAAATGGGATACGCTCGAAGATCTGAGCAAGCGTCCGGAAAAGGGACTGCTGGGTCTGCGCAAGAACCTCAACCTGTTCGGCAACCTGCGCCCGGCGCTGCTCTATCCGCAGCTTGCCGAGGCTTCTACCTTGAAGCCGGAAGTGGTCTCCGGGCTCGACATCATGATCGTGCGTGAGCTGACTGGCGGTATCTATTTCGGCCAGCCGCGAGGCATCGAAGAGCGCAATGGCGAGCGGGTCGGCTTCAATACCTATGTCTATTCCGAGTCCGAGATCGAGCGCATCGGCCGGGTGGCGTTCGAGATGGCGCAGAAGCGGGGCAAGAAACTCTGTTCGGTGGACAAGGCCAACGTGCTCGAGGTCACGATTCTATGGCGCGAGGTGATGAATCGGTTGGCGCCGGAATACCCGGACGTCGAGCTGTCGCACATGTACGTCGACAACGCTGCCATGCAGCTGGTGCGCGCGCCCAAGCAGTTCGATGTGGTCGTCACCGGCAACATGTTCGGTGACATCCTGTCGGACGCCGCTGCCATGCTCACCGGCTCGATCGGCATGCTACCGTCGGCTTCGCTGAACGAGAAGCAGCAGGGCATGTACGAGCCGTGCCACGGCAGCGCGCCGGACATTGCCGGCAAGGGGTTGGCCAACCCGTTGGCGACGATCCTCTCGGTGGCGATGATGCTGCGCTACTCGCTGGGTGAACCCGCGCTTGCCGAGCGCATCGAACGTGCCGTCGGTCAGGTTCTCGATCAAGGTCTGCGCACTGCGGATATCGCCTATCCGGGAACGCGTCAGGTTTCTACCCGCGAGATGGGGGATGCCGTTCTGGCCGCTTTTGCCAGCGCCTGAGCCTGGAGGCGCAGGGCGGATATCTGAGGGCGGATATGCTAGACCAATGCGCTATAATAAGGTTTCAGGATTGACATGATGCGACGACTCGAATGAGTCGTCGTGTCGCTTCATGACCACTAAAAAGTTTCGGGGTATGAAATCTATGTTGAAAGTCGGATTCGTCGGCTGGCGCGGGATGGTGGGTTCCGTGCTGATGCAGCGCATGATGGATGACAATGATTTCACCGGGCTCGAGCCGGTGTTCTTCTCCACCTCCCAGGCCGGGCAAACCGGGCCGAACATCGGCGTCGACGTACCGGCACTGAAGGACGCCAACGACATCGAGTCGCTCAAGGCGATGGACGTCATCGTCACCTGCCAGGGCGGCGACTACACCGGCGCGGTTTATCAGCCGCTGCGTCAGGCTGGCTGGAAGGGTTACTGGATCGACGCGGCCAGCACGCTGCGCATGGCGGACGAGGCGACCATCGTGCTCGACCCCGTCAACCGTCACGTCATCGACGCGCAGTTGGTCAAAGGCGCCAAGACCTTTGTTGGAGGCAACTGCACGGTCAGCCTGATGCTGATGGGCCTGGGTGGGCTGTTCGAGGCCAACATGATCGAGTGGATGACCTCGATGACCTATCAGGCCGCTTCCGGCTCCGGCGCCAAGCACATGCGCGAACTGATCGGCCAGATGGGATCGTTGCATTCTGCGGTCGCCAAGGACCTGGCGACGCCGTCCAGCGCGATTCTAGATATCGATCGCGACGTGACCGCCAACATGCGCGGCAGCCAGTTTCCGGTCGATAACTTTGGCGCGCCGCTGGCCGGCAGCCTGTTGCCCTGGATCGACAAGGCGATGGACAACGGCCAGAGCAAGGAAGAGTGGAAAGGCGGCGTCGAGACCAACAAGATTCTCGCAACCGGTTCCAGCCCGATCCCCATCGATGGACTGTGCGTGCGGATTGGCGCGATGCGCTCGCACAGTCAGGCATTCACCATCAAGCTCAAGCAAGACGTGCCGATCGACGAGATCGAGGACCGGCTGGCCAAGCACAATGATTGGGTCCAGGTCGTTCCCAATGAGAAGGATGCGACGCTCGAGCACCTGACCCCGGCGGCGGTCAGCGGCACCTTGACCATCCCGGTGGGCCGCCTGCGCAAGCTGGCCATGGGGGGCGACTACCTGACGGCGTTCAGCGTTGGCGACCAATTACTGTGGGGTGCTGCCGAGCCGCTGAAACGGATGCTCAAGATTCTGCGCGAACGCGCCTGAACCTCACTCCGGTTTCGCCATGTCAAGCCCTGCCAGCTCAAGTTGGCAGGGCTTTTTGCGCTTAACACCGTCGTGGACGTTGGAACTGCCTGTGTGCGACATATTGTTACGCAATGTTAAAGTTTACTGAGCTCTTGCCGATGAGGGAGTCGATACTGACTCCAATGCGCTGGCGAGGGACGACATGCGGCAATGGCTCACATTTCTGGTTGGCGGACTCTGTTTGACGCTGGCTTCGTCGGCTCAGGCGCTCGGCGTTGGCGAACCGCAACAGCTTTCGCCGCTCAATCGGCCATTGCATGTCGTGCTGCCGCTGACTGATGGTCGCGGTCTCGAGACTTCGCAGATCTCGGTGGCGATCGCTGATGATGCCGCCTATCGCCAGTCCGGGCTGACCCGAAGCGCATTGACGGATACCGTGTCGGCCAAAGTCGTGCGAGAGGGCAGGATGCTCAGCGTGGTGCTCGACAGTCCTCGCCGCGTGAAAGAACCTTTCCTCGATCTGTTGTTGGTCGTCACCTGGCCGGAGGGGCAGTGGCAGCGCGAGATTTCGTTGCTGTTCGATCCGGTCGATTACGCCAGTGCGCCGCCGTTGATCGATGGCGACCGCAGTGCCTGGCAGGGTCGGGAGGCTTTGGCATCATTGGCGACGAATGCCATGGCGGCGGGCGTCCCCGTGACCGGGGATACTCATTCAGAATCCACTCGACGGGGAACGCTGGCGTGGCCCTCGCGCGTGACCGTTCGCCCCGGAGATTCGCTGTCAACGTTGGCGGCATCGCTGTTGCCGCAGCCCGGTGTGAGCCGTGAAGCGCTGATGCTAGCGCTGTTCCAGTCCAATGCCTCGGCTTTCATCGGTAGCGATCCCGATCGGCTGCGTGCCGGCGTCGGTCTGAATGTGCCATTGCTTGACGACGTCGCTGTCATATCTCGACACGAGGCTGCGGCTACCCTCGCCGAATTGTCGGGAACGCAGGATGATCGGCCGGTCATCGATATCGTGGGCCGAGAGAACGCGTTGGCGACGACTGAAGTACCGCCATCCGCGCAACTCGCGATGCTGACTCAGCGGCTATCGGACCTGACTGCAGAAACCGAGCGTCAGCGCGCGACGATCGATACTTTGCAAGCCGAACGGGACGCCTTGCAGGGCGCGCTCGCGGTTCGAGGCACCCGCGACGTCAGAAATTCTGCGGCGGCGACCATTGCCCCGGTGACGGTGGTTCCTGATCGGTTAAAGCCTGATGGGGCGACTGATGGAATGAATGCGGATACGACCAAGGCGGGCGTCGCGACGTCGGGCGCCGTTGCTGCAGCCGTGGCGGCAGCGCCGGGGCCGTCCCCGACACTGCCGTCGCCGTCATTTTGGAAGCGTCTGCTCGTTCATCTCGACTGGATCGGCGGCGCGATACTGGTGGTGTTGCTGGGGCTGTGGATCTGGCAGCGACGACGCCAACGTTCCCGCCACGTCGCTCCTTCGCCATCGAGGTCGCCAGCGACCGACACGCTTGCAAAGCAGGAATCAGCGACATCGCGACGGCCCGTCGCTAGAGATGCCGATTCCGGCTCGATCAGTCAGGCCGATATCTATATGGCTTACGGACGTCATGGCGAAGCACGGGACTGGCTTCGTCAGCGGCTGGCGCAGACGGAGGATGCGCATCTTCGTCTGGGGCTGCTGAAAGCTTTGGGCGAACTGCGAGAGATGGAGGCGCTGGAAGAGGCGTTGTCCGGGTTTGGCTACGACGCGACATCAGAACAGCGGCGTGAAGGGAGAGAACTCGCCGACCATTACCGTGCACGATACGTCGAGGAGAGCTGGCAGGAGGCGACAGCAGACGACGCCGAAAGCG
Organism: Salinicola halimionae; assembly: GCF_003206065.1. GTDB lineage: Bacteria > Pseudomonadota > Gammaproteobacteria > Pseudomonadales > Halomonadaceae > Salinicola > Salinicola halimionae. Next base: position 58,375 of record NZ_PZJQ01000003.1, on the reverse strand, counting down.
AGGTCGAGGGAGAAAATATTCAGGTATTTAGCGGCGACGTGCAGGATGTCGATGCGCTATTCGAGGCCCAGGTCACTCCCCTTGAGACAAGCGCCGATCTTCTTCGATCCTCTCGACGCGACGACCTCGGCGGAGCCGAGGATCGGTATGATTCGGCATCGGCTCCATTCGATGATGAATGGCTAGTGCCGCAGGAGGCGTCGGATATTTCGCTGACGGCCACCAGTATCGACTACGAGGCGCCGACGCTGGAGTTGAACGTCCCAACGACCGACGACGTGCTACCGTCTTCTTCGACGTCATCCGACGCGGGGGGCGTGTCATCGGACGCAAAAGACGAAACGTCACGGCCAATGCCGACCATCGATTTTTCGGCGCTATCCCTTGAACCCATTAGCGCAGCAGCGGTTGCTGACGACGACAGTCGCCATGTGGTTGCCGTCAATAGCCATGCGCCCCGGGAGGACAGTCGCAACGAGACTCCTGAAGCGGCCCCGAAGCCATCCGCGGGCAAGCCTGACGGCGAACATCGGGGCGTTCCCGCCGGGTGGGATGTCGAGGAGGTGGAATTCCAGTCGTCGCATCGGGATAATGGTCGCCCCTAACGACTTTGGGCTGCACAGGTTTCGATGGCGTTTTTCACCCGGCAGGACGACAACCAGCCCTTGAGCGGCCGCTTGGCCCTTGGCGTCGAGTACGATGGCACCCATTACTGCGGTTGGCAGCGCTTGCGGCACGCAGCCTCGGTGCAGGGAGCGCTCGAGACCGCATTGAGCAAGATCGCCGCCGCGCCCGTCCGAGTGCTCTGCAGCGGGCGTACCGATAGTGGCGTTCACGCCACGCGCCAGATCGTTCACTTCGACGCGCCTGTCCTGCGGTCCCAAAAAGCATGGCTTTACGGCGCCAACGCCAAGTTGCCGCGGGACATTGCCGTGCGTTGGCTGACGCCGGTCGCCGACGATTTCCATTCCCGTTTTTCCGCGTTGGCCAGACGCTACCGCTACATCATCCTCAATCAGCCGACGCGTCCGGTCATGGAACGCCACAACGTGACCTGGTGTCGTGAGCCGCTGGATGCCGAACGCATGCATCGAGCGGCCCAGGCACTGATCGGCGAGCACGATTTCTCGAGCTACCGGGCGGCCAGCTGTCAGTCGAACGTTCCGATCCGTCATCTCCATTTCATCGACGTCCGTCGATTCGGGCCACTGGTGATGATCGACGTCCAGGCTAACGCATTTCTTCATCACATGATTCGTAACCTCGCCGGGGTATTGGTGGCGGTCGGGCGTGGCGATCAGGACGAAGAGTATCCGGCGCGTCTGTTGGCACTCAAGGATCGTAAGCGTGGCAATGTCACCGCTCCGGCCTGTGGGCTGCATTTCGTCGATGTGCGTTACGATGAGCGCTTCGATCTGCCGGAAGAGCCGGTGGGACCGAATCTACTGGCCTTCCTGGGTGACTGGACCGGCGAGCGTGGCGAGATTCCGGATACGCCGCTGATGCGTCGCCGTCGTGTATGGCCAAAATGGATCGACGATCAGGGACAAGTCGTCGATCACCACCCGCAGGCTGACCTGGAGGTCCCATCATGAACCCGGTCAGAATCAAGATATGTGGCATGACCCGCCGTGAAGACATCGCGGCGGCCGTTGCCAGTGGGGCGGATGCGCTGGGTTTCGTGATGTGGTCCGGTAGCGCGCGGGCGATCAGTGCCGACACGCTGGCTGCGCTGAGTGTCACGGTTTCGCCATTCGTGACGCGCGTGGGCCTGTTCGTCGAGCCTAGCGTGGCGGATGTCGAGATCTGTCTGCCTTATCTCGACCTGCTACAGTTTCATGGTGATGAATCGCCCGAGTTCTGCGCGCGCTTCGGCAAGCCCTGGATCAAGGCACTTCGCATGCATGACGATATCGATATCGAGGCTGCGGTCGACATTTACGCCGGCGCCGGCGCGTTGCTGCTCGATGCCTATCGCCCGGGCGTGCCCGGTGGCACGGGAGAGACGTTCGATTGGCAGCGCATCCCGAGAGATCTGAGGAAACCTGTTATTCTCGCGGGAGGCCTGACGCCGGATAACGTCGCCGACGCGGTGGCGAAGGTTCGGCCTTATGCGGTAGACGTCTCCGGTGGCGTCGAGGTGATACCCGCCGCGGGCGACGAGGGCAGCCGTAAAGGCATCAAGGATCCCCGGCGCATCCGTGCTTTCTGCGAACGTGTGCACGCATCCAATATCGCACTCGCGGTGTCCGCTGACGCCCACTCATCCACTGCCACATCATGAGGGTCCCTTCGTGAGCCGATTCCACGATTTGACGCAACTGCCGGACGCTCGCGGCCATTTCGGTCCTTACGGTGGCCGCTTCGTCTCCGAGACCTTGAGTTTTGCGCTCGAAGAGCTCGAGAACATTTATGCGAGTCTCAAGAACGATCCCGAATTCCAGGCCGAGTTCGACCGTGATCTGACGCACTACGTCGGTCGGCCTTCGCCGCTCTATCACGCCGAGCGCTGGTCGCGAGAAATCGGTGGTGCCCAGATCTGGCTCAAGCGCGAGGATCTGAATCATACCGGCGCGCACAAGGTGAACAACACCATTGGTCAGGCGTTACTGGCCAAGAAGTCCGGCAAGCCGCGGGTGATCGCCGAAACCGGCGCTGGCCAGCACGGCGTTGCCACGGCAACCGTCGCTGCGCGGCTGGGGCTGAAGTGCGAAATCTACATGGGCGCCGAAGACGTCGAGCGTCAGAAGCTCAACGTCTACCGCATGCATCTGCTGGGCGCCAAGGTCGTGCCGGTGGAATCCGGCTCACGCACGCTCAAGGATGCGATGAACGAAGCGCTGCGCGATTGGGTGACCAACGTCGACGACACCTTCTACATCATCGGCACCGTGGCCGGTCCGCATCCTTACCCGATGCTGGTGCGTGACTTCAGCGCCATCGTCGGGCGCGAGGCGCGGCGGCAGTCGCTCGAGCAGATCGGCCGGCTGCCGGATGCGCTGGTGGCCTGCGTGGGCGGCGGCTCCAATGCCATGGGGCTGTTCTATCCATTCGTCGAGGATGACGATGTCATCATGTACGGCGTCGAGGCCGGTGGTGAAGGCGTTGCCACCGGTCGCCACGCCGCGCCGCTGACGGCCAACGCGCCGCGAGGCGTGCTCCACGGCAATCGGACCTACCTGATGTCCGACGAGGGCGGACAGGTCGCCGACACCCAGTCGATCTCCGCCGGCCTGGATTATCCCGGCGTCGGCCCCGAGCATGCGCTGTGGAAAGACGTCGGCCGCGTGCGCTACGTGGCGGCGGACGACGACGAGGTGCTGGCGGCGTTTCGCGAACTGACGCTCGTCGAGGGCATCATGCCCGCGCTCGAATCCGCTCATGCGCTGGCCCACGCCAAGAAGCTGGCGGGGGAGATGTCCTCGGACCAGCATATCGTCGTCAACCTCTCCGGGCGCGGTGACAAGGACATCCACACCGTCGCCAAGCTCGACGGCATCGAATTTTGACTGGGGCCGACATGAATCGAACCGTATCGAACCGTATCGAGCAAAATCGTATCGACCAGCGCTTTGCCGCGCTAAAGGCCCAGGGTCGCACGGCGCTCATTCCCTACATTACCGCTGGCGACCCGGCGCCCGCGCACACGGTCGATTTCATGCACGCCTGCGTGGAAGCGGGGGCCGACGTGCTTGAGCTGGGGGTGCCGTTTTCCGATCCGATGGCTGACGGCCCGGTGATTCAGAAAGCCTGCGAGCGGGCACTGGTCCACGGTACCCGACTGCAGCACGTGCTGGAGATGGTGGCAGAATTCCGGCAGCGGGACAGTGAAACGCCGGTGGTGCTGATGGGTTATCTCAATCCTATCGAGCGGATGGGCTACGACATCTTCACGCGTCAGGCTCAGGTTTCCGGTGTCGACGGCGTTCTGGTGGTCGATATGCCACCGGAGGAAGCCGGCGACAACGCGGCACTATTCGCCGAACATGGTCTGCAGTCGATCTTCCTGTTGGCGCCGACGACATCCGAGGCGCGGGCCAAGGCGATTTGTGAGCACGGCGAAGGCTATCTGTACTACGTTTCGCTCAAGGGTGTGACCGGTGCGGCCACGCTGGATGCCGACGCCGTGGGCGCGCAGTTGAGCAAGTTGCGCCGCGTCACCGAGCTGCCGCTTTGCGTGGGCTTCGGCATTCGTGATGGCGCCACCGCGGCCGCCATTGGCCGTGTTGCCGACGGCGTGATCGTCGGTAGCGCCCTGGTCGGTCGGATCGCCGAACGTGCCGATGATCCGGCGTCGATACCGGCCGCGCTGAAGTCGATTCTCGGCGAAATGCGCGAGGCTCTCGACCACGATGTGCCGAGCTGAGCCGACGTCGCCAATTTGGTATCATTCGGCATTCTAAGTTTGCATGACAGCCGTTCTAGCGACGGCTTTCGTTATCACTTTCTATTTTGGCAAATAGGGAATCGTTCCTGACATGAGCTGGCTAGACAAGATCGTCCCGTCGATGAGCCGCACCCAGCGCAACGACCGCCGTGCCAGCGTGCCGGACGGCTTATGGCGCAAGTGCCCGAACTGTGAAGCGGTGCTCTATCTTCCTGAACTGGAAAAGCACCAGAACGTTTGCCCCAAGTGTCAGCATCATCTGCGACTGACCGCGCGCAAGCGTCTCAACTGGTTCCTCGATGCCGAAGGGCGTGAAGAGATCGCGGGCGATCTTCAGCCGAGCGACCGGCTCAAGTTTCGGGATTCCAAGAAGTACAAGGATCGGCTGACCTCGGCCCAGAAAACGACCGATGAGAACGATGCGCTGATCGTTATGCGGGGCTCGCTCGATGGCCTGCCGGTGGTGGCGGTGGCGTTCGAGTTCTCGTTCATGGGCGGCTCCATGGGCGCCGTGGTCGGTGAGAAGTTCGTGCGTGCCGCCACGCTGGCACTCGAGGAAGAGATTCCTCTGGTCTGCTTTGCGGCATCCGGCGGCGCTCGCATGCAGGAAGCCCTGTTCTCGCTGATGCAGATGGCCAAGACCTCTGCGGCGCTGGAGAAGCTCAAGCTGGCGGGCGTGCCCTACATATCCGTGCTGACCGACCCGGTCTTCGGCGGTGTCTCGGCCTCGCTGGCGATGCTGGGCGATCTGAACGTGGCCGAACCCAATGCGTTGATCGGTTTTGCCGGTCCGCGTGTCATCGAGCAGACAGTGCGTGAAACGTTGCCGGAAGGCTTTCAGCGCAGCGAATTCCTGCTGGAGCACGGCACAGTGGACATGATTGTGGCGCGGCCTGAGTTACGCGAACGGTTGGGCAGCATCCTGCGCAAGCTCACACATCAGCCCGCAATCGGTCAGGCGGCGGATGAGCCCTTGGATTTCTCGCCGCTGGCCGACGAGCCGGAAGCGTCTCAGGCACCGCGTTAAGGAATCGCTCACCGATGAGTGCCACCCTAAACGACTGGCTGGCGCGTCTCGAGCGCCAGCATCCCGTTGCCATCGATCTTGGGCTCGAGCGGGTGGCCGTGGTCGCCGAGAGGCTGGGGGTGACCAAGACCTCCATTGCTCGACGTGTGGTGACCGTTGCCGGTACCAATGGCAAGGGGTCCACCGTGGCCATGATCGAGCGTCTGGCCCGGGCCCACGGCATGACCACGGCCAGTTACACCTCTCCCCACCTGCTGCGCTACAACGAGCGACTCTGCTTCGACGGCGTGGCAGCCGATGACGCCACGCTGATCGCCGGGTTCGAACGTGTCGAGACGGCACGTCTAGCCGGAGAACCTATCAGTCTGACCTATTTCGAAGCGGGAACGCTGGCGGCGCTGGTTGCGATCGGTGAGGCCCGTCCCCATCTTGCCATTCTCGAAGTCGGACTTGGTGGGCGTCTGGATGCGGTCAACGTGATCGATAACGATGTCGCCGTCATCACTACCATCGCGCACGACCACGCGGATTTCCTGGGTACCGATCTCGACGGCATCGGCTTCGAGAAAGCCGGCATCCTGCGGCAGTCCAAGCCGGCGGTGCTCGGTAGCCGTGAATTGCCCGCCAGTATTTCGCAGCGGATCGAAGCGCTGGCCGTGAGCGACTATTGGCTCGGCCGTGATTTCGACCACGTCGAGGGCGACGACGGCACATGGCACTGGCAGGGTCGATCGTCCACAGGAGAGCGCTATCATCTCGATAGCTTGCCCGACCCCAGTCTGCCGCTCGACAATGCCGCCGTCGCGCTTCAGGTGTTGGGCCTATGTGGCACCACGCCGCGAGCCGCCGAGTCTCGGCAGGCGATGTCCAGCGTGGGGCTGGCAGGCAGGCTGCAGTGGCGGGGGAATTGGTGTTTCGACGTGGCACATAACCCGCACGCGGCTCGATATGTGGCTTCACGTCTGGCCCGGCGTCCACGGCCTCGGCGACGCATAGGTCTGCTCGGGATGCTCAAGGACAAGGATGCTGAAGCACTGATCGACGCGCTGGGGCCCGCGGTGGATGTCTGGTTGCCAGTGGGATTGCCAGGACCTCGCGGTCGCTCTGGCGAGGAGCTGGCTGAATCCATCGCTCTCCGTGGAGGGGAATCGTTATCCCCCGCGTTGTCGCCGTCAGCGGCAGTCGATTGGCTGGTATCACGTCTTGCACCCGATGAAGAAGTGTTAGTATGCGGTTCGTTTCTTACCGTTGCCGGGGCGCTCGAAGCGTTTCAAACGCAATTGGATGACGAATTGCAGTGAATTCGATCACCGGATGATCGACTGGCTGTCGAAGCATGTCTAAGGAGGTCCAGGTCCTATGAAATATGGATGGCGTGAACGTATCAGCGGCGCGGTCATACTCGTCGCGCTGGGGGCCATTTTCCTGCCGATGCTGTTTGACGATCCCGAGCCGCGGCAGCAGGAGCCGGGACCGGTCATGGTCATCGAGCAGCCGATCGACGGCGGCGAGACACGTCAGCGCATCATCGAATCGCCTCAGCCGCCGGCATCGGTCGCCGCCAATGGGAACCAGGGTGCTCGCAATCAGGGCGGCAACGGTGACGATGGCGTGAGTTCAAGCGGTAGCGCGGGCGACAACGCCGTACCGGAGCCGGATACGAGCAGTCAGCTCGGTGCCGGTAGCGAGGATTCGTTCGGCCAGAGCGGTAATGGCTCCAAGAATGGCGGGGCCTCTTCGAATGGCGGCGACGATCCGATCGCCGACATCGCGCAAAGCAGCCAGTCTCAGCCGGCGCCGCGTGAGTCGACCGATAAGCCGGCCAAACCGTCTCCTGTGGCATCCTCGACACCCGAGCGCACCGCGTCCAGCAGCAGTGGAGGCTGGGTGGTTCAGGTCGGTAGCTTCGGCCAGTCGGACAACGCTTCACGATTGAGCGCCAAGCTCAAGGAGCAAGGCTTCTCGGCTTATTCGCAGCCGCGCGACAACAATCTGACCACGGTCTACGTTGGGCCCTTCGAGTCGTCGGACGCGGGCGAGAAAGCACGCGCCGAGCTCAAGCAGGCGGCCAATATTCAGGGACTGCTGATCCGCAAACCGGGTAGCTGATGACATTGACCTGGCTCGACTATGCCTTCCTGCTGGTATTGACGGTATCGATGCTGGCAGGTTTCATGCGCGGCCTGGTGAGGGAAGCGTTGGGTCTTGGTGCCTGGGTCGTGGCGCTGCTGGCGGCAAGAATCTTCGCCAAACCGATCGCCGATCTGCTGGAACCTTACATCTCGCATCCCGATGCGCGGCTGGTACTGGGGTTCGTGCTGATCATCTTCATCGTGGTGATGATCTGCGGTTTCATCATCCGGCTGCTCAATGCAGCGATCGAGTGGGTCGGCATGGGTTTTTTCAACCGCGTGGCCGGGGCGATCTTCGGCCTGGCTCGCGGTGCGGCGATTCTGGTCATCGTCACGGTGGTCATCGGGCTGACACCGCTGACGCAGCTGGGCGCGTGGCAACAGGCGCAGTTGCGGCCGTCGTTCGAATCGTTACGCGAATGGGCGGTCGTGCAGCTGCAAAGCTGGGACGTCGATGCCACGGCTGCCGAAGATGCCATGCGGCAATTGCCCATGACGTTGCCGGGAAGCGACAACGCTTCATTCAATTCTTCATCCAGCTCTTCAAACAGTCAGGACGGGCAAGAGGTGACGATTCCAGTCCCTGTCCCGGCCGAAAAACCGGCTCCCTGAAAAGGGCGCGACCAAGCGAGGTAAGGCGGCATGTGCGGTATCGTAGGCCTCATGGCCAATGAATCGGTCAATCAGTTGATCTATGACGCGTTGACGGTTTTGCAGCACCGCGGACAGGATGCCGCTGGCATGATGACCTGGGATGAGGGTCGCTTTCTGCTGCGCAAGAACAATGGACTGGTGCGTGACGTGTTCCATACACGTCACATGAAGCGCCTGCAGGGCCACGTGGGCATTGGTCATGTGCGTTACCCGACTGCCGGTTCGGCGAGCGAGGCCGAATCTCAGCCTTTCTACGTCAATTCGCCCTACGGCATCACGTTGGCCCACAACGGCAACCTGACCAATTCCGATCAGCTCAAGCAAGAGCTTTTTTCCTCTGACCTGCGCCATATCAACACCAGTTCGGATTCTGAAGTGTTGCTCAACGTCTTTGCCCACGAGCTGGGCAAGCAGGGCGTGACGCTGACGCCAGAGGATATCTTCGACGCCGTTCGACGAGTTCACCGTCGTTGCAGTGGCGGCTACGCTGCCGTGTCGATCATCAACGGCTTCGGGCTGGTGGCGTTTCGCGACCCTCACGGTATCCGGCCGGTGGTCTATGGTATTCGCGAAACTGCCGAGGGCCAGGATGTCATGATCGCTTCCGAATCGGTGGCGCTCGATGTCGCTGGCTTCGAACTGGTGCGCGATCTGGCCCCAGGCGAAGCGATTTTCGTCGACATGGACAACAACATCCATACGCAAATGTGTGCCGACAAGCCGCGCCTGACACCGTGTATCTTCGAGCACGTCTATCTGGCGCGTCCCGATTCCATGCTCGACGGTGCCTACGTTTACGGCACGCGGATGCAGATGGGTCGTAAGCTGGGCGATCGCATCCAGCGCGAGTGGCCGGACCACGATATCGACGTGGTGATCCCTATCCCCGATACCTCTCGGACCACGGCGCTGGAGCTGGCGCAGCATATCGGCGTGACCTTTCGCGAAGGGTTCATGAAGAACCGCTATATCGGCCGGACGTTCATCATGCCGGGGCAGACCCAACGCAAGAAATCGGTCCGTCAGAAGCTCAACGCGATCGCCAGCGAGTTCGCAGGCAAGAATGTGATGCTGGTGGACGACTCGATCGTGCGCGGCACCACCTGCAAGCAGATCATCCAGATGGCCCGCGATGCCGGTGCCAACAAGGTCTACTTCGCCTCGGCCGCACCGGCGGTGCGCTTTCCCAACGTCTACGGCATCGACATGCCGGTGGCCACCGAACTGGTCGCTCACGGTCGCACCGATGCCGAAGTGGGTGAACTGATTGGCGCCGACCGGCTGATCTATCAGGATCTCGATGATCTCAAGGCGGCTTGCCGCGAGGTCAATCCGGCGCTGGATGATTTCGACTGTTCGGTATTCGACGGCAACTACGTCACTGGCGATGTCGACGAGGCATATCTCGCGGCACTGGAAGCCGCGCGTAACGACGCCGCCAAGTCTGGCCGTGAGAGCCTCAACGCCGTCGTCGATTTGCACAACGATAGTGAAGACGATTGACAGCAAAGAAGATTGAAGGCTAGCACGATCGGTTCTTTCGACCCGGTGACATGTCTACCGGGTCTTGTCTTTTCAGGAGCTGCTGGATGAGTTTTGACGACGATCTCACACCGGGGTTGGAAACGTTAGGCTTGGAGACGCTGGCAATCCGCGCCGGACATGAACGCACTCACGAGCAGGAGCACGGCGAGCCGATCTTTCCGACCTCCAGCTTCGTTTATGGCAGCGCGGCGGAAGCGGCGCGTAAGTTCAAGGGCGAGGAACCCGGCAACGTCTATTCTCGTTTCACCAATCCGACGGTACGCACTTTCGAGCAGCGTCTGGCAGCACTCGAGGGCGGTGAGCGATGCGTCGCCACCAGTTCGGGCATGGCGGCGATCCTATCCACCGTGTTGGCGTTGCTCAAGGCCGGTGACGAGGTGATCGTCTCACGTTCGGTATTCGGCTCGACCATTGCCCTGTTCGACAAGTATCTGGCCAAATTTGGCGTCGTGCCCCGCTATGTCGAGCTGAACGATTTGGCGCAGTGGGAAGCGGCGATCACGCCCAATACCAAGCTGCTTTTCGCCGAGACGCCGTCCAATCCCCTCAACGAGCTGGTCGATGTGGCGGCACTCGCTGAGCTGGCGCACCGGCATGGCGCGTTGCTGGCAATCGACAACTGCTTCCTGACCCCGGCGCTGCAGCGCCCGCTGGATCTGGGCGCGGATCTGGTCATTCACTCGGCGACCAAGTATCTCGATGGTCAGGGTCGAGCCATCGGTGGGGCCGTGGTCGGGCGCAACGTCGAGCTCGAGCAGCTATTCGGTGTGGTGCGCACCTGTGGTCCGTGCATGAGCCCGTTCAATGCCTGGATCTTTCTCAAGGGGCTGGAAACGCTCAATCTGCGGATGCAGGCCCATAGTCGCAACGCCCAGACCTTTGCCGAATGGCTCGAGTCCGAGCCCGCCATCGAGCGTGTCTATTACAGCGGTCTCGAGAGCCATCCCCAGCATGCGCTGGCCAAGCGGCAGCAACAAGGGTTCGGTGCGGTCATGGGCATCGAGGTGAAGGGCGGACAAGAGGCCGCGTGGAAGGTCATCGACAATACCCGCGTGATGTCGATCACAGGTAACCTGGGCGACGTCAAGACGACGATTACTCATCCAGGCACTACTACCCATGGACGTCTCACAGACGACCAGCGTGCCTCTGCTGGCATCCGCGATGGCTTGATCCGCATCGCCATTGGGCTGGAAACGCTGGATGACCTCAAGGCAGATCTGAAGCGTGGCCTGGCGTTGCTCTAGCGGCGCTGACCGGCTTCCCCTCCGACAAGGCGCCGCTGCTAACGGCCGACCCGGAAAAACCGTGGCAGAAGGGTCTCGGCAGACAAGGCTCTGGCATTTTAGCCGGAGCTTTGCTGTTTCTGGTTGATAATCTCTACTCGTGTGACGGGGTAAACACGACAATCAGGCGCTAGACGCTATTTCTATCTATCGGACGTGCATGGGGCCATACTGAGATTGTCCGCCAACCTGACCGTCGGCAAGACGTCATCGCATCACGATGGCCATCGGGTCGGCCAACATCAGCTCTAGATTGAGGAAAATATCATGAGCAAAGGACAGGACAGTAAAAAGAACACTAAGAAGAAGCCACTATTGACGGCAAAGGAAAAGAAAGCCGCCAAGGTATCCAAGAAAACCACGAGCAATATTTTCGGCAGCTGAATACAGAATGGCCATCGAGTCAGTCGATGGCTTTTGTTTTAATCTCCGGTTGAACGTTATTAAATCAGCGCTCCAGCCGCCGGTGGCTGACGCACCCCGGCATCCGGTATTCAACGCGCCGGTATTCCTCCACGGGAGTAGCCCTCATCGATCAGTGTGTCTGGCACCTTCCTGTTAGGTGCTCTTCACCGATTTCTGTCAACGCCGTCTGGCCGGTTACTCGGTGAACGTAAGCATCGCCGCAACGAGCAGCCTAATAGCCACAGGGCGTGGCTCGCAGTCGTATGAGTTGCTCAGATCCTGAAAACTGGTTTCAAGCGGGGGGACATAGGCTGCCAGGATGATGTAAGGAGAAAGTCTCAGCCACTACGTTTTGCAATACTGCGGGCGGATATTGCGGCATGCCCGCAACAACGCGATTTCTGCCACTTCGCTTTGCGTCATACAGCGCACTGTCCGCACGTTTCAAGGTGTCTTCATATGACCTATCGGCAGGCAGCATGGCCGCTACGCCGATACTCACGGTTGTGTCGAAACCCTCGCCGTGAAACTGACTCAATTCACCGTTGAAGCTTTCGCGTAGCCGGTCGGCCAATTGTATCGCGTGCTCCAATTCAATGTTCGGCAGGCCAATAACGAATTCGTCCCCACCCAAGCGACAAGGGATATCCGTTTGCCTGAGTTCCGACAGACAAATACTGCCGACAGCCTTGATCATTTTATCACCCGCGTGATGTCCCAAGGTGTCGTTAATCTTTTTGAAGTTATCGAGGTCCAGCATCAAGATGGACGTTGGCACCGAATGTCGCTCAAACGCTTCGTAGTGTAGCGCTAGCTCACTCTCCAGTTTTCTACGGTTGTAAAGCCCTGTGAGCTGATCCGTTTCGCTTAGCTCGCGCAGCTTGATCTCCATTTCATGGCGCTCTGAAATGTTGCTGGCAACCCACAATACCACGGCCTCACCGTCGACCAGGAAATCGAGCCCTTGAACCCGGCCCTCGAACCAAATGGGTTGTTGAGGTCCTTCCTCAGGTACGCCATCGACCTCTTTGTTGCTGAGTTCGTATTCTTTGACCAGCAAATTTCCGGACTCAAGCGCCAGCTTGATCTGTTCGAGAAACCAGTCTGCCTTCGTTTTTTCAACGACGTCAGAAATATATAACCCGACGAGTCCACTACCGTCGTGATAATACCGAGCATCACGGCCACCGAACACCGCGACGTATTTTCCACTGCGTGACAGTATGAAAGCGGGGTCGGGTAGCGCATCGAGTACCAAGGCCATCTGCTCAATACTAATCATGAAGGCGCCCTGTAAAGTCGTTCCGAAAAATTAAGTTATAATATCTACTGCAATTAGCTAAGTTGTCTGATTCTTACTGCCTGACTCGTATTGTCTGATTCGGGCGCGTATTCAGCGAGGAGCCTCCATTCCGGATATCAGACGTCGGATATTGACGAGAAGTAGGCCTTTATGCATAAGGGCTTATGCATAGCGTAATTGGCTTCTCATCTCCATCGTCCGTTAACGCCCGGCTCATCGAGAACATGGTTACTATTGTTACTATTAGCGACTTCCATGGACGCTGATAAAAGGGCCACGAGAATACCTTCGCCTTGTCAGCGCCGCTTCTGACATCCTGGCGATTTCGTCCTGGGCTCCATTGCATGTTCAAGAATGACTGGTTCCCATTGATACTATGTCAATAAACGTTACGCAAGCGCCTTCAGGATCGATGCACCTCCCGGCATGGCCGAGATCAGACGTACTCGCGTCCTTTCCACGCCCCATTGTTCGTTTAGTGTCTTCATGTTGCTCCCGGGCCTGTGTTGGCAATACGGAGACGTTTTTTTCTGTATTGTTTCCCCACCGTCATCAATCGATTTCCCCTTAGGATCTAGCATCCCGTCCACCAAACCGTATGCTGAGTGAAGAACAATGGGGGGACGTACTGTGTGGGGCAATACGCGATCGGGTTGGGGGTGGGTGAGCATAGCCGTTCATTGGCTGAGCGCGCTGGCGATTTTTGGCCTGTTCGCGCTGGGTTGGTGGATGACCGGTTTGGGTTACTACGACCATTGGTATCACCTCGCCCCTTGGTGGCATAAATCGATTGGTATCGTGGTGGTGTTGATCAGCATCTTTCGGGTTGTCTGGCGGCTGCTGCAGCCAACACCGGTCGCCCACGGCAAACCGCTGGAGCAGCTTGCGGCGCTTATCGGCCACGGTCTGATCTACGCGCTGACGTTTATCGTCCTGATTTCCGGCTATCTGATCTCCACGGCGGAAGGCGAGGGGATCAGCGTTTTTGGCTGGTTCACCGTGCCGGCGCTGTTGTCCGGGCTACCGGATCAAGCGGTACTGGCAGGCGACGTACACTGGTATGCGGCCTGGGCGCTGGCCATTCTGGCCGTCGGCCATGGATTGGCGGCGTTCAAGCATCATTGGGTGGACCGCCAGGACACGCTGACCCGTATGCTCAGTACTCGCGCGGCCAAACGCCGCTGACAGTTTCATTCTCCCGCCTTGGCCAATGGTTGTCGTTGCTGGGGCCGGACCATTTGGCTAGATGACCCAAAACGCTTCGAGGAGCATGACGATGTTGAAGAAGACTGCACTTGCAACGCTTATCGCCGCCGCTTCGGCACTGCCGTTGGCCCAGGCGCAGGCTGCGGATTACAAGATCGACACCGAGGGCCAGCACGCCTTCATCCAGTTCAAGATCAGCCACCTGGGCTATTCCTATATTCTAGGAAGCTTCAAGCAGTTCGAGGGTAACTTCAGCTACGACTCCGAAGCCCCCGATGACGCCAGTGTCGACGTTACGGTGAATGTCGATAGTCTGGATTCCAATCATGCCGAGCGCGACAAGCACATCCAGAGTGCCGATTTCCTGAATGTGAGCGAGTATCCGCAGGCCACGTTCAAGTCCACCAGTTTCGACGTGGATGACGATGGCGACGAGGCCGAGATGAGCGGTGATCTGACCATTCATGGCGTGACCAAACCGGTCACGTTCGAGGTCGATCGCATCGGTGGCGGTGACGATCCGTGGGGCGGCTTTCGTCAGGGCTTCGAGGCGACGACCGAGCTGAACCTCGCCGACTTCGATATCGACATGAGTCAGTTCCCGGAGCCGATGCATAGCGTCGAGCTGTATATCGTGCTCGAAGGCGTTCGCCAGTAAGACGGCCGACCTTCACGAGTCGTTTTGGAACGCCCGCATTGAAAGAAGGATCCCGGCCGTGGCGCCGGGATCTTGCGTTATTTAACGTCGGCACGGAGTAGGTTGTCTGACGCGCCGGCTCAATGGTGAGGTGGCATTCACGTCTTGCCCAGATAATGCGCCACTTCGCGCCGATCACGGCGATGTTTCCAGCGCCGTACCCAGCGCCCGCGACACCACAGCGAACCGCGCCAGGCGATGTCGCGTAGATCACCCAGGTTGAGGGCTTTCCAGTGTTCGAATTGATCGTGACGTAGCGTGCGAGATTCGCCGCTGACCGCCTGGCTCAGCGACTCCAGCAGCAGGGCGGCCCGCTCGCGTTTCGTGGGTATATCAGCGTAGCCGGCGGGATTTTCCCTTGCCAGGAACAGTCGTGGGTCCTGTTGGCTGCGCAGTCTGGTGTCAATGGCAATCCCGCCGCTTTCGTCGTGTGACAGGTTGAGCAACACGATAGCCGGCGACGGCCGTAGATGATCGGTCACCAGCAGCAGATCGGCATCGACCGCGCTACCGTCGTCCAGAATCAATTGATTGTGATCGTAGCGGGTCGCTGTCGCCACCAGTTCCAGACGAAGCCCACGCTGATGCAGGCGTTGCATCAGCCACCGATTGGCGCGCCGGCAGGCTCCAGGTAGCGGACGGCGATCATTATCGATCAGCGTGACCGCTAGTCGGCGGCCGTAGCGTTCGCCCAGCGCCAGCAGATTGGCAGCGAGTTCGACGCCGACAGGGCCGTCACCGATGACTGCAACGCTGGGGAGCTTGGCATCAGCGCCAGCGAGCTGTGTCTCCAGTTGCTGGCGCAATGACCACAGATCTTCAGCCGAGGCTGTGAACACGCCTTTGGCGGTATAGAAGCCGGGAACGGCATGCTCGTCGACGACAGGGGGAAGGTCGACCGATAACCAGTCATAGTCGAGCTGACGGCCGCCGTCGAGTGTGATTCGGCGCTGCTGCCGGTCGACTTTCAGCACTTCTGCGAAGATATGCGTGCCACCGTGTGCGGCGATTCGATCTGCGGGGAGGCGGACATCATCGAGCTGCCATTCCCCACCGAGCATCCCGCCGAGCCAGTCGGGGAATGCGAAGTCTTGCTGCGTCACCAGCGTCACGCGAGCGCCTTGCTGAATGAGGCGTTCGGCATGAGCGGCGACATGCAAGTGGGAATCGCCGTTACCGACGAGCACCACATGTGAGCGCTGCGTGTCAGGACGGTGCACATCGGAACGATTCAGATCGGGGAGTTCCCTATCGAGGAAGTCCGAGTGTGAGCGATCAGTGGATGAAGACGGGGTCTCTGGCATGCCTCGATCCGGGCAGGAAGTCGAACTTCAGTCTAGCATGGACATCGGGCGGGACCTGAAAGCGTCGTTTTTCGTTCGCACTATTTTCCATCTGGTTTTCGGTCCCGATCGATTTTGAATCCAAGGAGAGTCTTCATGGCACGTCATATTTTGCCGCAACCGGGTCTAGGTACTTATCGTCTCAAGGAGCAGGCGGTGATCGACTCGGTGACGTCTGCACTCGAACTCGGCTATCGCCATCTCGATAGTGCGCAGATGTACGAAAACGAAGTCGCCGTGGGTAAAGCTATCCAGCAGAGCGGTATTGCTAGAAACGAGCTGTTCGTGACCACCAAGATCTGGTGGGACAAGCTCGAGCCGAAACAGTTGACCGCCGCCATCGAGCAGAGCCTGGAGAACTTCGGTCTCGATCAGCTCGATCTGATCTTGATCCACTGGCCGTCACCCGACGGTGAGGTGCCGATGGCCGATTACATTGCTGCGCTCGACGCCGCTCGGGCTCGCGGCCTCACCAGATATATCGGCGTTTCCAACTTCACCGTTGCTCAGATCGATGAGGCACTGGCGTTGCCGGGCGGCGAAAATATCGTGACCAATCAGATCGAGGTGCATCCGTTCCTCGCCAATCGCAAGCTCGTCGAACACTGCCAGGCCAAGGGTCTGGAGGTGACTGCCTATA
Organism: Salinicola halimionae; assembly: GCF_003206065.1. GTDB lineage: Bacteria > Pseudomonadota > Gammaproteobacteria > Pseudomonadales > Halomonadaceae > Salinicola > Salinicola halimionae. The sequence goes on along the minus strand of NZ_PZJQ01000003.1, from coordinate 41,750 downwards.
TGCCGCTGGCGGTAGGCAAGGTGATGGGCGATCCCGTACTCCAGCGCATTGCCGAGGCTCATGACGCGTCTGCGGCACAGATCGCCCTGGCTTGGATTGCGGCACGAGATATCATCGTGATTCCATCCTCGACCAAGCCGGCCAACCAGAAGTCGAACCTCGAAGCGATGACTCTTCGCCTCAGTAACGATGAGATTGAACAGATCGACCGTCTCGATCGTGGTGATCGCCAGGCCAATCCGTCGTTCGCCCCTCAATGGGATGAATGACGCCCGCTCGCGTGGCGAAGGTTTAGCCAAGGTGTAGGGCCGGTAGGGTATCGGTGCCCGCTTGAGTGGCGGGCACACTCGTGGCTTGCGCTCGTGCCACCTCAAAATTCGATTGCGGCGAATTTTCGCCGCTTTTTCAGGTCTCAGAAACGTTGTCATCTCAAGAGGAACAGCGATGCGTGCGTGGACGATGGGAAGACGAATGGCGTCTTGTCTGTGTGTTGGTTTGCTAGCCGCGGGTCTGACATTGCCGGTCTGGGCTCAGAATAGTGAAAGCGGTGACAACGACTCCAGCCTCGAGGTTCGGCAGGATAGCGACCAGCCTCAGGCACCTGCCAATGCCTCGCAGGTCGATCACGATTCGATCGAGAAATCTGGCGGCGTGGGTCGTGAAAATGCAGGCTTTACCGATGGTGGTGCCCAGACTCCGGTCGATCAGCGCCCCAATGCCTTGAGCTTCGATCAGTTGGACGTCAACGGTGATGGCGTCATCGATCAGGATGAGGCAGTGAGTGCCAAGCAGGAGACGATGTTCGAACAGCTCAGCGACTCGGAAGCGGGTGGTATCTCCCGTGAACGCTTCGAGCAGGCGATGGGCTCCGACACTCTGGGCGAATGATGACACTTTGGCCGAATAATGACGCCGCGGTTTCAGGCGTCGCAAAATCGTCGATCAGGTGCAAAAAATCCCGGCCTGAGCCGGGATTTTTTTTGATTCGCCACCGTGTGGCGCATCGCCAGTTTTTCGTCGTTGAGCCTTCAGTCGACGACGGCAGCGATCGCCTTGGCCACATAGGGCAAGTTCTCGCTGGTGAAGCCAGCGACGTTGGCGCGGCCCGAGCCGACCATGTAGATGCTGAACTCGTCGCGTAGCCGTTTGACCTGTTCCGTGGAAAGACCGGTGTAGGAGAACATGCCTCGCTGCTCGGCCACGTGCGCAAAGCGCTGGTCCAATCCGTACGGCTTGAGCGAGTCGACCAGATCGCGACGCAGCGTGTTGATGCGATCACACATTTCGGTCAATTCGCTTTTCCAGAGCTGGGTCAGTTCCTCGGATTCGAGAATGTCGACCACGATGGCAGCGCCGTGCGACGGCGGTGTGGAGTAATTCTCGCGTGCGACGATCGCCATCTGCGAACGCACGTTCTCCATCTGCTCCGCGGTCTTGGCGATCACGATCAAGCAACCGGTGCGCTCGCGATACAAACCGAAGTTCTTCGAGCACGAGCTGGTGATCAGCATTTCGTCGAGATTGTCGGCCAGCAGGCGGGCGCCGAAAGCGTCGACATCCAGACCGTCACCGAAACCCTGGTAGGCGAAGTCGACCAGCGGCAACAGTCCGCGCTCCTGAACCACCGCCAGCACCTGGCGCCACTGGTCCTGATTCAGATCGAAGCCTGACGGGTTGTGGCAGCAGGCATGCAGCAGCACGACATCACCACGAGGAATCTGCTTGAGCGCAGCCAGCATGCCGTCGAAGTCGAGGCGATTGTCACCGTCGACGTAGGGATAACGCTGGATCGGGATCTCGGCGCCTTCGAAAATGCCGATGTGGTTGGGCCAGGTCGGGTTGGAGAGCCACACGCTCTTGCCCGGCAATTGGGTGCGGATGAAATCCGCGGCCAGACGCAGGGCACCCGTGCCGCCCGGTGACTGGGTGGCACTGGCCCGATTGGCCGCCAGCACCGGCGAGCCGGCTCCCAGCACCATCGGCAGAATCGCCTTGCCGTAGCGTGGATCGCCATGGGAGCCGATATAGCTCTTGGTCTTCTCGCTTTCCAGCAGGCGTGCCTCGGCTTTTTTCACGGCACGCATGATCGGCGTATTGCCATTCGGATCCCGATAGACGCCGACCCCGAGGTCGACCTTCTGAGAGTTGGAATCCTGATTATAAGCTTCGATCAGCCCAAGGATGGCGTCCCCGGGAACACGCTCGATCTTCTCAAACATGGGAGTGCGCTACCTCGTCGGTTTTACCGGCCATGATGAAATCATTGCGATGCAGGCCTCTGATCTTGTGCGTCCACCAGGTCACGGTGGTCTTGCCCCATTCGGTGGTGATTGCCGGGTGATGGCCTTGCGACTCGGCGAGTTCGCCCACACGATTGGTGAAGTTCAGAGCCTGCGCGAAAGTGCGAAACGTGAAGCTTCGCTGCAATTGCATGATGCCATCGCACTCCACGATCTGCCACTCGGGCAGTTCGAGCATCAGTGGGGCGACTTCCTCCGGTGTCAATGTCGCTGCATGCCTATCACAGGCGACGCAGTGCTGCTTGGCAAGTGCCGTCATGGCTGGGTCTCCCTGCAGGAACGGTAAGCGTCATGCGGCTTTGTCATGACAAACGGTGCGGGCGAGGAAAAATCACGCGAGCCTTGAGGGCTGATCACTCGAACCCGACGACTTCATGCGGCACGTAAGGCGCTTCGAGTGTTTCGACCTCATCCGCCGTCAACGAGATATCTAACGCACCGAGCGCCTGATCAAGATGATGCGATTTGCTGGCACCGATGATCGGAGCGGTGATGCCGGGCTTCTGCAGCACCCAAGCCAATGCGATCTGGGCAGGTGACACGTTTCGGGATTCGGCAACTTGCTGCAGCGCTTCGATCACCGGGGCGTCACGATCGAGCCCCAGTTTCCAGTTGCGCATTTGCTCGTCGCTCTTGGCGCGGGTGGTGCCGCCTTCGCTACCGACCGGCTTGCTGCCGGCAAGAATGCCACGGGCAAGCGGACTCCAGGGGATGACACCCACACCTTGGTCCAGACACTGAGGGATCATCTCGCGCTCTTCCTCGCGATAGATCAGATTGACCATCGGCTGCATGGTGGCGAATTTCGTCCATCCGTTGCGCTCCGCGACATGCTGGGCCTTGGCGAACTGCCAAGCATGCATGCTGGAAGCGCCGATATAGCGCGCCTTGCCCGCTTTGACGACCTCGTGGAGCGCTTCCATGGTCTCTTCGATCGGCGTGTCGTAATCCCAGCGATGAGTCTGGTAAAGATCGACGTAATCCATGCCGAGGCGTTCAAGCGATGCGTCGATGGCATGATGGATATGCTTGCGTGACAATCCGCGCTCGTTGGGAGATTGGTTACCGGTCGGGTTGTAGACCTTGGTTGCCAGCACGACCTCTTCTCGGCGTGCGAAATCCTTGAGCGCCTTGCCGACGACTCGCTCCGACTCGCCATTGGAGTACATGTCGGCGGTATCGAAGAAATTGATCCCGGCGTCGAGTGCCTGCTGAAGGAAAGGGCGGCTCTGTGTGTCGTCCAGGACCCAGTCGCGCCACTGTGGTGTGCCGTAGGTCATGGTGCCGAGACATAAAGGAGAAACCTTGAGGCCGGTGCGGCCGAGACGACGATAATCCATGTTGCAACTCCCGATGACGTATGGGTTTAGGGCGTCATTCAACATAGCAGTCATTTCGTCTCGATGAGTGGCGATTCGTCCACGAGTATTGGCACGCTGGTTGCTCAAGCATCATCACGCTGATATAGTGCGTCCCGCTCGGCAACGTCTTGAAGAAACAGACTTTGTCGGCATTCGAAGCCACGCTTGGCGTTGAAGCTTCGAACTATGGTGGCCCTTACCGGTCCTCCCGCAACGCAAAACCGCAAACCCCGCCAGGCCCGGAAGGGAGCAACGGTAGTGGTGGTCGCGTGTGCCGGGATGTGGCTGGTCGGGGCCGCCTCCATTTTGGGGCTCTACTCAATTTGGCCCGCTATGGATTCAGGCGACCAAGTCGCTGCTACCCGCCTCGTCAGTTTTCTCCCGACCCTGCTAGAATGGCCCGATTACTATCGGATCATCCGGATCATCGACGTTGGCACGCACCTCTAGACCTGGGTTTTGATCGTGTCCGCGCCGGCTCCTTTCGATCACGTCCAGCCGCGAGCCTATCTGCGAGGAGTATCGCGCCGCATGAGTTATCAGGTTCTGGCCCGTAAATGGCGCCCGCGTACCTTCCATGAATTGGTCGGTCAGGAGCATGTCAGCCGCGCCTTGGTCAATGCTCTCGATCAAGGGCGATTGCATCACGCCTATCTGTTTACCGGCACCCGCGGTGTCGGCAAGACGACGCTGGCGCGAATTCTGGCCAAGTGCCTCAACTGCGAGCAGGGCGTAACGTCCAAGCCGTGTGGCCAGTGCCAGACCTGCCGCGATATCGATAGCGGCCGCTTCGTCGATCTGATCGAAGTCGATGCCGCGTCACGCACCAAGGTGGAAGATACTCGCGAGCTGCTGGACAACGTTCAGTACGCGCCGACTCAGGGGCGTTACAAGGTGTACCTCATCGATGAGGTTCACATGCTATCGACACATAGTTTCAACGCGCTGCTCAAAACGCTCGAGGAGCCGCCGCCCCACGTCAAATTCCTGCTGGCGACCACGGATCCGCAGAAATTGCCGGTGACGGTACTCTCGCGTTGTCTGCAGTTCACACTCAAGAACATGCCGCCGGAGCGCGTCGTCGAGCATCTGACTCGCGTTCTCGAAGCCGAGCAGGTCGCTTTCGATCCCCAGGCGCTATGGCTGCTCGGCAAGGCCGCCGATGGCTCGATGCGTGATGCCATGAGTCTGACCGATCAGGCCATCGCCTTTGGTGACGGCGAGGTACGGCGGGAAGACGTGGCCGCCATGCTAGGCACGCTGGATCACGCCCATCTCATCGCGCTGGCTCAGGCGCTGGCGGATGTCGATGCAGAACGACTATTGGCTGAGGTGGCGGCGCTGGCGGAGCAGGGGCCCGATTTTGCCGGCGTACTCGATGAGCTGTCCGGCCTCATGCATCGCCTGGCGATCGCGCAGATGGTGCCCGGCGCCCTGGACAATGGTCACGGCGATCGTGACGAGCTGCTGGCACTGGCCGGGCGTTTCACCGCGGAAGATGTTCAGCTTTACTACCAGATCGCGCTGCAGGGTCGGGGGGACATCGACAATGCTCCGGATACCCGCTCGGCGCTGGAGATGACACTGCTGCGGATGCTGGCGTTCCGGCCACAGGGCGTGCCGACTCCGCCCCAGGCCGACTTGCCGCTGCGCGGCGTTCAACACTCGCATAGCCAGTCGGAAACGGGTCAACAAGCGGCTGTTCAGCCAGAAACCAGTCGGCCAGAGCCTAGTCAGTCAGAAGCTAGTCAGATAGAGCGTAGCCGCGTGCCTGCTGCAACCCCTGATGACAGCCCTGTCGCGCCGGCTGACGCCGAGCCCTCGGCAATGTCAGGCGCCGCGTCAGCGTCTGCGGAGAGGGCGGTGATCCGTTCTGACACACCGTCGCATGACAGCGCCCCGACGATGGATGACCGACCACCCTGGTCGATCGAACCGGAATCGACGCCGATCGATACGCCACCGACGCAAGGTCTGCAAGCGACGCCGACTGCCCGTGAGGAAGAGCCGGGCGCCGCTCCCCAGAGCCAGGAGACTGGCCCAAGTGAGGTCGGGAGTACCGAGATCGACGATGCTCCATTCAGCGGTGAGGCCAGCTACGGTGACGGGGCTTCGTTAGACGAGGAGTCCAGGTTCGATGGCGGTGCCCGGTTCGACGACGATACTTATGCCTGGGCCGGCCAAGCAGAGAAGCCTGCCGACGATTCGGCGATGATCCCATCGGAGGCGGCGGACTCGAAAGACTTGGCCGATAGCGGCGCCGATGCCGATATCGACGGCCGTGTCGCTCGGCTGGCAGATACACCGGCCATGCAGTCACCAGCGCCGAGCGACATGGCTCAGGCCTCGCCGTCCGCGGCGGAAAATACCCTCGACCACGCGGGGTGGTTGGAGCAGTTCGATCAGCTCGACATCGGCGGTCTGACTCGCAATCTTGCCGCGCACTGCGTCGTCGACAGCGACGATGGCAGCGTGCTCAGGATCACGCTGGATCCCGGGCAGTCGGCAATGCTGTCGGAGCTTCATGTCGAACGTATCACCAAGGCATTGGCGGGGCTCGGCTATGTGCGTCGTCTCGAAATTGACGTTGCCGAGCTGGATGGCTCTCGGGAGACCGCCAAGGCCAAGCGCGATCGCGAATCACGCGAGCGCCATGTCCGTGCCGTTGAAGCGTTACGGGGCGACCCGCATATCCAGGAACTGGAGGCGCGTTTCGGCGCCCGATTGATCGAAGAGAGCGTCACCACCGCTCGTGTGTGACGCTCTCAAGCCATACTCTCAATCTCCAAGGAGTTCGTCATGTTCAAAGGTGGCATGGGCAACCTGATGAAGCAGGCTCAGGAAATGCAGGAAAAGATGCAGCAGGTTCAGGAAGAGATCGCCCAGATGGAAGTCTCGGGCGAGGCCGGCGCAGGCATGATCAAGGTCACCATGAACGGTCGCCATGATGTCAGTCGGGTCGAGATTGATCCCTCCCTGATGCAGGAAGACAAGGAGCTGCTTGAGGATCTGCTGGCCGCGGCCGTCAACGACGCGTCACGCAAGGTCGAGACGCAGTCCAAGGCGCGAATGGAAGAAGTCTCTTCCGGGCTCGATTTGCCCGCCGGGATGAAGTTGCCGTTCTGATGAGCTTTTCTCCGCTGGTCGAGCAATTGCTGGACAGTCTGCGAGTACTGCCCGGCGTCGGGCCAAAGACCGCTCAGCGCATGGCGTTGCATCTGCTGGAGCGAGATCGCGACGGCGGGCGGCGGCTTTCCCAGGCGTTGACTCAGGCTATCGAGCGGGTCGGTTATTGCGAACGGTGTCGCACGCTGACCGAGGAAGCCCTGTGTGGCGTGTGCCAGGATCCGCGTCGCGATTCGGCGCAGCTATGCGTGGTCGAATCGCCGGCCGATATGCTGGCGATCGAGCAGGCCGGCGGGTATCGCGGTCAGTACTTCGTACTGCACGGTCATCTGTCGCCGCTCGATGGTATCGGGCCCGATGATATCGGCCTTGACCAGTTGGAGCTGCGACTCTCCCACGAAACCGTCGGCGAGATCATTCTGGCGACTAATCCGACGATCGAAGGCGAAGCTACCGCACACTACATCGCCGAGCATCTGGTGGGTCGAGAGGCGACCGTTTCACGTCTGGCCTACGGCGTGCCCATGGGCGGCGAACTCGAGTACGTCGACGGGGGCACCTTGAGCCGGGCATTCCAGGGTCGGCAGCCGTTTTCCCACGAATGAGACATTGCCGCGATGCCCGTGCTCCTGTCGAGACGGGTCATCCCGTGCCTTCTCGCAGGGCCGCGCTCGTGGCCAAGGAACCTGAATGAGTTTTGAGTATTCGCTACGTTGGGTCGATACCCCGGAAGAGTTGCAGGCCGCTCATGACGCGCTGATCAAGGCGGATATCGTGGCGCTGGATACCGAGTTCTTCCGCGAATCCAGTTTCTTTCCGGTGCCGGCGCTGCTTCAGCTGACGGCAGGAGACGTGGTCTATCTGATCGATCCGAAGGCGGTGGCGGTGAGCGAGGCGTTCCAGCAGTTGCTGAGCGGAGGCCCGCTGAAGCTGATTCATGCGTGTAGCGAGGATCTCGACGTGCTGTCGCTATGGGCGGGCGTCACTCTGGCACCACTGGTGGATACCCAGGTTGCCGAATCCTTCCTGGGCACCGATGCGGCAATGGGCTATCGAAGGCTGGTCGCGCAGCGCTGCGGCGTTGATCTGCCCAAGGAAGAGACGCGTTCCAACTGGCTCGACCGGCCGTTGACACCGGCCCAGCTCGATTACGCCGCGCTCGACGTGGTGTTTCTCCCGGCGATCTGGGAGCAGCAGCGCCAGGCGCTGATTCAACTGGGGCGCGAGGATTGGCTTGCAGAGGAGTGCGCGGCGCTGAGCCTGGGGCGCGATGAGGCTTCCCACGAACAGTGGTACACCCGACATCGCCAGCTATGGCGCCTGACGCCGCGCCAGGTCGAGGCGTATCGTGAACTCACGCTCTGGCGCGAGGGCGAGGTGCGGCGCCGCGACGTGCCGCGCGGGTGGCTGGTCAAGGACAACCTGCTGTTCGCGATCGCCGAAGCGATGCCCCAGAATCGCTATGAGCTGGCGGCCATCGACGGCATGACACCCGGTCTGATCAAGCGCGAGGGCGACGCTCTGCTGGCGCTGGTGAAGACGGCTCAACACCGCGACGAAGCCGAGCTTGGCAAACCGTTGCCGGTGCCGACCACTCCGGCGTTCAAGCGTCGGCTCAAGGCATTGAAGCAGATCGTGCAGGCTTGCGCCGAAACGCTGGGCGTGGCCCCCGAGCGACTCGCCAATCGGGCGGAAATGGAAACGATAGTCACCGCTCATCTCGACCAGGCGCCGTTGCCGTTGCCGAGCGGATGGCGCGGACAACAGCTTTCGGCGGACTGGCAGCAGGCGCTCGCCGAGCAGGCCTCGGCATGAACGAGTCTGGTCATGGCATGAGTCAGCCTGATCATGGCGTGAACGGGTCCGATCGGTTGATTTGCGAGGTGGTCAAGAGTCCGCGGCGCGATGAAATGTATCTCTACCTCGACAAGACCCAGGGCATGGCGCCAGTGCCAAAGGCGTTACGCGAGCATTTCGGCCCGCCGATTCCCGTGATGACGATGTTGTTGCGGTCCGAGCGCCCGCTGTCTCGCGTCGACGTGGTCCGCGTCATGGCTGACATTCGCGAGCAAGGCTTCTACCTGCAGATGCCGCCGGCCAAAGACCCCGAAATGCTGGACTTGTTCACCCCGCGAGATGTTTGATCCCGACGGAACATGACGCAGATTCGCGGCAAGACCAGGTTCCCAACCCCAGTGAGGAGATCGATATGCGCGAACGATTCTGGGAGCGCTTTTCTCTCGAGGAACTGACGCAACCCGAGTGGGAGGCGCTCTGCGACGGTTGCGGCAAGTGCTGCCTGGTCAAGATGGAAGACGCGGATACCGGGGATGTCGCCACTCTCAACGTTGCATGTCGTCTGCTGGACATCGATAGCTGTCGCTGCAGTGACTACGATCATCGGTTTGAAAAAGTGCCGGAGTGCACTCAGCTTAGCCTGAGCAATATCGATGAATTCCACTGGCTACCGCATAGCTGCGCTTACCGACGTCTTGCCGAGGGAAGGAAGCTGGCGAGTTGGCATCCGCTGCGCAGTGGCAACGATCGCCGCATGCACGAGCGCCAGATGAGCGTTCGCCATTTTGGCGTCAGCGAAAACGATGTCGATGAGGCCGACTATGAGGGGCATATCATCGACATCATTCCGCTCGACGAGCGGCCCTAGGCCCGGGGCGAAACGACCTGCGCTTGGCCGTATTGGGCATGGGAGCACGGGGGGTTAAAGGTCGCTCCCTGGGGCGTTTGCGGCCGGCTTCTCCTCTGCCGAGTCAGACGATGCCACGTCCAGTCCCAGTGCCCATAGCACGAAAGCATCCTGCCGCGCGTTATCCCGCCACGCCTTGAATCGGCCTGAGGCACCGCCATGCCCGGCCGCCATGTCGGTTCGAAGAATGACGGGTCCTCGGGCACTGCCGAGTTCGGTCATGCGCGCGTAGAGCTTGGCGGGCTCCCAGTATGGAACGCGCGAATCGTGCCAGCTGCCCTGCAGCAGTACGCTGGGATAGGGCTGGGCGGTGAGGTTGTCGAGCGGTGAATAATCGCGAATGCGTCGTCGGGCCGCGGGTTCGTCCGGATTCCCCCATTCGGTATATTCCGCCGTGGTCAGCGGTAGGTCGGGGTTTTCCATGGTGCGCAGGACATCGACGAAAGGCACGTCGAGGATGGCCGCGCAGAATGCCTCGGGCTCGAGATTGAGACTTGCCCCGACCAGCAAGCCGCCGGCGCTGGCGCCGTAGGCTGCGATCCGGTCCGGATCGGAAAGGCCGTCCTGCACCAGGGCATGACGCGCTGCGAGAAAGTCTTTGAAGCTATTTTCCTTGTGTTCGAGTTTGCCCGCCAGATACCACGGTTCGCCACGATCGCCGCCACCACGCACATGAGCGACGGCGAAGGCGACGCCCCGTGAGAGTAGCTCCAGACGCGCAATCGAGAACCAGGGGTCCAGCACTTCGCCATAGGCCCCGTAGCCGTAAAGTAGCGTTGGCATCGGCGACTGGCCGAGCATGTCGGCTCTCGCCACCACCGAGACGGGAACCCGTTCGCCGTCGTGGCCCTCTGCCCAGAGCCGGCGGCAGGCCAGGTCTTCCGGCCGCAGATCGCCATAGAGAGGCTGGGTCTTGAGCAGGCACTGCTCTCCGCTGTCGAGATCGTGCTCGAGCCAGCGTCCCGGCAGCGTGAAGGACTCTTCGCGCAGTAGCAGCTTGCGGGTCTGGAAGTCCGGCGTATCGCCGAGCGCCAGACTGCAGGGCGCATCAAACAGGGGAAGCCGCTCGCCGAGAAGCTCGTTCTCCGGCAATGCGGCGACGGCAGGCTTGTCACTGGACTGTCCGTCGTCGAGCGTCAGTTCGATTACACGCAGATAGACCTGAGCCTCGTGATGGTCACGCTCGGTAACGACGAGGCCCCAGTCAAAGGCATCGACGCCCTCCAGCGTGACGTCGTCTCGGTGTGGGATCAGCGGCGTCCAGGCGTCCGGCCGGGAGACCGGCGCGCTATCCAGTCGAAAATGCGAGCCGTCGCGGTTATGCAGCACATAGAATGTGTCGCCGCGATGCTCGAGCGCGTATTCGATCCCGGTTTCTCGCGGTCGCACGCAAGCCGGCGGCGTCAGCGGGGCATGGGCCGGAATCAGGTGACACTCGGCAGTGTCCTTCGAGGCAGTTTCCAGCATCAGCCACTGGCGCGAGCGGGTCTTGCCCAACCCGACCCAGAATTCGACGTCGGTCTCTTCGAAGACCTTCTCGCTGTGATCGTCCTCGGGGCGCAGTAGCCACACGCTGGCTGGACGCTGCGTGGCGTCGTACCGAGTGAAGAACAGGGTGCGGTTGTCTTCCGCCCATACCAGATCCGGACCGATGCGCCGGCGCAACCGTTGCGGTTCGCCGTCCGGCAATCGTTTCAGGTAGAGATCGAAATACTCGTTGCCGCTGGCATCTTCGGTCCAGGCTAGCCATTGCTCGTCCGAGGAGATCGCCATCTCGCCGAGCTCGAGAAAGTCATGAGCCTGTGAGCGCGCCTCGAGATCGAGCAGCAGCTCGGAGGCACCGGTGCTGTCTACTGGCTGGCGCCACCATAGCGGATAGTCGGCGTCGCCGGCGGTTTCACTCCAGTAACGAAAGCGTTTCAGCGTCGTCGGCAGACCGATGACCTTGAGTTCCCGACGGGCCAGATGGCCGTCGTAGAGGGCGTCCTCGAGCGTCTTGAGGGGAGCGAAGAACGTGTCGCTCTCGCGGTTGGCGGAGCGCAGAAAAGCTTTGACCTGGGGATCGTCCCGCGACTCCAGCCAGTGCCAGTCAGGATCGTCACTGCGGCGAAAGTGAATCGCGGGAGGCGTCGATGTTGTCTGCGAGCGGGGCATAATCGGGCTGGATCCTTGCGAGCAGGGTGGGTCAGACCCGGCGTGTTGTGATGAATTCGGACAGAGGTATGTTCGAGTCGTGATAAGTTCGGGACGATGAAGTTCGAAACCCTGTCCAGTGAAAAAACGGCAACGCATCGCCAGCCACGTGGTCCGCATCCCGAGAGAGGTTCATGCCGCTCAAACGCCATTGCGGCTGTGCTTTCCCGCCTTGAGCTGTGCTTTTTCGGCCTGAAGTGTACCATGGCACAAATCGTATGAATCGAGAGTCATTACCATGCTGTTTTCCGATTCCCTGCCGCAGCTCTGGCTGAGTTATGGCGTGTTGTCTCTGATCGTTCTGGTCACCGGTTATCTCGGCGTGCGGCTACTGCCACGGTTGCCGCGCTTGATGCTGTTGGGCGCCGTCGCCGGTAGCTTGTGGATGGTGGCACCCTTTTCGTTGCCGCTGTTGCAGCCGGGGGAGACCTACTCCGGTATGGCGCCGGCTATCGTGGTGATGGCGGTGGGGGTCGTTCAGCATGATGGTGGCCAGGTTGGCAGTGCGGCTCCTCTGTTGCTGCTGGGCGCGGCAATCGGCGCCGCCCTCGGGCTTGTGGCCTGGCGCCTGCTGCGTCGCCGCCACGATGATGATGCTAACGACGGTCCGGGCGCCGGGCGCAAGCAAGCCCGGCGCAAGGGCGTGGAGGCGCGGCGGAAGACGGGCCCGAGGCGCGCGGCCCGCGGCAGAGACGAGGCGGGACGAGGCAAGCCTGGCGGCCGGCGCGAGCCAGTCGTCAACTGATTGCGCGGCTATGAGTGCGTGGACGGGGCGATTTTCGTCTCGTTCTGGTGTGGGTTTCGACAAGGAAGCGAGAAATGCGGGCGTTGCTGTTGATTGTGATCCTGGTGGCAGGGCTTGTTCCCACCTGGGCGTCGGCGCAGTCCGCGCCGGACGTTCGGATGGTCGTCGACGTGTCCGGCAGCATGAAGCAGAACGATCCTCGAAATCTCCGTGTCGACGCGCTGGGACTTGCCGCGACACTGCTGCCCCCCAGCGCCCGCGGGTCGATCTGGACGTTCGGCACGACAGTCTCCAATCCACTGCCGAGCGGTGAGGTCGTCGATGCCTGGCGCCAGCGTGCCAGCGATATGGCTCCTCAACTGACCGATTATCAGCAGTTCACCGATATCGAGCGCGCGCTACGCCAGGTGGCGAACGCCGGCCCGGATAGCGCCAACCGGCATCTGATCCTGTTGACTGACGGCATGGTCGATCTGCCAACCGTCGGTAGCGACAAGACTCGTCAAGACAGCGACTCCCGTCAGCGCATCATCCGCGAGCTGGCGCCGGAACTGGCCTCACGCGGGGTCGTCGTCCATCCTATCGCGCTTTCCGACAACGTCGATCTGCCGCTGCTCGAGCAGATCGCGCAGACCACTGGCGGGCTGGCAGCGGTCGCCAACACGCCGGAAGAACTGTTGCGGGCGTTTCTGGATGTACTCGACCGTATTCTTCCCGGCGATCAGGTGCCCATCGATGAGCAGCAGCGATTCAGCGTCGATGACGATATCGACGAGTTCAACGCCTTGCTGTTTCACGCGCCGGGCGTGGATTCGCCGGTTCTGGTCGGTCCCGATGGTCGACGCTACTCGCGCGATGATCACCCGGGCTCGGTGGAGTGGCAGAGCAGTGATCGGTACGACCTGATCACAGTGCCCGATCCGACCCCGGGCGAATGGCGAGTCGAGGGCGACATCGGTGCCGACAGCCGAATCGGTATCCAGGCCGACACCGTACTTCGGGGTGATCAGCTCCCGGCGACTCTCTACCGAGGTTTCTCGACACCGCTGGACGTATGGCTGGAAGCCAGCGGCGAGACGTTGAACGTCGACTCACGTCCCGAGGGGCTGAGTGTTAGCGCCGAGCTCCGTGATCTCGACGGTACCTCCCTCGCCGAGGCGGCGCTGCCGCCGTCCGACGATCATTTCCGCGGCGCGTTACCGGGTGTCGAGCAGCTCGGCAATGCGCGTCTGACCATCACCGCACGCAGCGACCGCATGATTCGTCAGCAAGTGCAGACCGTAAACGTGGTAGCGGCGTTGAGCGCCGTGCTGAGTCCCGATGGCACCACCATTGTGGTCCGCGCCAATCACCCGGATCTCAACGTCGACAATACTCAACTCAGCGCAAGCCTGACTGGCCGGTCGCTCGGCGTTCGCCAGACAGGCGATCGTGAATGGACGATCGCGGTACCGCAGACGGACCCCGGACAGTCGTTGCCGGTGGAGATTGCCGCCGATGCTCAGCTTGATGGGCGCAAGCTGCATTTCGACCTTCCGGTGGTGCGGCTCAATCCCGACGCCGCCGTCGGCTTGAGCGGCGCGGATCTCGAGCGCGGCATTACCAGCGAATCTCGCGAGCAGGATGACAGTGTGGGGAGTGGTGACGACGACAGTGACCATTTCGCCGATGGTCTGACCGCTTCCCAGATGGCCGACATTGCGGTCGACAAGACGCGGCAAGGCTGGCGATTCGCCAAACCCTACCTGGAAACTTATGCGCAACGTCCTGTCACGTGGATCGTCATCGCGATCATTCTTCTGTTATGGGTGCTGCTTCGCTGGCGGGGCGCGGTCAAACGGCGCCGACTGGCCCGGCGTTCGGAGCCGTCGATCTGACGCTGGCGTTGAGCGTTAGACCTTGACGCCACGGTAGACCCGAGCGTCGGCAGGAGCCACGATCGACAACCGGGTCCAGTGAAGATGGGCCTTGCAGGCAGCGTTGTCGATCGCCTACCACCTTGGTGGCAGCGCCTTGCTGTCGTGATCCTGTTATAAGGACGATAACCGTCACGAATCAAGGAGATCCTATGAGCGATAGCGTCAGCCCGTGCATCGAAACGGGAGCGCCGCTGGATGGCATGGAGGCGTTCGAGTCGATCAACGACATCATCGCTGAAGCGTGCCGTCGCTTTGCGGACAAGCCGGCCTTCAGCTGTCTGGGTCATACCTTGCATTATCGTGACATCGATCGGCTCTCGGGCCACTTTGCCGCCTGGCTGCAGCAGAAGACCGATCTGGAGCCCGGCGATCGAATCGCGATACAGCTGCCCAACGTGCTGCAGTTCCCCGTTGCGGTATTCGGCGCCCTGCGCGCGGGGCTCGTGGTGGTCAACACCAATCCTCTCTACACCGAGCGCGAGATGCGCCACCAGTTTCGCGATGCCGGGGTCAAGGCTGTGCTGGTGCTGGCCAACATGGCTCACAAGCTCGAGAAGGTTCTCGATCAGACCGACATCCGACACGTCTACGTGACCGAAATGGCGGACCTCCATCCGTGGCCGAAGCGATCACTGATCAACGGTGTGGTACGCCACGTCAAGAAACTGGTGCCGGCCTATTCGCTTCCCGCTGCAGTGAGCTTCCGTGAGGTGCTCAAGGCGGGTAGCCGGCATTCGGCCGAGGTCGTGGCCAGTCGCGGCGATGACGTGGCGGCGCTGCAGTACACCGGTGGGACCACCGGCGTCGCCAAGGGTGCGATGCTGACCCACCGCAACCTCATCGCCAATATGCTGCAGACCCAGCAGCTTCTCGGCAAGACGCTCGAGGAAGGGATCGAGACCATCGTCGCGCCGCTGCCGTGCTACCACATCTACACGTTCACGGTGAACTGTCTGTTCGCGATGACGACGGGGCAACACAATATCCTGATCCCCAATCCGCGTGACATCGCCGGATTCGTCAAGACGCTGTCGAAGACGCCGTTCACGGTGTTCGTCGGGCTCAATACGCTGTTCAACGCGCTGTGTCAGCGTGACGATTTCAAGGCGCTCGATTTTTCGCGGCTCAAACTGACAATCTCCGGTGGCATGGCGCTGACCCAGACGGTAGCGCAGCGCTGGGAGCAAGCCACCGGGCATGGCATCGTCGAAGGTTATGGTTTGACCGAAACGTCGCCGATCGCACTGGTTAACCCTCCAGATGCCGCGCAGATCGGCACCATCGGCAAACCGGTGCCGGGCACGTCGATTCAGGTCGTCGACGATGACGGACGCGCCTTGCCACGCGGCGAGCGAGGGGAGCTCTGCATCAAGGGCCCGCAGGTCATGAAGGGGTATTGGAATCGTCCCGAGGATACCGCCAAGACGATCGATGACGATGGCTGGTTGCGAACCGGCGACATGGCCATCATTCAGGATGACGGCTACGTGAAGATCGTCGATCGCAAGAAGGACATGATTCTGGTTTCTGGCTTCAACGTTTATCCCAATGAAATCGAAGAAGTCGTTGCGAGTCATCCGGATGTCGTCGAAGTTGCTGCAGTCGGCGTGCCCGACGAGGAAACCGGGGAGGCGGTTAAGCTGTTCGTGGTGGCACGCGACGGCAGTCTCGATCCTCAAGCACTACGTCAGTGGTGCAAAAAGGAGATGACCGGCTACAAGGTGCCCAAGTTCGTGGAACTACGCGACGAACTGCCGAAGAGCAACGTTGGCAAGGTGCTGCGTCGAGAGTTGCGTGACGAGCCATCAAACGGCGATTCTTCGCGATCCGAGAAGCTTGATGACTTGGCCGGTGAGAAGACCGGTGACATGGCCGGTGAAAAGACCGATGCAACGGTCGATGAAAAGCCCGGTGATGGGCCGACAAAAACGAGCCGATCCTCTTCGGACGTGAGTTGATCCGCTGACGGCGCTACAATGACAGGTTCGTCACCGCCGTTGGTGGCGACCCTGTTTTCGCCGTTGTCTCGTCGACGTAGAGGATCTCTTGAGCGCTATCGCTTCCCCGTCTCTGCAATCCCTGAATGATCTGCAAACTCGCCTGGACGCCTGCCTGCTGCGCGATGCTCATGAACAGCGCCAGCGCCTCGAGCGCCTGGCTCGGCGTGCCCGTGACGGTAAGCCGATCGATCGATCGCTGAAGGAGATCGAGGCACGCCTGACAGCATCCAGCGACGCCGTCGAGCGTCGCCGGCGGCAGCCGGTGACGCTCGAATACCCTGAATCGCTGCCGGTCGCCGCCAGGCGCGAGACCATTCTCGAGGCGCTGCGCGAACATCAGGTCGTGGTCGTGGCGGGCGAGACCGGTTCCGGCAAGACCACTCAGCTACCCAAACTGTGCCTTGAACTGGGGCTGGGCAGGCGCGGGATGATCGGGCATACCCAGCCACGCCGGCTGGCGGCGCGCTCGGTGGCATCGCGGCTGGCCGAGGAGCTTCGGGTGCCGCTTGGCCAGCAGGTCGGTTATCAGGTGCGCTTCACCGATCAGAGCAGCGACGACACGCTGGTCAAGTTGATGACCGATGGCATTCTGCTGGCCGAGACGCAGCACGATCCGGATCTCATGCGCTACGAGGCGATCATCATCGATGAGGCTCACGAGCGCAGTCTCAACATCGATTTTTTGCTCGGTTATCTCAAACGCCTGACGGCGCGGCGCCCCGATCTCAAGGTGATCATCACCTCGGCGACCATCGACGTCGAACGGCTGTCCCGTCACTTCGCCATCGAACGCGACGGCAGGACGCTGCCAGCACCGGTGGTGGAAGTGTCCGGCCGGGCCTTTCCGGTGGAGGTGCATTACCGCCCGCTGGTGCGAGAGTCTCGGGAAGAGGAAGACCTGACGCTGCAGGAGGGCATTCTGGCAGCGGTCGACGAGATAGAACGCATCGAGCGCGGAAAACGCTGGTACAGCGGGCCGCGTGACATTCTGATTTTCCTGCCCGGGGAGCGGGACATTCGAGAGACTGCGGACCTGCTGCGGCGTGCCGAGCTCAAGAGCACTGAAATTCTGCCGCTGTATGCGCGGCTTTCCAACGCCGAGCAGAACCGGGTGTTCCAGACTCATGCGGGGCGGCGCATCGTGCTGTCCACCAACGTTGCCGAAACCTCGCTGACGGTACCGGGAATACGCTACGTGATCGACCCTGGCCTGGTCCGCATGAGCCGCTACAGCGCGCGCGCCAAAGTCCAGCGACTGCCGATCGAGCCGGTCAGCCAGGCCAGCGCCAATCAACGCAAGGGTCGCTGCGGACGCGTGGCCGATGGGGTCTGCCTGCGGCTCTATAGCGAAGAGGATTTTCTCTCCCGGCCCGAGTTCACCGAGCCCGAGATTCAGCGCACCAATCTGGCTTCGGTAATTCTATCGATGCTGTCGCTCAAGCTCGGTGACATATTCGATTTTCCGTTCGTCGACGCCCCCGATTCTCGCTTCGTCAAGGATGGCTACCGCTTGCTGTTCGAGCTGGGAGCGGTCGATGGCTCCGAGCGGATCACCGACCTGGGGCGGCAACTGGCCCGACTACCGATCGATCCTCGATTGGCGCGAATGGTGCTGGCCGGTGAGCGATTCCGGTGTCTGCGCGAAGTGCTGATCGTGGTCAGCGCACTGGCGGTCCAGGATCCTCGCGAGCGGCCGGCAGACAAACGCCAGGCTGCCGATCAACGTCACAAGCAGTGGGAGGATCCCAATTCAGACTTCGTGGCGCTGTTGAACCTATGGCATGGCTTCGATGCCACGCGCGAGACTTTGTCCAGCAGTCAGCTGCGACGCTGGTGTCGCGATCAGTATCTGAACTATCTGCGCCTCCGCGAGTGGCATGATACCTACCGCCAGCTGCGCCAACTGACCCGCGAGATGAAACTCGAGCTGTCATCCGCCATGCAGCCTCGCGAAGCCGCGTCGGTGCCGCCGACCGAACTCGATCCGACCACCTCGAACGGCGTTGCGGCGGCAGCTGGCCCTGGCGTTAACGCCGAGCCCGAGGGGCTGCCTCAGGTCGACACCCAGCGCTTGCATCAGGCGCTGCTTGCCGGTCTGCTCTCCAATCTGGGGCAGTTGCAACCGGAAAGCCGCGAGTTCCTGGGCGCGCGCAATCGACGCTTCCTGATTCATCCTTCATCCGGGCTGTCACGCAAGCCGCCCAAATGGGTCATGGCCGGCGAAATGGTGGAAACCAGCCGCCTTTATGCTCGCGACGCGGCGAGAATCAAGCCCGAATGGATCGAGCCCCAGGCGGCGCACCTGGTCAAGCACAGCTACAGCGAACCGCATTGGGAGCGCAAACGCGCCCAGGTCGTGGCGCTGGAGCAGGTGACGCTCTTCGGACTGCCGATCGTGACCGGACGCCGGGTCGACTACGCCAAGGTGGCGCCGGAAGAAGCGCGCGAGATCTTTCTGCGCCGCGCGCTGGTGGAAGGGGATTATCAGACCCAGGCGGCCTTCTTTGAGCACAATCGGGCGATGGTCGCCGAGGTCGAGAATCTTGAGGACCGGGCACGCAAGCGCGATATCCTGATCGACGAGGAAACGCTGTTCGGGTTCTACGACGGGCGGGTGCCATCGGAGGTCTCCAACGGGCGCAGTTTCGAGAACTGGCGCAAGCTCGCCGAGCGCGAGTCGCCGGACATCTTGAAGTTGGACAAGGCAGCGCTGATGGCGCGGGAGGCCGATGACGTCAGCGTCGAACAGTATCCGGATGAGCTTACGTTCAACGGCGTGCGCTACCCGCTGAGCTATCACTTTGCGCCAGGGGCCAACGATGACGGCGTCACCCTGACCGTGCCCGCGGTGATGCTCGCCCAGCTACCGGAAGGTCGCTTGTCCTGGCTGGTGCCGGGGCTGTTGCGGGAGAAATGCATTGCATTGCTCAAGGCATTGCCGAAGGCCATGCGCCGGCAGGTGGTGCCGATTCCGGATTGGGTCGATGCCGCGTTGGCAACCTTAGTGCCGGATGAGCGCCCGGTCGAGGAGGCACTGGGTGAGTTTCTGCGCATCAAGACCGGCACACGCCTGGACGCATCGACCTGGCGCCATGATCAGCTCGAGCCGCATCTGGTAATGAATCTGCGCGTCGTCGATCATACTGGCAAGGTGCTGGGCGAGGGACGCGACCTGCGCGCGCTGCAGACACGATTCGGCGAGGCCGCGGCGGAAGGGGCCAGGGCGCTGGCGGCAACGCCGCAAGAGATTACTGAACGTCTCGAGGACCTTCCCGAGACGGCGCTGCCAGCGTCACGCACGACTAGCCAGGCTGGTATTCAGGTCGAGGTCTATCCAGCCATGGTGGCAGAAGGCGATGGGTTGCAGATCGCCTGGTTCGATCATGCGGAACGCGCCGAGGCCGCACATCGTGACGGTATCGTTCAGCTGGGTCGGCGTCGGCTTTCCGACACGCTGCGCTACATCCAGCGCGAGCTGCCTGCGCTCAAGCAGTGCGCGTTGCTGTTCGCCAAGGTCGGCACGCAGGAACAACTTGCCCGTGATGTGATCGATGCCTGTCTGGCGCAGACATTGGGTGCCGATCCGCTGCCGCGTTCCCGCGAGGCGTTCGAGGTTCGTCTCGAGGCCTGGCGGGGTGAGTTGGTGGCCTATGCCGAAACACTGCTGAGCGATCTGCACAAGGCGCTCAAGGCGCATCTGGCGGTGACCAAGGCGTTGAAAGGCAATGTCACGCTGTCGCTCGCCCTGACCTACAGTGACCTCAAGGCGCAGATGCAGCGTCTCGTCTATCCCGGTTTCGTGCGCGATGCCGGGCCGTGGCTGTCGCACTATCCGAGATATCTGGAGGCGGCAGAAATGCGCCTCGAGAAAGCGCCTCGCGATCTGCGCCGTGACCAATTATCGATGCAGCAGGTCCAGGCTTGGGAGGCTCGGGTCGACGCCCGACGTCAGAGCACGTATCGCGACGGTATCGTCGACGCCGACCTGGTCGAGTTCGGCTGGTGGCTCCAGGAGTGGCGAGTCTCGCTATTCGCGCAGCAGTTGGGCACGCTCGAGAGCGTGTCGGAAAAACGGCTGGCGCGACGCTGGCAGGAAATAACCGGGCACGCCGTGTGAAAAGCAGGGTTCGCCACTGTGCATCCACCGGAGGTGGGTGCGCGTAAACCGTAAAAGCGGCGGATGCCGCGGGAGGTAATAGTCGATGACGCAAGCCGTGATTACCGCGACGGGCCTGTTCACCCCGCCGGACTCGATCGGTAACGCCGAGCTCGTCGCCAGCTTCAATGCCTGGGTCGATGCGGAAAACCGTCGTCAGACGGAAGCGATCACACGTGGTGAGCGTGAGCCTTTAGCGCATTCCAGCGAAGCGTTCATCGTCAAGGCGTCCGGTATTGAAAGTCGCTACGTGATGGAAGCCAGCGGTATTCTGGACCCTGAGCGCATGCGGCCACGGATTCCCGAACGAGCCAACGATGCGCTGTCGATGCAGGCTGAAATGGGCAAGGCGGCCGCCCAGCAGGCGCTTGGCAAGGCCGGGGTTCGTGCCGATCAGCTCGATCTGATCATTGTTGCCTGTTCCAATCTGCAGCGGCCCTATCCAGCGGTGGCCGTGGAATTGCAGGCGGCGTTGGGCGCGGGTGGCTACGCGTTCGACATGAACGTAGCCTGTTCCAGTGCGACGTTCGCCATCGATATGGCAACCAATGCCATTCGCGCCGGCAGCCTGGAGCGGGTGTTGGTGGTCAACCCCGAGATCTGCTCGGCGCATCTCAACTTTCGTGACCGGGATAGCCATTTCATTTTCGGCGACGCCTGCACTGCCATCGTCCTGGAAGCCGACCACCTGGCCCGGGATCGGGAACATTTCACGGTGCTTGGCACGCGCCTGGTCACTCAGTTTTCCAACGCCATCCGCAATAATTTCGGCTTTCTGAATCGTCTCGCGGATCAAGGTGGAGATGCTTTGGACAAGCTTTTCGTCCAGGAAGGGCGCAAAGTGTTCAAGGAAGTCTGTCCGCTGGTTGCGGCATTGATCCTCGAACATCTGGAAAGCCAGTCGTTGACGGGGGACTCCGTCAAGAAACTATGGCTGCATCAGGCCAATCGCCATATGAATGACATGATCGCTCAGAAGGTGCTGGGAAGAGAGCCGTCGTTGGAAGAAGCACCGATAATTCTGGACCGTTACGCCAATACCAGCTCAGCCGGATCGATCATCGCCTTCCACCTTCATCGGGATGACCTACAGGACGGGGACGTAGGGGTGGTGTGTTCCTTCGGTGCGGGCTACAGTGCGGGCAGTGTGATACTGCGTAAAGGGAATGCGTGTTGATGAAATCGATTCATTGGCTGGGCGGCGTCTGCATGGCAGCGGCGCTGAGTGGCTGCGCCTCGACGGGGGAGGAGTCCAATCCTCAAGATCCGTGGGAAGGCTTCAACCGGGGTGTCTATCAGTTCAACGATACTCTCGACCGCTATGCGCTGAAGCCGATTGCGCAGGGCTACGACACCGTGACACCGGATCCGGTTCAGGACGGCGTGGGTAACTTCTTCTCCAATCTGGGTGAGATTCGCACCGCTTTCAACAGCATCCTGCAGTGGCAGTGGGGCAATGCCGGCGTCGCGTCCGGGCGGTTCGTGGTCAATACCATTCTGGGCGTTGGCGGCGTGCTCGATCCGGCAACGCGAATGGGCCTTAACGAAAACGAGGAAGATTTCGGCCAGACCCTGGGCGTCTGGGGCTTCGATTCCGGCCCCTACCTGGTGCTGCCGGTCTTTGGTCCCAGTACGGTTCGTGATGCCAGCGGATTGCCGGTCGACGCTTACACCTATCCGGTGACTTACGTCGAGGATGACAAGTGGCGCTATGGCCTCACCTTCCTGCGCTTCGTGGATCTGCGAGCCGGTCTGCTCGAGCAGGAGAAGCTGATTCAGGGAGATCGCTACAGCTTCATTCGCGATGCATATCTGCAGCGTCGTCAGTTCGAGGTCACCAACGGTGCGGCGGGCAAGGATCCGTTTGCCAGTGGCGGTTTCGGTGACGATTTCGAATACAGTGAAGACGACTTCGCCGAGTAGACCTGTGCCCAATACGCTGGTGGACGAGTTGCCCGTGATCGGTTTGATCGACCTGCCCGGGCCGGATCGTGAGCGGTTGGTCGAAGCCCTCTCTCGCCTCGACGTTACGGTATGTGTTGCCGTGTCGGTCTCGACGTTACCGGTACACTGCGATCTGGTCGTGGCGCACGTGCATGCGGTTTCTCATGAAGGCTGGGAGCAGCTGGCGAAGGGGCAACCCACCATCGTCATCAGCGAAAGTCAGCGCGATGGCGATCTGCACAAGGCGATCGATGCCGGCTTGATCGATTACCTGGTCGAGCCGTTGAAACATGCGGATATTCTGCGACGGCTGGTCGAGCGGGCGCTGGAGCAGGATCGTCTTTCGCGTGAACATACCCAGAGCCGGGCGGAGCTCGAGGCATTGAATGGCCGGCTCGAGAAACATCTGGAGATGCTACGGGACGATCAGCGCGCGGGTGGCCACGTGCAACGCAAGCTATTGCCACCGTCGGGAATTCGGCATCTTGGTGTCCGCTGCGACTACTGGTTTGCGCCCTCGCTTTATCTGTCGGGTGACTTTCTGGATTTTCAGCGCTGTGACGAGCGCTACAGTTTTTTCTATTTCGCCGACGTGGCCGGGCACGGTGCGTCGTCGGCATTCGTCACCGTACTGCTGAAATACCTTTGCAATCGCTGGCTGGCCCAGTGGCGCACGCTGCTACCGGAAGCGTTTCCGTCGCGCTGGCTGGGCGAGCTCAATCGAGAGCTCCTGGAAACCGGCATCGGCAAGCACGCCACGGTCTTTGCCGGAGTGCTGGACCATGAGCGTCGTTTTCTGCACTATGCGCTCGGCGCGCAGCTACCGATGCCGATTCTTCAGGCCGAGGGGCGTAGCGCTTATCTCGGCGGGGAGGGGCCGCCGGTAGGGTTGTTTCCCGATGTCGAATACCCCATCTATGGTTGCCCACTGCCCGAGTCTTTTCGGCTCTGGTTCTGCTCCGACGGCGTACTGGAATGTCTGCCGGAGAATTCATTAAGCGCGCGGCTCAAGGAACTCGAGCACCGCACGACACATTGCACCGGCGTTGATGACCTGAGGGACGGGTTGGCGCTGGGAGATCAACTGCCGGATGATCTCAGTATGATGACACTGAGTGGTTTCGACCATGATTGAAGGGCGGATCAAGGCGGCATTCGAGTCGGGCGTATTCGTGCTCAAATTGTGCGGTGACGTGCGACTGACACTGTGCGCTACGCTGGATGCCGAAGCGCAGCGACTGGCTGAGCTGCCCGGGTTGCGGGCAGTGATGGTCGATTTGCGTCAGGCGACCAATGTCGACTCGACCGCTTTGGGATTTCTCGCCAAGGTGGCGATGGCGGTACAGGGGCGGCTCGACGATCCGCCGACCATCATTGCCGAGCATCCGGACGTGCGCCGCATGTTGGACGTCATGGGGTTCGCGCGCTATTTCACCCTGCTCGAAGCGCCTCTGACCGAGCCGTCGGAGCTGGATGAGCTGCCGCACGTCGAGGCCGATGAAAGCGCCATTCAGAAGCGGATTCTCGAGGCTCATCGTATTCTGATGCATATGAGCGAGCACAACCGTCATGAATTTCAGCCCTTCGTCGAGCTGCTCGAATCACAGCGGGCCAACGCCTCCTCGCGCAGCTGATTGCGAGCCCATCTCGCGCTTTTGCTGTTCGCTGCCAGTGATTCCTTGAATCTCTCACGCCTTGCCGATCCGGCGAGGCGTTTTTTGCGTCATGCGCCTGGCTTTCGCCGGCCCGCCCTCGATGACGTCCGTCTCGTCCTGAAGGAGACCGTGTGACGACCTTGACCGCTCGCCGCCTGGCTTTGCTAGTTGCCGCCAATACAGCACTCGCGCCACTGGCGATCGATGCCTATCTGCCGGCAATGCCCTCTTTGGCGGCCTCTATCGGTGCCAGCGTGCATCATACCGAGCTATCGCTCAGCGTGTTTCTGCTCGGTTTCGCCTTCGGGCAGTTGATCTGTGGGCCGTTATCGGATCGTTTCGGACGCAAGCCGGTGCTGATGACCGGCCTGGTGGTGTTCCTGATCGCCAGCCTGGCGCTGACACAGGTAGGATCACTGGCTTCATTGTGGGGCTGGCGCTTCGTACAGGCTCTGGGTGGCGGTGCCTGCGTGGTCAATTCCGCTGCGATCGTGCGTGACCGCTTCAGCGGTCGCGAGGCCGCCAAGGTGATGTCCACCATGATGATGATCCTGATGATGGCGCCACTGATTGCACCGGCCATCGGCAGCGCTTTACTGCACCTGGCGGATTGGTGGTTGATCTTCCTGTTTTTGGCGGTCTACGCCGCTTTCGTGCTGTGGCTACTCGGGCGGCACCTTCCCGAGACCCATGGTCGCGATCCGCAGGCGCCGTCGGCACGCCAGATTCTGGGTAATTACAGGAGCGTGCTGCGCCATCGTGAGGCAATGGGTTATATCGGGGCGGTATCGATGTCGTTTGCCGGCATGTTCGCCTTCATCACCGGCTCTCCGTATCTCTATATGGAACACTATGGTTTATCGACCACGCTGTATCCCTTCGTCTTTGGCGCCAATATTCTGATCATGGCCTCGTCCAGTCGGCTCAATATCCGGTTGTTGAAGATACGCACGCCCCAGCAGAATCTGCTCCTGGGTCTGGGGGTTCAGCTGACTGCCGGTCTATTGCTGGTCACCATGGTCGCGACCGGCCAGGACTCCATCTATACGATGGCACCGTTGATGGTGGTGTTCGTCGGTATGCAGGGACTGATCAGCCCCAATGCCATGTCCTCGATGCTCGATCATTTTCCCCACATGAGCGCCACTGCCACGGCCCTGCAGGGGTGTCTGCAATTTACCTGCGGTGCGATTACCGGCGCGCTCGTCGGTGCGTTCGAGCTGGCCAGCGCCTGGCCAACGGTATTGACCATGTTGGGGGCAACGCTGCTGGCCAATATCGGCGTGCGAGTACTGGCAGGGCGGGCGCTCAACCATCGAGTCGCTCGCGACGAAGGCGCTTCCTGAGCCGTTACCTGAAACGGCATGATCGTTACCCGGCTTGACGATTGTCATCCTGTTGTCATCAAACCTTGTCATCGTGACTGCGCGAAGGTTGCAACACTCACGTTCCAGATTCTCCGAAGGAACATCGCCGACCCATAGAGACGGGCGATCGCGCGGTGGTTTTTCAGAGGGAGCGCTCGGACTCGAGATCTTCGCCAACGTTGCAGCTGGGTGTCATAAAACTGTCACGACACTGAAGTACGGTGTGCTCTGAGAGTGTTGGCAACCTTCGCAACGTCGTTATCGCTCACGCATTCAAGGTGGAAACAGGATATCGCTATGCTTAAACACGTCTTCGCAACGCTCATTTCCGGATCGCTGGTTCTGGGTGCCGCTGGTGTCCAGGCTCAGGATGCCATCACTGGCGCCGGCGCAACGTTCCCGTATCCCGTTTACTCGCAGTGGGCAGATGCCTATCAGGACGAGTCCGGTATCGGCCTCAACTATCAGGCGATCGGTTCTGGCGGTGGCATTCAGCAGATCATCGCCAAGACGGTCACCTTCGGTGCCAGCGATGCGCCGATGACCAAGGAAGAGCTCGACAAGAATGGCCTGATGCAGTGGCCGATGGTCATGGGTGGCGTGGTCGCCGCATTTCACGTCGAAGGCATCGAGGGCGGCTCGCTCAATCTGGATGGCCCCACGTTGGCTGACATCTACCAGGGCAAGATCACCAGCTGGGACGACGAGGCGATTGCCAAGTTGAATCCGGACATGGATCTGCCGGAAACCCAGATTACCCCGGTCTATCGTGCGGAAGGTTCCGGCACCAACTTCCTGTTCACCCACTATCTGGCCCAGGTCAGTGAAGATTTCGCCAACAGCGTGGGCGAAGGCAAGTCCGTTGCTTGGCCGGCCGGTGTCGGCGCCAAGGCGAACGCCGGTGTGGCGAGTCAGATCGCTAGCACCAACGGTGCGATCGGCTATGTCGAGTATGCCTACGCCGCGCAGAACGACCTGAGCCTGATCCATCTCGAAAACCAGGCAGGCAAGGTCGTGGCGCCGAGCATGGAATCGTTCATGGCCGCTGCCGCCAATGCCGACTGGAAAAACGCGCCGGGCATGTATCTGGTACTGACCAATCAGCCGGGTGACGAAAGCTGGCCGATCACCGGTGCCTCTTTCATCCTGATGCACAAAAAGGTTCAGGACGCCGATGCCGCCCGTCAGGCGCTCGAGTTCTTCGATTGGGCCTACAGCAATGGCGGCGATATGGCGCAGGAGCTGGACTACGTGCCGATGCCGGAGAACGTCGCAGAGATGGTCCGTAATAGCTGGAGTGAGATCAAGGGATCGGATGGCGAGGCTGTCTGGAACCAGTAATCTCCAAGTGACATGCCGCGACGGTGGGCGCATACCGCCCCCGTCGCGGTGCTGTATCGAATGCCGCCGGTTGGCGGCATGTTGGCAAGTCGATGAGGAATGAAGATGTCCACCTCCAACGCGATCCCAGCCAGCGGCCTGAAGCATCTCAGCGATGCCACCCGCAAGCGGCTACAACGCAAGGCACGCATCGATGTGTGGTTCGAGCGGACGTTGTTCGCTTTTGCTCTTGCTGTGCTGCTGCTGCTCGGGGCGATCATCGCGTCGTTGATGTTATCCAGCTGGCCGGCGATCCAGCGCTACGGAATCGACTTTTTCACCGAAAATCGCTGGGCGGCCAATGTCGAAGTCTTCGGTGCACTGCCGGCCATCTACGGAACGCTGTTGACCTCGTTCATCGCGATCGTCATTGCCGTACCGGTCTCCTTTGGCATTGCCATCTTTCTGACCGAGCAATGCCCCGGATTTCTACGTCAGCCGCTGAGTACCTTGATCGAGCTGCTGGCGGGCATACCCTCGATCATCTACGGCATGTGGGGCATGGAAGTATTGGCGCCTTTGCTGCGCACCTGGTTCCCCTCTGTCTTTCCCGCCGGTACCGGCCTGGCGACGGCGGGTATCATTCTGGCGGTGATGATCATCCCTTTCATCACCGCTGTGGCCCGCGACGTCATCAATACGGTCCCCGCGGTCATGCGTGAATCTGCTTACGGCCTGGGATGTACCACCTGGGAAGTGACGCGGCGTGTCATTCTACCTTCGGTAAAGGGCGGTCTCGTCGGCGGCGTCGTGCTCGGCCTGGGTCGTGCGCTAGGAGAAACCATGGCGGTGACCTTCGTCATCGGCAATAACCTGTTCCTGAATACCACCTTGACCGGGCAGGGCACGTCGATCGCAGCGCTGATCGCCAATCAATTCTCCGAGTCTGATGGCAACCAGCGCTCGGCGCTACTGGCGCTTGGTCTGATTCTGTTCTTGATCACCTTTGCGGTACTGGCCTTTGCGCGCTATCTGCTGCGCAACAGCACCGGTCGACACGCCTGAGCGGCGGGAGAAAGCCATGAATATCAGTCAAACGCCGCTTTATCGTCGTCGCAAGCGGCTCAATCAGTTGGTGATGGTGCTCTGTCAGCTAGCGACCCTGATCGGTTTCGCGTTTCTATTTGCCATTCTCTTCACGCTGGTGACAAAAGGATTGGGGGCGATTTCGCCGTCGACGTTCGTCGAGCGCACGCGCATGACCGGGGGCGGGCTGGGCAATGCGATCTGGGGAACCTTCGTGATGACCTGCGCGGCGACGGTGATCGGCACCGTGATCGGGGTCGCTGCCGGCACCTGGCTGGCGGAGTATAGCGGTAAGGGCGTGATGGCCAAGATCATCCGGTTCATCAACGACATCCTGCTCTCGGCACCGTCGATCATCATCGGGCTGTTCATCTACGCCGTGGTGGTGGTGCCGATGGGCAACTTCTCGGGCTGGGCCGGGGTGTTGGCGTTGACGGTGATCATCGTACCGGTGGTGATTCGCTCCACCGAAGATATGCTGCGGCTGATCCCGAACTCGCTGCGCGAAGCGGCGGCGGCGCTGGGCGCCCATCGCTGGTGGATCATCGTGCGGGTCTGTTACAGCGGGGCCCGGGCCGGCATCCTGACCGGCATTTTGTTGGGTTTCGCCCGGATCAGCGGTGAGACGGCGCCCCTGCTGTTCACTTCGTTGAATTCCAACCAGTGGAACTTCTTCGACCTGGGTAGCGAGATGGCCAACCTGCCGATGACCATTTATCAGAACATGACGATCAATGCGTTCATCCCTGACCTTGTTGCACTGGCCTGGGGCGGCGCCTTGATTTTGACCGCTGCCATTCTGATTCTGAACATCGCGGCGCGTTATTTCTCGCGCCAGCGTTCCTGATTTTCAGCTGTGAGACTGCCATGACTGCCGAATTCAATCTCAAGCAGAAAAGCGATACTCGTGAAGTCGAGGCGCCGCCGGTAGCCCAGATCGCTACCAAGTTGCGCGTCGACGACCTGAATCTCTATTACGGAAAGTTCCAGGCGATCAAGAACGTCTCCATGGAAATTCCCGAGCGTCAGGTTACGGCTTTTATCGGCCCCTCGGGCTGCGGCAAGTCGACGTTGATTCGCTGCTTCAACCGCATCCACGACCTCTACGAAGGGATCCGGACCGAAGGACAGATCCTGCTCGATGATCATGATATCTACGATTCAGGGGTCGATCTCAACCTGCTACGTTCCCGCGTCGGCATGGTTTTTCAAAAGCCGACGCCGTTCCCGATGTCGGTCTTCGATAACGTGGCCTTCGGGATTCGACTGTATGAGAAGCTCTCCGCGCGAGAACTGGAAGAGCGAGTGGAGTGGGCCCTGCGCAAGGCGGCACTCTGGAATGAGGTCAAGGACAAGCTCAAGCAGAGCGGCCAGGCACTATCCGGTGGTCAGCAGCAACGTCTGTGTATCGCCAGGACCATCGCGGTCAAGCCGGAAGTGATTCTGCTCGACGAGCCGACCTCGGCGCTGGATCCGATCTCGACCGGTTACATCGAGGACCTGATCAACGAGCTCAAGAAGGACTATACGATCGTTATCGTGACCCACAACATGCAGCAGGCGGCGCGTATTTCGGACATCACCGCCTTCATGTATCTGGGTAGCCTGATCGAGTGTGACGACACGACCAAGATATTTACCCAGCCGAGGGAAGCTCGAACCGAAGATTATATTACGGGCCGCTACGGCTAGTTAGGAGGCGATGAACGACTTGCCGAAATAGACGGATCGCTTGGGATGATCGAGCGAGCCATTCGATTAAAGACGACCACATGCNNGCATGTGGTCGTCTTGATTGGTTAAATTGCCAATAACGATATTTTCGACACTTTGCATTACGGCAACGAACCTGCATCGCGATCGTGCTACTGTCTCGCCTCACAGGATGTGTCACTAGGATTACTACTATGTCGCCCGGGCAGGAACCCTCGTTTCGGACCGCTCCCGTCAATCTGATGCTGACCCTGGCGTCGCTGACGATCATCATTGCCGGGATACGTGCCGCCGAAAGTCTCATCATTCCGATACTGCTATCGCTGTTCGTTGCCGTGATCTGTACGTCGCCGGTTCACTGGCTCTATCGTCGTGGCGTCAACTCTCTGGCGGCGGTGCTGATCACGCTACTGATCCTCGGTGGCGTGTTGGCCTTGCTAGGCACATTGTTGGCCAACAGCTTCGCGATGTTCATGGACAGCTGGCCGGAGATGCAGAAACAGCTGGAGGGGCACTATCTGAACCTGCTGCAGTGGCTGGCGAATCAAGGGTTTTCGGTCTCGCCGCAGCAGCTATCCAACATGGTCGACGACTCCGGCGATAAGAGTTGGGTCTCGGGATTTATCAGCGGTCTCGGCCTGGTGCTCTCGCAAAGTCTGGTGATTCTGCTGCTGGTCAATTTCATGCTGTTCGAGACACTCGATTTCCGTCAGAAGGTCGCGAGAGCGCTAACCAATCCCGGCCCTAGCCTGGAGCGGTTTACAGAGTTCAGTTATAACCTCAAGCGCTACATGGCGGTCAAGACGGCGATCAGCCTCATCACTGGTGTTCTGGTCACCATTTCGGCCTGGCTCGTCGGAGTACAGTTTGCCCTGCTATGGGGCGCGCTGGCTTTCATTCTCAACTATATCCCCAACATCGGCTCGGTGCTGGCAGCGGTCCCCCCCGTCTTGCTGACTCTGGCGATGCCGGATGGCGGGGCGGTGAAAGCCATGACGCTGGCGGGCGCCTATCTCACCATCAATTTCGTGCTGGGCAATATCGTCGAGCCGCGCGTCATGGGGCGAACGATGGGCCTCTCGACGCTGGTCGCGTTTCTGTCGCTGGTGGTCTGGGGTTGGATTCTAGGACCGGTGGGAATGCTGCTTTCGGTCCCGTTGACCATGACGCTCAAGATCGCATTGGACAGCCATCCCGAGACACGCTGGATTGCCAAGATGCTTAGCCCCTCGGAGCGTCGGCGTCGGCGTCAACGCAAGGCACAGAAAGCGTTGGATGAGCTTGAGGACGAGATTGAGCAGTAGGTAACAAGAGCGGTATGGAAGAAGAGCAAGCATAAAAAAGCCGCACTCGATCGAGTGCGGCGGGCAGAACCGTCTTGGACGGATCAGCCATTCTGTTCGAGGAACTGCGTCAACTGGGACTTGGATTGCGCGCCGACCAGCGAGGCTACCTTGGCACCGGACTTGAAAAGCATCACGGTGGGAACGCCACGCACGCCTTGCTCGGAAGCGATTTCCGGCGCGTCATCGACGTTGACGCTGACGACTTTGATGTCATCGGCTTTTTCATCGGCCACTTCATCCACCACGGGCGCCATCATCTTGCAGGGGCCGCACCACGGCGCCCAGAACTTCAGCAGAACGGGCTTGTCCGCGTTAAGCACTTCCTGCTCGAAGTTGGCAGTGGTGACATCGACGTTGTTGGACATGACGTTAACTCCTGTAGATATTGCGCTCTTACCGAGCCTATGGACGCGATGTTAGCCCTTGCACCCAGTGCTGGCAAATATCGTGGCTTATCGCAACGATAGCTCCAGGTTATTAAAGACCGGTTCTTCATACCTGGTCGCAGTGGTTTTTGCCTTCACGCTTCGCCACTTATTGCGTAAAGTAATCTACACGCCGCTCTTTATGCCGTTTTGGTGAGTCTGGAAGTCACGAGGTTGCTTATGAAGCTCCAACAGTTGCGCTACGTATGGGAAGTGACGCGGCATCAGCTCAACGTCTCCGCGACGGCACAGAGTCTGTTCACGTCGCAGCCCGGGATCTCCAAGCAGATTCGGCTGCTGGAAGACGAGCTTGGCGTCGAGATATTTGCGCGCAGCGGCAAGCACTTGACTCGCGTGACGCCTGCTGGAGAGGCGATCGTCGAATTGGCCGGCAAGGTGCTGCGAACGGTCGATGACATCAAGCACGTGGCGCAGGAACACAGCGATGAGCGCCGTGGCAGCCTGGCGATTGCCACGACTCATACGCAGGCGCGCTACGTGCTACCCGGGGTAATCGGTGAGTTCCGCCAGAAGTATCCGGACGTTGCTCTGCACATGCAGCAGGGGACACCCAAGCAGATCGCGCAGATGGTCAGCGAAGGCACGGCGGATTTCGCCATCTGTACGGAGTCGCTCGAGCTGTTCAACGATCTGGTGCTGCTGCCGTGCTACCGCTGGAATCGTTGCGTGCTGGTACCCAAGGGGCACCCGCTGGTGACCGGAAAGTTGACGCTGGAACGTGTCGCCGAGCATCCGCTGGTGACCTACGTCTTCGGTTTCACCGGGCGTTCACAACTGGACGATGCGTTCAAATCCCGTGATCTGACGCCCAACGTGGTGCTGACGGCCGCCGACTCCGATGTGATCAAGACTTATGTCCGGCTGGGTTTGGGCATCGGCATCGTCGCCCACATGGCCGTCGATCCGGTGGCGGACAGCGATCTCGTTGCCGTGGATGCCTCCCATCTGTTCCAGAGCTCCACCACCAAGATCGGCATCCGTCGAGGCACCTTCATGCGCACTTACATGTATGACTTCGTCAAACGTCTGGCACCACATCTCGATCGGGATACCGTGGAAGCGGCATTGGCGGCCGGGCCAAGGCACGAGGCCGAGCTGTTCAAGGGAATCCAACTACCGGTCCTGTAACGAGGCGTGTCGGAATTGGCCTTTTTTGACGAGCCGTGCTGTAACGAATGGCTCGATTGTGGCGTGACAACGCATAAGCCCCGCCATTGGCGGGGCTTATGCATCAGGGCTCACGCATTAGTGGCAGCGCGGGTTCAGTGTTGTAGATGCAAACCGCACTCCCGCTTGTCTTCCACCTTGGTCGGGTCGAAGTAGTCGAAATTGTTGGGCAGGTCGTGCTGTTGAAGGTAGTGGTACATCTGCTTGGCGGTCCAGTGCAGGACAGGAGCCACTTTCAACAATCCATCGGCATTGCGGGATAGCGGTTGCATGCGTGAACGCTCCGCAGTGTCTTCGGCTCGAAGTGCCGTGAACCAGACGTCCGGAGCCGTTTCGGATAGCGCGCGACGGAAGGGTTCGAGCTTGACCTCTTCGGTGAACGCGGCATGGCGGGGGTCGCTGATTTCCGGCGTCGGGCCCTCGACGGCTTCCCGGTGCGCGCGCGAGCGATGCGGATGGTAGATGGTCAGATTCAGATCGAGACGCTGCGTCAGTTCCTCCGCGAAGCGGTAGGTGGCCGGCGTGTTGTAGCCGTTATCCATCCAGACGACAGGAATGTCCGGACGCACACGGGTAACGAGGTGCAGGATTACCGCCTCGAACGGGCGAAAATTGGTCGTGCAGATCGCTTTTTGATCCAGGTTCAGAGCGAACTCGGTAATGGCCAACGGATCTTGGCCGATGTCGCGGTTGAGAGCGTCGAGATCGAACGCCATGGTTGACTCCTTCAGGGCGATTACGCCGCGCGGTGGACGAAACCCGACAGGGGGGGTTGAATGATGGTTACTGTAGCAATCCGCCGGGAACGTCGACCAATACCCTTTGGTTAGATTGATATATAAGCAGACTATTCATCCAGTTCAGAAGGTAAACGCTTCGATGGCTAGCAACCCAGAGGGCGAGTTGCCGATAGCGGCGTGATGTGCAGCGGGCCATCAACTGGTCGTTCCACGTGGGCCTCGATGGCATAGATCTCGCGCAGGCGTTCGGGTGTCAGCACTTCGTCTGGTGTACCACTGATGATATGTCGACCTTCCTTGATCACCCAGAGATGGTCGGCGAAGCGGGCGGCAAGATTGAGATCGTGAATCGCGAGAATGATGATCACACCATTCTGTCGTGCGAGACGCTGAAGATAATCGAGCACCTGCAGTTGGTGGTGCAGGTCCAGGGCGCTGGTCGGTTCGTCGAGCATCAACAGTCGCGGCCGCCGTGCGATGGCCTGAGCAATGGCGACACGTTGACGCTGGCCACCGGACAGCGCCGCCAGTTCGCGCTCGGCCAGCGGATCGAGCTCCAGCGACTGGAGTGCCTGCTCCACCGCGGTCAGGGCAGTGCCATTGGACTCGACGACCTGCGTTCGACGTGCGAGCAGGACCGCTTCGAAAACGCTCAGCGCCGCCTGGGTGCTGGTATCCTGGGGCAGATAATAGAGCTTGCGGGTACGTTGCTCGAGAGACAGCATCTCGAGGGGGCGCCCATCCAGAGTCAGGTGGCCACTGGAGGCCTCGATCCCGGCAATAGCTTTCAGCAGCGTCGATTTGCCGGCACCGTTGGGGCCGATCAGCGCGGTGATCTCTCCCGGCTGCGCCTCTAGCCCCGCCAGATCGTGGAGGACACGGCGCTTCCCCAAAGCGCAGTGGAGCTGGTCGATTCGTAGGGTCATCGCCAGATTTCCCTGCGTGAGCGCAGGATTAGCGAAACGAAAAAGGGCAGCCCGATCAGCGCGGTCAGGATACCAATCGGCAACAGAATGCCGGGTATCAGGGTCTTCGAAAGAATCGAGGTCAGCGACAGAATCAATGCCCCTGTCAGGGCCGACATGGGCAGGAATACGCGTTGATCCTCGCCGACCAGCAGCCGGGCGATATGCGGCCCAACCAGGCCGACGAAACCGATGGTCCCGACAAAGGCGACCGCCGTCGCCGAGAGCAGCGCGCAGCACAGCAGCATGCGCAGCCGAAGTCGGCCGACATCAATACCCATCGCCTTGGCTTGAACGTCACCCAGGCGCAGGGCGGTCAGCGGCCAGCGGGCACGGATGAAGATCGGAATCGTCACCATCAGTGCCAACCCCGCCAGACCGACTTTGCCCCAGCTAGCCTTGCTCAAGCTCCCCAGCGACCAGAACACCAATTGTTGCAGGGATTCGGCGGAGGCCACGTACTGCAGCATTCCCAGCAGCGCGTTGAAGAAGAACATGATGGCGATGCCCATCAACACCATGGTCTGCACGCTGACGCCGCGCAATCGACTAAGTCCCCAGATCATCAGCGAGGCGAGCATCGCCAGCACGAAAGCATTGCCAGTCAGCAGCAGGGTGCCAGCAACCGGTAGTACGCCGAAACCCAGCACGATAGCCAAGGCGGCACCGAAGCTGGCGGCGGAAGAGATGCCCAGGGTGAAGGGATCGGCGAGCGGGTTGTTGAGCAATGTCTGCATTTGCGCGCCGGCGATGGCCAGGCTGGCACCGACGACGATGGCCATCAATGCCACCGGTAGCCGGATATCCCATACCACCACCTGCAGGACGCGGGAGACCTCCGAGGGCGCCAATAACGCTTGCATGACGTCACTCAGCGCGTAGGCGCCGGGGCCGGTGGCGATATCGAGCAGCAGCGACAACAGAGTTGCCAGAGCGGTCGCGGCGATCAGCCAGCGTTGACGGCGCTGACGAGCCAGGTAGCGGCCAACGGTGGTATCCGAAGCCGCCGTGACGGGCGAAAAAGTCGTGGCTTTCAAGTCATGGGTCGTTGTTTGGCGATGGCGTCAGGCAGCGTAAACCAATGACATGTTATTGGGAATCGTTCTCGTGGTCGGCAGGTGTCTCTAGCGCCTGCATCAGGCGTTCGATCTTGGTGAGTGTCTCCTGATACTCGGAGGCCTCTTCCGAATCGGCGACCAGGCCACCCCCGCCCCAGATATGCAACGTATCGCCATCGGCGATGACGGTACGAATGGCGATCGAGGTGTCCAGGCGACCGCGTCGGTCGAGATAGCCCAGACTGCCGCAATAGACACTGCGTCGGCTGGCTTCCAGCTCGTCGATGATCTGCATGGCACGATGTTTAGGGGCGCCGGTGATGGAGCCACCGGGGAACGCGGCGGCCAGCAGATCCAGCGGTCTCGCATCTGCTGCCAGTTCGCCACGCACGATACTGACCAGGTGATGAACGTTGGCGTAGCTTTCCAGCCCACAGAGCTGTGGGACCGTGACGCTACCTGGAAGGCAGACGCGACCTAGGTCATTGCGCAGTAGATCGACGATCATGACGTTCTCGGCGTGATCCTTCGCACTTTGCTGTAGCTCGGTTGCGAGTCGCAAATCTTCTTCGACTGTCGATCCTCTGGAGCGGGTGCCCTTGATCGGCCGGGTCTCGACCTGCGAGTCGACCACGCGAATGAAACGCTCGGGCGACAGCGACAGAATGGCCTTTTCATCCCACGCGAGATAGCCGCCGAAGGGGGTCGGGGTGGCACGGCGCAGGCGCCGATACGCCTGCCAGGTACTTCCTTGAAACCTTGCGGTAAAACGCTGTGCCAGGTTGATCTGGTAACAATCGCCGGCTT
This sequence comes from Salinicola halimionae, assembly GCF_003206065.1. Classification (GTDB taxonomy): domain Bacteria; phylum Pseudomonadota; class Gammaproteobacteria; order Pseudomonadales; family Halomonadaceae; genus Salinicola; species Salinicola halimionae. The sequence goes on along the minus strand of NZ_PZJQ01000003.1, from coordinate 5,632 downwards.
GGAGATAATCCATGACCTTCTGGAAACGCCGGGCATAACCGTCGCGGTCGATATCCGCGGTGAAGGGCCGTGTCAGCTGGAAATCGATCTCTCGCCGGGGCGGATCGGCCTGCAGCCACGTCAGAACCTGGCTACGCCGCTGTGCGGTGGCGATGAGAAAGGCGCGCTGGCATTGATGATCCTGGATCAGCGCCCAGTCGTAGAGCCCTAGCCTGGCATCGGGTAGCGCTGGCCCCGGCTGCCGATCTGCCGGTTGACGAGGATCGTGGGTCGCCGACTGCGGATAGCCCCAGTAACCAAGCAGCCCGCCGAGGAAAGGAAGTTCCGTCGCCCGTTCCGCCAATGTCGTCGGTACTGACGGGAGCAGAGCGGCCTCGGCGTGATCCAGCAGCGCCTGCTGAGCCGCGAAAGGGTCGGGCGGCAAAGGCAAGGCGGGGTCGCAGGTAGGACGGCCGTGATTGATGGTTAGCATGACCAGCGGATCGCTGGTGATAATATCGAAGCGCCCACCCGGGGCATTCGGTCGGCCGCTGTCCAGCAAAACGGCGTTAGGTCGATGGCGTAGACGCTCGAATGGCGTCGACGGGTTGGCAGCATAGGGGATGTCGGCTATCTCGAGCCACGCTCTCGCGTCAGCCATGAATGCTTATTCCTGACCAATGAAACGGCAACTCGGCGATGAAGGCCTTGTCGTTCGAGATCGGTTATTCGATGCAGGCGGCGAGTTTATCGGGAGTCATGGGAATGGGCGAGGCCTTTGACGTTACTAGGGTGCGGTTGCCCCCTATCGGGGGCGCGCCGCAAGATTTGTCCGGTAGGTAAACAAGCGTCGTAGCCGTACCGTTGTCGACAATCATCGATGTCGAGATTTTTGCCTATCGACTAAAGTGCCATCATGGCGACGTTTTTTCCATTGCCCGAGGAAAACGTGACGCCTATGATGAGCCCTTCGCTCTCAAATTGTTAACAACTTCATGTCTCAGCCTATTTTCGACACGCAGGACGCCGATACCGAACTCCCCGTGGTTCGCACATTGGCCGAGCGAGTCTTCCATCAGCTTCAGCGCGCCATCGTTCGGGGCGAGTTACCCCCCGGCACTCGCATCACCGAGCCCGAACTTTCCACTCATTACGGTATCTCCCGAGGTCCGTTGCGGGAAGCCATGCGACGGTTGGAAACTTACCGGCTGATCGAGCGTGTTCCCCACGTCGGTGCGCGAGTGGTCAAACTCTCGATGGATGAGCTTCTGGAGCTGTTCGATGTACGCGAGGCGCTGGAGAGCATGGCCGCAAGGCTAGCCGCGAAGTCGATGACGGCGGAAGAGATTGCCGGGCTTCGCGACGTCCTTGCCTTTCACGAGCGTCAGGAGGATCTGGCGAGCGGGGAGGCGTATTACCAGCGCGAGGGCGATCTCGATTTCCACTATCGCATCGTCCAAGGCAGCCATAACCGTATGCTGATGACGCTGCTGTGCGATGACCTCTATTACCTGGTACGGCTCTACCGCACTCAATTCAGCGCCAAGGGTTCCCGTCCGCAGCGAGCCTTTGTCGAACATCACCGGATCGTCGATGCGATCGAGGCCGGCGATGCCGAACTGGCCGAGCTGCTGATGCGTCGTCATGTCAGTGCCTCCCGTGAGAACGTTGCGACTCATTACGCCCGCACGCTGGGTGGTGAAGCGGGCCATTCACCCGAAACCTCGAGGATCGAATCATGACGCAGTCCAGTCCCGGTGCGCGTTTTCGCGCTGCACTCGCCAATCACCGCCCGTTGCCCATCGTAGGTGCCATCAACGCCTATAGCGCGATGATGGCTCAGTCGGTGGGGCATCATGCCATCTATCTCTCCGGCGGCGGTGTGGCCAATGCCTCCTACGGCCTGCCCGATCTGGGCATGACCACGCTCAACGACGTGACGGAAGACGCGCGCCGGATCACCGCTGCTTGTGATTTGCCGCTGTTGGTGGATATCGACACCGGTTGGGGGGGCGCTTTCAATATTGCCCGCACGGTCAAGGAAATGGAGCGGTCGGGCGTCGCTGCGGTCCACCTCGAAGACCAGGTGGCGCAGAAGCGCTGCGGTCATCGCCCTAACAAGGAAATCGTCTCTCAATCGGAAATGGTTGATCGAATCAAGGCGGCATCCGATGCTCGGCTCGATCCGGATTTCTATCTGATTGCGCGAACCGATGCGTTCCAGAAAGAGGGGCTCTCGGCCGCGGTCGAGCGTGCCAACGCTTGCGTCGAGGCGGGCGCGGATGCCATTTTCGCCGAAGCGGTGCATACCCTGGATGATTACCGGGCATTCTGCGAGGGTGTCGATGCGCCGATTCTTGCCAATATCACCGAGTTTGGAGCGACGCCGTTGTTCACTCAGCAGGAGCTGGCGGAGGTCGGTTGCCGCATGGTGCTGTATCCACTCTCTGCATTTCGGGCGATGAACGCAGCGGCGCTCAAGGTCTATCAGGACATTCATGCCAAGGGACATCAGCGAGATGTCCTGGATCTGATGCAGACGCGCGAGGAACTCTACGAGTTCCTCGACTATCACGCCTTTGAACGCAAGCTCGATACGCTTTTCGAGAGTTCGTCTTTCGAGAAAGGGCACGACTGAGCCGTTGCCGGGAACGAGACCATCGGAGGAGATCATCATGGCGGAAATGACCCAGAGCACGGGGCTGCGCGGGCAGAGTGCGGGAACTACCGAACTTTGCACCGTTGGCAAGAGCGGCTCCGGCCTCACCTACCGCGGATACGACATTCAGGCGCTGGCCGAAAACGCGCGCTTTGAAGAAGTCGCCTACCTGTTGTTGAAGGGAGCACTGCCCAATCAGCAGCAACTGGACGACTACATCGCTGTGCTCCAGCGCTCGCGATCGCTACCGGATTCGCTTAAAAAAGTACTGGAGCAGATCCCCTCCGACGCTCATCCCATGGACGTGCTGCGCACAGGCACCTCCATGTTGGGCAACATCGAAACCGAGCAACGCATGGAGGACCAGCAGCGTCATGCCGATCGACTGCTGGCCGTGATGCCGTCGATCCTCAACTACTGGTATCGACACTCACGATACGGCGAGCGTATCGAGACCGAGACCGACGATGCCTCCATCGGTGGCCATTTTCTTCACCTTCTGCACGGCAAGCCGGCCTCCGATCTGCATGCGCGGGTGATGAATGTGTCGCTGATCCTGTATGCGGAGCACGAATTCAATGCCTCGACGTTTACCGCGCGGGTCTGCGCGTCGACGCTCTCGGATCTGCATAGCTGCGTGACCGGGGCGATCGGGTCTTTACGTGGACCGCTCCATGGCGGTGCCAATGAGGCCGCAATGGAAATGATCAGCCGCTGGTCGAACCCTGACGAGGCGGAGCGCCGTCTTCTCGAAATGCTCGAACGCAAGGACAAGGTCATGGGTTTCGGGCATGCGATCTATCGAGAGTCGGATCCGCGTAGTGGCATCATTCAGCAGTGGGCCAAACAGCTGGCAGGGGATGTCGGCGATACTCATCTTTATGAAGTGTCCGAACGCGTCGATTCTGTGATGGCGAGGGAGAAGGGGCTGTTCCCCAATGCCGACTTCTACCACGCCAGCGCTTATCACTTCATGGGCATTCCCACCAAGCTCTTTACCCCGATCTTCGTCTGTTCCCGGCTGACGGGATGGTGCGCGCATGTCTTCGAGCAGCGTGCCAATAACCGCATCATTCGTCCGAGCGCAGACTATGTGGGTCCGGAAAAGCGTGATTGGGTGCCGATCGAACAGCGATAGTCCGGAAGACGACAGTCCGCCAATCGATAGTCCCGCTTTGTCCAGTCGAGCATTGGAGTGGCGCGGGCGAGAAGTCTTTACCGTCATAGCCAAGGACGCCATTTAATGAGTGCCAACGTCGATCTCAATCAACGCCCCGATTACGATCCGGAGCTTCAAACCATTGCGGATTACGTGCTCGATTATCGTATCGAGAGCCGTGAAGCGTTGGATACGGCTCGCCATTGCCTGATGGATACGTTGGGTTGTGGTTTGCTCGCGCTGCGTTTTCCGGAGTGCACCAAGCATCTGGGACCGCTGGTGGAAGGCACGGTTGTCCCCAGCGGTGCTCGAGTCCCCGGTACTCAGTTGCGACTGGACCCGGCGAAGGCCGCCTGGGATATCGGCTGCATCATTCGTTGGCTGGACTACAACGACACCTGGCTGGCAGCGGAGTGGGGACACCCATCGGATAACCTTGGTGGCATTCTGGCGGTCGCGGACCATCTATCGCAACGGTGCCTGACGAAGGGCGAGAAGCCATTGGTCATCCGTGACGTGCTCGAAGCGATGATCATGGCGCACGAGATTCAGGGTGTGCTGGCGCTGGAGAATTCGTTCAATCGTGTAGGTCTGGATCATGTGATGCTGGTCAAAGTGGCATCCACTGCAGTGGTCGCGAAGTTGATGGGAGCCAATCGCGACCAGCTGCTCTCGGCACTTTCACATGCGTTTGTCGACGGCCAAAGTCTGCGCACCTACCGTCATGCGCCCAACGCCGGTTCGCGCAAGAGCTGGGCGGCGGGAGACGCGACGTCCCGAGCGGTGAGGTTGGCCGACATTGCCATGCGCGGCGAGATGGGAATTCCCGGCGTGCTCTCAGCGCCTCAGTGGGGGTTCTACGATGTGCTGTTCAGCAAGACCAACAAGGACCAGGCGATCAAACCCGAATCGGAGCGCCGTTTTCGGATTTCTCAGTCTTACGGCACTTACGTGATGGAGAACGTGCTGTTCAAGATCAGTTTCCCGGCGGAATTTCATGCCCAGACGGCAGCGGAGGCAGCCGTCACGTTACATCCACAGGTACGCGACCGTCTTGATGAGATCGAGCGCATCGTGGTGACTACACATGAGTCGGCCATTCGTATCATTTCCAAGGTGGGAGATCTCGCTAATCCTGCTGACCGGGATCACTGTCTGCAGTACATGATCGCCGTGCCGCTGGTATTCGGAAATCTCGTCGCCGAGCATTACGAGGACGACTTTCATCTCGCGAATCCGATCATCGATGCCCTGCGCGGCAAGATGGAGGTGGTGGAAGACGAGCGCTATAGCCGCGAATACCAGGAGGCGGACAAGCGCTCTATCGCCAACGCGGTTCAGGTCTTCTTCAATGACGGGACGCGAACCGATCAGGTAGCGGTAGAGTATCCTCTAGGGCACCGACGGCGCCGGGAAGAGGGGGTGCCGCAACTCAAAGAGAAACTTCGGCAAAATCTGGCAACACGCTTCCCTGTAAAGCGATGTGAGCAGATATTCGCCTTGTACGAAGACAAAGCCCAACTCGAATCGATGTCGGTCGATGCTTTCATGGAACTCTGGGCTATATAGATAAGGAACGTTCTTGCCCGAGAGGGCGGAGTGGTAGTGATCTACCCCGGCCACCGGTTTTTTGTTCTCTTGGGGTTGCCAACTGCCGTCGAGAATCGTAAAGTACGCATCCGCTGCCGCCGAGAGAGGTTTTCGGTGACAGCGAGAAGAATTCCAAGCGTTTGATTTGATTGAAGAAATCGGTTGACGCAAGGCGGTGAGGCAGTCAGAATCGCTTCCCAGTTCTTCAAGGATCGGCACCGCAAAGCAGTCGCGGCGCCAGGCAG
>NZ_PZJQ01000002.1 GCF_003206065.1 Salinicola halimionae | reverse complement strand
CGACTTGGCAACCCCCTGACTATAAAAAAGTGAAATCGATGACAAACTTCTGTCACGACTCACTTCGGCCAACGTCGGGCCGTGAGCTTGAAGCCCCACCAAAGCAGCGTTGAAAAACACAGCGACATTGGTAAAACCAATTTTAGAAATCCTCACCAGGAGCCTTGCACCGTGGTCTACCCCTCCGTCAGGCAGCCCAGGCTAGCCGATGTCATCACCGAACGCCTCGAGACCATGATTCTCGAAGGCAGTCTCCAGCCTGGCCATCGCTTACCCGCCGAACGGGAGCTGGCCGAACGCTTCGGTGTTTCACGACCATCACTACGCGAAGCCATTCAGAAACTGGCTGCCCGCGGGCTGCTGACCAGTCGTCAGGGCGGGGGTACCTACGTCAGCGAGCGCCTCAACGACAACTATGGCGATCCCATGCTGGAAATGCTGTCGCGCCACGATGAGTTCCATCTGGACGTCCTGGAATTCCGCGACGCCATGGAAGGCATCACTGCCTATCATGCGGCCATGCGGGCGACACCGGCTGACAAGGAGATGTTGCAAAAACGATTCGAAGCGCTGGACGAAAGCTACAGGGATCCGGATCTGCAGTGCGACCCGCTACGCGAGGCCAAAGCCGACGCCGCCTTTCATCTGGCTATCGCCGAGGCAGCGCACAACGTCCTGATGCTGCACACAATTCGCGGCCTCTTTCATCTGCTGGAAAAGAGCATCGTGGGCAATCTGGCGCGCCTGTTCGAGCGCCCCAATGCCCGCCAACTTTTGATGACGCAGCATCGTGCACTACTGGAAGCGATTCTCGAGGGAAGAGCCGAAAACGCTCGCGCCCTGGCGCATGAGCATCTCGAATACGTCAAGACGGGCCTGATGGACATGCAGCGCGCCGAGTCCCGAGCTCAGCGCGCCGAGCGACGTTCGCAATTGCTGAACGATCGCCACGGCCGTTGATCATTCTCCGGCCAGATGTTGATCCTTCAACTTGACGTAGTTACCCGCGGAATAGCTGAAAAATTCCCGCTCGGCGGCCTTGAGTTCACGCAACGGCTTGGCCGGGGTGCCTGCATAGACATAGCCGCTCTCCAGCACTTTGCCGGGCGGCACCATGGCACCAGCGGCAATGATCACTTCGTCCTCGACCACGACGCCGTCCAGCACCACGGCACCCATTCCGACCAGCACTCGGTCGCCTATTCTGCAGCCATGCAGCGTAGCCTGATGGCCGATCGTGACTTCATCGCCGATGACCAGAGGATGACCGCCGGGGTTGTAGTCGCTGGCATGGGTGCAGTGCAGCACGCAGCCATCCTGCACGCTGGTACGTGACCCGATACGAATGCGATGGACGTCGCCGCGGATCACCGCCATCGGCCATACCGAGCAGTCATCGCCCAGCGCGACATCTCCCAGCACCACGCTGGTGTCGTCGATGAAAACTCGATCACCGAGGCGGGGGGTGACGCCCTGAAACGTTCGAACTGCCATGATCTCAACCTCCTGTCGCTACCCAGAATCCGTTGGCTATCCAACACATCGTCTACATCAGACTCGTCACCAGCACGACCACCGTCAGCGGAATCGAGACGTAACGCACCAGCCCCAGCCAGAGACGGAAGCCACCGGGGCTCATGCCCATTGCCGCTACGGCGGCCTCCCGCGACATCCGCCATGCCGCGAAAATGGCGATCAACAAACCGCCGACCGGAAGAAAGATGTCCGGCGGAATGGTCGACACCAGCGTAAAGAAGTTCATCTCCCCGACCCAATGCACATTCGACAGGGTCGAGAACGACAATACCGACAGCAGCCCTACCAGCCACACCAGTGACCCGATCAGAATAGCAGCTCGGCTGCGCCGCCACCCGGCTCCGACCAGCATCGACACCATCGGCTCGGCCAGGTTGATCGATGACGTCCATGTAGCGACGAGCAGCAGCAGAAAGAACGCACCCAGCCATATCTCGCCTCCCGGCAGCTCGCTGAAAGCGATCGGCAGGGTGACGAACATCAGTCCCGGCCCCTCGCTGGGATCGAGGCCATGGGTGAACACGACCGAAAAGATGGCGATACCGGAGAGCAGCGCCACGGCAATATCGAGCAGCGCCACCGCAAATACGGCCTTTGGCAGACTCTGCTCTTCCGGCATATAAGCGCCGTACGCCATCAACGCGCAAGCGCCGACGGCCAACGTGAAAAAGGCATGCCCCATAGCATTGAGCACGACACTCCAGGTAATCGCGGCAACATTGGGCGTGAACAGCCAGTGCAACGCAGGGCCGAAGCCGGGCGTGGTGATGGCGTAACCGCCCAGAACGATCAAGACGACATACAGCAGCGGCATCATCACGTTATTGAGTTTCTCGATCCCGTTGGCGACACCCGCTGCGACCACCGACATCGTCAGCAGCATGAAAAGTGTGTGATTGAAGGTCATGCGTAACGGGTCGGCCAGAAAAGCGTCGAAGCTTGCACCGATCTCCTGTGGAGAGCGGCCCACGAAGCTACCGTTCACGGCACTCACCAGATATTCGATCGACCAGCCGGAGACGACCGAGTAGAACGACAGAATGAAAAAGACCGTGATTGCACCGAAGAGTCCCAACCATCTCCAGTGACGACTGATATCGGCTTCTTCCGCCAGGAACGCCAGCGCCTGCATAGGACTACGGCGACCGGCGCGCCCGATCATGATCTCCGCCATCATCATCGGCAGCCCCAATAACAGCACGAAGACGATATAGAGAAGCAGAAACGCCGACCCTCCGTTCTCCCCGGTCATGTACGGGAAGCGCCAGATATTGCCCAGCCCGACAGCAGCGCCGGTGACCGCCAGAATAAAGGCACGTCGAGACTGCCAGCGCTCCATTGTTTCACTCATCATTCGGACCTTTATCGAACGGATTGCGGCCGCATGCGACACGCGACTTGTCACATGCGCGGCTGGCACGAGAGCGCCAAGAGCCTATCAGGCTCCTGGCGAGGCGCCAATCGGATGAAGGCCACCTCCAACCGCTTCTGTGCAACAGGGAGAGCGACCTGGATTGAAAGCAGCTTCGGCTCCCCCCATATAAGATGGCACTGATTCCATCGTCCGAGGTGACCATGTCGAATAACCCGTTGCTCGAGCATCATATCCTGCCACCGTTCGAAGCCATTCGCGCCGAACATGTCGTTCCGGCCATCGAAAAGATCATTGCCGACAACCGGCAGGCCATCGAAGCCCTAGCCCAGCAACAAGAGGTGAACTGGCAGACGCTCGCCGCGCCGCTGGAAGCACTTGACGACCGTCTTTCCCAAGCGTGGTCGCCGGTCTCCCACCTCAATTCGACGATGAACAGCGATGCGCTGCGCGACGCGTATCAGCAGTGTCTCGCCATGCTCTCCGAATACAGCACCTGGGTCGGCCAGAACACCGCCCTTTTCGAGGCTTTCGAGAGACTTCATCAGAGCGATGGCTTCGATACTCTCGATACCTCGCAACGCAAGGCGATCGACAACACTCTGCGTAATTTCCGTCTGGCGGGCGTCGACTTGCCGGCTGCCGAAAAGAAACGTTATGGCCAGATTCAGGCACGCCTATCGGAACTGGGCAACACCTTCTCCAATCAGCTGCTCGACGCAACGCAGTCCTGGCACCACGATCTAGACGATACCGTGCGCCTCGGCGGTCTGCCGGAAAGCGCGTTGGAAACGTTGAAGGCCAACGCCGAAGCCAAGGGCATTTCCGGTTACCGCATCACGCTTGACGTTCCCAGCTTCCTGCCGATCATGACCTTCGCCGAGGATCGCGAGCTAAGACGCGAGGTCTACACCGCCTATGTGACTCGCGCTTCCAACCAAGGCCCCAAAGCGGGCGAGAACGACAACGCGCCAGTGATCGAGGAGACACTGGCACTGCGCCAGGAACTGGCCCAATTGCTGGGTTTCGACACCTATGCCGACTATTCGCTGGCCACCAAGATGGCCGAAAGCCCCGAACAAGTGCTGGGCTTTCTCGACGATCTCGCCGAGCGCGCCCATCCACAAGCACAGCGAGAGTTCAACGAGCTCGAGGCCTACGCCAAGGAGACCCTCGGCCTCGAGGCCTTGAAGCCGTGGGACACGGGCTTTGCCAGTGAGAAGCTCCGTCAGGCCCGCTACGATATCTCGCAAGAGCAGCTGCGGCCTTACTTTCCGGCGCCGCGAGCCATCGAAGGCCTGTTCAAGGTCACCGGCAAGCTCTATGGCATTCGCATGGCCGAAAATCCGGAAGCGCCGCGCTATCACCCGGACGTGCAGTACTTCGACATCCTCGATGGCGATCGCCCGATTGCCGGGTTCTACCTCGATCTTTATGCCCGGGAAGGCAAGCGAGGGGGGGCCTGGATGGATGTCTGTCGGACACGCCTTCAGCGCGAAAATGGCGATCTGCAGCTGCCGGTCGCTTATCTGACGTGTAATTTCACGCCGCCGGTTTCTGGCAAATCGGCCTTGCTGACCCACGACGAAGTGCTGACGCTGTTTCATGAGTTCGGCCACGGCCTGCACCACATGCTGACCCAGCAGACGGTTGCCGACGTTTCCGGAATCAGTGGTGTCGCCTGGGACGCCGTCGAACTGCCAAGTCAGTTCATGGAGAACTTCTGTTGGGAACGCGAAGGCCTCGACCTGATCGCCGGCCATGTCGACACGGGCGAGAAATTGCCCGACGAATTGCTTGAAAAGCTGCAGGCCGCGCGCAACTTCCAGTCGGCTATGCAGATGATGCGTCAGCTGGAGTTCTCGCTGTTCGATTTCCGCCTGCATCACGAATACCGCAAACCGAGCTCCGCTGACGTTCAGGCGCTGCTCGACGACGTACGTGACAAGGTTTCGGTCGTCCCTGCGGTTGATTTCAATCGCTTCCAGAACGGGTTCGCCCACATCTTCGCCGGTGGCTATGCGGCCGGTTACTACAGCTACAAGTGGGCTGAAGTCCTCTCCGCCGATGCCTACAGCGCGTTCGAGGAAGCCGGCATATTCGATCCCGAAACCGGCCGTCGTTTTCGAGAGACGATTCTCGAGCAGGGTGGCTCGCAGGAGGCAGCAAAAATGTTCGAAGCCTTCCGCGGTCGCGAGCCGAGCATCGATCCACTATTGCGCCACTGTGGCATCGAACCACGTAGCGCAGCCTAGACGCCCGGCACTTCGAGCGGACGCCCTCTGGCGTCCGCTCCTCGATTTAGAGGTAAATCATGCCCCAGACACCAAAGCGCTTTATCGCCGGTGCGATCTGCCCCCGCTGTTCGGCCATGGACCGCATTCGGTCGTGGGAGCAGAACGGCATCCGCTATCGCGATTGCGTGAACTGCGAATTCTTCGAACAACTGCCGATCGAGGATGAAGCGATCCAGGAAGTCGCGACCCGGGTCAATCAGCCACGAGAGCGTCAGCGCCCAGCCAGCGAAGAGATCACCCCGGTACGCATCCTCGATCCCAAAAAACCGCGTTGATGTTGACGGTCGGCACGATCAGGCAGCAGTGATCCGCTCGATCAGACGTGCCAGATCGTCATACTGCCAATTCGGCACTCCTTCGATCCGAGGGTCCATGCCCTTGCCCGGTCGCGCAATGAAGCCGGTTTGCATGCCGGTGGCGTTGGCGCCGATCAAATCCCACCCATGTGCGGCGATCATGATCAGGTCCCCAGTGGCTACGCCCCAGTGGGCCGCTGCATGTCGATAAGGCGCTGGCGACGGCTTGTAGCATTCGACACTCTCCACACTGAGAATGGCATCGAAATAGTCGCTCAGTCCGGCATGCTCCAACTGCTGGTGAGCCGCGTTCAGTGCACTATTGGTCAGCGCCGTCAGCGTATGTCCTTGATCTCGTAATGTCCCCAACGCCGCCGAGACATCGCCATGCGCCGGCATCGAGAGGATGCCGTCGATCAATGTCTGCTCGTCGTCCGCCGAAATCGCCACACCATGCTTGGCACCCAGCTGACGCAGCGCGCTCTTGGCAAGATCCGCAAAGGGTTTGAATCTTCCCACCAGATTGGCCGTCATCCAGGTCTCCTGGAGAGTCAGGAACCACTCAGACCGGACGGCGTCGCTACCGAACCAACGCTGAAACAGGGGATCGAGTGCATGCGTATCGAGTAGCGTTTCATTGACATCAAATACCAGGTGCATCTTGAACTCCATGCCGTCATCGAGGCTGGTGGTGATTGAACAGGTTGGGATAGCTTAGCGGGTTGGGATAGCCTAGCGGGTGGTGACATCGAATGCCCGCGGGATTCCGGATTCGGCATCATCGATCACCGTGTCACGCACCGCCGATCAATGCCACAGTGCCAGACTCTGGGTAACCAGCTGACGCAACGCTGCCAGCGAGGGCAGCCAACTCAGCAGATGTGCCGAGACCAGCACCAACATCAAGGCGCTACCCGGCGCCTGCCAGCTGAAGAGCTTGAGTGCGGTGCCGAAGGAGCGCTTGAGCCGCGCCCCGGTGAGGTCGACGCTGTACAGCTCGTCCAGCGTCAGATGAATCAGGAAGCCAAGTGTCAGCGCCAGGCCATGTATCCACGCCTGCCTCTCCGTCTGCCCCAGTAGCGAAAAGCTGATCGCCGCCGTCGAGAGCCCCGTCACGATGGCTGCCAACAGCGAGTGCCAGAGCCCTCGATGGACGGTAAAACGCGCAAATATGGCGCCAGCGAGGTAGCGCATGCCCAGATAGACGCCTCCGCAGACGGCGAATAGATAAGCCGGTGTGACGCGCTGCTGTAGAACCAGAACCGCCAGCACCACCGCGATCACGGCCAGAATGTTGAAAATGAGGCGAATGGCCTGGGACTGATCGGCATCGATATCCGGCAGGATCCCCCCGAGAGCCACCAGCATGGCGATCGTAATCGCCTGCCAGCCACTCCATTGCGACGCCTGCCATCCTGCCTGAGCGACCACGGCACCACCGACGCTCGCCACGCCGAAGTGTGTTCGAAAATTGGCCATCGATACGGGCGTCCCATAACTGGATAAATGAACAGATTATGGCGCGTATGGAGAATAAAAAACAATAGCTTACGAAGACGGTAAAGCGTTTCTTCAGTGCGAGTCGGCCTCCCTACGAAAAACGGCCCTGCCGATGGCAGAGCCGTTTAGGGAAAGATATATCGCGAGTTGAGGCGTCAGCTACCCTTGATAACCCCACAGGCGACACGACTGCCGCCGCCACCCAATTTGGGCTCGTCTGCATAGTTGTCACCACCCTCATGAATCATCAACGCGTGGCCGGTGAGATCGGACTCGGACAGGCGGGGCGCCAGAACCGGAGTGTTAGCATTGCCATCCTCATTGACGGTCAACGCCGGCAGATCGCCAAGATGTCCCTCATCGCTGTAGGGCCCTTGGTGCGTCCCGCTCTCGTCAGGGTCGAAGTGACCACCGGCGGCACCGCCGGGAGTGACCTTACCGTCGCTCTCGCTGGTGTCACAACTGGGGTTGGTATGCAGATGGAAGCCGTGGAGCCCGGCCTTCAGACCTGAAAGATCCGGCGTCAGCAACAGGCCATAGTCGGAGTCCTTGGCAGTCACCGTGCCGATGCTCGACCCAACGCCGTCAGCCGAGACGGTATTCATTTCTACCGTCGTGTCCGCCTGCGCCAACCCCGTCATGGCTAGCGCCAGTCCCGCACCAAGGCCTATCAATCCATTGCGTTGCATGGCGTTCTCCTCTCCGTGAGTGAATCTTTCCGGCCAAGTCGCTGCTTGGCAAAGACTTCTCTCAACGTAGACAACGCTTGCCATCAGCGCGAACTCCCCGGACCTCGGTGCTTCCGTCCAATGGGCCGATTTCAGCCCAGATTGTCGAGCACGCGAAGCGTAGGGGCCGATTGATTCAGCGTATAGAAATGTAGACCCGGCGCGCCGCCATCCAGCAGCCGCTGGCAGAGATTCGAGACCACCTCGGTGCCGAATGCCTGGATACTCTCGCTATCGTCACCGTAGGCCTCGAGTTGCTTGCGGATCCAGCGCGGGATATCAGCGCCGCAAGCGTCGGAGAACCGGGCCAGCTTGGTGTAGTTGGTGATTGGCATGATGCCTGGCACGATCGGCGTGTCGATACCCATCGCACGTACGCGATTCACGAAATGGAAGTAGGCATCGGCGGTAAAGAAGTACTGCGTGATCGCCAGATCGGCTCCCGCTTTCGCCTTGCGCGCGAAATTTTCCAGATCCCGCTCGAAACTCGATGCCTGGGGATGCGCTTCCGGATAGGCCGCCACGGCAATCTCGAAATGATCACCGGTTTCCGCCCGAATGAATTCGACGAGCTCGTTGGCATAACGCAGCTCGCCGGCACCGCCCATACCCGAGGGCAGATCACCGCGCAGCGCGACCAGACTATCGACGCCATCCTCACGATAAGTTTGCAGCAACTCTCGCAGCGCACTCTTTTCACTGCCGATGCAGGAAAGATGCGGCGCCGTATTCACCCCGCTACGCCGAACCTTCTTGACGGTATCGAAAGTGCGCGCCTGAGTGGAACCACCGGCGCCGTAGGTGACGGAAAAAAAACGAGGCTTACGGGCGGCCAACGCGTCACGCACGCCGCCGAGCTTCTCTCGCCCCACATCGGTATTGGGAGGGAAGAATTCGAAACTGATGCCCAGCGAAGACTGCGTGCTCATGAGAGATACTCTTGTCGATACCAGCCAGCGCGATATCACGCCGGCCGAGTGCGCCGCTACCGATTCGAATCATTCCGGAAACGACCACCAATGATGAGTTGACTACTGGATATCAGCGATTCTGCCTGCCACGGTCGACGACGGCCAATGAAACTTTTCCGCCATCATCATGAGCCACGGTCATCGTTCAGCCTTCATGCCACTCTACCGTCAGGGATGCACGACCATACCGTGATTACACTCCCCGCCGGTCAGGCAGTCGCGCGTTTCGACTTGTAGCGTCGCGTGTTGAATGCCGAAGCGCGCCTGCAGCACCTCGTAGGCGCGCTCGATCACGCCATCGTGCAGTTCCGGTGCCTCGATGACCAGGTGAACGCTGAGCAGAGGATCCTGTGGGGTCAGCCCCCAGACGTGAATATCGTGCAAGCTCTTGACGCCTTCGACGCCCAGCAACGCATCACGGATCTGCGCAATATCGACCCCCTCCGGCGTTCCTTCCAACAGCGTATGCGACGAGCGCCGCAGGATCTTCCAGGCCGCACGCAGAATCAGCGCAGCAGCGAGCATGGACAGAAGAGGATCGATCGGCATCCAGCCGGTGAGCATGATGACGATAGAGGCGACGATCGCCGCCACGGAACCCAGCAGGTCACCGATGACATGCAGAACGGCGCCGCGCAGGTTGAGATTTTCCTGATCACCACCGTGAAGAATCTTGAAGACCACGATATTGACCAGAAAGCCGAGCACTGCAATGACCAGCATCGGCCCGGCCAGTACTTCCGAGGGTTGCGTGAAGCGCTGAATCGCAGCGACCAGGATCCATGCTGAGATCGCCAGCAGCGTCAGGCCGTTGACGAAAGCGGCCAGCACTTGAAAGCGCTGATAGCCGAAGGTACGCAACTTATCCGGTGCCTTGTCGCCCATATAGAAAGCGAACAGCGCCAGACCCAGAGAGAAGCTGTCGCTGAACATGTGCCCGGCGTCGGCCAGTAGTGCTAAAGAGCCGGATATCCAGCCACCGATCACTTCGGCGAGCATGAACCCGGCGGTCAGGATCATCGCCATCTTGACCCGCTTGGCGCTGTCGGCAGTCACGGTGGGCGCGTGGTCATGCGAGTGATCGTGATCATGCGAGTGGTCGTGACCCTGCGAGTGATCGTGATGCCGAGAATGATCGTGAGCGGTCATGGGACCTGTCCTGCCTGGAATGTGCCCGAATCTTAGCCCAAGAACCCGACGCTATTGTATTACACGTCCTGGCTCCGCCACGTCGATATCGCTGGGCCAACCCGCGGCCATCGACTACGTTGAAATCACGACAGTGAAGCGCTGCAACATCATATCTCACGTTGCTTGGTCACCCTTGGCGCTGCATTTTTATTCTTGTTCAGGAGGAAAGCATGAGCAAACAGACATTCTTGACCGATATTCAGACGATCCGCGAGCGTGCGCGTCAGCACATCGAAAATGGCGCGGTCACCGAAGGCTATACCGCCGATCGTGAAACGGTCATCCAGATTCTCAACGAAGCTCTGGCCACCGAAATCGTCTGTGTGCTGCGCTACAAGCGCCACTATTACATGGCCGACGGACTCAGCTCGAGCATCGCCAAGGACGAATTCCTCGAGCATGCCCAGGAAGAGCAACAGCATGCCGACCAGCTTGCCGAACGTATCACCCAGCTAGGTGGCGCCCCCAACTTTTCCCCGGAAGGCCTGTTGAGCCGTTCACACTCCGAATATGCAGAGGGAGAAACGCTCGAAGAGATGATCAAGGAGGACTTGATTGCCGAGCGTATCGCCATCGACAGTTATCGCGAGATCATCAATTATCTTGGCGACAAGGACCCCACATCACGTCGCGTGATGGAAGATATCCTGGCCCAGGAAGAGGAGCACGCGGATGATATGGCGTCGCTGCTCGAAGGGGTCAGAACGAAAACCTGAGCCACGATTCGCCCCGGACCAGCCCCCCGAACTCGCGATTCATACCTCGCAGCCGAGGGGTTTGTCGGTGAAGAGCGCCGGATGATCTCGTACGTTCGATGTCATCACTCACCCCTTGGGCGCTGGCGCCAAAGATCCCATGCGACTCCGGACGCGATCCCGGCACCGACACTCCAGCCCCATTCGGATGTAGCTACCCATATGATGGCACCTACCACGATCCCTATCAGCGAACCCTGCATCGCTTCCTCATTAATGTCGGTGATGATCTACATACTAGTATAGACAGGGCGTCGACGAGACTATCTCGATATGCGGCGGAACGGGCGGCGATTGACGATGACGACACGTGGCGATCAGCGAGACTGACTAAAGGCAAGCAGCAGCGTTATTAAAGGCCAGAGGCTGGAGAGTTATAGCAGGTCACTGGGAATGTCGTGGGGGCTATCGGGTCGAGCGCATTCGACGGGAGGTACGGTCAGAATCAAATATGGGTTACCACGAGGACGAGCCGGGAAGAATCTTGAAGCCCACTCCCGCATTCCTTCGCGATGAGAGCCACTTGGCTAAGTGGGCAAATGCAGGATGGACTGCAAACAAGTGATAACCAAGGTAATTTTCGTACTCGCCTTATCAATTTTGCTAATGGCAAAACTTAAGTGTTCTTAATCATGAGCTTATAAGTGACTGGTGCTTCAACAAAAGATGTAATTTTTTGCAATGAGCGAAAAATCGTCAGATCGTTGAAATCGCGCCTGCAAAAACGCCCGCTCTCCGGTGTGGGAGAACGGGCGTTATCGCAGCGCCCGTCAGCGGGACTATGTCGTCTGAGCGGATTTGATCTCCGGTTTTGCTTTGGCCAGCAGAAACAACACCACGGTAATCACCGCACCGGCAATATCGCTGGTGAGCCCGGGAAAGATCAACGCCAGGGCACCGACGGCCGCCAGGATGCGCCAGAAGACATTGAGCGGGCGCCGTAGATAACCTTCGACCGCCACCGCCAGCAGCAACACGCCGACTACCCCGGTCACGATCACCCATAGCGTATTCCACAGCGTCGCATCGATCATCAGCATGCTGTGCGCGAACACGAACATGTACGGCACCACGAAGCCCGCGATGGCCAGTTTCATCGCCTGGAAACCGGTGGCATTGGGCGATCCGCCGCTGATACCGGCGCCTGCATAGGCAGCCAATGCCACCGGCGGCGTCAGGTTGGCGAACAGTCCGAAGTAGAACACGAACATGTGCGCAACGAAGATCGCGGTCTCGTTACTGCCAGCCAATTCACGGAACATCGGGAGATTCAGCAGAATCGGCGCGGCCATGGTACTGGTGATGATGTAGGTCGGAATACTGGGCAATCCCATGCCGAGCACGATCGATGCAATCATGGTCAATACCAGCGTGACCAGCAGCTGAATCATCGGAATCGGGATCTGCTGGCCCAGGGTCACCACCGCATCGGCCGCCTCCAGTGCCACGCCGGTCAGCGTGGCGATCCCGACGATGATCCCCACCGCGCCACAGGCCACGGCCACCGGGATCGCATTACGTATCCCGTCGTGCATGGCATCGCGGCAATCGGCCACATCCATCTTCTCGGCCACCATGCCGAGCCTCGCACGCAACGCGTTGATCGCGACCGGAATCACGATGATCACGAACAGCATCCAGCGGCTGGCCGGGAAGTTCGGCAGCGCATGGCCACCGATCAACGCTCGCAATTGAGGCTCGAAGATCAGCAGCGCCAGAATCAGGCTTAGCCCGATCGCGACACGACGCGTGCCACAGATCAGAACGGTCGCGGCAATCGACCAGAACGCCGCGAAAAACGGCGCTCGCCCTTCGAACAATAGCCACAGCAGCACCGCCATGGGTATCAGCAGATGGCCCCGCTTGAGCATGACTTCCTTGAGTGGCGTCAACTGCGAGCGGGGAATGCCCTCGAGGCCGTTGCGCATGGCGCGCAAATGTACCTGGAACAGCACACCGAGATAATAGAGCAGTGCCGGAATGATCCCGGCTAGAATCACCTGGGTGTAAGGTACCGCTAGAACCTCGGCCATGATGAACGCCGCCGCGCCCATGATCGGCGGCAGAATTTGCCCACCGACACTGGCCGCTGCCTCCACCGCCCCCGCGAAGTTGGCCTTGTAGCCCGTCCTCTTCATCAAGGGAATGGTGAATGCGCCCGTGGTCACCACGTTGGCGATGGCCGAACCGTTGATCGACCCCAGAAACCCACTGGCGATCACCGCCACCTTGGCCGGCCCACCACGGGTATGCCCGGCGATGGCCAGTGCCAGATCGTTGAACAGCTGACCCAGCCCTGATTTACCGAGGAAGGCACCGAACAGGATGAACAGGACGATATAGCTCGCCGAGACACCGATCGCCGTACCGAGCAGCCCTTCGGTAATGAATACCAGGTGCGAGACGATCTGCTTGCAGGTCGCCAGCAGGATCGCCTCGTTCACTTGCGGGTAGAACGAGAGCTTGGCGTAGAAACCGTAGACCAGAAACAGTGAAGCCAGGATCGTCAGACCCCAGCCGGTGACGCGCCGAGTGGCATCCAGCACCAGCAGAATCGCGGCAAAGCCGACCACCATATCGACATTGTTGATACGCCCTGCCGAGGCGATGACCCGATCCGACACCACCAGCATGTAGACGCCGATACCGAACGCAATCAGGGCAATCAGCGCGTCGCCCCACGGCACACGATCCCGAGCCCCCTTGCGGGTCAGCGGATAGAGAATGAACGCCAACCCCAGCAGGGTATAGAGGTGAATGCTGCGTTGAGCGACGTCTACCAGCGGGCCCGAAAACGAGGTGTAGAGGTGAAACAGTGCCAACAGTACCGATACTGCCGTGACGAACTGGATCACCGAGCGGGGCAGCCTGTCTCTTACCAGGCTTTCGCGATCGAATTTTTCCAGCGCCTCCTTGACCGACGGATCTTCTGAACCATCGGCGGAGATCGTGTTCTTCTGTTCTGACATATGGCTTCCTCGCCAGGCGGGGATCTATGACAACCAGGGTCGCACCAGTGCCGGCAAGACTTGCCACAGCGGCACCCTGAGTATGGAAAAGGTCAGTATTCTGGGAGGATCGCCACGCGCCAGGGGCACGGTATGACCCGCGAAGATCAAGCGGTAGTGTTCCTCCACCGCCGCCTGAACCGCCAACGGATCGACCACGCGATCGATTCCGGTCATCACCACCCAGCCGTCCTCGAGATGCGTTTCGGTGCCCGCGTGCGATGGGGCGCCGGCGCCGAAGGTCTTGAAGCGTGTTCCGGTGATCTCGATGGCATCATCCGCAGTTACCGCGAACCACTCCTCCCAATCTTCTTTCTCGACCGAGTGCATCCAGCGCAGCGTGAAGGTTGTCCCTTGCCACCCCGGAAAGGCGAACCGCCACTGCGGCCCGTCACGAATGACCAGCCACGGTAGCGGATACGCAGCGGTGGCGATCACAAGGATCACCACCGCAACAAGACTCACCCAGATTTTACGTGTCATGGCTGCTGATCACGGTCGCTCATCATGACGTTGCGTCATGACCGACTAGCCACGACCACCCCTCATTCAGGACTGGGGTTCCTTGTCCTGAGCATTTTCGCCGCCGCTGGTGTCGCTGTTCTGGGTAGGCTCGGCGTTGTCCTTCGGCGTCTCGGCACTGGTCTGCTTGGCCGGTTTGGCCTCTGCGCCATCCGCTTCGGTCGTAGCCGCCTGCTCATTGGCCGGCATGGAAGCCGTGTCTTCCGACAGATCGCTGTCATCTCCGGCATTCGCGGCATCACCATCAGTCGCTGCATCGTCGGAAGAGGAAAGCGTCTCGTAAAAGGCTTCGGCGCCCGGATGGACCGGCACGACCAGGTTCTTGTCCATGGTGGCGGGGTCGAATTGCTTGAGCGCGCCGACAGAGACGTTGTCGGATTCCAGATAGTCGTGGAAACGCTTGGCCAGATCCTCAGCCACATCGTCACGCATGGAGGACGGCACGATCATGATGTTGCGGATTGCCACCGTATCCACCGCGTCACCCAGGTTGTAACGCTCCGGGGCACCGGCCGGAATCTCGTAATTCTCGTAGTAGGGGTATTTTTCCAGCAGCGTGGAAGCGACATCACCCTCAACCGGCACGAAAGTCACGTCAGTGCTCTGCATCAGCCCGGTAATGCTGGAGTTGGGCACACCCGAGGTGAAGAAAGCGGCATCGAGGTTGCCATTGCTCATCTCGGTCACGCTGTCGGCGTAGCCGGTATGGCTGACCTGGGCGAGATCGTCATAGCTCAGATTGGCGGATTCCAGCACCTTGGCGGCGCTCTGCTCGACCCCGGAGCCCACCTTGCCGACACCAACGCGCTTGCCTTTCAGATCGGCAATGCTGTGGATATCGCTGTCGGCAGTGGCGACGACCTGCACCACATTGGGGTACATGCCGGCGATGGTCTCGATGTCGGCAGGCTGACCCTCGAACTGGTTCTGGCCTTTGACGGCGTCATAGGCAACGTCGCTCATCACGATAGCGACCTGATTCAAACCATCTTTGATATTGTTGATGTTCTGCACGGAAGCGCCGGTGGAAACGACCTGCACCCCGTCGACCAGATCGCTCTTCTCGAACACGCCCTTCAGCGCGCCGCCGATCGGATAGTAGCTGCCACCGGTGCCACCGGTACCGAAGATCAGGTTGACCGGATCACCGCCGCCTTCGCTGGCATTCTTTTCACTACCCTGACTGTCTGCAGTTTCGGAAGACGCCATGTCCTGTGAATCGGAACCAGAGCTGGCGGACTGGGCCTCCTGCTGGGACGACGACTGCGACGTTTCCTCTTTCGCCTGGTCGTCACCGTCATCACCGCAACCTGCCAGCAATGCGCCGGAAAGGCCCAGCGCTGCGACCAGCATCCCTGTGCGTAACATCATGGTTCACCCCGTCGTTTGAACGTCATCGACCCATCTGGCCGAAGAAAATACACAGCATCATGGCACAAGAGTAAGGAACGCCCGGCGGCGATACCATGCCCGAGCCGCCAACTGCCACTAAAGTCTAATCTCGGTTATTGCTGCGAGAAAGCACGCGCTGGACCACTCGACCCACGGTCAGACCCTGCACCAGAATCGAAAACAGCACGATGATATAAGTCACCATCACGATGGTATTGCGATAGTCGCTTTCGGGCAGGCCCAACGCCAGCGCCACCGAGATGCCACCACGCAATCCACCCCAGGTGAGGACTTGCGTAGTACCGGGGCGATAGTGAGTCCAACGCTTCAGTGTCATCAATGGTACGCCGATGGTGATCAAGCGCGTCGCCAGGATTACCACGATCACCGGCCCCGCCACGATCAAATACGACCATTCGAAAGGAATCACCAGCAGCTCGAGACCGATCAGCACGAACAGCACCGCGTTGAGAATTTCGTCGATGAGCTCCCAGAAGCCGTCAACATAGCGGCGCGTCGTATCCGACATGGCATGCTCGCGACCGCGGTTGCCGATGAACAATCCGGCAATGACCATCGCGATGGGTCCCGAGACATGCAGATGCGTCGCCAGCGTATAACCACCGAGCACCAGGGCGAGACTTACCAGCACCTCGATCTGATACTGGTCGATGCTTTTCATCAACCAGTAGGCTATATATCCCATGACCAGACCCAGCAGAATGCCGCCTCCGGCCTCTTCCACGAACAGCGTCGCGGAATGCGCGACCGTCAAAGCTTCGGTGGCGGTCGCGGCTCCCAGCAACATGGTGAACACCACCACTGCCACACCGTCATTGAACAGCGACTCGCCAACGATCTTGATCTCCATGTCTTCGGGCGCCCCCGCACTGCGCATGATGCCGAGTACTGCAATGGGATCGGTCGGCGCGATCAATGCGCCGAAAACCAGGCAATAGAGATAGGGGACATCGATATGGAAAGTCCGAAAGAGCCACCAGGCGGCGCTGCCGACCGCCACCGTCGAGATCACCACACCGATGGTGGCGAGAAAACCGATCGAATAGCGGTAGCGTTTCAGTTGGGTGATATCGACGTGCAAAGCGCCCGCGAACAGCAAAAACGACAGCATTCCGTCCATCAACAAGGCGTTGAAGTTTATCTGCCCCAGCCAAGTTTCGGCCCAATCGGTTATCGCATCGAAACCGGCATGGCTCAGGACGATCAATAACACGGACGCCAACAGCGAGATGAACATCACGCCGATCGTCGCCGGCAGCTTGATGAACCGATAGTTGAACCACGCGAACAGCGCGGTGATCGTGATGAAGACTGCTGCGATGTCCAGCATGGGTTCCGTTCCTGTCGTTGCCAGTCGTGGCAATGGTCGGTGTACCTGTTGCGCCGTCATGGAACGGCTGTTTCATCATTTAACGATAGAGGCTTGGAGCGACGATCACCATGATGCGGGTTGATCCTGCTGAGGACATGCCAAAAAAAACGGACCCGATTTCGGGTCCGCTATCGTCCAGCTGCCAAATTGGATCTCAAAGCCCGCCAGCGGCCTTCAGAGTCTCGGCTCTGTCCGTCTTCTCCCAGGGAAACGCAGTGAAGGTCTCGGTCTGGGTTTCGCCGTTGACGTCGGTCCAGGTGTAACTGGACTCGAACGGATCGCGCCCGAAGTGGCCATAGGACGCGGTGAGCTGATACATCGGGTGGAGCAGATCGAGCATGCGCGTGATCGCATGAGGGCGCAGGTCGAAATGCTCGCGCACCAGCTCGATGATCTTCGCCTCACTGATCTTGGCGGTGCCGAAGGTATTGATCGAGACCGAGGTCGGCTCGGCGACACCGATGGCATAGGAAACCTGAATCTCGCACTTGTCTGCGAGCCCCGAGGCGACGATGTTTTTGGCCACGTAGCGCCCGGCATAGGCGGCGCTGCGATCGACCTTGGACGGATCCTTGCCCGAAAACGCCCCACCGCCGTGGCGCGCCATGCCGCCGTAGGTATCGACGATGATCTTGCGCCCGGTCAGACCGCAATCGCCCACCGGGCCGCCGATCACGAACTTGCCGGTGGGATTGATGTGGAAGCGGGTGTTGTCGTGAATCCACTTCGCTGGCAAAACGTCGCGAATGATCAGATCCTCGACCGCCTTGCGCAGATCCTCCTGGGAGATGTCGGGATCGTGCTGGGTCGACAGCACCACGGCGTCGACGCCATTGGGCTTGCCGTCGTCGTCATAGCTGAAGGTGATCTGGCTCTTGGCGTCCGGACGCAGCCAGGAGAGCGTGCCGTTCTTGCGCAGTTCCGCCTGACGCTCGACCAGACGATGCGAATAGTGGATCGGTGCCGGCATCAACGATTCGGTCTCGTTGGTGGCATAGCCGAACATCAGGCCCTGATCGCCCGCGCCCTGGTCTTCGGGCTTGCTGCGATCGACGCCCTGGGCGATATCGACACTCTGCTTGCCGATCAGGTTGATCACGCCACAGGTTTCACCGTCGAAGCCGACTTCCGACGAGGTATAGCCGATATCCATGATCACCTTGCGCACCAGCTCTTCCAGATCGACCCAGGCGGTGGTGGATATTTCACCGGCAACGATGGCCACGCCGGTCTTGACCAACGTTTCGCAGGCCACGCGAGCCTGCTTGTCGCGCGCGATAATGGCGTCCAGAACGGCATCGGAGATCTGGTCGGCGATCTTGTCCGGGTGGCCTTCAGACACGGATTCGGAGGTAAACAGAGAGTATTCGCTCATGGCGTACGGAGATCCCTTCGTTCACTGGTTGCGGTCCGCAAGTACGGCCCGTCAGACAAAAACGCAGCGCCGTCGGTCGGAAGGACGGGTGAAACGACGCACGACATCGCTGTTCCGAACGCGCCGGTACAGGGGGTCAAAAGTTTACACACAGAGAAGCTAGCTGCCTATCCTTTAACACTGCGACATTGCCTTTCGGGAGGCGATCGTAGCATCACTTGGGAGATCCGCCGTGCACGATACGCGTCAGTCGTTCGATGCCTTCGGTCGCGCTTTCCCGCTGCCAGGCATTGCGCCCGAAGATCACGCCTCGAGCCCCATGATCCAGTGCATCCCGGGTAAAACGCGCCAACGCCTCGTCATCGTTCATCGCGGCGCCACCCAGCACGAGCACAGGGACCGGACAGCTCTGCACGAGCGCCAGCATGTCCTTGGGATCATCGGTGTATTGCGCCTTGATCAGATCGGCGCCCAGCTCGGCGGCGATCCTCGCGACTCGCGCGATCCGCTCGGCATCGAGGCGACCGCCCTCTCGGCTCCCCCACACCACGGCTTCGACGATCAACGGCAATCCGATCGCCTCACACTGACGTGCGGTTTCCGCCACGGCTTCGAGATTGTCAGCCTCCCGCTTGGGGTCGTCGTAACCGGAGATCAGACACATCACGACCGCATCCGCCCCCATCGCCTGGGCCTGGGCCGGCGTCGCGATCATGCGATGATACTCCTCGCCGGCGAGGGTAAAGTCGCCCACCATGGGGTAATCGATTCTCAGCACCACTCTGGGCGCCTGACTGTCGGCGAAGAGATCCCCGCAGGACTTGAGCACGCCCGGCGACAACAGCACCGCTTCCGGTCTTGCCGCAACGATGGACTCACAGGTTCGGCGCGCGTCGATCGCGTGCGCGACCGGGCCCGCCAGCAGCGTCCGATCGAAAGCCACCATGCAGCTCAAGTGCGTTTCGCGACGAAAAAGACGCCCGGTGCGCAACCCGCTGGAGGAAAAGACGGTCGTCATGGCGAGGTCTCCTGGGCAGACGACGCTGCCGGTGTCAGCGACACGCCATGCGCCCGCATGGCGATGTCTCGAGCCTGTTCGATCTCCGTGCGGCGGCGCGCCAGCGACCACTCCAAGGCCGCACCGCATAGCGTGGCTACCTCATCGATCACCGCGCTGTCGAGCTGGCCGGAAAGTGCAATCGGCAAGCGCCGGAACAGTACATCAGCCAGATGCTCCACGCGTTCGAAGCGGCAGACGAAATCGATCTCCCCTTCACGATAGCCGACTAGTGAATCGAGCGGGCGCTGGCGAGAAATGCCGTCGACGGCGATCCGTTCGCAGTGACGTGCCACGGCTTCTCCGCGCGTTCCATAACGCGCCAGTAACGTGATGGCGCGCCCGCGGTCACCCTCGCAAAGAGGGGTGACGCGAGCCAGCCAGCTCTCACGCGCAGCCGTATCACGGGGATAATCACGTCCACCGCCGATCGCCAGCTGCTGGGTATCGATCTCGCGTCGTCGACCGAGCCTCGCGAGGACGTCGTCGGCGACCTCCTCGGCGAACCCCCGAAAGGTGGTCCATTTGCCGCCGATCAACGACAGCACCGGCCAGTCCTGGATGCGATCTTCGACGATGGCATGATCACGACTGATCTGCCCCGGATCGGCGGCATCGCTGCGCGGCAGCGGGCGCACCCCGCTATAGCGATAGCGCACCTGTGATGCGTCGATCGTCACATCGGGGAACAGATAGCGCACCGCCTCGAGCATGTAGTCGCGCTCGTCGTCGTCGCAGATGGCCTGATCAGGGTCGATACAGCGAATATCGGTGGCACCGACCAGCACGTGGTTCATGAATGGATAGATCAGACAGATGCGTCCGTCCGGGGTGCCGAAGTAGATCATGCGACCGTCGAGTTGGCTTCGAATGGTCGGCACATCGACGATGAGATGTCCGCCCTTGGTGCCGCCGATATGCCGTGTTTCACGCCCCAACGCGCGGTTGATCTCATCGATCCAGGCGCCGCCGGCGTTGACGATGATCTGTGGTCGCACCATGAACGCGTTGCCCTCTTCATCCTCGAAATGCACCGCCCCGTCATCGCTGCTGGTCAAGGTGACGTGGTTGAGGGCCACCGCTCCGCGGTGGGTTCGGCAGCCATCGTCGATCAACTCGAACCCCAGCCGCTCGGCCTGACTGATCGCTGCGTCGTAATAAGTGTGCAGCGCGCGGACATCGCGACGAATATCCGGCAGCGACTGATGCACCCTGCGGCCCAGCGTCAGTGAATGGCGCGGCATGCTGCGAAAATGACGCCCGAAGAAGTCATATAGCGTCAGCCCCAGTTCACTGATCAGGATGCCACGATCATCGATCTTCGCAGGCCGCCGAAAGAAACGCTGAATCGACGGCCAGATACCGCCAAACCAGCTGTGCGTCGGCATCGCCGTGCGCAACGGATGCACCACGTGCGGCGCATTGCGCAACAGCAGATTGCGCTCGCGGGTCGACTGCGCCACCAACCGGAACTCCCCCGTTTCCAGATATTTGAGGCCGCCATGAATCAACCGCGACGGCGCGGCGCTGGCGCCGGCACAGAAGTCCTGCTTGTCGACAATCAGGACATCGATACCCTGTAGAGCCAGATCTCGAAACAGGCCGGCGCCGTTGATTCCAGCGCCGATGATCAATACCGACACCGAAGGATCGGCCCGTAAGCGTGCCAGCGTCTGCCGACGACTCAGCGGTGGTGGGTTCAAAGGTTGCGTCATCGGGCGGCCCCCGGTAGCGGCATGGATTCGGTAGAGGTAGTGGACGAATTCGAAGACGTTGCCTCGGCGTCGAGCATCGCCCACAACGATCGCATCCCTTCGACGAGCCGTTGATAGCGCTCGAAGCCCTGCTGACACTCGGCCTGGCGCTGAGCGTTCGGGACGTAGTGGTGATCGATCTCGCAAAGCTGAGCCGCTGACTCGATCGAGGGAAACACTTCGGCGGACACCCCCGCGCAGATTGCGGCGCCCCAGGCCGCGGCCTCGTGAATCCGGGACGTCTCCAGCGACCGACCCAGCGAATCGGCGAACAGCTGGGCCAGCCGCGGCGAGTGGCTGCCGCCGCCGGTGATGCGCACGCGCTCGATGTTGAAAGTCGACGCCAACGCATCGACGTGAACGCGATGATTGAACACCACGCCTTCCAGAATCGCGCGCAGTACGTGGCCTCGATCATGCCAGCCCTGCAGGCCGAAAAGGCAAGCACTGGCGGGTTCATCATAGGGCGAGCCATAGAGAAACGGATGATAGACCAGTCGTGACGAACTCCGGAACGCGGCGTCGAGCGCGGCTTCCATATCGTCGAGAAAAGCACCGGTACCACCGTCATCGGCCTGCCCCCACTGGCGATGAAACCATTCGAGATTGCTCGACGAAGCCGGCGAAATCGCCATGTTGAGCCATTGACCGGCGCGCAACCCGTTGCGCGTCGCCCAGCGCGGGTCGGGCTGGGGCGCGTCGGAGAAGACCTCGTTGATGCTGAAGGTGCCAGCTGCGATGGTCAGCGTATTCGTTTCGATGTTGCCCAACCCCACCGCACTGGCCGTGACATCGTGAAGCCCCGTCGCCACCGGTGTGCCCGCCGTCAACCCGGTAGCGCGGGCGGCCGCCTCGCAGACGCGCCCGGCAATCTCGTCGGACATGCGAACGTCCGGCAGTGTCTCGAAGATGCTGCCGATACCCAGCATCATTAATGCCTCACGGCTATAGCGCTGGGTATTGACGTCGGTGTAGCCGGTGCTGGCTTCGGTAAAGTCGGTGGCTACCTCGCCGGTCAACTTGAAGCGCAGCCAGTCCTTGCACGTCAGCACTGACCCCAATGCGGCATAGCGCTCGGGTTGATGTTGCTGCATCCACGCCAGCAAGCTTACCGGCGAGAACGCAAAGGGCATCTGACCGATACGGGTCAGCGCCTCGTCGCGCACACCTTCTCGGCACCAGCCTTCGACGACACCGGCCGCGCGGCTATCCAGAGAAGTGATGGCATGACCGAGCGGTTCGCCCTCTCTATCGAGCGGATAGAGCCCGTCGCCGTGGCCGGTGACGCCCACTGCCAGAATGTCACCGCCCTTCAAACCGGCGTTGGTCAGCGCAGAGCGTATCGCCCGGGCGGCACTGGACCAGGCGGCATTCATGTCGCGTTCGACCCAGTGCGCTCGAGGGTGCTCGAGCCGAGAATCTTCTCGCCCGATGCCGACGACGCCGCCGTCGATAGCAAAGATCACCGCCTTGGTGGAGCTGGAACCGCCATCGAGCCCCAGCAGATAACCGTGCGACATGACTGCCTCCTTCTGATGGCGTTGACATGACACGACCAACGCCTTGCACAGCCATTTCTAACACTGTTTTGAGATAAAAAGACGTTAGACGTTGGTGTTAAAACTTTTGAAAATCAAAATAAATCTATTTTATTTCAATAAATTAAAAATATTACCTTGAACAAAAACCATCCCTGAGACCAAAGTCATACGGCGAATCGTCACTTTTTGATGTTATGTCTGCAGGGGCCATCCCAGTACTTTTTTCAGTACTTATTCTCAGTACGCCCGAACATGACCGGAGCGCGCCCGATGCCCGACTCTCGACTCTCTCTACCCAAGGACATGCAAGCCGTGGTCTGCCGTGGCCCTGGTGACTATCGTCTTGAGCGCGTGCCGACGCCTCGGCCCGGCCCCAACGAGCTGGTGCTCAAGATTCAGGCCTGCGGGATCTGTTCGAGCGACCTCAAGTGTCGCGACGGCGCCGCGATGTACTGGGGTGACGGCGACCGCTTCGCGCCGTTCGTCAAACCGCCGATGATTGTCGGGCATGAATTCGCTGGTGAGGTAGTCGCCCTCGGCGAAGGCGCTTCAGAACACTTCGACGTCGAGTTGGGCATGCGCGTGGTACCGGAGCAGATCCTGCCCTGTCGGCAATGTTTCTATTGCCAACGCGGCCACTACTGGATGTGCGAGGTGCACAACATCTTCGGCTTCCAGGGCGGCGTCGCCGACGGTGGCATGGCAGAGTATCTGCGCGTTCCGGCCAACGCAGTGCTGCACCCCGTTGACCCGCGCCTGAGCCTCGAGGACGCCGCCTTTCTCGAACCGCTGGCCTGCGGCATCCACGCCGTCAATCGCGCCGACATTCAGTTCGACGACACGGTCGTGATCGCTGGCGGCGGACCGATCGGCCTCGCCATGGTTCAGCTCGCCAGACTCAAGACACCCAAGCAACTGATTCTGGTCGACACCCATGACGAGCGTCTGGCACTGGCTCGCGACTACGGCGCCGATCACGGGTTCAACCCGCACCGCGACGATATCGCCAAGGAGATACGCGCCTTGACCGGCGGGTACGGCTGCGAGGTCTATATCGACGCCACCGGTTCGTCGAGCGGGGTGATCCAGGGTCTGGAATCCTTGCGCAAGCTGGGCCGCTTCGTCGAATTCAGCGTATTCAAGGAACCCACCACCGTCGACTGGTCGACGATCGGGGACCGCAAGGAGCTGGATATCCGCGGTTCGCACCTGTCACCCCACACCTACCCGGTGGCGATCGATCTGCTCGCCCGCGGTCTGGTCACGACCCGAGGTATCGTCACCCATCACGTGCCGCTGGCCGATTTCGAGCTCGGCTTCGAGATCGCAGCTCAGCGCGATTCGATCAAGGTCGTGCTGACGACCGAGGCGTCATGATTTCGCCCGCGCCCCCGGCGCTTCGGCCCGCAACGAAGGGCGCGCCGGCACGTCGCCAGACGATGCTGGACTACATCATTCAGTCCGGTTCAGCCCAGGTCGACGAACTGGCCGAGCGCTTCGGCGTCAGCCGCATGACCGTACACCGCGACCTCGACGCCCTCGCCGAACGCGGCATGGTGAACAAGCAACATGGCGGCGTCACCACCCGCTCATCCAGCGTTTTCGAGAGCAATTTCGCGCTGCGCTCTCACATCGCGGCCCGAGAAAAACAGGCGCTGGCGCGAGCGGTACTGGAAGAGATCGCATCCGGCGAGGCGGTGATGCTCGATGACTCCACCACCGCCAGCGAGCTGGCGTCGCTGCTACCCACCCGGGAGCCGCTAACCGTCATTACCAACGGCTTGGAGAGCACCGACCGGCTCAAGGCCGCTACCGGCATCAAA
The DNA here is from genome assembly GCF_003206065.1 of Salinicola halimionae. Classification (GTDB taxonomy): domain Bacteria; phylum Pseudomonadota; class Gammaproteobacteria; order Pseudomonadales; family Halomonadaceae; genus Salinicola; species Salinicola halimionae. The sequence continues at coordinate 913,898 of NZ_PZJQ01000002.1, read as the reverse complement.
CTGATCACGCTCGGCGGCGACTACCAACCGCGCTTCAACGCCACCTTTGGCCTGCTCTGCGAGCAGACGCTTGCCAACCTTCGCGCCAACGTAGCCATTCTTTCCGCCTCGGCGATTCTCGGCACCACCGCCTACGTACAGGATCCGGCCGTGACCCAGATCAAACGCGCCCAGATGAAGGCCGCTGAACGAAGAATTCTGCTGGTTCATAGCGCCAAATTCGGCAGCAGTGCCCTGCACCGACTCGCTGACTTGCGCGAGTTCGACCTGGTGCTGATCGATGACGGTCTGACGGTCGCGCATCGCCGAGAGCTGAACGACGCCGGCATCCGCTACCGCCTGATCGGGGTTACATAGCGAAGCCCACGAACAGAACCGCCGCGAGCCATGAGCTCGCGGCGGTCTCGTCTCAGCAAAAACTATTCAGCAGAGAATCACTGCTCCAGCACGAACGCCGAGGTGTACTTGTCGACATTGTCCGGCGTGATCAGCAGGCAATCATAGAGCTTCTTCTCGCCGTCGAGACCGGTTTCACCCGAGGTAATGAACTTGTCGGCCATGCGCACGGCGTCTTCAGAGAAGATGGCGACCGGCTGCAGCACGGTGTATGCCAGGTTCCCCGCTTTGATGGCGCCGACCGCGTCAGGTGAGCCGTCGAAGCCGCCGACGACGATGTCCTTGAGCTTGCCGGCTTCCTTGAGAGCGGCGATCGCGCCCAGCGCCATCTCGTCGTTGCCGCTCATCACACCCTGGATATCCGGATGGGCCTGCAACAGGCTCTGCATCTTGTTATAGCCCTGGGTACGATCCCAGTTGGCGACATCTTCACCGACCTTCTTGAGATCCGGGTACTGGCTCAGTACGGTTTCATAGCCGTTGGAGCGCGTCGCCGCGTTATTGTCCGAAGGCGCTCCCTTTAGCTCGACGTAGTTGGCCGAATCGCCGACCGTCTGAACCCACTGCTGCGCGCCCATCGCCGCGCCCTGCGCGTTGTTAGACACCAGCTGCGCCTTGGCCAGCCCCTGTTCGTTGATTTCGGCATTGACCAGGAACACCGGGATGCCGGCATCGACGGCCTTGCGCACCGCACCGACGGAGCCATCGGCGTTGGCCGGGTCGAGAATGATCGCCTTGGCCTGATTGGTGATCGCGGTATCGATCTGGCGGCTTTCGGTATTGGTATCCCCTTTATGGGCGCTGACATTGGCCTCGTAACCCAACTCTTCAGCGGTTTCACGGGCGATCTTGCCCTCCGTGAACCAATAAGGATTGGAGGTGTCATTGACGATAATCGAGATCAGCCCCTTGTCCTGCGCCATGGCAGTTCCGGCTAGCAATGGCGCACTCACGGCGAGGGCGGCGATCAGCAGGCGTTTTCCTGTCTTGAACATGATGGATCACCCTTCTTTTGCGGTTGTGTTTGTATAGCTGGTGTTGATCTAGCTCGTGTTGATCGGAATCGCAACGATCAATGCTGTGTTGCCGGCTTGCCGGCGGTACTTTCCGTCTCGCTCGTCACGCGCGCGGCGTCGGCCTTCGAGGACGGAGAAGAAGGATTGGCGGGGGCCTTGGGGTCCGACGATCCTGGCTCGGAAACCTTGCCTGCGCGCTTCTTGCGCCCGCTGTACTGAATGCTGTTAAGCAGGACCGCCAATACGATCACGGCACCGGTGAATACGGTCTGCCAGTAGGAAGACACGCCGATGATGACGAGGCCGTCGGAGAGAAATCCGATCACGAAGGCACCGAGCAACGTGCCGCGTACATTGCCGCGGCCCCCGGTCAGCGCGGCACCGCCGATGACGACGCCGGCAATGGCAGTCAGTTCGTAGGTGGTACCGGCGGTCGGGCCGGCGGAGGTCAGTTGGGATGACAGCACCAGACCGGCGATGGCCGCGCAGATGCCGGAAAGTACGTAAACCGAAACCTGCACTCGCTTGACCGGCACGCCGGAGAGCTCGGCGGCCCGTGCGTTACCGCCAGTCGAGTAGACCCAGCGCCCGAAAGGCGTGCGTGCCAACGCCAGCAGGGTAATGATCGCCACCGCTGCCAGGATCAATACACCCACCGGCACGCCGAACAGACGATTGAACCCCAGCCAGTCGAAGCCGGTATTGCCGAGCTCAGCGCTGCCTCCAAGGTTGTTGTAGGTCAGGCCGTCGGTCATCAGCAGCGCCACGCCACGTGCGACATAGAGCAGCCCCAGCGTGGCGACGAACGCAGGCACCTTGAAGTAGGCGATCAACACGCCGTTGATCGCTCCGATGAAAGCACCGACTCCGCAGGTCAGGATCACCACTACCCACACCGGCGGATAGAGCGTGACGCCGAACATGTCGAAGGTGACACCCTGCATCAGGAAGCCGGCTACCACACCGGCCAACCCCAGCGTCGAACCCACCGACAGATCGATACCGCCGGTCAGAATGACCAGTAGCATGCCGATCGATAGCAGCCCGAAGATCGCCACGTGAGAAGACATGGTCAGGAAGTTGCTGGTCGAGAAATAGACCGGAGACAGCGACGAGAAGATGATGATGATCGCGATCAGGGCGAAGAAGGCTCGCCCCTCGAGCAATAGCCGCCCCAGATCGAAGCCACCACGTTGGCGCTCTGCCGCCTGGCTGTGTTTGGACATATCAAAACTCCATTCGAGAAAAAGCGCTAACGCGTTCTTGTTAGGCGACCACGGCTTCGCCGGAGGCCGCCATGATCTGTTCCTTGGAAGCGTCGGCGCCGAACTCGGCCGCAATGCGCCCGCGACTCATCACCACGATACGGTGGGCAATGCTCAGACATTCGCCGACCTCGGAGGTGGAGAAGACCACCGCAAGCCCCTGCTTGGATGCGCCTTCCGCCAGCAGCTTGAACACCTCCGCCTTGGCGCCGATATCGATACCGCGGCTCGGCTCGTCGAGCACCACCACGCGAGGATGGGTTGCCAGCATCTTGCCGATGACCACCTTCTGTTGGTTCCCTCCGGAGAGCGAACCGATCTCGGCCTTGGCGCCGTCGGTCTTGATATGGACGTTGGCGATCGACTCATCCACCACGTCACGCTCGCGGCTTCCCGACGTCAGCAGCCAGCGGGTAAACGCCTTGATACTAGCCAGCGACAGGTTTTCGCCCACCGACATGGTTTGTACCAGGCCATCACGCTGGCGATCTTCCGGCACCAGCACCAGCCCCTTGGCGATGCGCTCGGCAATGCTCAGGTACGAGATGTCCTCGCCTTCCAGGACCACCCGCCCGCCACTCAGCGGTATCCGACCGGCGACGCACTCGAGCAGTTCTGTACGACCGGCACCCATCAACCCATAGATACACACGATTTCGCCGGCACGAACGTCCAGCGACAGGTGATCGACCACCGAGCGCTCCGGAACGGCGGTGTCGGCGACGCTGATATCTTCGAGCGCCAGCGCCACTTCACCCATGGCGTGCCCGGTCGGCGGAGAACCGAGATCGAAGTTCTCGCCGACCATGTTGCGCACGATCCACTCCAGGTCGATATCCGCGCGCCTGGCATAGGCGGTCATCACACCGTCACGCAGCACCACCGCATGATCGGTAATGAGTAGCGCCTCCTCCAGGTGGTGAGAGATATAGACGATCGATACCCCACGACTCTTGAGATCGCGGATCACACGGAACAACACTTCGACTTCGGTTGCCGACAGCGCAGACGTCGGCTCGTCCATGATCAGGATGCGGGAATTCACCGACAGCGCGCGAGCAATCTCGACGATCTGCTGCTGCCCCAGACGCAGATCCTCGACCGGCGTCAGCGGGTCGATCGGCTCGTCGAGCTCTTCCATCAATGCGCGGGTCTGACGCGCTTCCTCGGCATAATCGATGCCCATCGATCCTTTCAGCTCGCGACCCATGAAGATGTTGTCGCGAACGCTGAGGTTGGGCGCCAGACTGAGTTCCTGGTGGATGATCGAAATACCCAGGCGCTGCGCATCGGTAGTCGAGGCGAAACGCACCGGCTCGCCCTCCAACAGGATCTCGCCGGAGGTCGGCTGGATCACGCCGGAAAGAATCTTCATCAACGTCGACTTTCCGGCGCCGTTCTCGCCGAACAGCGTGGTCACCTGGCCCCGGTAGACGTCGAAATTGACGGTCTTGAGCGCCTGCACGCTGCCGAACGACTTGGCGACATCTCGCGCCGACAACACGATGTCATCGGCAGGCTCGCCAACGGGCACCGATTGAACCGAGGAGGCAGCCATCACTGCACCTCCATGCTGACGGGCGTGACCAGCCAATTCTTGGGATTGATCAACTTGAACACGCCGGTCACGGTCACGCTCTTACCGCTCAGGCTGGCGGTATCGATATTCGCCAGCACCGCCTCTTTCATCGCATTGTTGATCGACGCCCCCGCATTCTGATATTCGATCTGGTTGGTGAACTCGCCGAACGAGATCTCCCCGGTGGCGTCACGCAGGTCGGTGCCATTGATCGCGGGACCTGTCTGTACACGAATCGTGATCTCCCCGGGTACACCATCGGCCGTCACCGAATAGATGCCTGACCGGGCCTCACCGAAAGTGCCGGTAAAGGTGACAGGCACTACCGGCCCGAATCCATCGCCGACCCCATACTTCTGCCCGGCCGCGGTAGCTCCCTCGAGCACCGCAGGCGCCAATTCGCTGGCGTCGACAGCCCGCTCCTCGACGCTAGCCTGGATATCCGGAAAATGCGCCGCACCGTAGGTATCCGCCGAAAAACCGCCTTCGAGCGCCGCTTCCGAGCCGATCTCGACCACTTTGGTATCCCAGGCCATTGCGGCCAGCACCACGACCACACAGGCGCCGATGATCAGACGTCCCTTCAGCTTGTTCGGCGCCGCTGGCCGACTGGCAACTGCTGCACTCATGAAAACGTCCTCTTTTGCAAACCTGCCGGCTCAGGGAATCAGCACGATCTTCAATGACTTCGAACCGCTCTTCATAAGCTCGAAACCTTCCTCGTACTTCTCCAGCGGCAGCTTGTGAGTCACTACGCCTTCAGTGGGATAGTCACCATTGCGAATACCCTCGATCACCAGCGGGTAGCAGTACGGGCCCAGATGAGAGCCGAGTACGTCGAGCTCCTTGCGATCGGAGATGATGCTCCAGTCGACGCTGACCGGATCCTTGAACACGCTGAACTCGACGAACCGCCCCAGCTTGCGGATCATCGACAGGCCCTGCTCAACCGACTTGGGATGCCCGGTCGCCTCGATGTAGACATCGCAGCCATAACCTTCGGTCATCTCCTTGATGATCGAAACCACGTCGTCACGCTTGGGGTTGAGGGTCAGGTCGGCGCCGAACTTCTTGGCCAGCTCCAGGCGATCGTCGAACAGATCGAGCACGATCAATTTCTCGGCACCCGATTTTTTGGCCGCGCCGACCATACCAAGCCCCAGCGTACCGGCGCCGGAAAGCACCACGACATCGCCCAGCTCGATCTTGGCGCGCTGCACCGCATGCAGCGAGCAGGCGTAGGGTTCGATCAGAATTGCCTTTTCCAGCGGCAACTCCTCGGGGACGTGATAGTTGATCGCCTCCTTGGTGAATTTCATGTACTCGGCCATGCCGCCGTTGACGTTGTTCTGGAAGCCGTACAGGTCATGCTTTTCGCACATCCAGTACTGTCCACGATTACAGAAGCGGCACTGCCAGCACGGCACGATCTGCTCGGAGATCACACGATCGCCGACTGCATAGCCTTCAACCTGAGCGCCTACCTTGACCACTCGCCCGATGAACTCGTGCCCCGGAATCATCGGAGCCTTGATGTAGGCAGGCTGGAATTCGTCGCCCCAGAAACTCGGCGCACCATCGTAGGATTTGATATCCCCGGCACAGATACCGCACCCCTCGACCTTGATCAGAATTTCCTTCTCATCGATCTCGGGAACCGGCACTTCCTCATAGCGATAATCGTTGGGCGCATAGGCGACCACCGCCTTCATCGTCTTGGGGATATCACCAGCGGAAGTCGTTTGCGTAGACGTAGCGGTGGACTCGCTCATGGAAGGTCTCCGTGCTTAAACACATGATCAAACTTCGGTCATATGTTTTTAGCGCCACACACGGATGACATCAATAGATCAGCCTCTAAGACTTTAGACAAAGAAAGTTTTTATCTTTTATAAACAGCAATTTATTTTTATTCCATCGGCTCGACCAAGACTAAAGTTATTGGTCAAACTTTAATCATCGACAGGTGAAAACAGGATCAAAACAGGCGCAAAAATTCAATTAAGTGATCATATGAACATTGCCAACAAAAAAGGCGCCGAATTGGGCGCCTGAACCGCACGACATCGTTTCAGCGATGATCCCGTTCGTAGGCCTCGATTCGATCCACCTTTGGCTGTGATCGGCCGCCAGGCTCGAATTCACTGCCGAGGAACGATTCGGCGATCGTCTTGGCCAGCTCGATCCCGATGACGCGAGCACCCATGGTGACGATCTGGGCATCATTACTCTTGCGCGCACGCTCGGCCGAGTAGGTATCGTGGGCCTGTGCGGCGCGGATACCCGGGACCTTGTTGGCGGAAATCGCCACGCCGATGCCCGTACCGCACATCAGAATGCCACGATCGTAACGACCCGCCGCAATCGCTTCCGCGACCTTGATCGCGACATCCGGGTAGAGCACCGGCTGAGCGTCATGAGTGCCGAAATCCTCGACTTCATGCCCCAACGATCTGACATGCTCGATCATTGCCTGCTTCATTTCATACGCAGCTTCATCACACCCCAGCGCCACTCGCCATTTCTGCGCCATCACCCACCTCCCATACCGTCAATGATGTCGATAGCCGACAGCAACCATCATAGCCGCACACCGAGCATATGAACAACACCAACTCATATGAGCAAAAAGTAGCACCTGCGAATCGCAAAACGGTTGCTACTCAAGGCCTTTATAGCGCCTACGGCATCTAAAATCGTCTTCTTAGACACCTCAACACTCCTCGTGAATCGCCACCAAAGTCGCATATCGCCCCGCCTCCCCATCGTTATGATGATCGATATAGCTGCACACAACCAAATGCACACGTACAGATCATATTTTCATTGAGTGGTGGCAACAGGTGTTCCTGCGCCACTTAGCTTGATATCCACCTAATCGCCGGGAGCGTCGGCCATGACACGTCTTTACAACGACCCAGTGAATTTCGTCGACGAAGCCACCGCAGGGTTCGCCGCTGCGCATGCGCAACGCGTCTGCCAGGTGCCAGGGGGCGTGATTCGCAGCACCCGAAGCGAACCGGGAACTGTCGCCGTGGTCATTGGCGGCGGATCCGGGCACTACCCGGCCTTTGCGGGCCTGGTCGGCCAGGGCCTGGCTCACGGCGCGGTAATGGGCAACCTGTTTGCCTCACCCTCGGCGCAGCAGGTCTACAACGTCTGCAAGACAGCCAACAACGGTGCCGGCGTGCTGCTTAGCTTCGGCAACTACGCCGGTGACGTGCTGCACTTCGGCCAGGCACGGGAGCGTTTGATTCGCGAAGGCATTCCCTGCGAGATCGTCGCCGTCATCGATGACGTTTCCAGCGCCGGGCGGGATGAAATTCACAAACGGCGCGGGATAGCCGGCGACTTGACCGTGTTCAAGATTGCGGCGGCAGCCGCAGAGGCGGGATATTCGCTCGAAGAGGTCGTTCGTATCTCGCGCACCGCCAATTTCCGCACACGCTCGATGGGCGTGGCGTTCGACGGCTGTACGTTGCCTGGAGCCAAGGATGCATTGTTCCATGTGCCGTCGGGCAAGATGGCTGTCGGCCTCGGCATCCACGGCGAACCAGGCATCAGCGAACAGGACATTCCCACCGCTGATGCACTGGCGGAACTCCTCGTCTCGCATCTTCTCGACGAGATTCCCGAGGGGATCGACAGCACCCAAGGTGCCAAGGTTTCCGTACTGCTCAACGGGCTGGGCTCGATCAAGTATGAAGAGCTGTTCGTGGTCTATCGTCGTGTTCACCAACTGCTCGGCGATGCCGGACTGCAGATCGTCGAACCGGAGGTCGGTGAACTGGTGACCAGTCTCGACATGGCTGGTGCTTCGCTGACGCTGTTCTGGCTCGACGACGAACTGGAACGGCTATGGAAGGCCCCCGCGGACGCACCGGCCTACCGCAAGGGCAGTCTCGAGGCGGCGCCGCCGATCGACGCTTCCCAGCTCGATATTCCCGACGCCGATGCCATCCCCCCGGCGAGCGAGGCGTCGATCGCCGCTGCCCGCTGCGTCTATAGCGCCTTGAGCGCCACCCGCAAGGTCATCGATCAGAATGTGGAAGAGCTGGGCCGCCTGGATGCCGTCGCCGGGGACGGCGATCACGGCATCGGCATGCAGCGTGGCGTCGTGGCGGCCGAACTGGCCGCCGAGGATGCGGTCAGCCGCAATGCAGGCGCCGGCACTCTGCTACGCTTGGCGGCAGAGGCTTGGGCAGATCGCGCGGGCGGCACTTCCGGCGCCATCTGGGGTGTCATGCTCACCGCGCTGAGCGTGACGCTCGGCGATGAAGACGAGCCGACACCGGCGCTCTATGCGCAAGGCATCACCAAGGCCAAGGACGACGTCATGGCGTTCGGCAAAGCCAAGCTGGGCGACAAGACGCTGGTCGATGCGCTGGTACCGTTCAGTGAAACGCTCGAACGCGCCGTTGCCGATGGGGAAACGCTCCCGGCCGCCTGGGCCAAGGCCGTCGATGCGGCTGATAACGCCGCCAAGGCCACCGCCGATCTGAAGCCGAAGCTGGGGCGAGCTCGACCGCTGGCTGAAAAAAGCCTGGGTACCTCGGACCCCGGCGCGGTATCCCTCTCGATGATCGTCGCCGCTGTCCAGGCCGCCGTCGACAGCGATGAATGAACCGATCAGTCGTCGTTCGGGTAGCCGCGAACTGGACAGCCGCGAGCCGAACGGCGTCCCATTGATCCGTGGCTAATCAAGCTGAGCACCCCGAGAACATCATGGCAAAACTCCCGATCACACTGGGCATCAGCTTCAAGATGTATTTTGGCTACGCCCAGACGGTAAACTGGTGCCGCCAGATCACTGACAATGTTGCCCATCATCCGGCCATCCAGGATGGCCGGGTGTCCCTTTTCGTGCTGCCCAGCTTCCCCGCCCTGCCACCGGTACTCGAGTGTTTCGCCGGTACGCCCATCGGCGTTGGGGGGCAAAACCTGTATCAGTCACCGCACGGTGCTTATACTGGCGAGGTCAGTGGGGCCATGCTGGCCGAAATAGGCTGTCGCTACGTGGAGATCGGCCACGCCGAACGACGGCGTCTGTTCGGCGAAGATGCCAATATCGTCGCCGCCAAGACCCAGGTGGCACTGGCGCACGATCTGATTCCGGTACTCTGTATCGGCGAGGCCGATCATGGCGATCCGTTTGATGCCATTGCCGACTGCCGTGACCAGGTCGATTCGGCACTGTTATTGGCGACACCGGCGCAACGCTTGCAGCCTCTGGTGATTGCCTATGAACCGCACTGGGCGATCGGCGCAGCGGAGCCGGCGTCGCTGGCGCACATTGCAGCGGTCTGTCGGGGATTGCGCGATCACCTCTCCCGCCATCCTTCTGCTAGGGTGATCTATGGTGGCAGCGCGGGTCCCGATCTATTGACCCGGTTGGCGGGACAGGTCGATGGTCTGTTCCTGGGGCGTTTCGCTCACGACCCGGCCGCCTTCGAGGCGATCGTGAACGAAGCGTCGCTGCTCACGTCAAATTAGTCAGCCGCGCTACACTTATTCAGCTGCGCGGCACTTGTCGGACGTGCAAAACAGGTCAGCCACATGAGATCGATCAGCCGCGCTAGACTGGTCAGTCAGGTTAGACTTGATCGCCATGTCAGACTCGTCGAGTCAAACTGAGAGCCAGATCGCGTTTCGCGCCATCATTTATTCAAGATCTAGGGGATCCGAAAGCCAATGCCATCTCGTCGTCAGCTAGCCAATGCCATCCGTGCGCTTTCCATGGACGCCGTGCAGAAGGCCAACTCCGGCCACCCCGGCATGCCGATGGGCATGGCCGATATCGCGGAAGTGCTGTGGAACGACCATCTCAAGCACAATCCGGCCAATCCGGACTGGGAAGATCGCGACCGTTTCATTCTTTCCAACGGTCACGGCTCGATGCTGCACTACTCGTTGCTTCATCTGACCGGTTACGACCTGCCGATGAAGGAGCTCGAGAACTTCCGCCAGCTGGGTTCGAAGACCCCCGGCCATCCGGAACACGGCTACACCGCCGGCATCGAGACCACCACCGGGCCGTTGGGTCAGGGCCTCGCCAACGGTGTCGGCATGGCCATCGCCGAGCGCACGCTGGCCGCGCAGTTCAACCGCGATGGCCATGAGATCGTCGATCACCGCGTATGGGTGTTCGCTGGCGACGGCTGCCTGATGGAAGGCATCAGCCACGAAGCCTGCTCGCTGGCCGGCACGCTAGGCCTCGGCAATCTGGTCGTGTTCTACGATGACAACGGCATCTCGATCGACGGCGAAGTCGAAGGCTGGTTCACCGACGATACCGGCAAGCGCTTCGAGGCCTATCACTGGCATGTGATCCGCGATGTCGATGGTCACGATGCCGAGCAGATCAGTGCCGCTATCGAAGAAGCCAAGAGCGTCACCGACAAGCCCTCGATGATCATGTGCAAGACCGTGATCGGTTTCGGATCGCCCAACAAAGCCGGCAAGGAAGAGAGCCACGGCGCCGCCCTGGGTGAAGACGAAGTGGCCGCCGCGCGCAAACAGCTTGGCTGGGAATATCCGGCCTTCGAGATTCCCGACGAATACTACGAAGCCTGGGATGCCCGCGAGCAGGGCCAGAAGTTTGAAGCCGAATACGACGCCAAGATGGCTGCCTACGCGAAGGCCCATCCGGAACTCGCCAAGGAACTCAAGCGCCGTTACAGCGGCGAACTGCCGGCCAGTTTCGACGGTGACGCCCTGATCAAGGCCGCTCAGGAGAAGTCCGAGACCACCGCTTCACGCAAGGCGTCATTGGGTGTGCTCAACGAGCTGGGTCCGGATCTTCCCGAATTGTTCGGTGGCAGTGCCGACCTTGCGCCATCCAACCTGACGCTGTGGAAAGGCGCCAAGGCGATCAGCAAGAGCGATTTCGACGGCGGTTATCTGCATTACGGTGTGCGCGAGTTCGGTATGGGTGCGATTGCCAACGGTATCGCCACCCACGGCGGCTTCATCCCCTATGACGCCACCTTCCTGGTGTTCCTCGAGTACATGCACAACGCCGTGCGCATGTCTTCGCTGTCGCATACTCGCATCATCCATGTCTTCACTCACGACTCCATTGGTCTGGGCGAAGATGGGCCCACGCACCAGCCGATCGAACAGCTGGCGGACCTGCGCAACCTGCCGGGCCTGGCCACATGGCGCCCGTGCGATGCCACTGAAACCACCGCGGCCTGGGTCGAGGGATTGATGCGTGAAAAAGGCCCCACCGCGCTGATCTTCTCGCGTCAGGACCTGCCAGCACAGTCGCGAGATGCCGCTCAGTTGAAGGACATCCGCCGAGGCGGCTACGTGCTCAAGGATGCCGAAGGCGGCAAGCCGGAACTCATCCTGATCGCCACGGGATCCGAAGTGGGCCTGGCGATGGACGCCGCCAAGGAGCTCGAAGGCAAGGGCAAGAAGGTTCGCGTGGTCTCCATGCCGTGCACCAGCGCCTTCGACGAGCAGGACGACAGCTACCGTGAATCCGTGCTGCCCAAGTCGGTCCGTTCGCGGCTGGCCGTGGAAGCGGCCTTTCCATCGACCTGGTACAAGTACGTCGGTCTCGACGGTGATGTCATCGGCATGACGACCTACGGTGAGTCAGGCAAGGCCGGCGATCTGTTCAAGCACTTCGGATTCACCGTCGACAACGTCGTCGCCCGTGCCGAAAAGCTGCTGGGTTGATTTCCAACGCCTGAAAGCATGCAACGAAGCGCCCGGCCTGTTCGAATCGAGTGGCCGGGCGTGTTTCGTTGCGGGGTTCATACGACGTTCAATCGAGCTTGCCGTCGACTCGTGTCGCTTCGTCCAAACGCAGAATGGTGTGGGCGTTGGTGACGCTGGTCGCCAGCGTATCGATGACACCCGTGCGCAGCGCACCGAGAATGCCGGCCGCCTTGGTATTCTCGGCGGCGATGGCGATGACGTCGGGAATCCGCGCCAGATCGGTGATCGTCAGACCGATGACGCGGCCCTGCATCGGGGTCATCGACGGGCGCCCATAGATGTCGATGAAGTCATAACCCATCATGTCGCCAACGGTGCCGGAGAGTCGCGCCTCGGCGGTCTCCTGTGGCGTGAACCAGCCCATGCGCACCATGTTGCTGTTCTCGCTGAGATCACCGATGCCAATCAGGGCGAGATCGGCGCGACGGGCTCGATCCAGCGTCTGACGGATGGTGGGGTTTTCGTACATCGCGTCGCGCAGCTCGAGATTCTGCACCAGCGCCGGCGCATAGAGCGTTTCGCTGTCGCCGCCGAACTTGATCGCCAGCCGCCGACAGATATGGTCGGGGTTCATGTATTCGCCGGCCCGCACCGAGCCGCCGATGGCGCAGACGAAAGAACACTGGCGCTGCCCTTGCTCGAAGACGTTGTCCGCCACGGCACCGACATTGCGGCCCATGCCGACGGCTACGATCGCCCCTTCGCTCAGTTGCCGAGAGAGATGATCGGCCACCAGGCTCGCCACATTGGCACGCTGCACGTCGGAGTCGGCATGATCGAGCGCGATCAACGCGCGCTTGATTCCGAAACGACGTCTGAGCGCCTGCTCGATTTCCGCACTGACTGCGGGATGCTGACGCACTCGAACGTCGACGATACCTTCTGCCTGAGCGCGCTTGAGCAATCGCCCCGCCTTGACGCGCGAGATCCCCAGCCGATTGGCGATGACCTCCTGCGTTTCGCCCTCGGTGTAGTAGAGAGTGGCGATTTCCGTCATCAAGGCGATATCGGCGTTCTCGTTGCGCTCGTTCATGCACGCTTTCCCTGGTTTGAGGAGATCGAATCGGGCTCGGTTTGGCCGCCTCACGATACCACAAGGTCCATCGCGTTCGGCTTTATCGCGAGCCGGGAACGGCGTAGACTATTGGCGGATTGCGGTTCGCCGCGATCGGTTCTCAGGGCGGGGTGAAAGTCCCCACCGGCGGTAATGACGCAGCGTGGAAAACACGGCGTCTCAGCCCGCGAGCGCTTGATGGCGTCGCCATCAAGGTCAGCAGATTCGGTGAGACTCCGAAGCCGACGGTGATAGTCCGGATGAAAGAGAACGGTTCCCCTTGCTAGGATTTGAAAACCTAATGACGATCCGGCCGGTTCATCCGTCGCTATCGATGTTTCACCATTGATCGACACTGTTACCCGCCAGCTCCGACCTCAAGCGGATCCGCAGCCCTGATTCTGGTTAACCAACGTTCAGGAAACGACCATGAATCAGTCCTATCCGCCGCAGCTCTCCTCCCAGACGCTGTCGCAACGCATCGCCTTCATCCGTGCCGACTGGCATGGTGATATCGTCGGCAACTGCCACGCTGCCTTTCTGGAGACCGTCGCCGAGCGTGGTTTCTCCGTCGATCAGATCGACACCTTCACTGTCCCGGGGGTGTTCGAGATTCCGTTGCAGGCCAAGCTGCTGGCGAAAAGTGGCCGTTACGCAGCGATCGTCGCGTCCGGTTTCGTCGTCGATGGCGGTATCTATCGCCATGACTTCGTTTCCACCGCCGTGATCGACGCGCTGATGTCGCTGCAGGTCGAGCAGGAAGTACCGGTGCTTTCCGCGGTACTGACGCCGCACCACTTCCATGAGCACGAAACACATACGGCCTTCTTCCATCAGCACTTCCTGACCAAAGGACGTGAAGCGGCCGAGGCGTGTCTGACTACGATGGAGAATCTCAATCAGGTGCGTAAGCTGAGCATCGACTGAGCGCCACCGGATTCCATTGAGAATCGGCGCCATCAAAAAGCCCACGCCANNTGGCGTGGGCTTTTTTCAGAGCAGGCTAGGGCTCAATCGAAGAGCGAGCGCGGGCTCGAGCTTAGCTTTCTACAGCCGGCTGTCGGCGATTGCGTACCCGCAGATAGATCGCGAAGGCCAGCGAAACGGCAATCAACACCCACAGGAACATCGCAATCGGGCTCTTGGTAAAGAAGATCGAGAGATTGCCGTAAGACTCGATGCTCTTGACGAAGTAGACCTCTGCCGACTTGCCCAGGATGAAGCCGATGATCAGCGGTACCGTCTCCAACCCGACCTTGTGGGCGACCCATCCGAACACCCCAAACAGCAGCAGCGTCCAGACGTCGAACATGATCCCGTAGTTGATCGCGTAAGCCCCCACCACACACATCATGATGATCAGCGGATAGAGAATGTACTTGGGTACCTCGATCACCTTGGCGATATGACGAATCGCGAAGTACATGATGCCGAACATCATGACGTTGGCCGCCAGCAGGGCGATGATCATCAGATACCAGGTATCGATGTTGTTGCCGATGAACAACGGGCCGACCTGAACGCCCTGGAGCGTGAAGGCGCCGATCAGGATCGCGGTGGTGGAGTCGCCGGGAATGCCTAGCGACAGCAGCGGCACCAGCGCGCCACCGGTCAGCGCATTGTTGGATGACTCCGACGAGACGATCCCCTGCGGCGCGCCCTTGCCCATCATGGATGAGTCCCGCGAAAAGTTCTTTTCCTGACTGTAGGCCAGCACCGACGCAGCGCTGCCACCGACGCCCGGCAGAATCCCGACGAAGGTACCGATGCTCGAAGAACGCACCAGGTTGAGCAACTGGCCCTTGAACACGTTGAACTTGAACTTGGCGCCGCCCTTGAGCGAGATCCGACCCTGACCCGCTTCGTCCTTGAACCCTTTTTCGGCATCCAGCAGCACAGTGGTCAAACCGAAGATGCCGATCAGCACGGGCAGCAGCGAGAAGCCGTCGATCAGGTAGTACTGCATGAAGTCGAACATCAATCGCGGTTCGCCGTTGCCGCCCTCGGTGATCGAGTAGGTGCCGATCAGGCTCAGCCAGACGCCGAGTACGCCGCTGAAGATCCCCATCAACATGTTGGTCGTCAGCGAGGCGATCACCGTCAATGCCAGCAAAATGATCAGGAACTTCTCGACATAGGAGAACTTGATCGCGAAGTCCGCCAGCACCGGGGCGAAGAAGAACAGCACTGCGGCGCTGAACAGGCCGCCGAAGACCGAAGCGACGATACCGATCTTGAGCGCGCGCTCGCCCTCACCGCGCTTGGCCATCGGATAGCCATCGAACGTCGTGGTGATCGATGAGGGTGTACCGGGAATATTGATCAGCACCGCGGGCACCATCCCCCCCGAAATGCCGCCAACGTAGAGCCCGAGCAACAGCGCGATGCCGTTCTCGAGCCCAAAGGCGTAGGTCAACGGCAGACACACCGCTACCGCCATGGTGGCGGTCATGCCGGGAATCGCGCCGAAAATGATGCCGATCAGGGTTCCCGCGGCGATCAGCCCGAAGAACATCGGCGTGAGGTGAGACAGGATATCCATGAGACGAGTCTCCGACGGTCAGGGCTAAGAGATCAGGGCAAGGTGATGCGGAACAGCTGCGCCAGCACGTACCACGCCAGCGTCGGGGCAATCAGCGCGTTCAGCACGAGAATGACGAACAGACGCCGAGTCAGATGATCGACATACAGCAGCGACAACAGAAAAACGAACGCCACCGACATGATCAGAAAGCTGTAGCCGGTGTTGGGAAACACATCGCTCAGCACGCTCATCAGGTAGAAATAGGCCGTCGTCAGCGCCAGCGTGCCGAAAAAGCGCTTGTGATCGAACTCGCCCTCGCGCCCGATCAATACCCGACCTGCGCGTTTGAGACCCGGAACCATCAGCCGGTAACGGGTGACCAATATCACCGCCAGCAGGATGACTAAAATCCAGGTGATGATACGGGGGAAAAAGAGATGCGATTGGTCGAAGTCGATGCTCACATCGAGCAGCGACAGCCATTGGCTTTCCATGGAAAGCGGCTCCTGCGCCGGATCGTCGCCGGCAGCATCAGTAGTGGAAATGAAGTCGTGCCGGCCGACATTCGCCGGCCGGCACGCGGCAGGATCAACCTTTCAGGTCGCTGATGATGGTCTTGTACTCGTCGTTCTTCTCTTCCAGATAGCTGGCGGCTTCTTCGGAAGGCTTGTAATCAGGCACGAAGAACGAACGCTTCAGCTGGTCCTTGAACTCGTCGTCCTTGTAGACCTCAGCCAGAGCATCGTCGATGCACTTGATGGCAGCAGGATCCATGTCCTTGTTGTACATCAGGAAGAATTCCTTATCGAAGGTGAAGTCTTCATCCTCACCCATCGGCACGCTAGCCTTCGGCGTCACGTACTGCAGCAGCTGCTCGCGCGTGGTGTCCCCCATGCCTTCTTCGTTGGTCTCGGCGATGGTCTTCTCGCGCGCGGTGATCCAGACGAAGCGCATCGCCTTCTGGTCGTCGGCCGGCAGTTGGGTGTACTGCTCGTTGGCCTGGACCGACCCGTTGATCACATCCACCGCCCCGTCGAACAGCAGCTGGTTCTTGTCGGCCTGGGAGCCGGTATTGACGGCAACGAGATTGCTTTCCTTGCCCGGATACTTCATGCGCACGGCATTTTTCATCGCCGTCAGGCCGATTTCGGAGACGCCACCCGGCTGAATGGCGACCTTCACTTTCTTGCCTTCACCTGCTGCTTCGATGATGTCGCTCATCGACTGGTACGGCGAACTCTTGGGTACCAGGTAAGCGTTACCCGGATTGATCGCCACCGTCGGGCCGACGATGAATTTATTGAAGATATCGGGATAGCCGTTCACGCCGTAGAGATTGCCCAGATAGGCGCCATCGTGAAAGATCATGATGGTGTTGCCGTGGCGGCTACGCTCCAGTGCCTGGAAGCCAGGCATGACACCGACGGCGTCGACCTTGGCATTGATATCGAGCTGGTCGGCCAGCTTATCGACCACCATGCTCGAGGCCTGATAAGTATCCCCGCCGGTCGACGTCGAACCGATCACAACCCGCAGGTTACCCGGAATCGGGCAATCGTCGGCGGCCTGGGCGGATGCTGATACGCCAATGGCGGCGGTAGCCAGCACGGCCAGGCAGGTTTTGCTCAGAATCGCTTTCATGATGCGTCTCCCTCATACCGTTGTCTCACGGCCGAAGCCCGAACCACCGCTTCACTATTCCGCAAGATCTAAATGACAATCCGTAAGATCTAAATGACAATCCGTAAGATCTAAATGATAGCGTTATCATCGAATACGTCTTGCAAGGTAGAGAAAGGAACTTTGTCAGACAATTCAACTTAAGTATGCCGACCAAGGTCTTATCTGATAGAAGCGAGCAACTTGCTGAAATCGGGGCGAAAAAAAGCCCGGCCATGGCCGGGCTCGTATAACGAGTCGCTGATATCTTGCGTTTCGCTTTCAGCCTCAGGCGATCGTCACGTCTTTCGAGAGGTAGACATCCTGAACCGCGTTGAGCAACTCGATACCTTCCTTCAGTGGCTTCTGGAACGCTTTGCGCCCAGAAATCAGACCCATGCCACCGGCGCGCTTGTTGATGACAGCAGTGCGCACGGCCTCGCCCAGATCGGAATGGCCCTTGGAACCACCGCCGGAATTGATCAGCCCGGCACGCCCCATGAACGAGTTGGCTACCTGATAGCGGGCCAGATCGACCGGATGATCGCTGGTCAACTCGCTGTAGACCTTGTCATGAGTATGGCCGAAACCGATCGCCTTGTAGCCGCCGTTGTTCTCCGGCAGCTTCTGTTTGACGATATCCGCCTTGATGGTCGCCGCCAGGTGCACCGCCTGACTGGTGAGGTCGGACGAGACGTGATAATCGGTGCCATCTTTCTTGAACTCGGGATTGCGCAGATACGACCACAGCACGGTGACCATGCCCAGCTCGTGCGCGCGCTCGAAGGCTTCGCTGACTTCCTGAATCTGCCGACGGCTATCTTCGGAGCCGAAATAGATCGTGGCACCGACTGCGATGCAGCCCATGTTATGGGCCTGCTCGATCTGCGCGAACATCGTCTGTTCGTACATCGCCGGCAATGTCAGGCTCTCGTTATGGTTGAGCTTGAGCATCATCGGAATCTTGTGCGCATAGCGTCGCGCGACGGAAGAAAGCACGCCGAGGGTCGAACAGACACAGTTGCAACCACCCTGCAGTGCCAGCTCAACAATGTTCTTGGGATCGAAGTACATCGGGTTGGGCGCAAACGAGGCGCCGGCCGAGTGCTCGATACCCTGATCGACCGGCAAGATGCTGAGGTAGCCAGTCCCACCCAGACGACCGGTATTGAACAGAGTCTGAAGGTTACGCATCACATGCGGGCTGCGATCATTGTCGGTGAAGACACGGTCGACGAAGTCGGGACCCGGCAGATACAGGTCTTCTTTCTTGAAGCCCGTGCAGGTGTAGCTGAGAAGGCTGTCGGCTTCCTTTCCCAACAGATTGGCAATATCGGTCATGTTGCTTTTCCTCTGTGCTCAAGATGGGTCATCGGGGAATCTCGACCGGAGCCGCTTCCCTCTCTACCAAAGACGGCTACCAAAGATGGCTATCCGCTCTACCTCAGAGGGCAAACCGATAGCGGCTGCCCTGGCGTTGTACTACCGCCTGTCGTCGGGAAAGGCTGGTGCCATCCTGTGGTGTCACACGATCAGTCCCACCGAACCCGATCACGCGCTTGTTCATCGAACCAATCCGCCACCGTGTCACGCCGCGCCGCTCGGTTTTCGAGTGTCTTTCCTTCGCGGCTTTACTCGGCCAGCAGCTAAATCCTTGCCAAGAATAAGCGACAATGCGCCGCAGTTCACGCCCATGCACCGTTTCTGCATCGTCTGTCTGCTACGCCGGACGCCCTGACGTGGCTTTCCTAGATTGTCACGTTTCGTATCCGATCACCGGCTGAAAATCATCATGGGAAAGTGTTGAGCCATATCTTGAGCCATCTCGAACAATCGACATCACCAGATCTCGAACGTTTCTCATGAGTCGATCTCGTGGGTCGCTGCCAGAGAAACTCTACGCATTTGGTATGATGCTATCTTTCAGCGATCCGAGATTTCTGCGATGTCCGTTCTGCGCGGTTTCCTGTGGCTGCTCGTCTTTCTGTTGCTGGGTCAAACTCTCGTGCGGCTGTTCCACATTCCCATGCCCAGCGGCGTGATCGGCATGTTGCTACTGACGCTGTGGTTCGGCTACCGCGGCGGAATGAATACGGACGTCGTTCGAATCAGTCAGCCGCTGATCGCCATGCTGGCGCTACTGATCATGCCCGGTGTCGTGGAGATATTCTTTGTCGCCGATCAATTTTCGGATCAGTGGGCCGCGATTCTCACCGCGCTGCTCGCCGGCACGTTGCTCAGCGTATTGTCGAGTCTACTGCTGATGCGTCGCTACCTGCCCCAGAGCGCGGCCGAAGGCAACTCGAGGAGCGCCGACCATGGGTGATTGGCTGGAGCGCCTATCGCAGTTACCGCAACAGTGGTTCGACTCGCCGATCGCTGCCATCGCGCTGACGCTCGGCGCCTATTTCCTCGGTATTCGCCTGTTCAAGCTGATACGGCGGCCCAACTGGTGCCCACCCATGCTGATCGCAGCAGTCGTGATTGCCGGGGTCATCGCCTTGCTGCCCATCGGCATCGAGGACTACAACCGGGGTGCCAACTGGCTGATGCTATTGCTGGGCCCGGCCACCGTGGCACTGGCCGTACCGCTCTATCAGCAGCTGCCGCAGATTCGCGCGCTGTGGAAGCCGATCCTGATGACGCTGCCGTTGTCGGCGACGTTGGCTGCCTGCTACGCGGTGATCATTGCCGCCGTCATGGGGGCGCCGGAGGACGTGCTCGCCTCACTGGCACCGAAGTCGGTGACATCCCCCATCGCGCTAAGCCTGGCCGAAGAACTCGGCGGCTCGAGAGCCCTGCTGATGGGCGCGCTTCTGACGACGGGCGTCACCGCCATTTTCGGGGTGGAATGGCTGAGTCGAATTCTGCATATTCGCGACCCGAGGCTGATTGGCCTGGCGCTGGGCATCAACGGACACGCGCTTGGCACGGTGCGCGCTTTCGAGATCAATAGCGTCGCCGGTGCTTTCGCCTCCCTGGGTATGAGTCTGACCGGCGCCTTCACTGCCGTCGTGCTGCCACTCGTCTGGCACCTCTTCTATTGAGCGTCTCTTCTACTGATCATCGCTTCACCGGCGATCGCGATCTGACAGCAATCGATGCCTGACAGCGACGCAGATCCCGCTACGCTGTTACCAGTTCGTCGAATTCTTCGACATTTTCAAACAGGTCTCAGGGAGAGCCGCGATGACGATAGCCAGTGATAGCGGTCAGGGAGATCCGACGCTGGTGCTCATGCACTTCTTCGGCAGTTCCCATCATGAGTGGGAAGCGGTCCTGCCGCTTCTCGACGAGCGATGCCGAATCGTCACGCTCGATATGCCGGGTTTCGGACGCGCCAGCGAGGTCGCGGGATTCGACGTCGCCTCGATGACGCGTCATGTGGAGCAGTGCATCGAATCCGCCAGGCTCGACAACGTCATTCTGGTTGGGCACTCGTTTTCCGGGCGCATCGCGATGACCGTCGCCGCCAATCGGCCGGCCTGGCTGCGCGCGCTGGTCTTGATCGCACCGTCCCCGCCGGGGCCGCAGTCGATCAGCGACGAGGAGCATCGCTTCCAGCTCGACTTCGATTTCAGCGAGGCTCAGGCCCGCCAGTTCATCGACGGGGCCAGCGAAGTCTCACTCGCGCCATGGCTCTATCAGCAGGCGGTGGAAGATGCGATCAACGCCAATCCGGCGGCGTGGCGCGCCTGGCCGACGACGACCTACGCCGAGGATTGGCGCGAGACCGTCGGCAAGCTCCCCTACCCGGCCTGGGTGCTGGTCGGCGACAAGGATCCGTCTCTGCCTCCCGAAACCCAGCGTGGGGACGTGATGCCGCACCTGCCCCAGGGCAAGCTCGAGGTGTTCCCCGACTACGGCCACCTGTTGCCGATGGAAATGCCGGAAACGCTGGCAGAGCGGCTCAATGTGATCACCGCTCAATTGGGCACCAATCGCTGAGCGACGAAGACTTGATCGTAAAATAGAGCGCAAAAACAGGAGCGCGGAATACGTGAGTTCGATCAGCCGGCGGATAACGCCGGCGCCCGCCCCGTCAGCGCGACACAGAGAGCGAGCAGCCATGGCAATGGCGCGTGCTCCAGCGCCGGCTCTGCCTTGGACACTGGCGATGCGCCGAGTCTCCGGCACAGTTCGATGAGCCGTTCCGCCGTCTCCGTTGGCGCGATCGTCGAGTCAAAGTTCGTGTCGAAGGTCTTGTCGAAGGTCGTAAGGACAGTCGTCGGAACGCCTGCCTTTCCGCCCCAGTCGACCAGACG
Organism: Salinicola halimionae; assembly: GCF_003206065.1. Classification (GTDB taxonomy): domain Bacteria; phylum Pseudomonadota; class Gammaproteobacteria; order Pseudomonadales; family Halomonadaceae; genus Salinicola; species Salinicola halimionae. The sequence goes on along the minus strand of NZ_PZJQ01000002.1, from coordinate 892,412 downwards.
CTCGGCAAAGGCCAAGCCAGCCGGCCCCGTGTAGAAACAGCCGTCGACGTGTACGTGAGTCACGTCGAGCAGTTCGAGCGCGCCCTGCAATCGCGCGAGTCGCACCACGATACGCATGGCGACCTGGGCTGCCGGACCCGCTTCACCGGAAAGACAGCGCTGGTCCGCCGGCGACAGCGCGAAACCGTCATTCGCCGCCGTCGTTGGCACTGGCTCGTGACCGAGCGCCCCACCGGCCGTCACACTGGCCAGCCCCGCCAGACGCGGGCCGCTGACCACCAGTTGCCTGCCACGATGGAAGGTGATGAGATGCGCCGCCTGCGCAAGAGCAAAGCGCGCGTGATCCAGCACTATGATCGGCACCGCCAGCGACAGCACCTCATCGGCGACGATGGCTCCCAGGGCGATGATGTCATCGACCCGATTGAGCACGATCAACGCCGGCGCCTTTCCGGCGTGAATCGCTTCCAGAAGCAACTCGCTACCGCCCCACGCCCCTCCTCCGTGGGGAATGACCAGCGCCCGCCCGGCGACACATTCGCCAAACAGCGGGTGACGGCGATCGGTCACCTCGCCCTCCCGCGCATCCACTCCACCCCAAAGATTCAGCGGCTCCGAACTCGCCATGACGACGCCGCTGCCCTCGCCCTCGACCGGACATTCGATAGCGGAAAGATAGAACGACAGCGACTCGAGACGCCGCATCATGACGATGTCATCCGAACGTGAGCCGACGACATCGTGAGTGGAGTACCAGGGTTGTTGGCATCTGCCATCGAAAAGGAACTCCAAGCATGAGATAGATCGTTTCAAGCTATGAGGCATTCAGCGTTTCGTCCAGTGCTTTAGACTGACATCTACCCCCTTCTCGGCTCGTCGGGAACGAATGCGCTAAGATGGTCGACCTCGACACTGTCCTCAACGTTGGGTTACCAGATTCGCCCATGACCTATCGCGTCGCCATCAACGGCTACGGCCGCATCGGCCAGAGCGTACTGCGCGCACTGATCGAACGCCCCGATCTGCCGCTCGAGATCGTTGCCATCAACGAACTCTCCGATCTCGAGACGATCGCCTATCTGACTCGCTACGATACGACTCACGGACGCTTCCCCGGCCGTGTCGAAGCGCGCGATGGTTGCCTGATCGTCAACGACCGCACCATTCGCGTGCTCAACGCTGCCGACCCGGAAGCGCTACCGTGGGACGAGCTCGGCATCGACCTGTTGCTGGAATGTTCCGGCAGCTTCAAGGATCGCGCCACTGCCGAGCGCCACCTTCAGGCTGGCGTGCCACGGCTGCTGTTTTCCCAGCCGGCGGAAGCCGACGTCGACGCCACGATCGTCTACGGCGTCAATCAGAACGCGATCACCAGCGACATGCGCATCGTCTCGTCAGCCTCCTGTACCACCAATTGCCTGGTGCCGATTCTCAACGTGCTCGAAGCCAGTTTCGGCGTCTCCCATGGCGTCACCACGACCATCCACTCGGCCATGAACGATCAGCCGGTGATCGACGCCTACCACAACAGCGATCTACGTCTGACCCGCTCGGCCATGCACTCGATCATCCCGGTGGATTCGGGCCTGGCCCGCGGTATCGGCCGGCTGATGCCGCATCTGGCCGGCCGCTTCGAATGTCTCCACGTCCGCGTGCCGACCATCAACGTTTCGGCCATGGATCTATCGATTTCGCTGGAGCGCGATACCGATGCCGCCGCGGTCAACGCCTGCCTGGCCGCCGCGAGCCGCGAACGCTATCTGGGGCTGCTCGGGTACACCGAGGAACCGATGGCCTCTGTCGACTTCAACCACGATCCGCGCTCGGGTATCGTGGATGCCACTCAGACCCGCGTGGCCGGCGGCCGCCTGCTCAAGCTGCTGTGCTGGTTCGACAACGAATGGGGCTTCGCCAACCGGATGCTCGACGTTGCTCACCACTGGCTCGAACTGTCATCTTCCGTCTCCGAACCCGCCACCTCCTCAGGAGAGGGTATCTAAGAAACAGGCGAACGAAGACGAGACAAGGCGAAACCGGATGAAACAGCGGAGTTTACGAGCAGTAAATGAGCATGTTGAAGAGGGGTCCAACGCCGTATCGGCGAGTGCAGCCCTTTATTAAACACCCTCTAAGGAAAGGATTTCATGACCGTACTCAAGATGTCTGAACTGGATCTCTCCGGAAAACGTGTCTTGATCCGCGAGGATCTCAACGTGCCCGTCAAGGGCGGCAAGGTCACCAGCGACGCTCGTATCCGCGCCTGCCTGCCGACCATTCAGACCGCGCTCGACGCCGGCGCCAGCGTCATGCTGATGAGCCATCTGGGGCGGCCCACTGAAGGTGAACCGGCGGATGAATTCTCGCTAGCGCCGGTGGCCGAGCATCTCGCCGACCTGCTGGGCAAACCGGTCCGGCTGGAAAAAGACTATCTCGAAGGCAAGGTCGAGATCGCCGACGGTGAGGTCGTGCTGCTCGAGAACGTGCGCTACAACAAGGGTGAGAAGAAGGACGACGAAGCGCTGGCCAAGGCCTATGCGGCGCTCTGCGATATCTACGTGATGGACGCCTTCGGTACCGCCCACCGCGCCCAGGCGTCCACCCATGGCGTGATCCGGTTCGCGCCACAGTCCTGCGCCGGGCCGCTGCTGGCCAACGAACTCGACGCCTTGGAAAAGGCGCTCAGCGCACCCAAACGCCCGATGACTGCCATCGTCGGTGGCTCCAAGGTGTCGACCAAGCTCGACGTGCTCTATTCGCTGTCGGAGAAATGCGATCAGTTGATCGTCGGTGGCGGCATTGCCAACACCTTCATCGCCGCGGCCGGTTATGGCGTGGGCAAATCGCTCTATGAGGCGGATCTGGTCGACAAGGCCAAGGAGCTGATGGCCAAGGTCAAGATTCCGCTACCCACCGACGTCGTCGTCGCCACCGAGTTCTCTGAATCCGCCACGGCGACCGTCAAGCCGGTCGACCAGGTCGGCGATGACGAGATGATTCTGGATATCGGCCCGGACACTGCCCAGCATCTCGCCAGCCTGCTGGAAAATGCCGGCACGATCCTGTGGAACGGCCCGGTCGGCGTGTTCGAGATCGACCAGTTCGGCAAGGGCACCGAAGTGCTGTCGAAGGCGATTGCCAACAGTCAGGCGTTCTCCATCGCCGGCGGCGGCGATACCCTTGCCGCGATCGACAAGTACGGCATCGCCGACAAGGTCTCCTATATCTCTACCGGTGGCGGCGCTTTCCTCGAATACGTCGAAGGCAAGACTCTTCCCGCAGTTACCGCGCTGGAAGAAGCCGCGAAATAACACCGTTTGCTGATCCGGTGATAAACGACGACACCGACCCAAGGGTGGGTGTCGTCTTGTTTGGGCAACGGCTTGCCATTTCACACGGCTTTCTTGCTCACGGTGCCGCCTGGGTCTCGTCCTGGCCGCTTTCCGCGAGCGCACGTTTCACCAGACCACTCTGCTTCATGCGATCGAGGAAATTCTCGATATAACGAGTGACGGTGTCCGAAGCCTGCGCCTTGGTCACGGCCATGCACTGCTCGATGGAGGTGAAGCGCCCATCCAGTACCCGATACCCCAGGCGTTCAGCGGCATAGCTCGCCAACGGTTGGCGTACGCCGGCGGCAGCGGCGAGCCGTTGCTCGACGAACAGCTCGATCGCCGCCGCCGAGGTGGCGGCGCGTACCAGGGTCGCATTCGTCAATGCTCGCGTCAGATAGAGATCGTAGGCCGCGCCCTTGCCCACCGCGATACGAACACCATCCCGGTCCAGCTCGTCGATCTCTCGTAGCGGTGACTCTTCCGGGACCAGGTAAGTACCTTCAATGATCACGTAGGGGGCGGTGAAGTGGATCTTCTCGGCACGCACCGGGTCGCGGGCGAGAAAGCCGATTCGCCAAGCGTCGTCGTCGATGGCGGTGAACACGTCTCCCGCACCGTCGAAAGTGGCGAATTCAGCTTCGACCCCAAGCTCCGCCGCCAATGCGCGAGCCAGCACGGCGGAGACACCGGCAGGTTCGCCGTCCTCTCCGCGCTGCGCGAGCACAGTATTACCGTAGTTGATCGCGACGCGTAGTCGCCCCTTTGGGGCCAGCGCTTCGATTACCGCAGATTTTTCATCGCTCATGCAACGTTCCTCAGAGGGAAAGCGGATAAGAATAATAGCTGATCGCGCTCATCAATCTTGAGTTCTGGCTCTGGCCGCCTGCATGCGGCGACGCAGGATCGGGCCGACCACAACCGGCAGCAGCAGACCGATGATCGCGACCAGCCACAGCCCGATCGACAGACCACTACTCCACAGGATCGACCAGTCGCCGTCGGAAATCTGCATCGCGTGACGCAGGTTCTTCTCCATCTCCGGCCCGAGCAGCAGACCGAGAATGACCGGCACCAGCGGAATCTCCAGCTTGCGCAGAATATAGCCACCGACGCCGAAGGCGATCATGAAGTAGAGATCGAACGTGGAGTGGCTGATCGAGTAGATACCCACGAACGCCACCATAGTCACGATCGGCAGCAAATACATCGGCGGCACCGACAGGATCTTCACGAACACGCCGACCAGCGGAATGTTGAGCAACAGCAGCATGAAGTTACCCACCAGCAGTGCAGCGATGACACCCCATACCAACTCGGCATTCTGGGTGAACATCAACGGACCCGGGGTAATGTTAAGCGACACCAGCATCGCCAGCAGCACGGCCGTAGTACCGCTACCTGGCACACCCAACGTCAACATGGGTACCAGTGCACCGCTGGAGGCACCGTTGTTACCCGCTTCAGGCGCCGCCACACCGCGTGGATCCCCTTCCCCGAAGTAGCCTTTCTTGCCGACGATCTTCTTTTCCAGGGTATAGGTAATGAAACTGCCCAGTGACGCGCCAGCGCCAGGTAGAACGCCAGCGATAAACCCCAGTACGCCGCTCCGAATCGTGGTCGGCATGATCGAGGCGATCTCCCGCCACTTCAGCTTGAGCGGATTGACCTTGATCATCTCGCGCCCGGCACCGGCTCTCTCTTCGATGAAGAACAGCAGTTCCGACACCGCAAACAGACCGACGATGGCGATGATGAAGTCGACCCCTTCATAAAGTTCCAGCACGCCGAAGGTATAGCGCTGAGTGCCAGTGGAAAGATCGATTCCCACCGTGGCGATGGTCAAACCAATCGCTGCGGCCATCAGCGTCTTCATCGGGTTCTTGCCGGTGATGCCGCCCAGCGTGGCAAACGCCAGCACGAAAAGCGCAAAATACTCCGATGGCCCGAAGGTCAATGCGAAGCGAGCCAGTAACGGCGCCAATAGGATCAGACCTACGGTGGCAATCAGGCTGCCCATAAAGGACGCAATCGCCGAAATCGCCAGGGCTTCAGCCGCCCGGCCATTGCGGGCCATCGGATAGCCGTCAAGACAAGTCATCATCGCCGGTTCATCGCCGGGAATGTTAAGCAAAATCGACGAAATACGTCCGCCATACATGGCGCCGGCGTAGACCGCCGTCAGCATGATCAGTGCGGTTTCCGGCTTGAGCCCCAACGTGAAGGCCAGCGGAATCAGAATGGCGACACCGTTGGCCGGACCCAGCCCCGGCAGCGCGCCGATCAGGGTGCCGATAAAGCAGCCCATCAGTGCGAACATCAGATTCTCGGGCTGCAGCGCCACGCCGAACCCGAGCGACAGATAATGCAACGTCTCCATCAGTTGATCTCCAGCAGGCCGAGCGGAAGCGGCAGTTCCAACCCATAAGTGAACAGCACAAACACCACGGCACCACTAATCAAACCGGTCAAATAGGCTTTCATCGGCTTGGCGCCCATGCGCCAGCACAGCGTACCCACCGCCAGCATGGTCGAGATGATGAAACCCAGCGGCTCCAGCAGCAGGGCATACGCGATCAGTACCACGACGGCGATACCCAGCTCGAGGAACGTCTGGGCGACCGGCCAGGGGTTGTCGGCATCCGGTTTGACGATCATGTAGAGGCTGCAGACCGCCAAAATGACAGCCAACAATTTGGGAAATGTCTCCGGACCCACGGCTTCCGATCCCCCGAAGGGGACCGGGAACTGGGTGGCGCCGTAATAGTAGGCAACGGCGATGACCAGCATGACCAACCCGAAGACGCGGTCATTGAACTTGCTCATTGAGCGAGACCCAAATCACTAGAAATTTCTCGCAGTTCTCCGATTTGAACTTTTATGAAGTCTTCAAGTTCTTTACCTTGGTAATGAAAGGGCACCAATCCATTGGCCTTCATTACGCTCTTCCATTGATCGCTGGCATACAATTCACCAGAAGACTCAACCCAAGCATGAACATCTTTCTCTGATACTCCAGGGGGCGCATAAAAGCCGCGCCAATTAGGTCCTACCACATCGACTCCCTGTTCCTTAGCAGTAGGTATCGACTCTAATGGTGATTCTAGACGCTCGGGAGCCAATATCGCCAAAGCCCTCACATCTCCAGACTTCAGAAAACCCATTACCTCTGAAACATCTCCAGTAAAAGCATCTAGGTGCCCACCAACAACCTGAGTCAATGCTGCCCCTCCACTATTGAATGTGAGATAGGGAATACTACTAAGATCGTTAATACCGAATGCCTTTGCAACCATCATAACTTTTAGATGATCCCACCCTCCTCTAGCACTAGCACCAGAGAACTTAACGGACTTAGGACTCTTTCTGATTTGCGAAAGAAGGTCATTAATATCCCGATAAGGGGCATCTGCACGGACCGCAATAACACCATAGTCAGCACCTAACGTGCCAATCCAATTAACCATATCTGACGTCATGCCTGGAAATTGATTCTGTGCCAATCGAGTTATGGTTGCTGTCGAAGCAGCGACAATGACTCGATTATCCCCACTTCGCTTTGCCGTGGCGTGTGCAAACGCGACTCCGCCACCCGCCCCTGGCATGTTGACCACTCGAATACTACCGGTCGTAAGACCAATTTCCTCCATTACTCGCCCGACACTTCGGCAAGTAAAATCTAAACCACCGCCAGGCTCACCAGGCACTATGCACTCGGCACCCTTCGGTATGACTTCTGCATAAGCACTGGCAGCCAAACTGGCCATCGAAATAGCCAATGCGACCCCAAAATATATTTTCTTCATACTCTTATCACCCTATCGAGAGTTGACCAGCCATTAAGACCAAAAATTCGCACCTCTAGCTTCTCGAATTTCAAATTAAAAAAATGAATTGAAACCAAGTCATTCACGTATAAACACCCTCAGCCCAACCATTTCTTACAGATAAGCATCAGGAGGTGATAGAAAAAATCAGCCATTAGTCTAAATACGCATCTACAGACTATTTAAAAATACTTTTAGCATAACCAAAATCAACTATTGAAAAAACAAGAAAACGAGCACAGCTACCGTGCATTAATTCACACTAACCTTCTCTCAAAAGACATCACACAACTCCAACACAAAAGCCAACTAGAGATAAAACCAGACAAAACTAAATGCAGTATAAACCTGCATCACACTGGTAAGGAATTCAAAAGAACACACAACTTCGGCACCACCGCTAGATTAAAATGGTCCGGGCATTATCTGCTATGAAATCGACTAGCACTCTTACGGAGGCAGAGTTTCTCAGATCTGGATACATGGTTAACCATACAGGTCTGTCTGGGCGTGAAAGCATAGCCTCCAAACGAACAAGACCAGAGTCGGAGTCGCCGATAAAGGTCGGTAATGCAGCGATCCCCAAACCGGATTTCACAGCCATATAGTGTGCAAGCACATCACTGGATTCGAGAGCAATGCCGCGACCACCTCGATATCTATGCAACCAAACTTGTTGTGGCAAATGCTCCAAAGCTTGAGGGTAAACAATAAACTCATAGGAATCTGATGGCGTTTTTACGTATTCGAGAGACGCATATAGATCATATGTTAAATTACCGATCTTTCTTACGACTAGGTCCTTATCTTCTGGCCTGGTCATTCTTAGCGCGAGATCGCACTCCCCCTTGTCCAAAGCTGCAAAAGTGGTCGAATAGTGTAGGGCGACTTTCAGCTTGGGATAGTGCTTTTTCAACACGGGTAAAAGTGGTGTTATCCAATGGACGGCAAGTCCCGGCGGAGCACTCAACCTAACCGTAGCATCAAGCGATTCATTAACAACATCTGAATACAAGGGCAAAGAATTTACCATGCGTTCGACTTCTCTGACCAAAACTGCTATTGCTTCTCCACGCTCGGTTAGAGGTCGACTTCTTGGTAATTTATCTACAAGTCTCGTATCCAGTGATTTCTCCAAAGATGAGATACGCCTCCCTACAGTAACGTGATCTACTTTTAGTTCACGTGCCGCCGCCGATAAAGAGCCGGTGCGAGCAAGAGCCGAGAAAAACTGCAAGTCCGTCCAATTAACCATTGTGAAAGCCTCATTTCAAGCATTGCCATCGATATTTACCTCAACCACCATCAATACATTATAGCAACAAATAACTAACATCTAATAAAACTTAATGAAGATCGCCTCACCAACACCCTTACTGTCAAGCCTACACGCCTATTGCATAGACATGTCCAAAAAATTCAAAACACCACCTATACCCATTTAAACAGAAAGCCCCAGAGCGACTGGTGAATTAATTCACCGCCCCTGTGAACAAAATCTGGTTTTCACCACAATTCCTAGCAGATATTATTATTTTTTTGCATAGAGATATTCAAAATGAAATCGGTTTTCATAACAGAGTATGGTGGTCCGGAAGTAGTTCAGTTTTCCAGCAGTTCCACAATCCCAAAGATCACTCCAGAAAAAATTTTGGTGAAAGTTTTTGCCGCGGGCATTAATTTTATGGACATACATACCCGACAGGGTAAGTATGTCAACTCACGAACCTATGATGTCGAGCTTCCTTGCACTTTGGGTATGGAGGGGGCTGGAGAAGTTGTGGAAGTCGGGAAAGGGGTCAGCCAGGTCAAGCCCGGGGATCGAGTTGCATGGTGTATCGCTTGGGGTAGCTATGCAGAATATGCCACCGTTCCGGCCAGCCAAGTCGTTAAAATCCCAGATACCATCAGTTACGAGCAGGCTGCGGCTTCCCTATTTCAAGGCTGTACCGCGCACTATCTAGTTAATGATGTATCCAACTTGACACCGGGCAGCTCTTGCTTGATCCATGCGGGATCTGGAAACATTGGTAGACTGCTCATCCAGTTAGCAAAGACGCGTGGAGCAAGGGTTCTTGCTACTGCGAGCACCCAGGAAAAAATTGCAGTTGCCAAGCGCTATGGGGCGGATGATGCTTTTCTTTATCAGCATGGAAATTTCCATCAAGAAGTCTTAGCTGCCACTGAAGGCTTAGGCGTCGACACCGTTTTTGATTCTCTCGGCTTACAAACATTGCGTTCTAGTTTTCTTTCAACTCGAAAGAAAGGTTTAATCATTAATTACGGCAACGTATCCGGGTCAGTGAAAAATCTCGACCCATTAGAGCTTGGGGAGCATGGCTCACTGTTTCTCACTCGTCCACGTCTGGCAGATTACATGGATAGCCAAAAAACCATACAAAGACGAGCAGACGACATTTTCAATCTTTTAGCTGACAATAAATTAAAAATAGAGATTGTAGCAAAGTATCGATTAGAGAATGTCGTAAAAGCACATGAACTCATCGAGAATCGCACTCTAATTGGTAAGGCAGTAGTCGCAATATAACCTTTCCTGACAAGACGACTTATTCATCACTTTTGGTGTTTACATGACAATTGGCAGCGGTCGCTTTTTATCGATATTTTCTATTGGCTCTCTAACATTCCACTACTACAGTCTGCTCAAGGCTGCCGAAACGCTGGGCAACATCGACAAACTGCCGATGACCCTCAAGGTGTTGCTGGAAAACCAGCTGCGCTATGCCGACGACCCCACCGTGGCCGAAGAAGATATCCAAGCGCTGGCCGACTGGCTCAAGGAAGGCAGGTCGACTCGCGAGATCGGCTATCGCCCCGCCCGCGTTCTGATGCAGGATTTCACCGGAGTTCCCGGCGTGGTCGACCTGGCCGCCATGCGCGACGCGGTCAAGAAGCTGGGCGCCAAGGCCGATCGCATCAATCCGCTGTCACCGGTGGATCTGGTCATCGACCACTCAGTGATGGTCGACCATTTCGGCGACGCGTCCGCGTTCAAGGACAACGTCGCCATGGAAATGGAACGTAACCTGGAGCGCTACGAGTTCCTGCGCTGGGGCCAGAACGCTTTCGATAACTTCCACGTCGTACCGCCGGGCACCGGCATCTGCCACCAGGTCAATCTGGAGTATCTCGGCAAGACGGTGTGGACCAAGGAAGTCGACGGCAAGACCTATGCCTTCCCCGACACGCTGGTGGGTACCGACTCCCATACCACCATGATCAACGGTCTGGGCATTCTCGGCTGGGGCGTGGGCGGTATCGAAGCCGAAGCGGCGATGCTGGGTCAGCCGGTTTCGATGCTGATCCCGGAAGTGGTCGGCTTCAAGCTGACCGGCAAGCTCAAGGAAGGCATTACCGCCACCGACCTGGTGCTGACGGTCACCCAGATGCTGCGCAAGAAAGGCGTGGTGAGTAAATTCGTCGAATTCTACGGCGATGGCCTCAAGGACCTGCCGCTGGCCGACCGTGCCACCATTGCCAACATGGCCCCTGAATATGGTGCGACCTGCGGTTTCTTCCCGGTCGACGACGAAACGCTCAACTATCTGCGCCTGACCGGTCGCGACGAGGACCAAATCGAACTGGTCAAGGCCTATACCCAGGCTCAGGGACTGTGGCGCGAGCCGGGCGCGGAGCCAACCTTCACCGACTCGCTGGCCCTGGACATGGGTGAAGTCGAAACCTCCCTCGCCGGCCCCAAGCGCCCGCAGGATCGCGTCGCGCTTTCGGATACCAAGACGGTCTTCGAATCGCTGTTAAGCGACGACGACCATTTCGATGATGGTCAGCCTGTCAAACATGACGGCAAGAGTTTTTCACTCAACCATGGCGCCGTGGTCATCGCCGCCATCACCTCGTGTACCAACACCTCCAATCCCAGCGTGATGATGGCCGCCGGGCTACTGGCCCGTAAAGCCAAGGAGAAAGGGCTGACCACAAAACCCTGGGTCAAGACGTCACTGGCACCGGGCTCCAAGGTCGTCACCGATTATCTGGCCGCCGGCGGCGTACAGGACGATCTCAACGCCTTGGGTTTCAACCTGGTAGGCTACGGCTGCACGTCTTGCTGCGGTAACTCCGGTCCGCTGCCGGAACCGATCGAGAAAGCGGTCAACGATGGCGACCTGACCGTCGCATCCGTGCTCTCGGGCAACCGAAACTTCGAAGGCCGCGTACACCCGGTGGTGAAAACCAACTGGCTGGCATCGCCGCCCCTGGTCGTCGCCTATGCGCTGGCCGGCAACGTCCGCAAGGATCTGTCGAAAGAACCCTTGGGTAAGGACGAGAGCGGCAATGACGTTTACCTGAAGGATATCTGGCCGTCCCAGGCCGAGATCGCCGAGGCGGTCGAGAAGGTCAAGACCGAGATGTATCGCAAGGAGTACGCCGAAGTCTTCGACGGCGACGAGATCTGGCAGTCGATCGAGTTCCCGGAAAGCGAGGTCTACGCCTGGTCCAAGGACTCAACCTATATCCAGCATCCGCCGTTCTTCGAAGGCATGGAAAAAGAGCCGAAGCCGGTCGAGGACGTCAAGAATGCCCGCGTGCTGGCCAAGCTCGGCGACTCCGTCACCACCGACCACATCTCGCCGGCCGGATCGATCAAGCCGGACAGCCCTGCAGGCAAATATCTGCAGGAGCACGGCGTGGCGGTGAAGGATTTCAACTCCTATGGCTCGCGTCGCGGCAACCACGAAGTGATGATGCGCGGCACCTTCGCCAACGTGCGTATCCGCAACGAGATGCTGGAAAACGTCGAAGGCGGCTACACGCGCCACGTGCCCAGCGGCGAGCAGATGTCGATCTACGACGCGGCGATGAAGTATGCCGAAGACGATACGCCGTTGGTGGTCATCGCCGGCAAGGAGTACGGCACCGGCTCCTCACGTGACTGGGCGGCCAAGGGTACGCGTCTGCTTGGCGTGCGCGCCGTCATCACCGAGTCTTACGAGCGCATCCACCGCTCCAACCTGATCGGCATGGGCGTGCTGCCGCTGCAGTTCCCGGAAGGCGAGAGCCGCGAGACGCTGGGTCTGACCGGCGACGAAACCGTCTCCATCGAGGGGCTCGCCGATCTTACCCCGGGTGGCAACGTCAAGGTGACCATCAAGAGCGACAAGGGCGAGAAGAAGATCGACGCGCTCTGTCGAATCGACACCGCCAACGAACTGAAGTACTTCCGCCACGGCGGCATCCTCCACTACGTGCTGCGCAGCATGCTGTGAATATCAGAGAAAACCGAGCGAGATTCTTTTCCTCAAAGACTAGACACTAGCTCTAGCCTTTGAGGAATGTTGCATACAACTGCTGGTTAGTACTATTTCCCCGCGGGCAGAAACTTCGCCTTGAGCTTACCCGCGAACATCGGCACCAGCACCACCAGCGCCGCAGCGATCCACAGCCCGATAGAAAGGCCGGACTGGAACAGGATCGCGACATCGCCGCCGCTGATCGACAGCGCCCGGCGCAGGTTCTCTTCCATCAGCCCGCCGAGCACGAAACCGAGCACTACCGGCGCCAGCGAGAAGCCGAACTTGCGCAGCAGATACCCGAACACGCCGATGACCAGCATCAGGTAGATCGCCATCAGGTCGGAATGCAGCTGGTAGACGCCAACGAAGGCGAGAATCGCCACGCTGGGCACCAGTATCCAGCGCGGCACCTGCAACACGCGGGCGAACACGCCGGCCAGCGGCAGGTTCAACAGCAGCAGCATGACGTTGCCGATATAGAGCGAGGCGATCAGACCGCCCACTACCACCGGCTGTTCACGGAACATCATCGGACCAGGGTTGATGTTGTAGAGCATCAGCGCGCCGAGCAGAATCGCGGTGGTACCGGAGCCGGGTATCCCCAGCGTCAGCATCGGCACGAAGGAGCCGGCAGCGGAAGCATTGTTGGCCGCTTCCGGCGCGGCCAAGCCGCGCATATCCCCGGTACCGAACGTGTTGTCGCGGTCACTGATACGCTTCTCGGTAGTGTACGCAACGGCACTGGCGACCGAAGCGCCGGTGCCCGGCAGCACGCCGATGACGAAACCGATCACGCTGGAGCGAAGAATCGCCCACTTGCAGAACATCACCTCGCTCAGCTTGACCATGACCCGGCCGACCGGCGCCATCTCGCCGTCCTGGTCGTGACGAAAGGCGTGCTCGAGCATCAGTAGAATCTCGCTGACGGCGAACAGACCGATGATCATCACCACGAAATCGATACCGTCATAGAGCTCGGGCATGTCGAAGGTGAAGCGCAGCACGCCGGTGCCGGAGTCGACGCCGACGGTCGAAATCAGCACGCCGAGCACGGCACCGATCAGGGTCTTGAGTGGATCCTTGCCCATCATCGCGGACATCGAGGCGAAGGCGAAGATCATCAGCGCAAAGAATTCCGCGGGCCCGAACTTGACCGCAACGACCGCCAGCAGCGGCGCGAACAGGGTCAGACCGACGATCGCCACGGTCGCGCCGATGAACGAGCTGACCGCCGACAGGCCCAGCGCCGGACCGGCCAGCCCTTTCTTCGCCAGCGGGTGGCCGTCCAGCGTCGTCATCACCGCACCGGCATCGCCGGGCACGTTGAGCAGGATGCTCGACATCCGCCCGCCGTACTCGGAACCGGTGTAGATACCCGCCAGCAGGATGAGCGCAGACTCGGCCGGCAGGCCCAGCGTGTAGGCCAGCGGCATCAAAATGGCGATACCGTTGATCGGCCCGATGCCCGGCAGCGCGCCGAACAGCGTGCCCAGCAGCGCGCCCAGGAACGCCAGCCCCAGATTGAGTGGCGTCAGGGCGACACCGAAGCCCTGGATCAGAAAATCGAACATTCAGTCGCTCCCCAGCAGCGGCTCGATCCAGCTACCGGTCGGCAGCGAGATCCCCAGTCCGTAGGTAAATAGCAGGTAACTGCCCAACGCCAGCAGCAGACCGCCGACGACCGCCTTCAGCGGCGTGGCCCCGAACAGCCAGGCGATGACGATGCTGACCAGCGCCGTCGTCACTAAAAAGCCCAGATTGATGAACAGCGCCGCGTAGAAGCCCAGCACCGCCATGGTGAACACGAGTCGCAGCAGCAGCGCACCGGTCGGCCATTCACCACTGGCGCCGGGGCGAACGAACAGCACGACGGCCAGAATCGCCAGCAGCCCCGCCAACATCAGCGGGACGGCCTTCGGCCCCAGCGGGTCGTAGCTGAAAGGCACCTGCAGCTGCCAGGCCTGGACAGCGACGAACGCCGCCAGACCGAGCAACAGCAAACTCAGGACACGGTCGGCGGCGAGTTTCATTGAGTCAGACCCACTTCCTTGGCGAGCTGCTCGAAGTCAGCGACCTGCTTCTTGACGTACTGGTGGAAGTCGTCACCGAACTTGGACATCGGGAACAGACCGCGCCCTTCGCGCAGCTTCTTGAAGCTGTCGGTGTCATTCAGTTCGCGCAGACGATCAGCCCACTGCTGATAGGCTTCATCGCTGACATTGGGGCCCATGTAGTAACCGCGCCAGATCGGCCATTCGACGTCGTAACCCTGCTCCTTGGCGGTCGGGATATCGGCGTAAGGTCCGCCCATGCGCTCTTCGGAAAGCGCCGCCAGGATGCGGATCTCGCCGCTGTCGAGCTGCGGCTTGAGCTCGGCCAGATCGCCGGTGAAGACCTGGATGTGCTCGCCCAGCAGTGCCGCCAGCGCCTCGCCGCCGCCCTCGAAGGAGACGTAACGCAGCTTGCGCGGATCGACATCGTCGGCCTTGGCCATCAGCGCGGCCTTCATCCAGTCCTGACTACCGATCGTGCCGCCGGCGCCGATCACCACGCTGGAGGGATCCTTCTTCATCGCCTTCATCAGCTCGTCGAGGTTGTTCCACGGCGCATCCTTGCGCACCACCACGGCGCCGTAGTCGACACCCAGCGCGCCCAGCCAGCGTACGTCGTCGACCTTGTGCTGCTGACCGAACTTGCCCAGCGCCAGATTGAGTGCGGCGCCGGTGCTGGCTGCCACGATCAGGTTGGGATCGTCGTCGCGCACGCCGGTCAAATGGTTATAGGCCACGGCACCGATCCCGCCGGGCATGTAGCTGACCATCATCGGCTCGTCGATCAGCTTGGCCTCCTGCAGGCCATTGGCCGCCAGACGACAGGTCAGATCGTAACCGCCGCCCGGCTTGGCCGGTGCGATACATTCGGGGGGCTTGGCCTGGGCCTGGACGGCGCCGGCCAGCAGCGCGCCGCCGGTCACGACGGCGACCAGCCAGCGAGGAATGATTCGAGAGTTTGGCATGCTGTGCGTCTCCTACCTGGGTTGTTATGCTCGCAAAGCTCATGGCGGGCACCGGACTCGGGCCGGCTTTGCCTACCGACAGCGCGATGCTAGAGCGCTAACCTTTCATCAACCTGTCATCTAAACCTTTGTCGTATAAGACATTAGTCGCATAGGACATTAGTCGCATACGACAAGAGCTCGATGACGCCGAGACACCGCCATGCACCTGCTCGTTATCGAGGATGACCCGCTGCTGTCGCGCTCGCTGACCCAGGCGATGACCCGCCACGGCTACACCGTCGATGCCCTGGCTCGCGTCGACGATGCCATCCAGGCGCTGCGCCAAGGCCGCTTCGATCTGGTCCTGCTCGACCTCGGCCTGCCCGATGGCAGCGGTCTCGGCGTACTGGAATGGCTACGTGCCCACGCCGACCCCACGCCGGTGATGATCTTGACGGCACGGGACGCCCTCGAGGATCGCGTGCGCGGGCTGGACCTCGGCGCCGACGACTATCTCGCCAAGCCGTTCTCGATCACCGAGCTGGAAGCGCGGGTTCGCGCCCTGCTGCGTCGCAGCCAGCAGCGGCTCGATAACAGCGTGCGCTTCGGTGCGCTGGTGCTGGATACCCGCTCGGCCAGCGCCTGGTTGAACGACACCTCGCTGGACCTGCCAAGGCGGGAATTCAGCCTGCTGGAAGCGCTGATGCTCAATGCCGGGCGAATCGTTCAGCGCGAGGCGCTGGAAAACCGGCTGTTCGGCTTCGACGCGGTGGGCGCCAACGCCCTGGACGTCTACGTCAGCCGGCTGCGCAAACGTCTGGCGGGGTCCGGCTTGTCGATCCGCACGCTGCGCGGGCTGGGCTATCGGCTCGAAGCCTCTCGGGAGACGTTCGACGAGGCGCGGCACGAGTGATTTCATCGCGCACCTCGCTCAAGCGCCGTCTGACGCTCTGGCTGATCGTGATCGTCGCCGGCCTCGGCACGCTGTTGTTGATCGAGGCCTACACCAGCGCCCGCAAGGCGGCGGATCGCGCAATGGACGGCCAACTGGAGGCCGCCAGCCTGACCATCGCCGAGTCGCTGCAGTGGCCGGAAGGGAAGCCGACCCTGGAAATGCCGGCGTCGGCGCTGCAGATCCTCGCTACCCGCTGGCAGGAGCGGGTGTTCTACTGGCTGCAGGCGGATAACGGGGTCTCGATTACACAGAACGCCGATCTGCCCATCACCGCCGCCATGCAGGAGCAGGCCCGCCATCAGCCGGTCTATCTCGATGCCGTCTACGATGGCCGGCCGATTCGTCTCAGTGGCCGCGAGGTGGATTCCGCCGGCTGGGATACCCAGGAGCCGGTGCAACTGTGGGTGGGCCATACGCGTCGCGGTCGCGATCTGCTGGCACAGGAGTTGTTTCGCAAGAGCGCGACTCGCTTCGCGGCGATGGTCCTGATCACAGCGGCACTGGTGGCGATCGCGATGCGCACGATGCTGGCGCCGCTGCGTCGTCTGCGCCAGGCATTACGCGATCGTCGCGCTGACGATATCAGCCCATTGACGCTTGGCGTCCCTCAGGAAATGCAGGAACTGATCGAGACGCTTAACCGCCTGTTTGCCGATCAGCGTCATCATCGCGATGCGCTGCTGCGCTTCATCGCCGACGCCTCGCACCAGCTCAAGACCCCACTCGCTGGGCTCCAGAGCACGAGCGAATTGGCGCTGACCCGCCGGGATCCCGATGCCTGGTATCAGGCATTGACCACCGTTCACGACAGCGCCGAACGCACCAGCCGCCTGGCCGGGCAGATGCTGAGTATCACTCGGCTACAACATCTGGCGCCAGGACACGGGCGCCAGCCGCTGATGCTGGATCAATTGATGCGCGAAGTCGCCATCGACTGGGCCGATCGTCAGGATAGTCGCGACCACGATCTGGGCCTGGCCATCGACGTCGACACGCCCGTCTGGGTCGAAGGAGAACGCTGGGCGCTACACGAACTGCTCAACAACCTGATCGATAACGCCTGCCGCTACACACCGCCCGGTAGCGAGATCACGCTGGGGCTCACCATCGATGACCATGACGGCGACGCCGAACGAGTGATCCTGACCATCGAGGACAATGGACCCGGAGTCGATACCGAGTCGCTCGCGCGACTGACCCAGCCGTTCGAGCGAGGCCAACGCCAGGACACGCACGGCTCCGGACTCGGCCTGGCCATCGCCGACTCCATTGCCGACCGTCACGGCAGCCATCTGACGGTTTCTCTCCGAGATCCCCATGGGCTCAGGGTTTCGCTGACGCTGCCACGCTGCGCGCCGTTCGAGGAGAGTGAAACATGAGGCGACGCCTGCACGTCGGTCTGATTCTGGCTCTATGGCTATCCCTTTGGTTGCCCCCGGGGCTGAGCCCTGGCGGCCCCATCGGCGTTGCCCAAGCCGACGAAAAGCTGATCATCGAAGCCGCGCTGGACCGCCAGAT
This sequence comes from Salinicola halimionae, assembly GCF_003206065.1. Classification (GTDB taxonomy): domain Bacteria; phylum Pseudomonadota; class Gammaproteobacteria; order Pseudomonadales; family Halomonadaceae; genus Salinicola; species Salinicola halimionae. The sequence goes on along the minus strand of NZ_PZJQ01000002.1, from coordinate 874,512 downwards.
CGTCGATCCGATGCTGGCCGCTTTCGCGGCCGAGAATCCACAGATCGACCTCGACTATCGCGATCGCTCGACGCTGGAGGTCGACCAGCGCGCGCGAGATCACGCAAAACCGCCGGACGTGGTGATCAGTTCTGCCATGCCGTGGCAGATGGCGCTCAGCAACGAAGGCCTGGCCCAACCGCTGGAGGCGCCGGAGGTCGATCAATGGCCGGCTTGGGCCAAATGGCGCGACGAGGTATTCGGCTTCACCTTCGAGCCGGTGGTGATCGCCTATCGCCTCGAACTGGCCTCGCACATGCCACCACCGGAAACCCACCGCGATCTGCTCGATCTACTGACCCACTATCGACAGTGGCTCGACGGCCGTGTGGTGAGCTACTCGCCACGAGACAGTGGCGTCGGTTACACGCTGCTTCAGCAGGATGCCCGCTACACGCCACGAATGTGGGACCTGATCGCTGCCATGGGCGCCGCCAACGTGCAGCTCGAACCCACCACCCAGCGCATGCTGGAGGGGCTTAGCGACGGCCGCTACTGGCTCGGCTACAACCTGCTGGGTTCCTACGCGCTGCTCTGGGCGCAGACCCACCCCGACATCATCGTTCAGGTGCCCAACGACTACTCGCTGGTGCTGATGCGCATGGCGTTCGTCCATCGCGACGCGCCACACCCGGCGGCCGCCAGACGCTTCGTCCGCTTTCTGCTGAGCCAGCGCGGCCAGCATATTCTGGCCGGCCAGACCCCGCTGTTCAGCGTGCGAGACGACGTCATCGGCCCCTACACCGCCCAGCGATTACGCGATCAGGTCGGCGATCATCTCTACCCGATTCCGATCAATGCCACCCTGCTCGCCTTCGTCGATTCACTGCGCCGACAGGCGTTTTTACGACGTTGGGACCGGGAGATCCAAATCTTGTCGGAATGAGTAGTGCCGAAGTCTGTGATACCGGAATCAGAAATGTCGAGGTCAGCAACTGTCGTCGCCTCGATCAAGCCTGTGTCTCTTCCCCCAATCGCGTAAGATACGGCGCCGCCAACGCATCGATGCAAGCACCCGATAAAAACGCCTCGATGACATGACAACGACGACCGAGAGTTACGGATGAGCGTATCAACAGCGACCACCGCCACCCCCCCGTCGACGAGCCAGGCTCGGCGTGCCGCCATTGGCAGCTTCGCAGGCGCTGTCGTCGACTGGTATGACTTCCTGCTCTACGGCATCGTCGCCGCGCTGGTCTTCAATTCGCAGTTTTTCCCCAATGTCAGCCCGGCGGCGGGTACGCTGGCCGCACTGGCGACCTTTGGCGTCGGCTTCCTGTTTCGGCCGTTGGGTGGCGTCGTGTTTGGCCACTTCGGCGACCGTCTCGGGCGCAAGCGCATGCTGATTCTGACGGTCATTCTGATGGGCGGTGCGACGGCGCTGATAGGCCTGCTGCCGACCTATGCGCAGATCGGCGTGTGGGCGCCGATCCTGCTGGTGACGCTGCGGGCGATTCAGGGCTTTGCCGTGGGTGGCGAATGGGGTGGCGCTGCACTGATGGCCGTGGAAAGCGCACCCAAAGGCCGACGCGCATTCTATTCGAGCGGCGTGCAGGTGGGTTACGGGGTGGGCCTTATCCTGGCCACCGGTAGCGTCTCATTGCTCAGCTACTGGCTGAGCGACGCCGACTTCACGGCCTGGGGCTGGCGCCTGCCGTTCCTGTTCAGCGTGGTACTGGTGCTGGTCGCGTTGAAGATTCGCTCTAGCCTCGAAGAGTCGCCGGAATTCGTCGAAGCGGTCAAACGGGATGACCCGAAGCCATCGAGAGCGCCGATCATCGAGGCGCTCAAACGCCATCCCGGCGCCTTCGGGACCATCATCGCCATGCGCCTGGCCGAGCTGTTCACGATGTATATCGTGACCACCTTCGCGCTGAGTTACTCCACCGGCTATCTCGATCTCTCACGGGATCTGTTCTTGCACATCGGGCTGCTGGTCGGCGCGATCAGCTGCGTCACCATCCCGCTGTTCGCCTGGCTCGCCGACACGCTGGGGCGACGGCGCGTCTACATCACCGGCGCCATCGTCGGCGTGCTGGCCGCCTTTCCGTTCTTCATGGCGCTGCAGGCCGGTTCGATCGTGTGGATCGTGATCTTTGCCGTGGCGCTCGCCAACCTCGCCCACGACATGGTGGTCAGCGTGCAGCAGCCGATCTTCGCCGAGCTGTTCGGCACCGCCTACCGTTACAGCGGTGCCGGGGTCGGCTATCAGGTCGCCAGCGTGATTGGCGGGGGATTCACGCCGTTCATCGCCGCCGCGCTGGTGGATGTTTACGACGGCAGCTGGACCCCGGTCGCCATCTACCTCGCCGCCGGCTGCCTGATTTCTGCCGTTGGCGCCGCCTGGATGCTGAGAAGACGATAGCGGTAAGGCGATCGATCGTCCGTTTCTCGGGCAGCACGGTCTGTTCAAACAACATTTGCGACCAATGTCGCACATCTTCGCCATAGACGAAGCCCCGCTTTGCCAAACGATAATGGCCATCCATCGCCACGGATGGCTATAGTCCCTCGCTCGCCGCCGCTGGCCATTTTCGGCTCTATTTCGCCGAATTCACCCTGCCATTGCGCACGCCATCGAGGTGCCTTCATGAAGAAAAGAATCAGCGAACCGGTCAAGAAACCCCTGGTCTGGATCGGCTTCGTCATTCTCTTTGCCCTGATCAATCCCTGGTATTTCCCCGCCGGCTCCTGGTCGCCGCTGTTCTTTGGCATCCCGTACTGGGCGCTGATCATCCTGATCGCCTCGCTTGCGCTGTCGATCTTCATCACCTGGGTGGTGATGACCCAGTGGGAAACCGACGCTGACGATGACGAGGAGCTGTGACGATGGAAGTGGAACTGGCCTTCAGCGGGTGGTCCGGCATTCTGGTGCTGATGCTCTACGGCGGTCTAATGCTTGCCGTGGGTGTCTACGCTTTTCTGCGCAATCGCGGCGTTCGCGAGAGTCTGGACGAGTACTATCTGGGCGGCCGAGGTCTCGGCGCCATGGTGCTGTTCTTCACCTTTTTCGCCACCCAGTACAGCGGTAACACGGTAGTCGGCTATCCGCCGACAGCCTACCGCCTCGGCTACCAATATCTGGTATCGGTGCCGTTCTTCATCATGATCATCATGGTCTATCTGTTGTTTGCGCCGCGGCTCTATGCACTGGGCCGACGTTTCAACCTGCTGACACCGGTGGACTGGATCGATCTGCGCTTCCGCTCGAAAAAGGTCACAATTCTGGCCGCGATCCTGATGCTCTATGGCCTCGGCAACTATCTGCTCGAGCAGTTCGTCGCCATCGGCCAGGGCGTGTCCGGTCTTACCGGCGGCACGATTCCCTATCAGGTCGGCGTGGTGTTCTTCATCGTGATCATGGTCGCCTATAGCTGGCTGGGCGGGATGCGCTCGGTGGCCTATACGGACACGATCCAGGGCATCGCACTGCTGTTCGGCGTGTTCACCTTGCTGATCGGCTCGCTGATCTACCTGGGCGGGCTACCCACGGCAGCCGAGACGATGATCGCCGAGGCTCCGCAGAAGCTCGGTGCACCAACAGGAGGAAGCCTCACCACCTGGTTCTGTCTGCTGGTGCTGGTCGGCATCGGGGCGGCGATCTACCCGCATGCCTTCCAACGAATTTTCGCGGCACGCAGCGAGCGCACGCTCAAGCGTTCCTTTATCCGCATGGCCTACATGCCGTTTCTCACCGCCGGCGTGGTGTTCATGGTCGGAATCATCGGCATCTCCGCCTTTCCCGACCTGACCACCGCGGAATCCGAACAGCTGGTGGGAATGATGGCCAATGCCCTCGCCAATCAGAATGCCTTCTTCTACTGGGCGATGGTGCTGCTGTTCGGTGGCGTGATCGCGGCCATCGTGTCGACGGCCGACTCGGTGCTGCTGACGTTCTCGTCAATCATCTCCAATGACCTTTACGGAAGATATATCGCGCCGAACGCGGAGGAATCACGCAAGATCCTGGTGGGTAAACTGGTCGGGGTCGCTGCGGTCATCGTGCTGGTACTGATCGCCTGGTATCCGCCAGGCACGCTGTATCAGATCTTCGTGCTCAAGTTCGAAGTGTTGATCCAGACCGCGCCGGCGCTGATCCTCGGTCTCTACTGGAGCCGGCTCAACACACAGGCCGTCTTCATCGGCATGCTTGCAGGAACCGTGCTCGCCGCCGCCTTTACCTTCGCTGGTTTCCGCCCGCTGGGGGTCTACAGCGGCCTGTGGGGACTGTTGCTGAATCTGGTCATATGCGTAGGCGGGAGCCTGATGAGTCAGATGACCGAAACCCATCGGCAGCGAACGCTGGAGGTCATCGGCTGGCAACGCTGAGCCTGAACATCTGCTGATCGATTATGGCGGGCATCGCGTGAGTGAATCCACTTGCCGGTGGCCCGTCCCGGGCTCATGCTATTAGGCATAAGTCTAATTCGCAGTGATCAGAGCTTCGTGAATACCATTCTTGGCGCCATCATTCCCATCTTCATCCTGCTGGGCATCGGCTATCTGGCCGTGCTCAAGCGTGTCGTCGACAAGGCCCACATCCAGGGCATGGGGCGATACGTCATCAATATCGCCCTACCCGCCCTGGTCATCCAGGCGCTGCTGGAACGCCCGCTGGGCGAGGTCTTCAATGTGCCGTACCTGCTCGTCTACGGGCTGGGTTCCGGGCTCGCCTTCGCCATCACCTTCGGTCTGGTGACGCTGCGTGGCAACGCGCCGCTGGAACGTCGGGCGATGTACGCCCTGGGCACCTCGGCCTCCAATAGCGGCTTCATCGGCTATCCGGTGGCGGTGCTGGTAGTCGGCCCCACGGCAGGCATCGCCCTGGCGCTCAACATGCTGATCGAGAATCTACTGGTGATCCCCACGGCACTGGTGCTTGCCGAGCTTGGCCGCCAGGCCCAGAGCGGCGTTTGGGCGACGGTGAAACCGGTTGCACTGCGTATTCTTCGCCATCCACTGATCATCGCCATCGCCGTGGGCACGCTGCTCGCTGCCCTGGACCTGCATCCGCCGGCTCCTATTGCCCGGGTGCTGGAGATGCTCGCCGCCTCGTCATCGCCGGTGGCGCTGTTCGTGATCGGCGGAACGCTGTGCGGCCTGCGAGTGCGCGGCATGGTCAAGCGCGTGACTCGAATCGCGCTCACCAAGCTCACCCTGCATCCGCTCTGCGTGCTGCTGATGGTAGTGCTGATGCCGGGTCTCGATCCGTTGTTCGCCACCGCCGCCATCGTTTTCGCCTGTGCACCGATGCTTTCGATGTACCCGCTGCTCGGTCAGCGCTATGGATTCGGCGAGCTAGGTACGGCGGCGATGGTGATGGCCACGATCCTCTCTGCGCTGACCTTGGCACTGGGCATCTGGTTGAGCCATCTGTGGCTGATGTAGGGCGCGCCAGACTCTCTATTTTCTATTTTTCGATGCCAGCAGCGACTCCAGCGCGTGCTTGCCCTGAAGCGCAGCCATCCCCGTCGGCATGACCGCGAGCGCATCGCTGAAGACCTCAAGTGACAGCGGCCCCTGATATCCGGTCTGATCGAGCGCCATCAGAAAACGTTCAAGGGGTAATTCGCCGTCGCCGGGAAACGCGCGTCGATGGCGACTCAGCGCTTGCAGGTCTTGCCCGCGCGGCCACGGCGAGTCGGCCAGCTGTACCAGGCCGATCCTGTCGCCGGGAATCGACGCGAGCGTTTCGAGTTCGAGCTCGCGAGCCAGGATGTGATAACTGTCGAGGACGATGCTCAGCGCCGGATGATCGGCCTGCTGAACGATCTGCCAGGCGTCTCGATAATCGAAGACGTGGCGGCCCCAGGCCAACGCCTCGTAGCCCACTCGCATCTTCCGCTCGGCGGCCAGCATCGCCAGATCGTTCAGGGTCCCGGCAGCACGTAGAGGATCGCTCGATGCGTCTTCCCGCGTCGTGCTGCAGGCCAGCAGAAAGTCCCCACCGAGTTCGGCCAAGGTATCGAAGTGGTGTTTGACGTCGTCCAACATCTTCCGATGCAGCACGGGCGGTAGCGCCTCGGCATCGCGAAACGGCTGCAGCGCCAAGACCGTCAGGTCGAGCTCGCGGCAGCGCTCACCGACGGCGCTCGGAGCCAGGCCACTCGACTGCAGATCGTCGACGAATATCTCCACGCCATCGAATCCGGCCCGCGCGATCGCCTCGAGCTTGTTCATCAGTTCGCCACTCAAGCAAAGCGTCGCCATCGCTCGCATAGCATCATCTCTCTTCCGCAGGACATTATTCCGTGTGACTCATACCATAGGCCGAGATACGACGAAGACGCGACCGAGGCACTGCTATACTGCCGCCTCGCTCGTCTCCGGATCCGTCGTCATGTCGTCTTTGCTTACCGCTTTACCCTGGCGTCACGGAGTCTCGCTGCTTTCCCTGCTGGGCGCTCTCGGTTGGCTGTTGCTGGGTGCCGCCGATGGCTCGGTATTGCAGGCCGGCATCGTGGTAGTGCTGTGCATTGGTCTATGGGCCACCGGTTGGCTACCGCAGTGGCTGACCGCGCTGATCTTTTTCACGCTCTGTACCGTGGCCAAGGTCGCTCCGGCCTCGACGGCATTCGCCGGCTTCGAATCCGCCGCAACCTGGCTGGTATTCTCGGGCATGGTGATCGGCGCCGCGATCAATCACACCGGCCTGGGCGAGCGGGTTGCCGCCAGGATCGGGCCTCACCTCGCCTCGGGTTATCCCCAGGCGGTCATTGGCGTGGGCCTGCTGGGGTTGATCGCTTCGTTCTTCATGCCGTCGGCCATGGGTCGGATCGTGCTGCTGGTGCCAATACTGCTGACACTGGCCGATCGTTTCGACTATGGCCCCGAAAACCCCGGCCGGACCGGCGTTCTGCTCAGCGGTATCATGTCCAGTTTCCTGCCCACCTTCACCATCCTGCCGGCCAACGTACCCAACAATGTGCTGATGGGGGCCAGCGAGGCGGTGCTCGGCTTCTCGCCCAGCTATGGCGAATATCTGCTGCTGCACTTTCCCGTGCTGGGGCTGCTCAAGTGGGTACTGATCATGGGGCTGATTCTGTGGCAGTTCCGTGCCGCGGCGCCGTCACCGATCACGGCCGAGACGTCTGCTCGGCTAGGGCGCGGTGGTAACCTGATGGGCGCACTGCTGGCCTTCGCCGTGTTGATGTGGATGACCGACGCCTGGCACGGCATCTCGCCGGCCTGGATCGGCATGCTGGTTGCGCTCGCCTGCCTGTTCCCCGGCAGTGGCCTGCTGCCGGCCAGACCGCTGCAGCAGATGAATCTCGAGCCGTTCATCTATGTGGCCGGTATCGTCAGCCTGGGCGCGCTGGCGCATGAGAGCGGACTGGGCGAGGCCATCGCCGGCCGGCTTCTCGACGTGCTGCCGCTGTCGCCGGAAGCCACCGCCGGCAACTTCGCCTGGCTTTCGCTGATCGCCACGGTGCTGGGCATGCTCGTCACGCTGCCCGGCGTCCCCGCGGTGATGATGCCGCTGGCGCCACAATTGGCCGACGTTACCGGATGGTCACCCTCCGCCGTGGTGATGTCCCAGGTCATCGGCTTCTCGACCGTGGTATTTCCCTATCAGTCGCCGCCGCTGATCATCGGCCTGCTCACATCCGGCGTGACCATTCGCCAGGCCATGCGTATCACGTTGCCGCTGGCAGTCATCACGATACTGCTGCTGTGGCCGCTGGATTTCGTCTGGTGGCGATGGCTGGGCGTGATCTGATTCGCTCGAGGCCTTTGCCGATTTGATATCGGCTGCGGGAATAGATCACCTAGACTAAGCGTCATACGGGACTCGATAGCATGCTTCGCACGCACCGCAGGGGTAGTGCGCATCCACCGGCGTGCTACCCGCGTATCCACGACATGCCACTGTTGGCGGTTGGAGACTCATCATGTTGATCAAGATTGCCAAAACCAGCGATCTGCGCGAATCGGACGTCACCCCGGAATCGGTTTATCTCTCGCGTCGTCGCTTCATGGGCGGTCTGGCCGGCCTCAGCGCTGGGTTGATGCTTGCCGGTCGCGTGCAGGCCGCCGCTTCCGATTATCAGGACGTGCCGGCCGGCAATCCGCCGGGCTGGTTCGACTCCAAGCTCAAAGAGGCCGAGTGGGATAGCGTGGTTCCAGCCGATCGTCAGCTGGACAAGCTGACGCCGTTCGATGACGCCACCCACTACAACAACTTCTACGAATTCGGCACCGGAAAGGGCGACCCGGCGCGCAACGCCGACTCGCTGAAGACCCAGCCGTGGAGCGTGGTGATCGACGGCGAGGTCAACAACGGCGGGCGCTTCGACCTCGAGGATATCGCCAAGCCCTCTCGATTGCAGGAGCGCATCTACCGGCTGCGCTGCGTCGAGGCGTGGTCGATGGTGATTCCATGGCTGGGGATTCCGCTGGGTGACATCATCAAACGTGCCGAACCCACGTCGAAGGCCAAGTACGTCAAGTTCGAGACGCTGGTCGCGCCGGATCAGATGCCGGGGCAGGACTCCTCTTTCGCGCTGATCGACTGGCCCTACACCGAGGGCCTGCGCATGGATGAGGCCATGCATCCGCTGGCGATTCTTGGGCTCGGCATGTATGGCCGTGAGCTGCCCAATCAGAACGGCGCCCCCTTCCGGCTGATCGTACCGTGGAAGTATGGTTTCAAGAGCATCAAGTCGATCGTACGCATCTCGCTGGTCGAGGAACAGCCGGTCAACTCGTGGCAAGCGATCGCCCCGGACGAATATGGCTTCTACGCCAACGTGAATCCCGAGGTCGATCATCCGCGCTGGAGCCAGGCCACCGAACGTCGGCTGCCCAACAGCCTGTTCAATCCCAACATCATCGATACGCGGATGTTCAACGGCTACGCCGACGAGGTCGCGAGCCTCTATCAGGGCATGGATTTGAGGAAGAATTTCTAATGCCGATGCCCCGCTACACGTTCACGCTGTGGCGCATCGCGGTGTTCTTCGCTGCGCTGGTGCCGCTGGTCTACTGGGGCTATCAGGTGGCAATCAACGCCGCCGGCCCGGAGCCGGGGAAATATCTTTTGCTCAATATCGGTCAGGGTATCCTGTGGATGCTGCTGCTGACGCTCAGCCTGACGCCGCTGACCAAGCTGACGCGCTGGAAAGGCTTCACGCTGATCCGGCGCCAGCTCGGCCTGTGGACGCTAGCCTACGCCGTGGCGCACCTGTTCTGCTACGCCGTCTTCATCCTCGGACTGGATCTGTCCCGGCTAGGCAGCGAGATCGTGCGCCGCCCCTATATCATCGTCGGCATGCTGGCACTGCTCGGGCTCGTCATCATGGGGGTGACTTCCAACAAGTGGTCCATGCGCAAGCTGGGCAAACGCTGGAAGCCCCTGCACAAGATCGTCTACCTGGTGCTCGGGCTGGGGTTGTTGCACTTCCTCTGGGTCGTGCGCGCCGACATGGAACAGTGGGTTCTCTACGCCGCCGTCGGCGCGCTGCTGATGATTCTGCGCATTCCGCCCATCGCCAGACAGCTGCCGAAAGCCCGCCAACTCGCCAAGCGGTCCAAGCGGGCTCATGCCTGAGACGCTCACCGAGAATCTCTCCGAAATCTCGCGTTCAGAACCGCGTCGCGGCATAGGGCGCAGGATCGATATACGGCGTCTCACCGCAGATCATCTCCGCCAGCAGGCGCCCTGAAGCCGGACCCAGGGTAAAGCCCTGATGGGCATGACCGAAATGCAGCCACAGTCCCGGATGCTTGGGCGCCGGCCCGATGACCGGTTTCATGTCGCTGGTGCAGGGCCGCGCACCCAGCCACGATGACGTTTCGACCGACTCACCCAGATCGAGTATCTGGCGCGCCGCGACCTCGGCCTTGCCCGATTGCAGCGGCGTGGCACGCGCATCGAGACGTGCGAATTCAGCCCCGGTCGTAATCCTCAAACCGCGGTTCATCGGCGCCAGCATGATGCCGTTCTCGGCGTCCAGCATTGCCATGCTGAGCGGTTTTTCCATGACGTAATGGCGGTGGTAGCCGCGCTTGACGAACAGCGGCAGGCGGTAGCCCAGTCGCCGCGTCAGCGTGTCCGACCAGGGGCCAAGTGCGATCACCGCCTGTTCGGCATCGATAGTCCCTTCCTGGGTGGTGACGCGCCAACCGTTGCCCTGCCGCGACAGTGTCGTTGCTGACAGGGTCGTCGCGTCGCCGCTGACGAAATGGCCGCCTCGCTGCTGGAAGAGTTCGGCGTATCCGGCCACCAACGCGCCGGGATCGCGCACCGACCAGGGTTGCGTCCAATGCACCGCGCCGGCCATCTCGCGTCGGAGGCCCGGTTCCAGCCGGCTGAGTTCAGCACCGTCAACGATCGTGTGCTCGACGCCATATTCCTGCTGTAGCCTCTCCGCATGGGCAATACCGGAGGCCATGGCGGCCGGCGTGCGAAACGCCGTGCGCCAACCGGTCCGGCGAACCAGCGCTTCGGTGTCGGACTCCTGCATCAGACTTTCGTGCTCGCTCAGGCAGTGCTCGATCAGCCGGCTGTACTCCCGTGCCACGCGGGCGTAGCGCGACGGGGATGACCACCACCAGTACTGCGCCAGCGGGGATGCCAGGGTCGGCAGCGCCAGCGAGTGATAATTGACGTCGATGCCACCCTTGCGCATGACCTTGAAGATCATGCGGCTGTCGTGCGGGAACGGATAGGGTTCGACGGCCTCACGTTGAATGAGCCCGGCATTGCCGTAGGAAGTCTCTTCGCCCGGCGCTCGCCGATCGATCAGCGCGACCTGTTTACCACGCCGCTGCAACTGTAGTGCCGTCGATACACCAATCATGCCGGCCCCGAGCACCAGAACGTCCGCTTGCATCACCTTGCCTCGATCATCAGGAGTACCCCTGCCACATTACAACGTTCCGCTCACGACAGCAGCCATAACACCTGCCGCAACCTCACTCCGGGGCGAGCGGAGCCGTCACGGGGTTTCGCCTGTCGGGTTTCGGCGAACTAGACTTTCGTCGAAGCATTGCATCAAGCGCCCGGGTTTGTCGGTAAGCTCGTGCGTCCCTCGTTTCGCGGGCGATGACATCTTCTCCCGCGGGTATTCCGCCTCTTTCAGCCGGAGAGTCTTTCATGAGCAAGCGCATCCTGGCGTACCGTCGCCTTAACGACCAGCAACTCGACCAGCTCCGCAGCCAGTTCCATGTCGACTACTTCGCCAAGCTGGAGTCACCCGACGATCCGGCATTTCGCGAAGCATTGGGCCAAGCCCACGGACTGATTGGCGCAGGCGTCAATCTGACCCCGGAATTGCTCGATGCGGCGCCCAACCTGGAAGCGGTCGCCAGTATTTCGGTCGGGGTGGACAACTACCCGGTGAATGAACTGACGAAGCGCGGCATTCTGCTCTGCAACACGCCGGACGTACTCACCGAGACCACCGCCGACACCGGCTTTTCGTTGATCATGGCGAGCGCCCGGCGAGTGGTCGAGCTGGCCGAGTACGTCAAGCGCGGCGACTGGAAGTCCAGCATCGGACCTGATCAGTTCGGCAGCGATGTGCATGGCAAGACGCTGGGCATGGTCGGATTCGGACGTATCGGCCAGGCAGTGGCACGTCGTGGGGCGCTCGGTTTCGGCATGAAGATTCTTTACGCCAAGGCCTCGCCCAAACCCGAGCTGGAAGCGGAATTGGGCGCTCGCCACTGCGAACTGGACGAGCTGCTCGAGACCTCCGACTTCGTCTGCGCCATCGTGCCGCTGACGCCGGAGACTCGTCAGCTGATCGGCGCCCGCGAGTTCGAGCTGATGCGAGACAGTGCCATTTTCATCAATATCTCGCGCGGCCAGGTGGTCGACGAACAGGCCATGATCAAAGCGCTCGAGAGCGGCCAGATTCGCGGCGCCGGTCTCGACGTGTTCGAACAGGAACCGCTGCAGGCAGACTCGCCGCTGCCGAAGATGCCCAACGTGGTGGCGCTGCCACATATCGGCTCCGCTACCCATGAAACCCGCACCGCCATGGCTCAACGCGCAGTGGACAACATTCTGCTGGCGCTGGATGGCAAGCGTCCGCTCAGCCCGTTCAACGAGGAGGCCTGGAAGGGTCGCTTCGCCTGACCACAGGCTACTCGAGGCAGGCGATCGGCAGGTGGATCGCCGGCCTCGCTCTGATGCCCGTTTCCCGTCCATTCGAATTTCTCTATCTGCCTCAGACTTTCGGCCCGGACGCGGGCTGAAATCGAGCGCTCATAAAGTGTGCAATTTATGGGGATACCCTCGCTCCGGCTTGTCAATCGACGCCGGGGCGACTAAAGTTGGATAATTAGATTGAAAACAGTGTTCCGTAATCCTTTATCTTTCGATTGCGGTGCCGATAACGACAGGACTGGAGTCATTCAGCGGTAAACCGACTCAGCAGCGGCCCGCGTTCTTATCCACTGACAACGCCCTCGAGGCGGCCCATCATGCCCGATCCCCTCTGCCTGCTATTCGACTGCGACGGTACTCTGGTCGACAGTGAACCTCTGCTAGCCGAAGTCATGGCGAAGTATTTGAATCAGGCCGGCCTGCCCTTTCAGGCCAATGATTACATGACGGATTTCCGCGGCGCGCGATTTGCCAGCATCGTTTCTCATCTGGAGCGCGTGCATGGTCAACTCGACGACCCCGTCCGTCAGCATATCGAGACGGCAATGCGTCAAGAGATGCACGAGCGCATGCTGGACGAGCTCGAACCGATCGCCGGGGTATCGGAAGCGCTGGATGCCCTGGGTTCACTGCCGCGCTGTGTCGCCTCCAATGGCCCCGAAGCCAAGATTCGTCGCGCGCTGGACAGCACCGGCCTGCGCGGCTTCTTCGGCGACCATATCTACAGCGCCTATACCGTGGGTAGCTGGAAACCGGCGCCGGGCCTGTTCCTTCATGCCGGACGCGACATGGGCTTCGATCCGGCCGATTGCATCGTGATCGACGATGCTCAGGTCGGCGTCCGCGCGGCGCTGGCGGCGGGCATGCGGGTCGTGCATATCAATCGCTTCGCCGATCACGAACCCACTCCTGCCGGCGCTATCGGCATCCGCGACATGCGCGAGTTGCCCGGCGTGATCGACAAGCTCATCCCCTCGCTTGCCGTCGGTAATTTTTAGTCGTCTTTCGAACTGACTGAGGTTCGCGGCACTTTATAGCCCGACAAGAGTCATCGCGGCCCGAGCCAACCGCTCGGGCCGCGGGCGTTTCGGGGGAACGAATTGCGTGGACTCTCGATGTCCTCCGTGCATCATCAATGATTCGTACAAGCCAGCCGATGCGATTGCCGTGCTAGCGGTCGTGCTCATACGATCGACCGCGTTATCATGCGCCCTTCACTCTTGATTCGGAGCTGTCATGCCTTCGTTACAGGATCAGCTACGTGGCCTGGTGTACTCCACCGAGCATGGAGAAACCTGCCCCCACTGTCGCCAGCCCGTGGCCGAGTGCGAATGTCGAGATCGCGAGGAAGCCGAGCGGATCGCCGCTCTCGACGGAATCATACGTATCCGCCGTGAAACCAGCGGCCGCAAGGGCAAGGGTGTGACCACGATTGAGGGCATTCCGCTTCCCGGCGACGAGCTCAAAGCGCTGGCCAAGATGCTGAAAAAACGCTGCGGCACGGGCGGCGCACTCAAGGAAGGCGTGATCGAGATCCAAGGCGATCACCGCGATGTGCTCAAGCGGGAACTTGAGTCCCGAGGTTTCAAGGTCAAGCTGGCGGGCGGCTGATCCGCTGCCCGCCATGGATGTCGCCTAGCTAGCCAACGCCATCATGACCATAGCCAACCCCATCGTGGCCATTACCCACGGCAGCGGGAATTTCCGACGCCGGCGCCTGTCACACTCCTGCCGTTTCCCCTCTCTGCCTTCCATAAGGATCTCGATGTTTTCGCTCAATGCACTGCGATCGACTATCGTCATCACTACGCTGCTGGCACTGGTAGCACTAACCGGCTGCGCTGGCGGCCCCCAGTTCGAGACGCTCGCCGCCCGAGTGACCTCCGAAAAACCGGTGACTTTGCCCCAGTCGGCGGTACTCGAGGTCCAGTTGAAGGACATCTCTACCGGCGATGTATTGGCCAGCAGCCGCTACGAGCAGCTCGGTCGACTGCCCATTCCGATCACGTTGCAATATGCCTCTGAAGCGATCAATCGCGACGATCTCTATCGTCTCAGCGCCCAGATCCGCGACGACGATCGCATTCTCTATCTCAATCCAGACCCTGTATCGGTATTTAGCGACAATGATGCCGCCGAGCCGGATATTCCGGTTACCACCACCGGTGCGGCGCCGTCTCGCTGAAGTCTGATGCCTCGAATTCCCTCTCGCGGAGGTACGGCGCGTCAGAATAAGCTTTGACTCACCAAAGGTCGGCTTGCCGGAAGCAGGCTATCGATCCACCCTGTAGGGGCCCGATTCATCACCATGGAGGGAAGGATGGAAACACTGACATTACCCGGTACCGATATCGTCACTTCGCGCATTGGCCTTGGCACCTGGGCCATGGGCGGCCGCCAATGGGGTGGCACCGACGATCCCAACGCCATTCGCACCATTCACGCTGCCATCGATCAGGGCGTCAACTTGATCGATACCGCACCGGCCTACGGATTCGGCCATTCGGAAGAGGTCGTCGGCAAGGCGGTCGCGCAGTCGGATCAGCGTGACAAGCTGGTGCTAGCGACCAAGGCGGGGCTCGAGTGGTACGACGACGCAACCGTGGCACGCAATGCCACGGCAAAGCGCCTGGAGAAGGAGCTCGACGACTCGCTGCGTCGGCTGAACACCGATCATATCGATCTCTACCAGATTCACTGGCCGGATCCGTTGGTCGATATTGAGGAGACCGCCGAAGCGATGGCGCGTTTCCATCGTGCAGGCAAGATCCGGGCGATCGGGGTGAGCAACTTCTCCCCGGAGCAGTGCGAGACGTTTCGCAAGTCGGCCCCGCTTCACACGCTGCAGCCGCCTTACAACCTTTTCGAGCGCGATATCGACGGTGAGATCCTGCCCTATACCGAGAACAACGATCTGACGCTGCTGACCTACGGCGCACTGTGTCGCGGTCTGCTCACCGGCAAGATGCATGAAGGCTATGCGTTCAACGGCGACGATCTGCGCAAC
Source organism: Salinicola halimionae (assembly GCF_003206065.1). Lineage (GTDB taxonomy): Bacteria > Pseudomonadota > Gammaproteobacteria > Pseudomonadales > Halomonadaceae > Salinicola > Salinicola halimionae. The sequence continues at coordinate 859,351 of NZ_PZJQ01000002.1, read as the reverse complement.
AAGGATCCCAAGTTCCAGTCGCCGCGCTTCGCTCAGTATCTGGCGGCCGTCGATGCGCTGACCGAACTGGCGCGAACTCGTCACGACAAGGGCGTGCTGGCACTCGCCGTGCGCTGGATCCTGGATCGATCCCCCAACATCGTTGCACTGTGGGGCGCGCGCAAGCCGGAGCAGGTCGAGCCGCTGGGCGACATCACCGGCTGGAAGCTGAGCGATGAGGACATGGCCGACATCGACACTATCCTGAGCCAGCACGTCAAGGATCCGGTCGGCCCCGAATTCATGGCACCACCGACGCGTAAATGATCACCAGGCGTCAGTGACCTCGACGTCGCATCCCTGTCAGGACCCGGCCGATGCCGGGTTCTGTCGTTTCGGTGCGTCTCCCCGTTGCCATGGCCCCAACTCATCGACCAGCGCCGTCAACGTCGGACCGATCGATGCCGTGAGCTTGAGATCGAACAGGTCGTCGGCTCGCGTAGCCCCCAGATTGAGACAAGCCATGGGCTTACCCGACTTCGCGGCCCGACGGGCGAAGCGGAAACCGGAATAGACCATCAAGGATGATCCGATCACCAGCATTCCCGCCGCTTCCTCGAGCGCGCTGAAAGCCTGCTCGACACGAGGCTTGGGCACGTTATCGCCGAAGAACACCACGTCCGGCTTGAGAATGCCGACATGACAGCGATGACAGCCCGGCACCTCGAATGTGGAAAAATCGTAGCCGTCGAGATCAGCGTCCCCGTCCGGCCCGACTTCCGCGCTCAGCGACAGCCACTCGGGATTGCGTTGCGCCAGTTCGTCATGCAGCGCGTGGCGCATCCGAGTCGCGCCACAGTTCATGCACTTCACCATGTCGGCCTGACCGTGCAGGTCGATGACACGTCGGGAACCGGCTTTCTGATGCAGGCCGTCGACGTTCTGTGTCACCAGCGAGGTGATCCGGCACTGGCGCTCGAGCGTTGCCAGGGCGGCATGGGCCTCGCCCGGGTGCGCAGCTGCCAACGCACGAAACCCTACGAGACTGCGCGCCCAATAGCGTTGCCGCACACCATGACTGCCCATGAATGCTTGATGGCTGACCGGGGGCGGGCGCTTCCAGTCACCTCGTGCATCGCGATAGTCCGGGATACCGCAGTCGGTACTGACGCCCGCGCCGGTCAGCACGAACAACCGCGGGTGACGCAAGACGAACTCGACCAGCGCATCAACGTCGTGATCAGCCTCATCGAACATGGCGTTTTTCATCGCAAGACATTTCCCATCGAAAAGACGTTTCAGAAGTCACCGTAGCACGAGGGCCATCTCATCTTGTCGTAAGTGTGGCGTTCACGGTCATCACTTAGCGATCATCCCGAATCGATCACTCCCAAGCCATGACCCCGAGGCCGTTGCCGGAAACAGTTATCTCGAAATACGCCAATCATGGGTGTTGAGATATTGCTGACGCGACAACATCGCAGACGAGGCCGGACCTCGGCTAGAATAGGCCTCTTCCCGCCCACGCCACTGCAAGGACAATCGCTCATGGCCTGGTTGGAGTATGTGCTGCCGCTGATTTTTCTCGCGCCTCTCGGGGCCGCGGCCATGGTCGCGATCACCTTGCGCGACGTACAGACCGTGGGCCTGCGCTCGCCGCATGACGGCGAGCCGATTCGTGAGATCGCCCAGGCCCACCGCGATCGCCTGGAAAAGGCGCGCATGGTGTTCTTTCTCGATGCCACGCTGGCGCCGACACTGACCTTGATGCCCATCGTCTATGGAATGGGCCGGATGCTGTTCGCCGAAGAGCAGAGCTGGCTGGAGTGGTCGTTATATGGCGTCGTCAGTACCCTGCTGGCAATGCTGTTCTGCTTTCTGATTCTGCGCGATGTGCAGCGGGTGCGTCGCCTGACGCGCAGTCTCGCCTGCGAGCTGGCGGTCGGCCAAACGCTTGACCATCTGATTCGCCCGCTGGCCAAGCCCTACTTCGTCTTCCATGATTTCCCCGCCGACTCCTACAGCATCGATAACGTGCTGGTGACGCCGCAGGGGATTTTCGTGATTCAGACCGTGGCGCGCGAGTTCCCGCTCGATCTCGAAGGCCGCGCCATCAATACCGTTTCGGTGGAGAGCGAACGCCTTCGCTTTCGCGGCTGGAACGAACGTACGGTACTCCGCAAGGTGCGCCTTTCGACGGTGTGGCTACGCCACTGGCTGACCCGACACGCCAACTTGAACGTGCCGGTGAGCGGTATTCTGGTACTACCGGGCTGGGTCATCGATGATGAGACTCAACATCTCGGCGAGAATCGCGATGTCCGTGTGGTCGACGGAATCGATCTCGCCAAGCAGCTGGGTATCACCGAAGGTGAAGTCATCAACGACACTCAGCGCCAGCATCTGGTGGATACGCTGAATGCGCGTTATCAGCGTCTCGAGAGCAAGCCGCCGATCCGTTGAGTCGCCGCCTCGCCAGTCTCTTGTACTGTCATCAGAGACCCTTGACGACGATCTTCGAAACTTCCATCACAACCTCTCTCACAATCCAGGACATGCCATGCCCCGTTCCGACTCCCGCTCCGCTTACGATGTGCTGACTTTCGGTGAGGCGATGGCACTGTTCGTCGCCGACGACCAGGGTCCGCTGGATCAAGTCGCGCGATTCCACCGTCGCACGGCCGGTGCCGATAACAACGTGGCAATCGGGCTGTCCCGGCTGGGCTTCGACGTTCGCTGGCTCAGTCGCGTGGGCGCGGATCACAACGGCACTTTCCTGCAACGAGCACTGGAAGCCGAAGGGCTCGACTGTCGCCACGTGCAACGCGACGACACGCACGCCACCGGGCTGATATTCAAGGAGCGCGCCGTCGACGGTGCCGACCCCCACGTCGAGTACGTGCGCAGGGGCAGTGCCGCCAGTCGACTGAGCATTGCCGACGCCAACGATGTCGAACTGGAAGCCGCCCGCCACCTGCACGCGACCGGCATCCCCCCGGCCATTTCCGATTCAGCGCGCGAACTGTCGTTCCATCTGTTGCGCCGAGCTCGCAGCGCCGGTCTGTCGATATCGTTCGATCCCAACCTGCGCCCCGGGCTGTGGCCAAGCGAAGCGGTGATGATCGAAACCCTCAACGCGCTGGCGGCCGAGGCCGATATCGTGATGCCGGGTTTGAGTGAAGGACAGCTGCTGACCGGCCGCGAAACGGCCTACGATATCGCCGGTGACTATCTCGACCGAGGCGCCAAGGTGGTGGTGATCAAGCTCGGGCCTGAAGGCAGCTACTTCCGCACCGCCGACCGTGAAGGCACCGTCGAGGGCTCGCCCGTCAAACAGGTCATCGACACCGTGGGCGCCGGCGACGGCTTTGCGGTGGGCATCATCAGCGCCTACCTGGACGGATTGGACTGGACTGCGGCGCTGCATCGCGGCAACTTGATCGGCGCCCGACAGGTTCAGGTGATCGGCGACATGGAAGGTCTGCCCAGCCGAGAACAGCTCGTCGACATGGAGCGCAGCGGTGACCCGATTTAAACCCGACGGCGAGGCGATCTAACCCGATGCGGTATTTTGACCTTTGGTCGCTGGGCGAATGGCGCTCGTTCGCGCATTCGCCCGGTCGCGAAGCCCCGCCAGTACCGCCGGCTTGAGCGCTCCCAGCGCCTCGCCCGAGAGTCCGCTAAGCACGATGAGCTGCGTTTTTCGCCCCTGCCGATAGCTCAGCCGCCCTTGCGAATATCCCAACCACAGGGGGAATTCGACGGCCCGCAAGGTCACTGGCTGCAAGCGTAGCGGCCAGCGGCGCGGTCGGGCCAGTCGCTCCCACAGCCACCAGCGCTCGAATTGTGCCAGTGTCGGCTGCCGTCCACCGCCGAGCACGAGGGCATCATCGTTTTCCGCCGGCCGGAGGGACAACTCTCCCGGTAGCAGCAGCGCTCGCGGCAAATTGTCGGCGGCCAGCAGCCAAGCCAGCGGTTCCTCCGCCTCGCGCCCGATCGCCAGTGTCCACAGCGACAGCCAGGCCGGCTCGAAACGATCCGCTCCGAAATGTCGCAATTTGGGTTTGGCGGCGGCGGCGTCGAGTTGCCGAGACAGACGCGGTATTGCCGCCTCCGGAGCCTTCTTCGACGCCCGTTTCGCGTCAGCCGTCGACTCAGCCATTGGCCCACCATTGAAGCAGACCCAGCGCGGCGAGCGATAACACAAACCAGATCACCAGACCGATACAGCGGCGACGGGTCAGCCGGGCATCGCGGCCGATCTCGGCGGCATCGCCACTGCGACCCTTGAGGATCGCCTGCATATCCGGCGCCGTCTCATCGATCACCACATCCGACAGCTGCTCTTGGGTTGGCGCTGGCGCCGTCAGACTCACGACATAGCCAACGCCCACCGAAACCACCAGCCCCACGAAGTTCTGATAGAGCCAGGAAATATCGGTCTGCGATACGGCCCACACCGCCGTCATACCGAGGATGATACCGGTGACCGCCCCTCGGCCGTTACTGCGGCGACTGAGAACCGCCAGCAGGAACGTGCCCAACAGCGCGCCGTAGAACCAGGAGCCGATACGGTTGACCGCCTCGATGACCGGCCCGAGGTTGCCCGCGAAGAACGCGAACGCCGTGGCGTAGAGTCCCCAGAAAATGGTCGCCCAGCGCGACGCCTTCAGATAGTGCTTCTCGTCGGCCTCGGGTTTGAGGTAGCGGGCATAGAAATCCCGCACCGTCACCGCGGATAGCGAGTTGAGCGCGGAGTCCAGACTCGACATCGCGGCCGCGAACACGCCCGCGATCACCAACCCGGTAACGCCAACCGGGAACGCATTGACCACGTAGCGCGGGAACAACTCGTTCAGGTTCTCCGGCGCGGTCAGTCCGTGCTGCTGATAGTAGGCCGCCAGCATCACGCCGATGAACAGGAACAGCAGCATCTGCGGTACCAGCAGATAACCACCGATCAATAGCGAACGCTGCCCTTCGGCAATCGATGGACTGGTGAGGACCCGCTGTATCTGGCTCTGGTCGGTGCCGAAGTAGGCGATGTGCATCACCACGCCGCCGATCAATCCGGCCCACAGCGAATAGGTCACTGTCGGGTCCAGCGACAGGTCGATGGTATCGAACATGCCGTTGGCCGCACCGTAGGCGAACACGTCGCCCCAGCCACCGGGCAGGCTCGAGACCATCAGCACCATGCTCAGAATCGCCCCCAACCACAGCACGAACATCTGGATCACGTCGGTCCAGATCACCGCGCTGATGCCGCCGAGTACGGTATAGCTCACCGCGATCACCGCCATCAGCACGATGGTCAAATTGACGTCCCAACCGGTCACCACCGACAGCACCAGCGCCGGCGCGTAGAGCACGACGCCCGTGGCGAGACCGCGGGCAATCAGAAACAGCAGCGCCGCCAGCGAACGCGTCAGGGCGCCGAAACGACGTTCCAGCAGCTCGTAGATACTGTAGATGCCGGCGCGATGAAAGATCGGTACCAGGACCACGATTAGCACTGCCATCGCCAGCGGCACGTTGATGAACGTGGCCAGGCGTTCCAAACCGCCCTCGAAGCCCCAGCCGGGCGCACCGATGAAGGTAATGGCACTGGCCTGAGTGGCCATCACCGACAGGCCGATAGCCCAGCCGGGGATCTTGCGGCCGCCCAAAAAGTAGTCCTGCGTGGTCTCCTGATCCTTGCCGAAGCGGGCCCCCACCCAAGCAATGCCCACCACGTAGACAATCAGAACTGCGGTATCCCACCAGGTGAAGGCTCCCACATTCTTGTCCCCGCTTTTTTGTTATCGACAAATTTGAGCGTAGCACGTCATTCTTGCGACGTTCCGAACGGGTCGTCATCGTCGAAACGAAAAACCCCGGCCAAATGGCCGGGGCAACGTGAGGTCAATGTATCGGATCGGATCAGCCTGGCGGCTGCTCGGGACTATCGGGCATGTTGACGCTTCCCGGTTCCATACGATTGAGGTGCAGGAACTGCAGATGACGCTCGTACTGATCGAGAATGTCATCGATCACCTGCTCGCGGGTATAGCCCATCAGGTCGTAACCTTGGCTGCCTTCCAGCAGGTACACCTCCAACCGGTAGTAGCGACTGCTGCTACGCGGCGTGCGCATGGCGAAAGACGGCGTGGAGAACGGATGCGTCCAGATCTGATAAGCGAAGTTCTGCTCGCTGCCAAGATCGACGTAGAGCGACAGATAGTCATCGTCGTTCTGCGTACCTTCGCTGATATCGACCTGAACACCCTGTTTCAAAAGCTCCTCGCGTACCGCATCCATCGCGGGTCGACCGGTCTCTTCCAGGAACTGCTGCGCCTGCTGGCGATTGGGGAACGACATGGCGCGCTTGAGTCGCGTCTTCCAGTCATGGGGGCGATCACGGCTACCGGAGGAGATGCGCCCCGACAGCGAACCGGAAAGACTCAGACGATGGCTGTCCTCCTTGAACGCCTCGACCTTCAACGCCTTGTAGAGCCCGGCAATCATGAAAAACAGCACGATCGAGAACGGCAGCCCGGTGATGACGACTGCGCTCTGCAGCGTCGACAGCCCCCCGGCGAGCAGTAGCGACAAGGTCAGAATCCCGATCACCGCCGACCACAGGATCCGCATCCAGATAGGCGCGTCGCTGTTGACGTCCTTGAGCTTGGACGTGAAGTTCGACAGTACCAGGGCGCCCGAATCACCGGAGGTGACGAAGAACACGATAGCCAGAATGCTCACCGCGATGGTCGAGAACACCGGGAACGGGTACTGCTGCAGGAACAGATAGATCCCTGCCGGTGGGGTATCCATGACCTGCTGGCCGAAGTCCGCCCCGCCGTTCATTGCCATGTCGAGCGCACTGTTACCCAGAATCGACATCCAGATCATCATGAAGGCGATGGGCAGCGTCAGCGTACCGGCGACGAAAGTTCGGATGGTGCGGCCACGCGAGATACGCGCCAGGAACAGACCGACAAACGGGCCCCAGGCAATCCACCAAGCCCAGAAGAACAGTGTCCAACCGTTCAGCCACTCGGTCGGTTGATCAAACGCATAAGTGTTGAACGACATCGGAATGAAACCGGCCAGATAGTCGCCGACGTTCATCACCAGCGCGTTCAGCAGGAACACCGTCTTGCCGGCAAACAGCACGAACAGCAACAGCGCGATCGCCAGCAAAATATTGAACTCGGAAAGGCGACGGATGCCCTTCTCGACACCGGTTACTGCGGAAATCGTGGCGAAGAGCACGATCATCAGCACCAGAATGGTCTGAGTCCAGGCACTTTCCGCGATACCGAACATGAAGTTCAGACCGTAGTTGAGCTGGATGACGCCGATCCCGAGACTGGCCGCGATCCCAAATACGGTGCCCAGCACGGCGGCAATATCCACCACGTGACCAATCGAGCCGTAAATTTTCTTGCCGAAGATGGGATAGAGCGCACTGCTGATGGTCAGCGGGAGATTATGGCGATAACTGAAGAAGGCCAGCGACATTCCGACCAGGGTATAGATTCCCCATCCCGACAATCCCCAGTGCAGGAAGGTGAGCTGCATCGCGTAGCGGGCTGCAGCGACCTGATCACTAGGCGCGTTCGGCGCGTTGTAGAACTGGGTCAGCGGTTCGGCCAGGGCGAAGAAGATGACGCCGATCCCGATCCCGGCAGAGAACAGCATCGCCGACCAGGAAAAGATATTGAAATCGGGCCTCGAATGCTCAGGCCCAAGGCGAATCTTGCCGAAGCGGGAAAAACCCACGAACAGCACGAATGCCAGGTAGATGACGACTGTCAGAAAGTAATACCAGCCGAACGTGTTGGCGATCCACCCCAGCAGCGCGTTAATGACGCCGTTCGCCTGCTCGGTAGCCACCATCGCCCATAGCGAGAAGGCGACGATGCCAATGACAGACCCATAGAAGACGACTGGATTCAGTCTGTCTCGGGTACTGGAATTATTATCGGGACTTGTGCTCATGCGGCTCCCATCAATCTTGGATAGTTTGCGTTGACGAATGAGCAGGGCGCCCTGTCAGCCGATACTGCCGCCAGGGGTCGCTGAGCGATAATGGCCCTTCACTCGTTTCCGTATTCCCGCCGCGAGGTCTCAAGACCTCTGATCGAGTTAAATCGACTTCGGCCGTTGAATCCAGTCGTGCTTTCAACGAAAGTCTCGATCCCCCTCTTCTCTAATGCTTCGTCATCCGTGTCAGGTTTCCCGGAAGAGGGGATAAACGCTTGCCGAACCCGAAAGCGCCCGCTGTCGAGCCGAACCTACAGCGGCTCAACGCTTGAACTATGGTTCATCGCTACGTAAAAGCGAGAGCTATTTCATGCCTGTCGATATCACGTTGATCGAGAATTCATGCTCTCGACAGGCCTGCCGTCCGGCAAGCGATCTCGACGCCCTATCGCGTCGACGCCACTCGGTATCGACGAGGCTACCGATGACGCAGTTTTTTATTGATTGACCGTTCAATTAAAATACGGCGTTACGCGGGGACTTTCAACAGCCGTCATTGACCGGTGTGCCAGCAATCTCACTCGACCGGTCAAAAAAACGGCGCCGAGTGTAACCCGACGCCGCAGACTTTCCACCTTGATCAAAAGGGGCGATTGTTACCAATGAAACAACGCGTCATCCAGCCATCCTGATGGATAATGCAGACTCAGCAGCCCCTGCATGCCCAGCAGGAAGGCGCCGATACCTACGGCGATCAGCAGTGCCATCACCCAGCGAGCCCTAGCGAACCAGCGCAGAAAGCCAAAGGTCATGAGAATCGCAGTGGTCACGAATCCGACAAAGGACGAGATGACAACCAGACCCACCAAGCCAACCAACCAGTAAAGTTGATGAGAGATGGGCTGCTCGACCCAGGTCGTCTTTCCTCTCCATGCCTGCAAACCGGTCATCAGCGCGCCAATCGCCATGATCGCGATGGCCAGCATCGGGAAGATGCCACCGATAGTCGACATGCCGCTGACGTCATACCAGGCAGCGACGGCCAGCAACAGCATACTGATCAACAGAATCAGGTCGATCCGGCCAAATGTCGCCTGAGACGTCGACTCACCCGTAACATCTGCGGCCACTGCAGCGGTGTTACGGCGACGTGTCACAAGCTTCTTGAATTGCGGGATCAACAACGCCAGTGCGATCAGCGTCAGAATGATGATCACTCCTGGTCGCAGAAAAGCCGACATGCCGTGAAACTGAACGCTCTGGTAGAAATAGGTTTCTGCTCCAGGCGCCAGCACGAAGCCGATTAGAAACGCCGGTCGTGACCAGCCCGCGGACTTGAACAGCAGCCCGATCGCACCGACGGCGATCAGCGTGTACCAGTCTCCCAGTGAGCGAGTCGCCTGATAGGCTGCGAACAGAATCAACGTGGTGATGACAGGGGCCAGCAACGCAAAGGGAATACGGGTCAACTGGGCAACCGGACGTGCCATCAATAGACACAGCGCAGCGCCGAGAATATTGGCCAACGCCAGCGACCAGATAATAGTGTAGGTCAGGTCGAGGTGTGTCGTGATCATGCTGACGCCGGGCTCCAGACCCAGCAGCAGCAATCCCCCCAGGAAGATCGCCGCCGTACCGGAACCGGGCACGCCGAACAGCAGGGTGGGCACCATTGCCCCACAGGCACAGGCGTTGTTGGCAGACTCGGGCGCAATGACGCCACGGATATCGCCCTTACCGAACTGTTTGTCACCCTTGACCGTTTTCTGAGCAAAGGCATAGGTCAGCCAGTCGACGACTGACCCTGCCAGGCCGGGAATGGTACCGATGATGCTCCCCATACCGGCGCACTTGGCGACAAGCCCCTTGTTATCGACGACATCGCGGATACCCTGGCGCCAGCCATGGCCCAGCGACGTGTGCTCCTGAGCGATACTGCCCCGCCGAATCAGCAGGTCCACGATTTCGGGCAGCGCGAAAATCGCCAGACCCACGACGATAAGGGGGATGCCATCGAACAGATATTCAACACCCAAATTCAACCGAAACTCTCCAGTCGCCGGCGCGGTACCGATAGCGCCAGCCAACAGCCCTAGTCCGCAGGCAGCCACCCCCTTGAACAGACTGTCCCCGGACAGCACCGCGACCATGGCCAGTCCCAATAACGTCAGTACGAACAGCTCCGCCGACGAGAAAGCGAGTACCAGCGGACGGGCAATCAGAATGAAGCCGGTCAGTATGACGGCACCGATCACGCCACCACACAGCGACGACAGAAAGGCACTGGACAGCGCCCGCGCAGCCTGGCCCTTTTTGGCTAGCGGAAACCCGTCCATGACCGTCGCCTGCGAGGCGCTGGAACCGGGTATTCCCATCAAAACGGACGTAAAGGTATCGCCGGTCGGAATGACCGCAACCATGCCCATCAACATGCCAAGCGCCAGGCCCGGCTCCATGCCGTATAGAAAAGGCAACAGCAGCGCCATCCCGGCAATCCCACCAAGGCCTGGGATGATGCCCACCAGCAGGCCGATCATCACGCCAAACCCCATATAGATCAGGTGAGAGGCGCTAAAGACCTCCCCCAGACTCGCCATCATGGCTTCCATCATTGTGTTATCTCCTCTCCTGCCTCGCGCGCCAACCGGGCACTACGCGGCACGTGGTGCCAAGGTCAGCGCGTTACGACCCGCACGCCATAACGATCCCGTAGCCAGTCGACGACCCATTGTCGGCGGTCATCGCTGAGCTCCATTGCCGATTCCAGTTGCTTTGCCGCCACCTCACCGACCACCGGCTCATAGGGCCCGACCTGCTTGCGCGCCGCGCTCAGAAAGTCCTCGTCCTTGACCAGTTTTTTGGCCGCATCGCGATACTGTTCGAGTAGCCCCGGTGCGATGTCCTTCGGCACCAGCAGCAGCTTTTGCAGCGCATAGCCGGAGGCAAAGAACTTGTGGAAAACCTGATACTCGGTGTCGTCGCGGCTGGTGTCGGGCTGCGCGAGATAAAGCTCGGAAAAGGTGGGCAGGTCCGGAAAGGCGGGATCCCGTTCGATGATGTTGTCATCGTTCATCACCCCCAGCGAAAACAGCGGTATCGCGCGCCCCGATTCGATCAGCGGTGTGACATTGCTGAAGTAGGCCGAAGTGGTCTGGAAATCGACACCCGCCTCGCCCCGCTCGAATGCCAGACGCCCCTCGCCACGACTGCGCATCCCGTATACCGGCTCTACCGCCAATCCCAACATGTCGAACGCCAGCATCACCGGCATTTCCAGCCCGGTGGGCGTTTGCATCGCGAACTTGGTTGGTTCGTCACGCAGCGCAGCGAGAATGTTCTGCGTCTGCTTGCCGAAGCGAGGCTGGACGTAGACTACGCCGCCGGTCGGCGCCGCCGCGATCGGCGTCCACTTGTCGTAGTCGTAACGGACCCGAGGGTCACGCAGCATGGCCGGATACTGTGTCGATGCCGATGTCACCAGCATCTCTTCTCCGTTGGGCTCGGCCCGGGAATAGAACTGATTGGTACCGGTGATCGAGCCACCGCCGGGCACGTTATTGATCACGATAGCCGGTTGCCCCGGCAACGAGCGTGCAAACCAGTGCGACATGAAACGTGCCCAGACATCCGTACCGCCGCCCACGCCGAAGGGGACGGTCCAGTTCAGTCTGCCGGGTAGCGGTTGGGACTCATCAGCCTGCGCCCACGTTGGCAGCAGCGCGACCAGTATTCCGATGGCACCCAATCGCCGAAGACGACGATTGTTGAGAGTCAGCTTGGCGTGCATGACATGCTCTCCTCTAGCCTGTTGTTAAGGTTGTTATCAAGATCACGTTGCTCCGCTTACGACATCAAGCGCGACATTTTCAGGCGCATAGACCGACCCACTAAACAGCCGCCTTGCCGTGCGCACCAGCGAGCAGCTGGGCCATGTCTGATCTGCCGGCCAGCGAGTCATCACGCCGAGCTGGCCACTGGGGTGTTCAAACTCGAGCAACCCTTCCGGCGCCTGCGCGATGCCCGCGGTAATGCCGCTACCTTCCATGGAGGCTATCGCCAGTCCGACAGCGCCGGTGATAGCCAATGCACGATGACAACGATGAGGCATGAAATAGCGCACACGTAGTGCTCCACCCGCATCGGGTTCGCTGATAAGAACCGGCTTGGGAATGACCCGCTCGACTACATCACCGAAACCCATGGCCTGCCCCGCCTGCAGCCGGATCGATTCCAGCCGGTGCATCAATGTGCTATCCGCATCCAGCTCGGCCGGGGATTCATCGCCGCGCTTGCCAAGGTCGGCCGCGCGGATCAGAACCATCGGCATCGCGGCATCGATGCAGGTGACTTCCACCCCATCGATAACGTCTCGCGCCTGGCCAGTGGGATAGAGTTTTCCGGTCTTGGCGCCGACGACATTGTGAAACTCCAGTAGCACTGGCGCCGCCGTGCCGGGCACCCCATCAATGGCGGTATCACCGACATAAGTGACCTTGCCATCCGGCGTCTGAATGTCGGCATCGATCAACGTATCGGTATTGAGATTGCGGATCGTCAAGCGGGTCACATCGCCCTTGACGTCGACGAGTCCCTGCTCAATGGCGAAAGGCCCAACGGCACTCAGCATGTTGCCGCAGTTGGGAGAGGTATCGACCCGTCGTTGCTCAACCAGCACCTGCACGAACAGATAGTCGACATCGACGCCAGGGACATCGGAAGGCGACACGATGGCCACTTTGCTGGTCTGGGGATAGCCGCCACCAATGCCATCGACTTCCAATTCGTTGCCGGAGCCCATCAGCGCCAATAACAACTCATTGCGAGCGGTCGGATCCTGAGGCAGATCGCTGCCGAGAAATACCGGTCCTTTCGAGGTGCCGCCGCGCATGAGAACGCAGGGAATGGCTTGCATAGGATGTTCCTTCCACGGTTTGGCCAGGTCGGCCATCGATGGACGGCAAGCTCGCATGCTTGCTAAACGCAATCCAATGCAACTATCGTGACGATTGATGCGCAAAAAGCATTAATTGATCAAAAATCTATAACTAAATGATTTTTATAAACATTTAATAACTCATCATGGTTTTCTTACAGACACGAATTGGTGAGGCTTTAGACCAATGAACTATGAGCTACAGCAGATTCAAGCCTTCCTGAAGGTCGCCGAGCTCGAGAGTTTTCACGCCGCGGCAGAGGCACTCAATCTCTCACAACCGGCGTTGAGCCGCCGGGTTCAAAAGCTGGAGTCGATCCTGGGTACGCCTCTTCTCGCGCGCACTACGCGCAGCGTATCGCTCACCACGGTCGGACGTGATTTTTTTCCCCAGGCCAAGCGCCTGATCGATGAGTTCGATCATGCTCTCTTCAACATTCGTGCTCTCGCAGAGAACCGCATTGGTCAGATTACGCTCGCCTGCATTCCCACCGCAGCGTTCTATTTTCTGCCCGCCGTGATTCGCGAATACAACGCCCGCTATCCCAACATTCGTATTCGTTTACTCGACCTGAGTGCCAACGACGGTCTGGAAGCCGTACTCAGTGGTGAGGCAGAATTTGGCATCAATATGTTGAGTGGGCATCACCCGGATATTGTCTTCACGCCACTGGTCGTCGAACCGTTCGTGCTGGTCTGCCGGCATGATCATCCGTTGGCCGCCAGCGACACCATCAGTTGGAGCGAACTGAGCGAACACAAACTGATCGGAGTGGGAAAAATGAGCGGCAATCGCATGCTGCTCGATCATGAGCTGTCTTCACTGACCCAGCGGCCCAGCTGGTTCTACGAAGTCCAGCATCTGTCGACGTCATTGGGGATGGTGGAAGCGGGCTTGGGCGTGGCAGCCGTACCGAAGCTCTCGATGCCGGATCAGGAGCATCCACTGCTGGTTCAGCGACCGCTGGTGGAACCGCTGGTCAAACGCATCCTAGGCATGGTTCGACGGCGAGACAGCGCGCTGTCCCCGGCAGCCGAACGGTTTGTCGAAGCGCTGCTGCGGCACTGGGATCACGGCGATGCCAGCGGACCGGGCGGACCGATCCATCTCTAGCCGTCATGCGTGACAGGGTCGCTCGATGCTTGGGACGGGCCACGCGGTGACTCAATCACCTTTCAGCCGTCCGCCCATCTCCTGGGCCAGCTCGACCGCATAGTGGTCGGTCATGCCGCCAATGAAATCGAGCATCCGGCGATAGCTGTCGTAGAGCGGCCAATTCGGCTTCGGCGTATTCTCGCCGATCAGCGCGAGCACCCGTTGATGCTTGAAGGAGGAGTGTCCGGTGTGATGTAGCTCGTGGGCCGCCCCGATGAAGGCCTCGAGCAGAATACCCAGCGTGGTATAGGCGCCGATCTCGAGCTTGGCCTTGCGCTCGTTCTGGAAGATACGCTCGCGGGCCAGCTGCTTGGCCGAGGACACCCCCCAGGTCAGGTCCGGGTGGCACAGCTCGAGCAGGTCGTCATTGAGCGTGCCGTTGAGCAGCGATTTCTCATGCTGCACGAACACATCTCCGACTTCGTTGACCGCCCGCTCCATGGCCGCACCCCGTAGCGCCGCTATACGCCGACGCTGCGACACACCGTCGGTCGCCATCTGTTCGTATCCGGCCGGAGGTCCGCCGGCAATCTGCAACAACACTTGCGCGACTTCCTCGTAGCGCAGAATGCCCATCTCCAGGCCGTCTTCGAGATCGAGCAGCGCATAGCAGATATCGTCCGCCGCCTCGACCAGGTAAGCCAACGGATGACGGCACCATTTCGATTCCCCCACGGACTTCAATCCCAGGCGATCGGCGACTTCGGCCAGCAGAGGTTTCTCCGACTGATAGCAGCCGAACTTGCCCATCTGGCCACCGTGCTCGACGGTCCAGGGATACTTGAGCAACGTCCCCAGGGTGGCCGCGGAGAGCCGCATGCCACCGCGAAACTGGTTGTACTCGATCTGCGTCACGACGCGAAAGCCCTGGGCATTGCCTTCGTAGGTCAACAGATCCTGGCGCTGCGCCTCGTCAAGACCTTCGAGCAGCCCACCGCCCTGCGCCTCGGACCATTTGAACCAGTCGCGAATCGCATACTCGCCAGCATGGCCGAACGGCGGATTGCCGATGTCGTGCCCCAGGCAGGCCGCCTGAACGATGACTCCGAGATCGGCAGCCGTGACCCAGGCCGGCAAGCTGCCGCGTAGCTGTTCACCGACGATCATCCCCAGACTGCGGCCGACGCACCCCACCTCGATCGAGTGGGTCAACCGGGTGTGGATATGATCGTTGTCGGTGAGCGGATGAACCTGCGTCTTGCGTCCCAGACGGCGGAAGGAACCGGAGAAGACGATACGGTCGTAATCCTTGTGAAACGGACTGCGACCGGCTTCGCCACGCGAGGTCCGGGCATCGTGCAGACGGACGGGATCGAGCAGTCGTTCCCATTGCATGGCGGTCATCGTCATCTCCGGTCAAAGGTAGGCGGATATCGGGCGGACTAGCATGCCGCCCGCCTGCCCGAAAGAAAAGCCACGACGGCATTCGGGTAAAGGTCTACTCCTTGACGTCCATATACTCGCGGGCCCAGATCCGATATTCGTCGACCGTCGAATAACGCGTCGACAGCTGCGAGGCATCCAGATCGTTGGTGGCGATATCGCGCTGCTCGCGCAGGCAGTCGTAGGTCGCCTTGATCGATGCGAAGTAGGCGGCGTGGCCGTTGACCACGATACGGACCCCGAGCTTGGCCAGCCGCGCGCGATCACGCAGCTGCGGGTTGTCGTAGGTCACCAGCATCAGCGGAACCGTCAGCGGCGCGGCGAGCTTTTCCAGGTGTTCGAAATCCCGCACGCCTACCAGGCAGATGGCATCGACGCCGGCTGCCTGATAGGCCCGGATGCGGGCGACGGCGGCATCGTCGTCGAGCTGGCCGGCATTGGTGCGAGCAATGATCGACATGGCCGGATCGATGCGCGCTTCCAGAGCCGCGCGCATCTTGCCGACACCTTCCTCGACCGGGATCAGGTCGGTCGACTTGTGCCCGTATTGTGCCGGCAGCAGGGTATCTTCGATGGTCAGCGCGGCGATACCGGCACGCTCGAGCTCGGTGATGGTGCGCATCACGTTGAGCGCGTTGCCGTAGCCATGGTCGGCATCGGCAATTACCGGCAGACGCGCCACACGGCCGATGCGGGTGGCCTGCTCGACGAACTCGCTCAGGGTAATCAAGGCGAAATCGGGCGCGGCGAGAACCTGCAACGACGCCACGGAACCGCCCAGAATGCCCACCTCGAAATCGAGATCGGCGGCAATGCGTGCCGACATCGGATCGAATACCGACGCCGTGTAATAGCAGTCGTCGCTGGCCAGCAGACGGCGAAATTCGTTACGTAAATCGTGTTGGGAAGGGGTCGTCACGGAACACTCCTGTTCTTTTACCCATGTCGTTCAAAATTCAGTCGTTCAAAATTCAGTCGTTCGAACGTGAGGGCGTCATCTTGGGAACTGCCCCGCCGATAGCCGATGAAGTCGCGATGAAGGCGCCGGCGAGGGCCGAGAATTCTACCACTAAAGTTTGAAGAAACGACGCCGAGGCCGAACTGCCGCACGGCAAGGTGATGAATATCATGCATGCCTGCTTGAGCGCCCTTCATTGGCCGAATTGGCGATCAACCCGCATCATTAGCCGCCTCAGCATCATCATTCGCCAGCATGACGCTGCCCCATCTCGAGAGGAAATCCCATGTCGCAGGCGCATCCCCCATTCCGAGCCGATATCGTCGGCAGCTTCCTGAGGCCCATGGCGCTGAAGAAGGCGCGCGCTCAATTCCAGCAGGGCGATATCGATACCGCCGCCCTCAAGGCGGTCGAGGATCGCGAAATTCGCCGCGTGGTCGAACAGCAGGAAGCCGCGGGGCTCGAGGTCGTTACCGACGGCGAATTTCGCCGTGCCTGGTGGCACTTCGATTTTCTCGAACAGCTCGATGGCGTCACGGGCTACCAGGGCGATCAGGGTATCCAGTTCCAGGGTGTGCAGACGAACGCCAAGCAGATACGTGTCGACGATAAGGTCGGGTTCAACGCGGCGCACCCGATGCTGGAGGACTTCCGCTATCTGGCCAGCGTCGCCACCGTCATGCCCAAAATGACGATCCCCAGCCCCAGCGTGCTGCACTTCCGTGGCGGTCGAAAGAAGATCGACAGTGGCATCTATCCGAGTCTCGACGCGTTTTTCGCCGATACCGCCGATGCCTATCGCGACGCGGTTCGCGCGTTCTACGACGCCGGCTGCCGCTATCTCCAGCTGGATGACACCGTGTGGGCCTATCTCTGCTCGGAAAAGGAGCTGCAGGCAGCGCGAGATCGCGGTGACGATCCTGATCAGTTACAGGCGATCTACACCGAAATGCTCAATCATGCTCTGGCCGACAAGCCGGACGACCTTTACGTCTCGCTCCACGTCTGTCGCGGCAACTTCCGCTCTACCTGGATCAGCGAAGGCGGTTACGAGCCGGTCGCCGAAACGCTGTTCGGCAAGGTCAACGTGGATGCCTGGTTCCTCGAGTACGACAGCGATCGTGCCGGCAGCTTCGACCCACTGCGTTTCATTCCGGAGGGACACCAGCAGGCAGTGCTCGGCCTGATCACCACCAAGATGGGCGAACTGGAGGATCCGCAAGTCGTCAGGGCGCGTCTCGATGAAGCCACTCGATTCGTCGACAAGCGCCAGCTCTGCCTGAGCCCGCAATGCGGCTTCGCCTCCACCGAAGAGGGCAACGACCTCGCCGAGCAGGCGCAGTGGGACAAGATCCGGCTGACGCTGGAGATCGCCAACGGGTACTGGAACAGAGACTGAGACGCTGGCCCCAGTCTCGGGGAGGTGCACATCTCCCCGAGTTCCATCGCCAACCCCCGATTTCGATCAGCCAAGCCCCATCTGTTGGTCTCCGTCAACTAAAAGGGCCCGCTGTCACTGAGACTCGCCATCCTCGTTGCGCATCAGCGATCCCAACAGCCGACTAAGGAAGCCCTTGCGCTCGGGATCGGGCTCCTGCTCGATCAGCGCCCTGGGGTCGATACTGCTGCGGTCGACATGCACGAACGCCGCTTGAAACGGCGGCAGCGTCAGCCAGTTATCATGCAGATGCGCGGTAAAGCCTGCCTGGAAGACGATCTCGCCGGTACCGGCCGGCAGGCTGGTGGATCGCGATTCGCTGGTCAGGTTGAAGACCGCCAGGATCGCCTGGTCGTGTGACACCCGCAGCCAGCCCAGCAGGTCGTCGTCGAAGTCGCTCAAGATAAGCGTTCCATCGACCATCGCCGACTGCGATTTACGCCAGCGAAGAAACTCTCGCGTCACGCGCAGCGTGCTGTCGGCTTCGGCGAGCTGCCTCTCGACGGAGAGCTGGCGATGATGTCCGTCCACGGGGAGCCAGGGTTCGACCGACGTGAAGCCGCCGAGCTCGCCGCTCGTCCACGGCATCGGCGTGCGGCAGCCGTCGCGCCCCTTGTACTCCGGCCACAGTGCCAGCCCGTAGGGATCGACCAGCCGCTCGTAGGGCACATCGGCTTCCGGCAACCCCAGTTCTTCGCCTTGATAGAGGCAGATGCTGCCGTAGAGCGAACAGAGCATGACCGTCGCGACCTTGGCGACCAACGGGCCGTGCTGTTCCAGATTTTCGTGTTGGGTCCAGCGCGACACGACACGTTGGACGTCATGGTTAGAGAGCGCCCAGCACGGCCAGGCATCGCCCGCGTAATACTGGAAGTGTTCGATGATATCGCGCAGTCGCTGAGCGCTGAACTCGGCATCGAACAGGTCGAATGTATAGGCCATGTGCAGGCGATCATCGCCAATGGTGTACTCGACCATGCGCTCCAGCGGGCGATCATCGGAAATCTCCCCCACCGTCATGGTGCCGGGGTATTCATCCATCAGCACGCGCAGTTCGTTCAGGAACCCGATATTTTCCGGCTGGCTGATATCGAACTGATGGCGTTGCATCGAGTACGGATTCGAAGCCGGCACGCTGGGCGTCTTGAATTCACCGCTGCCGAGCGCCGGATTGTTCTGCAGCGCCTGGCTGTGGAAATAGAAATTCGAAGTATCCAGACGGAATCCGTCAACGCCCAGATCGAGCCAGAAGCGGGCATTATCGAGCTGCTCCTGGCGCACCGCCGGATTGTGAAAGTTGAGATCCGGCTGGCACGATAGAAAGTTGTGCAGGTAATACTGGCGCCGCCGACTGTCGAAGGTCCAGGCACTGCCGCTGAAGAACGACAGCCAGTTGTTGGGCGCGGTGCCATCCGGCTTGGGATCGGCCCAGACATACCAGTCGGACTTCTGATTGTCGCGGGAGCTGCGGCTCTGGATGAACCAGTGATGCTGGTCGGAGGTATGGCTCAAGACCAGATCGATGATCACTTTCAGGCCTAGCCCATGCGCCCGTTCGAGCAGCATCTGGAAGTCGTGAAAAGAGCCGAACATTGGATCGACGCCGCGATAATCGGTGACGTCATAGCCGAAATCCTTCATCGGCGACGGAAAGAACGGCGAAATCCAGATCGCATCGACGCCCAGCTCGGCCACGTAGTCCAGCTTGGCGGTAATACCCGGAAGATCCCCGATGCCGTCACCACGCGCATCCATGAAGCTTCTGGGATAGATCTGGTAGATGACGCTGCCACGCCACCACTGGGTCGGATCGGACATAAAATTTCCCATTGGTGTCTTTGGGTCTGACTGCAAGGAGCGCCAGACTACTCTTCGGCCAGCGCCGGCAGAAGCACCTTTACCTTACGCGTCAAGGTATTGCGTCCCCAACCCAAAAGTTCGGCGGCCTCACCCTTGCGCCCGCCGGTATGCTTCAGAGCGGTCTCGATCAGGATGCGCTCGAAATCCGGCACGGCCTCCTCGAGCAGGTGCGTGTGTCCCGAGGCCAGAGCCCGATCCGCCCATTCCCGGAAGGCATTACGCCAGTCCCCGCTCGGCGCCTCGTTACCCTCGATGTCGCGCAGCTCCGGTGGCAGATCGTCGACCAGCACTTCACGACCGGATGCCATCACCGTGAGCCAGCGGCAGGTATTTTCCAGCTGGCGAACGTTGCCGGGCCAGGGCAAACGCGTCAGATGCGTCTCGGCATCCTTGGTCAGAACCTTGGATTCGGCCGAGAGTTCCTTGGCGGCCTCGGCAAGAAAATGTTGGGCCAGCCGAGGAATATCCTCGCGACGCTCCGACAGCCGCGGCAGATGCACGCGAATCACGTTGAGACGGTGAAACAGATCCTCGCGAAAGCGCCCCTCCGTCACCAGCTTTTCCAGGTTCTGATGCGTCGCGGCAATGATCCGGACATCGACCTTGACCGGCACGTGGCCACCCACCCGATAGAATTCACCGTCCGCCAGCACGCGCAACAATCGGGTCTGCGTATCGGCGGGCATATCGCCGATTTCGTCCAGAAACAGCGTGCCGCCGTCGGCCTGCTCGAAGCGTCCGCGGCGTTGGGCGGCGGCGCCCGTGAAAGCGCCCTTTTCGTGGCCGAAGAGTTCCGACTCCATCAGATCCTTGGGAATTGCCGCCATGTTGAGCGCGATGAACGGATGGCCGCTACGCGGGCTATGCTGATGCAGCGCCTGTGCGACCCGCTCCTTGCCGGTGCCCGATTCCCCATTGATCAACACCGTGATATGCGACTGGGATAGACGGCCGATCGCTCGGAACACTTCCTGCATCGCCGGTGCTTCGCCGATGATCTCGGCAGAAAGCCCCTCCGGCATGGCGGCGGGCGAACGTCGCTCGCGAGCGTGCGCCACCCCTCGTCGAACCAGCGCCAGCGCGTCGTCGACATCGAACGGTTTGGGCAGGTATTCGAACGCACCACCCTGATAGGACGCCACCGCGCTATCCAGATCCGAGTGCGCGGTCATCACGATCACCGGCAGATCGGGATGCATCTCGCGGACCTTGGCCATCAGATCCAGCCCGTCGAGCCCCGGCATGCGGATGTCGGTCAACAGCACATCCGGCGGGTTTCGCTCGATGGCTTCGAGCGCGGCATCGGCACGCTCGAAGGATTGCACCTCGAGATCCGGCTGCGCCAGGGCCCTCTCCAACACCCAGCGGATCGCACGATCATCGTCGACGATCGCGATACGGGCCACTTCAGTCATGACAGTTCTCCAGCAGAACGTTGAATCGCGCACTCGGCGACTTCGTTGATGCCCCGTGCCCACGCCCCCACAGGTACTCGCTTGCGAGGAGGCATACGGTCAACTTCACGGCGCATCGAAAGGAATCAACAGGCGGAACTCCGTCACACCGGGATGCGACTCGCATTCGATCAGGCCCTGATGCTGATGCAGGATCGACTGCGCGATCGACAGCCCCAGGCCACTGCCTTCCGCACGTCCGGAGACCATCGGGAAGAACAACGTCTCGCGAATGTGTTGCGGAATACCGGGACCGTTATCGACGATCGCGACTTCACACACCAGCCGGTGACGCTCGGCACCCAACGTGAACTGGCGACGAACCCGGGTGCGCAGCAGCAGGCGTGGCTCGAGCGTGCCGAACTCCTCCATCGCCTGAACGGCGTTGCGCGCGATATTGAGAACCGCCTGAATCAACTGTGGCTCGTCACCGATCAGATCCGGCACGCTCGGGTCGTAATCACGCTCGAAACTCAACTGATGATGCTCCGCCTCGAGCAGCGCGCGCACCCGCTCCAACACCTTGTGCACGTTGAGTGGCTCGTGATGAACCAGCGTGTTGGGGCCCAGCATGCGGTCGACCAGATCGCGCAGCCGATCCGCCTCTTCGACGATGATCCGGGTGAACTCGGTGAGTTGCGGGTCGGGCAGATCCCGCTCCAGCAATTGCGCCGCGCCGCGAATGCCGCCCAACGGATTCTTGACCTCATGGGCAAGGCCGCGCATCAGCACCTTGACCGTCTCCTGACGCGCCATCAGCGCCTCTTCCCGCGAGATTCGCAACAGCCGGTCCCGCGGCTCGATCTCGAGCAGCAGCTCGCGGCTGGTGATCGGCGTCGCGGTGAAGTCCACCGTGATCACGTCCCCCGCAGTCAGCACCAGCGACGCTTCACGCTGCGTATAGGGATGAAACTCCTGCATCGCCTTGACCAGGACCTGACGGACACTGCCATCCTCGCCGTTCAGACACTCCAGCCACTGACCGACGACCCGAGGTCGACTGGCAGCCAGCAACGCCTCGGCGGCGGGATTGAGCCAGCGCACGTGAAGACGCTCGTCCAGCAACAGGACCGCGGTCGTCATATGCTCCAGCAAACGTTGATACATGCGTTGTTCCATCGTGGTGATCCGGTATGTGCTTATACAGTGCAAAAACCGCGCCACCCCCCGATCTCGCTCACTGAAGGGCAGCGATCCGGGAGAGACTGGCCGTTATTCACCCATCAAGACCTGATTGGCTCACTGATTGACTCAACAGGGAGGCGACATCACATCCCCTCCATTCACCAAAATAGTGCAAACGCCTGGAAACCTGTCTACCGATTGAGAGGGCTTTTTGCGGTCGGGATTACTTTTTGCGGTTGGGATTATTGGGATTGGCCGGCAAATTGACGCTGGCCCGCTGGACATAAAGCGTGACCGTCGGCGTCGCCAGACGCACCCGGCCTTGCGCGTCGACAAGCTCGGCCTGCAACCGATGCTCGCCACGCTCGAGCTGGCTCAGCGCGAACACGCTGGTGTGCATGGGCGATTGACGCACTTCGCCATCGACCCTGAGCTGAACGCGATCGCCCCGCTGCAGTGCCGGTTCGATTGACAGTTGCACCTGAACGTTTCCGGCCTGCCCGGTGGGGAGTGTCTGCTGGTTACGCGGACTGGCGATCGTGAAACGCTCATAATCGATCGCCGTCTCGGGTGCCGTCGCCGTCTCGACCGGGCGCGTGCGGGTTTCAGGCTTCGTGGGATCAACCACCGTAATCGGCTTGAGGTCGACTCGATGGCCCGCCTGGGGCTCATCGCTATAGACCACGTTGCCGCCGGCATCGACATGGCGGTACACCGACGCCGCCTGGGCCGACGAGACAATCATCGGCGAGACAATCCCAGCCATCAGGCCGACCCAGGCTATCAATCCCATCATCCATACTGACATCGCCAATCCCTCCGTTATCGTCCGATATCTCCTATCGGCCAAAAACAATATCGGCTGAAAGCGCGGAAACGTGGCGGTCCACGAAAAAAGCCCCACCAGAGTGGGGCTTCCGTCAGGTCCGACCAGGTGGTCCCGGACGCTCGAGTGCGTTTAGGCGCTCGAATCCGTTTAGACGCTCGAATCCGCTTAGACGCTGTAGTAGAGATCGAACTCGACCGGATGTGTCGCCAGACGCAGCCGCTCGACGTCTTCGCCCTTCAGCGCGATATAGGCATCGATCATCTCGTCGGTGAACACGCCACCTTCGGTCAGGAAGGCGCGATCGGCGTCGAGCGCTTCCAGCGCCTGATCGAGGCTGGTCGCCACGGTCGGGACCTTCTTGCCTTCTTCCGGCGGCAGGTCATACAGATTCTTGTCCATGGCATCGCCAGGATGAATCTTGTTCTTGATGCCGTCGATACCGGCCATCAGCATGGCCGAGAACGCCAGGTACGGATTGGCCGTCGGGTCAGGGAATCGTGTCTCGACACGCTTGCCCTTCGGGCTCGCGGTGTACGGAATACGAATGGATGCAGAACGGTTGCGCGCACTGTAGGCGAGCATGACCGGCGCTTCGAAACCCGGCACCAGACGCTTGTAGGAGTTGGTCGACGCGTTGGTGAAGGCGTTCAGGGCCCGAGCGTGCTTGATGATGCCGCCAATGTAGTACAGCGCCATTTCGGAGAGCCCCGCGTACTCGTCGCCCGCGAACTGGTTGGTGCCGTCTTTCCAGAATGACTGGTGAACGTGCATACCGGAACCGTTGTCACCCACCAGCGGCTTGGGCATGAACGTCGCGGTCTTGCCGTAAGCGTGCGCCACGTTGTGGATCACGTACTTCATTTCCTGAACTTCGTCGGCCTTCTTCACCAGCGTGTTGAACTTGACACCGATCTCGTTCTGGCCGGCGTTAGCCACTTCGTGGTGGTGCACTTCGACTTCCTGACCGATGGCCTGCAGCGTGTTGCACATGGCGCTACGGATGTCGTGGAAGCTATCGACCGGCGGTACCGGGAAATAGCCGCCCTTGACGCGCGGACGGTGCGCCAGGTTGCCGCCTTCGATCTGACGATCGGTGGACCAGGCACCTTCTTCAGACGAGATCTTGTACATGGAGCCTTCGATATCGGACTTCCAATGGACTTCGTCGAAAATGAAGAATTCCGGCTCCGGACCAAAGAAGGCGGTATCGCCGAGGCCGGTGCTGTTGAGATAGGCTTCAGCGCGCTTGGCGATGGAACGCGGGTCACGCTCATAGCCCTGCATGGTGGCCGGCTCGATGATGTCGCAGCGCAGAATCAGTGTGGAGTCTTCAGTGAACGGATCGAGGAAGGCAGTACCGTCTTCCGGACGCAGGATCATGTCGGACTCGTTGATGCCCTTCCAGCCTTCGATGGAAGAACCATCGAACATCTGACCGTCTTCGAAAAATTCTGCATCGATGACCTTGGCAGGGATGGTGACGTGCTGCTCCTTGCCCTTGGTATCGGTAAAGCGCAAATCCACCCACTTGACGTCGTGTTCTTCGATAAGGGCGAGGGTTTTCTCAGACATGTAGTCCTCCACTGTGAGCCATGGCTCGATTCGTTAACGAATGTCCAACACCGTTGTTTGGCGTACGTCTGTGTGGCGTGCGTATTTTGTAGCATGAAGTCGGCACTCTTGCCCATGTGCACACCTTTTTACATTGATATGCAGAGAATGTGCCAAAATGAAGCGGAGCGCTGAAACAAAACAATAAGCGAATGATAAAAAAGGCAATTCAGGATGGTGCGGTGGAGTGCACGGGCACTGATAGCCCTATATTGGCGCTCAAATGGCGCTCCCCGAAGACAGACGGGGCGGATAACGCACCAATATGGATCGAAATTTAATACCAATGCACCAAAATAAATCATCCGAAGCCTTGCCTAGAAACTTTGCCGAAATCCGATTGGCAACGGATACTGTGACAAGGCGCCTGTAATGATGGCGATCAACGACTTCAGTAACGGAATTCCCCATGCCCAGGCTGGATCGTACACAGGACGTGGTACAGCGGCTAAGAGGCCACTGGCGTCTCAACCTGAGTGAACCATTATGGGGCCGCAGCGCCATTCTCGCGCTGCGCCGGGTCATGCATGACGAAGCCGAGGCACGTCTGCCTCATCGATCCGACTGGTGCCTGGGTCCGGAGAGCTTTCGGAAACTGCTGGAAAGTCTCAGCGAAAGTGCCCAGATCGTCAGCCTGGAAAGCGCGCTGCAGCTACATCACGATCAACTGCCTCGCATTACGCTTACGTTCGACGGTGGCTGGCGCGATACGCTCAAGCAGATCTCGCCGACGATGGAGCGGCTGGCGCTGCCGGCCAACGTGTTTCTTCCTTCCCCGATCACCCAACGGGCCTGGAGCAGTTGGCACGAGGTCCTCGGCGAGGCGCTATGGCGCGAAGATACCGCCAATAACGCGCATCGGCTGCTCGCCGACGCAGCCCTGCCGATGCCGCCGATTGCCAACGGCCATCGGGACGAGCGCTACAGCCAGGCGATCAAGAGCTACGTCGATGAGCTCGAACGATCCCATCATGCCCTGACGCTGCGCGCGATCGCCGCGTCACTGGGTGACGAACCGGTGTTCGCCGATCAAGCGCTGGACGCGTTCAGCATCCGCCGCCTGGAACAGGGCGGACTTTTCCGCTTCGGAAGTCTGGTGCCGACACGAGCCATGCCGCAGGACGTTCAGACCCTGAATCGACTTCGCGATAGCCAGCACCAGTTAGCGGTTCTCTGTCGACATCCGCTGAACGTGGCCGCCTGTGCCAACGAACCGGCGGATGAGGCGTTGGCCAAGCTGGCCGTCAACGCCGGATTCGAGCGCGTTTTGACCCGCCGCGCCGGCTGGCTGGAACCTCCGATCGACACCGTTCTGTTGCCACGCTTCCTGATCACGCAGCCAATCGCCAATAGCCCCGGGCGGCTGTTCGACTGGCTGCTCGGCAATCTGTCGGGCTAACTTCCGCCGGGGAAATCTTCTATCTCGAGCCTCGGCCAGCGATGACGCCACCCCTTGGCCGAGACCCGACGTCGAAACACCTCACGGTCACCATGGTATGGATTGGACGTTACCCGCCCCGCCATCAGCGACTCGATGCCAAGCGGCGCGAGCAGACGCAGACGCTCATCGTCATCCAGCGTCACGCCGACGGCGGTTTCACATTCGACCCATACGCTCAACGCCTCCTCTATAGAGGTATAGGCAGCGTGCCCATGTCGGTGGTGCATGCGCGCCTGATTCTTGACCGACCAGGGCAGATGGGTGGCGTGATTGAGACTCGCTTCATGCTCGCGATCGATCAGCGCGTGGGGGTTGGCGGGCTCGAAATAGACAAGATCGATATCGTTGAGCGGTGTCGACGACGCATAGCCATGCAGCCGGTCCCAGACCAGGTTGCGCACGAAGCCGGCCGCCAGCCACCAGTCGGGCAGCCCCTGCGACCGAGCCTTGCGCAGCGCCGCCATGCGCCAAGCGTCGGCGCGAATCCATCCGCACAATCTTTCTGCGTCCGTCATACGCCTCTCGAACCGTGACCCAACCCGCTTGCCGTGCGCGGAAATCGCACAAGAAAGATCCTGCGATCCATCGATAAATTATCCGGATAGACTAAAGTAGCCAGTGTCGCGCGCTTGGCTGTACAATGCGCGCCCGACCCTCCTACTCAGTGCCCAGGGGACTCGTCGATCCAGCGCTTGAGCGTGGATCATCGACTTAGACATGGGCGCACACATTTTACGATGGAAACCGCCCCATGAGTGACAACGCCTCTAACGCTCGTATCGAGAGCATTAGGAACATTGCCATTATCGCCCACGTCGACCATGGCAAAACGACACTGGTCGACAAGCTCCTGAGCCAGTCCGGCACGCTGGATCGCAAGGCCGAAGGCCAAGACCGGATCATGGACTCCAATGATCAGGAGAAGGAACGCGGCATCACCATTCTGGCCAAGAACACCGCGATCCGCTGGGATGACGGTAAAGGCCACAACTACCACATCAATATCGTCGATACACCAGGACACGCCGACTTCGGTGGCGAAGTCGAACGCGTCATGTCCATGGTCGATTCCGTATTGCTGCTGGTCGATGCCGTCGACGGCCCGATGCCGCAGACTCGCTTCGTGACCCAGAAGGCTTTCGCCCAGGGCCTCAAGCCGATCGTCGTGGTCAACAAGGTCGACCGCCCGGGCGCGCGCCCGGATTGGGTGGTCGATCAGATTTTCGATCTGTTCGACAACCTCGGCGCCACCGACGAACAGCTCGATTTCCCGATCATCTACTGCTCCGCGCTCAACGGTATCGCCGGCATGGAGCCGGACGCGATGGCCGAGGACATGACGCCGATGTTCCAGTCGATCGTCGACATCGTCGAGCCGCCCAAGGTCGAACTTGACGGCCCGTTCCAGATGCAGATCTCAGCGCTGGACTACAACAGCTACGTCGGCGTTATCGGTCTCGGCCGCATCAAGCGTGGTAGCGTCAAGCCCAGCCAGCAGATCAGCATCATCACCAAGGAAGGCGCGACCCGTAAGGGCAAGATCGGCCAGGTGATGACGCACATGGGTCTGGAACGCGTGCAGACCGACGAAGCCACCGCCGGCGACATCGTCTGCATCACCGGTATCGACAACCTGGCGATCTCCGACACGCTCTGCGACGTCAACGTCGTCGAAGCGTTGCCGCCGCTCTCCGTCGACGAGCCAACCGTCTCGATGACCTTCCAGGTCAACGACTCGCCGTTCGCCGGCAAGGAAGGCAAGTACGTCACCAGCCGTAACATCAAGGATCGTCTCGACCAGGAGCTGATCCACAACGTGGCGCTGCGTGTCGAGCAGGCTGAGACGCCGGAGAAGTTCAAGGTCTCCGGACGTGGCGAACTGCACCTCTCGGTGTTGATCGAAACCATGCGTCGTGAAGGCTTCGAGCTGGCCGTGGGCCGCCCCGAGGTCATCATCCGCGAGATCGACGGCGTCAAGCAGGAGCCGTACGAAGAAGTCATCATCGACTGTGAAGAGCAGCATCAGGGCTCGGTGATGGAAGAGCTCGGCTACCGCAAGGGCGAGCTGACCAACATGAACCCGGATGGCAAGGGTCGTGTGCGTCTGGACTTCATCATCCCCGCGCGCGGTCTGATCGGCTTCCGTGGCCAGTTCCTGACCCTGACCTCGGGCACCGGCATCCTGACCAGCCGCTTCGATCATTACGGCCCGCTGAAGCCGGATGCCTCCATCGAGCGTCGTAACGGCGTGCTGGTCTCCATGGTCGGCGGCAAGGCCCTGGCCTATGCGCTTTACGCGCTGCAGGAGCGCGGCAAGCTGATCATCGATCACGCCACGGAAGTCTACGAAGGCATGCTGATCGGCATCAACAACCGTGCCAACGACATGGTGGTCAACCCGACCAAGGGCAAGAAGCTCGACAACATGCGCTCGACGGGTAACGATGAAAACATCGTGCTGACGCCACCGATCAAGTTCACGCTCGAACAGGCGATCGAATTCCTCGATTCCGATGAACTGGTAGAGGTGACGCCAAGCCACATTCGTCTGCGCAAGAAGCACCTGACCGAAAACGAGCGCAAGCGAGCCGGCAAGAAAGGCTGATCGCACGCTGAATCGATCGCGTTGACGTGACATCGATACACCCGCCCTTCGGCGGGTGTATTCGTTTGTGGCGTTCGAGCGTTGAACAAGAAAAACTATTCAAGATGACCCACCGCTGTACAATCGGCAACATCATCAATAAGCGACAGCTGGAGCGCCGTCTTACCGGCGTATCCGCTCAACAATAGCAATGACGCGCTAAGGGAAACCCGATGACGCCGATCATCGATGTCCGCAATATTCGCAAGTCGTTCGGAGGCCTGACGGTCATCGACGACTGCTCCATTCAGGTCGCCGAGGGCTCGGTCACCGGTATGATCGGCCCCAACGGCGCCGGCAAGTCCACGCTGTTCAACATCATCGCCGGCAGCCTCATGCCCGATAGTGGTGAGGTCCTGCTCGACGGCAAACCGATCACTCACCTGACTGCCAATCAACGCTTCCATCAGGGTCTGCTACGCACGTTTCAGATCGCCCACGAATTCAGTCACCTGACTGCGCTCGAAAATCTGATGATGGTGCCGCCGAGCCAGGAAGGCGAGAACCTGTTCAGTACCTGGCTGAAACCCGGTGAAGTGCGTCGACAGGAGGCCGAAGTTCGCCGCCGTGCTCTCGAGGTGCTCGACTTCGTCGGGCTCTCGCACGTGCGCAACGAACTGGCCGGCAACCTTTCCGGGGGGCAGAAGAAACTCCTCGAACTGGGTCGCACGATGATGACCGATGCCCGCGTCGTGCTGCTCGACGAAATCGCCGCCGGGGTCAATCGCACCCTGCTCGGCGATCTGATGGGTAATATCGAACGCCTCAATCGCGAGCTTGGCTACACCTTCCTGGTCATCGAACACGACATGGACATGATCGCGCGGCTGTGCGACCCGGTCATCGTGCTGGCCCAGGGTCAGGTGATGATGGAAGGCTCGATCACCGAGATCCAGAACAACCCGGAAGTGATCGAAGCCTACTTTGGAGCGGAACCCGCCTAGGGTTTAGAGCGCCGAATCAGGCGGCCCAGGGCCTCAAGATGGCCGCCGAGACGCGATAAACCTAAAAACGAACAGACCAGAACGCCGAGACGATACAGGGGTTCAGAACGCCCCGGGTAGCCTCATACCCTTCAAGGCATTCTCAACAATAAACCGAGCACACCATGCCACTACTGGAAGCGATCGACGTTCATGGCGGCTACGGCGGCATGAACATCTTGAACGGCGTCAACATGACGATCGAGGCCGATGAAGTCGGCGTTATCGTCGGCCCCAACGGCGCCGGCAAATCGACCATGCTCAAGGCCATATTCGGCCTGCTGACGATTACCCAAGGCGAGATCCGGCTGCGCGGCGAAGCGATTACCAACCTTTCCCCCCACAAGCTGGTGGAAATGGGCATGGGCTTCGTCCCCCAGGAGAACAACATCTTCCCCAGTCTCTCCGTCGAGGAGAACCTGGAGATGGGCGCTTTCCTCAAACCGGGTACCGCTTCGCGGCTCAAGGCGCAGATCTACGAATTCTTTCCTCCGCTGCTCGAGAAGCGTCGTCAACCCGCCGGCGAGCTGTCAGGCGGCCAACGACAGATGGTGGCCATGGGCCGGGCGCTGATGAACGAACCCAGCGTGCTGCTGCTCGACGAGCCGACCGCCGGGCTCTCGCCGCTTTACATGAACGAAATCTTCGAGCGGGTGAAGACCATCAATGCCGCCGGTGTCGGCGTGCTGATGGTCGAGCAGAACGCCAAGCAGGCGCTGCGTATCGCGCACAAGGGCTTCGTGCTCGCGGCCGGGCAGAACCGTTTCACCGATACCGGCGCGGCGCTGCTCGATGATCCGCAGGTGGCCAAGAGCTTCCTCGGTGGCTGACGCCGCCTTGTCGTCCGGTACTCCCGGCCGCGAGACCCCGCTTTCAAGAGAGACCCTGTCGTGAATGAGCTGATCTATTTCTTCAACTACGTGGTGATCGCCGGCAGCGTCACCGGCTGCATCTACGCCATCGGCGCGGTCGGCGTGACGCTGATCTACAGCATCCTGCGCTTTGCCCACTTCGCCCATGCTGACATGATGACGCTCGGCACCCTCGCCGTGCTGTTGCTGACGCTGGCTTTCCCCCATGCCGGCGACCCGCTCGGCCTGCCAACGGCGATCGTCATGCTGCCGGTGGGGATGGCGATCACCTCACTGATCGCCGTGGGGATCGATCGCGCCTTCTATCAGCCACTGCGCAATCACGGCGTCAAACCGATCGTGATGGTGATCGCGTCGCTGGGTGTCACCCTGATGCTGCAGGGGCTGATCCGGTTGTTCGCCGGTACCGGCTCCCAGAACCTCTACGTCGACGCGCGCAAGGAGATCTTCCGGATCGACGTACCCGGCATTACCCGACCGATCATCCTCACCGAACCGCAGATCATTCTGTTCATCGTGACCGTGCTCGCCGTGGTCGGGCTGCACCTGTTTCTGACTCGGGCCCGCTTGGGCAAGGCGATGCGGGCGATGTCCGACAACCCCGATCTCGCCCGGGCCTCCGGCATCAACACCAAGCTGATCATCACGCTGACCTGGGTCATCGCCGGGTCGCTTGCCACCCTGGCGGGGACGCTGCTGTCGCTGGATGTCGCCTTCAAGCCGGATCTCAGTTTCTTCCTGCTGCTGCCGATCTTCGCCGCTGCCATCGTCGGCGGCGTCGGCCATCCGTATGGCGCCATCGCCGGCGGCTTTCTGGTCGGCTTTGCCGAAACTCTGGCGGTGTTCAACTGGTCGGTGCTGCTCAGGCCGTTGCGCGATAGCCTGCCGACGTGGCTGGAACTGCCCAACAACCTCGCGCTGGTGGGCACCGAATACAAAATCGTCGTGCCCTTCTTCATCCTGATCGCGGTACTGATCTGGCGTCCGACCGGCATCTTCAAAGGGAAGGTGATCTGATGAATTCGACTTCCAATACGCCGAGCTCACGGCACGCCGCTTCCCACCGCACGATGCCGAAGCGCGAACTCGTCCTGTTCGGCGGGCTTGCCCTCGTCGTGCTCGCCGTGTTCGCGACCATGGGCCCGGCCTATTCCACGCGCATGCTGGTGGAAGCTTCGTGCTATGCGATTCTCGCCCTCGGCCTGACGATCCAGTGGGGCTACGCCGGCCAGTTCAATGCCGGCATCATGGGTTTCGTGGCGCTGGGTGGCTTCTCGGCGACGTTCTTCAGCATCCCCGTCAATCATGAATTCTGGTCGAGCGACCTGCCCGGACGCCTGGGCTGGGTTCTGCTGGCGATGGTCGTGGTGACGGCCATCGTGTTCGGCATCAGCCGCCTCGATCGCATCGGCGTTCCAAAACTGCTGCGCACGACACTGGCCATCGTCGCGGGGCTCGTCGGCTATCTGGTCGTGATCAGCTGGCTGCGCAGCGTGACCGGCGATATCGAATCCCAGGTGGAGTTCATCGGCGGTCTGGGGTTGCCCGTGTGGCTGGGCTGGATCGTCGGCGGCGTGCTGGCCGGTGGTGTCGGCTACTTCATCGGTCATATCTGTCTCGGACTTCGCAGCGACTACCTGGTCATCGCGACGCTCGGCATTGCCGAGATCATCAAGGCGTTTCTCAAGAACTCAGACTGGCTCACTCGCGGCACCGCGACGATTTCGCCGCTGCCCTGGCCGGTGGCGGAACCCGGTGACGTCGGCTTTCTGACGGCGAGAGCGCTCTATCTCTCGGTGACCGTGGTGATGATCGCGGTGATCTTCTTCCTGCTCCATCGCGCCTATCACGCCCCCTGGGGCCGCATGATCCGCGCCATCCGCGACAACGAAGTCTCCGCCGCGGCCATGGGCAAGTCGATCAACCGCCGCCGTCAGGAGATCTTCGTCTTCGGCTGTATTTTGATGGGCATCGGCGGCGCGGCGCTGACCAGCTTCAACGGCCTGTTCGATCCGCAGGGCTTCCTGCCGCTCAATCACACCTTCCTGGTGCTGGTGATGGTGATTCTCGGTGGCCCGGGCAACAACCTGGGCACACTGTTCGGCGCCGTGCTGGTCTACGTGATCTGGATCATGTCGGGGCCGATGGCGCTGGCCGTGATGCACGCCTTCGTCGCACTGGGCTCGCACTGGTTCGACTGGCAGCCAGGCAATCTCGACAGTCGCGCATTGCAGGCGAGAGTGTTCGTGATCGGCCTGCTGATTCTGCTGGTGCTGCGCTTCGCCCCGCGCGGACTGATACCGGAGAAGGTCGCACATCACGATTGAGCGATTTTACGAAGCCCGAAACGCAAAACCCCGAGCCTGAGCTCGGGGTTTTGCTATCTGAACAGTGACGCCGATCACTCGTCGGCGGCTCGCTATTTATTCACCAATCGCACCCTTGGTGACGAACTTGCCATCCTCGACCGCCATTTCGACCACGATGCCCGGCACGTCGCCGTTGTCGTCGAACTCCTGGTTGCCGGAAGCGCCCTGATAGTTGATCTCCTTACCCTCTTTGAGCAACTTCTTGGCTTTCTCCCATTCACCCGGCAGGATCGTCTCGCCCGGCTCGGTGGCAACATCGCGAAGTGCCTTGGACAAGCCCTCGCGGTCCGCGCTGCCGTTCTTCTCGATGGCGAGCGCCAGCAGGAAGGCGGCATCGTAGGACTGCGCCGCGAACACCGCGCTCGGATCGATGTCGGCCTTCTTCGCCAGATCGTTGAAGACATCGCCGCCCGGCGCATCCGGGGAGCCCGGACGTGTCGCGATCATGCCTTCGAGTACGTCGGCGCCGACCGCTTCGACCAGCGAGTTGCCGACCATGCCGTCACCGCCGGCATACTGAGTGAACGCGCCGCTTTCGTAGGCCTGACGCAGGATCGTCTGGCCCGAGGTATCGGCGTAGGCGAGCACGACCAGCGTCTGCGAACCGCCGGAAGAGAGCTTGCCGATCTCCGAACGATAGTCCGCCCGATTGTCCTCATGCGCCAGATTGGCGGAGACCGAGCCACCTTCGGCTTCGAAAGTCTTGGTGAAGGCGTCGTCGAGGCCCTGACCGTAGTCATTGTTGACGTAGGTCACGGCGACGTCCTCGATGCCCTTGGACAGCAGCAGCTTGGCCAGCTGTTCGCCCTGGAAGGCATCGGAAGGCACGGTCCGGAAGACCAGATCGTTGTCGTCGAGATCCGTCACCGCCGGGGCGGTGGAAGCCGGCGAGACCATCACCACGCCACCGGGGATCGCGGCATTGTTGGCCGCCGCAATGGTGGCACCGGTACATAGCGCGCCGACGATCGCGGTCACCTTCTCGCTGTTCACCAGACGGTCGGCGGCATTGGAGGCGGCCGAAGCGTCCGAACAGGTCGTATCGCCTGACGGCATCACCATGTCTTCACCATCCAGCAGGCCGCCCTGCTCATTGACCTCCTGCATCGCGAGCTTGGCGCCATCGAAAATCGGCGGTGTCAGGCTTTCGATACCGCCGGTAAAGCCCCCGAGAAATCCCACTTTGACATCCGCCTGCGCGACGCCGCCGCAGGCCGTAGTTGCCGCAATGGCGAGTGCCAGTACTGTCTTCTTCATCGCTGTTGTCGCTCTTGGTAGGGTTGCGAAAGACTTTATTCGGTCATGAAAGACTTTATTCGATCATGAAAGGCTTTATTGGGTCGTAAAAGGCTTTTGTTGGGCTGTGAAAGACTTTATCCCGTCCTGAAAGACAACGTTTACTCTGCTGGCAAGCCGCCCAAAAGACAAGCATTCGTAACCGTTCGTGTCTTCACCTTTCGGCGTGCCTCCCCGGCTCCATGATAGCGCGT
The DNA here is from genome assembly GCF_003206065.1 of Salinicola halimionae. Lineage (GTDB taxonomy): Bacteria > Pseudomonadota > Gammaproteobacteria > Pseudomonadales > Halomonadaceae > Salinicola > Salinicola halimionae. The sequence goes on along the minus strand of NZ_PZJQ01000002.1, from coordinate 824,855 downwards.
GGCATGAACACGAGATGCCAGTGCGAGACACCTCACTGGCAGCAAACCAGCCGATTAACAGCTACGCTGAACGGGCAATGATGCTAACGGCAAGGAGAGAGCCATGCACAAGCATGTTGAATGGGATACCCCGGGTGGCGCCAGTGTCGACGCCCACTACGCCAAGGACGAACAGCATCGTGTCACGCCGCAACCGGGCATGATGCTGACCGCGCGCTATCATGGCTCCACGGTGCGGGTGCAGGTCGAGGCCTACAAGGATGGCGTCAGCATCGGCAAGGTCGCTGCACTGGTCGGCGACAACGGGGACCGCCACGACAGCCATGGCGAACTCAACGTTGGCGACATGGTCCGCCTTCCCGACGAAAAACGCGCCTTCCAGTCAGCCGCCGCGGATGACGACTGAGCCCGGAGCGGGCTGCTGGTCATAAACCAGGTCAACCTTCAGTCGGACAAACTTTCAGCGGGACAACTCTAGACCGGGCGATTTTGGACCGGACAACTCCAGACCGAAAAACACCAGGCCGGACGGCATCACCTCCCTACCCGTTTCCGTCCGAGAAAGGCGCACCAGGGCAACGCCGGCATGCAGCCGGCGTTTCGACCGTCGCTCTGAGCTGCCCTCCATGGGCGGGTTTTACCAGGCGTACCGCAGAACCACCCAAGCTGGCGACGCCGACGAACCCGATCATTCACTCAGATGAGCGCGCGCAGGCCAATGTCCAAACCTTCTTCGAACCAGCCTTGTTCTCAGTTGCCCCCACCTCGTCGAGACTGGGCGCTGTTTCTCGATTTCGACGGCACGCTAGTGTCGCTCGCCGCCCATCCCGACGATGTCCAAGTATCGCCACGACTGAAGGCGCTGCTCGGCGAACTCCTCGAGACCTACGACGGTGCGGTGGCAGTGGTCAGCGGGCGTCCGCTGGATCAGCTCGAGCGTCTGCTCGCGCCGGTCTCCCTACCAATGGCTGGCATTCATGGACTGGAGTGGCGGGATGCCGACGGCTCCCGCCATTCGGCGGTCGATCAACCCGCCCAACTGGCATCCTGCCGCGACGCTCTGGCGGCCTTCGTCGAAGGTCGTCCCGGCCTGCACTACGAGGACAAGGGCGTCTCGCTGACCCTGCACTACCGCAGCGCTCCCGAACTCGCTAGAGCGTGCCACGAGTTCTTCGAAGCCCAACAGCGATCGCTGGGCGACACCTTCGAGCTGGTTCCCGGCAAATGCGTCCTCGAGCTGCGCCCCAGCGGCTATGATAAGGGGACCGCTGTTGCCCGCCTGCTCGACGAAACCGCGGCCTTCCGAGATCGCAAGCCGGTCTTCATTGGCGACGACGTCACCGATGAAGACGCCTTTCGCATCGTCAACGCTCGTGGCGGACATTCCGTGCGTGTCGGCAGCCAGGATGACACTGCCGCTACCTGCTATCTCGAATCAGTACAGGAGGTACTGACATGGCTGGAGACTCTGATAACGCCGGATCCCTGATCCCGCCCCACGACGCGCAACATTCCACTCTGGAACTCGGCCTCATCGGCAACTGCCAGATCGGCGCACTGATCGACAGCCAGGCACGTATCGTCTGGTGCTGCCTGCCACGCTTCGACGGCGACCCGTTCTTCTCGCACCTGATGGACGACCAGGATCGCGGCTATTTCAGTATCGAGCTGCAGGATCTGGTCGACACCAAACAGTACTACCAGCGCAACACCGCGATTCTGTGCACCGAACTCACCGACAAGTACGGCGGACGCATTCGTATCAGTGACTTCTGCCCGCGCTTCAATCAATTCGGGCGGCCTTTTCGTCCGGTCGGGCTGGTTCGTCGTGTCGAGCCCCTCGCCGGCACGCCGGTGATCCGCGTCAAGCTGCGCCCGACCAGCGAATATGGCACCCAGACGCCCAATACCACGCAGGGCAGTCACCATATTCGCTATATCGGTCGCAACCGGGTCACACGCCTGACCACCGACGCCTCGATCACTTACGTCCAGCAGGAATCGCCGATCGTGATCGACGGTGAACTCAACTTCCTGCTCGGTCCCGATGAAAGTGTCACCGAATCGGTAACCACCCTGTGCCAGCGCTTTCACAGCGAGACCGCCACCTACTGGCATGATTGGGTTCGCGGACTGTCGATCCCCTTCGACTGGCAGACAGCGGTCATCCGCGCGGCGATCACGCTCAAGCTGAGTACCTTCGAAGATACCGGCGCGGTGATCGCGGCGATGACCACCTCGGTGCCCGAAGCCGCCGACAGCCAGCGCAACTGGGACTACCGCTACTGCTGGTTGCGCGATGCCTACTTCGTGGTCCACGCGCTCAACCGGCTGGGCACCACGGCCACCATGGAGAATTACCTCAATTACATTCTCAACCTGGTGGTCGGCGCGGCCGAGCGCGAGCTGCAACCACTCTACGGCATCGGCGGCGAGGCACGACTAGACGAGTTCGACATGTCAGGACTGGGCGGCTATCGCGGCATGGGGCCGGTGCGCACCGGCAATGCCGCCTACAGCCAGATACAGCATGACGTCTATGGCGCCGTGGTGCTGGCGGCCAACCAGGCCTTCTTCGATGAGCGCCTGACGCGACCCGGCGATGAGGCACTGTTTCGCCGCCTCACGCTGCTCGGCGAGCAGGCGGCGCGACTGTTCGACAAGCCCGATGCCGGCATCTGGGAATACCGCGGCCGCGCCCGAGTGCACACCTACTCCGCGATCATGTGCTGGGCAGCCTGCGACCGGCTGGCCCGCATTGCCGGCCAGCTCGAACTACCCGAGGATTCGACCCGCTGGCGCCAGCAGGCAGACGCCATGCACGAGGTCATCTGCCAAGAAGCATGGAGCGAATCGCGTCAGGCCTTCACCGAGAGCTTCGGCGGCGAAACCATGGACGCCAGCCTGCTGCTGATGCACGACCTGGACTTCCTCAAAGCCGACGACCCGCGCTTCGTCTCCACGGTCGATGCCATCGAGGTCGAACTGCGGCGCGGCGACCACCTGTTTCGCTACGCCGCCGCCGACGATTTCGGCCACCCCGAGAACGCCTTCAACATCTGCACCTTCTGGTTCATCGACGCGCTCTGCGCGATCGGCCGCAAGGACGAAGCACGGCGCCTGTTCGAGAACATGCTCGAGTGCCGCAACCGCCAAGGGTTGCTTTCCGAGGATCTGGACACCGCCAATCGCGAACTGTGGGGCAACTTCCCGCAGACCTACAGCATGGTCGGGTTGATCAACTCGGCAACACATCTCAGCCGTAGCTGGGAGGAGGCTGTATGACCCGTCTCGTCGTCATTTCCAATCGCGTGTCCATCCCCGAACCCGGCAAATCCGAAGCCGGCGGCCTGGCCGTGGCGATCACCGGCGCTCTCAACGAATACGGCGGGCTGTGGTTCGGTTGGGACGGCAAGGTCAGCGACGCGTCCTCGAGCCAACCCACCACCGTAGAGCGCGGCAACATCACCTACGCCACCCTGCCGCTCTCCAAGGAAGACTACGAAGACTACTATCTGGGCTTCTCCAACGAAGTCGTCTGGCCGGTGTTCCACTTCAACCTGGGTGCCATGGACTTCCAGCTGAAGTACGCCAAGGCGTATCGGCGAGTCAACGAGCGCTTCGCCAGCGCCTTGACCACACTGCTCGAGGGCGGCGAACTGATCTGGGTGCACGATTACCACCTGCTGCCACTGGCCAAGGAGCTGCGCAAAGCGGGCGTCGAGGATCCGATGGGGTTCTACCTGCACATTCCCTTCCCCAGCTACGATCTGCTGCGAGCACTGCCCGGCTACCGCGAATTGCTCGACGATCTGCTGCACTACGACCTGATCGGCTTCCAGACCGACAACGACCTGCACGCTTTCCGCCAGGCGGCGATCGAGACGTTCGGCGCCGCGGTCTTCGGCGACATGATCGAGTGCAACGGCCAACGGATACGCACCGGCGTCTACCCGGTGGGCATCGACGTCGATGAGCTGACCGCCGAAGCCGAGCGCTCCTGCGCCAATGAACAGGCGCGTCAGCTCCAGGAGGATCTGGGCGAGCGCGACCTGATCATCGGCGCCGACCGGCTCGACTACTCCAAGGGGCTGGTGCAGCGCTTCAACGCCTTCGAGGCACTGCTCACCGATTTCGAGCATCGCCGCCAGAAGACGCTGTTCATGCAGATCGCCAGCCCCTCGCGTAGCGAGATCCCCGAATACGATGAGCTGCGCCGCCAGCTCGAGGAGATGGCCGGACACATCAACGGCACCTACGCCGATTTCGACTGGGTGCCGGTGCACTATCTCAACCAGACCTACCCCCGCGAGGCGCTGATTGGGTTGTTCCGCTCCGCCCGAGTCGGCCTGGTGACGCCGCTGCGCGATGGCATGAACCTGGTCTGCAAGGAGTTCGTCGCCGCCCAGGACCCCGAAGACCCCGGCGTGCTGGTGCTCAGCGAGCTGGCCGGTGCCGCCAACGAGTTGAGCAGCGCGCTACTGGTCAATCCCTACGACGTGCACGCCATCGCCAGCGCCATCGAACAGGCCCTGAACATGCCACTCGAGGAGCGCCGCAAACGCTACCAGCAGATGATCGGCGTGCTCAGACGCAACAGCCTGCTCGAATGGCGCCGGCGCTTCATGGAGCATCTCAGTCAGCAGAAGGTCGACGGCCAGCAGAAGACCGATGCAGACGAAGACGAAGACTAGAACGGTTTCACACGCAAAAAGCCCCGGACCAGGGGATGGGCCGGGGAAGTTGGAGGTACAGGGAACGGGTACTAGACACCCGAGAGCGCTGGCAAGTCAGAAGCGCCGGAAATTCAGAAGTGTCATGAACCGAGATGCACCAAAACGGCACAGATTCAGCTCGAGTTTCAGCTCATTTCAAGGCGCCCGATCATACGGGCGCCTGCTGCAATAGCGGTCTCGATCAGTCGAGGCTGGCGAAAGTCATTTCGACGTTGCCGTGGCCGGTATCACCGCCGCCATTCACATTCTGCAGCGCCTGAGCGGCCGCCACGCTTTGGCCCTGGCCAATCAGGTCGGTGCTTGCACCGATGAGATGAGTGCCGTGACGGGTAGACTCTTCGACGCTGGCCAGGGCGCGACCGGCTTCATCGCTATAGCCATTGTCGAAGGTGGCTACGCGGTACTCGGTCGGCAGTGCCTGATAGCCGGAAGTCGTCTGGGTATTCAAGGCTTCATGCTGCTGAGCGAAGGCTCGTTGTTCCATGACACTGTTGGCCTGAGCGGCGGCAGGCAGGGCAACGGCCAGTGCGATAGCGGCGAGAATGCGAGTTTTCATGTTGAACCTCCAATCATCTTCGTTTTAGTGGTTGGCCCCTTGGCCTAACCGATGACGAGATTATGGGGGCCACCTTATTAGCTGGCTAATCAGTTGGCGCGAAGTCGAATATCACCGGGATTGATGGGGCAGTCATTGAAAGGTGAGTGAGAGACGTCCTGATCGAGGCAGCCTAACCAGCCTTTCCCACGGATTTACCTGAGGCGGATCCCAATGCTCGGTCTGCCAGAATTTGTAAGTCGATTGCGCGCCATCCAATGGCGAGCCGTACCGATACCCACGCTCAAGGCGCACAGCGAAGTCAGGGCTGAATCCGGCATGCTCATGCGATATGGCGGTTCGTAGGCAGGGATCCGAGGCTTAAATTTCGGCAGCAATGAAGGCTTATTCAACGCTGAATCGAACGAGGACCTTTTCGATGCGCGGAACCGAGTTCGCAGAGCTGCAAGGCTTCATGGCTATCGTGGAACATGGCAGCTTCGTACGCGCAGCTGAATCGCTGGATGTTACACCTTCGGCGTTGAGCCAGAGCACCAAAGCTCTCGAGAGCCGGATGGGTGTGCAGCTTCTGCATCGCACGACCCGGCGCGTCCATCTGACGGAAGCCGGTAAGCATTTGGCAGATCGATTGAAGCCTGCTCTGAATGAAGTGTCGGCTGCCGTGACTGACACCTCCCTGCTTGCCACTCGACCGCGCGGCCGGATTCGCGTGCACGCCATGCGCATGGGATCACGGTTGTATCTGGAACCGCATCTGCCCGACTTCTTTGATGCGTTTCCGGATATTCGAATCGACGTGACCCTCGATGACGCTTCACTGGACGTGGTCCATCAGGGCTACGACTTCTCCATCCGTCTTGAGGAAATGCTGGATCAGGGTTTCGTTGCGATACCGCTAGGACCACGAATTCGCCAGGTTGCTGCGGCGTCTCCTTCCTACCTGGAACGGTTCGGCTATCCGGAAACACCGGCTGACCTCGGGGGACATCGATGCATTACCTGGCGATGGCCGGGTCAGCTGGGCAGTTATCAATGGGAGTTCTTCAAGGATGGCCAGTGGCTCAAGGTCACACTGGATGGCGTTCTGTCGTTCAACGATCAGCGCATCGCTCTTGAGGCAGCCGTGAGAGGCGCTGGCGTCGCTTTCTGGGCAGAAGATCAGATTCGACCATACGTCGACAACGGCGAACTCATCCCGTTGCTGACAGACTGGAGTGCGCCATTCGAGGGCTTCTATCTCTGCTTTCCGAGGCAACACCAGAACTCTGCGGTAATGCGTGCGTTCATCGACTTTATGAAGCAGACCATTCGCATGCCCTCTGATTGATTAGCACTACTAACTATCGCTTTCAGCCATCTGCTGATTATCTGCCTACGCGAAACCTCTACTGTTTTCTCCGAACCGTCAAAGACGGTGCTTTTTCACTACCAGGAGAATACGCATGACTGATCTGAATCGAGAATTCGATGGCCGCGTCGCAATCGTGACAGGTGCCGCTGGCGGCGTGGGCAGCGCCGTGACCAGACTCTTCGCTGACCGCGGCGCTTATGTCGTCGCGGAAGACGTGAAACCTGAAGTCGCAGAACTCGAGTCATACTCCGACCGGATCGTCTCGATAACCGGCGACATTTCAGAAGAAAAGTCGGCTACTCGAGCGGTCGAGCTGGCAATGGCGCGCTTTGGCCGATTGGACATTCTTATCAATAACGCTGCGCGCATCATCAACAAGCGTGTGGCGGAGATGACGATCGAGGATTGGGACTCCGTGCTCGATGTGAATCTGCGCGGGACTTTTCTACATTCGCGCGAGGCGATGAAAGTCATGATCGCCGCCAACCGTGGCACGATCGTGAATGTGGGTTCCTATGCCTGCCATGTCGCGTTTCCTACCATCGGCGCTTACGCCGCCTCGAAGGGCGCCATAGCTCAGTTGACCCGAGTGCTGGCTTTGGAGGGTGCCGAGCATGGTATTCGCGCCAACGTAGTAGCGCCTGGCGATATCGTGACCGGGATTCTGGACGATATCATGTCGAATGGACGTGATTTTCTGGCCAAGCATGGCGAGAGCACACCAATAGGCCGCGCGGCCCAGCCTGAAGAGATCGCGGAGATTATCGCATTTGCCGCCTGTGATCGTGCGAGCTACATGACAGGTTCCGTAGTGATGGCGGATGGTGGTTACACCGCCGTCTGATCATGGTTTCCGAGGCGTCCAGGGAAGTCCGCAAGGAGTTCATCGGCGCCCGGAATCCGACCACGACCCGGCGTACTGGTACTCATCCAGCTGACCCGCACCGTCAACGAGCCGGGCCACACGCAGCTGGTCTACGCCGGCGGAAATCATGATGGCCAGACACAAAAAAGCCCCGGACCAGGGGATGGACCGGGGAAGTTGGAGGTACAGGGAACCTGGAAGTACCAACTAGCAAGAAGCAACTAAGAAGAAGCAAAAGTGGTCGTGCCGGCTCGAGTGTCATACGGCTCGAGTTTCAATTCCTGTCAGGGCGCCCGACACTCGGGCGCCTACCGTCACAGCCTTATCGATCAATCGAGGCTGGCGAAAGACATTTCGACATTGCCCTGCCCGGTATCGCCGCCGCCATTGACGTTCTGCAGCGACTGCGCGGCTGAATCACTCTGGCCTTGGCCGACCAGCTCGCTATTGCCACCAGCGATAGCGGTTGCCCGCTGCGTGATCGCTGCGACATAGGCAAGGGAATGATCGGCCGCGGTGCTATGGCCGCCGCTGACGGTATTGATGCGATAGTCGGACGGCAGCAACTGATAGCTGGAAGTTGTCTGGGTATTCAGCGCTTCGTGCTGCTGAGCGAATGCCCGTTGCTCCATGACGCTGTTGGCCTGAGCGGCGGCAGGGAGTGCGACGGCCAGTGCGATAGCGGCGAGAATGCGAGTTTTCATGGTGAACCTCCAATCATCTTCGTTTGAGTGGTTGGCCCCTTGGCCTAACCGATGACGCGATTATGGGGATCACCTTATTAGCTGACTAATCAGTCAGTCTGAAATCAAATATCAGCGGGATTGATGGATAGAGTCACCGGATTGCCAGACGGCGGCGGTCTATCCCACGGCACTGATAACCGGCTACGATACTGGCTATCAGGACAATGCCAGCAGACGGCTATGGAAACAGGAGAAATCAATGCTACCGACACGGAGCGCGGTGATTCTGGGAGGCCTACTGGCAATCGGCATGATCTGGGGCGGCAGCTATATCGAAGATGCCGCCGAAACCTGGCGAGACGCCGGTCGTAGCGTCACAGTCAAGGGGCTTTCGGACCGTGAGGTGCCAGCGGACATGGCACTCTGGCCGCTGCACTACACCGTCACCGCCAACGAGCTGGAAACGCTGCAGCGCGACCTGACCGCTCAGGAAACCCGCATTCGCGAATTCCTGACCCAGCGTGGTTTCGAGACCGGCAACATTACCGTGACCTCGCCCCAGGTGACCGACCGATTCGCCAACCTCTATGGCGCCGACCGGCCCGACGAGCGTTATCAGGCCGAAGCCACGGTGCTGCTGCGAACCCCGGCAGTCGATAACGTCAAGAAAGCGATGCCCCAAACGGGAGAACTGGTGCGTGCCGGCGTCGTGCTGTCACCCAATTACGATTACCGTACCGAATTCCTGTTCACCGGCCTCAATGACCTCAAGCCGGAAATGGTCGCCGAAGCCACCAAGGATGCACGCGGTGTGGCCCAGCAGTTCGCCAGAGACTCCGGCAGTCGCGTCGGCGCGATTCGCAGCGCCAGCCAAGGCTACTTCTCGATCGAGGATCTCGACAGCTACACCCCCGATATCAAGCGGGTGCGGGTGGTGACGACGATCGATTACGCGCTGGAGGAGTGAGGCCAATTCGAGGGTCCGCTTTCGGCCTTAAGCGGACTACCCCGCAAAGTATTAGTAGGCTTCCATTTGAGCGTGGCGATATCTACAAAATTAGGGACGACTCAGTGGCGTGGCGGCTTCAAGCAAAACCTCCACCTCTTGGCGCTGCTGCTTCACCTATCGCGAGACGTTGTTTTAACTTCCTGTAGACGGGAATAACGATCTCCAGACTTGAGTGCCGGAAAGACCTCGCACTCGGCATATACTTGGCTGTAATGGACGTTCCTCCCCTGAATATTGAAGAAGATGGTTCCTGCTCCATAGTGGGGGTCGTGCTTGAGTTCATCAAGCGCATCGGTCTCTCCATTCTCCTCAGCTGCCTTGATAACCATGTCGCGTACTGTCTGTATTTCTGGGTCTTCTACCTCAGCAAACACTACGAGCGACTTACTGGCGCTAAAGGCTCCACCAGTCCCTTGAGCTGTTCCGATACGGTTTAAGCAGATTTCAACGAGGGTGACGATCTCCATACCGCTTTCCTTCTTGTTGGTGTGAGGCGGGGAGGGTTTGGCTGCGCCGATCTGAATTGTAGTTCCCAGATGCTTGACGTAATCATAAAGCTTTGTGTTCAGCGCACAATAGATCGTAAGATCGGGTAAAGCCTATCACTGGGGATTACTGATCTTGCCCAATGTTTTTTTCTCATACTGTCATGTTGACGAGGCGCTGCGAGATCAGCTTGAGAAGCAGCTTGCAATGCTCAGGCGGCAAGGGGTCATCAACACTTGGCATGATCGACGTATCAATGCTGGCCAAGAGATCGATGCTGCCATTGACGAACATATCAACAGCGATGAGATCATCCTGCTGTTGGTCAGCCCCGACTTCATCGCTTCCGACTATTGTTACAACATCGAGATGAAGCGGGCTATGGAGCGCCATCAAGCTGGTGATGCGATCGTCATCCCAGTGATCCTACGCGCATGCGATTGGCAGTACGCGCCATTCGGCAAACTCCTTGGCACCCCTCAGGACGGAAAGCCAGTTACGTTGTGGCCTGATAGGGACGAAGCGTTTCTGCTGGTGGCCAAAGAGGTGCGTAAAGCAGCTGAGAAATTGCGTACCAGGGACATCGGCGTCAGTCCGCAAACAGATCGCATCAACCTAACTACCTCCCACCAGGTAGTACCTAATGGCCCACGATCAAGCAATCTGCGTCTTACCAAGACCTTCACTCAGCTGGACAAAGACCGGTTCCAGCTCGACACCTTCGAGTACATCGCGCGCTATTTCGAAAACTCACTGAATGAACTTCAGGCACGCAATCCCGGTTTCGAGGGGGCATTCCGGCGAGTCGATGCCAATAGGTTCTCGGCAACCATCTATAAGGACGGTCAAGACGTTGCCAGGGCGACGGTCTTTGTTGGAGGCCAAATGGGTGCGGGTATCTACTATAGCCAGGGCGCCTCTTTCAGCGACAGCTCGTACAACGAGATGCTCACGATACAGGCAGATGACCAATCGCTCTATCTAACGAGCTTGGGAATGACTGCCCCTAGAGGACGCGATCAGAAACTATCACAGGAAGGTGCCGCGGAGCTGCTATGGGAAACCGTCATTGCTCCTCTGCAGCGTTAAACTGATTCCTGCCAGATATCCGTGGGACTGGAGCGCTTGCCAGAAATGAAAAAACCTTAGGGGCCGCCTTACACCATGTTTAGTCACCGGTATCGACTCCGGAAGCTGCATCTGGCGGCCGGCAGCTACCGGCCAAGAGCGGACGTTCAGCCAGAGCTGATATAACGTCGCGTTCTGCGGCAATTTTATAGAGCAGCGTAAAAATTGTCCGCCAGCAGCACCTTGTTAGGTATTGTTCTCTCTAACCTGAGCCAAGCAAAGGACTACGTGCATGATTCTATCTGCCGTGGAATAATTGAAGGCACCTACCGGACTGATTCCATGGCATACGTCATTTCGCATATTCCAACCCCGTTGATCAGTAAGTAGCATCCTGAAATAGAAAGATGAATCAGTACCAAAACACTCTTCTACCCTTTCATCTCTTAGTAAATCGTCAAACGTCCTCAACTGTAGCCCACCCTGCCTATTCTTCCTTAAAGTAGCGCCCCCCATTAGCTCCACCAACGTTCGAATAGCTGCCTCTGCCTGGGGAACCAATATATGTATTGCGGAGATATAATCCTCGCCGAGGTAAGCTTGGACACCAGTATGGATAAGATCCTTTTTAGACTCTTCGAATATCGGTGACTGAAATATATATGCGGTCAATTCTTGGGCATCAAATTCGTAAACTTCAGAGGCTTTTTTAAATGAATGCCTGAGAAAAAATGAGTAAATACTCATATTTTGTGATAGCTGGTGAATTACATTGCCTTCCAGATCGTCTTCTATTCCTCCAATCGTCGCCACAGGTCTTCCCTTGTGGTCCTGCAGTGTCTTCGTAAACAAATATGTCAATGGGTGATTTTTTGCCAGACCCAAGACCTGCTGTTCTACTTGATCCCTCTTCGGAATAAATTGCGCAGCAGTTCTACTAAGGGTTTTATGAAGCCCACCTTCCGTCATTGAAGCTAGATATGCATCTAACTTTTCCTTGGGAATCTCCATGCTATGAGAGAATTCTTGCATACTCTCTACGACACCTGGCCCTACCTCAGAGATCTTCTTCGAAACGCGTTCTGCGTTTTCGATCATGTTGTAGCTTATATAAATGTCGTGCAAATGCTGGAGCCAAGAAGAGACCTGCATTGGAGCCAAGCCATCACACGCATCTTCAAAACTATTTCCTACGACCTCAATTACTCGAATGACTTCATCGTTCATTCCCTTGCTACGATAATAAGTGGCTAAAGGGATGGCCGCCGATTCACACACCCATGGTGAATGCCCTTTAGAGACACGTGTTAATCGGGACTCGAGATCATCCACAAGCTTTTGCTCTTGTGTCTCAGACAAATTCCTATATTTACCTAAAACAAAAAGCTCAAAGCAAAATCCCCAAAGGCCCGCTTTATCATCCTCAGCAATTCTGCATTCTAATTTAATCGCGCTTTCAACACACCTTTCTGCCAGTTCTCTGTTATTCAGAGCGGACGCAACTTTGAACGCCCTTTTGATTTTCGTGATTGCTTCGATTGGGTGTTCGCAGAGATCGTTATCAGTCACATCAAGAAGCGCATTTACATAGTCAATAGCAATCCTATAGTCAGGCTTTTCGTCCACAGCAGCTTCAGAGAGATCCCAAACAAGCCCAGCATAGCGAGCTTTCATCAATGGATTATTGGTTTCTTGTGACCTGCTTTTCCAGTGCTCAATAATTTCTTTGGTCACCAGTGCAATGCTGGGACTTTCATACGCCTTACCGTCATCCCCAACCCAAACCATCATAGGCCCAAAATATGTGCCCCAGCCATTTGGCTTATCCAGATATTCTTCGCAAAATCCAAATGCAATTCTTTCGGCTATGGCCTTTGGACTTTGATCATTTTCGGTAGCACGATTTATTTTTGACGAAATAGAATGTTCGCTAGCTATCTCCTTAGAACGATCAAGCTCTTCCATTAATCTGACTAGCTCTTCATTCATGATAGCTCCTTGTTGAAGTTGCCTAACAGGTATCTGGTAGCACACGTGTTTTTCCACTTGAACGAGCATGCGCGTTCAATATTATTATACCGCACTACCAACTTGCTGATTTTAATTGGCACTTTCATTGCGACTGCCCATAGCACCAATAAACGCGCCTGCTACCTTTGCCGCCATGTCCGCTTAGGGTCGATTGCAGCCATTCGACCCGTCTGTCGAATATACCCTCACCAAGCTCAGCCATCGGCCTCGAGCGTCTTCTGTAACCCTTGGTAACGCAGATACCGTGTCGCTACAAGCCCGACCTAAGGACTGTCGGTGATCTCTTACACAAGGGGCCGCAATCTCTGCTTGGCACCCATTTTGTTATGATATAACCTTTCTGCCTGTTTTCTTCAGGTAGATCTGTTCATGTCACATCGTCACCGGCATCGCTCCGATGGGCCGTGCCACTTTTCACTGATGTCGCTTGGCGCCGGGCGGCGTGTGTTGCTGGCGCTCATTCCTCTGGCGGTGCTGTGGCTCGTCGCCGGTTGGGCGGGCGGGGTGTTCGGTTGATGGCTCCGTTGCAGACACGATCCATGGCAAAACCCGACACGCTACTGACGCTGGAGTCCCTGTCGTTGGCGCAGGGCAACCGCATGGTGCTGGAGAATATCGACGGTCATTTCGAGGCCGGCACGATTACCGCGCTGGTGGGCGCCAACGGGGCCGGCAAGAGCACGCTGGTCCAGGGCATCATGGGCGAGCTGCGCCCGGTCAGCGGCCGCGTTCGCTGCGAGGTTCCCAATGCCCGCCGTGCGTGGTTGCCACAGCAGCTGGCGCTGGATCTGACTTTCCCCATGAGCGTCGAGGAGCTGGTGATGAGCGGCTGCTGGCCGACCCACGGCAGCTTCAAGCGTTACGGGCCACCGGAGTATCGCCGTGGTCAGGCGGTGATGCAGCGCCTGGGGCTGCAGGCGTTCGAACACCGCCCGCTAGGTGAGCTTTCCGGCGGCCAGCGCCAGCGTGCCCTGCTCGGCCGCACGCTGATGCAGGAAGCCCAACTTCTGCTGCTCGATGAGCCGTTTGCCAATGTCGATGCCGCGACCGTCGAGGTGTTGATCGACGTGCTGCGCACCATGGCGGCTGAGGGCGCGGCGATCATCATCGTGCTGCACGATCACGATCAGATGACCCGTCTTGCCGATCGAACCCTGCGGCTGGAACGCGGGCACGGCACCTGGTCGACGCCCTCTCGGGCCGGCGACGCCTCTTCACCGGCGGAGACGTTGACATGATCGATTGGCTGTTCTCTCCGCTGCTGGATTTCGGCTTCATGCGCCGCGCGCTGGTGGCCGGGCTGGCGTTGTCGCTGGTCGCCCCGCCGCTGGGGGTCTTCCTCACGCTGCGCGGCATGAGTCTGGTCGGCGATGCCATGGCCCACGCCGTGTTGCCGGGCGTCGCGGTCGGCTTTCTGCTGGCAGGGTTTTCGCTACCGGCGATGAGCTTCGGCGGCCTGCTCGCAGGGCTGCTGGTGGCGGGGCTGGCGGGCAGCGTGTCGCGCCTGACCGGCCACCGGGAAGATTCGGCCATCGCCAGCTTCTATCTGATTTCGCTCGCCGCCGGGGTGATGTTGATCTCGATGCGCGGCAGCAGCGTCGACCTGACCCACGTGCTGTTCGGCTCGATTCTGGCCGTCAACGGTACCGCGCTGTGGCTGATCGTCAGTGTGTCGAGCCTGACCCTGATCGTGCTGGCCGCGATCTTCCGCATCCTGGTCGTCGAATGTCTCGATCCGCTGTTTCTGCGCGGCCAGGGCATCCGCGGCAGCGCAGTGCACGGGCTGTTCCTTGGCCTGATGGTGCTCAACCTGACCGCCGGCTTTCAGACCCTGGGCACCCTGATGGCGGTCGGCCTGATGATGCTGCCGGCCACCGCCGCGCGCTTTTGGTCGAAGCGGCTCGAGGGGTTAATGGGGCTGGCGATCGCCATCGGCATGGTCTCGAGCGTCGGCGGGCTGCTGCTCTCCTACCACGCCGGCTTGCCCTCCGGGCCCTGCATCATTCTGTTTGCCGGCGTGGTTTACCTGCTTTCCGCGCTGTTCGGGCGTTATCACAGTGTCTTTGCCCGCTGGCGCCGCCGGGTTCAACCGATGCTGCCGCCGGATGCCCACGGCTGATCCGGTGCGCCGCCGCTCCCCGCTGATTCACCACCGTTCCACTTTTTACGAGGATTCACGATGTCCCGCCAATCGATCGCTTCCGCGCTGCTCAAGAGCGTGCTCGCCGGCAGCCTGAGTATCGCCGCGCTGTCACCGGTCTACGCTCACGCGGACCCGCTCAAGGTCGTCACCAGTTTCAGCATTCTCGACGATATGGTCGAAACCGTCGGCGGCGATCATGTCGCGGTCACGTCGCTGGTCGGCCCGGATGGCGATGTGCATGCCTTTTCACCCAAGCCGGATGACGCGAAGTCACTCGCCGACGCGGATCTGATCGTGGTCAACGGCCTGCAGCTCGAGGGCTGGATCGACAGGCTGATCGACGCCAGCGAATATGAGGGTGACATCGTCGTCGCCAGCGACGGCATCAAGACACGACCGTTCGAAGGTCATGAAGACGAGGAAGGCCACGACCACGGCGATGACCATGACCATGACCATGACCATGACCATGACGATCATGATCACGCCGCTGCCGAGGAAGGCCATCATCATCACGGCGATGTCGACCCACACGCCTGGCAGGATCTCGAGAATGGCGAACAGTACGCCCGCAATATCCGCGATGCGCTGGTCAAGCTCGACCCCGATAATGCCGACGACTACCAGGCCAATGCCAAGGCTTACATCGGCAAGATGGAAGCACTGAACAGCGAGAGCAAGGAGCGCATGGCGCAGATCCCGGAATCGGATCGGCTGATCATCACCAGCCATGATGCCTTTGGCTATTTCGCCGATGCCTATGGCCTGCAGCTGCTCTCGCCGGTGGGTATCAATACCCTGGCCGAACCCAGCGCCAACGACATGGGCAATCTGATCCAGCAGATCGAGTCCAGCCACGCCAAGGCGCTGTTCCTGGAAAATATGTCCAATCCGGCACTGATCAACCAGTTGCATGAAGAGACCGGCGTCGCCATCGGCGGCACGCTCTACGCCGACGCACTGACGCCGGACGGCGAAGGCAGCACTTACCTCGGCATGTTCCAGCACAATGTCGACACCCTGATCGAGGCGCTGAATACCGACGACTGATCCCGTCTGGCCGGCGCCGCACCGACGGCGCTGGTCAATCCCGGCGCTGGTCAATTCACGCCGACTGAACGACACTTTCTCGATAGCCGTCTAACGCAGCTTCATCCGGAAAGTGCCGCTTCACATGCCGTCAGTGATCTCTTCGCCTCGTCGTCTCACACTCGCTCAGGCACGTCGTCTTGCGCTCAAAGCGCAGGGCTTCACGTCTTCGCCTCCCGTCATCGTCAATCGCGGTCATCTCAATCGTCTGCTGGATCGTCTCGGCGTGCTGCAGATCGACTCCGTCAACGCGTTGGCCCGCTCCCACTATCTTCCCGTTTTTTCGCGGCTCGGTTCGTATTCGACGGACCTGCTCGACGAGGCGGCCTGGGGCCGTAACCGGCATCGCTCGCTGTTCGAATACTGGGGCCACGAGGCCTCACTGCTGCCGGTGTCGCTCTACCCGGCGATGCACTGGCGCATGCGTCGCGCGCAGGACGGCATGGGTATTTACAAGCACCTGGCGAGATTCGGGCGGGATCGCCGCGAGGTGATCGAACGCGTGTTGGCCAGCGTGCAGGCACACGGCCCGCTGGGGGCGGGAGAACTGAACACTCGCGAAGGCCCGGCCGGGCCCTGGTGGGACTGGAGCGACGAGAAACACGCACTGGAGTGGCTGTTCGCCGCCGGTGAAGTCACCGTCTCCCGCCGCCGAGGGTTCGAACGGCTTTACGATCTGCCCGAGAGAGTGCTGCCCGAATGCATACTCAATCAGGCCGAGCCCGATCTGCTCGACGCCCACCGCCAGCTGCTGCGCCAATCCGCCAGCGCGCTCGGCGTGGCGACGGAGAAGGATCTGCGCGACTACTACCGGCTGGCGCCGCAGGACACGCGGGCCGCGCTGCAGACGCTGATCGAGGACGGCACGCTGACGCCGGTGTCGGTGGAAGGCTGGCGCCAGCCGGCTTATGTCATCGGCGAGCCACGAATCCCTCGCCAGATCGAGGCTCCTGCCCTGCTTTCCCCCTTCGACTCGCTGATCTGGTTTCGTGAACGGACCGAGCGGCTGTTCGGCTTTCACTATCGACTCGAGTTCTACGTGCCGCCGGCCAAGCGGACCTACGGCTACTACGTCATGCCGTTTCTCCACGGCGACCGGCTCATCGGCCGGATCGATCTGCGCGCACGCCGGGCCGACGGCGAATTGACGGTCGTGGCGATACATCCCGAACCGGACATCACGTTCGATGACTCGCAGCTTACGGCGCTCGCCCGGCAGTTCGAGCAGTTGGCTTCGTGGCTGGGACTGCCGCGTATCCATCTCGCCTGCGAACGCCCGCTGGCTCAGAAGCTCTCCACCCACTGGCCGGTGGATCTCAATCGGCGGCGGGAGCTGTAGCCAAGCCATAGCAGCTAACCCGCCCCTTCCATGGTTAAGAATACTTTTGCGACAAATAACCACATTATTTGTGTGGTTATTCGGGCGTAGGCTATTCCCGATGCCACGGCGGTGACAGTCGCTGGCAGATCCACAAGGGATCGATAGGGGAACGCCATTCATGAACACAAGCCTTCCAAGCCAAATCAGCCTGGGCCATCTCTGCCTGCGCAACCCCAAACCACGCCACATCGGCGTCGCCGGGCTGGCGATCGCGATGTCGCTCAATGCCGGTAACGTCTTCGCTTACGGTGGCGGCGATTGGTTCACCCACTTTGGCATCGCCAAGGTCTCACCCAAGAGCGATAACGGCAATTTCGATGCCATCGGCGTCGACAAGATCGATGTCGACGATGAAACCGGCTTCGCCTTCACGCTGGGCTATCGCTTTCTGGACAACTGGGGAGTCGAACTGCTCGCTGCCCAGCGCTTCAAACACGACGTCAGCCTGGACGGCACGGAAATGGCTTCCACCCGGCATCTGCCGCCGACCCTGACGCTGCAGTACTACCCTCTCGGCGGCACCCAGTCACGGGTTCAGCCTTACGTGGGCGCCGGCTTGAACTACACCCACTTCTCCGACGAGAAAGTCGACGGCGGCAGTCTCGATATGGACGACTCCTGGGGTGCCGCCGCACAGCTCGGCGTGGACCTGCTGATCGATGACCACTGGTCGCTGAATGCCGCCGCCTGGTATCTGGATATCGATTCCGATACCACCGCGACGATTGGCGGCGAGTCCTACGACACGACGGTCCATATCGATCCGGTCGTGATCATGGGTGGCATTGGCTACCGCTTCTGATCCCCCGCCAGGGGCGGTGATGCCGAAGAGTGCAATCAGTCGTGCGACTCATTCATCGCCCCTCAGCGCTTTCCTGCTGCCATGTCGGTAGGAAGGTCCTCGCTTACCACCCACCGATACGCGCCCTCACGCCCAATGGGTTCCCTCTGCTCGCTTTCGACCGGGTCAAATTCTCCGGGTCTTCTGGCTGCAACGGTAGACAAAAGTCGCCCATGATGGGATTATTCGCAGCCTAACTTTTACTGTGCTTGATTACATTTTGCCTGTGGATGCCTGCATTCACGGGTTTTGGTCATTTATGCCCCGAATCCCCGTCGATCACTGGTTATTAGCGTTGAGAACGGTGCTGGCTGTCTGGCTGGCGCTCTATCTCTCCATGCGTCTCGATCTCTATCAGCCCGCCTGGGCGATTCTGGCGGTGATGATCGTGACACTGCAGCCGGTGATGTTCACCGGGGGGACGCCGCCGATCGGCATCATCATCGGCCGCAGCGTGGCGCGGTTGTTCGGCACGCTGATCGGCGCCATCGCCGGTCTGGTGCTGATTGCGCTGTTCGGCCAGCAACCGATGCTCTATCTGCTGTTCGCCGGTGGTTGGCTGGCGTTCTGCATGTACTGGGTCATGCTCGAGCAGGACGAGTATCTGGGCTACGTGATGATGCTCAGCGGCTATACCGCGACGCTGGTATCGCTGACGGCGATCGGTACCGGCGTCGACAACATCTGGTCGGTGGCGCAAGGACGGTTCAGCGAGACGGCGCTAGGCATCGGCTGCGGCCTGCTCGCCCACGTGGTCATCGCGCCGCGCTTCGGCAGCCGAGCGCTGCCAGATGCGCTCTCCGGTTTTCTGTCGCGGGCTGCCGCCGAGACGTTGACGACGCTCGCCGAGCGGCGTGACCAGGCGAGCCGCGACGCCCCGTTGAAAGCACTATTCCAGCGATACCAGGATTTCGAGAAGCTGCGCGGACTCGCCCGCCTGGAGACCCGCCGCCTCAGTCATTTCATTCCCGCGCTGGATCGATTCGCCAGTGACGGGCTGGCGCTGATTACCGCCGTGCGTGAACTGGAAACAGCGCTGGACTATTTAAGGGAATGCGACGGCCCACGCGAATGCGACCGCGGCGAGCACTGGCTAGCCGAACTGAGACAGCAGGCGCTGCCGCTGCTCCGGGCCATAGAGTCCGAACCGGACGGAAGACCGACCGAACGTCTATTGCTGGCCGATTTCGACTGGGAAGACAAAGCCGTCGACCCGCGCACCCGCGCCAGGGCGGAGCTGGTGCGCCAGCGCCTGGGCGAAGTGCTGGGGCTTCTGCAGCACGGCCGCCGGCTCCGCAACGCGCTCGACGACCCGACCTCGTCGAAGGTCGAGACATTGCCCCGCGAGCGTCGCTCCCGGACTACTCACAACGAACACTTCGTGGCGCGCTTCAACGCCTTTCGCGTATTCATCGCCTTCGAGCTGCTGGGCCAGATCTGGATCCATGGCGGCTGGCATTCCGGTTATCTGGCGATGATGCTGCTCGGCGTCTTCACCATGCTGTTTGCCAAGGCACCGAACCCGGCCGCCGTGGTCTATCAATTCCTGTGGGGATCGATCGCCGCGGTCATTCTGGGTGGCATCCTGCTGTTTCTGGTGCTGCCGACCATCAACGGCTTTCCGCTGCTGGCCATCGCGATCGGCATCCCGGTCGCCATCGGCACCTTGATGACGCCCCATCCGCGCTGGTCGCTGATCGGATTGGCTGGCGCCATCACCATGATGACCCTGCTCAATCTGCATTCGACCTATACCTTTTCACCGTCGAGCTACATCAATGGCGGGCTGGCGTCGATCATCGGCACCATCGCCGCCATGATCACCTATTCGCTGTTCCGCCAGCGCTCTCCCGGTGAACGTATCGAGACGCTGATGGCGGCTTACTGGCGTGGGCTGAGCCGGCTGCTGCGGGAGAAGTCATTGCCCAACCGCGCCCGTCTGGAAAGCCGACTCTATGATCGCCTGGGTCGGCTGGTGGCACTCGGCGGCAGCGATAGCGTCGTGCGTGAAGCCATCGACCTGCACGCGCTGGCGCTCTGCGTCTGGCGGATCCGGCGCCTGCGCGACGCGCTCGGCCCCCACCGTGCCGAGATCGAAGCCTGGCTCGACGACATCGGCAGGCGTGTGGCCGCCCGTCGCCGTCACGATCCCGCCGTCTGGCATGCCCTCGCCGACGAAGCCATTGGCTGGGTCGAGCGGCTCTATCACGAAGCCCATCTGCCGATCGCCAGCATCGGCGAAATCGCCATGCTGAGCCATCTGATGCGCGCGGCCCCGGGCGTCGCGCTCGAAGCCCGCGCCGATGAAGTTTCCGATGGAGCTGGTGATACCGCCGCTAACACGGCCACGAAAGCGACCACCGAAACGACGGGAGAGACCCGACATGCTGACTGAATGGTCGTTCCTGGGGTTTCTGTTACCGCCTCTGGCCGTGCCCGTCTTTCTGGCGCTGGGGCTCTACCTGATTCTCCGGCGCGTGTTCGTCCGCCTGGGGCTCTATCACTGGTTCTGGCAGCCGGTGCTGCTGGATATCGCCATTTACGCTTTGCTGTTGTGGTCGGTGCTCGCCCTGACGGGCGCCTTGCCGATCGCGGGGTAAGGAATCGAGTGAAGGAATCGAGTGCATGATCGGGTCTATCGGACTTCGTAAAACCGTTCGCCTGGTGCTGACCGTGATCGTGGTCATTGCCGCGATCGCCGCCGTCGCCCAGATATGGAATCACTACATGCACGATCCGTGGACCCGTGACGGCCGCGTTCGTGCCGATGTGGTCAATCTGGGTACCGATGTCGCCGGGCTCGTCGACAGTCTCGAGGTGCACGACAACCAGTTGGTGAAAAAAGGCGCCGTGCTGTTCACCATCGACCAGCAGCGCTACCAGTTGGCGCTGGATGAGGCCCAGGCCAATCTCAATCAGCTGGCGCAGCAGCGTGACGAAGCCAAGGCGGCCAACAGCCGCCGCCAGCGTCTGAAGAATTACGTCTCGCAAGAGGACAAGGACAACGCCCGCTTCGCGCTGACCACGGCTCAGGCCGCCGTCGAACAGGCCAAGGTCGAAGTGGAACAGGCGAAGCTGGATCTGGCGCGCGCCACCGTCCGCGCGCCGGTCGACGGTTACGTCACCAACCTGCTGCTGCGCCCCGGCCAATACGTGACGGTGGGTACGGACGCCATGACGCTGGTCGATGCCGAGAGTTTCTATGTCCTGGGTTATTTCGAGGAGACCAAGCTCGACAGCATCGATGTCGGCGCACCCGTTCGCGTGCAGCTGCTCTCCAGCGACGAGGCCATATGGGGGCATGTCGACAGCTTCGCTCGCGGTATCAGCGACGGCAGCCTCAGCAGCCAGGCCAACGGTCTGGCCGCGGTCAACGCCTCGTTCGACTGGGTCCGACTTTCCCAGCGCATCCCGGTACGCATCGCGTTGGATGACATCCCCGCGGGCACCAAGCTCTCCGCCGGCCTCACCGCCACGGTCTATCTCGACAGCGACCGCCAGGACCGCGAGACATCGTCCAACTGGTGGAAGTCGATCCGGCAATGGTGGGAAGGGCTGATCAGTATCTGACGCCCACCGGAATCAGGCCGGCCCCCAATCGATCGCGACGGCGACCGCCAATATCACCCAGCTCAGTAGAAATGCCTGTAACAGCATCGGAAAGAAGAAGCGTACCCAGACGTCGTAAGGCACACGCGCCATCGCCAGCATGGCAAGCGTGCCGCCGGAGGTGGGCACGATCAGGTTGGTCAGGCCATCGCCGACCTGAAAGGCCAGGATCGCGGTCTGCCGGGTCATCCCGATCAGATCCGAGAGTGGAATCATGATCGGCATCGTCGCCATCGCCTGGCCGCTGCCGGAGGGAATGAAGAAGTTGATGACCGAGTGAACCAGCGTCATCGCAAGCGTCGAGACCAGCACCGGCATGTGACCCAGCGGTTCGGCCAACGAGTGAACGATGGTGTCGCCGATCTGCCCCTGTTCGAGCAACACCTGCAGCCCCCTCGCCAGACCCACCAGCAGTGCGCCGGTCGTCACCGATGCCGCGCCCTCGAAGAAGTAGGCATTGATCTTTGAAGCCGGTAGCCGCGCCATCAGCCCCGCCACGATGGCGATCGCCAGGAAAGTGGCCGAGATCTCGTCGATGTACCAGCCGTAGCTGAACACGCCGTAGAGCATGATCGCGAGCCCGATCACGAACGTGCCCAGCACCCGATAGTCACGGCCGTTCAGGCGATAGTCGGCGAGCGGCTTACGCAGCGAGCTGCCTTCGTCCTCGGCATCGCGCAGCAGCGTGGCATTGGCATCGCGTTTCAGCCGCTTCATGTAACGGCTGGTGTGGTGCGCCAGCAGGCAGAGCGCACCGACGCACAGCACGCTACGCAGCCCGGCCCCGGAAAACAGCGGCAGTTCAGCAATCTGGTCCGACACGCCGACGGTATAGACGTTGATCGGAGACGTCGCGAAGCCGATGCCCACGCCGCCCAGCGCAATACTGGTGCCGACCAGACGATCGCCGCCCATCGCCCGACCCAGCAACACTGCGATAGGGATCAGCGCGATGTTGTTCTCATAGCCGACTGCCACACCAAGTGCCCCGAAGACGAAGGTCATCAGCCAGATCAGCGGCACCGGATGCTCCGATCCCAGGCGTTTGACCAGGGTGCCGACCATGTTCTCCAGCGCGCCGGTCGCCTCGAGTACCCGGAACAATCCGCCGCCGATCAGCACCACGATGACGATGCTCGCCGCCTGGACCATGCCCAGCGGCACGACGTGGAAAATCTCGAGGAAGGACTGTGCCGGCGCATCTATCAAATGGAAAGTCCCGGGGATGACGGCACTACGGCCATTGACCTCGTGGCGATCGAAGGTACCGGCGGGAATGATCAACGTCATGACCCAGACGACGATCAGTAGACAGAAGATCAGAATGGCCGGGTGCGGTACCCGTTCATACCAGCGAAGATTGCCGGTCGATTTTGACATGAGAACCCCCAGAAGATGTTGTTCTTGATGTGGTGTTCTTGGTGTTTCGATGTTCCTGACGGAGCGGTGCTCGTGATGTGACGGTATCTACAGGTCTCATGTGCCGCAAGTGATTGCATGAGTCCCAAGGAGAGAGCCCGAGCCAATCCCAACCTGGCCCGGGCGTTCGGCCGATAACTCAGTCGAAGTAGCTGAAGGTCTCGCCGGGCTTGATATCGAGCAGGGTGTGGTAGATCAGCTCGATCACGTTTTCGACGTCCTGCTTGTGAACCATCTCGACGGTGGTGTGCATGTAACGCAGCGGCAGCGAGATCAGCGCCGAGGCGACGCCGGAATTGCTGTAGGCGAAGGCATCGGTATCGGTGCCGGTCGCTCGTGAGCGCGGCAAGCGCTGGAACGGGATCTTCTGCTCGGTCGCGACCTTGATCAGGCGTTCGCGCAGCTTGTTCTGGATCGCCGGGGCATAGCAGATCACCGGGCCGTCGCCGATCTTGTTGGCGCCCTCGCGCTTGGGTTCGATCATCGGCGTCGAGGTGTCGTGGCTCACATCGGTGACGATGGCGACGTTGGGATCGAGCCGCTCGGCGATCATCTCTGCCCCGCGCAGGCCGACCTCTTCCTGTACCGCGTTGACGATATAAAGACCGAAATCGAGCTTTTTCTTGCGCGCCTTCAGCAGCCGCGCCACTTCCGCGATCATGAAGCCGCCGATGCGATTGTCGATGGCACGACAGACCAGCTTGTCACCGTTGAGGACGAAGAATTCGTCGGGATAGGTGATCACGCAGCCGACGTGCACGCCTAGCGCTTCGACTTCATCCTTGGTGCTGCAGCCAACATCGATGAAGATATTGTCGAGCTCCGGCGGTTGTTCCTTCGGGCCCTGACGGCGGGTATGAATCGCCGGCCAGCCGAACACGCCCTGGACGATGCCGTTGTCGGTATGGATATTGACGCGTTTGGACGGCGCAATCTGATGATCGCTGCCGCCGTTGCGGACGACGTAGATCAGGCCGTTGTCGGTGATGTAGTTGACGTACCAGGAGATCTCGTCGGCATGGCCTTCGATCACGACCTTGTACTCGGCGTCAGGATTGATCACGCCGACGGCAGTGCCGTAGGTATCGGTGATGAACTCATCCACGTAGGGCCGCAGGTACTCCATCCACAGTTTCTGCCCTTCCCACTCGTAGCCAGTGGGCGAGGCGTTGTTGAGATAGCGCTCCAGAAACGTCATCGCTTCTGCATTGAGCGGCGTGGCGCCACGCTTCGTCGTCTTGGTGGTCTTAGCGGTCTTGGGGCTCTTGTCGGTGCTTTTACTCATCCATCTTCCCTAACGAGTCATGAAGGTGACTCTAGCTTAGCAGCCTATGAAGCTTGGATGCTCGCATCGGCGCGGCTGGCTGTCGCCGTGAATCTCGGATAGCGAGTTGAGCGCCAATGACGGATGACGACGATCATTGTGCCGCCATGAGGCGAATGATGCCGGCAGGCTGTATCCTTCCCGCACAAAACCACCGACTCTTCAGGTGACCATTAAAATAAATAGTCACCCGCCTGAATGTGTTACACAGAAAATCCATGTCTTCCTGCTATCGGAAACGTACAGCCGATGTCCCACTCTTTTCTCCCAGATCCCACCCGCGGCCCTGCCGAGCATGATATGCGCGACCAGATCGTGGCCGCGGCCCAGACACATTTCCGCCACCACGGCTACGACAAGACGACCGTCTCGGAGCTCGCCAAGGCAATCGGCATTTCCAAGGCCTACATCTACAAATTTTTCGCGTCCAAACAGGCAATCGGCGAGGTGATCTGCAGCGACTGCCTGGAGGAGATCGATCGTGAGATAAGCGCCGCCGTGGCGTCGACCGACCACCCTCCAGAGCAGATACGACGTCTGTTCCAGGCGCTGGTAACCTCGAGCGTTAGGCTGTTTTCCGAAGCGCGCAACCTCTACGAGATCGCCGTCGCCGCGGCCTCCGACAACTGGCCACCAGTGGTGCTCTACGAGAAGCGCGTCAGGGCACTGATCGAAGACATCGTCGTCGCGGGGCGCCAGCGTGGCGACTTCGAGCGCAAGACGCCGCTGGACGAGGTCTGTGCATCGATCTATCTGATCATTCGCCCCTACATGCATCCCGTCATCCTCAAGCAGAACCTCGATCAGGTCGGCTCTGCCCCCGGCCTGCTCTCGAGTCATATCCTGCGCAGCCTCGCCCCGTGATCGATGGCAGATGATCGATTGCGATAGTGACCATTTACAAATATAGTCACGACTTCATCATTCGGATTTGGTCAATATCATGATGGGTCTGCGACTGGCGCTCTGGCGCCCCAGGGCGGTGACGACGGCGGCGCTTTTGCTATTAACACTCGCCGGCTGCGAACAGCAGCAGAGCGCGGACCCGCGAACCGAACCACCGCTGGTGCGCGTGGCAACGGTCACGCCGGCCGAGCCAGGCTCGCGAGTCTTCACCGGTATCATCTCGGCGAAGATCGAGAGCGATATCGGTTTTCGGGTCGATGGCAAGATCCTTTCAAGGCTCGTCGACACCGGTGAGCGGGTCGAGCGCGGAGAGCCGTTGGCGCGACTAGATCCCGTCGATCTGACCCTGAGCGCGGAGTCGGCTGCCCAGGCGGTTTCCGCCGCTCGGGCCCGTGCCAAGCAGACAGCGGATGACGAGCGTCGCTATCGCTCGCTGCGCGAACGCGGCGTCATCGCCGTGTCACGCTATGACGAGGCAAAGGCGGCCGCCGACGCGGCGCATGCCAATCTCGAGGCGGCCATCGCGGAAGCCGAGGTGGCGCGTAACGCGACCCAGTATTCGACACTCGAGGCCGACACCGCCGGTGTGGTCATGGAAACGTTCGCCGAGCCCGGTCAGGTCGTCGCGGCCGGGCAGGCCGTGATTCGGCTGGCCCACGCCGGTCCGCGCGAGGCGCTTGTCACGCTACCGGAGACGCTACGACCTGCACTCGGATCAATGGCGCAGGCGAGTCTCTACGGCGAGAACGCCTATCACCCGGCGTCGTTGCGTCAGTTGTCGGAAGCATCGGATTCACTCACGCGGACCTTCGAGGCACGCTACGTGCTGGGCGCTGAATTCGCCAATGCGCCACTCGGAGCGACGGTCAGCGTTCGGCTGCCGATCGGTAACGCAGACGAGAGTGGCGCTCTGGAAATTCCCCTCACCGCGCTCTACGACAAGGGCGCGGGCCCCGGCGTCTGGGTCATTGATGGGGATCCCGCGACGGTACGTTGGCAGCCGGTGAAGGTTCTCGCCATGAGTGATGAACGAGCCCGCGTGAGCGGAGCGCTTGAGTCCGGCGCCCACATCGTGGCGATGGGGGCGCATCTGCTACGCGAAGGAGATGCCGTACGCTCTACCGAGACGCGCCCTGACGCTGTACAGGGATCGCCACAATGAGTCGCTCCCGCTTCAACCTCTCAGCGCTTGCCGTGCGGGAGAAGTCCGTCACGCTGTTTCTCATCGTGTTGATCACGCTGGCCGGCGTGTTCTCGTTTCTTGATATGGGACGGGAGGAAGATCCGGCCTTCACGGTCAAGGTCATGACGGTCATCAGCGCCTGGCCCGGGGCAACGGCCAAGGAGATGCAGGATCAGGTCGCCGATAAAATCGAAAAGCGCATGCAGGAGCTGCGCTGGTACGACAACACCGAGACCTACACACGCCCGGGCCTTGCCTTCACCAAGGTAACGCTGATGGACAGCACGCCACCTTCGCAGGTCCAGGAGCAGTTCTATCAGGCACGCAAGAAGATTCATGACGAGACCCGCAATCTGCCTGCCGGCGTCATTGGCCCAATGGTCAATGATGAATACTCGGATGTGACGTTTGCACTCTACGCGCTCAAGTCCCGCGACGAGCCACAACGACTGCTGGTACGCGATGCCGAGAAGCTGCGTCAGCAAATGCTTCAGGTGCCCGGCGTGAAGAAGATCAACATCATCGGTGAGCAACCCGAGCGCATTTTCGTCGAGTTTTCCCACGAGCGCCTGGCGACACTAGGGATCGACAGCGCACAGATTTTTGAAGCGCTCAATGGCCAGAACGCCCTGACACCAGCAGGGTCAGTGGAGACCGACGGCCCACAGATCGACGTTCGTATCGACGGCAGATTCGACTCGCTGGATACAATCCGCAATACACCCATCGTCGCTCAGGGGCGTACGCTCAAGCTTTCCGATATCGCGACCGTCAAGCGCGGCCATGAAGATCCGGCAACCTTTCTGGTACGCCATGACGGCGAGCAGGCGCTGCTGCTGGGCGTGATCATGCGCGAAGGATGGAACGGGCTGGATCTCGGCAAGGCGCTGGAAAAGGAGGTTGGCGCGATCAATGATGCGCTGCCGCTGGGCGTCAGCCTGAGCAAGGTCTCCGATCAGGCGGTGATCATCGATGCCGCCGTCGGCGAGTTCATGATGAAGTTCTTCGCGGCCCTGCTGGTGGTGATGCTGGTGAGCTTCGTCAGCATGGGATGGCGTGCCGGTATTGTCGTCGCGGCCGCCGTGCCGCTAACGCTCGCGTTGGTGTTCGTCGTCATGGAGGCAACCGGCAAGAACTTTGATCGCATCACACTGGGTTCATTGATTCTGGCGCTGGGGCTTCTGGTCGATGACGCCATCATCGCCATCGAGATGATGGTGGTGAAAATGGAAGCGGGCTACAAGCGTGCCGCCGCCGCAGCGTACGCATGGAGTCATACCGCGGCGCCGATGCTGTCGGGAACGCTGGTCACCGCGATTGGCTTCATGCCCAACGGTTTCGCCCAATCTGCCGCGGGCGAGTACACCAGCAACATGTTCTGGATCGTCGGTATCGCCTTGATCGCGTCCTGGATCGTGGCGGTGGTGTTCACGCCCTATCTCGGCGTCAAGCTCTTGCCGGAGATCGAAACGCACGACAACGGCCAGGCATCGACCTACGACACGCCACGCTACCATCTTTTTCGCCGCGCGCTGGCCTGGGTCATCTTGCGAAAATGGTGGGTTGGCGGTGCGGTGGTGATGTCGTTCGTCGTCGCCGTCATGGGTATGGGCCTGGTCAAGAAGCAGTTTTTCCCGATATCCGACCGTCCCGAAGTCCTGGTCGAGGTCCAGATGCCCTATGGCACCTCGATCGATCGAACCAGCGACGCCACGGCCAAGGTCGAGGCGTGGCTGGGAGAGCAAGCAGAGGCCAGAATCGTCACCGCCTATATCGGTCAAGGCGCACCTCGTTTCTACTTCGCCATGGGTCAGGAGTTGCCGGATCCTTCCTATGCCAAACTGGTCGTACTGACGTCAGATGAGCAAGCCCGCGATAACTTGCAGCAGCGGCTGCGGCGCGCCATCGCCGATGGGCTCGCGCCCGAGGCCAGAGTCCGGGTGACGCATCTGGTTTTTGGCCCCTACTCGCCGTTCCCCGTCGCCTATCGCGTCTCCGGGCCCGATCCCGCCACCCTTCGCGGACTTGCCCGCAAGGTCGAAGACATCATGGTCGCGAGCCCCATGACACGCACGGTCAATACCGACTGGGGCGAGCGCGTACCGACGCTGCATATCGAGCTGCAGCAGGACCGGCTGCGTGCCATGGGGCTTTCGTCGCGCTCGGCCTCACAGCAGCTGCAGTTTCTGCTCAGCGGCGTCTCGATGACCGAGGTGCGTGAAGACATTCGTACCGTACAAGTCGTCGGTCGCGCCGCGGGCGACGTACGCCTCGACCCGGCGAAGGTAGCCGATCTCACCTTGATGGGTGAGCAAGGTCAGCGGATACCGCTGTCCCAGGTGGGTGACATCGAGGTTCGCATGGAGGAACCGATCCTGCGTCGTCGCGATCGTACGCCGACCATTACGGTAGGCAGCGACGTCGCCCCGGGGCTTCAACCGCCGGACGTCTCGACGGCCATCACCCACCAGCTTCAGCCGCTCATCGACGCGCTGCCGCCCGGCTATCGGATCGAGGAGGGTGGCTCGATCGAGGAGTCGGGCAAGGCCACCCAGGCAATGCTACCGCTGTTCCCCATCATGGTGGCGCTGACGTTGCTAGTCATCATCCTGCAGGTGCGCTCGATCTCGGCGATGATCATGGTCTTTCTGACCAGCCCGCTGGGGTTGATCGGTGTCGTGCCGACGCTTTTGCTATTCAACCAGCCGTTTGGCATCAACGCGCTGGTCGGGCTGATCGCGCTCTCCGGCATCCTGATGCGCAATACGTTGATTCTCATCGGCCAAATCAGTCAGAACCGCGAGGAGGGGCTGGTGCCGTTCGATGCCGTCATCGAGGCGACGGTCCAGCGCTCTCGCCCGGTATTGCTGACGGCGCTGGCCGCGGTGCTAGCGTTCATTCCGCTCACACACTCGGTGTTCTGGGGCACGCTCGCCTACACGCTGATCGGCGGGACGATCGCTGGAACAGCCCTGACGCTGCTGTTTCTGCCGGCGATGTATGCAATCTGGTACCGCATAAAGCCGCAGGCGCCCACGAACGAGACGTCCTGAAGCCGGGCGACGCAGCGGTTAACGCCGTGGTCGGTCATATCGAGGCGTCGCTCCACGCGAGACAAGGACACGCGTGAGTTGCGGTCAAAAACTCAGAGCGACATCGCCGCGATCCAGCCGAACACCAGCAGCGGCACGTTGTAGTGCAGGAACGTCGGCACCACGCTATCCCAGATGTGATCGTGCTGACCGTCGGCATTGAGCCCGGCGGTGGGTCCCAGGGTGGAATCCGAGGCCGGCGAGCCGGCATCGCCCAGCGCCGCCGCCGTTCCGACCAGAGCGGTGGTCGCCAGCGGCGAAAAACCGAAGCTCAGCGCCAGCGGTACGTAGAGCGAGGCAATGATGGGAATGGTCGAGAATGACGAGCCGATGCCCATGGTGATGAACAGGCCCACGATCAGCATGATCAATGCCGCCAACCCTTTGTGATCGCCGATCATCGCGGCGGAACTCGTCACCAGGCTGTCGACGGAGCCGGTCGCCTGCATCACGCCGGCGAAGCCGGCCGCGGCGATCATGATGAAGCCGACCTGCGCCATCATCCGCATGCCTTCGGTAAATACGTCATCCTGTTCGCGCCAGCGAAATACACCGCTGACGGACAGCAGTGCGAACCCGAACAGCCCACCCAGTACCATCGACTCCGTCAGCAGTTGAACGACGACGGTACCGGCGAGGGCGAGCGCCAGCACGATCTTCTGCCAGCCATGAAGGCGTTTGCCCGTCACGCCGGTAGTCGTACCGCCGTTACCTTCGCGTTGGACTTCCTGCTGTGGCTGCCCCACCAGCGCGCGGTCTTCGTAGGTGCGCTGGCGGCGATAGCTGAAGAACACCGCCACGATCAGCCCCAGCGCCATACCGCCGATCGGTATCGCCATCGCCAATGGCACCTGCGCGGCCTCGATATGAAGGCCCAGATCCGCGCCGCTGGCGTTGAGATTGCCGAGCAGGATGTCGTTGAGAAAGATCGCCCCGAAGCCGACCGGCAACAGCATGTAGGGCGCAGTGATGCCGAAGGTGATGACGCAGGCAACGGCCCGCCGGTCGAGCTTGAGGCGATTCATCAAGGCCAGCAGCGGCGGCACCAGAATCGGAATGAAGGCGATATGGACCGGGATCAGATTCTGCGAGCTGATCGCGGCCAACAGCAGACAACCCAGTAACCCCAACGTCACCTTGCGCCGACGCGCGCCGACACCCTCGAGATGGAATCGCCGAACGGCGCGGTAAGCGAGTCCCTGGGTAATCCCCGAGCGCGACAGCGCCACCGCGAAAGCGCCCAACACCGCATAGGAGATAGCGACCGTCGCCCCATTTCCCAGGCCTCCATTGAAAGCCTCGACAATACCGTCGAGCGGCATCCCCGCATACAGCCCGCCTACCAGCGCGGCCACGATCAGCGCAAACACCACCGAAACCCGCGCCAGACTCAACGTGACCATCACCAGGATGGCCAGCACCACAGCATTCATGCATCGCCTCTTTTCGAACCGTGAACGGCATCTGCCGGCGCGCAACCGCCAGACGAAGCCGCCGATGATATCGACCCAGCCAGCGAACGCCAGAAAAATCAGGACATGACGAGAGATCCGCTCGCGTCGATGCCCTTTCGCAGCGGACACCAACGCAAAGGGGGCGGCAAAGGGGGCGGCCAACTGGCCGCCCCCTGGCGTTCATCTTTCCATCGACGTTTCTGTCAGCTGGCGGGATGCGCCGGATACTGGCGCTCTTCCGGCGGGGTCGGGAAGTATTGGTAGAGCCAGGTTTCGCTCACCGTCTTGTTGTCCGCCTGCAGATTCAGACGCATGTTGATCGGATCGGTGGCATCGCTGGTCGGATACCAGTCGAACTGGATGCGGAAGCCCTGTATCTCCTCGACCCATAGAATCTCGAGCTGCTTGACGTCGCCTTCTGGCACGTCGAGCTGGGTCTTGATATCGATGTCGTTATCGTAGAGGTGCTTGAGCTCACCGCCGATGAAATCGACCGCGATGCGCTTGGCCCAGACTTCGGGATAGTGCTCGCCCGGTGCCCAGCCCTCGGGGAAACCGCCGATACCGGTGAAGGTCTTGCGTACGCGTGCCAGATCGGGCTTCACCGGCGGCTGCGCACTCCAATGGAGTTTGTAGCCGTAGCTCAACGTCTGGCCCGGCTCGATGGCCTGTTCCGGCTTCCAGAATGCCACCACGTTGTCCATGGTCTCGCCGGTGGTGGGGATCTCGAGCATCTGGATTTCGCCCTTGCCCCACTGCCCCTTGGGTTCGACCCACAGACTCGGACGCTTGTGATAGTTGCCGACGATGTCTTCGTAATGGCTGAAGTCGTGGTCCGTCTGCAACAGGCCGAAGCCCTTGGGATTGTTGTCCGCAAAGGTATTGAACTGGACCCGTGGCGGGTTGTTGAGCGGCCGGCAGACCCATTCGCCATTGCCTAGCCACATCGACAAACGGTCGGAGTCGTGGATCTGCGGGTGGAAGGTCAGACACATGTCGCGCTGCTGGGTGCCGCAGCTGAACATGCTGGTCATCGGCGTGACCCCCAACTGGGAGATCGATTCACGCGGGTAGAGGTGCTTGTCGATATCCATCACCACGCGATCGTCTTCGCAATGAATGACGAATCGATAGGCCCCGGCAAGGCTCGGTGAATCGAGCAGCGCATAGGCGGTAAACGTGGTGCTGCCCTTTTCCGGCGTCTCGAACCAGAACCGCGTGAAGGCAGGGAACTCCTCGGGCTTGCCATCGCTGTAGGTGTTCACCGTCACGCCGCGCGCAGAGAGTCCATATTGATAGGTGTCGTCGACCGCGCGGAAATAGCTGGCGCCAAGGAACGATACGATGTCGCGCTTGGTCAGCGAAGGCTCCTTGAACACGCGGAACCCGGCAAAGCCGAGATCGCCCTGTCCCTCGAGCTGTGAGACGTCGACATCGGCCTTGGAATATTCGAATAGATCCGGACGGAAGTGAATCTCTCGCGCCTGCTGGCTACCCGGCTCGATGGAGTACATGCGAACCGGCTGATTGAAAGCCATGCCGACATGGAAAAACTGGACATCGAGCGGGCCATTCATCTCGTTCCACAGCGAGTGGTCGGGATCGTAGCCAATGTCGTTGTACTGCTGCGGCGTCAGATTGGCGAGCGTCGGCGGTAACTGCTCGACGTTGCTCTGATACGCCTTGGCTGCCAGCTCCTTGGCGAACTGCTGTAGCCAATCGAAGCTGAATGCCTCGGACTGCCCATCGGCGATATCGCTGGAGGCCCGTGCGGCCGCGAACAGCGGCGCCGAGGGGAGGCCATACCAGGCAGCCAACGCGATGGAGCTCTTCAGCAGAGTTCTACGATCCATTAACACGCATCCTTTAGTGAATTGCCGTCGATGTCGCAGCATACCCGATCAGCGCGGATCGGGCTGCCCCGGAAAGAATCCTCTATCAGACGCCGTCACGCTGGCGGGGTTCCGTTTCCCCCAGCACAAACGCTACCTCACCCTTGGTGGCATCGTCGACGAATGAGTGGCGTGCTAACGTCAGTCACATCGTCATCCGTCGACATCGAGAGGCCACGTGAAAAGACGCTACTCCTCCCACCATTGCTGGCGCCGCGCGCAGAGTATCGATGAACTCGCCTGGATGGCTCGCCATCGACTGCCCGCCTTCGCCTGGGAATATGTCCACGGCGGTTCCGAAGACGAGATCACCCTCGGCGATAACCGTCGCGCCTTCGCCGCCTGGGGTTGGCAGCCGCGCACACTGGTCGACGTCGATGTTCGCCATAGTCGGACTCAACTGCTCGAACGCCCTGCCGAGCTACCGATGGCGATCGCTCCCACCGGCTACAACGGCATGCTGTGGCGCGATGGGGATATCGCGCTGGCCCGCGCCGCCGCCAGCCGAGGCATCCCGTTCACGCTGAGCACCGTATCCTGCACCAGTCTCGAGACGCTGGTCGCGGCCGTGCCGAACGTGCGGCTCTGGTTTCAGCTATATGTGCTGGACGACGAAGCGGTTCGCAACGATATGCTCGAACGTGCCAGCCAGGCCGGCGTCGAAACGCTAATGGTCACTACCGATACGGTGGTGCTGGGAAGACGCGAATGGGACTCGCGCAGCTACGTGAACCCGCGCCGACTCACCTTGGCGCATATGCTCGATGCCGGTCTGCACCCGCAATGGGCTTACCGCGCGCTCTGGCCCCAGGGATTACCGACGCTGGGCAACCTGGTGAAATACCTGCCCAAGGAACAGCAGAGCGCGGGCAGCGCTGCCGGCTACATCAACCAGCGCATGACACGGCGGCTGACCTGGGAAGTGCTGGCCGATATCCGCAAGCGCTGGCCCGGCAAGCTGCTGATCAAGGGCATCCTCAACGCCGAAGACGCGCTCGCGGCCAAACGCATCGGTGCCGATGGCGTGGTCGTGACCAATCACGGCGGACGCCAGCTCGACGGTGCGCCAGCGACGCTGGACGCGCTGCCCGAGGTCGTCGAGGCGGTCGGCGACTCGATGCACGTGCTGCTGGATAGCGGCATCCGTCGCGGTGGCGATATCGCCAAGGCCGTGGCGCTGGGCGCCGAGGGCGTGCTGTGTGGCCGTGCCACGCTCTACGGTCTCGCGCTGGGCGGCGAGGCCGGCGCGGCACACGCCATCGACCTGCTGCGCGATCAGCTGCACAACCTGATGGCGCAGCTCGGTCGACCATCGCTCGAGCAGATCGACGCAAGCTGTCTCCGTCGCTCCCCGTATTCTCCGGCACCGAACGAGTCGTCCCGGCGCCCGAGCGAGGCGCTGTCCTTCAAAGGAGCTGGCGGAGAAATCCCCGGCGACATGCCCTAGACGGCAAGTCGCGTCGCGATAGAAGCCGGCGCCCGATCACTCGGCTGGCGCTTCCCCCAGCGCTTTCGACAGCGACGGCTGCACCACCTCGATCCAGTAGCCATCGGGGTCCTTGATGAAGATCACATTCTTCATCTTGCCCTGATCGGCGCGCTTCTTGAATTCGACCTCGTTGAGATCGAACCACTGCTCCGCCGCCGAGAGGTCCGGCACCGAGAAGCAGATATGTCCGAAACCCTGCGGTTCGGCATTGCCGT
The DNA here is from genome assembly GCF_003206065.1 of Salinicola halimionae. Classification (GTDB taxonomy): domain Bacteria; phylum Pseudomonadota; class Gammaproteobacteria; order Pseudomonadales; family Halomonadaceae; genus Salinicola; species Salinicola halimionae. The sequence goes on along the minus strand of NZ_PZJQ01000002.1, from coordinate 790,030 downwards.
CGTGGTAGCTGAGTTCGGGGTCGTCCTCGCTGCCCCAGTTGTGGGTCAGCTCCAGCACGCCTTTTTGCGAGAAGGTGTAGGCGGTGCGCTCACCGTCGTCTTCGGGAATGGCACTCTCGTCATCGACGCGCGCCAGAAAGTAGAGCGTGAATCGCATCTCGGGAAAGTCGAGCTTGCGCAGCAGACGCATGCCGAAAACACGGGTATAGAAAGCGAGCGAAACCTCGGGGTCCTTGGCTCGCAACATGGTGTGGTTGAGCACGAAACCCTGGCTGTCGGCCGTGGCGGGTTGAACGCCGGCCACCTGATTTTCAACAATCGAAACATCTTCGCCAATGGCCATTATGGGCCTCCTTACGTTGTCGCGGGAAACGATCGGATCATTCACGGAAGACAAGATGAGGGCGACGACCGACCCTCACAACCGAACCCGAGGATTGCTCCCACTCGCCACCGACGTCCGACCGACGACATCGGTACGCTCGGGTATCTGCCAGTTTGCGCCATTCCGGTAACTCGCTTGCCTTTGCAGGCTCACGGGGCTGCTCTAAACTCGGTGAAAATCGATAGTCAGGACTCAGCCACATGCAGAGCGGCACTCCATCGCCAGCGCCCACCTGGCATTCGACACGCGGTCGCGAACCCAAGGCGGCTCACCGTTACCTCGGGTACCTGATGTTGCTTGCGGTACTGTTTCTTGCCGGCTGCAGCTCGCAGAAAACGATCGTCACTCGAGACGATGGCCCGGCCATCGATGGCAACAATCTCTCGATCGATCGCATTCTGGTGATGTCGGCGGCCAAGGATGCTCTCGGCACGCCCTATCAATGGGGCGGCACCAGCCCCTCCGGCTACGATTGCTCGGGGCTGGTTCAGATGGCCTACGGCAAGATCGGCATCTCGCTGCCACGAACCTCCAACGACCAGTTCCACGCACTCGACGAGATCGATGTCGCTCGCCCCGGGGATCTGCTGTTCTTTGGCGCCGGCAGCCACGCCACCCATGTCGGTATCTACATGGGCGACCGTCAGATGATTCATGCGCCCGGTAGCGGCCGCACCGTCAGCGTCTCATCGCTGGATATCCGCTATTGGCGCAAACACTATCTGGGCGCGGCCGCTCCCGCGAACTGAGCCGAGCACGGCGGCTTTTGAAGGGTTGGTCGCATGTGGACGAGTTGCTGCGTGTGAATGGAAAAACCGCGCCACCCTTGAGATATCCAGCCTTGGCTACCACGTTACGGGGACGTCACACATACATCTCACGAGCGCAGGCATGTCGTTATGGCTATCGATTGTTTCACAGCATCGCCTCCGCTCGTCATGATGAGCATCTGACTCTAGGCTTCGAACCGAAGCCGTCAATGGCAACAGGAGAAAGTCATGGCTTTGCAACTTGGCGATACCGCACCGGATTTCACCCAGGAAAGCACCGACGGACCGATCAGCTTTCACCAATGGGCCAGCGACAACTGGGTCATCCTGTTTTCTCATCCGGCGGATTTCACGCCTGTCTGCACGACAGAACTGGGGGAAGTCTCGCGACTCAAGCCGGAATTCGAGCGCCGCAACACCAAGGCGATCGGGCTCTCCGTCGACCCGCTGGACGATCACACCCGCTGGGTCGGCGACATCGAGGAAACCCAGGGCTGTGGGCTCAATTTTCCGCTGCTGGCCGACGCCGACCGCTCGGTGAGCGAGGCCTACGGCATGATTCATCCCAATGCCAGCGGCACCAACACCGTGCGCTCGGTGTTCATCATCGACCCGGCCAAGAAAGTACGCCTGACGATCACCTACCCGCCCAGCACCGGCCGCAACTTCGCCGAAATTCTGCGCGTGCTGGACAGCCTGCAGCTGACCGACGGCTACAAGGTCGCCACGCCGGTCAACTGGCAGGACGGTGACGACGTCATCATCGTGCCCTCGATCGACAACGAGAAGGCCAAGGAACTCTTTCCCAACGGTTGGGACGAGAAGAAGCCCTATCTTCGCGTCACCAAGCAGCCCAACAAGTAACGCCACCTGGAAGAAGGCATCGCGAACGCGGTGCTAGTCGCTTCAGAACGGAAACGCCCGCGCTCTTCGAGCGCGGGCGTTTTTGATGGCGCCAACTGAAACAAGGCCGCCCGAGAGGCGACTACCCTTGAATATCAGTGCTCATTGACCGCCATCCGCTGCCAGCCAACCGTCGACCAGTTCCCGGTTGTCGTCGATCCACTGGGCAGCGCCGTCATCGGGATCGCCGGCTTTTTCGATCGTCAGCATCAACTGGGAAAGCTGCTCCGGCGTCATGTGCCAGGCGTCGAGCATTTTCGCCACCTCGGGATGCGACGCAGCAAATCCCTGATGCGACACCCACTTGATCTGCTCGCCGGCGCTGTAGGTTTTCTTGGGATCCTTCAGCACCTTGAGATCGTACTCGGCAAACGCCCAGTGGGGTTGCCACAGCGTCACGGCGATAGGCTCGTGGCGCTGATAGGCGTCCTTGAGCTGAGCCAGCATGGCCGATTCGCTGCTACTCAACTGGCGAAACGGCAGCGAGTACTGCTCGATGGCGGCATCGGTTTCGCTGGCGATCGACGAGCCGGGCTCGATGCCGAAAATCGTCGATTCGCCCTGGTACTCGAAATCGTCGGCATGCGCCTTGAGCTGCTCGATGGTATCGATGTCATCGACGTAGGTCGGCACGACCAATGCATCCAGCGCATCGTCGTACCAGGTCTCGTGCAGGCTGATCCGCTCTCCATAAGGCTTCAGATACTCGGAATCGCTCGGCAGCCAGACCTCCAGCGACACGTCGATATCGCCCTCCGCCAGCCCGCCGAACAGGACCGGTTTGGAGACTTCACTCAGCGATACGTCATGGCCTTTCTCATCGAGCAACTGTTGCCACATGTGCGAGATGGCAATGTTCTCGGCCCAGTTGTTGGTGCCGATCGTCAGGCTGTCAGCAGCCACCGCCTGCGCGCTCGGGGCGCCCAGGGCGGTAGCCATCAAGGCCATCTTGAATAACTTCATAACGTTCCTCTTGCTAGGATTTTCGGCTAGTTTTGTCGTAATCGTTGGCTAAATTGTCGTGATAATCAGCCAACCGGCAGCCGGCCAGAGGGCTTTATTCCATCAACTCCCCCGAGTAACCGTACGTGGAGAGACGGTCGATGCCGGTTTCGGTAATCAGTACCTGCTCTTCGAGCTTGACGCCCTCCTGACCATCACGATGACCAATATAGGCTTCGACGCATAGCGTCATTCCGGGCTCGATGTTGCCATCATAGCCGACATCGTCCCAGTCCATGTCATGGGCGATCAACGGCCATTCTCCCGTCATGCCGCAGCCGTGCACGATATCGAGATAGCGATTCTCTCGATAACCGCGGGGAATGGGCCAGGCTCGTTGCGAGTATTCGCGAAAGCTCATGCCGGGCGCGAGCAGAGCGATGTTGGTCTCGAGCTGATCGACCGCCATCCGATAGAGCGACTTCTGCGTTGCCGTTGCTTCCCCGGCACCGGGTACATGAAAGGTACGCGAGAAATCGGTGTAATACCCGAAACAGCCCACGATATCGGTATCGAATGCGACCAGTTCCCCAGGAGCAATGATCTTGTCGGAACACTCCTGGAACCAGGGATTGGTCCGGGCACCGGAGGTGAGCAAACGCGTCTCGGCATATTCACCGCCGGTGGCCAATACGTGCTGGTTGAAAATGGCCCACAGCTCATTTTCACTCATGCCCGGCCGCAGCGCCGCTTCCATTCGTGTCATCGCCGCTTCGGTGAGGGTCATTGATCGATGGATGAGAGCCAGCTCTTCCACGCTCTTGATCGACTTTGCCCCCTCCATCGCAATGGCCGCATCCACGATGTCGAACTCTGCCTCGCCGAGTGCCGTCAGCGCGCCGGTGGGCGCCGATTCGACCCCGATCCGTTTACCGGAGGTCTGTGACTGCGCGAGTAATGCACGGATATCGTCCACGAATGCGGCCGTATGCCGAGCACAATGTGGCCCGCTGTACTGAGGCATGACGGCACGCGCCGGGCGAACGTCATCGAGCAGCGCCAGCCCCTTCGCCAAATGCAGGCACGCGCTGAATTCGAACAGAACGACCGGACCGTCCGCTGCGACGTACAGATAGCGCGCGGGATTCCGTTGGGAGTAGACCTGCATGTTGCGCGAGCCGCAGGCGTAGCGAATGTTGATCGGGTCGAACAGGATCACTGCATCCATGGCGTGATGCTGCATCTGCTGACGCAGTCTTCCCAGGCGATAGCGCTCGACACGCGCGAGCAGCGCAGCGTCGATTTCCAGCGTCCGAAAATTTCCGCTGGCATAGCTACTCTTGCCGCTGCCCGTCTCGGCCAGCGCCACAATGTTCGACTTGCCAGCGTCACCGCTGGCAAGGGTCTCGTAGTCACTCATGAGTCTCGGTTCCGATGGTCTTGGTAAAGTGGTGAGGCGGGTGGGCTGGATTAGCCCATCAGTTCATCCTGGCGGCGCTGGTTATGAGCATCGATATGCTGCTGCGTGACTCGACCGTAGATTTTCCGGGTATGCTCCAGGCTGCCCATCATGTCGGGCGCCTTGGCATAGCCCAGCAATGTGCACAGGCGCTGCCCCTTGGCTGGCGCAACGCGGTGCATCGAATAGCGCCCTTTGAAGAGCTGCAGATCGCCCGTGTTCAGCGCCAGCGATTTGACCCTTCCGTGATCGCCGTCGAGCACACGTTTCACGTCGGAAAAATTTTCCTCGCCAGGACGTCGTATGTCGGGACAGTACTGGAATTCACCGCCCTCGTCGGGGCGCCGAGTCATCAGACTGACGATGAATTCATTGGTGTCGAAATGCCAAGGGAGCTCGGTATCATCCGGCATCACGTTGATGACCAATCCCGCGATTGGGTCGGCGAACTCGTAAACCACTGGCTCTTCGAGGCAGTCGGCAATGAAACGCTGAAAAACGGCATTGCCATAGAGTTGCTTGACGATCGCCTTTTCCGGGATGAGATCCCGGGCGACGAAACCGTTGGTGTAGTGCTGGAAAAAGCGTGCGGGGTGATCTTCGGGAAGGTTCGGATCGTCCGGCGTGACGTAGGGATTGACGTCGTTATCGGAAAAAAAGGCTTGAGGCGCCAGAGCTTCGCTCTCCTCCTGAAGCCTCGCTTGAATGTCATCGCGAATGAAGCGAGACAGCAGAGCACACCCGTCAACGTTCAACTGCGCTCTGACGGATTCCACCGCCTCTCGATAAGCCTCGCTCCCGGGCTGGTTGATGGGGAAGTGCTTCAAGTTGACCAGGCTGGCGAGATCTTCCGTTTCCGGTGTCTCTGAAGCTTTGGGCCGCGAAGTGTGATCGGATCCATGCATGGGGCTCTCCCGTCGTCGTGATAGTGACCGGTACGTGGCCGACTACGCTAACGAAAGGAGGACGCGTGGCTCCAATTGGAAATTCGCTGGATCTTTGACGAGTTTTCTATCGTTCCCGACTCGCTTCGTCGTCAGTTTCCTTCAGGCGAGGTCTAAAGAGCCCTCAGCCAAGCGGAGCATAAAGAGCCTTCAGCGTTCAGACGGAGCATAGAGAGCCTTCAGCGTTGCCGACAACGAACCCGCGACTTCGCGTATCAAAGGCTCGTCGAGGAAAGCCAGATTCCATGCGATGCATGGCATCTCACATGCCAGCGGTCGGGTCACAACCTTGCCGCTGATTTCGGCATCACGAACTGCCCAGCGCGAGAGAATGCTCACGCCTTTTCCCGCGGCTACCAGCTCCAGGATCAAGGCCACGGATTCGATCTGCACCATGTGAGAGGGATGAATGCCTGCCGGCTGAAAGAAGTGTTCGAACTCATGCCCGGTTTCCGGTGCGATGCTGTAGGTAAAATGACGACTTTGCTGAAAGACTTCCGGTGGCACGACCTCGTAGGCTGCCGCCGGATGGTCAGGCGGCAATACCGCCACGGTTGGCTCCTCGAACAGCGCCTCCCATTCCACGCCGCGCTGTGTCGGCACTTCGACCATGACGATCATGTCGACGCGACGGGCCAACAGAGCGCCTGTCATCTCCTCCATCGGCAGTCGGACCAGCGAGATATCGCGATCGTGATTGTCATACAGGTGGGGCAGAACCCGAGAAAAAGTATCATAGGGCCCGACACCGAGACGCAATGCGGGCTCGCCTCGACTGGCCAGGTGCCAGGCTTCGAGTTCGGCACTGCGCAGCTTGGGCAGAATGTCTCGGGCGGCCTTCACCAGCCGTTCCCCCGACGGCGTCAGGACCAGCCGACGCCCCTCGCGCACGAAGAGCGCCACGCCCAGGCGGCGCTCCATTTCTCGAATTCGATGCGTCGCGGCGGGTTGGGTCAGACCGATGGAGGCCGCGGCTGCGTGCACGGTCCCCTTGGCCGCCACGGCATCGATCAGCGCGTAGAATTTGATATCCAGCATGGGTCTTCGACATTAGGCAAAGCCCTACCCTACCATCCGCGGCCACACCGGCGGTGACGCTTCGAAGTATTCTCCAGATTCCCCGTCAAGGGCAGCTTCGTGCCGCCCACCCGCCGCGCTCGGCACCGAACTCACCAAAGCACTTTCGCAGGGCTGACGAATGGAGCCTCAGACGAAAAAATCCCGGCTTGAAGGCCGGGATTTTCACGCGTGTGACGATAGCGCTCTTCAGCAACGCGTGCAGTGTTTCAACGTCTCATCGTCATGGTTTTCCAGGCGCGGCGCCGGCCGCGAGGCTTTCGACGATGGCCCGGGCAGCGCATTCGAGCGAACCAGCGTCATCAGCATGGCGCGTACCACGTGCGCGAGCACGTAGACAACGACGGCCATAATGATCAACGCTTTGATGCGCCCGGAAATCTTCACGCTACTTCTCCTTGAATTAGAGGTTTCCGGGTCCTTGAACAGGGTGTCCCAGAGAGATGACACTCAGGATATAACCACACAATTGTGACGAGAAATTGAAGGCGTCGATAACCGGTATGCGAGACATCGATGCCAAAGCTCTTTGGCAGAGATATTTGTCAGAGGTCTATTCTGGAATCACAGTATCGGCAGCGAGGAGCTCAGCTTGAGATTATCCAAGACCGATTTCCCGCTGGAAAATCTCTAACGGCTTTCCTCGATTCCGCACCAGTCGGCGACGAACAGGGCGATGGTCTTGGTCACGAGCCGCAGCGACTCGATGTGCACGCACTCGTCGAAACCGTGAATGTCCCTGGATTTGGGGCCGTAGACCAGCGTCGGCATGTCACCGTAGATGGTGAAGACGCGGCCATCCAGATAGCCCGGCGTGGTAAACGTCTTCAGTTCGTCTTGAAACGCGATCTGGTGACAGGCGCGCAGCGTATGCTCGGCGTCAGAGCCCGCTTCCAGCACGTAGCCCTCGGCATAGAAGCCGGTATAGCTGACGTCAGGCATCTTGCCGCCCAGGCGGGGATCGCTGTCGGCCGCCTGCTGCAGAGTGGTTTCGACCGCTTGCCTTGCCTCGTCGGCGTGCGTTCCCGGATAGATGGCGATACGCATGTCGAACTCGCACCACGGCGGCACCGTGGAGGGCCAGTCGCCGCCCTGGATCTGTCCAACGTTGAAGTTGATCGGATGCTCGAGATCCTCGAAGTGGGGATGCTCGCCCTTCTCCGCATTCCATTGCGATTCCAAACCACGCAGCGCTTCGATCGCGGCATAGGCGGCATCGATGGCGTTGAAGCCGCTTGTCATCTCGCGGGTATGTGAAGGTTTTCCGGCGACTCTCACCTTGAACCAGAGCACGCCCACGTTGGCCCGCACCAGCATGTTCTCTTCCGGCTCGGGAATGATCACCGCATCCGCCCGGTAACCGCGTAATAGTGCCGCCAGCGCGCCGTTGCCAGTACACTCCTCTTCCACCACGGACTGGAAATAGATCAGTGCCTGGGGCGCGAAGCCCGCCGCGCGAACGGCATCGAAGGCGAACAGATTGGCCACCAGACCGGCTTTCATGTCGGCCGAGCCACGCCCGTACATCCAGCCATCGACGATCGCCGGCTCCCACGGCGAGCGACTCCACATCTCGCGCGGGCCGGTCGGCACCACGTCGATATGGCCGTTGAGAATCAGCGAACGCCCTGTCTGTCGTTCCGGCCGATAGGTGCCCACCACATTGAAGGCATTGTCGTAGGAAATCGTGACCGGACCGAACCCTTCGTGGTGGTGGATATCTTCGACGTCGATCTTCCAGCGATCCATGGCGAAATCGCGCGCGGCCATGGCGTCGTGGAGAAAGTCCTGCGCGGTATGTTCCTGTCCGCGCAGCGAGGGAAATTCGACCAGTCGTTGGGTGAACTGCAGTTGCTCGTCGAACCGCGCGTCCACCGACGCGACGATGCGCTGAACCTGACTTTCCGTCAGCATGGGTTAGCTCTCTCGATGGTGACCGTGACGGCAGCGGATCGCGTCGTCAGCCGGATCGCTAAAAGACGTCGCGATGATTCAGCGACCCGCTAGCCCCTCGAAGAAACTCACCGCGTTGGCTTCGAGTCCTTCCAGGTAATAACCACCCTCCTGCACCACCAGCGTGGGCAGATCGAGCCCGGCGATGTCGCGCCCAAGTCTGCCAAACCCCGGCGTGGAGACGGATACCTTGGCCTGCGGGTCCTTCTCGTGGATATCGAAACCCAGCGCCAGCACCAGCGCGTCCGGCTCGAACAGTCGAATGGCCTGGCAGGCTGCTTCGAGACGCTCGAAGAACACCGGCTCCTCCGAGCCATGCGGCATCGGCAGATTGAGGTTGTAACCTAGCCCGGCACCCCGCCCGCGCTCATTCTCGAAGCCGGTGACCGCCGGGTAGAAGTTGGTGGTGTCGCCATGGATCGAGATGTACATCACGTCATCGCGCTCATAGAAAATCTCCTGCACGCCCTGACCGTGGTGCATGTCAGTATCGAGTACGACGACGCGCGGATAGCGTGAGGTGAGATGCTGCGCGGCAATGGCGGCGTTGTTGAGGAAGCAGAAGCCACCGGCGGAGTCGATACCCGAGTGGTGACCCGGCGGTCGCGACAGCGTGTAGGCGAAGCGCTCGCCCGCCAGCAGTGCCTCGGCGCCGGCCACCGCACTCTGCGCCGCCCAGTAAGCGGCCTGCCAGGTATGTTCCCCCACCGGCGCACTGCCATCCGCCAGATAGCGCGCGGCCTCGGCGAGAATCCCGCGCAGCGCATTGGGTGAGCGCACGAAGATGCTGGAGATCACCTCCTCGCCCCAGTCTTCGCCCCCGGTCTCGTTGACAGTGTGCCAACGCCGATAGGCGCTCTCGAGAAAACGCAGATAAGGTAACGAGTGCACCGCGCGCAGCGGCGCGACACCATGATCGGTCGGCGCCTGAATCTCGAAGCCGAGTCGCTTGGCCGCCGCCAGCAGGTGCTCCGCTCGATCCGGCACTTCCTGCGGTTTGCGCATCTTGCCGCGCGAAAAATAGGTCTGCGGTTGATGCAGCAGCTGGTCGTCGTGGAAGAAGGTCTTCATCGATTTGTCCTTGTCATGCGCAGTCCGTTGATCGTCAATAACCCGCGTGGCGATCCACGACACTCGTCGGCAGGCGACCATTGTCCAGTCGTTTCATCGCTTCGGCGACCTCGTGGGCCACCTGAGTCGGCGTCGAATCGCAGGCATCGTGCGGGGTGACGACGATCTTTTCGTGATTCCAGAACGGATGATCCTGCGGTAGCGGCTCAATGGCGAACACATCCAGCGAAACCGCCGAAAGCCGGCCTCCATCGAGCGCAGCGAACAGATCCGCCTCGATGAGATGCTCGCCACGACCGACATGAATCAGCATCGCGCCCTCGGGCATCCGGGCAAAGAGTTCGGCATTCAAAATGCCGCGGGTTTCCGGCGTCAGCGGCAGCAGGTTGATCAGAATCTCGCTGCGAGCGGCGAGTCGATCAAGACCGCCGTCACCACTGAAACCCGTGACACCCTCCGGCAGATTGCGCCCGCTGCGCGAATAGATAGCCACATCGTAATCGAGCGCCTTGAGTGCCCGCGCCGTCGCCCCACCCATCTTGCCGGCTCCCAACAGTCCGACGCGAATATCGCGCGCGTCGCGCTTGGGCAGACGCTCCCAGTGCTGTCGGTCCTGGTTCGCGAAATAGTCGCCAAAACGTCGGTGGTGCCAAAGCACATGCCAGGTCACGAAACCGGCCATCATCTGGGCCTGGGACTCACCTGCAATGCGCATCAGCGGGACGTCGCCAGGCAGGCTCGCACTGGCAAGAATGCCGTTGACGCCCGCCGCGATCGACGAAACCAGACGCAGGTTGGGATAGGGCCGGAAATCCTCGGCACCCGGATCCCAGGCCAACGCGAAGGTGATCGCTTGGGGATCGGAGACGTCCTGTGGCAAGGCCAGACGGATATGCGGCGTCGCCTGCTCGAACGCCGCGATGTAATCGGTCATGATCTCCGGAGAGCCCAGCAGTACGCCCTGAATCTGCGCGACCTCGTTCGTTTCGAGCGCGCTGGTTGAGCCGCTGGAGCGCTCGGTTTCCATCGTTTTCATTCTCCGATCCCTTTGATTCTTGATCCCATCGTTCACGAGTCTTTTGATTCGATATCCGAGAGTCGGTTGGTGACTCAGATAGCAACGGCTTCGGTCGGCTCGGCATGAGGAGCCCGTCCGGGTATCGCTGCCAGCAACTCGCGGGTGTAAGCATGCTGCGGCGACAGGAATATCTGTCTGGCGCTGCCATGCTCGACGATTTTCCCCTTCTGCATCACGATCAGACGATCGCAGATCTGGGCGGCGACGCGCAGGTCATGGGTGATGAACAGCAGCGACAGATCGAGCTCCTTCTTGAGATCGTCGAGCAGCTTCAGCACCTGGGCCTGGATCGACACATCCAGCGCCGAGACCGCTTCGTCGGCCACGATCAGTTCGGGGTTCAGCGCCAGCGCACGGGCGATGCCGATGCGCTGACGCTGGCCACCGGAAAATTCATGGGGGTAACGCTCGGCGGCGCTGGCATCGAGCCCCACGGTTGCCAGCAGATCACGGGCCTGCTTCATCGCCTGGGCTTTGTTCACGCCGTTGGCGATCGGGCCCTGGGCAATCGCCATGCCGACGCGGATGCGCGGATTGAGTGAGGCGTAAGGATCCTGGAACACCATCTGGATACGCCGACGATGCTCGCGCAATTCGCGTCCTTCCAATGCACGCAGATCGACACCGTTGAGTCGGATTTCGCCGCTGTCGGGCGTATTCAGGCCCACGATGCAGCGCCCGAGGGTCGATTTACCCGATCCCGATTCGCCGACGACACCCAGCGTCTCGCCCTTGTCCAGGGTGAAATCGATGGTATCGAGCGCCACCACCTCGCGCTTGGGCTGAAACCAGCCGCCACTGGATCGATAGACCTTGTCGAGCCCTTTTACCGCCAGCAGCGGCTTCGCTGGTGCTTCATCCCGGCTCGGCGGCACGGCGTCGCCGGGGATCGCTTCGATCAACGCCCGGGTGTACTCATGCTGAGGGCTGTCGAGCACCTCGCGGGCACTACCCATCTCGACGATCTTGCCTTCGCGCATGACGCAGACCCGATCGGCGATCTCGGCGACCACGCCAAAGTCATGGGTGATGAACATCACCGCCATGCCACGACGCTGCTGGAGATCCTTCACCAGATGCAGAATCTGCGCCTGGGTGGTGACATCCAGCGCTGTGGTCGGCTCGTCGGCGACCAGCAGCTCCGGCTCGAGCGCCAGCGCCATGGCGATCATCACCCGCTGACGCTGACCGCCGGAGAGTTCGAACGGATAGGCCCGCAGCGCGGCCTGGGGATTGGGCAGGCGCACCTCTTCCAGCAGCGCCAGCGCTCTCTCCTTGCGCGCCTTGGCCGTCAGTAGTCCATGTGCCTCGAACACCTCGGCGATCTGTTCGCCAACCCGCATCAGCGGATTGAGCGCCGTCATCGGCTCCTGGAAAATCATGCCGATACGCCGCCCGCGCAGGGCACGATGACTGATCTCGTTCATCGCCAGCAGATCCTGGCCGTCGAATAGCGCTCGCCCTTGGGAGGCATGGACACCGGTCGGCAGCAGCCCCATCACCGCATTGGCGGTCATCGATTTACCCGAGCCGGATTCGCCGACAATACAGAGGATCTCGCCGGCGCCAAGGTCGTAGCTGACATCATCGACCGCGTAGCGCCGATCGGCGCCTTCCGGCAGCGCCAGCGACAGACGCTCGATACGTAGCAGGGATTCGCCAGAATGGCTTAGCGGTTCGCCGGAATGTCGTAAGGGTTCACTCATGATCGATCTCCTTCGGAACCTATCGGGCTCTGGCGAGCTGGGGGTTCAATGCATCGTCCAGGCCTTCCCCGACCAGGTTGAGCGCCAGCACCGTGAGCAGGATTGCCACACCGGGAATCACCGACAGCCACCACGCCTGACGCATGACCGTGCGCGCGGCGCCGATCATGTAGCCCCAGGACATGGTGTCCGGATCGCCGAGGCCGAGAAACGACAGCGACGACTCGAGCAGGATGGCGGTCGCCACCATCAGCGAGGCGAGCACGATCACCGGCGACATCGTATTGGGCAGAATCTGCTTAATGATGATGTCGCGATGGGTCTGGCCGACCAGTCTGGCCGCCTCGACGTATTCCCGATGCTTGATCGACAGGAACTCGCCCCGCACCAGCCGCGCCACCGGCGGCCAACTGACGATGGCAATCGCCAGCACGATCGAGAACGTGCTCGGCTCCATGATTGCCACCAGCACGATCGCCAGCGCGAAGTTGGGAATGGTCTGGAAGAACTCGGTGAAGCGCATCAGGGCATCGTCGATCCGGCCGCCGAAGTAGCCGGCCAGCGCCCCCAGCGGCACGCCGATGGCGAGCGCCACCACCGTGGAAATCAGTCCGATCAACAGCGACACCCAGGCACCATGGGCGAGTCCGGCGGCAACGTCACGCCCCATGACATCGGTACCCAGCCAGAAACCGGAGACTTCGCCGGGGGCCAGAAACGGACGCTGCACCATACGCCAGGGCGAATCGGGATACAGAAACGGCGCCAGCAAGGCCAGCAGGACCACGAGTCCGAGAATCACCAGACCCACCAGCGCGCCACGATTCTGGGCGAAGCGTTTGCAGAAACTCATGTCGCCTCCTTGATGCGCGGATCGGCGAGTCTGTAGATCACGTCGGTCAGCATGTTGAACAGAATCACCAGCAGAGCGCAGAAGAAGAAAATGCCCAGCAGCAGGTTGTAGTCACGCTGCATCAGAGCCTCGTACATCAGCCGGCCGATGCCGGGCCAGGCGAACACGGTTTCGGTGAGCACCGCGCCACCCACCATCTGCCCCGCCTGCAGACCGGCCAGGGTAATTATCGGCAGCAGCGCATTACGCAGAATGTGGCGGCGCTGTATCACTCCCGGCGCCAGCCCCTTGGCACGGGCCGTCTTGACGAAGTCCTGCTGCGAGACGCTGAGCATCGAGGTGCGCGTCATGCGGGTATAGACAGCCATGAAGAACAGTCCCAGCGTCAGCGCCGGCAGAATCAGATGCACCGCGACATCGCCGACGTGCGTCAAACCGGTATAGCCGGCGCCCACCGTCGAATAGCCGTAGGCCGGCAGCCAGTCGAGCATCACCGAGAACACCAGCACCGCCATCATCGCGACCCAATAGAGCGGGGTGGCGTAGAACAGCAGCGACAGCCCCATGATGACTGACCCGGATGGTCGCTTGGCACGCATGGCCGCCAGCGTGCCGGCGAGTATGCCGAACGCCAGCGAGATCACGAATGCCGCCCCGGTCAGCAATAATGTCGCCGGCAGTCGATCCAGGATCAGATCGAGCACCGGCATCTGCTGACGGTAGGAGTAGCCGAAATCGAGCTGCAGCACGCCACTCATGTAGCGCCACAGCTGAACCGGCAACGACTGGTCGAGGCCAAAGCGCTCGCGCAGATCCTCGAGGAACTGTTGGTCGGTCGCCCCGGCCTCGCCGGCCATCACTGCGGCCGGATCGCCGGGAGCGGCGTGAATCAGGAAGAAATTGAATACCAAGATCGCCAGCAGCACGATGACCGCCTTGAAGACGCGACCCAGGATCAGAGAAACATAGGGCATTGGCTCGTCCTCACCGAGAGGGCCGGCGCCCCACGGGCCGCCGGCTTTTCTTACACGATCTGGGCGTATGCACCACCCAGGAGGGCGCGCTTACTGCTGCTCGATCCAGGCGTTCTTGAAGCCGTCACTGAGACCGATACCGGTGGTGATCAGGTCATGGACGTTGCAGCGGTAAATGGTCGGCTGGGCCAGCTCCATGATCCACGCCAGCGGTACGTCGTCGTGCAGGATCTGCTGGACCTCGTCGTACATCGCCTGACGCTTCTCCGAATCGTTCTCCACCGCCGCCTTGGCAAACAGCTCGTCCACCTTGGGATTGGCGTAGCCCTCGACGTTGTTCCACGGTGAGCCCTTGGCGATATTGCTGGACATATAAGTGCGCGCGATGCCGAGCGACGGATCGCCGTACTGGAAGAGATAGGTGAAGGCGATGTCGTAGTCCCAGTCGCTGATCTTCTGGTTCCAGCCCGCCACATCGGAGGATTCGGTCTCGATGTTGATACCCACGTCCTCGAGATTCTGACGCACGGCTTCACCCCAGCGTGTCCAGGTTTCGCCGTAGGGCAGCGGCAGCAGGCGCACCGGCTCGCCGTCATAACCCATCTCGTCGAGCAGCGCTTCGGCCTTGTCCGGGTCGTAGGGGTACTGTTCGAGATCGTCGTCGTGCGACGCCAGCGTCGAGTTGAACGGGCCGTTCGGCACCTCGCCGAGACCGTTCCACAGCACATTCTTGGCGAAGTCACGATCGATGGCGTACATCACCGCCTGGCGGAAGCGCTTGTCGGCGGTCGGCCCCTCGCGGTTGTTGAGCCACAGCATCGCGAACGGGTTGAAGTACTCGTTGCCCGATTCGGTCATGCAGCTGCCATCCATCTCGGAAAGGCGCGGGATGTCGAAGTTTTCCACCGAGCCGGCCGGCATGATATCGAGCGTGCCATTTTCATAGGCAGCCGCGCGCGATGCCGCGTCCGGAATCACATGCCAGTAGATCTTGTCGAGATACGGCTTGCCGTCTTCGTAGTAGTCCGGGTTCTTGTCCAGCTCGATCACCGAACCGCGATCCCACTTGGCGAACTCGAACGGACCGGTACCGACAGGATGATTGTTGGCGGGATTATTGTAGAAATCGGTACCTTCATAGATGTGCTTGGGCACCATCGGCATGGTGCCGACCTCGAACGCCTGAATGAACGCCGGGAACGGTTCCTTGAGTGTGAACACGACCGTATTGTCGTCCGGCGCCTCGATGCTCTCCACGTGATCGAGAATCACTCGAGTTCGCGGATTGGTCTGGCGCAGAAAGACATCGGCAGAGAAAACCACGTCGGCAGAGCTGAACGCTTCACCATCGTGCCACTTCACGTCCGGATGCAGATGAAAGGTATAGGTCAGGCCGTCGTCACTGATCTCCCACGTTTCCGCCAACTGCGGCATGGGCTCGAGATCGGTGCTGTAACGCAGCAGGCTTTCAAAGATGTTGCCGGCGACGCGTTGGGTCGGGGCGTTCTGCACCAGCGGCAGCATCAGCCCCGGCGGCTCGGGCTGAATGGCGACATTGGCGACGCCGCCGGCCTGTGGGGTTTCCTGCGCCAGCACGGGCGCGGCGAAGGATAGCGTTAGGGCAGCCGCCGTCAGACGGCCGGTCACGGACGATAGCAGGGTCATGGCAGGTCTCTTGTGTTATTGGATTTGTAAAATCTTTAACCGCTGGCGCGATGATTACTATCGCGCTTCGCTCACATAGCCTTACTCGTATGACGGAAGATCAGTGCAACCTCGTTACGCTGTGTCAGCCTTCGAAATCGGGTTGGATACGCTTCAAAAGACGTAGATATGCGTCCCACTCCGGATCGTGATCGATCACGCCGTGGCCCGAATCCCACTGTTCATACTGCTGCGCGGTATGCTCGGCAAGCGCGGGATCGACCCGGCGAATCTTCATGCCGCTCCCCATCAGGGCGAGCTGCGCCTGGCAGCTGCGTTCCAGGTTGTGCATCCGCTTGAACGCCTCACCCACCGTGCGGCCACACACCAGCATGCCGTGATTGCGCAGTACCATGACCGGCTTGTCGCCCAGATCAGCGACTAAGCGCTCGCGCTCGGCCAGATCCAGCGCAATGCCTTCGTAGTCGTGATAAGCAGTGCGCCCGTGGAATTCCATCGACCACTGATTCAGCGGCAGCAAACCCTCTTCGAGACAGGAAACGGCGACGCCGGCAACCGAGTGAGTATGCAAGACGCAGTGCACGTCCGGTCGCGCCTCATGAATCGCGCTGTGAATCGTGAAGCCGGCCTTGTTGATGCCCGCGCTTTCCGGGTCGTCGACCACGTTGCCTTCGAGATCGATAGTGACCAGATTGGCGGCGGTCACCTCCTCGAATCGATACCCGTAAGGGTTGATCAGGAAGTTTTCCTTGCCCGCCTCGGCCCGCGCGGAAATATGCGTATAGATGCTGTCGTCCAGGCCAAAATGCGCGATCAGCCGGTAGGCTGCCGCCAGATCGCGACGTGCGGTCTGTTTCGAGGCGTGGTGGGCGTCAGTCGCCATATCCATCATCGATCTCCTGTCGTGGCTTGCGGCGTTGCCTTTGTCGTAGGCGACCGCGTTGTCGAGCGGGTCTCGTTCGTAACCTATCAGGCAATTCTCAAACTGTCGACACTCGACAGTCGACCCTGAGGCCAATTTGGTTGATAGTGGAGCGGTCGGTAACAGCCAGCCAAACGAGATGACATGACCTCCATCACTCGCGGATTCGCCACCATCCAGCAGCGCGATCTGGTCAATCAGATCGCCGATATGCTGACCGAAGCCCTGCTGAAGGGAGATTTCGCACCGGGCGTGCATCTGGCCGAGGCACAGCTTGCGCGAGATTTCGGCGTCAGCCGGGCGCCGGTTCGCGAGGCGGCGCGCCTGCTCGAGAGCCGCGGGATGCTGGTGTCGCAGCCGCGTCGCGGGTTCTTCGTGCGCACGTTCAACGACGCAGAGCTCGATGACGTCTACGATCTGCGCCTGTGCCTCGAGCGCCACGCCATTCGTCTACTCGCCGGCAAGCTGACCCCCGACATGGAAGCCGCGCTAAGCGATCAGCTCGAATCGATGCGTCGGGTCGCCCGAGACGGCACCGGGGTCCAGCAAATCGAAGAGGACGTCGCCTTTCACCGAATGCTGTGCGAGTTCAGCGGCAATCAGCGGCTGGTGCGGGTGTTCGACGAACTCTGCCACGAGATGCGCTTCTGCATTCTGCTGATCGGCCAGCTCTACGATGATCCCGTTCGTGTGGCGGACACCCACGAACCCATCATCGAGGCCCTGCGCACGCGAGACCCCGACGCCTGCGAAGCCGCGCTGGACTACCATATCGGTATCGCACAGCAGCGGGTGGTCGAGATGTTTCGGGAGCGGGAGACGTCCTGAACGGCCGGAGATTCAATGGGTTCTGTCCCCTCTGACATCCGTGACTCACTTGGATAGGATGAGAGTTCCTTCGATCTCGGAGCCGTCATGCCCCCTATCACACTCAAGACACTGACTCACTGGGTCTTCGACATGGATGGCACGTTGACCGTCGGCGTGCATGACTTTCCCGCCATTCGCCGTCATCTCGACATCCCCGACGGCGCCGATATCCTGCATCATCTGGAAACGCTGCCCACCACCGAGCGTGATGCCAAACACGCCTGGCTGCTCGAGCATGAGCGTGAACTGGCGATGCGTTCGACCGCTGCCACCGGCGCCATCGAACTGGTTCAGTCGCTATGCCAGCGTGGCTGTCGGCTTGGCATCCTGACCCGCAATGCCAAGGAACTGGCGCACATCACGCTGGAAGCAATCGGGCTGGATGACTGCTTTGCTCCCGACGACGTGCTCGGCCGCGACGAGGCGCCGCCCAAACCCCACCCCGGCGGGCTTGATCACTTCATTCAACGCTGGCAGATCGCGCCGTCTGAGGTCGTCATGGTCGGTGACAGCCAGTTGGACATGGCCTGCGGGCAAGCGGCGGGTACGTTAACGGTGCTGATCAATGCACCGGATGCTGGCGAAATGGCGGGCGCAGACTGGCGTCTCGAGGATTGCCGAGCACTGGCGAGGAAACTACAAACGTCCTGAAAGCCACACGCCGACTTGACCGACCGCCATACAGGCGCTGCCCAGCAACGAATGGTAGTAAAGTTTCAGGGATAGGAGATGTCGTGAAGCAAGGCGCTTCGATCTACATTGAAGCAAC
Organism: Salinicola halimionae; assembly: GCF_003206065.1. GTDB lineage: Bacteria > Pseudomonadota > Gammaproteobacteria > Pseudomonadales > Halomonadaceae > Salinicola > Salinicola halimionae. The sequence continues at coordinate 771,689 of NZ_PZJQ01000002.1, read as the reverse complement.
CTGCAGACTGATGGAAGCGGCGCCTGCCACAAGAAATCAGGAGAGCCTGATGTTCAAATTTCTGAAAACGACGGCGCTGGGCGGGGTTCTGTTCATCCTGCCGCTGATATTGATCGGCGTGCTGGTACAGAAAGCCGTCCACATCTTACGTGTTCCGATCAGCAAGCTACTGCCTATGTTCGAACACCACACCGTCGCGGGCGTCACCGCGCTTTCTATCGTCGCATTGCTCGCATTATTGTTGCTGTGCTTTCTGGCCGGCTTGTTGGCAAAAACCAAAACGGCAAAAAGAGTGCGCCATTTAATCGAAGACAAATTGCTCGATAACGTACCCGGGTATCGTCTGCTCAAAGACACGATGGCGCGCATGACCGGCATTGAAGACGATATCGACACGCAGGTCGGTCTTTATATCGATGGCGACATCGTTCAGTTCTGCTTGATTGTCGAAATCAAGGACGCCTGGACGTCAATCTTCATCCCGGATGGCGGCTCTGCTGGCCTGACGGCAGGGGCGGTACAGATGGTGCCTTCGGAACAGGTTTACCTGACCGAATTGACCTGGCTCGAGGTACTCAAATGCCTCAAACGCAATGGCCACGACAGCCTGTCTCTGGCAGAACCCTGGTTACCCAAGGCCGCATAACTCCCGCATCAATGTCATTCAAAGCCTCCAGATTTCATTCCGGCAGACCCGGTCGCTTTTCAAAACTCTGCAGTTCGCGCCGCCCGAGATCGTCGTGGTCGACCTGATCGATCTTGCCGTCTTGTCTTATCTTTTCCGCCGCTTGTGCTTCATGCCGCCCCTCTTATGCTCGCTTCATTCTCGCTATCACTATCGGTTCTCGAATCCTCCCCCTTCACAGCCGAATAAACCGGTGCTATAAATCGAAACCATTGGAATACTATTTAACCAGGGTAAAGAATCTCGCTAACGTTTTGCGCTCGACGGATTGCGTGGACGTAAAGCGCGCCGGTTGCGGCTTCCCTGGCCATCCTCGTTTCGATTGGGAGCGCCTCATGCCTGGAATGATTTTTCGACGTTCGACGCTAATGCTGATCATGGCCGTCGCGACGCTGTTGATCGCGCTGCCGGTCGTCGCTCAGGATGCCGAGTCGAAAAAGTTCAAGGCAGTGACCACGTTCACCGTAATCGCGGACATGGCGCAGAACGTGGCCGGAGATGCGGCGACGGTGGAGTCGATTACCCGGCCGGGCGCCGAGATCCACAACTATGCGCCGACGCCGCGCGATATCCTGCGCGCCCAGGACGCGGACATCATCTTGTGGAACGGCCTCGATCTGGAACGCTGGTTCGAACGTTTCTTTCACAACCTGAAGGACGTGCCGAGCGTGGTGATCTCCAACGGCATCGAGCCGATCAGCATCGCCGAGGGTCCGTATGACGGCAAGCCCAACCCGCACGCCTGGATGTCGCCGACGAGTGCGTTGATCTACGTCGACAATATTCGTGATGCCTTCATCGAGCACGACCCCGCCAATGCCGAGATCTATCGCGACAATGCCGAACGCTACAAGCGGCAGATCGAAGGCGCCGTCGCGCCGATCCGCGAGGCGCTGACACAGATCCCCGAGGAGGATCGTTGGCTGGTCACCAGCGAAGGCGCGTTCTCCTATCTGGCGCGGGATTTCGGTCTTCGCGAGCGCTACCTGTGGCCGATCAATGCCGATCAGCAGGGCACGCCCCAGCAGGTTCGTCAGATCATCGATACCATCCGCGCCAACGACATTCCGGCCATCTTCAGCGAGAGCACCGTTTCCGACAAACCGGCGCGGCAGGTGGCCCGCGAGACCGGTATCCATTATGGGGGCGTGCTCTACGTCGACTCGCTCAGCGAGCCCGACGGCCCGGTGCCGACCTATATCGACCTGCTGCGCGTCACCTCGGAGACGATCGTGAAAGGTCTGACCCAGGGAGCGTCATCATGACGACGCCTGCCGATAGGTCGGCCACTGCGGCGAAAGCGGCATCGACCGGCGCCGAGATAGCCGGTGCCGGCATCCGCGTGACCGATGCCGCTGTGATCTATCGCAACGGTCATACCGCGCTGCGCGACACCAGTTTCGAGATCCCCGCCGGTACGATCACCGCGCTGGTAGGCGTGAACGGTTCCGGCAAGTCGACGCTGTTCAAGGCGATCATGGGCTTCGTGCGTCTGGCTCGAGGCGACATCCAGGTGCTTGGCCTGCCGGCCAAAACCGCGCTCAAGCGCAATCTGATCGCCTACGTGCCGCAGTCGGAAGAGGTCGACTGGAACTTCCCGGTGCTGGTCGAGGACGTGGTGATGATGGGGCGCTACGGCCACATGGGGATGCTGCGAATTCCCAAGCGGGCCGATCACGAAGCGGTCGAAACCGCGCTGGCTCGCGTCGGCATGAGCGAGTTCCGCCAGCGCCAGATTGGCGAACTCTCCGGCGGCCAGAAGAAGCGCGTCTTCCTGGCCCGCGCACTGGCCCAGGATAGCCGGGTGATTCTGCTCGACGAGCCGTTCACCGGCGTCGATGTCCAGACCGAAGACCGGATCATCCAACTGCTGAGGGAGCTGCGCGGCGAAGGCCGAGTGATGCTGGTTTCGACCCACAATCTCGGCTCGGTGCCGGAGTTCTGCGATCGAACAGTGATGATCAAGGGCACCGTGCTGGCCTATGGCCTCACCGATGAGATATTCACCCAGCACAATCTGGAGCGCGCCTTCGGCGGCGTGCTGCGGCATTTCGTACTCGATCAGTCACAGCAGGCCGGTACGACACCGCATGCCGTGGGCGTTTTCACCGACGACGAGCGCCCGCTGGTGCTGCAGAACGGCATTGCCGCGCGACGCCACCGCGGTACTGGAAAGGGAGGCTCTCGTTGATGGACCTCCTCATGCCGTTCGGCTATCTCGTCGAGCCCTTCGGTTACGGCTATATGCGCAATGCGATGTGGGTGTCGGCGCTGGTCGGCGGCGTCTGCGCATTTCTCTCCTGCTACCTGATGCTCAAGGGCTGGTCGCTGATCGGCGATGCGCTGTCGCATTCGATCGTGCCCGGCGTCGCCGGCGCCTACATGCTGGGACTGCCATTTTCGCTAGGCGCCTTCTTCGCCGGCGGGTTGGCCTCGGCGGCGATGCTGTTTCTCAACCAGCGCAGCAAGCTGAAAGAGGACGTCATCATCGGCCTGATCTTCAGCTCATTCTTCGGCCTGGGGCTGTTCATGGTGTCGCTGTCGCCGACGTCGGTGAATATCCAGACCATCGTGCTCGGCAATATTCTGGCGATCACGCCCACCGATACGCTGCAGCTGGTGACGATCGGCGTGGTCTCGCTGGTCATTCTGCTGGCCAAGTGGAAGGATCTGATGGTGACGTTCTTCGACGAAAACCACGCCCGCTCGATCGGGCTCAATCCCACCGCGCTCAAGATCCTGTTCTTCACCTTGCTGGCCGCATCCACCGTCGCCGCGCTGCAGACGGTCGGCGCCTTCCTCGTGATCTGCATGGTCGTCACACCTGGCGCCACGGCCTATCTGCTGAGCGATCGCTTTCCGCGCCTGCTGATCATCGCGGTGACGATCGGCACGCTGACCAGCTTCTTCGGCGCCTACGCCAGCTACTTTCTCGACGGTGCCACCGGTGGCGTGATCGTGGTGCTGCAGACAGCGATCTTTCTCATCGCGTTCGTGTTCGCGCCCAAGCACGGGATGCTGGCGGCGAGACGTCGGGCCGCGGCATCGCTGGCACGTTCGCCGGTCTCCGAAATCCCGGAGCCGCGTCGATGAGCTGGCTGGATACGCTGCTGATGCCCTTTCAGTTCGACTTCATGGTCAACGCCATGATCATCGCCGTGCTGGTTACCGTGCCGATGGCCCTGCTCTCCTGTTTCCTGGTCCTCAAGGGCTGGTCGCTGATGGGAGATGCCATCTCCCACGCCGTCTTCCCGGGCGTGGTGATCGCCTATCTCATCGGCGTCCCCTACGCCATCGGCGCGTTCGTTGCCGGCATGTTCTGTGCCCTCGCCACCGGTTTCCTCCACGAAAACAGCCGCATCAAGCAGGACACGGTGATGGGTATCGTCTATTCCGGCATGTTCGGCATCGGCCTGGTGCTTTACGTCAAGATCCAGTCGACGGTCCACCTCGACCACATCCTGTTCGGCGACATTCTGGGGGTCGCCTGGCGTGACATTCTGGAATCGGCGCTGATCGCCCTGATCACCGTCGGCGTCATCGGCCTGAAGTGGAAGGACTTCCTGCTCCACGCCTTCGATCCGACCCAGGCCCGGGCGGTGGGTCTGCGAATCGGGCTGCTGCACTACGGCCTGCTCTGCCTGATTTCACTGACCATCGTTGGCGCGCTGAAAGCCGCCGGCATCATTCTCGCCATTGCCCTACTGATCGCCCCCGGCGCCATCGCTTTCCTGCTGACCCGGCGCTTCGGCACCATGCTGCTATTGTCCGCGACGCTGTCGGCGATCATCGCCTTCCTCGGCGTCTATCTGTCGTTTTTCATTGATAGCGCGCCAGCCCCGACGATCGTGCTGCTGTTCTCGATCGTGTTCGGGGTTGCCTTCGTCTACGCCACGCGCCGAGATGCCCGCCGTGAAACGAAAGCGGGGTAAAGCGTTTCGGCCTTACCCCGTACTCGATGCGATCGACGACATCTGCCCCTAGGCGGATCGCGTCTCAGCCGCCATCCGCGGCCGGCTGAGCAGACTCACGCCGATCAGCGTCACCGCCGCCAGCGGCATCGCCACCAGCACGCTGTTCCAGCCCATCGGCTTGCCCAGCGCGATTTCCCACACCAGCGTCATCACGCCACCGACGATCATCGCCGCCAGTGCACCTGCCGGCGTCGCGCGCGGCCATAGCAGCGCAGCCAGGAAGACTGGCGTGATCGCGGCGCCGTACATCCCGTAGGAGTACATCTGCATCGCCAGCACGCTGGGGAAGAACGCGCCCAGAATCCAGGCCAGAATGCCGAGCCCGACGACGGTCAGGCGATTGACCAGCAGTGCCTTGCCCGCCGGAATATCGAGCTTCAACAGGCCGCCGAGAATATCCTGGGTCAGGCTGGCCGACGCCGACAGCAGATAGCTGTTTCCCGTCGTCAGCAGCAGCGCTACCAGTGACGCCAGCAGCAGGCCGCCCACCGCCGTCGGTAAACCCTGCTGAGCCAGGGTCATCATCGCGGTCGATGGCGTGATATCGGGATACATCACCCGCGTGGCGCAGACCAGCAAGGTAATCAGTGCGGTACACACGATCGAGGCGATGACCAGACCCATGGCGGCCTTCTTGGCCGTGGCCGGGTCGCGCGCCGCGGCAAAACGCTGGAACAGATTCTGATCGCCCAGAATCAACAGGAACAGCGGCAGAAAGTAGCTCAGCGCCTGCCACGGCGAAAGACCACCCAGCAGCGTTTGATGCGTTGCCGGCAGTGCGTCCATCATCTCACCGAGACCTCCGAGACGACTCAGCACTATGGGCGCCGCGATCAGCATGCTGCCAAAGATGATGATCGCACTCAGATAGTCGGTGTAGGCCACCGAGACCAGGCCGCCCATGGTCGCCAGGCCAATCATGATCGCCGCCGCGATCAGCACGCCTTGCCACACCGGCAGACCGAACGCCAGGTTGAGCGCCTGTCCGGCGCCGGTGAACTGATACGACACGATGCCGACGTAGGCCAGCAGAATGATCAGCGAAGCGATCGAGCGCGCCGTGGGGCCGAAACGTTCCTCGATCAATCCAGGGATGGTGGTCGCTCGCGAGCGCCGCATCTTCTGTGCCAGCAGGAAGTAGACCACCAGGGCAGCGATGGGCGTGCCGGCGAAGAAGAAGATTGCCGCACCGGGGCCGTGCTGGAACACGAAGCTGGCCCCGCCGACGATCGATCCCGACCCCACGAAGGTGGCCAGTAGCGTCGCGGTCAACACCAGCGTCGACAGCGAGCGTCCGGCGACGATGAAGTCGGTGTCGTCGTGAACCTTGCGTCGCGAGAAGTAGAGGCCGATGACGACCATCAATACGATATACGCGATGACGAAGAATGCCTGCATGATCGCAGTCTCCTGTTTTGATTGTTATGGGTTGTGATCTTTATGGGATGTGGTTGATCCCTGATCGGGCTGGATCAGTGGCCCAGGCGGTCCTTGATCGCACGGCCGCCCTGCATGATCAGAGACAGGTGCTTGCCCTGGCCGGTCAGCAGGCTCATGTCTTCCAGCGGATTGCCGTTGACCACGATCAGGTCGGCATACGCGCCGGGTACTATGGCACCGATCTCGCCTTCCATCCGCAGCAGCTTGGCCGCCGTGGAAGTGGCACTACGAATCACTTCATGCGGCGGCAGCACCTGCGAGCGAATCACGAACTCTTCCGATTGATGCGGATGCATCTCGCCGAGCAGATCCGTGCCGTAGGCCATCGGTAAGCCCGCTTCGCGCATGGTGACCAGACTTTCCAGTCCGGCCAGGCGGACGTCGTCGATCTTGGCGACTGACTCGGGCTTGAGACCGTAATCGGCACCTTCGATCTTGAGGCGTTCGTAGGTCACCAGGGTCGGGCAAGCCATGGCACCGCGCTCGGCGGCCAGGCGAGCGGTGTCCGCCTCGATGAGATTGCAGTGCTCGAGCGAGCGCACGCCCGCTTCGACGGCACGGCGAATCGCTTCGTCGGTATACAGATGGGCAGACACGTAGGTCTGGGCGTTGCTGGCTTCCTCGACGATCGTCTTGAGCTCGTCGATGGAGAAACTCAGGAATTCGATCGGATCGCTGGGAGAGGAGACGCCGCCATTGGCCATTACCTTGATGAACTGTGCGCCCGCCTTGATCTCCTGACGCACAGCACGGCGTACCGATTCAACGCCGTCGCAGATGCGCCCCATCGACCCCAGGCGCCGGGTCTGGTACTGATCGTCGCGCTCGTCATAGAAGCCGCGGTAATCGTTGTGACCGCCGGTCTGGGAAAGCGCCTTGCCACAGATCACCAGTCGTGGCCCGACGAAGTGGCCTTCCGCCACCGCCTGCTGGATCCCCCGATCGGCACCGCCGACGTCACGCACCGTGGTGAAACCCCGCATCAGCATGCCTTCCATGATCGGTTTGGCACGCGCAGCGACCAAGGAATCCGGCAGCAGCGCGTTGGCCCCGAGATCAGCCGTCGTCGCGATGACGTGGACATGGCAATCGATCAGGCCCGGCATCAGCGTGCGCCCTTCGAGATCGATCACGCGGGCATCACCAGGCGCCTCGATCGGCGTGTCGGAAACCTGGACGATACGATCGCCCTCGATCAGAACATGGACACCTGTTCGCGGCTGCGAGGAGGAACCGTCGACCAGGTTGGCGTTGCGGAACAGGACGGCTTGCGGGGAGCTTGAAGAGGAAAGTTCGGGCATGGATTGGGCTCTCGGGAGACGTTGTTGTGAGGCGTTGTCGAGACAATCATCCAAATACGACTTGAGCCTACCCAGCGCCTCGAGCCCCTGAAAAGCGTTAAAAATGCATGGCAGCATGCGGCCAGCGCATCGATCCTGCGTCGGACGATCAATCTCCCTGCGGCGCCATCTCCAGCAGCCAGCGCTTGAAACAGCGCGTGGCGACGTTTTCCCGACGTTCGTCCGGCGTGATCAGAAAATAACCGCCCCCGTGACTCGCCCAGTGCGAGGTCGCGCGGACCAGTCGGCCCCTGTCGATCTGACTGTCGATGACGTGTTGCCAACCCAGCACGATGCCTTCGCCAAGTACCGCCATTTCGACCAGTGGCGGGTAGTGATTGATGGCGATGGCGTTGTTCAGGCTCACCGTCGGCAAATGGTGGTAGCGAAACCAGTCACGCCAGGAAATCCAAAGACTCTGGGCATCCTCGAGCACCAGCAGCGTCTCCTCGCTCAACTGCTCCGGCGTCAACCCCGAGTCCGGGCCAACCCCATGACGCTCACGACAGGCGTCGAGATAACCGGGCGCACAGACCGGAAAGACTTTCTCCGGAATCAGGTAAGTGGTCTCGAATCCCGGCAGAGACGCCTGCTTCAGGTAATACAGCCCGATATCGAACTCGAAGGAAGACAGAGACGTCACCCCATCGCGCACGATCAGACGCAGTTTGATGCTGGGGTATTGGCGCCGAAATTGACCCAGTCGTGGCGCCATCCAGAACTGCGCCACGCCGGCGGTGCAGGCAACCGTCAGCTCGCTCTCGGCGGTGCTTTTCATCACCTCGGCGGTAGCATTCACGCAGTCGTCCAGGATCGATCGAACCTGCAACGCGTAGGTTTCCCCCGCGCGCGTCAGCGCCAGTTGGCGCTGCTCGCGGATGAAAAGCTTGCGTCCCAGGAACTGCTCCAGGTGAACGATCTGCCGGCTCACCGCGCTCTGGGAAAGGTTCAGCTCGACGGCGGCGCGGGTAAAACTCATGTGCCGAACGGCCGCCTCGAAAGCGATCAGGGCGTTGAGCGGCGGCAGCGGCGACATGCGCATGAGAGACCCTCGGGAAAACGACGAAGGCGGTCAGGATACGTCATTGCGGGACCCGCCGTGCGCCCACCCGGAGCACTCGGTTCGAGTCAATGAATGAACGCGATGAAAGCCGGCAGCGGTGGCTTACTCATCGCCTGCCCTGGCAGTAGGGAAAGGAGCCCATGGAGTGCTGTCACCAAGGCGTCGACTCAAGCGCGCCGCAGCGCTCGATTCGACTCGAAGCGAGGAATACCCCTGCATTGCCATGCGTATGCGCAATCTAGAACGGCAGGAAGCTCCCGGGCATCATGACTTTGAGCAAAGCTTCGATGAAGTAATAGTCCCCGAACATGACGGCACTGTCGGGGCCAATGTTATGCGGCTTGGAATAGACACCGTGCCTGAGCAGGCCACGATGCCAGCCTTCCCGGGCAAGGTAATCATCGCAGAGCACGTCCAGCGTGCGCAGCGCGGCTTCGCGCCAAGTGCTCGCGGCCATCTTGTCAGGATGGAGCCGAGCGATGTCCAGAAAGCCGGCAGCGGCAATGGCCGCCGCGGACGAGTCATGCAGCCTATGTGGCACATCGGGATCATCGAAATCCCAAGGCGGAACACACCTCTCCCCCGTGCGGTGAAGATAGTAGTCGCCGAGATGAGCCGCGAGGTCGAGATAGTTCTCTCTGCCCGTGGCGCGCGATGTCGCGGTGAACCCGTAGATGGCCCAGGCTTGCCCCCGTGGCCAGCAGGAATCGTCTGCATAGCCCTGGAAGGTAAAGCCTCGAACGCGATCTCCGGAGGCAAGGTCATATTCGACCGCGTGATAGGTCGAGAGGTCCTCGCGTACCATGCCCCGCCAGGTCATTGCCGCATGCGCTTCACCCGCTAACCGGAAACTGCCGTCATCAGCGTAATCTGCCGCCCAGTAGAGCAGCGGTAGATTGGCCATCGTATCGATGGCTGACGATCGGCGGCCGCGAAGATCAGTCAACGGCCCCCAGGAAGAAATGAAAGCGCCCGAGCGCGTCGTTATCAGGCGACTCCGTAGCCGTCTCGCGGCCCGCAGCGCGATTTCCGCATAGCGCGTATCGCCGGTGACATGCGCAAAAGGAATGGCGCTGCTCTGGAAGATGAAGCCAATGTCGTGCGTGTTGCCGTCTTCGCAGCGCGCCTCCACGAGCCGCATTCTCTCGCGCGCCCACACCAGGAACTTCTCCTCCTGACTGTGCAGGTAAGCGGCAAGCAGCAACCCCACCCAGAAGCCACAGAACCAGTTGCCGTGGCTCCACGCCCGTCCGTCATAGCCCGCGGACACGGAAGCGGGCATCGTCAGCCAGCGGCCATCGGGCGCAGTGACATAAGGAAACTCGACTCCAATAATGGATTCGTCCTCGGATAGCTTGGAAACCAACAGATCGAGGGCTTCGGTATATCGGGCATGACGTGTCGAGGTCAACGATTGCAAGGCGTCCATGGTCCGGTCCCGTCTCCTATCATTCAATTGTCCGAAAAGGATGGATTAGCGTCTTTTTCCAGGAAAGCACGCACGCCCTCGCGGCAATCGTCCGTCCTGAATATGTGATCGCTGAGTTCCAGTACGCGCGCCAGCGCCTGCTGCTTGGGTAAATCGAACGCATCGCCGATGGAGCGTTTGCATGAAGCCAAGGCTTCCTTCGGGCCCTTGGCCAGGCTTTTGGCCAATATCGACGCTTCCAGCAGTGCCCGACCGGAAGCAACCACGCGGTTGACCAGTCCCCAGTGGTGGGCGGTCGTCGCGTCAATCGGCTCACCGAGTAGCATCATCTCCCTGGCACGCCCCTCGCCGATACGCCGGGTCACCCTGATCGTCCCGCCACTTCCCGGGATTGCGCCCAGCCGGATCTCCGGCAAAGCGAGGCTCGCCTGCTGCTCCGCCACGATGAGATCGCAGCAGACCGCCATTTCCAGACCGCCACCGAACGCCAGACCATTCAGCGCGGCAATCGTCGGCTTCGGAAACGTCTCGATGAGAGAGAAGGTTTCGTTCTCGAATGCCAGCTTGCGCTCGACGAAGTTGCCTCCCTCGATCAGGGCAGGAAATTCCCTCACGTCGGATCCCGCGCAGAACGCGCGCTCGCCGGCGCCGGTGATGATCAATGCCCGCACGGAGCGATCGGTACGCAGTTGCCCCAGTAATTGGGCCAGCTCCCGGGTCAGTGCCATGGAGACGACGTTCATCGGCGGATTCGTCAGGGTCAACACGGCAACCCCATCGCTTACGGCGCAATGGACCAGCTCATCGTTCATGCTCGGCTCCTTGCCTCGGATCATCTCGCTACGCCCCGGCTTTCAGCGCGGGATTCGGCACCCATTTGAGGATATGGTGAGCGACGGCGACCGTCTCCTCTGCCTGATTGACCACGGTAATGTCGGCCACCGTCCGCCGATTCTGCACGTCGACCTGAGCGATGCGATAACGCACGGTCACGGTATCGCCGATGAATACCGGCGCGATAAACCGAACGCGGTCATAGCCCAGCGAGACGGGGGTGGCATCCGAATCCTCCGTCATGCATGACTCGATCATCAGGCTCGAAGTGGTGGACATGAAACCCACGAGCAGCGCGCCGTGTGCGATGCGACTGCCGAAGGCGGACTTGCGCATGAACTCTTCGTTGACATGGTTGCCCGAAAAATCGCCGGTAATGCCCGCAAACATATAGATATCGGATTCACCCACCGTCTTGCTGAATTTCACTTCCTCACCGATGGTCACGTTCATGTTTAAGCTCCTATCGATCGTTAAGTGGCAATGCCGAGGTCGACTGCGCATCATCACGAGGGGCAGATGAATCCTTCCCCCCTGGGGTTGGGGAAACATCCCACGGACTGAGGCAAAAAATGACGCGGTAAAAACAGAGTGATATCGGGAAATATGACCATCAGCAAGATGACGACAAGAAAAACGACGTATATGGGAATGGCGCGCCAAAGCGCTCGAGAGAATGGAACCTCCGCGAAATTAGCCGCCAATAATAACGATAAACCGTAAGGCGGTGTGATAAGGCCAAAAGCCAATGTGACAATGGCGATCACGCCCATCTGTACCGGATTTATGTCGCCCAGCTGCACCAACCCGGCAATGATGGGCATGAATATCACAATGGCAGGAACGGCATCGATGAAATTGCCTACGATAATCAGAGCCACTACCAACAGCAGCATGATGATTATCGCGTTGGTACCCGCAACGTTTTCTATCCATCCCGATATCACCTGCGGACCCTGTAAATAGGCAACCATCCAGGCAAAGGCCGAAGCGCTGGCAACAGCCATCAGCGGCAATGAATAGAGTACCGCTGCACGCATGAAGTCAGCAGGCAACAGCTTGAAATGTCCTCTGACAACCAGAGGAATAACGACAAATATCGTATACATTACCGCGGCCATACCTGCTTCGGTAGGCGTAAAAAAACCACCGAGAATTCCACCTAAAATAAGGATGGGTATCATCATCGGTAGCAGGCTACGCTTGAGCGCCACGCCTCGCTGAGCCCAGGTGAAATGTTTCTGAGTCGTACCGATAGAACCAAAGAAATAATTGTAAATCATCAAGCCGATGCCAATGAGAACCCCGGGAATAATACCGCCAATGAACAACGCCGAGATGGAGACGCCACCGGTCGCCCCATAGACAATGGCCATGATGCTGGGGGGTATCATGTTGGCAATTGTCGATGCGGCCGCCACTAATGCTGCTGAACGAGCAGGGTCGTAACCCGCCGTTTTCATCGAAGGTAACAATACGCGGCTGATGGCGGCGACATCGGCATTGGATGAGCCCGAGATACCTGCAAACAGCATGCTGAACAAGGTGACAACCTGAGCCAGTCCACCTCTAATATGGCCCACGAGAGACTCCGCCAGATCGACGATACGCTGAGACACGTTCGTCGATGCCAATAGCTCGCCAGCCAGCATGAAGAAGGGAATTGCCAACAAGGCAGTGGAGTTCACGCCTTCAAAGAGTTGACCGATGATCGAAGCAAACGAGACATCAGTGCACATCGTACCCAGTAACACACCCGCCAGAATGGCAAATGGCACCGGCACGCCGATAAAACCCAAAAACAAAAAAACAAATGTCATCAGTAATACGATCGATCCATTTTCCATATCGAGCCTCCTGATTCACTGAAATAGTTATATGGAATTGTTTTCAGTGTTTGTTTCGCTTTTTGGGGGAAGGGGCTTTCGATGATCAAAAAGAACGTTTTTCCAGGCATGAACCAGACGTTCAAAACTGAATATCGCCGTCAGCACACCACACATCGGGACCGACGCCGTTATCACGGCAATAGGCGTTCCGGTAGTTTCAAGATAATTATGAAATCCCTGCAGGAAGTTGATATAACCAAATATGGCAAAGCAGCCGGCCGTCACCAACATGACCAGCTGGATAAACGTGACGAATCCAAGCTGCCAGTACGTAGGCAAGTTTTCGACAAAACTAGCCAGCGTAAAATGCTCGTTCCGCCTTACTGCTACGCTTCCGCCTAAAAAAATACCCCAGACGAAAGTACCGACAATCAGTTCGTTTAGCCACAAGACAGGGGTATTCGTCAGCCGTGTAATAACATTAATCAAAACAGAAAAGGTGAAGGTGGTCAGCAACAGGCCGCACGTCACGATCAAAATGAATTCTAGAGGATCAAGCGCTTTCCACTTGAGCTCTCTTTCCCTTTCGCTCACGATTTTCATGTTTAGTATCATGCTGCATTCTCTCTTAATATCTATGCCATGAAGTAGTGCTGGCGCCTATGGCCAAACCAGCACTATCTATACGATTGATCAGCATAAACTTAAATGAGCACGCAGATAGTCAAGTGGTTATGGTCCTGATCTGGTCTAATATCTTGACCGCGTGGGGACCGAGATCATGCGCGATTTTATCCTGCAACGGCGTGGCTATATCGATGAAGCTCTGCTTATCTACCTTGTCATAGAACTCTATGCCCATCTTGGCGTACTTCTTCTTCATCTTCTCCACCAGGTCCGCCGCCTGTGGCGGCTGCTCCCGGCTTGTCGTGACGGCGGCTTCCTGGACCCACTCTCGTTCCTGGCTAGTGAGGCCTTGCAGCGCTCGCGAGCTTATCCACAGAACCTGAAAATTACCTTCATGCTGCGAGAGGGAAACGACCGGTGCTACTTCGTAAAGCTTGAAGCTGCCATAGTAGCTAATGGCATTTTCGGCCATATCGATGACCCCGGTCTGTAAGGAGGTATAGACCTCTGTGAAAGGCATATGAACTGGGATCGCGCCGTAAGCGCTAAAGAACGTATCTTCAGTCTGGGTTGCCTGCACTCGGAATTTTTTGCCCTTTAAATCGCCGACATCATGTACCTGTGTTTTGGGCGCGAAGAAGTCTCGTAGCGGCAGAGTAAACAGAGCCAATGGCTCCGCGCCCTGCGTGTTCTGACGCGCCATTTCAATATATAGCTGCCTGATTTTTTCGTCGGTCACCGCTTTTTCGACCTGTCCGAAATTCTCGACCAGATAATGCAGCGAGAACACTCCCGATTGTGGAACGAACTGAGATGCATTGGCCGTCGACGATATAATGACATCGATATCTCCCGATGTTACCTTTCTTAGCAGAGTGGGTTCCGAACCCAGCTGCGCACCCGGATACTGGGTGATAGTCATCTTTCCATTGCTGGCTTTTTCCAGCGCTTGTTGAAAAACGTTTGCGCCGATTTCCTGACCTGTTCCCCTAGGCCCTTCGTAGGCAAATTTAAGCTTTTTCGCATCCGGCGCAGCTCTGGATTCCAGCGGTATACCAAACGCCGCCATCCCGAGCAGTCCGGCCCCTCCTATCAACAGATTTCGCCGACTAACGGTTCCAATCGGAAAACTACGAGACTCGTTATTCATGGTTGCTTCTCCGTTTTTGCAGACTGGGTGGTGCTCTGTCTACATTTTTTAATTATGCTCGTAAGGCATTATGGGAGAGTCACGAAGGGGGCGTTGCTGCTACATGAACGACCCCTCTTGTGGCCAATTCTGTTATTTCTTGATCTCTGTAGCCGAGTCCTTCGAGAACCTCCTTCGTATGCTCACCGAGTTGGGCGGGGAAAGACTTCGTTTGGCTATCTTCATCGGAAAACTGTATCGGGCATCTCAAGAACCTGACTGTCCCTGCCGTACCGTGTTCGCAAGACTCAAAGGGGTTGAGTGAGTTGATGGCGGGATCGTTGATAGTTTCTTGGTAGGAGTTGACCCGCTGCGCCCAGACATCGTGTTCGCGCAGGATGCGTTCCCACTCTGCCGCCGGGCGCTGTTTCAACGCGCTCCCCAGGATCGTTGCGATCTCCTTCTTGTACTTCCAGGCATCCTGCTTCTCCTGGAAGTCGTGTAGTTCAGGACAGGCAGTCGCCTGTGCCACCTTGCCGATCGGCGACAGCGAAATGGCAATATAGCCTTCGGCGGTGGCATAGATTCCATAGGGCGCCTGGTGGAACCCACTCCCCAGGCCATCGGGACTCCGGCTGACGTCGTAGCCGTTGAGCTGGTAGGAGATGGATTCGAGCTGCAGGTCCAGAGCCGCGCGCGCCATGGTGATCTGCACGTGCTCGCCTTCCCCCGTTCGCTCGCGTTTGAAAAGTGCGGCCAGGACACCCAAGGCTAGCAGCGCGGCGGCATGCTGATCGATGACCGCGGTTCCTACGGGAGTTGGCGGGCCGTCGGCGGCTCCAGTGATGTCGGCGAGGCCGGTCATGGCCTGCAGCAGCAGGTCCTGTCCGGGCAGATTCCGATAGGGGCCACGTTCACCATAGCCCGACGCCGAGACGTAGATGACCGAAGGGTTGATCTCGCGGACGGCATCGAAGCCTAGCCCGAGTCGCTCCGCGATACCGGGCCGAAAATTCTGGACCACGACATCGGCCTCTTTCGCCAGTTCGAGTGCCAGCTGCTTGCCCTCCTCGCTCTTGAGGTCGAGACATACGCTCTTGGCGTTCCGATTCGCCAGCATGTAGAACATGCTCCTGCCGTCCAGAAACAGATCGGCACCGCTCCAGTGACGCTCGTAGGCCCCCCGCGGCGGCTCGACCTTGATGACTTCCGCGCCGAGATCCGAAAGAAACTGCACGCCGGAAGGGCCGAGAAGAAACTGCGTCAAGCTCAGAACTTTGATGCCTTTCAAGGATTCGAAACCGCTCATGAATCAGCTCCCAGTGCCGCCGTTTTTCAACGCGCTTGCTGGCGCGTCATGTCATGGAACCGTATTGAAACTGCCGCTACTCGATCCGTTTCGCCCCCCAACTGTGCTAAAGACCCATCCGATAGCCGATGTCCATGTTGCCGCGCAGCAGGGCCTGGCCGATGACCATGCGCTGTATCTGATTGGTGCCCTCGTATATCTGCATGACCTTGGCGTCGCGAAAGAATCGCTCCGCCGGATATTCCCGCGAATAGCCCGCGCCTCCGAGAATCTGGATGGCGTCGCTCGAGGCCTGCATGGCGACGTCGGAGGCCAGCAGCTTGCCGATCGAGGCATCGAGGAAGAAGTGATCCCCGCTGTCGCGTTTCATGGCAGCCCGGTGCACGATCTCTCGGGCGGCCTCGAGATGGGAAAAGTTGTCCGCCAGCGGAAAGGAGACACCCTGATATTTGCCGATCGATCGGCCGAAGGCCTGTCGATCGCGGGCATAGTCGGTGGCCAGCATGACGCTGCCGCGAGCAATACCTAGCGCCAGTGCAGCGATCGCGATGCGCCCAAGGTTGAAGGAATACTCGGCAAGCTCGAAGCCCTGTCCGGCGCTGCCGAGCAGGTGAGACAATGGAATTCTGACCCGATCGAACACGAGGCCGCCCGTTGCCTCACCGTGCATGCCCATCAGCGCTTCCTTGCGACCGCGGCCAAAGCCTGGACGATCAGCCTCGACAAAGTAGGCGCTCATCCGCTGCTTCCTGTCCGCGACTTTTTCCGAGACGGCAAACACGATGGCCGCATCGCACACCATCCCCATCGTGATGAACTGCTTTTCGCCACTCAGCGTGTAGCCCTCCTCGTTCCGCTCGGCCGTGGTGGATATGCTGGCAATGTCGGAACCCGCTCCCGCCTCGGTCATGGCAACGCTGATGAATTTTCTGCCGGTGACGATGGCCTCGACCCAGCGGGTCTTTAGCTCGTCGCTGGCGAACTTGAACAGGAACTCGGCGTAGCAGCTCTGCAACATGTTGATGTTGGCCATCACCGGACTTACCGTCGCGATTTCCTCTAGGATTTCGGCGAAAAATCGCGTCGACGCCCCCAGGCCACCGTGGTTTTCCGGCAATGTCACGCCGACCAACCCCAGTTCGTGCATTTCCTTGACCAGGTCCCAAGGCACCTCATCCTCGGCATCGATCTGTGCCGCCCGCGGTGAAACACGCTCCTGCACGAACTTTCTGGCCGTCTCGATCCCCAGGCGTTCTTCGGGACTCATGTCACTCATCATCCATGCTCCATTGATGGATTCCGCCGGAGGGGCAGCTCCGTCACATTCAAATTCAGAAGCGCTTCATCGTTTCTTTTCGTCAGCCAAAATGCTGAGCAGATTATCCATACTGTTGAGTTCGAAGCTTTCGAGCGCTGCCACCAGATCCCGCGCCTTGTCGATATGCGAACCAACGCTATCCTTGGCCTTGGCGGCAGCGGCATAGATAAGGGAGTTGACCAAGGCCGTACTGCCACCGGTGGCCGACGAGAACCACACCGGGTTATGGGTCACAAGGCACTCTTCTGTGAGCTTGGCCACAGGGGAGCTCTCGCTATCGGTTATGGCAATCACGTGAACGCCGAGTGACTTGCAGGCGCGGACGGTCTTCACCGTCGTCGACGTGTAAGGACTGTAGGAGAACGCCACCAGTACATCGTCCGAGGTCAACGACGCGAGCTTGTCGGGGAGGTCATCGCCACTGTTGTCGAGACGGAAGACATCTGGCCGGACATAACGCATACCAACGGTAAAATGAACGGCGAGGCTGAGGGATCCTCTCAATCCCAATACATAGAGGGATTTTGCGCTTGTCAGACGATCGATGACCTTCTCGTAGCGTTCAGGCGAGATCGAATGCCGGGTCTTTTCGATATGGGTTATCTCGTTTTGCATGACATTCTGAAAGACGTCATAGCTCGACTCCGCCCGGCCTAGCCCCAAATGCTCGCTGACGAACCTGACGCGTTCCAGCGACTCCCGCGAGCGCAGCAGGTGCCTGACATGAGATCCCAGCAGCTGCTGCAGATCCGCCAGCCCCTTGAAGCCGATGCCCTGGGCAAAGCGGACGACCGTCGAGGCACTGACACCGACTGCGGCACCGATCTCGGCCGCAGTCTGGGTAAGCCCCTCCCAGGGGTGCTCGCAAAGATATTCCGCGATAGCACGCTGTGAATTACTCAGGTTGTCATGATCCAGCAAGTAGCGACTCAAGCTGGACACGTCGTTTTCTCCGCTCATCCTGCTCCCACTTATCAACGATGTCTGGTCCGATCAGATACCTGGATTCAGAACGCCAAGTCTGATCACTTCTATCTGCTCAACCGAGCCATGAAATAAAGGTTGCACTATAACCATGCCAATGCAATACGCGTTGCACCAAAGTGCAATGAACCGAAATTGCATTCGGGAATATGCTCGTCCGGGAGGATCTCGGCTGCTCCATCACGTAGGGGGGTACCGGCATCGTCGCGGTATGCCGACGTCCACAGTTGTAGAATCAATGCCGTGCCGAGGAGACGTTCGATCATGGAATTGGCTAATCTGCAGCAGAAATGCCTGATTAAAATCGCCTATATGCAGGAGACGTTGCGGGGCGACTTTCCGCATATCACAAGAAACGGTGAATGGCTGACCAATCGGGATGGCCATTGGACAGGCGGCTTCTGGGTGGGATTGCTTTGGCTCAGGGCATTGCATGAGGCCAACGGAGAAAAACAAAGAGCAGTGGCCTTGGAGCAGGCACTGGCACTTGCAGTTCGTCAGAACGACAACAAGACCCATGACATGGGATTCATCTTCGGTCCTAGTTGCGTGTTCGGTAACCATATTGCTCCCGACGACCGCCTGGTTCGCATGGCGGTGGCGGGCGCCTACAACATGCTGGATCTATTCGACGCTGAGACGGGATTGATTCTGGCGTGGAACGAGCCCGGCTACGAAGGAACGGCCATCGTCGATACCATCATGAACGTGCCGCTCATGCTGTGGGCATCGACGCAGGAAGGCGACCCAAAGCTTCGCGAGACCGCACTCATGGTGTCAGATCGAATAATGCAGCATCACGTCCGGAACGACGCCTCGATCTACCACGTAGTGCGCTGGGACACGACGAGTCATGACATCGTCGAACGCACCACCCATCAGGGGCACGCCGACGAGTCCTGCTGGTCGCGCGGTCAGGCCTGGGCGCTGTACGGCTTCGCGAACGTGTATCGCTATACCGACAGCCGGACGTATCTGGACGTTTCACAGCGGCTGGCCGAGTACTTCTGGGCGCATCTGGATACGCGGCTGTTCCTGCCCCGCTGGGACTTCTGCTTCAGAGACCACGAGAAGGAGCCGCTAGATGCCTCGGCGGCCGCCATTGCAGCCGCTGGCATGCTGTTGTTGGCCAAGATGCTGGAACGGACCCGTCAGCGGGCATCCGCAGCGCTCTGGAAGACAAGGGGCAAGACGCTTATCGAGGCGCTGTCGGAGCACTGTCTTTATCGCGAGATGAACAAGTTCGGGATCCTTGAGCGAGTCACCGTTGATAGACCCCGAAACTCCGGAGTGAACGAGTCTTCAATGTATGGCGATTACTACTTTATGGAGGCCATCCATCGCTACATCACTTTTGACGACAAAGAGGCGTCAGCAATTCTTTATTAAGCTTCCACACCCTGGCCACGAACGAAATCGATGAAGGCCCTCAGCGGCGCGGGTACCAGCCTTCGATCCGAATAGTAGAGATAGGGACCCGTGAACCGTGGCCACCAGGATTCGAGCACCGGCACCAGCGCGCCGCTTTGAAGATACGGTTCAAGCCACTGCTCGAACAGCATGATCAGGCCGACGCCCTGCAGCGCCGCCTCGACACCAAGATCCACGCCGCCGCCGATGCTGACCTGCAGCGGCCCACGGGGCTCGATGCGAATCGACTCGCTTTCCCGCTCGAACTCCCAGACGGCCAGATTGCCGTTGGTGAAACGGCCTTGGATGCAGGCGTGCTGCAGCAGATCGCGGGGATGCGCGGGCGTGCCGCAACGAGACAGGTAGTCGGGCGAGGCGACCAGCGCGAAACGCTGCTCCCGAGGTCCGATGGGCACTGCGATCATGTCCTGCTCGAGCAGTTCGTCGTAGCGAATGCCGGCATCGAAACCCGCTGCCAACGTATCCGTCGCCGCGCTATCGGCGGTGATCTCCACGCGGATGTCCGGGTATGCCTTGAGGAAGGCGGGCAGAATGGAAGGCAGGATCAGTCGCGACGCGCTCACGGGCACATTGAGACGCAGGGTGCCGGCGGGACGATCCCGAAAACCGTTGATCGCATCCAGCGCGCTTTCCACTTCGTCGATGGCGGGCGCCAGCCGCGTGACCAGCGCGGTACCGGCCTCGGTCAGGGTTACCGCCCGCGTGGTGCGATGAAACAGCCGGATGCCAAGTGCGGTTTCCGCACGCCGTACCGCATCGCTCAAGCGTGATGGGCTACTACCGGTCAGCCGCGCCGCTTCCCGAAAACCCTTTGCCTTGGCAACGGCCAGCACTACCTGAAGATCGCTGAGATCGGCGCTCATTGTGCAGTTAACCGTACGACGTGTATTGATTGAACCCAATAGTCGCACAACTCTGACGGGCCTACCATGAGCGCACATTAAGCGTCTGACACATCGTCAACGACACAGGAGTGAACGCATGTCCGTCATTGAAAAAGCCGGCACTTACGCGCTCGGCGACCGTCAGGTCAAACGGCTGGGCTACGGGGCGATGCAGCTGGCCGGGCCTGGGGTGTTCGGCCCGCCCGAGGATCCCTCTCGCGCCGTTCAAGTGCTCGAGGATGTCATCGCGGCCGGCATCGATCATATCGATACCTCGGATTTTTACGGCCCCCACATCACCAATCAACTGATCAGGCAGGCATTGCATCCTTATCCGAGCGATCTCTGCATCGTCACCAAGGTCAGCGCTCGCCGCGACGAAACCGGGGCCTGGCTTCCCGCCCTTTCCCCAGCCGAGCTCACTCAGGCGGTAGAAGACAATCTGCGCAACCTGGGCCTGGAGCAGATGGAGGTCGTGAACCTGCGCAGCATGCTGGACGTGCACGGTCCGGCGGAAGGCTCGCTGGAGGCGCCGCTGACGACGCTCGCCGAGCTCCGCGAACGCGGCCTGATCAAGCATATCGGGCTGAGTAACGTCACCGCCACGCAGGTCGCCGATGGACGGAAAATCGCCCCCATCGTCTGCGTGCAGAATCAGTACAACCTGGCCAATCGCGCCGACGATGCGCTAATCGATCAGTTGGCCGCGGACGGCATTCCCTATGTGCCGTTCTTCCCGCTGGGTGGCTTCACGCCCTTGCAGTCGGACACGCTCTCCGATGTGGCGAAGACGCTCAATGCCACGCCGATGCAGGTGGCACTCGCTTGGCTGCTCAAGCGTGCGCCCAACATTCTGCTGATCCCCGGCACCTCGTCACCTGAGCATCTGCAGCAGAACATCGAGGCGGCGGCACTGGAGATTCCCGAGACGCAGATGGCGCTGCTGGATCGTATTGGTGGCGAATAAAGCGACCAAAGTTCAAACGAACGGCTTCGGAGCGTCCAGACGCAGAGCCACGGTCTAAGCCAGTGTCGTCAGACGCTGCCAGAATGCCTCGGCGGAGGCAGGCAGCGTCGCCTTGGCGCGAGTGATGTGGATCTCGACCGGAATATCCCAGTCGGGTCCGAGTGCGCGGACCAGGTGCCCCTCGCGCCACTCGGCCTCCGCGAGGATGAGCGGCAACCAGGCCAGGCCCTTGTTCTCGAGCGCCATCGACATCAGCACCGCCGCCAGATGGCTCGTGAACAGCGGCTCCCGCGAGTCGAATTCGCCGTCGCGGCGCAGGCGATGAGCCACGATGCGTCCCAGCCCCGAGGCTTCGGTGTAGGCCAGATAAGGAACGACGGGATCGCCCGCCGTCAAAAAGTCGAAACCAGTGACCGACCCGCCGTCATTATCCGCGCCAAATTCCCTCCCCAGTTCGGCACCGATCATCGGTATCAGTGTGTCCTGCTCGATCTTGCGGCTCATGAACTGGCTCGGGTCGAGTCGCATAGGCACTTCAGGGTGACGATGACTGAGCAGGAAATGCACCCGGCCCTGCATCAGCATCTGCTCGCAACCCGCCATGCTTTCGGTGTGCAGTTGTAGCGCCTCGATCGGCATCCCGCTTTCGACCTGACGAATCCAGCGTGGAAAGAACGTGAACGACAGCGAATGCGTTGCCGCGAATTGCAGGGTTCGAGCAGTCTTTCCCGCCACCTCTCGCACCTCTTCTCGTAACCGGTGCAAGCGGTTGGCGGACTCCAACGCCCCGCCGCGCATCGCCCGCCCAGCCTCGGTCAGCGACGTTCCCTGCGGCGTACGCGCGAACAGGGTGACGCCCATCCACGCTTCCAGCGCGCGTATTCTGCGGCTGAAGGCCGGCTGAGTGATATGACGTGCCTCGGCCGCGCGCACGAAGCTGCCGTGCTCCGCCAGCGCGATGAAGTCCTCGAGCCAGACGAGTTCCATGAGCCTACTCCCCTGATACCAATGCTGGAGGCAATGCCGTTTCAGTATGACAAACCCCGTTAATAGCATTGGCTGCTCCTACAAAGCCAGGGCTATCGTGGCGATCTCCTCATTATCAGCGAGTGATAAGCCATGCGCATTGTGGATATTCGAGAACAGACCGCATCGATCGCGTCCCCCATCGCCAACGCCTATATCGATTTTTCCAAGATGACCTGTTCGGTGGTCGCGGTCGTCACCGACGTGATCCGCGACGGCAAGCCGGTGATCGGTTACGGTTTCAACTCCAACGGCCGCTACGGCCAGGGCGCGCTGATGCGCGATCGCTTTCTGGCGCGGGTGCTGGAGGCCGACCCCGATACGCTGATCGATCACGATCGCGACAACCTGGACCCGTTCGCCATCTGGAAGACTTTGATGACCAACGAGAAGCCAGGCGGCCACGGCGAGCGCTCCGTGGCAGTCGGCACCATCGACATGGCGATCTGGGATGCCGTGGCCAAGATAGAAGGCAAACCGCTCTATCGGCTGCTGGCGGAGCGCTATCGCAATGGCCAGGCGGACAACAAGGTCTGGGTCTACGCCGCCGGCGGTTATTACTATCCCGGCAAGGACCACTCGAAGCTTCAGGACGAGATGCGGGGCTATCTCGATCGCGGCTACAGCGTGGTCAAGATGAAGATCGGCGCGGCGCCGCTGGACGAGGATCTACGCCGGATCGAGGCAGTGCTGGAGGTGGTCGGAGACGGCAGCCGCCTGGCGGTCGACGCCAACGGGCGCTTCGATCAGCCGACGGCCATCGCCTATGCCGAAGCGCTCAAGCCCTACGGCCTGTTCTGGTACGAAGAAGCCGGCGACCCGCTCGATTACGCATTGCAGGCGGAGCTGGCGAACCACTACGACCTGCCCATGGCGACCGGCGAGAATCTGTTCTCGCATCAGGATGCCCGCAACCTGCTGCGCTACGCCGGCATGCGCCCCGACCGCGATTACCTGCAGTTCGACTGCGCGCTCTCCTACGGTCTGGTGGAGTATCTACGCACCCTGGAAGTCATGGCCGAGATGGGATGGTCCAGCCGTCGCGTGGTACCCCACGGCGGCCACCAGATGTCGCTCAACATCGCCGCCGGTCTGCATTTGGGCGGCAACGAATCCTACCCGGACGTGTTCCAGCCTTTCGGGGGGTTCGCCGACGGAATCCGCGTCGAAAACGGCTATGTGGGTTTGCCGGACGTGCCGGGGGTTGGCTTCGAGGCGAAATCGGCGCTCTACAAAGTCATGCGCGAGCTCGGCGGCGAGTGAAAGCGCTTCGACGCGACTCCGTTAGCGAGCCGTCTATTCGATAGCGCTGGGCCGGAATTCGACAGATCGGCCGGGAGTTAACGATGCCTGCCGACATCCGCCTGCATCGCGGTCAAGAACCGGGACATCATCTCGTAGCCGTCCTCGATGTCACGGCGGATCGCGGCGCGAGCCGCTTCCTCGTCGCGCGACTCCAGCGCTTCCAGCACCTCCCAGTGATGCTGGATCGCCACACGCTCGGAGAAGGCGCGATAGGCCAGCGCGATCACCGGCCCAGCACGCATCCACAGGCTGTCGATGAAGTGCTCGAGCAGCGGTGACTCAGCCAGTGTCACCAGTGCGAAGTGGAACTGCTGGTTGAGTTTCATCGCGTCGGCCATATCGCCGGCCGCGATCGCTCGATGGTTGGACTCGACCTGCCGAGTCAGCTGCGTCACACCGGCGGCATCGATGTTCACCACCGCCAGCGCCGCGGCCATTCCCTCGAGTTCCAGCCGCAGCCGATAGATTTCCTCGTACTGCGCGACGTCGATCACCGGCACGCGAATGTCGCGTGCGGTGCGCATCTCCAGCACTTTTTCCTTGCACAGTCGCAGGATCGCATCGCGCACCGGCGTAACGCTGGTGCCGAACTGCTCGGCCAGTTCTCGAATACGCAGACGGTCATTGGGCTTGAGCTGCCCGCTGATCAGCGAGTCGCGTAGATGGGCATAGACATTGCTGCCGAGCGAAGCGTGCTCGACGCGATCAAAGCAGTGATCCATATCGTCTCTCTAAGCAGGAAAGCCGGCGCCACGCTAACGCGAACCTCGGTATCTGCCCAGCCAGCAGCGGCATGGCCTCACTCCTGACCTGGCTGCTGGCTCGGCTCTTGTCTTGGTTCGTCTTGTCTTAGCTCGTCTTTTTATAGCTCGCCTTGGCTACAGAGCGGAGTCGGCGTAAGCTCGTCGTTATGATGCATCATATATCGAATGAACGATAGCGGACCGACAACAACGATTCAGGAGTCACGCGTGCACGTTTTCTCGAGCGATACCCATCACGGCCATGACCCGCAATTCTTCGTCGTTCGCGGCCAGATCAGACGTAGCAACGAGCAGCCGGAGCGCGCCGAGCGCCTGAAGCTGGCGGCCCAGCGTGCCGGGCACACCATCGCTCCGGCCGATACCTTCGACCGCGAGACTTTGGAAACAGTGCATACGCCGCGCTATCTCGACTTTCTCGAAAACGTACACGCGCGCTGGCTGGAACTCGAGGACAGCAATCCGGAAGAGGTGATTCCCAACGTCCATCCCTTCCCTGGCGAACCCTGCACCTACCCCCAGCATCTGGTCGGCCGGGTGGGCTTTCATCTGGGTGACATGGCAGCGGCTATTGGTGCTGGCACGTGGCGCGCCGCCGAGGGTGCAGCGCATTGCGCGCTGAGCGCGGTGCAGCACGTGCAGGGCGGCGCTCGCGCGGCCTATGCACTGTGTCGGCCGCCGGGGCATCATGCCTACGCCGAACGCGCCAACGGTTTCTGCTATCTCAACAACGCCGCCATCGCGGCCTGCGATCTACGCCCTCACCACGAACGCGTGGCGATACTCGATATCGATGTGCATCACGGCAACGGCACCCAGGGCGTCTTCTACGATCGCGCCGACGTATTGACGATCTCGCTGCACGCCGACCCCCACTATATGACACCGTTTTTCACCGGCCATGCTCACGAAACGGGCCGCGACGCGGGCGAGGGCTACAACCTCAATCTGCCATTGCCGAAGGGGCTGAATACCGAAGGTTATCTGCGTGAGCTGGAGCGCGCCTGTGATCGCATCGCCGCTTTTGCCCCTGGAGCCCTGGTGGTGTCATTGGGGCTCGACGCGTACGAGCACGATCCCTACCAGGGCGTGGCGGTCACCACCGAAGGCTTCGAGCGCATCACGAGGCGTATCGCCCAGCTCGGCCTGCCCACCGTGTTGATACAGGAAGGCGGCTATCTCTCCGACGCGCTGGGCGACAACCTGGCGAGCGCCCTGGCGGGATTCGCATGAGTCCCGGCTCGAAAGATCAGCCGACGGTCGGCGCCGACGGGACCGCTACGGCATCCGGGGACGTACTCGATGCGCCATCCATCGACGTCTCGCCGGGAGACGCCCACAAGCTGCTCGAGGCGCGTTTCGGCCTCAAAGCCACACTGACGCCACTGGCCGGTGAGCGCGATCGTAACTTCCGTGCCACCGCTGCAGACGGCCGGCGCTATCTGCTCAAGTTCACCCATCCGGCGGAGCGCGAGGCGGTGACGGACTTCCAGGTCCGCGCGCTGACACGGCTGGCCGAGCGCGACCCGGCCCTACCGATCCCGCGAGTCGTGAGGGCGCTCGATGGCGATCCGGCGCCGGGGTATCGACTCGATGGCGGCCGGCACAGTCGCGTGCGTCTATCCACCTTCCTGGCCGGAACACCACTGGCCGGCCACGTCTCCTCGACGGCATTCCGCCATACGCTGGGCAAATGGCTGGCGCGTATCGATGATGCGCTTGCCGACTTTCGGCATCCGGTGGCCGATCAGCGCATGCCCTGGGATCTGCAGCGCGCCCATGAACTGCTCCCGCAGACAGCCTGCCTCGCCGAGCGCGAGTCGCGCGAGTTGATTCATCAGCGGCTGGCCGCTTTCGACAAGCAGCTGCGGCCGTATCTGGCCCGGCTGCCACGTCAGCCGGTCCATAACGACCTCAACGGCCATAACGTGCTGTTTACACCTGAAGAGCCGGACTGCCCGGCGGGTATCATCGACTTCGGCGATATGTTGTTCGCACCGCGAATCGTCGATCTAGCCGTCGCGGCGGCGTACCAGATGAACGATCCTCGAGATCCGCTGGCCGGCGCACTCGCGCTGATCGCCGGCTATCACCGACAATCGGCGCTGGCTGCAGCGGAGATCGAGCTCTTGCGCGGTCTGATCGAAACCCGTCTGGCCATGGCGATCACGGTTTCCACGCACCGAGCCCTACAGCATCCGGACAACGCCGCCTACCTGCTGCGCAACACGGCAGTCTCGTGGCGGGCGCTGCGCTATTGCACCGACCTGTCGGATACCACATTCGAAAGACGCTTGTACGCCTCGCTCGACGACAACGCCATCCCTGGAGGCCTACCCGCATGACGGATTCCTACGATGAGGCGCTGCTCGAGCGCCGCCGGCGACTGCTCGGCGCCTCCTATCGGTTGTTCTATACCGAGCCGTTTCATCCGGTACGCGGTGATGGTGTATGGCTTTTCGACCGCCATGGCACGGCGCATCTGGACGCCTACAACAACGTCGCCTGCGTCGGCCACTGTCACCCGCGCGTGGTGGCGGCGATAGCGCATCAGGCCGCGACGCTCAATACGCACACCCGCTATCTGCACGAGACGATTCTCGACTGTGCCGAGCGGATCATCGACACGCTACCGGCACCGCTCGAGCAGATGGTTTTCACCTGCTCCGGCAGCGAAGCCAACGACCTGGCCCTACGCATGGCGCGCGCCTTCACCGGCAGCGAGGGCGTGATCGTCACCGAACTGGCCTATCACGGCGTAACCCAGGCGATCGCCGAGGCATCTCCGTCGCTGGGCAGCCGCGTCAAGCTGGGTGATGCCGTCAGAACCGTGCCGGCGCCGGTCGATCATGGCGACGGCGCGGCGGCGATGGGTGAGCGTTTCGCCGCTGGCGTGCAGGCGGCGATCAACGATCTCGCCGCCGACGGCATCCGCCCCGCCGCAATGTTGCTCGATAGCGTCTTCTCGAGCGATGGCATCGTCACCGATCCGGTCGGATTTCTAGGCCCGGCAGTGGACACGATACGCCGTGCCGGCGGGCTCTATATTGCCGACGAGGTCCAGGCCGGGCTCGGTCGTACCGGCGTGATGTGGGGCTTCCCACGCCACGGCGTCAGCGCCGATCTAGTCACGCTGGGTAAACCGCTGGGCAACGGCCATCCGGTGGCGGGCGTCGTGGCGCGTCGCGACGTCATGGACCATTTCGGCGACGTGGCGCGCTACTTCAACACCTTCGGCGGTAACCCGGTGGCCTGCGCCGCCGCGCTCGCGGTGCAGGACGTGATCGCTGAAGAAAACATCGTCGAGAAGGCCGCCAAGGTCGGTCACTATCTGCATGAGCGGCTGGCCGAGCTGGCCCAGGCGAGCGGGCGACTTGGCGACATTCGCGGTGCCGGTCTGCTCGCCGGCGTCGAGGTGCTCGACGACAACGGCCAATCGGACGCCACGGCCGCGCAAGCGCTGGTCGACGCGCTGCGCCAACGCCGTGTCCTGATCAGCGCCACCGGCCCCGGCGGCAACGTGCTCAAGATCCGGCCACCGCTGGTGTTCAGGCGTGACCACGTCGATCGTCTCGGCGAGGCGCTGGGTGAGTGCCTCGCGCAACACGGGAGCCTTCCCTAGTCTGATGGAGTCAACCTAGACGCCGTTACCCGCCACCTTCCCTTCTTCTTCGAGGAGTCCGAGATGTCCGATGACGCCCCCGTGGTCATGATCAGCGGTGCCAATCGCGGCATTGGCGCCGCCATCGCCGAAACCCTTCACGCTGCGGGCTGGCGCGTCAGCCTCGGCTGTCGAAGCGAACCGGCCGAACGCCCGGAACGCAAGGACTGGCTGGTCTGCCATTACGATGCGCTCGACTCGCAGAGCGGCCAGGCCTGGGTCGAAGACACCATTCGCGTTTTCGGTCGCATCGATGCATTGATCAACAATGCCGGCATTCTCAGCCGGTCTTCGGTGCTGGAAGCGAGCAGCGATGAGTTCGATCAGGTCATGGCCGTCAACGCGAAGGCACCGATGCTGCTGACACAGCAGGTCTGGCCGCACCTCGTCGACGCCGAACAGGGCAAGGTGGTGTCGATCGTATCGCTCTCGGGTAAACGAGTGCGATCGGCGGGGTCGGGCCTCTATGCCATGAGCAAGTTCGCGGCTCAGGCCTTCGTTCATGGCCTGCGCCAGTGCAGCGCCGAAACGCGCGTACGCGCCACGGCGATCTGTCCCGGCTTCGTCGCCACCGATATGGCGGCGGGGGCCAACGTCGAAGCGACGGACGTTACCCAGCCCGAAGACGTGGCACGGATCGTGCGCCTGCTGCTGGAACTGCCGCCTAGCGCCGGCATTGCCGAAGTTCCGGTCAACTGGCGTATCGAAGATACGATCTAGTGACCGGCAGCGAAGCACCTGAAAAACGACCACGCCCCGCATCGCTGCTGCGATGCGGGGCGTGATCGATGCACCTCGCTCGTCGGTCGGAAAGTCGCTGTCATCGACTCATTCGAACAGTTCTTTCAGCGTATGCGGCTGGCTGCGCAGGTACTGCTTGGGGGCGTGCACGCTGGCACCCAGCTTGGCGGCGGCGTGCCACGGCCAGCGCGGATCAAAAAGCATGCCGCGTGCCAGCGCGACGGCGTCCGCTTCACCGCTGAAGACAATGCCTTCGGCTTGTTCCGGCTCGGTGATCAGCCCCACCGCAAATACCGGCATCGCGACTTCCTGTTTCATGCGCCGGGCGAACGGTACCTGATAACTGGGACCGACATCGAGCGCCTGGCGTGGATCGAGACCACCACCGGAGCAGTCGATAAAGCTGCAGCCACGGGCGTCGAGCGCCTTGGCCAACGCCACGCTCTGCTCCAGATCCCAGCCGCCTTCGACCCAGTCACTGCCGGAGATACGAATACCCACCGGCTTTTCGCTCGGGAACACTTCACGCACGGCGTCGAATATCTCGAGGATTAGCCGCATGCGATTTTCCAGACTGCCGCCGTACTCGTCGTCGCGCTGATTCGAAAGCGGCGACAGGAACTCGTGCAGCAGATAACCATGCGCCGCGTGCAGTTCGATCAATTCAAAGCCGAGACGCTCGGCACGTTTGGCCGAGGCGACGAAGTTTGCCTTGAGCGCCTCGATATCCTCGAGACTCATCGCCTGTGGCGGCCGCTGGCCCTCCTGATACGCGACGGCGGACGGCGCAATCGTCTGCCATCCCCCGGCTTCGAGGCTCAATTGGGCTCCGCCTTCCCACGGCGCCTGACAGGAAGCCTTGCGACCGGCGTGGCCCAACTGGATGCCGATCGGCATCGGCGAATGGGCCCGCACGGCCTCGAGCATACGCGCCATTGCCTGCTCGTTGGCGTCCGAGTAGAGCCCCACGTCGCCTGGGGTAATGCGTCCTTCCGGGGCGACCGAGGAGGCTTCGACGATCAGCAGTCCGGCACCGGAGAGCGCCAGATTGCCGAGATGGATCGTATGCCAGTCGGTCATGTTGCCGTTGTCATCCGCGGAGTACTGACACATCGGAGAGATGACGACACGATTGGGCAGTTCGAGTCTGCCGAGCTTGAGCGGCGTAAACAGCTTGGGAGAAGCCATGAAAGAATTTCCTGAAACGAATGATGGCAAGAAATGTAGCTGGCTAATAATTCTTTGGCAATGGCTATACCGAGCAAGAGCCACAAATGGCCGTACCTGGCGATAGCCCAAAAAGGAGATCCGCAGATAGACGGGCGATCGGTTACGACACGCCCACATTCATGGCGCACAACGCAGGACCGGGGCGTTCTCCGCTTCGAGGTGATGCAGGGTCGAGGTAACAAGGGCAATGGCACTGACGACGTCGTTGGCCCCGGCGCGAATTCTGTCGATGGCATTGCCGGCTTCCCCCGCCATGCGGACGCCGTTTTCCACGCTGCCCAGACAGGCCTGCATGCCACCCCTCACTTCGTGGGTGAGATCGCGCAGGCTGGCAACGGTAGCGGTGATATCGCGGGTGGCTTGCGAGGTGCATATCGACAGTTGGCGTACTTCGTGGGACACCACCGCGAAGCCGCGGCCATGCTCGCCGGCACGGGCCGCCTCGATGGCGGCATTGAGCGCCAGCAGATTGGTCTGCTCGGCGATATCACGAATGCTTTCGATGACCGCGTTAATATCGGCCGAGCGTTGCGCCAGGGTGTCGATCTGCTGCGACGCGGCCGCAACCTGATCGGCGATACAGCGAATTTCGGTGATGGTCTCGTTGATGATACGTGAACCGTCGTTGGCGGAAGTTTCCGTATTCGACGAGATGCGATAAGCCATTTGCGCGCTTTCGTTCTCACGTGTCACGCGGTCGGTGATGTCGGTGGCGAACTTGACCACTTTATAGAGCTGCCCCTCGGAATCGAAGACCGGGTTATAGCTCGCTTCGAGCCACAGCGTTCGACCTTGCCTGTCGAGTCGTTTGAACTGCCCCGACATGAATTCACCAGCGTTCAGATGGGCCCAGAACTCACGGTATTTCTGGCTTGCAGCATAGTCTCGCTCACAGAATATCCGATGATGCGTCCCTTGGAGTTCTTCTAAAGCATAGCCCACCGCGTTCAGGAAATTATCGTTGGCCGCCAGGATATGGCCGTCCGGGGAGAACTCGATAACCGCCATGGCGCGATCGATGGCGTTGAGTCGGCTGTGCATGTCCTGCTCGTCGCGCACCCGCGCAGTGATATCGGTGGCCGTCTTGACCACGCGGATGACCTTGCCACGGCGGTTGCGGATCGGATTGTAAGACGCTTCCAGCCAGAGGATGCGACCGTCTCCGGTGATGCGTTTGAAACGACCGGCAATGAATTCGCCTTGACGCAGCCGCTCCCAGAAGGCCGCGTATTCATGACTCGCCGCCAGCGCCGGATCGCAGAGTCGGCGGTGGTGCTGGCCGATCAAATCGTCGGCACGATACCCGGTGATGTCGAGAAAGTTGGTATTGGCGGCAAGGATGATGCCATCGCGGGAAAACTCGATGATGGCCATGGCACGATGAATGGCGTCGAGCACGGTTTCATGATGACGCGGCGAGCGAAAGAGTGCCATGTCCTGCGTTCCTTTTATTATTCATCGAGTATTGTTCGTCGAGCTCTATAGCGAGTCATCCGGAATTCTGTAGTGCGTGCCCGGAACGACGTTATTACCGGGTGTATTTCAACCAGGCTAAGTGCGTTGCAACTACTATCGACAGCACTGGCCGAAATTTTAGTCTTCAGTCAGCTAAGTACATGAATTAAAAACCAAAGTAACATTAGGATTGCGTTAAAAGCCGGCGAATGCAGCCAGTTTTCGCCCGAAAGATGACGCCGGAGCAATATCAATATTCCGAGTCGAACATCTAAAAATATCGCTGAAGTAAAGTATATCGTTGAATCTGGATATATTGATTGAGCTAAATGTATCGTTGAATCGAGAGGTATCACTGGAGAAAGCCCCAGGCGTTGGCGGCTGCCATAAAAAAACCCCGATATACCCTCATGAGGATAATCGGGGAAGCTCTGGTGGAGAGCTGACTGGGAGACCGAACTATGAGCGCATCGAAACCGGAATCAGGCGGCGATACCCCACTCGGGGAAGGGATCCGGTAGCGTCACCCAGTATTCCTTGCCGCGCGCCAGTTCGTCGTCGTCGAGCAGACAAGCCTCGAGTCGCCGACGAATATCGGTAGCGTCCAGCCCTTGGCCGATGAACACCAGTTCCTGGCGCATGTCACCGAACGGTTCCTGCCATTTCTCCAGGATCGAGGCGCGATATTCAGGCTCCTGCGGCCAGCGCGACTCCGGTACCGCACGCCAGAACAGCCCGGCAAAGCCGTGGTGGGCAATACCACCGGCCTGACTCCATTGGCCGGCGTACTGCGGCCGACTGGCTAACCAGAAAAAGCCCTTCGAACGCAGCAGCCTGCCATCCCCCCAGTCACCGTGAAGCACGTCAAAAAAGCGCTCGGGATGAAACGGCCGCCGCGCCTCGAAAGTGAAGCTGGAAATCCCGTACTCCTCGGTCTCCGGCAAGTGCTCGCCGCGCATCTCCTTGAGCCAGCCCGGCGCCTGCTGGGCACGCTCGAAGCTGAAGCGACCGGTATCCAGCACGGTCTCCAGAGGTACCTGTCCATGGCTGATAGAGATGATCTCGGCGTCGGGATTGAGGCTGCTCAATACCGCCTCGAGTTCGCCGAGGGTCCGCGTGTCGATCAAGTCGGCCTTGGAGATCAACAGCACGTCGCAGAATTCGATCTGATCGACCAGCAGGTCGGCGACGTTGCGCTCGTCCTCTTCGCCCAGGCTTTCACCAACTTCGGCGAGTGACTTGGCTTCATGGTATTGCGAGAGGAAGTTGGCGCCATCGACGATCGTGACCGATGTATCCAGCCGGGCGACCTGGGATAGGCTGCGGCCCTGCTCGTCCTCGAAGGTGAATGTTTCGGCCACCGGCAGCGGCTCGGAGATGCCGGTGGACTCTATCACCAGGTAGTCGAAGCGTCCCTCGTCGGCGAGCCGAGTCACCTCGATCAGCAGATCCTCGCGCAACGTGCAGCAGATGCAGCCGTTGCTCATCTCCACGAGCTTCTCTTCGGCACGATTGAAATCGACTTCGCGTTCGATCAGCGCGGCGTCGATATTGATTTCGCTCATGTCGTTGACGATCACCGCGATGCGCCGGCCGTCGCGGTTGTTGAGCAGATGATTCAGCACAGTGGTCTTGCCGGCGCCGAGAAAGCCGGACAGAACGGTGACGGGTAACGAATTCATTGGATTCCTCCTGCTAGGTCGTTCCAGGCCGGCATCGTCTTTGACGAGGCGAGCGCTTTCGATGAGCACTGACGGCATGTCAGTCTCCTCAACGGAACCGTTAAAAAATATGTTATAACATAACAATTAAATCACCAACATTCTTGCCTTTTGCTCGGAAACGAACATGAAATGCAGTCATTAGCGAAAGTCGAATGCGCTTTTTGGCGGATTTTGCGCACACTATGACAAAACCATGACACCGAACGTGGCCCAACTAGACACACAACTCGCGCGGCCGGTGTCGCTTATAACAACCTCCGTCTCAGGAGACGCTGCCATGCTACGACGCCTCAAACGATCCAAGTCCCGTTCTCTACGCCTACCCCTCTCGCTTCTGGCCACACTGACGCTCGGCTGCGGCATTGCCTTCGCGGCGCAGGCCGCTGAAGAGTGCCCGCAACGCGGGGATCTCGCGCCGATGTACTGCGATGCCGATGGCGACCTGGTTGCTGATGCGCCTACCGACGAATCCCGGTATCTCGATCCCGATCCGCTGGTCTTCGCCTATACCCCGGTCGAGGATCCCGCGATCTACGCAGACATCTGGGAACCGTTCATCGAGCACTTGCGCGACGTGACCGGCAAGGACGTTCGTTTCTACGCCGTGCAATCGAATGCTGCAGAAATCGAAGCGATGCGCAGCGGCCGCATACAGGTCGCCGGTTTCTCCACCGGGCCGACGCCGTTTGCTGTCAATCTGGCGGGAGCGGTGCCCTTCGCGATCATGGGCAGCGACGACGGCGAGTTCGGTTACACCCTGCAGGTCTACACCCGTAAGGACAGCGGCATCGATGAGCTGAGCGATCTCAAGGGCAAGCGCGTCGCTCACACCTCGCCGACTTCCAATTCCGGCAACCTGGCGCCTCGCGCGCTGTTCCCCAAGCAGGGCATCACCCCGGACGAGGATTATGAAGTGGTCTATTCGGGCTCCCATGACCAGTCGATGCTGGGCGTGGTCGCGGGGGACTACGACGCCGCACCGGTGGCATCCGAAGTGGTCGACCGCATGGCCGAGCGTGGCCTTTACGATCCGGAGGAGGTCAAGATCATCTTCGAATCCAAACGCTTCCCCACCACTTCCTATACCTACGCCAATAACCTCAAGCCGGAGCTGGTCGACAAGATCAAGAAAGCGTTCTTCAGCTTCGACATGAAAGGCACCGAGCTGGGCGAGGAGTTTTCCGGGGTGACCAAATTCGTACCGGTCACTTATCAAAAGGATTGGGAAGTCATCCGCGACATCCAGGATGCCAATGGCGTCGTCTACTCCCAGGAAAACGTCGAATAACCCGGCCCGACGGCGCCTTCTGCCATGAAGGACGATGGCGCCGTCAGCCACGAGGAATCCTCATGCTGCGCATTCAGAATCTGGTCAAGCGTTACGGCCATGGCGAGCCGGTGCTGCGCGGGCTCGATCTCGACGTGGCCGGCGAATCGGTAGTGTCGATTATCGGCGCCTCGGGGGCGGGCAAGAGCACGCTGCTGCGCTGCATCAATCGGCTGGTGGAACCCACGGAAGGCAGTATCGAGCTCAACGGTCTCGAGCTGACCCACCTCAAACGGGAAGAACTCCGCAAGGCGCGTCGACGTATCGGCATGATTTTCCAGGGCTTCAATCTGGTGGATCGCCTGACGGTGATGGAAAACGTCCAGTGCGGGCGCCTGGGCTATATCCCCTACTGGCGTGCCGCGCTGCGCAAGTATCCAGCCGAGGATATCGAACGTGCCTACCACCTGATGGAGCGCGTGGGTATCGCTCACTACGCCAATAAGCGCGCCGATGCGCTGTCCGGCGGCGAACGTCAGCGCGTGGGCGTGGTGCGAGCCCTGATGCAGCAGCCGGAGATCCTGCTCGCCGACGAACCCACGGCCTCTCTCGATCCGGTCAGTTCCCGTCAGATAATGGAGCTGTTGCAGACTCTCGCTCAGGAACTCTCGCTGCCGGTCCTGATCAATATCCATAACGTCGCCGAGGCGCGGGAATATACCCAGCGCATCGTCGGCATGCGATTCGGCAAGCTGATCTTCGATGGCGAGCCGGCCGATTTGGATCAAGAGGCGATGGATGCCGTCTACAACGGCACGCCCGGCGAAGATCGCCGGCAGGCCGATATCGGCCAGGCACAGGCGGTCATGCCATGAACGCGACGACCGAACGCCGGACCTGGCGCAAGCCACCGTTCATCGCCAACCCCCTGCTGCGCTGGGGACTGGTCATCGGGGTCGTGGTCTATGCGATCTGGGCGATCTCGATCCTGCCATTCGATCTCGCCCGCATCAGCCAGGGCATGACCCGCGCCGCGCGGATCTTCTCAGGTGCCTTTCCGCCCAACTTTGATCGCTACGAACTGTTGATCGACGGCTTTCTCGAGAGTCTGCAGATCGCCATTCTGGCGACGCTGCTCGGTCTGGCGTTGAGCGTTCCCATCGCCTTCATGGCAGCGCGCAACATCGCCGCCAAGCCGATCTACCTGCTGGGCCGGGCAATCATCATCGTGGCTCGCAGCTTCCACCCGGTGATCGTGGCGATCCTGTTCGTCAAGGCAGTGGGATTCGGCCCGGTGGCCGGTATTCTGACGCTGACGCTCTACTCGATCGGCTTCGTCGCCAAGATGCTGGCCGAGCGTATCGAGGAGATCGACTGGGGTCAGGTGGAAGCCCTGCGCGCCAGCGGCACGCGCTACATCAGCGTGCTGCAGTTTGCGGTGCTGCCGCAGATCATGCCGCGCCAGATCGGCCTGGGTATCTATCAGCTCGACAGTAACCTGCGCGCCTCGGCGGTGGTCGGAATCGTCGGTGCAGGCGGCATCGGCTCGACGCTGATGAATGCCTTCGGGCGCTACGACTACGACTTCGCGCTGGCGATCACGCTGGTGATCATAGGGGTCATCCTGATCAGTGAAGCGATCAGCGGTCGTATCAGGAGGAACATCGGATGACCATCCAGACGTCCCCGAACGTAGCCGAACGCACCTGGGCGCGCTATACCCCGCAGCAGCGCTGGAAACGTCTTGCCACGATGCTGGTGGTCGCCGCCGCGGTGGTCTGGGCGGTAGAGAGCATCGATATCATCTGGCCGTGGGTGTGGGGCGCCCCTGCCCAGGTCGGCGATCTGTTCAGCCGTATGGTGCCGCCGGACGTGCGCAATATCCGCGCGATACTGTGGGCACTGGTCGAGACGCTCAACATCGCTACCATCGCAACCTTCGTCGCCGTCTTCATGTCGCTGCCGATCGCCTATATCGCGGCCCAGAACACGACGCCCAACCGCTTCACGCTGTGGCTAGGGCGTTTCATTCTGGTCTCGAGCCGGTCGGTCAATACGCTGATCTGGGCGCTGCTGTTCGTGGCGATCTTCGGCCCTGGCGTACTGGCCGGGATCATCGCGATCATGTTCCGGTCGATTGGGTTTCTCGGCAAGCTGCTGGGCGAGGCCATCGAGGAGATCGACCGCCGTCCAGTGGAAGCGCTGGAGGCGACCGGTGCCTCGCGAGCCAAGGTTGTGCTCTATGCCATCGTGCCGCAGGTCATTCCTACCTTCTTCGCGATCAGCATCCTGCGCTGGGACATCAACCTGCGCGAATCGACCGTGTTGGGTCTGGTCGGCGCTGGCGGCATCGGCGTGATTCTACAGGGCGCCATCGACACCCTCGCCTGGCGGACGGTCGCAACCATTCTGCTGGCGATCATCGTACTGGTGATCCTGGGCGAGGCGCTGGCGGCCTGGCTGCGCAAGAAAGTCATCTGACCCTGCCCGACGTTGAGGAGCGCCGCCGGCTTCAGGCCGGCGGCGGTTGAGAAGAGTCGTTGCGACGGACCCGCTTCAGCCAGCGCTGCTTGGCGTACTTGCGCAGGTTATGCACGTTGTCGGTTTCGTCGACGATATCCTGCCCCAGGATCGTCTCGATCACGTCTTCCATGGTGATCACCCCCACCCAACTGCCATGATCGTCGTAGACTACCCGCATATGGTTGTGATCCTTGAGCATGGCAGCAAAGACATGCTCGACGCTATCGGCCTCATCGACGGTGGCAACCGGATGCATCAGCGACTTCAGCGTCTGCTCGTCTTCAGCGTGATAGGTATCTGCCTTGTGCACATAACCTAGCGCGTCTTCGGCACCGTCCATGATCGGAAAACGCGTGAACTGGGTCTTGCCGTAACGGCGATCGAAATCGGCGACGGTCATGCCGGGAGTCACCGTTTCGCACACGGTTCGCGGCGTCATGACGTTCTTCACCAGAATTTCGTGCAAGTTGAGAATATTGGTGATGGTCCGCGTTTCATCAGGATCCAGCGCCTTCTCCTCGAGCCCGATCCGCGCCAATGCCTTGATCTCTCCACGCATATCGACATCGCCTTCGTGCTTGGCAATACGATTGGTGATCATCTCGGAAAGCCAGATGAAAGGCAGCAGTACCAATACCATGACACGCAGAATCCGCGGTAAAAACGGTGCCAGGACTCGCCAGTAGCTCGCGCCGATGGTTTTGGGGATGATCTCCGAAAACACCAGAATGCCGAACGTCATCAGCGCCGAGGCAATCGCTACGTGGGCGTCGCCAAATACGACCGCTACCTGCGCGCCGACGCCGGTCGCACCCACGGTATGGGCGATGGTATTGAGGGTCAGGATCGCCGCCAGCGGCCGATCTATGTTGGACTTGAGCTTGTTGAGCTTGTCGTGAAGCTTGGGGCGGGTGTCCTTGAGCTGCGCGATGTAGCTCGGTGTCAGCGAGAGCAGCGCGGCTTCCAGTACCGAACAGACAAAGGAAAAACCGATCGAGAGAACGACGAATGCCGTCAGCAGAAACATGGGGGGTCGCTATGTGACTTGTGAGGACTCTTTATCCTGACTTGGCGCACGACTGTCAATGGTACGGATTGACGCACCGCTTTTACCTGATACGCCGCCAATATCGGAAGATATTGACGGCGTTGGCCAGAGTGCTTAGGCCGACAAGCGCGCGTTAGTGACCGAACTTCTCGTTCTCGCCGATATTCGGCTGGTGGTCCTTTTTGATGTTGGCCTTGGCGAATTCGTAGAGCTGGAACGTCTTGCTGTCTCGCGACTGCCAGTGTTCGCCGAAATGAATATCGATCTCCATCATGGTGATATCGGGATCGTCCTTGCCCCCGGTAAACCACGCTGCCACGAACGGATTCCAGTATTTCTCGATCAGCTCGGGATCATGGTTGAGACGAGCCGTGCCCGACATCGATACGTAGATGCCGTCATCCTGGTCGGAAAAGGAGAGACAGACATCCTGATCGGCCTTCGCCTCGAATGCCTTCTCCGCGCTGCGCCGCGTATAGAACCAGAGCGTACCGTCGTAGGCATTCTGCACCAGGTGCATGGGACGTGAACGCGGCACGCCGTCATCAAGGGTCACCAACATGCCGACCTTGATCTTTTCGATCAGCTTCCAGATCTTCTGCTTATGCTCGGGACTGGACATTAGTGCCTCCTGCTAATGTTGCCCTTTCGGGGGTTTGTCCCCGTTTCGGGCGATCATCACGCCATCCGGGCGTGAGCGTCTTGCGGCTAACATATCTGGCGTCGTTGTGATCGACGCATCTTCCGGTCGGCCATCGCCCATGACGACCGGTAAAGACTCATAGCAGCCTAGTCGCGGCTTCCCAGTCGGGCAAACCGTCGCTATTCGTTGTAGCCGCTGCCGTTATACTGGTGAAGAACCGTGGCTCCGAGCCTGCATCATTCGCCCTCATCATTCGCCTTCGACCCGGACGCTCATCATGCCCCTGACTCGTCCCTTCTCTCTCGACCATATCGCCCTGCTGGACGAACTGGCTGCCACCGACAACCTGCTGATCATTCAGGATCTCGACGGCGTCTGCATGGGTCTGGTAGGTGATCCATTGACTCGACGTCTGGAGCGTCGCTATCTCGACGCAGTCCGCCGGCTCGAGGGTCACTTCTACGTGCTGACCAACGGTGAGCACATCGGCTCGCGCGGGGTGAACGGCATCGTCGAGGCACTGTTCGAGACTCGGGATCGCGCCGGTGAACAGGGGCGTTATCTGCCCGGCCTGGCCGCCGGCGGCGTGCAGTGGCAGGATCGCTTCGGCAATGTCAGCCATCCCGGCGTCACCGACGCCGAGCTCGCGTTCCTCAAGGCGTTTCCCGCTCAGGCCGAAGCCTTTCTCGAACCGCTGCTGTCCCGGCCGCCCTACTCGCTACCGCCGGACGTGCGGCGCGATCTGATCGCCGCCGCGGTGCTCGACAACCTGGCGTCGCCGACGCTCAACTTGAACGTCTTCTACCACCACTGGCGTGCCGACCCGGCGCGCTACCGGACGCTACAGTTCGCCGTCGCCGATTTCATGCGCGAGCGCCTCGACGCTGCCAACCAGGCCGGCCTCGATGACGCCTTCTTCGTCCACTACGCCCCCAACGCGGGGCAGGACGAGAACGGCAATGAACGATTGCGTGAGAGCGACGGCGTTGCCAATGGCAACGCTGGCACTACCGATTTCCAATTGATGCTGCGTGGCGCCGTCAAGGAAGTCGGCGTACTGATCATTCTCAACCGTTACTACCACCGCCACACCGGCGAGTATCCGCTGGGCGAGAGCTTCAACGCGCGGGAAGCGCCTCGCGATCACGCCGCGCTGCTGGCGCTGGCTCGCGGTCACTTCGATCCGGCGCTGATGCCACGCATCGTCGGTGTAGGCGATACCGTGACCTCGTACACGCAAGAGACCGAGGGCAGCTCACAACGCCTACGGGGGGGCAGCGATCGCGGCTTCCTGACGCTGGTTCAGCAATTGGGGAGCGCCTTCGACAGCGGCAACCGGGTGCTCTACATCGACAGCAGCGGCGGCGAGGTACGCCGTGCCGGTGTCGATGCCGAGCGGCTGGCGCGACATGGGGAAGACCCCAGCGTCGAACTCTGGCCGGCGCTGGAGGGGATCAGCGACCCCGATGACGCTCTCGAGCTGGATGTCATTTTTCCCCGCGGTCACAGCCAGTACATCGATTTTTTCTGCGAGCTGGTCGCGCAGCGCTGACTAGAATAGTTCCGGTATCCGCTTCTTTTTCGATTCTATCGAAGACGGCGCAAGCGACAACGCACCAGCTAGTTCGGTCTCTTGGGCATCGGCCAACCGGAAGGA
The DNA here is from genome assembly GCF_003206065.1 of Salinicola halimionae. Taxonomy (GTDB): domain Bacteria; phylum Pseudomonadota; class Gammaproteobacteria; order Pseudomonadales; family Halomonadaceae; genus Salinicola; species Salinicola halimionae. The sequence continues at coordinate 731,405 of NZ_PZJQ01000002.1, read as the reverse complement.
ACCAATCGTGGTCGCCAGACGCTGGGATTGGTGGCGCAGCGCTTCCGCCGAAGCTGCGCTCTGCTGAACCATGGCAGCGTTCTGCTGAGTGACATGATCCAGCTCCGCGACCGCCTGATTGACCTGCCCGATTCCCTGGCTTTGCTCACTCGTTGCCGCGCTGATCTCGCTGAGCACATCGGTGACTCGAGCGATGCTGGCGACGATCTCTTTCATCGCCTCGCCGGCATGACGCGCACGTTCCGAACCCAGTTGGGTCTTGCCGGACGACAATTCGACCAGTGCCTTGATCTGGTGCGCGGCCTCAGCGCTGCGGCTGGCGAGATTGCGCACTTCCTGGGCGACAACCGCGAAACCTCGACCGTGTTCTCCGGCGCGGGCTGCCTCAACGGACGCATTGAGCGCCAGCAGGTTGGTTTGAAAGGCGATGCCATTCATCGTAGTGACAATCTTGGCAATCTGGCTCGAGGAAGATTCGATCTCATCCATGGTTTGAACCACGTCAGAAACGACATTCCCTCCTCGACGCGCAGCGTCGGTAGCCGATGTCGCCAATTGGTCGACCTGACGTGCCGACTGCGCGGTATGTTCGACAGTGCTGGTCAGTTCTTCCATCGAGGCAGAGGTTTGCTGCAGGCTGGCAGCCATGGAATCGGTGCGCTGAGAAAGTTCCTGGCTGGAGCCGGCGATATCCTGCGAAGCATTTCGCACCAAATCACTACTGTCTCGAACGTCCTGCAGCACATGCTGCATCTTGTCGGCAAAAGCATTGAACTGGATCGCCAACTCGGCGCTTTCATTGCGCCCTCTCACCGGCAAGCGCCGGGTAAGATCACCGTCACCGGAGGCGATTTCGCGCATGCGTCCGGCGAGCCGCTTCAACGGCCGCGACAGGCTCCCGCCCAACAGCCAGCTGACGATCAGTCCCAATACGACGACGCCCAAGCCAACACCTATCATCGCGAGCGTATCGTGACGGCGCTGATCGTCGAGCTGTGTCTGCAGATCGTGCAGTCCAGCCATGACTGCGCTCTGCGGCAGGCGGATCATCAACACCCAGGGGGCACCGTTCGCGTCGCCAACGGTGAACGGCCAGTAGAGTTCGACCTGGCCATCAGTGGTGTCTCGAACCACGCTACCTTGCTGGGCCTTTGCAATACGCCCGCTCAACGCGGCGTCGAAGACAGAAGTCATCGACTGTCCCAGCTGACCGGCATCATGCTCCAAGGTCATTGCCGTCACGCCGCCACGCGGTGCAACCAGGGCCCACTCGCCGGCACCGTCGTAAAGTGACTGGTCGGCCTGGGTCAGCATCGACTGGATGAAATCGACGGACAGATCGACACCGGCACTGCCCTTGAACTGGCCATCGACCATGACCGGCACGTTGAACGAGGTCACCATCAGCGTCTGGCCGTTGTAGTCATAGGGCGCCGGATCGATGATGCAGGGTTTGCCGGTCTCCTTGGGACAGAGATAATATTCACCCTCGCGCACGCCGGTGGTCAGAGGCTTGTCACTCTCGATTTTGTCGTCATTCAGAGAAAGCACGGCGATATCACCGTTCTCGGCTCGGTACCACCAGGGAAGGAAGCGGCCGCTAGCGCCATACCCCTCGTCTTCGCGCCCTTGATAATACTCGTCGCGGCCGAAGGCGTCGGGCTCCCAACCGATGAAGGCATCGAGTAGATCGGGATTGTCGATTACCGTCTGACGCACCAGGTTCGATAACTCGTTACGCCCGAGATAGAAACGCCGACTCCCCTCATCGTCGACCTCGCCCATCAACGCGTTAGTATTGGCGAGCTGTGTGGCCAGCGTCAGCGCATGCTCCAGGCGAGCCTGAATCTGTTGCGCCCTATCCGATGCCACTGCCGTCAGACGCTCGTCGATACTGTCGGTCATCAACCGCTGCGTCTGCGCATCGACCAATGCCTGGGAGCGCGAATCGGCATAGAGCGAATAACCGACCAGTGCAGCCGCCACTACCACAATACAGACGCCGACCAGCAGCGTGACTAACGTACGCACGGATTTGAAATGCATTGAGAGCCTCTGACTCGGAGAACGACAACACGCGATAGCGGCAGGTGTTGCACACGACCGGCGCGATTCTGAATTCCCCGTGATATCGCCCATCCGAGGCAAAACTTGAAGGGTCCGAATCCGGCAGGAAAAACCGAGAGAAGCGTTGGCTCAAAAACCCAAAAAGTCGGCAGCAAGGCTACCGACTCTCTAGAAACACCGTGCTCGCGATACCGAACACGAAACGAGGAGACTCAGCCCGCCAGCACCTCATCTACCAGCGCCTTGGCTTCTTCCTGAATGCGCTTCAAGTGATCCTCGCCTTCGAAGCTCTCGGCGTAGATCTTGTAGACGTCTTCGGTGCCGGAAGGGCGCGCGGCGAACCAGCCAGCGTCGGTGACCACTTTCAGGCCGCCGATAGCGGCACCGTTGCCGGGGGCTTCGGTCAGCTTGCGAGTAATCGGATGACCGGCCAGCGTGTCGGCGGTCACCTGCTCCGGCGAGAGCTTGCCGAGCTTGGCCTTCTGCTCGCGGTTGGCTGGCGCGTCGACACGTTCGTAGACCGGCGCGCCGAAGCGCTCGGTCAGCGCCTGATAACGTTCACCCGGGTCCTTGCCGGTGACGGCGGTGATCTCGGCAGCTAGCAGACCGAGAATCAGACCATCCTTGTCGGTGGACCAGGGCTTGCCATCCAGGGTCAGGAAGGAAGCACCGGCAGACTCTTCACCACCGAAGCCGAGGCTGCCCTCGATCAGCCCATCGACGAACCACTTGAAACCCACCGGCACCTCGACCACGTCTCGGCCCAGGCCTTCGGCGACGTAATCGATCATCGACGACGACACCAGCGTCTTGCCGATGGCAGCCTTGTCGCTCCAGTTCGGGCGGTGAGTAAAGAGATACTCGATGGCGACGGCGAGATAATGGTTGGGGTTCAGAAGGCCGGTCGAACGGGCAACGATTCCGTGACGGTCATGATCGGTATCGCAGGCAAACGAGACGTCGAAGCGATCCTTGTTCTCGATCAGCCCGGCCATGGCGTAGGGCGAGGAGCAATCCATGCGGATCTTGCCGTCCCAGTCGACGCGCATGAACCGGAAAGTCGGGTCGACCGTTGTCGAGATCACCTCCAGCGGCAAATCATACTTCTCGGCGATGCGCGGCCAGTAATGAACGCCAGCACCGCCCAGCGGGTCGACGCCAAACTTGAGCCCCGAATCCCGAATCGCAGCCATGTCGATGACCTTATCGAGACCGCTGACATAGCTGTCGATGAAATCGAAACGCTGGGTCGTCGGCGCCTTCAGCGCTTGGGCGTAACTCACCTGCTTGACCTTGGAAAGCTCATCGCCGAGATGCTCGTTGGCGCGCTCCTGAATCCACTTGGTCACGCTGGTGTCGGCGGGACCGCCATTGGTCGGGTTGTACTTGAAACCGCCATCCTCCGGCGGATTGTGCGACGGGGTAATCACGATACCGTCGGCGAGACCGTGGGCCCGGCCGTGGTTGTAGACCAGAATCGCATTGGAAATCGCCGGTGTCGGCGTGTAGCCGGGGTCAAAGCCGGTCTCCTCGCAGCCGGCATCGATCCGTGTCTCGACCCCATTGGCCGCCAGCACTTCCAGCGCCGAAACGAACGCCGGCTCGGACAGCGCATGGGTGTCCATGCCAATGAACAGTGGCCCTTCGATGCCCTGCGCCTGGCGGTATTCGCAGATCGCCTGGGTCGTGGCCAGAATGTGCCACTCGTTGAAGCTCGTCTTCAGCGACGAGCCGCGATGGCCCGAGGTACCGAACGCAACCTGCTGACCGGGATCGCTGACATCCGGGCGTTCACTGTAATAGCGCGACACCAGCCGCGGAAGATTGGCGAGGCGGTTTTCGTCGGGCAAGCGTCCTGCTTGGGGGTCGATACTCATCGTCGGTTCCTTTCGATGGTCCTTGGGGGGTCAGATTCCCTATAGCAGACCATCATCCCCGCCCGACAAGCAAGATGAGCGCCCCATCCTTGCTGCCCAAGCCTCTCGGTTGCGCATTCTTTCACGCATTACTGACAGGTTGTCGCGACAGTGTCGCCGTCGATCGACGCTACTGGCCGTGTTCTGACAGCCGTCACGATGAGCGCAGCCGCCGCCAGCAGCAGCGTACCGGCCGTCGCACAAACGCCGAGGACGCCGCTGATATCGAACATGACGCCACCGACGGCAGCCCCCAGTGCGATCGCCAACTGGATCGAGGCAACGATCAAGCCGCCGCCGCTCTCGGCCTCGTCCGGCACGATCCGGGTGATCCAGGTCGACCAGGCAACCGGCACGGCGCCGAAGGCGAAGCCCCACAGGGCCACCATGATGGCGTCGGTCGTCATCGAGAAGCCGCCCAGCGTGGCCAGCAACCATCCCGTCGCGCCCATGATCAGCGGCATCATCAAGAGTGTCAGGCGCAGGCTGCGCTCGAGCAGATACCCCGCAGCCAGCGTGCCGAAGAAATTGGCGATCCCGAAGGCCAGCAGGGTCGACGAGAGCTCGTTGATGCCCATGCGGGAAACGCCTTCGAGAAACGGACGGACATAGGTAAAGAACGCGAAATGACCACAGAACACTAGAAGAATGGCGACGATGCCGGCCGCCATGCCCGGCCGCTTGATCACGCTGACCAGCGTACCGAGTGGCGTCGGCCGCCCGGGTTCCATTCGCGGCAGGGTGACGTACTGCAGAGCCAGCGTCACGACCGATAGCGCGGTGGCCAGCAGGAACACGTTGCGCCAGCCGAACATATCGCCAAGATAGCTGCCCAGGGCGGCGGCGCTGATAGTGGCAATGGGAACACCGGTGAACAGCAACGATAGCGCCCGCGGAACGTCATGCTCCGTCACCAGCCGCATCACCGTGGCAGCGGACAGTGCCCAGAACCCGCCCAACGCCACGCCTAGCAGCACCCGACCGACGAGCAGCCAGGCCAGGTGCGGCGCGAACGCGACCACCAGATTGGCGGCGATCATCAGCACGGAGAACCCCAGCAGCACGTGGCGCCGATCGAGTCTTTGCGTCACGGACGTCACCAGCAAGCCGGAAAGTAGCGCTACCACCGCCGTCACCGTGACCGCTTGCCCGGCCTGGCCTTCGCTGATGGCTAGCGAATCCGCCATCGGCGTCAACAGACTGGCCGGCAGAAATTCCGCCATTACCAGACTGAAAACGCCCATCGTCAGCGACAGTACGGCAGCCCAGCGCGAAGGCGTTGGCGACTCTTGCGTCGAGAATTGAGTGTCTGGCGTCGTCATTTCGAGATTCCAATCAAGGCTTGGGATGAGGCCCAGACTAAAGTAGTATCTCAAGATCATCTATCACTAAAACTCCGGCATGTTTGATCAAAAGTCCGAAACTATTGCTCCCGGTGATACCACGCTGAGTTCCAGCGAATGGATCAATGAACTGCTGCTCGGCATGCGCCTGTCCGGGTTGAACTATCGGCGCGTCCAGATAGCCCCGCCCTTCGGCATTCTTTTCGACACCGACACCCGCTGCGCGCAATTTCACTTCGTTGCCCAGGGGCCCGTCTTGCTGAGGCTCGGCGCTGACGAACAGGTTCTGGAAACGGGCGATGCGGTGCTTCTGCCCCGGGGTGGCCAGCACTGTCTGCTCTCATCCTCTGAGGTAAAGAGCCGTGACATCGAACAGATCGACGCGCTGCCCCTGTGTGACGACTTCAGTTGCGTCGACGAATGTCCCGATATGCTAGACGGCGCTCCACCGGTGCGCCTGTTCAGCGGTTGCATGCAGTTCGACCTGGGCGGCATGCAGCCGCTGTTGACGCTGATGCCCGCAGTGATGCATGTCGGCACGCTACTCTCGCGCTATCCCGAAATGCTGCCGATGCTGGAAGCCATGGCGCGCGAGGCGAGTCTCGAGCGAGCGGGCGCCGCCGGGATTCTTTCGCGGCTGGCCGACGTGGTGGCCGCCAGCATCGTGCGTGGCTGGGTCGAATGTGGCTGTGCCGATATCGGTGGCTGGATCGAGGCATTGCGCGACCCGCGTCTGGGCAAGGTCATCGCCGCGGTCCACCGCGAACCCGGCCACGATTGGACGGTAGCCAGCATGGCGGCGGAAATAAGCAGCTCACGCTCGGTGTTCGCCGAACGTTTCCGCGACTCGTTGGGCGTCTCGCCGCTCGGCTACGTCACCCAACTTCGCATGCGTCTGGCCACGCAGTGGATCGCCGAAAAGCAGCTATCGATCGATCAGGTCGCCTGGCGCCTGGGCTATGGCTCGCAGGCCGCGTTCAGCCGCGCCTTCAAGCGCGCCACCGGCCAGACGCCGGGGGCGGTGCGCACGCACTCGGGAGCTACGAGAAATACCGTTACACCGGCGGAATCTCTTTGACCCGCTCAGATGACCCCATCACTATAAAAGTGGACTCGTAGACGGTTGAGAGGTTAGCGGTTTGAAAAAGGAAAGAGCGCCCACGATTCGTGATGTGGCAAAAGCAGCTGGTGTTGGAATGGGCACCGTCTCGCGAGTCATCAATGATAGTGGCTACGTGGGTAAGGAAACCCGCCAACGAGTCCAGGCAGCCATCGAGTCGCTTTCCTTCAAGCCGAACTTTATCGCCAGTGGCATGCGTTCGAATCGGCTGCGTAGTATCGGGGTCATCGTCAGTGACATTACCAATCCCATGTTCGCCACCATCGTTCAAAAAGCGCAGCAGATTCTGCTGGAAAATGACTATCAGCTATTTCTGGGGGTTACCAACGATGACCCGGCGCTGGAAGCGCAACTATTCCAGACGCTCGAACATCAGGGCGTCAGCGGCATCATGGCGACACTGAACGATGATTCCTCTCCCCAGACCGCAGCGCTGATCGAAAGTCTTGGCGTGCCGGTCGTCCTTCTCAATCGCGCGTTGGTACATGGGAGGGCCACTGTCGTGGCCAGCGAGCAGGAAACGGGGTGCCGGGAAGCGGTCGATCACCTCGTCGAGCAGGGCCATCGCCGCATCGGACTATTGATCACGGATCAAACCACACTGCCAGGCCGCGAACGCCATAGCGCCATTACCACCGCGCTGGCGCGCCATCGACTCGCCTCGCCACCGGAATTGATCGCTACCGTGCGACACGACGTGTCGAGCGGATATCAAGCAATGGCAAAGCTGATGACGCTCGAAACGCGACCCTCCGCCGTCGTGGTGGGAAGCAACCGCGCCCTGATAGGCGCACTCGACTACCTGCGGCAGAACCACCTGCATTATCCACAGGATGTCTCGATCATCGGCTTCGATGAAACCGACGTCACACGGCTACTCTCTCCGGCCATCACCATCGTCAACCGAGACTATGGCGCTCTCACCACGACAGCAGTGGACCTGTTGCTTCAACGAATCAACAAGCCCCTGAGAACGACCGAGACCGTATTGCAGCCAACGTGGCTGGAGAAACGGGAATCGGTGGGCAAAATGGCGGATCAGGCCTGCACCTGACCGCCAGGACCGGCGGGTTTTTACTGATCCACCACGGAGCCATCCACGTGAAGACGTGTGTTGACCTCTCGGCGTCGATAAGGGAATCGTTCACAAACATCTTCGACCAGCGCGATACCCAGACCGGAATACCTGGGCGCAGGGATAAAGCCGTTCTCCGCCTTGGGCACCCAGGTCACCATATCGCTCTGCTTGAAGGAACCAGGATCGACGGCCTCATTGCTGGTGTAGCGTTCGGTAGCCGACACGGTCTCATGGTCCGGCAATTCCATCACGGCGAAGTTATCCACCGCCACGGAAAGCTGCAGGCAGGCGGCAGAGCTCACGGGGCTCAACGGATTGTGAGGTACGATTGCTACCCCGTGAGACTCCGCAATTGCGGCGATCTTGCGCGCCCCACTGATACCGCCACACAAGCAGACACTGGTTCTCGCGTAACTCATGGCTTTACGCGACAGCAGCATCTGAAACTCTTGAATCGTATGAATACGCTCCCCGGTGGCGATAGGCACGGTCGTCTTGCTGGCCACCAGACCCATGGCGTCGAAGTTGTCCGCGGGAATCGGATCCTCGAGGAAGAAGGGCCGATACGGCTCTACCGCCTGGGCAAAGGCGATCGCTTCTCCGGGCTTCATGCGGCGATGGAGTTCGAGGCAAAGATCTACCTCGTCGCCTACCGCGTCACGCAGCTTAGCGACGCGATCTGCCGCCTCGTTGATCATCTGCGCATAGGGCATGAAATACGGCTTGCTACGCGGCTCGTCCAGAAACGGAGATAGATGACCGACTGCGGTATAACCCTGAGACTTGGCCTTCACACATTCGTCGATCAACTCTTCCGTGGTTTCTCCACTGACGTGGTAGTAAGCACGGACCTTTTTCCGCGATTCTCCGCCAAGAAGCGTATGAATCGGAGCGTCGAACCACTGCCCGGCAATATCCCAAAGTGCGATATCGATGGCACTAATTGCCCCCATAATAGCGGCACCACGGAAGTGAAAAGAGCGATAGAGATACTGCCAGTGGTGCTCGATATGCAGTGGGTTCTTGCCGATCAAATACTGCTTGAACGTTTGCATGGCTTCTGCCGAGGCATCCAGAAATCCCCACGCGCCGGATTCTCCAATACCGGATATTCCTTCGTCGGTCGTAACGCGCACGTAAAGAAACCGATTGGCCGGCAATATTTCAACCTGAGTAATTTTCATTAATTTATCCTTGCGGCGATCATGACTTCAAAACAGTAAGAAACCGGCAATCAAAAGAATCAACGCGCCACCGAGTCGAGACGATATCTGTGCAAATGGCATCAGTTCCATTCGATTGGCAGCGGACAGCACAGCCACATCGCCGGTTCCTCCCATATTGGCCATGCACAGACCAGCAGTAATAGCAGCCTCAATGGGATAGAACCCGACCAGCTTACCTGCGATACCGGCTCCCAATGCCGCGCCGACAACGACACCGAGAATAATCAGGACATAACTGATACTTAGCGTACCCAAGACGGCGCCAATATCGGTATAGACGATACCGATCCCGGTCAAAATAATGATGACGAAGTTCTGAATACAAAATTCATACCACTGCCTCGCACCATCAACGACAGCCTGTGGAACGATATTGGTAACTTTGATAATTGCCACGGAGAGAATCATCAACGCATAGGGATGAATGGGGATAAAGATATGTAAAATATAACCCAACGCCAGAAACGCGCAGGAAATCACCAATCCGGCGCCCATCTTACCGACATCAAGCGGGGCTTTTTCTTCCGGCTCATATTCAAAGTTCTTGAGTATTTTTCCGTTTCCCGAAAGGCTGGGGAATCGTTTTCCCAACATGTTGAGCAAACTGCCGATGATGAGCGCAAAGACATTACCCAACGCTAAAGCAGGTACCAGAATGGAAATGTAATAGGCAGGATCGTTACCCAATGCCGAGGCATACATTTGGGACATTGGGACCGCTCCAGCGCCCATTCCACCGCCCATGATCGGCAGTGCGATAACCATTACCGCCTCACGCAGATCGAAGCCCACGATGGCAGCTACGATGATCGCTATCAACGCTGATCCCAAAACCGCCGCGAGCAGCGGAATGATATATCGAACACCTGCATAAACGAGCACTTTGGAGTTGATCCCGAGAATGCTCCCCGTGATCAAGCCGGCTATCACGAAGTTCAAGAACCCCCCACCGACCATGAACTCACTCACTGCGTTTAGTGTCTCGCCTGGGATCAAATTAAAATAAACCATGATCGCGGGTACGAAGATTGCGACAATCGCGCCGCCACCAAAAAAAGACCTGATAATGGGTGTTCTATCTCCAATCCATCCCAGAATGGAACCCAACGATATAAGGAAGATCAAACTGCCGACCATTCCGCCCGGCATTGACCCTGTATAGGTCGCAATACCAGTGACGACAAAAAGTATAATGAAACAACTGATGGGCATACTATACAGCGATAAATTGGCTATACCTCTGCCACTGACTAGCTTTTCACTCGTCGACATAGTGCCCCCATGTAAGAGGAATTCCTGTTGATGATATTTTCTACTCCATCCCTTCATCTCAAGTTCCGCGAGTAGAGTTCGAGAAAATCAATATATGGAAACGTTTCCATAAAAATTTAAAACGACTTCCTGAACAAATGCAATCGTCATCTGAAAAAAGTTAACCGTGGGCTTGTTTCAGCAGGATTCGCAAGATAGGAAGGATCATGCTCTCGCGTTATAAATACCTATCTTAAACAATGAATTAGCACCGATCACGCATAAGAAATGACATATGAATAGGCAACCAGGCATACGACTAATGTCTAAATAAAATCATCCCGTAATGTGAGGCATGACAACATAACCTGAGCGTTCAGTGGCCTCGATGCCGCTGCGAAAGAGACCTGGAAAGCATTTTTTTCCGAGATCCGTTCTCGCCATAACCAGAATGACGAGGAAAGATCGAAAAACGACGGCAGCGCCCGCACTACGCATGGGCTCTTGGCCACCAGCAGCGCACCTCATCTGGTCTTTCTCGAATGGACTCTGAGCATGAAGCGGCACACGCCATTGTGATCTCGAAGAAGAAGCTGATGCCCAGAGCCCTCGACTTCGGCAATTTGTCGCGGAACTAGGGTGATTTTGAAATTCAACAGTACAGCTACCGCCACACTGCCGACACTCGACCTGACCCGCAGTCCATGAAATTTCGCGCATAGGGAGCATTCTCATGCCACGTCTCCGGCGGTCGGACTGGGGCCCAACATCTCTGGTTACTACTGTCCGTCACCTCAAAAATATGGAGAACATGTTGCTAGACGCCCCCAAATTGGGGAACGTTGATTGCAAGACAATAAGCATTGGCAGTTCGTCATAACTTTCGAAGCTTTAGGCAATCTGCAGCTGGCGCATATCCTGGATCGTATTGGGCGCTGCATTCAGGGCACCCTCGCCATCGATATGGCAAAAGGCGTTGACGATCGGATTGTGACGCTCGATCCGCGCCAGACAGTCGCGGGTCAATTCCAACGGCGAGAGCTCGCCACGCTCGAACAGGGTCAATGCCTCGAGCGCGGTCAGCTCGGCCAGCGTGGTGGTCGTCGATCCATCCGTCTGCGCGCTCATGCCTTGGCCCCCGACAGATTGAGCGTCGCGTGCAGCAACACGTTGGCGCCGGCAGCAACGTCTTCCGGAGTGGCGTATTCGCTCTCGTTGTGGCTGATGCCCTTCTCGCAGGGTATGAAGATCATTGCGGTGGGCGCGATGTCGCCGATGAATACCGCGTCGTGGCCGGCGCCGCTGACGATATCGCGATGCGCGTAGCCGTTGGCTTGGGCGCCCTGGCGCACCGCAGCGATGCAATCAGTGTCGAAATGCTGCGGCGGATAATCGGCGGTCGGGGTGATCTCGATCGCCAGCCCTGTCTCGGTGGCGATGGTGTCCAGGGTCTTGCGGAATTCGCCAACGATCGTTTCCAGCACGTCGCTCTCGCTATGGCGAAAATCAACGCTCAGCGTGACCTGACCGGGAATCACATTGCGCGAATTGGGCAGCAGCTGAAGCGCGCCCACCGTACCGCGACCGTCGGGCTGGTACGTCAGCGCAATCCGATTGACCGCGTCGACCACCTGCGTTGCGCCCAGCAGGGCGTTCCGGCGCAGATGCATCGGCGTCGAGCCGGAATGAGCGGCCATGCCGGTAATCGTGACATCGAACCACTTCAGCCCCAGCGCGCCAGTGACGACGCCGATGGTGTCGCCGGTATCTTCAAGAATCGGCCCCTGCTCGATATGCGCTTCGAGATAGGCCGCAAACCTGCCGGGGCGGTTGGCATCATCACCCATATAGCCGATTGCCTTGAGCGCGTCGCCTGCGCTGATGCCGTCGACATCCGTGCGAGACAGCGCATCTTCCAGCGTGAGCTGACCGGCAAACACACCGGAGCCCATCATGCAGGGGGCGAAGCGGCAGCCCTCTTCGTTGGTCCAGGAAACCAGTTCGATCGGCCGCTCGGTCTCGATGCCGTTGACGTTGAGCGTTCGGATCACCTCCAATGCCGCCAGCACGCCGAAGCAACCGTCGTACTTGCCCCCGGTGGGCTGAGTGTCGATATGGCTGCCGATGACGACCGGATCAGCGGTGTCGTTCCTTCCGGCGCGGCGGGCGAAGAGGTTGCCGATGGCATCGAAACGCACCGTCAGACCTTCCGCTTTGCACCAGCGAGTCAGCAGCTCCCGCCCCTGCCGGTCGAGATCGGTAAGCGCCTGACGGTTACAGCCGCCCTTGGGCGTGCCACCGATCTCGGCCAGATCCATCAGGCTCCGCCACAGGCGGTCGCCATCGATGGCGGCCCGCGTCGGAAACATACCGGTCGTTGCAATCGTCATGCGCTTGTCCTTGTTATGGAGTTCGAGCCCACTCGAATTCGATGTGTCGACAGTCGACGCCATCTTCGACATTAGCATGCCACCACGGTCCTGCTCATGGACACTATTCGACGAACCGAGATTTCGCAGGCCAGCTCTCGCAGACTTGTCCTCTCAGACACGTCCTTACAGACTCTTCTCCGACGATCGTTGTGTCGTCGCCGCCGGGCTAACTAGACTGTAGCCATTGCTTTGCCACGACGGATCGCCATCATGCCCCTGTTTAACCGTGACCGACTTTTTCGCGGACGAACGCCCGAAACCTCGGGCGATATCCTGCATGACGACGCCATTCGGCTGCCGGCAGAGGCCTTCGAGACAAAGACCATCGAGACAAAGACCGTCGAGACAGGGACCGCCGGAATCCAAGACGCGAGCGCGCATCGCGCTGTCTACAGCGAGGAACGCTTCTGGCGCAAGCTGAGCCGCTTCGGCAAGCGTGCCGGTCGCGAGGTGGCGCTGAAAGCGTTGCAGCTCTATTTCGTGCTCAAACGTCCCGACGTGCCGTTCTGGGCCAAATCGACGATCATCGGGGCACTCGGGTACTTCATCTCGCCGCTGGACGCGATTCCCGACTTCATCGTCGGTGTCGGCTACACCGACGACGCCAGCGTACTGGCCGCGGCCCTGGTGGCGGTGTCGATCTACATCGATGAAGACGTCAAACGCCAGGCGGAGTCGGCTCTGGCGCGCTGGTGGCCGGGAACTACCAAGCTTTGAAGCCCGAAGATCCGACGGATCACCAAGGATAAGGACGATCGCGTACCGGTCGGTCTACCCTAAACGAGACCCGCCTGAATGAAACTAGGCTAATTCGGCAGCAAGGAGCATGCCATGGGCATTTACTGCCTGACATTCGACAAGCCGCTGGGGAGAATGGACTGTCATCGACTGGAGTCGATGCTCAGAAGATTCGAATCCATCCCGATGTTTCGTACGACCTGGCTGATCGAGTCGACCGACCCGATCGAGTTCTTGCGCTCTCGGTTGAACCGGGCGTTCGGCAAACAGATCCGCTTTTTCATTACGCGGTTGAGCGAGCCCTGGTGCACCGACGGCATCGGACCGGTCGGCAAATGGCTGAGCGATCCCCAGCGCCAGTGGTAAGCGGTCAGGTCTTGGCCGCCTCTCTGACGCCCTGGGTATCCTTGGCCAGTTTGCAGCGCACCAGTGCGGCCATCAGTTTGGGGTAATCGTCACGGGATACCTTGTTGGCGAGCGTGGTGGCTGTCTTCTCGTCGACGCGCGCATCGCCAGATTGGCGCGCTGGTCAGTAGGGAGTAGCAGAGCAATCGAAATAGCGGTGATGGCGAGTTCCTGCTCAGATCGAGCCCTAGCTCACTGGCGAAGGTTCGACCATGACGCTGCATCAGCGTCTCGATAATCCGTTTTGACTGGCCAAGCTAGCTCCTGGAAGCGAAGACGGAGTTTCAACGGTGATAGAGTTTCAAAGATGACAGAGCTCAACATGGCACCGCCAGGCCGCCTGTCAAACCGGTAGAGAGCTTCTTCATCGAGTAGCAGGTAAAATGGTCGACGATCCGACCTTGAGATACATCATCTACTGCCGCATCTAGCCCACTCGCCAGCGTTCCACACCGGAGTCTCATGTCTTTCGATACCACTGCCCACAACCGTCAGATGACCCACTTCGACGATCACGAGTCGGTATGGCTGTTCGGTTACGGCTCATTGATCTGGAAGGCGGACTTCGACTACCTGGAGCGTCGGCCGGCCTCTATTCGCGGCTGGACGCGGCGCTTCTGGCAAGGCTCTCACGACCATCGTGGCACGCCCGAGGCACCGGGACGGGTGGTGACGCTAGTGCCTGACGCTGAAGCCATCTGCCACGGTATGGCCTATCGCATTCCTCCTAGCGTGTTCGAGCCGCTGGATATCCGCGAAAAGAACGGCTATCTGCGCGTCCTGACCGAGATGACGTTCGAGGATGGCGGCGTAGAAGGGGGCGAACAGGCCGAGGGTGTCGTATATCTGGCGGGGGAGGATAACGCGGCCTATCTCGGGCCAGCCGAGGAAACCGCCATCGCGCGCCAAATCGCGGAGTCACACGGCCCGAGCGGCCCCAATCGAGATTACCTGCTCAATCTGGCGGCCGCGCTGCGCGAGCTAGGTTTCGAGGATTCCCACGTCTTTGCTCTCGAACGCGCCCTGCTCGCGGATTGACGGCTCGATTACTTGCCCGCGCAGCGGCTCGTTCGGCTCGTTCGTCAGTGGTTATCACCGGATCTGAGCTTCTGGACCAGTTGCACCGCACCGAGCACGACCGCCCCGGCAACCAGGCCGAACACGAAGTTGAGCAGCATGGGGGTCAGCGGTTGAATGATCGCGCCCACACCGGGGATGTCACCGGGCGCTTCGGCCAGACTCTCGATACCGTGGTGAATGAACGGGATGCCGTGGGTGAGAATGCCGCCACCGACCAGAAACATCGCGATGGTGCCGACGATCGACAACAGCTTCATGAGATAGGGCGCGGCCCACAGGATGCCGCGACCGATTGATTTCCCCAGCGACGATGCTCGCTCGGTGAGATAGAGACCGAGATCGTCGAGTTTGACGATACCGGCTACCAGCCCATAGACCGCCGCTGTGATGACGACGGCGATAATGGCCAAGACCACGACCTGCTGGGTGAAACTGGCACTCGCCACCGTTCCCAGTGTGATGGCGATGATCTCAGCCGAGAGAATGAAGTCGGTCCGTACGGCGCCTTTGATCTTGTCCTTTTCGAACGCCAGGCGCTCCTCTTTCGACTTCAACTGCGCGGCGGCTCGAACATCTTCCTTGCTGGCCTCCACACCGCCGTGCAGAAACTTGTGGGCCAGCTTCTCGGCACCTTCGTAACAGAGGAACGCCCCGCCCACCATCAGCAGCGGCGTGATCAGCCAGGGCGCGATCACGCTGATCAATAATGCCGCGGGTACGAGAATCAGCTTGTTGCGCAGCGACCCTTTTGCCACCGCCCAGACGATCGGCAGTTCACGGTTGGCGCGAACGCCGGTGACCTGCTGGGCATTGAGGGCCAGATCGTCGCCCAGGACGCCGGCCGTTTTCTTGGCGGCGACCTTGGTCATGAGCGAAACGTCGTCGAGCAGCGTGGCGATATCGTCGAGTAACGTCAGTAGGCTGCCTGCGGCCACGGGGAGATTCCTTCTATGGGAGAGAGCCAAGTGTCTTCTTGGAAAACGCCAAGCCTATTGGAAAACGCCAAGCCTAGCGGAAATTCTCAGGTCGACGAGTCGATTTTCGCCAACGCCTGCTTCAAGGCTTCGGCCGACTCCGGCCTGACACAGCGCGCGACCTCTTCACCGTCACGTAGAAAGATCAGCGTCGGCCAGAGCTTGACCCGGAACGCACGTCCCAGCGGGCGGCCCTTACCATCCTCGATTTTGAAGTGCGGTAGTTCCTCTTTCTCTTCGAATGCCTCGGCAATCAGCGGTTGGGCGGCCTGACACCAGGGACACCAGGGCGCGCCGAATTCAACCACGGCTGGACCGACCGTCGCGTGCAGGGCCTCTCGGCTGGGTTCATCGGTCGTATACGGGTTCGTCATCGGCGGAGTTTCATCCTGGTGTCTCGGGCAGCCCGCACGGAAAGCGCGCAGCAAGCATTGGCGGTTCAATCGACATGTAGAGCGTTCAATCGTCATCCAGCCGTTTCAGTTCTTGTCCAGACGTTTCAAACCGCGGGAAAAAGCCTGCCAGCGCTCGACGTAATGCGCCGCCGACGCTTTCAATCCCTCGACCGCCTTGTCATCGAGCGTGCGCACGGCTTTTGCCGGCGCGCCGACGATCAACGAATTATCGGGGAAGGATTTGCCTTCGGTCACCAGCGCATTGGCACCGACCAGACAGTTGTTACCGATCTCGGCACCGTTGAGCACGGTGGCCCCCATGCCGATCAACGTATTGTTGCCGAGGGTACAGCCGTGCAGGATCGCGTGATGGCCGATGGTGCAACCACGGCCGACCCGCAGCACGAAGCCGGGATCGGTATGCAGCATGGACCCCTCCTGAATATTGCTGCCCGCTCCGATCACGATCCGATCGTTGTCGCCACGAATCACCACGTTGAACCACACGCCTACATCTTCTTCGAATTCGACCTGGCCAATGACATGGGCACTCGGCGCGATCCAGTAGCGGTTACCATCCGGTAGCTTAGGTACCGCATCGAAATAGGCATAAACAGGCATGGGCAGGGCTCCGCCGGGGAAAGTGAATCCATCCTCGCCTGTGCAGGCGTCCGCTGCCAGCCGACTTTAGCGCTAGAGAATCAACGCGCGGGATGGTAGCTCGACGTCGTTTGTAGCAGATCAGCGTTTAACCCACGCCTCGATGCCCAATGCCTGTGGCAGGGAACGAAGACTCTCCGTCAGTTGGCGAGCATCTTCCGAGTGGCAGCCGCTGTCATGGTTCAGCACGGCCTGTTCGCCCTCGCGGTTCGTCCAGGTCACCTTGTAGTGGGAAAGGTCCGTTGCACGAGGACCGCAGTCCGGCGTATCGATTGTCGTTCCCATGGCCGGCTGCCATGAGGAAAGCTGGTGTCTGATAAGCGCAAAACGCTCGGGGTCGTTGGTGCGCACGCGTTCACCGTCGACGGCAGTATGTTGTTCGCCGATGAATTGCGTCGTGCCATCCTCGTCGATATCGACGCGGTAAACCGGACACATGCCATGACAAGGCCCGACCTGGTAATGAATGGAGGTCACCGTCGAATCGTTTTTTGACGGGTCGCTGTTCGAGTGTGTTCGCTGCTGGCTACAACCTGCGATCAGCAGGGCTACCCATGCCATCGTCAGATAACGGGCGGCTCGTCGTGTCATGGTGCTTTCCTCAACGTTGCAGTGATTGAAGCCGGATCGCTGGCCCCGGTGGAAGAGGACCGTCAGTAATTCGCTACTGGCCCCTCGAGAGGTCTATGGGCTCGCAGTAATTGGCGCTATGACCCTGCGACATCTTACTCGCTCCGGGAAACGCGCACCGCGTGTTCCTTTCGATGTCGTAAAATATCCGTAATTTTTCAACAACCTGATGATTTGGTTGAGTAAAAGGAAGTTTCTGGCGTTCATCGCCACTCTCGGCCTCTGTCATAATCATGGCACTAACGCCGCGACCTCATTAAACTGTCGTCGTAGTCGCGTTCGCGCCTGTCCGTATCCATCAGACAGAGAACCTTCATGAAATTGCGTCACGGAATGACATTCAGTTCCAGCCTGCACACCCAGTCTGGAGCCGAATCCAGCGACACCCAAAACGTCGACGTCGTCCTTATTGGCGGCGGCACCATGAGTGCCACTTTGGGAACCCTGCTCCAGTCACTGCAACCCGATTGGACCATTCACCTCTACGAGCGCCTGGACAAGGCCGCCGAAGAGAGCTCTAACGTCTGGAACAATGCCGGCACCGGCCATTCGGCCTTTGCCGAGATGAACTACACCTCGCCACAACCCGATGGCAGCGTGGACATCCAGCGTGCCATCACCATTACCGAGCAGTTCGAGGTGTCGCGTCAGTTCTGGGCGAGTCAGGTTCGTGAAGGCGTGCTGGCCAACCCGCGCTCCTTCATCAATACCGTACCGCATCTGAGCTTCGTCTGGAGCGGCGAGCGCGTGTCGTTTCTGAAAACGCGTTTCGAGGCAATGCGCCAGAATCCGCTCTATGCCGGGATGGACTATTCCGACGATCCTCGCAAGATATCGGAGTGGATACCGCTGGTCATGACCGGCCGTGATGCTGACGAACCCGTCGCTGCCACTCGCATGCCGATCGGTACCGAGGTCAACTTCGGTGAGCTCACCCGCCAGATGATGAACTCGCTGGCCCGCCGCGATAATTTCCATCTCTCCGTCAATACGCAGGTACGCGATCTCGAGCGTAACCAGGACGGCAGCTGGAAAGTTACCGTAGCCAATACCAGCGACGGTGAAAACGAGCGCAGCGTCAACGCCCGCTTCGTATTCATCGGCGCCGGGGGCGCGGCACTGCCGCTACTGCAAAAGTCAGGGATTCCCGAGGCTCGGCAGTACGGCGGTTTCCCGGTCGGGGGGCAGTTCCTCTTCACGACCAACCCGGAAGTGGTCGCCAAGCACGACGCCAAGGTCTATGGTCTGGCGCCCGCCGGCTCGCCGCCGATGTCGGTTCCGCATATAGACAAGCGTATCCTCGATGGCACCCCCGCGATCATGTTCGGCCCTTTCGCCACCTTCTCGAGCAAGTTTCTCAAGAATGGTTCCTGGACCGATCTGATGCGTTCGGTGACGCCCAACAATCTGTGGCCGATGACCAAGGTCGGCATCAACAACATGGATCTGGTGCGTTATCTGATCAGCCAGCTACGTATGTCCGCAAGCGGCCAGTTCAAGGAGCTCCAGAACTATTATCCGGAAGCTCAGCGTGACGACTGGAAGCTTTGGACCGCCGGCCAGCGGGTCCAGACGATCAAGGATGTCGAAGGCAAGGGCGGCACCCTGCAGTTCGGTACCGAACTGGTCAGCGGCGCAGAGGGTTCCATCGCCGCCTTACTGGGTGCGTCACCGGGCGCTTCCACTGCACCTTCGATCATGCTCACCCTGCTGGAAAGAGTTTTCCCCGAGCAGATTGCAAGCCCCGAGTGGCAAGCCAAGCTGAAGGCGATGATTCCCTCCTACGGCAAGGCGCTATCCGACAATCCTCAGCTGCTGTATGACGCTCGTGCGATGTCGCGTGAGCTGCTGGAACTCACCGAGCCGGATCTCACCACGACACCTGCGGCGAAATCCGAACCGGAAATCAGCGGCAACTGAGTCGCTGCGCCGTCGGGCAAATAGACGCCCGCCTTGNNCAAGGCGGGCGTCTACGTTCTGCCCATTCCAGTGGCGACGGCGCACCCTAGACAATTCAAGCAGTCTCTTTCGATCGACAAGCTGCGCATCCAGCCACCACATCAGGTCCTCATTGTTCAAGACAAGAGGAATCGAACGCGCTTCGGAATCAGAGCAAGCCTTAATTCCTTCCCGCATGATGGCGGACACAGGACGCTGATGCCAGTCGCACCATACGCCGCCAACCCACAGCGTGGAGCGAGAGAATGATGGCTGAAGTTGTGTCTTCGCGCCCTGAGGAGGATATCGATCTGTGACGGGGAAGGCGCATCGCCTCAGGGCCAGAGAGATGCCCAATGCCGGTGCCATATGAGCACTCTGCAGTTCCATGCTGACGATCCGTTCAAGATCGGCAGCATTTTTTAACCATGTATTCGGCCACGGATAGCCCAATTCGACATAATCAAAGCAAAGCCGAGTGCTGTTTACCGGATCGGGGCATCGCATCGTCAAAATACGATTCCCAGACAGGGCTTCGATGGAGAGATCATGCAACTTGGACCGCATGATCGATAACATATAGCGCCCCTCCCCTTCAGAACGAATAACTGATTCCGCTTTTCATAAAGACCCCATAATCATCATCGACCAAGGGGCTATCAGATATCTCATCGGGATACATCTCGTAATTGACCTGTGCGTAGAAAATCCATCTGCGGCTGAGGATGTAGGCCATATCTATACCCACGCCAGGAACGAAAGCGCCATTCGGCGTATAAGCATAATTATCACTAAGGCTTTCAGACTCATCGAGGCCAAAATAATATTCGGCCACGTTTTCTGACAAGTAGGTCAGATCGACATTGGGTGTAAAGCGAGCCCTGCCGACTGTCCAAGTATAAGCGTATGAAACCTGATATAGCTCACCCTTGGAATTTCCGGAGATATCAGTGCGTCCCTCGGCCCTCACGACGCCAAGCTGGCTTTTCCACTCTCCGGCCACGCCGGCATAATAACTGCGGTCTCTATCATTCAGTCGATCTCGATCAACATTTTTGTCCGCCAGCTCTTTGCGCCCAAGATCATCCGGATCCAGCTCCAGATTGGCCGTTGATAGCACAATATCAAACGTGAAACGGTCGCGGTTCAATAAATGCACGCCCCCTTCTGTGGCGTGAAAAAACAACCTTTTGCTGTCGAAATAGACCAACGGGAAGACGCTGGCTTCAGTGCCAGCCCCCGCATAGGAAACATCAGCCAGCGAGGCCATGACACCCAAGCGCCATTGTGTGGCACCTTCGTTTTCAGCCGAAGCCTCTTGAGCCTTTGCGCCGGAGGCCAGAAAAGCCGTGGATATACCGGTAACCGACAACAGGAGAAATCTACCTTTCCAATTCGCGCCACAGCTCATCACTGCCCCCTCTGAAATAAATGCCTGTAGACATGCGTACATAAAATCGTGTTGAAATGAACATTGGCACAGGCTTTTTTCCAGATTATGTCTCGATTATTTCCGGACAGAAGCATTGATCACAAATGGATACATTGCTAGCAATATCAATGGCAATAACCTCTGGCATTCGGGTAGAAAATCGATGATCCACATTCTGGTCGTTGACGACGACACTGAACTTCTCGAACTCATGGCGCGCTTCTTCGACCGCCACGGCATTGCCATTCAAGTCGCAACGTCCGGCCGAGAAATGGATAAAAAGCTTTCCACCGGTCAATTCGACCTGATCATCCTCGATATCATGCTGCCCGGAGAAGATGGCATTACGCTCTGCCGCCGTATCCGCTCTCATTCCAATATCCCGGTCATCATGTTGACAGCCGTTTCCGAAACGCCAGAGCGCGTCGTGGGCCTGGAAGTCGGGGCAGACGACTACGTCACCAAGCCGTTTGATCCCCGGGAACTGCTTGCCAGGGTCCGCGCGATACTGAGGCGTGTTCCCAAGCGCGACGGCCCAGCCGATAGCTCGGCGACTTGCCTTTATTTCAAACAGTGGAAGCTGGATATCGCTCGCCGCGAGTTGAGACAGCTCGACAATACGTTGATCCCGATTTCCGGCGGCGAATTCGAGTTGCTGCTGACCTTGATGAACCATCCAGGGCAGCTGTTATCGAGAGATCAATTGCTGGACTACACCAAGGGTGCAGCACACGACGTTTTCGATAGAAGTATCGACGTACTGATCAGTCGGCTACGTCGAAAGATCGAGGCGAACGCGCGACGCCCGGAGATCATCAAAACGGTGCGCAACGCAGGTTATCTCTTCACGCCGGTGGTTCGCAGGTCATGAATTCGAAACGGCGCTTTTTCGGCAGCATCAATGGCTGGTTCGTTGCCAACGTCATCGCAGCGATACTCATCGCCTTGGTGATGAATATCGTCTTCGTACGATTCTCGGGAACCTGGTCTAACCCGCCGGTCAACGAACTCGATCAGATCGCCATGGCCGCCGGCATCGCCAAGACCCTCAACCAGCTACCGCCAAATCAACGCACACTCCTGGCAGGAGAGCTGTCCGACGACGATATCAGCATTTCGTGGTTTCCCCATCGTGGTGATTTGCCGATACCCGGCTTACGAGAGGCTAGCATGGAAGCTGCTGATCGCGATGACAGTGATCCGGGCTTTCATCGCGATATCGCCGGGCTGCTGGGTTTTCGCGATACGGCCATTTTGACGGTCGATCCCGATGATGATGTCTGGTCATCGGAGTCTGATGCCAGGATCGGCCGATTCTATGCTCTGGCAATCCGGCTAGAGGACCGCTCCTGGCTGATGTTTTCGACGCCGGCCCGATTCTGGGGCCTGGATACGAGCACAAGATGGCTGTTGACGGCCTTTTTCGTGCTGCTGTCGACGCTGCTCATCTCGTGGGTTTTCGGCCGGCGAGTCGCACGCCCCGTGCGGGTCTTCGCCCGCGCCGCTGAGCAGTTTGGCATTGGCGCCCGCTATCAGCCGCTGGATATCAAGGGACCGCTGGAGATCCGAGAGGCGCTGGCCGCCTTCAACGGCATGCAGACACAGATTCAGCGACTGCTGGAGGGTCGCGTGGCAATGTTTTCCGCCATTTCCCATGATCTGAGAGCGCCGCTGACACGCCTGAAGTTGCGCAGCGAGCTCGTCGACGATGCAGACCAGCGTCAAAAGATCACTCGCGACATCGACGAACTCCAGGCGATGGTGGAGGCTTGTCTTGCGTACTTTCGACTGGAGTCCCGGCCAGAAGAGATGACACGACTGGAGCTTGGTGAGCTACTTCACGGCATCGTGGACGACTTCCGGGATATGGGCCACAAGGTCACCTATCGCTACACACGACCGCTGATCTACCAGGGGCAGCCGGTCGCCCTGAAACGTGCCCTGACCAACTTGATCGATAACGCCATCAAGTATGGCGGACAGGCCGACGTCGAGCTCCGGCTCGCCGAGAACGCGATCATCGTTACGATTCAAGACGAGGGCCCCGGTGTCCCGCCGGAAAACCTGCCTCGGCTCTTCGATCCTTTCTACCGAGTGGAACCCTCTCGCAACCCTCATACCGGTGGCTATGGGCTCGGGCTCGCCGCCAGCCGCTCAGTGGTTCATTTTCACGGCGGTGAGCTGACGATCGCCAATCGCCAGCAGCGCGGGTTGATCGCGACGATTCGACTACCCACCGCCACGACGTCCGCTACCCTCTGGATCGCTGTCACGGGCGGGCGCGAGGTCAACGGCGTTGTACCCCACCATTGCGCGAATGTCTTTACCGCAGGAAATTGAGATTGAGATTGAGATAAAGAGACGACCGGTCTAAATTAATTCATATGCCAATCTCGACAGCACACACAAACATCCCAAAGCGACGCGGGCGTCCCCCCAAGACAGCGCGAGACAACCTGGATACTCGAGATGCACTGATCCGCTGCGGGGTCGAAGTGCTGACCGAACAGGGATTCGTCTCGACCGGTATCGACGGCGTGTTGAGGCGCGTCGGGGTGCCCAAGGGTTCCTTCTATCACTACTTCGATAGTAAGGAGGCCTTCGGTCGCGCCGTGCTCGAGCGCTACGCCGCTTATTTCGCCCGCAAGCTCGATCGCTGGCTGCTAGACCCCGAAGTTTCCCCTCTCGAGAGGCTGCGCAGGTTCACCCAGGACGCCCGCGACGGCATGGCGCGCCACGACTACCGTCGCGGCTGTCTGGTGGGCAATCTGGGTCAGGAGGTCACCCTGCTCCCCGCAGGGTTCGGCGAACAGTTGGAAGCCATTCTCCAGGACTGGCAGCGCCGCGTTGCCGTCTGTCTGAAATTGGCTCAGGCTCGCGGCGAACTGGCCATCGATGCCAACTGTGAGTCGCTGGCCGCCTATTTCTGGATGGGCTGGGAAGGCGCCGTCCAGCGCGCCCGGCTGGTAAAAGGGCCGGAGCCGCTTACGCTTTTCAGCCAGGAATTCTTCGATCGATTGCCACGTTGATGTCGATTTGTCCGCTAGCAGACGACCGGTCCAAATTATCATACAGGTGTCAGGAGGTTCATTGTGTTCAATGCCATTTTGGTAGAACAAACCCACCAACAGAGCCGCGCGACGCTGACGCAACTGGATGAAGCGTCGCTGCCGGAAGGCGACGTCCAGGTTCGCGTGGAATGGAGCACGCTCAACTACAAGGACGCCCTGGCGATTACCGGCAAGGGGGCGATCGTGAGGCACTTTCCAATGGTCCCTGGCATCGATCTTGCCGGTGTCGTCGAGCATAGTGAACATCCTGAGTGGACCGCGGGCGAGCGCGTTCTGCTCAATGGCTGGGGCATCGGCGAGGCGCACTGGGGGGGATTGGCGCAGCGAGCACGCGTTAACGGCGACTGGCTGACGCGAATGCCGGAAATGCTCGATTGCCGCCTGGCCATGGCCATCGGCACCGCCGGCTACACGGCGATGCTCAGTGTGCTGGCATTGGAAAGACACGGCCTGATGCCGGCGCATGGAGATGTGCTGGTGACCGGAGCCAACGGCGGCGTCGGCAGTTTCGCCATCACCCTGCTGGCGCAGCGTGGCTATCGCGTTATCGCCGCCACCGGACGGCCGCAAGAAGCGGCCTTCCTCGAGCGCCTGGGCGCCGCCGAGATCATCGACCGACAGAGTCTGTCGGAGCCGGGCAAGCCGCTGGCGAAAGCCCGCTGGGCCGCCGCCATCGATTCCGTGGGTAGCCATACCCTGGCCAACGTCTGCGCACAGATCCAACCAGATGGACTGGTCGCCGCCTGTGGCCTCGCTCAAGGCATGGATTTCCCGGCCAGCGTCGCGCCTTTCATTCTGCGTGGTGTCAGCCTGCTGGGTATCAACAGCGTCACCCGACCACGGGAAGAGCGGGATCGAGCCTGGGCCAGACTGGCGCGAGATATCGACGCCAGCGTACTGGACGAGATTTCACGAGACATCGGTCTGAGTGACGCCATCGAGGCCGCCGATCAGCTTCTCGCTGGCCAAGTTCGTGGCCGGCTCGTGATCGACGTGAATCGTTGAGCCCCGCCGCGATCTCGATGTCGCGACTCCGCGAGAGTCGACGAGTGGCAAGCCGAGCGCCCGTATCATCGGACAGGCGCCCGTCATTCATTGGGTTATCGCGTCGCGCCGTCGTCGATCACACCCAGCCCCGACAGAATGCGATAAGCCACCTTCACACGCGCATCGTTGGGATAGTTTTTGTTGGCCAGCATCACCAGTCCGACCTGCTTGCCGGGCACGAGGACGAGGTAGCCGCCGAAACCGTTGGTGGAGCCGGTCTTGTTGACCCAGATATCGTCCCGCGGCGCCTGAACTTGCGATGACAGCGATGGCTCGATCGCCTTGGCTGCGTTGGGTTTCAGGATCATGTCGTAGCCGTTGCCCGCCAGCAGCGTGTCGAGCGAGACGGGCAGCGGATACTGCTCCCAGATCAGATCCTGGGTCATGTCGCCGACCTGGAAATAGCCGTGGCGCGTGGTGTCGATCGCCTGCTGCAGGTCGTCGCTGATCTCAAGCAGACCGAGATTGGCCTGGACGAGTCTGGCCAGGTCGCCGGCGGTGGTCTTGATGCCGTAGGCCTCGTCATCGAGCACGCCCGGCGCCACGCGAATGGGCTGGTCATCCTTGCTTTCGCCCATGGCGTAATCGGCCGTCTGGTCATCGGGGACGTCGTACCAGGTGTGCTGCAATCCCAGCGGTTCCAGCACGCGAGCCTGCATCGCCGGCACGAACGCCTGATCGAGACTGGCAGCGGCCTCGACGCCCAGCAGTCCGATACCCAGGTTCGAGTAGGTGCGCACCTCACCGATCGACTCGGTGGGTTGCCACTGCCGATACCACTGCATCAACGAATCGCGATCCGTCACTTCGTCGGGCACGAATAGCGGCAACCCGCCGGTGGTGTGGGTGCCCAGATTGAGCCCGCTGATCTCGTCGAACGCGCTGCCCTCGAGCGCCGGCAGATAACGACTGACCGGCGCCTCGAGATCGAGCTTGCCCTCGACGGCGGCGAGCGATGCCAGCGTGGCGGTGAACGTCTTGCTGAGCGAGCCGATCTCGAACAGTGTGTCGTCGTCGACCGGTGTTCCGCCGTCGCGATCAGCGACTCCATAGTTCAGAACCTGCGTACCCTGCGGACGAATCACTGCCACTGCCATACCGGGAATGTTCTGCTGGCGCATCAGCGACTCGACGATCGGATCGATGGATTCCCGCAAATCATCGTTGTCGGTCTGCGCCCATACGGCAGTCGACGAACCCAGCAGCAACAACGACACCCCCAACGTGATTCCTTTCATGATGCTTGCGATCCTCGGCAGTGCGCGCCGACGGGCATCGTCAGGCGCGGAAAACGTTGCCGCCAATCATGCGCAAAAACCGAGGAAACCGAAACCGTCGTCGATCGGCTACAGCAGCTTGTCCAGCCTGACCGGAAGCTCGCGAACGCGCTTGCTGCAGGCGTCGTAGACCGCATTGGCGACTGCCGCACCGACGCCGATGATGCCGATCTCTCCGATAACGTGGGCGCCTATGAGGAGCCGGCATCCAAAAAGGTGCGCACCGTCGCGACCGTGGCCGCGGGCTGCTCTTCCATCAGCCAGTGGCCTGCATCGGGAATTATCTTCTCGGTAACATTGGTAGCCGTTACGCGCATCACCATCGCCATCGTCGACCCGAACGACTTTTCCCCACCGATCGCGAGTACTGGCATCGTCAACTTACCCTGCGCAAGAAAGGCCTGGTTATCCTTGGCGTCCTGGTCAAATGCCGCGAATTGAGCGAACCCTGCATGCATGGCGCCGGGCAATGCATAGAGCTTGGCGTAATGTCGTCGATCCGCTTCGGTAAAACGTCGGGGATCTGCCGAAAATTCATTCCAGAACCGATCGAGATAGATGCGCTCGCGACCGGCCACCAGTCGCTCCATATCCGGGCCGCCGAAGCGAAAATGCCAAAGCATGGGGCTCTTCAATATCTCGTCCCAAGGTCCGATTCCCGGAAGAGGCGCATCCATCAGAACGAAGCGGCGCACCCGGTCGCGATGCTCGGCCACGAAGGCGTAACCCACCATATTGCCGATGTCGTGAGCGATCACATCAACACCGTCGACCTTCAATGCGTCAAGCAACCCCGCCACATCTTCGCCCTGAGTCTTTTTGTCGTAGCCGGTTGCTGGCTTGCCGGACAGCCCCAACCCCCGTATATCGGGCACGATCACGAGGTGATCCCGCACCAGTTCAGAGGCAAGTGGTGCCCACATATCGCCAGTTTCACCGTAGCCATGCAGCAGAATCACCGCTGGCCCGGTACCGCCAACCCTGACATGCAGAGTTACCCCGTTGGTGACGATATCCCGCGTCTGGAAAGCGGGTGGGAAAGACCCGATCTGGGCGACGGCTGGCGGTATCGTAGTCATTACCATGAGGACCAGACCTGCCATTACGAATGGGCTGCGCATAGCGAATCTCCATTGGGGGTGGACGGCCGGCGTTGAGTGCAAAAGCGTATGGACACGAGTATTGCACCGGCGCACAGTCCCCAGTAGCCGCCTGAGGCCGGAACTGGCTTACGGTCATGCCGAACGATATGAAACTGCAAGGTCTTGCTGCCTTCATTGCCGCGGTCGAGGAAGGCTCGGTGAGCGCCGCGGCACGACGACTCGGCATCAGCAAGTCAGTGGTCAGCGAACGACTGGCCGATCTGGAGCGCGCCTTGGGCGCCCGACTCCTGCAGCGCACCACGCGGCGGATGTCGCTGACGGTAGATGGGGAAAGCTTTCTGCCTCGCGCACGGCGCATCCTCGGTGAGGCAAACGAGGCCATGGCCGAACTGACTGACCGCAGGGCTTCCATGGCAGGCTCCTTACGTATATCGGCACCGGTGAGTTTCGCCGTGCTTCATCTTGGGCCGGCGCTGTATGCGTTTCTCGCACAGCACCCGGACGTCGATCTCTCACTCGTGCTGGAAGACCGCTTCATCGAAGTCGGCGCCGATGGCTTCGATGCCGTACTGCGGCATGGGCCGGTAACTGACTGCCGCATGGTGGCTAAACGCCTGGCCACAAGCCGTCGCGTTCTGGTGGCTTCGCCAGAATATCTGATCAGAGAAGGCCGACCGACATCACTCGATGATCTGGATCGCCATAACGGCATTCTTTACATCAATCGTGAGACGGATTGGCGATTTGCGCTGGAGGGCGGCTGGCTGGTCGTTCACCCGCGCGCAAGTCTGCGCGTGAACAATGGTTTAGTGATGCGCGACGCCGCGATAGCAGGGTTGGGCTTGACCCTGCTGCCCACGTTCTTCGTGTACAACGAGCTCAAAAGCGGGGTGCTAGAGCAAATTGACTTAGGTGTTGAGGCGGAAGGGGCGGAAGTTTTCCTGGCGTATCACCGTGATTGCGCCGTGAAGGCCAAGTTGACCGCCCTTGTCGATAGTCTCAAGCGCAGTTTCGGCGAACCACCTTATTGGGAGGGCTGACGAAAAGGACTAAAGAAGACTGACGAACGAGCCCCGTCATGGCAGCAACCAGGAATTGCGACGCTCTTCCGATCAGCATCCCGCTCTACCCGGCGCCCGTCTGATGTTTTACCTGAAGGGTGGAGTCAGCGGTCAATCTTTCCGGAGCGCTTTCAACACACCGATGAGCGCCCTGAGGGAGATCGGAACATGGCGATGCCGGAAATGCCCTGCTGCCGCCTCAGCGACTCGGCGATCGGACCGATGGATTCCCGAAGATCATCGTCGTCGGCCTACGGCGGTCGACGAACCCAGCAGCAGTAACGACAGCGACAGACATGAGAGCGACACCCCCAGCGTGACTCCTCTCATGACGCTTGTGATCCTTGTCAGTGCGCTGGGCTATAAACAAGCCGCCGCGAAAAAACGATGCCGCCCATCATGCGCGAGAAGCCCCAGACTCGGAGCCGGTTCCAGAACCATCGCCACCTTCACTTCCACCGCCAGCTACAGCAGCTTGTCCAGCGTGACCGGTAGCTCGCGAACGCGCTTGCCGCAGGCGTTGTAGACCGCATTGGCCACCGCCGCACCGACGCCGGTGATGCCGATTTCACCGATACCATGAGCGCCCATGGGCGTGTGCGGGTCGGGAATATCGGTCCACATCACATCGATCTCCGGCACGTCCATCTGCACCGGCACGTGGTAGTCGGCGAGGCTGGGATTCATCACCCGGCCGCTGCGGGGATCGAACAGCGTCTCCTCCATTAGTGCCAGGCCCAGGCCCATGATCATGCCGCCCCGGAACTGACTCGCCGCCGTCTTGGCGTTGAGAATCCGGCCGCAGTCGAACGAACCCAGCAACCGACGCACGCGAATCTCGGCGGTCACATCACTCACCCCCACTTCGCAGAAAATGGTCCCGAAAGAGTGCATCGACCAATTCGCCAGTTCCGCCGAATCGGCGGCGTCAGTCTCCACCGAAAGCTCGCGACGACCGGCGCGCGCCAGGATCTGCTCGTAGGTTTCAAAGCGTGAGGCATCGACGCTCGAGCAGAGCCCGCCATCGCGACATTCGACGTCGTCCGGCGTCAGCCCGGCCAAAGGCGAATTCTCACCTAGCAGCGCCAGCAACTCGATCACCAGAGCTCGATGTGCCGCGATCACGGCGCCGCCGATCGCCGCCGTCTGCTGCGAGCCACCCGCCAGCACCCGGCCGGCCAACTTCGAATCGCCGTAGCGGAATTGAATCCGTTCGACGGGCAAGCCCAGTCGCGCGGCGGCGATCTGCGTCTGCACTGTGGCAGTCCCCATGCCCATTTCGTGCGCGGCGATATCCACCGTCGCACCCTCGCCCGTTAGCGTGATACGCGCAGCCGCACCGGGCATGCGCATGTAGGGATAGGTCGCCGTCGCACAGCCCATCCCGATCTGCCATTCATCTTCGCGTTGGCTGCCCGGCTGGATAGGGCGCTTAGCCCAGCCGAAACGCTCGGCGCCGGCTCGGGCCGCTTCGAGCAGATGACGCGACGAGAATGCCAGTCCGTTGGTCGGATCCTGCTCTGGTTCGTTGCGCGCCCTCAGTTCGAGCGGATCCATGCCGAGCTGCTCGGCCAGCTCATCGAGTGCCGATTCCAGCGCGAAGGTTCCCACCGATTCGCCCGGGGCGCGCATGAAGGTATTGGCCAGCATATGCATGTCCGCGACATCGATCGACAGCCGGATATGGTCGGCCGCGTACAAACACTTGGTCGCCTGGAAAAAGGGCTCCGGCAGGTTGTTGTGCCGCGTCATTGCCACGACGCCGGAATGAATGAGCGCCTTCAACCGGCCATCGGCGTCGGCGCCCAGGGCCACCCGCTGTTCGGTGCAGGTCCGCCCGCCGACCACGCGGTAAACCCCCTTGCGCGACAGTGCCAGACGCACCGGACGACCCACGAGCTTCGCCGCCGCCGCGGCCAGAATCTGATGCTGCCACAGCGTCTTGCCGCCGAAACCACCGCCGACGAACGGCGAGGTGATATGAATCCTCGCGGCATCGATGCCGAACACCTCGGCGAGCGACGCTACGGCCAGATCGACACACTGGGAGGCATCATGAATCCGCAGCGTTTCGCCATCACGCTCGCTCTCTTTCTCGCTTCCATCCTCTTTTACCCAGGCCAGCGTCAACGCATGAGGCTCGATGGCGTTGTGATTGTGGCGTGGCGTGCGATAGATCGCGTCGACACGATGCGCGGCCATCTCGAACGCCTTGTCGGCGTCGCCGATCGTGATCTCCGCCGGGCCGCCAAGCACGTTGTCAGGTTGACGGGCCTGAGTCTTGGCCAGCTCGAAATCGGTCATCGCCGGTTCGGCCTGATAATCAACGTGAATGCGCTCGGCAGCCGCATCGGCCTGTTCCTGAGTTTCGGCCAGCACCAGCGCGACCGGCTGGCCGTTCCAGTGGACGCGATCGTTCTGCATGATCGGATGATCGTCGCCGGCGGCACCGTTGGGCGACATCAGAAACACCGGCGGCAGGTTGAGCCGCGGCGCGTTCTCGTGGGTCATCACCCGTACCACGCCGTTCATCGACTCGGCTTCCTGGCGATCGATAGTCAGGATCCGGCCGTTGGCGATGGTGCTGTAGACCAGCGCGGCGTAGACCATGCCTTCGAAGGTGAACTCGCCGGCAAAGCGCGCACCGCCGGTGACCTTCTCGACGCCATCGACCCGCGACAGTGGCGCACCGATCCCGATTCGCCCCTTTTCGCTCAGAGGATCCGGACGACCGTCCGGACGCCAGTAGTCGCCGGCCAGGGCGACGCCCGAGGGCTGGTTATCGCCCGACCGTCGTTTATCGAGAGCACTCATGCGTCACCTCCGCTGCGGGCATCCGCGATACGCCGCGACAGCTCCGCAATCATCGTTCGCCGCGCCAGTTCGACCTTGAAGGCGTTGTCCGGTAGCGTCTTGGCGGCCGCCAGCTCGGCGTCGACGGCCGTGACCAGTGTCGCCTCGGTCGCCGGTTGGCCACGCAACGCCTCCTCTGCCCGATACGCACGCCACGGCTTCGTTCCCACTCCGCCCAGCGCTAGTCGTACGTCCTGGATCGTGCCGCCATCGAGCGCGACCATCGAAGCCACTGATACCAATGCAAAGGCGTAGCTGGCCCGGTCGCGCACCTTGCGATAACCCGAACGGGCTGCCATCGGCAGCCGTGGCAACTCGATCGCGACGATCAGTTCCTGCGGTCGCAGCTCGGTCTCGATATCCGGGCGCTCACCCGGCTCTCGATGTAGCTCGGTAAGCGGCAACTGGCGATCACCGTCAGGGCCACGTAGGTGAATACGAGCCTCGAGTGCCGCCAGCGCCACTGCCATGTCGGAAGGATGCGTGGCCATACAGGATGACGACGTACCGAGGATGGCGTGATAGCGATGAAAACCTTCGTGCGCATCGCAGCCCGCGCCCGGCTCGCGCTTGTTGCAGTGGGTCGCCATGTCGTAGAAGTAGGCACAGCGAGTGCGCTGTAGCAGATTGCCGCCGACGGTCGCCATGTTGCGAATCTGGGCGCTGGCACCGGTCAGGATCGCGCGCGACAGCATCGGATAGCGGGTACGAACGCGAATATCACCCGCGAGTTCTGCGTTGGTGGTGGCGGCACCGATCAGCAGCCCCCCTTCTGGAGTCTCGTCGATAGCGTGGGAGAGCGCGGTGACGTCGATCAACGCATCCGGCCGCTCGACTGTCTCGCGCATCAGATCGACGAGGTTGGTCCCACCACCCAGATATTTCGCCATGTCCTCGGCGCCGCTAACACGGACGGCCTGTGCGACCGCCTGTTCGCTATCGACGGCCTGGTGGTAATCGAACGCTTTCATCGCACCACCTCCGTCGCCAACGAGGCGGCAATCGCGTCCGTGATGCCATTGTAGGCGCCGCAGCGACAGAGGTTGCCGCTCATCCGCTCGCGAAGTTCATCGCGATTCCACTCGATCTCGTTCGCCGAGAGGTCGGCCGTGACGGCGCTAGGTTGGTCACGTTCGAGCTCGCCGATCATGCCGACCGCCGAACAGAGCTGACCCGGCGTACAGTAGCCGCACTGGAAACCGTCGTGCTCGATGAACGCGGCCTGAACGGGATGCAGATGAGTGTCTGTGGCCAACCCTTCGACCGTGGTGATCGAACGGCCCTGGTACTGGACCGCCAGCGCCAGACAGGCGTTGATGCGGTCACCGTCGACCAGCACGGTACAGGCGCCGCAAGCCCCCTGGTTGCAGCCCTCCTTGGTGCCACTGAGCTGGAATTGCTCGCGGAGCAGATCGAGCAGTGACGTTCGGAAATCCACCTCGGCCTTCCGAACCTGGCCGTTGATCGTCCATTGCATATCAAGCCTCAGTCACGGTTGGGTATGCTTCATCAGGCATCAGTTGGAAATCGCGCCTGCTTTTTTGGAAATGCGGCTTGCAGCGTTAATGCGTTACAGAGCTAATGAATTGCAGAGGGGTAGATTTCAGAGCGCTAGATTCAGAGCACCAGGTTTTAGCGTCGTGCGTTTTACAGCGTAGTCAGCCCTGTCGCGTCCCGTACTGCCGTTTTGTGATAGCCGTCTTCAGACTTGTCGACAGCGCTCGGGGACAGCGACACGCGCTCGACATCAATCGGCGTGCCGGCCAGCAGCGGAGAGAGATCGAGCTCGGTGCCCGCTGCTTGCAGATCGATGATTCGGCCGGCTGGCGCCTTCATCAGCAGCGGTAAACAGGTGACGATCGGGGCCAACCTATCGAAGTGGTAAGGTTGCACAAGTCGCTGCCAAGCGGCCATGCCCGTCGAGTCCGCAAGCCCCACGCGACTATCTGTCAACCCTACGCGACTATCTGTCAGCCCCAAGCAACTACCGAGAATCAGCACGTCCAGACGGCCGTGACGCTCGCCGATAGCCTCCGTCACCCGCTGCAGTGCACCGACATCCTCGATCCTCAGAGATTGCACCGCAGGGCTGCCGGCAAAATAGGAGTGAGCTTCTTCCAAGGCCGCATCGAGAGCGGTACTCGATTCGGGCAATGCACCAATGACGCAGCTGCATGGCATGTCGAGGCCAGTGCCGAAAGAAGAGCTGGACGCAATGTCGGCAGAATGACTGCGGGAACGGCCGCTAGAGCTGCCGAAACCAGAGCTGCTGAAAGAACTGCCAAAGGGGGCTTGCAACAGCAAGGTGTCTTTTTCGTCGGCCAATGCCTGAACGAAGTCAGACTCCATATCGCCGCCGAGCCCTAGAATCAGAATGATGCGAGAATCCGGTCTCATGAAAAGCCTCCGGGGAGTCAAACGGTTCGTCACTTGACGCCGCTATCGGAAACCCTAATATCCTTCGCTATCCTACAAAATCCGTGATCTTATCCTACGTTTGGAAGGCTCAGGCTGGGCAATAAAAGTTTCGCAAACTAGGACTTAGCAATCTCACGCCAGGTAGATTTTCCATGAGCACATCAAATTCCCCCGCCCCCTCATTAGGTGACTTCCTCCGCGCCAAGCGGGAAGCAGTAACGCCAGAAATGGCGGGGCTACCGCCCGGTCGTCGGCGACGCACCCCTGGCCTGCGTCGCGAAGAAGTGGCGATCCGCGCCAGTATGGGCTCAGCCTGGTATACCGCACTCGAACAAGGGCGCGACGTGCAGCCTTCCGATCAGGCGCTGACGTGCCTTGCCCGGGCGCTGCTGCTGAACGAAACCGAGCGCGAGCATCTCTACGCACTGGCCGGGCGCCCAGCACCGCCGCGCGCCATCGATAACGGCTCGACGATCAACCCGATCCTCCAGCGTCTGCTGGACAGGATGGAGCCGGACCCCGTCTACGTGATGGACGCCTACTGGGAAGTGATCGCGTGGAATGGTGCCGCCGCCGCGCTGTTCAACATCGAACGCCCAGGAGACAAACACCCGCGTAACAAGTTGTGGTGGATCTTCACCCAGAAGCGTGTCGAGACGCATCGGGCAGACTGGCTGAAATCCGCCCGCACGCTGGTGTCGATCTTCCGCAGCCAGGCCACGCGCTACGCCGACGATCCACGTATGCGGCGGTTGATCGACGACCTGCTCGAGGCGAGCGATGCCTTCCGCGAACTCTGGGCCGAACAAGATGTGCTCGATCTGGCCAGTGGCCGCAAGGCGATGCGCATGCCGGACGGCACCAGCCGCGAATTCGACTACCTGCCGCTGCGTATTCCCGACCTGCCCGGCGCCTGCCTGATGGTCTATCTGGGGGTGGGTTGAGCGCTCAATCGACGCGCGAAGCTTTTTGACTCCGGGCGTCGGCTGAACGCGATCAGAACACGTTTCTCAGTATCAGGAAGGCGATCGCTGCCATCAGCGCCGCAGCGGGTAGCGTGATGACCCAAGCCAGGGCGATAGGCCTCATCAATGCCCAGTTTGTCTGGCGGTTGACCATGCCGATGCCGAGCACGGCACCGATCAGGATATGCGTGCTGGAGACGGGCAGACCGAGCATCGAGGCGAGCATGACCACGGCGGCGGCAGACAGTTCGGCGGAGAACCCCGAAGCCGGATGCATCTTGGTTAAATTCTCGCCAACCGTCTTGATCACCTCCTTGCCGATGAACCACAGGCCGACGATCAAGGCGACGCCGAAGGCCACCATGGCCAGCGGCGGGATAGTGGCCTCGTCACCGATCGCCCCGGTGCGCAGCACGTCGAGGATGGCGACGAAGGGACCAATGGCGTTGGCGATATCGTTGGAGCCGTGGCTGAAGGCGAAGCCGGAAGCGGTGAAGACCTGCATCCAACTGAACATCAGGAAGGTGGAACGATCCAGGGATTCGCTCTTGAGCGTCTTGGCAAAAATGAACGTCGCCATCCATACCGCAGCACCGATCATCCCCATGATCAGATAGCTGCTGAGAGTGCTCAGGCCCAGATGCATGTTCTTCAGGCCCTTGAACAGCAGCATCGCCGAGATGATCATGGCGCCGAGTGCCGCTACCATCGGCACCCAGTTCTCCAGTGCGCGATGGGAGTGGACATGGCGGCGCTTCTCGTCGATCTGATGCAGGTCCCGGTAATACTCGGACTCTAGATCCTCGGTTCCGTAGTCCCCATCGCTCACGGTCTGCATGTCCCGCGCCATGGCGTGGGTATAAGCGATCTGCTGGATCTCCGAAAGGCGCTCGAAGCGCGCCTTATGTTCCCGCTTGTGCGCGCGTTTTTCCTCGCGAATCGACTGCAGTTCGTCCTTGGCAGATTCGTTGTAGGAGAGGATGTGCGTTTTGATCTGGGCGTAGAGCAGGTAGGCAACCAAGCCACCCAGCAGCGGCGACAATACCCATGAGATCGCGATCTGGCCGATCTGTCCCCATTGCACCAACGCCAATGCCGAATCGGTGCCATTCATCAGCACACCCAAAGCTATCGAGCTACCTACGATCGCCCCGACGATGGAGTGTGTGGTCGAAACCGGATAGCCCTTGCGCGAGGCGTAGAGCAGCCACAGCGCCGCCGCGATCAGCGCAGACATCATGATGTAGACGAAATCCGCCGGCACCACGTTCATGCCGCCGAGATCGACGATGCCGCCACGAATGGTCGAGGTCACTTCGCCGCCAGCGATCACCGCACCGCTGACCTCGAAGATCGCTGCAACGAACAAGGCCTGCTTGATCGTCAGAGTGCCAGCGCCGACGCTGGTCCCGAAGGAATTGGCGACATCGTTGCCGCCGATATTGAACGCCATGAATACGCCGAACAGCGTCGCGAGCACGAACAGCAGCGGGCTACCACCCTCGATGTAACCCAGCCCCCAGGCCAGAAAGTAGCCAGTTACGGCGATGAGCAAGATACCGAAGAAAAGACTCAGCCGTGACGGCCCACCCAACCCGCCTAGTGCCGAGGAATTATCGTCTACCGCTGATTTCGCCATGTTCGCGCTCCGACATTACCCGGCAGGAAGATCGGCCTGCAGCTAAGAGACGGCCGGCATCCTGGCAGATTAGGGGAGTGGACGTGACAGAACGGTGACGATGATAGAGCGTTACATGAGTACATAATGTAATTCGTACCGTAGGGCTCTTCAGGGTTTAATCCCCTCCTCTGCAGATTCTCTTCTCTGCCTTTTCATGCCGAAGAGATGCTATCGCTAGCACCAGATATCGCGCAGTGCAGAGACCGCATTCTCGATGATCGTCTCGGGCGACTGATGACGCATCACCAGCCCTTCCAGATACAGAAATTCCGGCGCTCGAATACCCAGCGTCTCCAGAATGGCTTCGAGATGGGGCGTGAGGAAATTGGGTTGTCTCGACTCACCGGCTCGATGAAAACCACCGGAACTGACGATGACGAGAGTCGGCCGGTCCGCCAGCAGACCCACCTTGCCTTGCGACGCCGAAGCGAAGGTACGATGAATGCGCAGCACGTAATCGACCCAGAGCTTGAGCGCCGCGGGGATGCCGAAATTGTGCATGGGGGTAGCGATAATCAACCGGTCGGTGGATTCGAGTTCCTCGATCAAGCGTTCGGATAACGCAAACGTCGCGCTCGAGCGCGGCAGAGGTTCGCGTAGCGTCAGCGCCTGGGCATAATCTATCGTCAACGGCGCCAACGGCTCGGCGACCAGGTCACGCACAAGCAGGTCTCCTCCCATCCGTGACGCGACCTTCCGCGCCAGGCGGTTCCCCAGAGCCTCGTCACGGTGCGGGCTCGCGGTCACGAGCAGCGTTCGTATCGTCACGATGCTGTCTCCTCAACGCTCAAGGTTTCCACGAAGTGCATGCCCCGGGACAGCAGCCCCTGTCGAAAGTAGAAGCGCTGCGCCAGCGCCATGCCCAGTCCGGTATCCAGTACCAGATGATGACAAGCCATGCTTCTCGCCTCCTCGCGCACTGCCGTCAGCAGACGCGCGCCCAGCCCGAGGCTTCGACCGTCTCCGCTGACGACGAGATCGTCGACATAGACGAAGCGGCCATACAGCAGGTTCTCGGTCGGACGATAGCCCGCCAGGCCGACGACTCGATCTTCCTGCCACGCGGCCAACAGCCGATACCCCATGGTCATCTGCCGCATGACCTGACTCACAAATGTCTGCGGCGCCGCAAGGTGCGGACGAAGCTCGTGCATGACATCGAAGCAGCGCAGACACTCCTGCTCCGTCGTCACCGGTAATAGTCGAACGGTCGTCATGAGACATCCTCCTGAAAGAGGACACAGGTTAGAATCAGACCTATCCACTTGGCAGCGCCAAGACGTCTTCGATCTTCTGGGACATCGACATGTCCAATACGCACCTTCGGCCCGACCGCACGCAGAACGTACCAGTCTACCGGCAGCTGTATCAGCGCTTTCGCGAAGCGATGAAAGACGGGCGCCTGCCACCCGGCCAACGCGTTCCCTCGGTACGCAGTCTTGCCAGTGAACTGAATCTGTCACGAGGTACGGTCGAGCTGGCTTATCAGTTGCTCGTCAGCGAAGGCTATTTTCTGCCGCGAGGCCCGGCGGGCACGATCGTCTCGCCACACTTGCCCGATTCCACCAGATCGCCGTCGGCACCGGACACAACGGCCAAACCTGAGTCAAAGCCTCACCTCGACCTGCCCCAGCCTTTCCAGCTGGGTCTACCGGCGCTGGACGCTTTCCCCAGCAAGTTGTGGGCACGCCTGGTCAACCGTCGACTGAGAGCCCAGTCCATCGCCGAACTGAACTACCCTCCACCGACCGGCCATCCGGCTTTGAAGCGTGCGTTGGTGACCTATCTTGGGGTATCGCGAGGCATCGTCTGTCGGCCCGAACAGATCATCATTACCGACAGCTACCGGGATAGTCTGGGTCTGATCTGTCGGACGCTGCTGAAGCCCGGCGACAGCGGATGGTTCGAAGAACCGGGATATTTGATGGCGCGTGAACGACTGCTGAGCGAGGGAATGCAGTTGGCGCCGGTGAGCGTCGACGCCGATGGTTTGAATGTCGAAGAGGGATGTTTACGTGCCAATTCTGCACGCTTCGCCGTCGTCACCCCCACCCATCAAAGCCCCACTGGCGTATCGATGACGCTGGCCCGGCGCCAAGCCTTGCTGGCGTGGGCAAATCGCGAAAATGCCTGGATCATCGAGGACGACTACGACAGCGAATATCGCTATCACGGCCATCCCTTACCGGCATTGAAGAGTCTCGACCGGGATGAACGTGTGCTCTATACCGGTACCTTCAGCAAGGTCCTGTTCCCCGGCATCAAGCTCGCCTATCTGGTGGTTCCGCCTTCTCAGGCCGAAATCTTCCAGAACACGATGCAGCGCCAGGGTCATGGCTGCCCGACGCTGAGTCAGTCGGTCGTCACGGATTTCATCGATGAAGGCCACTTCGCACGCCATCTCAAGCGCATGCGGGCGCTCTATAAACTACGCCGCGAGATGCTTCGCCAGGCGCTGGAGCATCACCTGGGCGATCGCATCCATATCGATCTGCAGGCCGGCGGAATGCACCTGCTGGTCAGGCTAGCCGACGATACCGATGACGTGGCGGTCGCGAACCAGGCCGCCAGTGCGGGTCTGGGTGGGCACGCACTGTCCCAGTGGACCCTGAAGCCGGCACGACAGTCCGGATTGTTGCTGAGCTTCACCAACGTCATCGACGCTGTCCAGGCCGACGCTCTGGCCGCTCGACTGGCCACGCTCATGAAGTGAAGCGGCGCGAGTCGTCTCGCCATGGCCTAGAAATCACCACGGTTTTTGGCTCTGTGTGAATACCTCCCCGCGTTTCATCCTGTCTCGGCACCCCATTCGCAACTCCCATAACCCAGACAGGTAAGCGACATGAAAGCTCGAGTGAATTACTACCAGACCTCTCCCCAAGCCGCGCAGAAGTACATCGATTTCAATATGGCGCTGTCGCAGAGCGACGTCATCAAGGAGGTCAAGCATCTGGTAACGCTGCGAGCTTCCCAGCTCAATGGCTGTGCCTTCTGCGTCGACATGCACGTCAAAGAGGCGAAAATCGACGGCGAACGCGAGCTGCGGCTTCACCACGTCGCTGTCTGGCGGGAATCGGCGCTATTCACCCCGCGCGAACGTGCCGCCCTTGCCTGGACGGAAACGTTGACTCGGTTGCCCGAGCACGGCGTCGATGATGGCCTCTACGACCACGCCCGCAGCCACTTCTCGGAAGCGGAACTCTCGGACTTGACCTTTCTGATCGTCGCCATCAACGGCTGGAATCGCCTCAGCATCGCCTTCCAGGCGATCCCGGGTTCTGCCGACAAGGCATTCGGTCTGGACAAGGCGGGCCTGTAGGTAGGTCATAAATAGAGTCAGGTCATGACTAGTGCACCACGTTGCGAATGAAGCGCAGCCGGCCCGGCCCATCGTTGCGATAACGGTAGGGCTGGTCGCTGGGATAGACATGGAAGTCGCCGGCGTCGATCGCCACGTCATGTTCGCCGAGGGCCAGTGTCAGCGTGCCCTCGATCACCACCAGCATCTCGTGCCAGCCGTTGTCGTCGGCGGCCGACTCGTAGATCTCCCCCGGCTCGAGCGACCACGACCACAGCTCGACCTCCTGCCGCGCCGGCTTGCTCGCCAGCAGCCGGGCGTGGCTCTCGGGTGATCGCCCCACCCAGGCCACCTCGTCGATACGCGCCGAATCCTCGCTGTCGGGAGGCTGGACGAGCGCGTAGAACAGGACTCCCAACGCTTCGGCCAGTCGATCCAGCGTGCTCAGACTGACGTTGACGTCACCCTTCTCGATATTGACCAGCATGCGTCGACTCACGCCGGCCTGATCGGCCAGTGCCTGCTGGCTCAGCGCCGCGGCCAGTCGCAGCCGTTTGACGTTGGCAGCCACGTGGACCAGCACGTCGGGACGCTCGTTAGACTTGTGCAATATATTGCCCATCCGTACAATCGCGGCTCTCGTCGAATGCCATCGGCTGCCAGCATGTCACCGTGGCAATGTCTGGCGAACCATCATGCCGCACACATCAGGAGGTGTCATGTCAGGGCGTGCCATGTCAGTCGCCATGCGCGAATTGCTTGCCAGGACCTGGCCGGTGGCCATGCTGGTCGTGGCGATGTGTTCGATCCAGAGCGGCGCCTCCATCGCCAAGTCGCTGTTTCCGGTCATCGGTGCCACCGGCACGACCTCGATCCGCCTTATCCTGGCCGCCCTGCTGCTGCTGATCGTCATGCGCCCTTGGCGCCAGCCGCTGAGCCGGCGCGCGTGGAAATCGACGCTCATCTACGGCGTCGCCCTCGGGATCATGAACCTGCTGTTCTACCAGGCCCTGCAGACCGTGCCGCTGGGTATCGCGGTGGCACTCGAGTTCACCGGGCCGCTTGCCGTGGCAATGCTGTCGTCACGGCGCTGGCTGGATCTGGTCTGGGTAGCGCTCGCCATGCTCGGCCTGAGCTGTCTGCTGCTGCTGGGCGATGACCGCAGCGGTCCGGTCGATCCCTACGGCGCAGCCTGCGCCCTGGGCGCCGGCGTCTGCTGGGCGCTTTACATCCTGTTCGGACAGAAAGCCGGCGCGATCAACGGCGCGCAGAGTGCCACGCTCGGCGTCACCATCGCCGCCGTCGTCATCGCCCCGGTGGGGCTGCTCGATGTGGGCACGGCCATGTTTGCGCCAGAGGTGCTGCCGTACGCACTGGCGGTGGCGGTGCTCTCCACCGCGCTGCCCTACACGCTGGAAATGATCGCCATGCCGCGCCTGCCGACGCAGACCTTCGGCACACTGATGAGTCTGGAACCAGCAGTCGGTGCGCTCTCGGGGCTGCTGTTTCTGGGCCAGCTATTGAGTACGCTGCAATGGTTGGCCATCGGGCTGGTAATTACCGCCTCGATCGGCACGACGCTGACGATCCGGCGCCGCGACACTTTCGAGACGCCGGTGCCGGACTGAACGTGCCGCTATTCTGTTGAGATGTTTTAGACCGCACGAACGCTCCAGACCGCACGAACGTTTCAGACTGCACGAACGTTCCAGACACGAACCTCGCGCTCTGGCATGCTGAAAGGATCGAGCGCTGGCCGGCATCGGCCCTCGGCGCCGGTCGGGAGGTAGCATGACAGCGACGAACTGGATCGATCTGCAGCAGGATGCTGATACGGGCATCGAGACGATCCGCGCCCACTTCGAAGGCCACGCCTACGATCCTCATTGGCACGACAGCTACCTGGTCGGTTTCACCGAACAAGGCGTCCAGCAATTCCATTGTCGTCGCACCCGCCACGACAGCACGCCGGGGCGACTGTTTTTCGTCGAGCCCGGCGAGATTCACGACGGCCATGCCCCGACCCAGGGCGGCTTTACCTACGCCATGCTCTATCTCGATCCCGCCTGGCTTCAGCGCGAGCTGCGCCAGTTCGCGATCATCGGCACGCCTTCCGGCGAGCCGGGCTTCGCGTCGACGCTGGTCGATGATCCCCAGTTGATCACCCATGTGGCCCGCGCATTCACCACGCTACGCCTGCCAACCTCGCGCCTCGCACGCGATGACGCCCTCGATGCCTTGTTGCAGGGACTGGTCCCGCATCTTGGCTGGCGAGAACGACAGCGGGAAGATCCGCGACTACCCGGCGTTGCTCGACGAGCCCGGGAGGTTTTGCACGCGCATTGCGAACAGGACATTGGCTTGCAGACACTGGCCGAGCAGTGCGGCGTCGACCGATTCCGGCTGACACGCGCCTTCAAGTCGGCCTTCGGGTTGGCACCTCATGCCTATCTGGTGCAGTTGCGCCTGAGTCTCGCCCGCCAACGGCTCGCGGCCGGCGACACACCCGCGGCGGTTGCCACCCAACTCGGTTTCGCCGACCAGAGCCATCTGGGCCGCTGGTTCCGACGCGCCTATGGCCTGACCCCGGCTGACTATCGCCAGCGCTGCTCCCAGACTGCCTGAATCGAATCCGAGACTGAGTCGAACCCACGCTTCGTGGCGAGCTTGAAGTGGGCGACTGCTCAAACCTTCCAGACGTGCGGCAGTCACGGCGCGATAGTCCCGACTTCACACCATTTCTGGAGTCGATCATGTCTGCCTGGCTACCGTTTGCCCTTTTCGCCTTTGTCGCTTCGATCACGCCGGGGCCGACCAACCTACTGATACTCACTCAGGGCGCACGCCACGGCTGGAAAAGCACATTACCGGCGGCCTGCGGGGCGAGTCTGGCAGCGGCCGCGATCGTGCTGACGGTGGGCCTGGGGTTGTCGCATACGCTGTTGGCCTATCCCATCATTCGACAACTGATGGCCGCCATCGGCGTCGGCTGGCTGAGCTGGCTGGCCTGGCGGCTCTATCGAAGCCCGCCGCCGAACCTCGAGGCCGACGCCGAGAGATCTGACGCGCCGGTTTTTGGACCCCGCCAGGCTGCCGGCTTGCAACTGGTCAACCCCAAGACCTGGATGATGGCGCTGTCGGTCGTCGGCGTGTTCACCGACTCGGCGTCGAGCGCGACGCAGATCGGCCTATTGGCACTGACGTTCGGGGTCGTGGCACTCCCCTGCCTGGCCCTCTGGGGGATGATCGGCAGCGGCGTCGCCCGCCTGTTTCACACCACGCGACAGTGGCAGTGGTTCAATCGCGCGCTGGCATTAATGCTGCTGGCGGTGGCGTGGTGGAGCGTGCTGGCGTCATGAGCCGCCGATGCCAAGTCGGTCACAGTTGGCTCGTGCACTCTCACGGAGGTAGCCAAAATTCATCTTCAGCTTCCGGCGATCGGAGGGATCGGGCAGGCCCTCGAGATTGGCCTCGACGCCGATCAATAGCGCCTCCATCGCGGCGCGGAGCATCGTCGCGCCGGCCAGCGTGTCGCTACGCATCGCCGGAGAGGTTAGCGACAGTGCTTCGACCGCCAGCACCAGCCCGTTCTGGCATCGCTCGGCGGCCGCCAGCGGAATCTGAATCGATGCATCGCGGGCTTCGCGCAGAGCCGAATCTTGCTGTTCCGATTCGGCGTCGGTATCACTCGGTAGACGCTGCGCTTCGAGATAGTCGGCAAACGCCGCGGCATCGTCATCGACGGCCTCGGCGAGCGCTTTCTGCAGCCCATCGCCCTCTTCTATCAGCCGGCGGCGATGACGATCGAGGTCGGATTCGCCTCGATGCAACCGCACACCCTTGAGAATCAGCGAAAGGCCCAGGCAGCCACTCAATGCCGCGGCCGCGCCACATCCCGGTGTGGAACGGGTTTCAACGGCGTGCTGGAAATCGGCAAGCGAACGTTGCCAGAGAGAAGATGACATGCAGGCACTCCGTGACGGGATCACGGTTCAGCATAGACAGCGAGCGGCGCCAGCGCGCGGAAAGGCTTCAACCCATGTGGGCGAATAGATGCTCATAGAGGACCGTGATACCGATCGCGATCAACACGATCCCGCCGGCGATCTCGGCGCGCTTGCCGATCAGCGAGCCGATCGCACGCCCCAGCATGATGCCGATGGTCACCATGAAGGTCGTCGCCAGACCGATCGCCAGCGCGGCTACCAGGATATTGACGTCGGCAAAAGCCAGGGTCACGCCGACTGCCATGGCATCGATGCTGGTCGCCAGCGCCGTGACGGCCAGCAGCCAGACCGATTTACGCTCCGGCGTCTTCTGGTTGTCCGCTTCGCTTTCGACAGGTTTGAAGCCTTCCCAGATCATGTGGGAGCCGAGCGCGCCCAACAGCACGAAGGCGATCCAGTGATCCCACTCGGAGACGAAGCGGGTGGCCGCCAGGCCGATGGCCCAGCCGATGACCGGCGTGATCGCTTCGACCGTGCCGAAGATGACGCCGATTCGCAGCGCTTCGGGAAAGCGTGTGCGTGTGAGGGCCGCGCCCTTGCCGATCGATGCAGCAAAAGCATCTGTCGACATGGCAAAGGCAAGCAGTACGAGAGAAGCAGGGTTCATGATCTTATCCAGCCGGTGATATCGCCACGACACCCGCAACTCCCGACGTTGCACTACGGATATCCATGGTCTCGCCAACCGGACCCGGCGTTCATGTCACGGCGTTGCCGAGTATGTTGACACGAACATCACTGCCGGTAGTCGGCGCAGCGGTGATCGGCTACTCCCTCAAGGAGGAGTTCAACTATAGACAGATCGCAGAAAAACATCAATAAATGACTGAATTTAAAGACAAAATTCACCACGGTTAATTCGTGTCGTTGACGTTAATCAAGTTAACGTCGGTTGGATTTTGATGGCAGGGTTGCAGATACGAGCCAGGCGCTCCTCTCAACCGCATTGTCACGACGCCAAGCCCGGCCCACATCCGCAGCGCCCATCCATGTCAATGCAGGAATCTAACGTCCAGAGATGACGCCATCGAAAGACAACCACCACCAACACCGTCTCCCGATAGCGACATTCCTTACATTTACTTCAATCAACTTTAATTAAGGCAATCCTGATATTTTAGAATCGAAAACTGTCTCCCAAAACAAACGCGCAATTTATTGCACAATTTCTCACCCAATATCGGAAATAACAAACAAGAAGGCACCAAAAGCAGATTTTAAACGCTCGATTTAATGTAAAATAAAGTAATAAACGCATCCCTGCAGGTATTTGAATGAACGTTCAATATAATAATTTATC
Organism: Salinicola halimionae; assembly: GCF_003206065.1. Classification (GTDB taxonomy): domain Bacteria; phylum Pseudomonadota; class Gammaproteobacteria; order Pseudomonadales; family Halomonadaceae; genus Salinicola; species Salinicola halimionae. The sequence continues at coordinate 686,639 of NZ_PZJQ01000002.1, read as the reverse complement.
TATTAAAATCAAAATCTTGACAAAATATAGCAGGCTTTCTCTTGCTTACCAAAACGATACGCAACGCATCAAATATTTACTTCAAAGCAGCCCTCTTGTCACGCAAACCCAGTAACCTGAATTACGTTAGATCGCGTTCTTCGCGACTCGCTAATATCGCGAACTCGATCTAGCACCTTTTCTAAACCGCTGGAATTGCGGACTCTGAAACTCACGCTATTAGGAGAAATACCATGGCTGATACTCCTGCAATCGATCCGTCGACTTCGAACGACAGCGCTGATTCTTCCATTGATCAGTTGAAAGCGGTTTTTGATCAGGCGATCGAGAAATCCGCGGAAATCACCAAGGTCACGACCGAGAAGAAGACTATGCTCGACGCGACCAAGCAGCGCCCGCAGAACTAATGCGGCCAGTCGCGGGCGGCGCCATGCTGCTCGCGGCGTTTTCCCTCCACTTCCGGCACAGGGCCACAGCACACTACGTGACGATCCTGATCGGAGCAGGAACCAAAGAGCCAGATATAATGGATCGAGGCGACACATCCGTAAAGTCGCTAAAACACGGAAACGAAACCGATTTCTGGAGTTTCTTTGGCTCTCCGACCTGATCGATTCGGCACGGATAGCCAAGGGATCTCTCAATGCTTCGTACGACACTAGCGAGTTAACCGCATGGATACCGTCACCTCCCCTTCGGCGTCGGCAAGCGAAGTCGTAACGACGCTCATGGTAACCGCCGGCTTGCACAGCGGCGCAACGATCGAATTGACCGATCCGGTTTGCCGAATTGGAAGCGATGACGCTGCTGATGTCGTGCTGAGCGATTCGGGCACGGCAACCGAGCATCTGGTGCTGCGTTTTCACGGGCGCCAGATGGCTGTCGAAGCCATTGGCAGCGACGTCATCGTCAACGGGCGAGTCGTCACCCGGGGGACTGGCCTACGTAGCGAGTTGCCAGCCGAGCTGCATTTCCATGACGTCGCTCTGACGCTTACGCGTCCCCCGGTGCCATCCATGCTTCCCGCTTTGCCCAAGCTGCCGACTCTGCCACCACGCTGGCGCAGCTCCCTCAATCGCGCCTTCACACTGCTAGCCCTGGTGGCAACACTTGGGGTACTGGCGCTCTATGAGTTCATCGACGTCAACCAGGCCGATGCCAACATCGGTAACTACTCGACATCTGCCACACTCGATACGCAAGCCGTGGAAGGCGCCCGTCAACTGGTAAACGACGCACGCCTCGGCCCTGCCGCCTCTATGCGCCAAAAGCTGACAAGCACCGGGCTCGACTCGCTGAAGGTCGCTGATCATGGCGGCTACCTAAGCGTCTCTGGTCAATACAAGGCAGATCAGGCCGAAACGTGGAACCAGACGCAGCGCTGGTTCGATCAACATTATGGGAGCCGCACTGTTTTGCTCAATGATGCCAAACCGCAACAGGCGCCTGTACAGCCCGATCTACGCCTGCAGGCCGTGTGGCTCGGTGAAAACCCTTATGTCATCGATAGTCAGGGAAAGCGGCTCTACCCAGGGGCGGCACTCGAGTCCGGCTGGGTAATCTCGACGATTCAATCGGACCAGATCATGCTCCGCCGAGGTGATGATCAATTTGCGCTGACGCTTTGAGCAATCGATTTCTAAACGGTTCGTGTCTCGACGACTCATCTTTCAACTATGCCATGCGCGCTGACGGGGCTGTCGTTCCATGAAGATCCCTGATCGACTGATTCCGGGAGATCGCTATCGTGCGTCTCGTGTCGAAACCAGCCCGACCGGACGCATCGATGCCAAATCCTACGGTCAGACGCTACCCAATGATGCAGCGTTCACGCGTGCGGTCAGCGAAGCGCGTAGCCGACAGCCCGATCAATCAGCCTTGGCCGATCGACTGGATGCATTGGGGCAACCCGAGGCAAGCGATTCCCGGAGCTATGAGAACGCGCGCAGCATAGAGTTGCTCCAGCACGTGGTCGATAGCATCTTGCCCAAGCTGGAAGCGGACGACGACATCGTCGCCATGGCGCGGGATATCATCGGCGAAGAACTCGACTGGCGTCAGGCGTGGGAAGGTCGGATGAATGAAACCATCGCCCCCTCGCTAGGCGACGATCTCGACGAGGAGAGTCTTTCATGAACCCTCTTCGACCCATGAAGCAGACAATCGCATGAACGAAAACGACGATCGCGATGCCGCCGACCTGCTCCATCTGATGGGGCATCTGTATTTGAAGAGTGGCCAGACTCAGAGAGGACTGGCGCTGCTGTTGATCGCCAATCGCATGGCGCCGGATCACCTCGGCGTGCTTCACGGACTGTGTCGAGGCTTTCTGACCAGCGGTAATGGACAGCGTGCGCTCAACGTCATCGCTCGTCTCGAGGCGCAAGGAAAACACGAAAACACACTGCTGCTATTACGCAGCCGGGCCGAATGGCTGAACGGTGAACACACATCCGCTCGGCAACATTTTCAGACGTATCTCGAACGAAGAAAGCGGGAAGAGTGCCGGCTCGGGCCACCACCGACCGAGGTCAATCAACGGGGAGAGCCTGTGGCATGAACGAGATTCTCGGTCGTCTCAATACGGTGGCTCGCCGTGCCTCTCAGCGCAGCGATGTGATCATCGCCGCCTTCATGGTGCTGGCGGTGGTGATGATGATCATTCCGTTACCGACCGCGCTGGTCGATGCGCTGATCGGTATCAATATCGCCTTCAGCCTATTGATTCTGGTGGTGGCGTTCTATATTTCGCATCCGGTCGAGTTCTCGTCGCTACCGCCGATCATCTTGCTGGCGACACTGTTCCGCCTGTCGCTATCGATTACCACCACTCGGTTGATCCTGCTGGATGCCGATGCCGGCCAGATCGTCGACGCCTTCGGAAACTTCGTGATCGCCGGCGAAGTCGTCATCGGCATGGTGGTGTTTCTGATCATCACCGTGGCCCAGTTCCTGGTCATTACCAAGGGTTCGGAGCGCGTCGCCGAAGTCGCGGCCCGCTTCACTCTCGATGCCATGCCCGGCAAGCAAATGAGTATCGACAATGAGGCTCGCAACGGCGATATCGATAACGCCGAAGCTCGTCGTCGACGTTCGTTGCTGGAGAGCGAAAGTCAGCTTTACGGGGCAATGGATGGGGCGATGAAGTTCGTCAAGGGCGATGCCATTGCCGGATTGGTGATTCTCTTCGTCAATTTGATCGGCGGCCTGCTGATCGGAATGCTGGAACACGACATGCCATTCGGTGAGGCCGTGGAAACCTATTCACTGCTGACCGTCGGCGATGGCCTGATCGCCCAGATTCCCGCGCTGCTGATCTCGATCGGCGCCGGCACCGTCGTAACCCGCGTTAGCTCCGACAACGCCAGCGACTTGGGTAGCGAGATCGTAGGTCAATTGGGTAGCAACTCCAAGGCGCTGGGGCTGACGGCGTCGGTGCTGTTCTGCGCTGCCTTCATCCCGGGCTTTGCCACCGGCGTCTTCCTGGCCATCTCGGCGCTGCTGGGAAGCGCGGCCTTCATTTTACGCCGACGCCATCTTCGCGAGCAGATTGACGAAGCACCCGAGACAGCAACAGGAGGGGAAGGCACAGCGGCCCTGACATCCAATGATACCGCCCAGGACGCCTCGCCTTCCCACTCAGATCTCGCCAACTCAGGCCTTTCTCGCGCGGCCGACGATGACCCTCAGCAGCATCGTGTCATGCTGTGCCTGGGCGCCGGCCTTGCCGATGCGCTGCCGCTGGATGTGCTGCGTGAGGGAATGCAGGCCGTTCGTGAGCGGGTCGAGCGCGATCTCGGCATTGCCATTCCCACCGTCGGACTGCGGCTGGAGCCGGCACTGGCTGCACACCGCTTCGCAGTCGAGCTGGATGAAGTCCCGGTGCTCAACGGCGAACTGCCGGAATCTCAGGTGCTGCTGGATGACGATCCCAGCACTTTGGAACTGCTCGAACTGACGCCGGAGACGCATGCAGCGCTGGCCGGACGCGGCAACTGGCAGTGGCTGCCGGAATCCGCGAGTTCCGTACTGACCGATGCCGGCGTGCGATATCGCACGCCTGATCAGGTGCTGGAACGCTGCCTGGAGCGTACGTTGATGCGTTACGCAGGCGACTTCGTCGGCATTCAGGAAGCCCGTACGCTACTGTCCCGCATGGAATCGGATTACGCCGAACTGGTCACCGAAGCCGTGCGTGTGGTGTCGCTGCAGAAGATGGCGGAAATCCTGCGCCGGCTGGTCAACGAAGGCGTGCCGGTTCGCGCCATGCGCATCATTCTCGAGGCGATGGTGACCTGGGGGCCGCAGGAATCCAGCAGCGCTCGGTTGGCCGATCGCATCCGCACCGCCATGGCGCGCCAGATAAGCCACCGTCATGCCCGCAGCGACAGAGTGTTGCCGGCTTGGATCGCTACCCGCCCGATGGAAGAAGCGCTGCGCAGTGCCCAGCGCCATGCCGAGGATCACCCCCTGCGCAGCGGGCTGCCGGCACCGCTATCACGAGCGCTCAACGCCTGGTTCCAGCAACAGCTGGAAACACTCGATGCCGATCTGCATCCCGTAGTCGTCGTTGCCAGCGATGTGCGCGCCACGCTACAGCAATGGCTCAAGCAACACGACATAGATCTCGCGGTGATGGCCTGGCCGGAAATTGCGCCGGAGTTCAGTCTGCAGGCAATCGCCCAGGTACGTTTACCGAAACCTGCCTCTCGACGGGAGAGCGAGACGCAAGCCAGATCCTGATTCGACCGAGAAACAGTCGACGACACGCCAAAGCGTCCATTCCGGCCAAAATGGAAAAGCGTTAGAGAGCCTAAAAAGATATAAAGTCATCAAAATCAACCATGATAGCCAAGCGTGGCGACCCGGCATGACGATTAACCGGAACGGGATCAACAAAAATGGGATCAGCTGGGATGGAGAATACCCGTGACACAGTGGCAGCAACATTCATGAAGGCAAACGCAATCTCCATCGACGTGAATCCGTTTCAGACAGCCCTTCGCCTGATATTGCAGGTAGCGATACTGTTACTGGCCGCCATCACCTCACTGGTCGTCACCTCAATGTCGGCCAGCGCCGATGTCGCCGTCGACGATGCCAGCGGCGCCATGGCGCTCGAAACCGGCCAGGGACGCATTCTGCGCTTCGATCAACAGGTGGCTTCGGTGTTCGTCGCCAACCCCGCAATCGCCGACGTGCAGGTCGTATCTCCCGGCGTGATCTATCTGTTCGGCAAGCAGACCGGCGACACCAATCTGATTGCGCTCGGCGCCGACGACGAAAGCCAGGCCTCGCTGCGGTTGCAGGTGCGCGATGGCGATGCCCAGGCAAGTCAGGCGTTACGCGGGATCGACGGTGACACTCAGGTGCGGCTTCACATGGCCGGCAATCAGCTGGTCGCCGAGGGCAGCAGCACGTCGGTGAGCGGGGCCATGGCTACACAGTCGACGCTCGATGCACAGACCCCAGCTGGCGGCAGCCTCAACCGCTCTACCTACGGTGGCGCCAATCAGATCAACATCCGGGTACGTTTCGCCGAAGTCGCCCGCGACGAGCTGCTCAGCTACGGCGTCAGCTGGAACGCGCTGATCAACAATGGCTCGTTTTCGTTCGGCGTGCTGACCAGCAATATCGCCAGCTCACCGGGTAGCGAAGGCGTCGATGGCCTGCTTCAGGCGTTACAGCAGAACAACCTGCTGCAGATTCTGGCCGAGCCCAATATCACCACCGTTTCCGGCCAAACGGCGAGCTTTCTGGCGGGAGGCGAGATTCCGATTCCCGTACCGGTGAACAGCGACCTGGTGGGTATTCAGTACAAGCAATTCGGTGTGTCGCTGTTGAGCACGCCAACGCTGTTGCCCAACGGGCGAATCTCGATGGAGGTGAGACCCGAGGTAAGCAGTCTGACCAGCGACAACGTACAGATTGCCGGTTATGACGTGCCATCGTTGCAGGTGCGCCGAGCCGATACCGTGGTCGAGGTCGGCAGTGGCCAGACATTCGCCATCGCCGGGCTGTTTCAGCGCCAGATATCCAATGAGCTGGAGCGTATTCCGGTGCTGGGTGATATTCCGATTCTGGGCCAGCTGTTTCGCTCGCGCCGTTTCCAGCGCAATGAGACGGAACTGGTGATTCTGATCACGCCTTATCTGGTTCGTCCCTCCTCATCGCCGACGCCGAGAACGCCGCTGGATCAGGCTCAGGTCAGCGCTAACCCGCGACTGGGTGACGACCCCGCGCAGCATGCTCGATCGGCAGGCGTCGATGATCCTTTCGGCTTCTATTTGCAATGACGGAGGCTGCCATGAGCGAGGCTGCACTTAACGCGACGAACACCTAACGGGAAGAACAGCGCCATGTCATCAAGCCCGACCATATCGACACGCAAGTCACGGTGTTTCGCACCACTACTGACGCTGGCTTTCTTGGGCCCTACGCTACTGGCCGGCTGCCAATCGTCGATGGGGCCGATGAACTGGACCAGCGGCTATCGACAAGTCGCCGTCGCCAATCCCCAGCCCGTGGTGGCGAGCGCTGGCGCGGGTGAATCGCCGCGCAGCCAATCGGTGACGATTCCCAATCTGTGCCAGACACAGCCCGACGAGACCGGTCTGGTGTCATTACCGCCAGGCTGTGCCAATGACCTCAATCTTCAGCTGATGGTGGCGAATCCGCAGGATTTGACTCGTGGGCAAGAGATGGGCCCAGCGCAGGCGGCACCGGTGGCCAACGCCGCCCGCGAACGTCTCGATGACCGCGGACGCGCCAACGAGAGACGCGCGATGCTCGAGAACGAAGCGCGCAGCGCGATGGGCAACACTGCGACCACCAATGGCCTGTAACCTCGAAACGCCGTCAGTCGCGGGGCGAGGCCATGGCCATTCGCAGTGCTTGGGCACGCTCAGCGGCACTAGGGATGGCAGCCAGACGTTCGGCGCTGGCGATCAGCGACTCGCGCTTCGCGGTCGGCAGGTCGGGAATCTCGATGCGACGCGCTTCATCGGTCTGCCCGGCGAGCACCAGCACCAGAATTTGGTTGCGGTAATGGCGGGCCTCGGCCAGCGGGGAAGCCGTGATCTGACGCATGGCAGCCATCGCCTTGGCATTATCGCCGGCCAGCGACTCGGCCAGCGCCAGATTGGCCTGGAGGTCCAGATTCCGAGGTTCGAGCGCAACAGCCTTGTCGAACGCGCCCACCGCCTGTCCGGGTCGACCTGTCAGCGCCTGAGCCGCACCGAGCCGGCTCCAACCTGCGACGCTATTGACCGCTGGCGCGGCGCGGGAGAGGCTTCGCAACGCGCTCTCCGGCTCACCCAGGCGCAACTGCGCCGTTCCCAGACCCAGCAATGCCGGAGCCAGATTGATGTCTTCGTCCAGTGCCGCGCGAAACGCTTCGGCTGCCGCGGCAGCGTCACCGGCAGCCAGACGTGCGTTGCCCAGACGAATCTGGATATCCGCGGAGGCATCATCCTGCTCCAGAGCGCGTTCGTACATGGCGGCAGCCGTCGCATGGTCGCCGCGCTGATCGACATCGTCGGCCAGCTTGAGCAGCCGGCCTTCCGTACTCTCGGTGGGCGTTGCGGCACAGGCCGAGAGCAAACAGCCGATCCCGATGGCCGCCAATGCGCATTTGAACCAACAATGCGACATTTGAGTGTGTGCGCACCCCGCGTGCGCAAATCGAGAATGCTTAAAAGGTGCCTTCATCCGTGAATCAGTCCAGGAGCTCGTGGAGTGGAGTGACAGCCTACCGGAGAGCCGGCGGTTGGGGGCAGCGTCAAATCCCAGCGCTTGGTGACAATTGCTTACATAGAACAAGCAAAAGACACAAAAAGACATACAACAGGCTACTAAACCGTCATCGTGATCTTGCTAGGGTTGATAACCATAGCCCGTTGCATGGAAAGGATGCATCACATTGGCTGAGCGTTCCACGACAACGTGGATGCTTCCAACCTGCCGCCGCGTTGGCACTCCTTATCATGCTCGCCACACCCTGGAACACGGCATTCGCGGCACCTGCATCTTCCACGGAACAGACGTCTGCCGCAGCATCCGCGTCGTTCTCTGGCCGTCCACCGTGGGGAAAGCGAAGTTATCGATATGTAGTGATCGACCAGAAGGTACGTGACGTGCTGCAGGAATTCGGCCGCAACCTGTCGCTGCCGGTTGAAGTCAGCAACGCCGTCGATGGCGAGGTTCGTGGCGATATCCATGCCACCACCGCCGCCGATTTTCTCGAGCAGGTGTGCCAGACAAACGGTCTGGCGTGGTTCTTCGACGGATACGTATTACACGTCGCAGCTCGGGAAGAGCTGGGTCGGCAAAGCTTCGATCTCAATGGCGTGAACGTGCCGAGCCTGCGCGCCGATATCGAAGCCGCCAGGATCGGCGCCCCGCTAAGCGCGGAGATCCGTGACGGCAGCCATCGCCTGGAGGCGATGGGACCACCTTCATGGCTCGCGGAAGTGGCGCAGCGCGTGGAGGCGTTTCGCCGAACGCCGACGCTCACCAGGCCCGGCGAAGTCAGAGTGTTCCGTGGCAGCGTGGCACAGCCAGCCACCAGCGAGTGATGCCTGGGACGAAAGGCAGCAACAGTGCGATGACTCACCGACGGCGCGTTTGCCGATCGGTCAATGCGAAAACCGAAGGAGACGATACATGGCTATCGATGCCGTAGGCAGCAGCAACGCAACCAGTGACTCGACCACCGATTCCCAGGCTTTCGACGACGCGCTCGACAACGCCAAATTTCAGGAAACCATGAACGAGGGCATGGTCCAGGTCGGCGGACAGCTGATTCTGATGCCAATGATGAAAGACATGCTGAGCGAAGCCATGTCAGGTGGTGAAGACTAAGCCGGGTGGTGAAGACTAAGCCGGGTGGTGAAGACTAAGCCGGGTGGTGAAGACTAAGCCGGACGGTGAAGACTGAGCCCGATGGTAGAAAACGGATCGGGTGGTAATGATCCGGCCCAGAGGAAGCGACCGCCATTCGAGACAGTGACGATTGGCGGTTGCTCCCGTTCGAGGCAATTCTGGTCATGAAATGAGCCCAGCAACGATCCGGGCAAGACAACGCATGAGCCCGACAGCGATCGGGGCCCAGCAATGACATGAGCCTGACGACGAGGTGAATGATGAATCCCGTGACACCACCGAGTGCCGGGGCGTTGACACCGACGCCCGCTGCACCAGAGACGAGCGCCAAGACGCTAACCTCGCAGAATCTGTTCGAACATATGGCGAGCCAGGCGGGCACTTCTCCTGCCGGGGCCAGCCCCAGCGAGCTGGGTTCGAACCTGATCAACAATCTCGATGGCTTCGTCGACCGGGTCAACACGTTCGCACAGCAGGCCAAGGTTCCAGATGCACAGGCGCCCGACCGCTTCGCCAAGGTAACGACCCACGAGGCCTCTCCAGCGCCGGATGCCGGCGATACGCCGTCAGCGATCGGCGATGACAAGATGGCCAAGGTCGTCGACTCGCTGGGGCAGGTCTTCGATCACTCTATCGAAACCACCATGGTAGTACGTGGCGCCACTCAGGTTTCCGGCTCGGCCAATACTCTGCTGAAAGGTCAATGACACTTGCGCTTCGATCGACGCTCTAGCCGTTCACGTTTGCCCCGGTCTTCGTACCGATGCCCGCTGCAGGTCATCTCGCTGCTGCTAATGGCACTGCTGTTGCAGGCCTGCGATACCAATCTTTATACGCACCTCGACGAGCGCGAAGCGAACGTGATCGTGGCAACGCTGACACGCAACGGGATTCCGGCCAATCGACAGTCCGACGACGAAGGCCAGATGACGGTGACCGTCGACGAGGATCGTTTCGCTGAAGCGGTCGACGTGCTTGATCGCGCCGGCCTGCCGGAGCGCAAGTTCACCAACCTCGGCGAGGTCTTTCAGGGCAACGGTCTGGTATCGTCTCCCGTACAGGAGCGCGCCCAGATGATCTACGCATTGAGCCAGGAACTGTCTCACACCGTCTCCCAGATCGACGGCGTGCTGTCGGCGCGCGTTCACGTCGTGTTGCCGGACAACGATCTATTGCAGCAGAACAGCACGCCGTCGTCGGCATCGGTCTTCGTGCGCTATATCCCATCGCTGGATATCGATCCGCTGATTCCCCAGATCAAGACACTGGTCGCCAACGGCATCGCCGGCCTCTCCTACGACAAGGTCTCGGTGGTGCCGGTCGTCTCTCGCCTCCCGGAAGAGACACGCTCGACGCCGCAGCCGGTGATGAGTTCGTTTCTGGGCATCGCGATGCCGGCTACCAGCGTCGCCAGCGTCGGGTGGTTATTCGGCCTGATGATCGCGGCGATCCTGTTACTGAGCCTTGCGGTGGGCTGGCTGATCTGGCGGCAGCGCCGCCAACGCCCCTATGATTTGGCGACACCATCATGATGACAGCCGCCGACGCCGAACTGCCGGTGCGCATCGATCGGACACACTGGGTCGAATGTCTGGACGGCATCGCCCTGGATGCGACCCTGCAACGCTGGGTCGCGCAGCCGCGTTTTCGACAGCGCCTGACCGAGCGACTGCGGCGCCGCCACAACTTACCCGCGATTGATGCACTGCCCGAGGCAGACGCCGCCGATCACGCGTTGCGCCAGCTCGACGCCGCCGCACTAACGGACTGCGTTCGTGCAGCCGGCGTCATCGTCCATGCCAATGCCGTGGTTCGCGAAATCCAGGCGCCACGCGTCGCCGCGCTCAAGCAGCGTCTGGGCGCCGATCTCTATGCGCTGGCCTTGACCCATCGCAGCCATGGCAACGCCGACGAAGCCATCGGGGATGATCTCGACGTCTTCGAGGCCAGAATCGAACGAGCCGGCAGCCGCTGCCTGTTGGTGTGGGCGGAGACACGACCGACCTCGCTGCGAGCCTGGCTTCAATTGGGTTGGCTCGGTCAGCTAACCGCCAGCGATGCCTCTGAACAGCCTGCAGTCGACGACCACATCGACATCGGCAGCCATGAGGACACGGACAAGGCCAGCGAGATCGCCCGCCTGGCGGCAGCGCATCTACTCTCGCGTAACGCCACGCAGGGCCAGGCCACTCGACAAGGCGGTGATCCGGCATGAACTCACTCCCCCCACGCCCCGGCAAGGTGATCTTGCGCGCCGCGGAAGCCGAAGCCTGGGTCGACGGTTACGCCTTTCTCGATCAGGCACGCCAGCGGGCAGACGATCAGGCCGCCGAATCCCAGCAGGCGCGGAATACCGGTTACACCGAGGGTTTCGAAGCCGGCCGTCGTGATGGCGAAGCTCAGGCCGCGCAACTGCTGGCGACCACGCAGTCTGACGTCAAACGTTATCTGGAGGGTCTCGAGCCAGCGCTGGCCGAGCTTTCGCTGAACCTGGTCCGCAGGCTCCTCGGAGAATTCGATGACGCCGACCTGGTCGCCCGTTGCGTGCGTCAGGCCCTATCCGAATGGCGTCACGAACACCGCCTGCGCATTCGTGTGGCCCCGGCACTGGAGACCCGCGTGGCCACTCTGCTTGCCGAGCATCCGCCCGTGACGGTCGATTTTCAGGTCGAAGCCGACGCCCAACTGGGGCCAGGTCAGTGCCTGCTGGTCAGCCCGGTTGCGGTCATGGATATCGGCGTGGATTCGCAGCTCGACGTGCTGCGTCAGGCGTTGCTCGACGGCAAGGCATCGGCATGAGCACAGAGAGATCCGCGCCCGACAGCGACAACAACAATGGCAACGCCCTCACGGCGCTCGATGATCTGTTGCCGAGACTCGGCGAACGCCTCGCCAGGACCGAAACCCGCCAGATCAATGGCCGGGTGCGACGGATTCGCGGCCTGCTGATCCACGCCAGTATCGAAGGTGTCAGCATCGGCGAACTCTGCTACCTGCGTGATCCTGTCAGCGGTCGTCGTATCGCTGCCGAGGTGATCGGCTTCGAGGAAGAAGACGCCGTGCTCTCGCCGATCGGCGAACTGCAGGGTTTGTCGACCCGCAGCGAGGTGATCGCCACCGGGCGCGCTCAGGGCGTGGCCGTTGGCGATAGCTTGCTCGGCCGCGTGATCAGCCCACTCGGTGAGTGGCTGGATACCCCGCCGGCGCCGTCTTCCGGCTCTCCACAGACCGCCGCGACCCTGCGCGAAGTCCCCGTCCATGCCGAGCCTCCGCCGCCGCTGACCCGCCAGTTGATCGAGCATCCGCTGGCCCTTGGCGTACGCGCCATCGACGCGCTCAACACAGTCGCCCGAGGCCAGCGCGTTGGCCTGTTCGGTGAACCCGGTGTGGGTAAATCTTCGTTGCTCTCGGCCATCGTCAAGGGCAGCAGCGCGGAAGTCGTCGTCCTCGGGCTGGTCGGTGAGCGTGGGCGTGAAGTGCGTGAGCTGCTCGACGTGCAGCTCGATGCCGAGGCTCGACGCCGCACCGTTTGCGTCGTCTCCACATCGGATCGCCCGGCAATCGAGCGTGCCCGAGCGGCGCTGGTCGCGACCAGCGTGGCTGAGTACTTTCGCGACCAGGGGCGTGACGTGCTGTTGCTGGTCGACAGTCTTACCCGCTTTGCCCGCGCTCAGCGCGAGATCGGTCTCGCCGCCGGCGAGCCGCCAACCCGGCGCGGCTATCCGCCGTCGCTTTTCGCCGCTCTCCCCCGGCTGCTCGAACGTGCCGGCCCCGGCGGCGCCTCCGGAGGCACCATCACCGCGATCTATACGGTGCTGACCGAAGGTGATGGCACGCTGGACCCCGTCGCCGAGGAGACCCGCGCCATTCTCGACGGGCATATCGTGCTGAGTGCCGACCTCGCCCGCCGCGACCACTTCCCGGCGATCGACGTGCTGGCCAGCCGCAGTCGACTGATGGAGACCGTCGCCAGCGACGATCACCGTCGCGATGCCGGCAAGATTCGCGACCTGATGGCACGTTATCGCGATGTTGAGCTGCTGCTGCAGGTGGGCGAGTATCGTGAAGGCAGCGATGCCGCCACCGATGAAGCGATTCGCAAACATGCCGCGATCAATGACTTTTTGCGCCAGTCGCGGGATGACCACAGCGATTTCACAGAGACTCTGAAGCGGCTCAGGGAGATCGCCCAATGACCTCACCGCATCAGCTCGAGCGTCTGATGCAGCTGCGGCGTCAGCGCACGCGTCTGGCCGAGGAAGCCCTGGCGACAGGTCAGCGCCAGTGCAGAGACCTGACAGCACAGTACCAGGCGCTGGAGCAGTCGTTGGTGGAACACCAGCGCAGCGCCAATCAGCGGGAACAGGCACAATTCGACTCAAGCCAAAGTCGCCTGCTCAATGCCGAAGCGCTGGCCGACTGGCAACAAACGATGGCCGACGACGCCGCGCATCGAGAAACGCTGCTTCACGAACGCCGAGCGCAGATGCGTCATCTCAAGCTCGCCGAAGAAGAGCGCGATGCACAGGCCACCGAATGGGCTCGACGCCTGCGCGCCCAGCGTGCGCTGGAACGTCTGCAAACCGATCGACAACGCGCCATGGCGGTCAATGCCGAGCGACTGACGGAGCTGGAGATAGAAGAGGCACGCCAGGGGCGAGGAGATCTCACATGACGAATCTGTCATCGACCCCAGCCGCGGCTCGATCCCGGCCCTTGTTTGAAACAGCCGGCTCGCCGGACGATGCCACAGCGGCCCGAGTCATCCCGCTGTCGATATCGGCACTGCCACATGTCGAGGCTTCCCGATTCGCGCTGCATAACGCGCTGCACGTGGCTCGTCAGCCGCTCGAATTCGACTGGCACGGCCGTGCGGCCAGCCTGCGACTGCTCCCGGCGGGAGCGCGAGTCGAAGAGTCTCCAGCCCTCGAAGAACGCCTAGCCCTCGGAGAAGCACGAGCGATCACGCTCTGCCTTGGCGAGGAACGGTTGACACTGAGCGGCAATGCTCGAGCCTTCGATAGACTCGGTCAGCATCCCGACCGGCGTCGTGAATTGGATGACGTCGATGCCGAGCTGGCCGCCATGTGGCTGGAGGTCGTGTGGCTCGAGTGGCTGGAGCCGCTGGAAGCGGCATTGAACGCGGAGATACGCCTGTTGCCCGGCGAGCCGAAGCCGCCCGCTCACACCATGCGTCTATGCTTGACTCTCGAGCTCGACGGCGAATCCCACCCGTTGACCCTCGATCTTGCCGTTCCGGTTGCCGAACGGCTGTTGCCACAGTTCGACCATGCCTTTCCGGCACAGCGAGCGCCGGCCAATGGCGTCATTTCCACACTTCGGGTCGAGTGTGGCAAGCAAATGCTGACACTGGGTGAGTTTCGCAGCCTGCGCTCCGGCGACGTAGTCATCCTCGATACGGCAACAGTAGAGGAGGTCCAGCTGAATCTGGCCGGTCGCTTCAGTTGCCGCGCCCGTTTCAGCGAAGCCGGGCTGAAAGCCACCGGCCCGTTGATCGCGAATCATCCCGAGCCAAACTCGAATCCATCCCACGAAGAGAGCGTCATGAGCGAACCCCCTGTGGATCAATCCGAATCGCCAACCCAAGCGCCGTCGGAAACCGACGCGGCCATGGATAGCCTGCCGGTGCAGATGACCTGCGAGCTGGGCCGGCTGGACATGTCGCTCGGCGAGTTGCGCAAGCTCGGTGAAGGCAGCGTGCTACCCCTGGAGCGCCAGCCGGAACGGGCCGTCGATCTGGTCGTGAACGGCCAGCGCATGGGGCGTGGGCGGCTGATCGCCATCGGTGATGCCATCGGAGTACAGATCGAAAGGCTTTCGCTCGAGACGGGACCTGCCGGGGATGACTGAGTTTCAGCCCAACCTGATCGCCATCATCATCGTGGTTGCCACCATCGGCCTGGTGCCGTTGGCGGTGGTCACGATGACCGGCTTTCTCAAGATCTCGGTGGTGCTGTTCCTGATCCGCAATGCCCTCGGCGTGCAACAGACACCGCCCAACCTCGTGCTCTACGGCATCGCGCTGATCCTGACGGTCTACATCACCACGCCGTTGATCGGGGAGATGGCCCACCAGTTCGAACAGCGCTCGGCGGGATTGGCCAACGTCGAGGAGATCAAGCAGACCGGCGAGGCGCTTCGGGGGCCATTGCAGGAGTATCTGTCCCGCTACGCCAGCGAGCGCGAGCGAGCATTTTTCATCGATGCCACCCGCACGCTGTGGTCGGACGAGGCGCGCGAGGATCTGAAGAGTGATGACCTGATCGTGCTGATACCGGCTTTCGTCAGCTCCGAGTTGACCCGGGCCTTCGAGATCGGCTTCCTTCTCTACATACCGTTTCTGATCATCGACCTGATCGTCTCCAACGTACTGATGGCGATGGGCATGATGATGGTGTCGCCGACCCTGATCTCGATTCCGCTGAAGATCTTCCTGTTCGTGGCGGTGGATGGCTGGTCGCGACTGATGCACGGTCTGATTCTGAGTTACGGAGGCGGTTAGGATGACGGACGATATCTTCCTCTCGCTGATGAAGAACGCCCTGTGGACGGTGCTGCTGGTGTCTGCGCCTGCCCTGCTGGTGGCGATCGCGGTGGGTTTTGGGGTCGGTTTGCTGCAGGCGTTGACCCAGATTCAGGACCAGACGTTACCGCAGGCGGTCAAGCTGGTCGCGGTACTGCTGGTGCTGATTCTCTCGGGACCGCTGCTGGCCGGGCAGATCGTCAATATTGCCGATCAGGTGTTGGATAATTTTGCCGCCTGGTCGCGCTAGGCTCGGCGCCAGCGTCAACGAGCCGCGCACATGAACTACGAAGATTTTGCCCAGTTCCTGACCCAGTTCGCGTATCCGCTGATCGCCGCAGCGGCCGTCGGCGTGGCACGGGCGCTGGGCATGGTGCTGGTGACACCGGCGTTCAACCGCCTCGGCCTGACCGGCATGATCCGCTCCGCCGTGGCGGTGACGATCTCGATTCCGCTGATCGTGCCGCTATTCGATGCCATGTCCACTGCGGACGGGCTGTCCAGCTTCAGCGTCGCCGGCATGGTGATCAAGGAGCTGCTGATCGGCGTCGCCATTGGCCTGGTGTTCGGCGTGCCGTTCTGGGCCGCCGAGGTCGCCGGTGAGCTGATCGATCTGCAGCGCGGCTCGACGATGGCGCAGATCGTCGATCCGATGGGCGCCACGGAAACGGGCGTGACTTCCACGCTGTTGACGATCACGCTGTTGGCGCTGTTTTTCATCACCGGTGGTTTCATGCTGCTGCTCGATGGTTTCTATCGCAGCTACGCGCTGTGGCCGGCAGTGGACTTCGTGCCGCTGATGTCGGAAGCCTCGGCCATGGCTTTGCTGGGCCTGCTCGATCAGGTGATGCAGATTGGCGTATTGATGATCGCCCCGCTGGTAATCGCGCTGTTGATTGCCGATCTGATGCTGGCCTACGTCGCCAGAATGGCGCCCAATCTTCACGCCTTCGACCTGTCGCTGCCGATCAAGAACCTGCTGTTTGCCTTCCTGATGCTGATCTACGTGGTCTTCCTGATTCCCTTGATGGTCGATCAGCTCGATATCGTGGACCTCAACATGGGCCGCCTCGAAGCCATTCTCGGCGCGATGCGCTGATCGCCGCTTTTTACCCCACGCTCTACCACCAAAACCTTACGGTTCGTTACTCAGCGTTTCGCCATTGCCATCAGCTCGTCATCCTGTTTTTCGACACTGGGTCCACGTTACTCCGATGCTGCCTCGCTCCCCCATGGGCCTCGCTCTCCCCATGAGCCCCATGGATCGACCGTCGGTGTCTCCCAGCCAACGTCCCAGAGAGAAAACTCGATGCGCGTCAACGATGAAGTCACCCTGGACAAGAGCATCATGCCTTCCGGTATCAATCCGGCCTTTTCTTCCATTCTCAAGCTGGCACAGAAGCTGGCCGAGCGGAATGACGACGCCAAGAAAGAGAGCCTCGAGCCGGGAAGCCAGGATTACGAGAACACGCTGAATTCGCTGGCGACGGACATGGCGGATGGCATCGATATCGACAAACGCAAGGTATCACCGCTGACTGGCGATGCCGCCAAGCAGTTTCAGAAACTCGTTTCGGCCGAATTGAACGCCCAGCATGGGCGCGGCGACAAGGCGGACCTGGGCGCGGCAATCGACAAGGCCAAGGATGCGCTATTCGATCGTATCGGCAACGCGCTGGGCGATCTTGGTAAGGACGGCGCCGGCAAGAGTGCTGACAAGGGCCTCGACGTCTTCGAGGGCTACTGGAAGCGCCATGGCGGTGAAGAGGCGGCCGGCGACGCCGGTTATGACGCCTACAAGGAATTCTTGAGCACCCATACGCTGATCGACAATCCGGATTACGAGGACAACCTCAACGCCCTCGCCCTGGGGATGTCGGGCGGCACGCTGACAGACAGCCGGAACATCCTCCATCTGGACAGCTCCGACACGCTCTCCCAGCTCTACAAGAACCTGATCAAGGACCGGATCGGTCAGGGCGATGACACTCAGGAAGCCATGGATCGCGTCAACGACGACCTGCGCTCGCGCATCGATAGCGTCGGCGGTGGTGATGTCACCAATGTCTTCGACGGTTACTGGGACCGCCATGGCGGCGAAGACGATGCCAAGGCACTGGCCGAGGAGAGCTATCTGGCCAATCGCGACGAGGCCGATATTGCTTACGACGATACGCTGAACTCGCTCTCATCCGACATGGCCGAAGGCATCGATATCGACAATCGTACGGTGACACCGCTGACCGGGGGCGCCAGCGAGCAGTTCGGCCACCTGGTGGAATATCTACTCAATCAGCAACGTGAACGCGGCGAAGCACCGGATCTGCAATCTGCGATCGACGACGCCAAGAGCGATTTGCTTGACCGCACCGGCAACGCACTAAGCAATACCGGAAAAGATAGCGATGACGGTCTCAACGTCTTCAACGGCTACTGGGAGCGTCACGGCGGCAAGAACGATGCCATCGACGCCGGCTACGCGGCTTACGACGATTTCCTCGCCGATACCACGCTGACCGACAATCCGAGCTATGAGGACAATCTCAACGCGCTGGCCTCCGCCATGGCGGGTGGCACGCTCACCGATACGCGCAACATCCTGCATATCGACAGCTCCGACACGCTGTCTCAGCTCTACCAGAACCTGATCGACAGCAAGATTAAAGATGGCGTCAGCCCGAGCGATGCCGTGACCCAGGTCAACGACGATCTGCGCGCGCGCATCGGCAGTGCCGCGGGCGACGATGGCGACAAGGTCACCAACGTCTTCGACGGTTACTGGTCGAAGCACGGCGGTGAGACCAATACCCAACGCCTCGCCGACAACGCAGAGCTCGATACCGCGCGTCGTGATCACGATCTGCCAACCTTCAGCGACGTCGACATTCAGGCGATGGAGACCAGCGAAACCGACCCCGACGACAGCTCACGCAAGCTGACGGTCAGTGAACTGACCTGGCAGAATCTGATCAAGGACTGGAAGACGGGCATCGAGGACGGCAGCATCGACAAGAACGATGAGCGCGCTCAATTTTACCGAGCCCTGCGCGCCCAGGGCGCGCTCGAAAACGGTCTGGACCTGGTCGGACTCGACATCTCCGAGGGGCTGAGTCTCGATCACGCTAGCGGCGACGATCTGTCATCGATCGTCGATGGCGAAAAACTCGATGCCCGGCTTGGCGACCTGTTTGCCTCCGACGCCGTGCAGAAGGATTACGCAGGGGCGCAGAAAGGTGCCATCGACAAGGTCACCCACAAGGATGATATCGCCTCTCAGCTGGAGGAAACGGCGTTCAGCGAGGCATACATCGATTACATCAACGACCTGCGCGAGAGCGGCCAGAGCGAGCTCGCCGAAGAGGATATTTCGAAGACCTACAATGCCCTCGCTGCGCTATTCCCGGCGACCGACGAGACCGACAAGGCAGCTGAGTTTGCCCAGAACCTGCAGGTCGATTCGATGGTCACCGATCTCGACGACCTGATCGCCAACCCCGACCAGATCAACGACGCCAATACCGCCACCGCGACTCAGGACGTGGTCAAGACCGTTCTGACCGCGCTCAAACGCGCGGGCGTCGATATTCCACGACGCACGGCGGAGACGATCGACAAGTTCGTCAACGAATACCTCAACGATCAGCAGACGGCGAAGAACTTCGGCAAAGCGCTGCAGGAGCTCGGGGATCGCTTCCAGAAAAATGGCTCGATCACCCAAAAGGACATCGACGGCCTGATGAAGAATGGCGTCTACAAGGCGCTCAACGAAAAGACCAACGGCGGGATGATGTCGCTGATCGGCACGCTCAACAGCAACGGGGCGCTGGGTTCGGCCGGCGGTCTGATCTCGCTCGCCTCCGGCATCTACCAGCTGGCAGGCAAGGGTGGTTCACTCGCTGATACCACCGAGGGGCGCATGGCGATCGCCAAGGAATTCATCAGCTTCTTCGGCGCCAGCCAGCATTTCGTCAATCTCGGTAGCAACATCATCGACAAGGTTAATGGCACCAACGTCAACGCCATGTTGGGCCTCGACAAGACGCTGCCGCAGATCTGGGGCGACGACAAGGTCAAGGGTAAGGCACCCGCTCCCACCCCCCATACGTGGGAGCGCTTCAGCGACAACATGCAGCAGATCATCAAGGATGCTCCCGTCGGCGATCAGGAGACCCTGGCCAAGAAACTGGATATCTCCTATGACGACGCCGGGAAAGTCGTCAAAGGCGCCAAGGACGGATTCGCCAAGAACCCGGCATTGCCTGACGCCACCACGACGACACGCTCCGTCAGCTCCTTCCTGAGGGTTCTGGATGGCGCAGCCAACTCGGCCACCGGCGCGCTGGATATCGCGCTCGGCGGGCTGATGATCAAGCGCGGCGCGGATAGTGGCGATGGCGCCACCATCGGCCAGGGCGCCGTGACCGTCGCCGCCGGTGCCTTCGGCCTTGCCGGCGGCGCTTCCTCACTCGCGGCGCTCAAGGGTATTGCCGTCGCTCGCGCCGCCACCGGCCCGCTTTTCTGGGTATCCGCCGCATTGACGCTCGCGACGTTGCCGTTCTCCATCGTGCAGGACATCAAGCGCACCAACGCACTCGAGGGCCATGAAGCCGATCTCAAGGATCTCTTCACGTCTCTGGACGAGGACGGCCTGCTGACCGAAGATGGCTTGAGCCGCTACGAGTTTCTCGAAGATTACATGCAGAACTACGGCCAGCGGGATGCTCCGGACGACGTAAGTATTTTCGAGTACCGCAGCGACGAGTACGAATTCTACGTCCAGGAAGGACACTTGCCTGAATCGGGCTGGGACGATTTCGATCATGAAGATTACGCCGGCGACGGCAGCAACCTCGAAACCCAAATGGCTTGAGACTCTGCAGAAACCGACATGACACCATGAGCGCATGAGCGAGCAACCTTCCGAAGAGAAGACACTACCGCCATCGACGAAGAAACTTCGCGATGCGCGCAAAAAGGGCCAGGTCTCCAAAAGCGCGGACCTGGTCACGGCGATGGTAATGCTGGCCAGCACGCTGTACCTCGCGGTCAGTGCCAGCGACATCATCGCGCGCGTTCAGGACCTGCTCGACATGACAGCGCGGCTCTACACCGAACCCTTCGACTCGCTGTGGCCGCGGCTGGTGGCGCAGGCGGGAGAAGTTCTGCTGCTGTCGGTGGTGCCGCTGGTGGCACTCACTTTCGTGATCATCGTACTGACCAATATCGTGGTCTCGCAGGGCTTCGTCTTCGCCACCGAACCGGTGCTGCCCAAGGCGGAGAAGATAGACCCGATACAGGGTTTCAAGCGTATCTTCTCGGTGCGCGGCCTAACCGAGTTTCTGAAGTCGCTTTTCAAGATGCTGGCCCTGGCCGTTGCGCTGATCATCGTGTACCGGCTCGGTCTGCAATCGCTGATGGAATCCTCCAGCTGCGGCTTCGGTTGCATCCAGGGCACTTTCATCGATCTATTGCAGCCACTGGTCATCACCGCGCTGATCGCGTTTCTGCTGGTCGGCGGCTTCGACGTGATGTTGCAGCGCTGGCTGTTTCGGCGGGACCAGCGCATGACCAAGACCGAGCAGAAGCGCGAACGCAAGGATCAGGAAGGCGATCCGACGATGAACCAAGAGCGCCGCAAACGTCGCCGTGAAATGCATCAGTTGAATGCCAAGGTCGGCGTACAACATGCCTCGATGATGATCGGCACCGAAGATGGATGGTTGGTTGGCATCCGCTATGTGCGTGGCGAAACACCAGTGCCGCTGGTCACCTGCAAGGCAGATCCGTCACAGGCGGCCGATCTACTGACAAGCTCGATTCCCCGTCATATTCCCCGGGCGGCAGATGCCGAGCTGGCCGAGAGCATTGCCAGACGTGCCGGCAATGGGGAGCCGATTCCCGATGGTACCTTCCAGTCCGTCGCCGACCTGCTGGTGGCAGCCAAGCTGATATGAGATTCAACGGACTTGTCAGTGGCTTGCCACCCCGGATTCACCTTCTTTCAGCGTGCAGTCAATCCAACGCTGCAGATTGTGGGCCGTTGCCGAATCTCGATCATAGAGCAGGCGATAAGTCATCGGCGCGACCACGCCATCGATGAGCCTCCGGACCGGCGGCGGCGTCTCGCCGCGTGAAATGGCCCGGTCGTGCAACGCTTCCATCAGTGATTCGCTGTAACGGCAGCAGCGTTCTCGACGCTCGCTATCGGCGCTGGCCATGACGTCGTTGAGCGCCCGCTGCCCCGGTACCGAGACCATCTCCTCGAGATACTGTTGGCCCCAGGCCAGCAGATCGCCGGCCAGAGTGCCGGTGTCGGCCGGATCATCGTCGGACCGCATTCGCTCCACCGACACGTCGGCGACCAGCTCCGACAGATTGCCCCAGCGGCGATAGATCGTCGACGGCGTGACCCCGGCGCGCTCGGCAATTTGCGGTACCGTCAGCTCGTCTCGGGTTTTCACGGCCTGCAGCTCGCGAACGGCCTGATGAACCGCTTCCTGTACGCGAGCGCTGCGCCCGCCGGGTCTAACGGCTTCCTTGATCGCCATGATTCTCCACGCTAGCGCTGTGCGGTGACACCTGAAGGGAATGAAATCTGCTGTGATGAAAGCCGGTACAAGTAGAACGCATCGATATGACCGATGACAAACGCAAAGAGTTTGCTTTATTCATCGTCCAGGCCCAGACTACCATTAACGCAAAATTTTAGCATTAACGGACCTTTTCATGTCACCGCCTACACCCTCCAGCTCGACCAATGTCTACCCCACGCCCAGGCTCGGTTCGCTGGTCTACTACGCGGTATTGATGGTGACGTTTCTCGCGGCCTCGAGCGCCCCGACACCGCTGTATCAGATCTATCAGTCGACCTGGCATTTCTCGACCACCTGGTTGACGCTGGTCTTCGCCAGTTACGTGTTCGCACTGTTGCTGGCGCTACTGACCACTGGCTCGTTGTCGGACTACATTGGCCGGCGCCCGGTCGTGGCTATCGCCATCGTGGGGGAGATCCTGTCGTTGGGGCTGTTTCTGGTCGCCGACGGGCTGATGTGGATACTGGCGGCGCGAATCCTGCAAGGTATCGCCACCGGTGTCGTGACCAGTGCATTGGCAGCGGCGATGCTCGACAGCGACCACAATCGCGGTCCGGTACTGGCAAGCATCGCACCGCTGTCCGGGATGGGGATCGGCGCGCTCATTGCCGGCCTGCTGGTCACCTACGCCCCGGCGCCAATGCGCCTGGTCTATGGGGTCCTGATCATCATGCTCGTCATCATGGGGCTCTGCCTGCGTCGAATTCCGGAGAGCGTGACGCCGCGCCCCGGCGCTCTGGCAGCACTCCGTCCCCGCGCGACGATCCCGCCGGCCGTGCGTAGCCCGCTGTTTCGGGTCATTCCGGCAGTGGTCTCTTCCTGGGCGCTGGGCGGCTTTTCACTGTCGCTGGGCCCGACGCTGGTGGAAACGATCAGCGGCGTTCACAACCCGCTCGTCGGTTGCCTGATCACGTTTCTATTGCCCTTCATCGGCGGTATCAGCGTACTGATCCTGCGCGCCAAGCCGCCCAGATTGGCCGTGCTGCTCGGCACCGCCTGCCTGATCGTCGGCATGCTCGGGCTGCTGTTGGGGGTGTACCTGAAGGCGGTTGCGATCCTGCTGATGGGGACGGCAATCGCCGGTATCGGCTTCGGTGCCGCGTTCATGGGCGCCATGCGTGTTGTCATGCCGCTGGCGCCGCCCACCGAGCGTTCGGCTCTGATGGCTGCGTTCTATGTGATCTGTTACCTGTCGGCCAGCACTTTGGCGCTATGTGGCGGTATTGCGACCCAACATCTCGGCCTGATTCCCACCACTTACGCCTATGGCAGTTTGGTGGCGCTACTGTCGCTCGCGGCGTTTTTCGGCACGCTGACGCAGCGCCAACCCGAGACCAAACCTCGGGCCCGATGCCACAGTCCCGCTTAGCCCCAGTCACGCTTAGCCCCAGTTACGCTTAAACCGACGCGTCCGACGCCTGGCGCTCGAGCGTTCGACAGAGATCGCCATCGAGCTTGAGCGCCGCCGCCAACTGGTCGAGCCAGGCTCGTTCCATCGGATTCTGTTCGTCGACGATAGCCACGCTGGCCAGATAGATCTCGCGCGCCGCCTGTGGCGAATCGACATTACGGGCGATCGCGTCGGCATCCAGCGGCACGGACATCTGTTGTTCGACCCAAGCATGCAGTTCGTCGTCGGCGCCCAGTGCATCGATCTGCTCGGCCAATGCGGCGCGCTCTTCGGCATCGATGTGGCCGTCCGCGCGCGCGGCGGCGATCATCGAGCGCAGAATCAGCAGACTCCGCGTCTCCTGACGTTCGCCGGAGAGCTGTTCCAGCGGCTGATCGGTCTCGGTAGTGGCAGTGGTGGCGGGCGCGGAAGACTTCTCCTGGTGCGCTTGCCAAGCCTTCCACGCCAGCGCTCCGAGGCCGGCCAGTGCACCATATTTGACCGCCTTGCCACCCATGCTGCGGCCGCGCTTGCTGCCGACCAGCATGCCCAACGCGCCGCCGCCTATCAGCGATTTGACGTCGAAGCCACTGCCGCCGCCCTGCACCGACGATTTGTCACCGCCAGCCTGCTTCATGATCTGCGAAAGAATTTTCTGTGCGTTCATGCGGGTCATCGCTCCCTTTCACGCGGGTGGGTCTTGTCCGGATGGGTCGTGTCTTCGTCCATCAGACCGTCGGGCGTCGTGAAGGTTGCCTGATGCCATGAGAGCGGCTCGAAATGGGAGCCGAGAATCATCACCGAGAGCCGCGAATCGCTAACCAAAGCCGTTTTGGCAGCTACAGCAGCCACTCGACCGGCAGTTTCGAAATGAACCAGACCATGCCTCGCTGCCACCACTGCGTATTGGGCTCATGGGTATATATGTCGGTCTTGTCGCCATCCAGCGATATCCACTCCATCTTTCCTTCGCCATTCAGACGCACCCGATATGCTTCCTGAGGAATACGCTCCTCGAACATTGCAGCCATGTCGCCGGCAAGCGCCGGGCTATCGATGACGAATCCCAGCTCGGTATTGAGATTGGCAGAGCGGGGGTCGAAGTTGAATGACCCCACGAAAACCTGATGACCATCGAGCGAGAACGTCTTGGCATGCAGGCTGGCGCCGGAACTCCCCAAGGGCCCCGCCTGGTGCCCAGCATCCGAGCGCTGGCGCTTGAGCTCGTAGAGCGTGACACCGGATTCGAGCAACGCCCGGCGCTGGCTAGCATAGCCGGCGTGCACTGCCAGCACATCGGTGGCGGCCATCGAGTTCGTCAGCACCTGAACCTGGACACCTCGTGCGGCCAACTGCCGGAATATTTCTGTTCCGGCATCGGTAGGCACGAAATAGGGGGATACCAACAGGAATGACCGATTACTGTCGTCGGCAAGATCGAGGATATGGCTCAGCACCAGGCTGCTGGACGACGCCTGCCCCAACCCCTTGGCGGGATCGTCGCTGAACATCTCGACATCGGCCCATTGCAGCAACAGATCGCCGGTCTCCAGTCGCTGGATCAGTCGAGAGTCTTCGAGAGCCTGTCGATAGGCCCGTGCTTCGGGTCCGTTCTCGATTTCTCTGGCCTGTTGCGCCAATGAGCGCTGATCGCTGGCGCCGACACCCTCAAGGACATCAGCGACCGGATACGCGGAGTCGCTGGTCCAATAGCGATCGAAATCGCGGGAGAGATCCTGGACTACGGGCCCGACGGCCAGCACGTCAAGATCCGCGAACAGCACCCCGTCGTCGGCGCCGAAATATTCATCACCGACGTTGCGCCCGCCGACGATCGCGGCCTGGTTGTCGGCAGTG
Source organism: Salinicola halimionae (assembly GCF_003206065.1). Taxonomy (GTDB): domain Bacteria; phylum Pseudomonadota; class Gammaproteobacteria; order Pseudomonadales; family Halomonadaceae; genus Salinicola; species Salinicola halimionae. The sequence goes on along the minus strand of NZ_PZJQ01000002.1, from coordinate 661,372 downwards.
AAGGATTTATTGTGCATCCGTCGGTTGGAACGTGAGAAATCCGTCACGTAGCCCAGCCACTTGAAGCGGCGATGCAGAAACGGATTGAACAGCCGCACTTCGATATTGGGGTTGTCATCGAGTACCGCCAGCGTCGAATCCATTCCTGTCGTGCCGTTGTCGTCCAATAACAGCCGCACTCTCACACCACGATCGGCGGCATCGCGCAGCGCGTCGAGTAGCAACGTGCCGGTCAGATCGTCATGCCAGATGTAGTACTGCACATCCAGCGTACGCTCCGCGGCCCGGGCCAGGAGCATACGTGCCGCAAATGCCTCGCGCGGATCAAGCATCGGGTGGACGCCGCTCTGCCCAATCGCGCCGCGCGACGCGCGAGCCTTGACCGCGCGGCCCAGCGTGGTATCCGCGGTCGTCTCTGCCGACAGGGCGCGGGAAGCGGTGCGTCCTTCCAGGGGAGGTAGCGACGAACACCCTGCCACGCCGCATATTGCCAACGCCATGCTGAGCCAGACTGTCAGCCGCATCCGCGGTTCTCCTAGCGTGAACTCATTCATTATTGGATTCATGCGGCAGAAAATCGACGCAATCGGCCTGGATTCAGGTATCCCAACTTCGGTCGATCCAGCTTCAGTCGATTATCGCCGGCCGATGCGGGTCGGCCAAGTAGGCGAAAGCCTCGACGATGTCCCGCGCGATGACACGAGGCTCCGAGAGCGGCGGCAGCTCGGCGGGCGAAAAATAGGCGGCGTCATGCACTTCATGACCAGGGTCGAGCGGCGCACTGTCGAGCCGCTCGCAGAGGAAGAACAGCTTGTAGAAATCGAGCACATCCGGCGGGTAGGCGTGCTTGGCCTTGTGACGAATGGCGTAGAGTCGTTTGGCCTCGACCGTGACGCCGGCTTCTTCCCACACCTCCTTTACCGTATTCTCGGCGGCCGACAGGCCAATTTCGGCGTAACCGCCGGGCATCGTCCAGCGTCCGTCCATCTTCTCCTTGACCAACAGGATCTTGCCATCGTCGATGATCGCGGCGCGTACATCGATCTTGGGCGTGACATGCCCCTCGCCTTCCCCCAGAGCCAGATTCACACGACCAATGGGGATATCGCCCAGCGCCGCCATCATCGACGTCGCGATCTCGGCGACCTCTTCGTAGCGCTCGCGATCGAACTTGTCGTGGCAGTAGTGCAGTCCGGTATCGGCAAGGGCCGAGAGCCGCTTGGCCCAGACGAGCCATTGATCTTCCATGAGAGGGTTTCCGGTCGCAGAAGGTGGGTGGTAATGCGCATTCGCCTAAAGACTAACAACTGCAAGCGAAGACGTCAGGCAACGGTAGTGATCGGCCGACGAAAAAGCCCTTCCGAAGAAGGGCTTCAACAATAACTCGTGTTGCGGGTTGGCGATCATTCAACCGGCGGCGGGCTCGTCGTCGCCGGTGCGCGGTCCATGCTCAGGCCCACCATGCGGGCCGCGCGGTGGCTGGGTCAGCGCCTCGAACGCGGTGACCTGGTCATCGTTTAGCACCGAGGCGAGTGCGCTATGGCGCTGTTCGAGCAGTTGCTTGAACTGCGCGCCGCGCGGGTCCTGCGCCTCGTCAGCCATCTTGGCATCGGGACGCTTCAACTGATGCAGGCCGTCGAAAAAGGTGCGCTCGGCATTCAGCACCTTGGCGCTCTGGTCCTGATTCAGATCCCAGGTCGCGAATAGCGGCGCATAGCGCTGCTCGAGCTGTGCAGCCATCTGTTCGGGATCCATGCGTGGACCACCATGATGACGCATCATCGAAGGCCGCGGGCGCTCCAGCATCTGGTAGGCGTGCAGCTGTTCATCGGTCAGCACGCCGGCCAACTGCTGACGCTGCTGCTCGAGCAGTGATTGGATCGCCGCGCGACGCTGTTCGGGTTCGGCCTTGTTGTCGCTGTCCTTCGAATCAACGTGCAGTTGTTTGAGACCTGCGCGGAAATCGCTGTCGGCCTGGGCCAGACTGGCCAGCTCGTCTTTGTCGAGATTCCAACTGGCGACCACGGCATCCTTGAGTGGGTTGGCGTGCGTCATCCGTGCTTCGTGGGCAGCCGGCGGCTTGGGTTGTTCGGCGGATGCAGCCAAGGCCAGCGGTGACAAGGTAGAAGCGGCAATGGCTAGCACGATGAGTGACTTTTGATGAAATTTCATGACTTCGACTCCGGTTGCGCACCGAGACACGGTGCAGGAGTACTATCTCGCCGTTTCGTGCAGGCAGTGTGCAGTGAACGTGGAAGGTCGAATCACCAAATCGGCGAAGCCTGACATTGTCTTACTCATTCGTACCGACATGAAAAAACCGCCCGGAGGCGGTTTATCCAGCACGATCAAGACGAATCCCGGAGCTTGGGGGAGCGCTGAAAATATCGGCGAGCGGTTTAAAGCACAAGGCGTACGGAGCACAGGAACCGGAGCCTATGGGGTATAGGTGAGGATTCCGATCGGACCGGCGCCCCGGCACCGCACAACGCAGTGATTTATCCGCGCAGTCATTTATTCAGTGCTTCCCTCAGAATGCCCAGTCGTCGTCTTCCGTACTGACAGTCTTGCCGATGACGTAGGAGGAGCCGGAGCCGGAGAAGAAGTCATGATTCTCGTCGGAGCCCGGCGACAGCGCGGCGAGGATAGCCGGACTGACATCGGTGACACTGGCCGGGAACAGCGCTTCGAAGCCCAGATTCATCAACGCCTTGTTGGCGTTGTAGTGGAGGAACTTCTTGACGTCTTCGGTGAAGCCAACGTCGTCGTAGAGCGACTCGGTGTACTTGACTTCGTTGTCGTAGAGTTCGTGCAGCAGCTCGTAAGCGTAGATCTTGACCTCTTCCTGACGTTCCGCCGGCAGCTTGGCCAGCTGACGCTGGAACTTGTAGCCGATGTAGTAACCGTGGATCGCTTCGTCGCGAATGATCAGACGAATCAAATCAGCGGTATTGGTCAGCTTGGCGCGGCTCGACCAGTACATCGGCAGATAGAAGCCAGAGTAGAACAGGAACGACTCCAGGAAGGTGCTGGCGACTTTACGCATCAGCGGGTCTTCGGCACGATAGCGTTCAAGAATCAGCTCGGCCTTCTTCTGCAGGAACGGGTTTTCTTCGCTCCAGCGATAGGCGTCGTCGACATCGCGCGTGGTACACAGCGTCGAGAAGATCGAGCTGTAGGAGCGCGCGTGGACCGACTCCATGAAGCTGATGTTGGTGATAACCGCCTCTTCATGGGCGGTTACCGCATCCTCGATCAGTGCCGGCGCGCCCACCGTTCCCTGAATGGTGTCGAGCAACGTGAGACCGGTAAAAACGCGGATCGTCAGTTGCTGCTCCTTCTCCGTCAGCGTATTCCAGGCGGGAATGTCGTTGGAGAGCGGAATCTTCTCCGGCAGCCAGAAGTTGCCGGTCAGGCGGTTCCAGACGTCCAGATCCTTGTCGTCCTGGAGACGGTTCCAGTTGATCGCGTCGACCCGATTCAGATGACGGGCGGCAGAGGTAGCGGGCATATCCATGGGAGTGCTCTCGTTCGGTTGGCGCCGAGCCTTTACTCGGCGCGTCGCTCGATTGAATCAAAACTACGCGGCAATCGACTATGACATCATCACTCGCCAAATTGGCGAGCGATGGTCAGGCAAGGCGAAAGTCGGCGAGAACGCGGAGTTTACGGGTGTAAATGAGCATTTCGAGCCGGCTTTCAACACAGCATGGCCGAGCGCAGCCATTTGGCACCGTTACAGCGTGCAGGAAACGCAGCCTTCCACCTCGGTGCCTTCCAGCGCGGCCTGACGCAGACGAATGTAATAGATCGTCTTGATACCTTTGCGCCAGGCGTAGATCTGCGCCTTGTTGACGTCGCGGGTGGTCGCCGTATCGCGAAAGAACAGCGTCAGCGACAGGCCCTGGTCGACGTGCTGCGTCGCCTCGGCGTAAGTATCGATGATCTTCTCCGGACCGAGCTCGTAGGCGTCCTGGTAGAACTCCTGGTTGTCGTCGGTCAGATACGGCGCCGGGTAGTAGACGCGACCCAGCTTGCCTTCCTTGCGGATTTCGACCTTGGACGTCACCGGGTGGATGCTCGAGGTGGAGTTGTTGATATACGAGATCGAACCGGTCGGCGGGATCGCCTGCAGGTTACGGTTGAACAGCCCATGGGCCATGACCGATGCCTTCAGCTCCCGCCAGTCGTCCTGGGCCGGAATCTCGATACCACTCTTCTCGAACAGCCCGCGCACTTTCTCGGTCTTCGGCTCCCACGCCTGCTCGGTGTACTTGTCGAAGTACTCACCGCTGGCATAGGTCGATTTTTCGAAGCCGGCAAAGCGCTTGTCGCGCTCGATAGCGATGCGGTTGGAAGCGCGAATGGCGTGAAACGCGATGGTATAGAAGTAGATGTTGGTGAAATCCAACCCTTCTTCCGAACCGTAGAGGATGTGCTCACGCGCCAGATAACCGTGCAGGTTCATCTGCCCCAGGCCGATGGCGTGCGATTTGGCGTTGCCTTCGGCGATCGACGGCACCGAGGTAATGTTGCTCATCTCGGAGACCGCGGTCAGACCGCGAATGGCCGCTTCCACCGTGGTACCGAAGTTCGGCGAATCCATGGTCTTGGCGATGTTGAGCGAGCCCAGGTTGCAGGAGATATCCTCGCCGATCTGACGATAGCCGAGATCGTCGTCGTATTCGGTCGGCGTGTTGACCTGCAGAATCTCCGAGCACAGGTTCGACATGTTGATCCGGCCGTGGATCGGGTTGGCGCGATTGACCGTGTCTTCGAACATCAGATACGGATAGCCGGATTCGAACTGCAGCTCGGCGATGGTCTGGAACAGCTCGCGGGCGTTGATCTTCTTCTTGCGGATACGCCCGTCGGCGACCATCTCTTCGTACTTCTCGGTGACGCTGATGTCACCAAAGGGTACGCCATAGATGTGCTCGACGTCGTAGGGCGAGAACAGATACATGTCCTCGTTGCGCTTGGCCAACTCGAAGGTGATGTCCGGCATCACGATGCCCAGCGACAGCGTCTTGATGCGAATCTTCTCGTCGGCGTTCTCGCGCTTGGTGTCGAGGAATCGCAGGATGTCCGGGTGGTGCGCGTTGAGATAGACCGCACCCGCGCCCTGACGCGCGCCCAGCTGGTTGGCGTAGGAGAAGGCGTCTTCGAGCATCTTCATGATCGGAATGATGCCGGAGGACTGATTCTCGATACGCTTGATGGGGGCACCGGATTCGCGCACGTTGGAGAGCGAAAACGCCACGCCGCCGCCGCGTTTGGAGAGCTGCAACGCTGAGTTGATCGAGCGCCCGATGGACTCCATGTTGTCTTCGATGCGTAGCAGGAAGCACGACACCAGTTCACCGCGCTGACGCTTGCCGCAGTTGAGGAAGGTCGGCGTCGCCGGCTGGAAGCGGCCATGAATGATCTCTTCGACCAACTGCTTGGCCAGCGTTTCGTCGCCTCGAGCCAGGCTCAACGCGACCATGCAGACACGGTCTTCGAAACGTTCGAGATAGCGTTTGCCGTCGAAGGTCTTGAGCGTGTAGCTGGTGTAGTACTTGAACGCGCCCAGAAAGCTCTGGAAGCGAAACTTCGCCGCATAGGCCTGATCGAACAACGCGGTGACGAAGCTGAAATCGTATTGATCGAGCACGCTCTGCTCGTAGTAGCTTTCTTCCACCAGGTAGTCGAGCTTTTCCTTCAGCGAGTGAAAGAACACCGTATTCTGGTTCACGTGCTGCAGGAAATACTGACGCGCCGCTTCACGGTCCTTGTCGAGCTGCAGATGGCCGTCGGCATCGTACAGATTCAACATGGCGTTGAGCGCGTGGTAGTCGAGCGCCTTGGCATTGTGTTCGGCGCCGGCGGCGGGGCGTGCGGCCGTACCGGTATCTAGGCTGAGCGTTTCCAAAATTCGGTCACTCCTGCGACGACTCGATGAACATCTTCGACAGTGCCCATCAGTTCAAAACGATAGAGAAGCGGTACCTGACACTTTTGCGCAACGACTCGCCCAGCCAGACCGAAGGACTCGCCGAAGTTGGTATTGCCGCCGGCGATCACGCCGCGAATCAGGGACCGGTTGTGTTCGTCATTCAGAAAGCGAATGACTGGCGCGGGTACCGCAGAGCGCGGGTCGCCATCGCCGTAGGTCGGTACAACGAGAATATAGGGTTCTTCAACCTGCAGGGGTGGGTCGCTTCGGTTAAGCGGAATCCGGTTTGCCGGTAGACCTAGCTTCTCGACGAAGCGCCGTGTATTGCCTGATTTGGTCGAGAAATAGACCAGCCCAGCCATGACGGCTCTCCTGCGCCCTGCGCGGCTTTCGGCAGCGCGGAATCCAGTTCCGCACTAGCCTGACAAATTCGAAAGGGCCGGATCAGGCAACCAGCGTGCTGATCTTGTCCGGACGGAAACCGGCCCAGTGATCTTCACCCGCCACCACCACGGGGACCTGGCGATAACCCAGATTCTGGACACGCTGCATCGCATCGGCGTCTTGCGTCAGGTCGACCACGGTATAGTCGATTCCCTGCTTGTCCAGGGCACGATAAGTGGCGTTGCACTGGACGCAGGCAGGTTTGCTATAGATCGTGATGCTCATGATAACCATCCTTGACAGGTAAAGACGCCCACCGACGACCGATGGTGCAGGCTTGGCAGCGTGGAAATCCCGGTTTGCTTACCGCGTCCGCTGCTTCTGGAAAACACTATATATGGTAGCCCACCCATTTTCCAAGCATAGATGTGGTCTTTTTCTGTGACTTTCCTGTGGACAATTTAAAGCTCCCGCGGAGCCCGCATGGTAGCTCGCCTCACGCCATGTCAAGGGTCAAAAAGTCTCGTCTCGGAACGCAAAACGCGCCGATGGCTTGTGCCATTCGGCGCGTCGAGACACTACATCTGGTAGCAGGAAAAGATCGAGCAGACAGCCGACGAAGCTCGATCCGGTCATGAAGCAGCGCCAGACTAGTCCTTCTTGATCGCGTGACCACCAAACTCGTTACGCATGGCGGATAGCAGTTTGTCGCCGTAGGAGTCCTGTTCGCGGGAACGCAGACGCTCGAGCAGCGACAGCGTGATCACCGGTGCGCTGACGTCGAGTTCGATGGCTTCGGCCACGGTCCAACGACCTTCACCCGAGTCCGCCACGTACGGTGCGATGCCCTCGAGCGACGGATCCTTTCCCAGCGCGTCGGCGGTCAGGTCGAGCAGCCAGGAGCGCACCACGCTGCCATGGCGCCATATCTCGGCGACCTGATGCAGATCGAGATCGAAATCCTTGCGCTCCATGATCGCGAAACCTTCGGCATAGGCCTGCATCATGCCGTACTCGATGCCATTGTGGACCATCTTGGTAAAGTGACCGGAACCGCTGGGGCCGACATGCCCCCAGCCCTTGTCGGCAGCCGGCGCCAGGGTCTCGAACAGCGGCTTGAGTGACTCGACGATGGACGTCTCGCCCCCCACCATCATGCTGTAGCCTTCCTGAAGCCCCCAGACGCCACCACTGGTGCCGACATCGACGTAATGAAGATGATGCTCGCGCAGCGTCTCGGCCCGGCGCACGGTGTCCTTGTACATCGAGTTGCCACCGTCGATCACGATGTCGTCCTTAGACAACATCGGTTCGAGCTCGGCGATGAGCTTGTCCACCAGCGGGCCGGCGGGAACCATCAGCCAGACGATTCTGGGCGACGGCAGAGCCCCGACCGCTGCGGCCAGCGATGTCGACGGCTCGATGCCCTTTTCCGCCGCGCTGGCGGTCGCCTCCTCGCTGGGGTCGCAACCCACCACGCGGTGCCCGTCGCGCACCAGCCGCTCGGCCATGTTGGCGCCCATGCGCCCGAGTCCCACCATTGCAAGATCCATACGAACTCCTCTTGAGAGAAAGACGGAGAAAGGCGAAGACAGATATCGCCCGTCGGGTTCCGTTCCGCAGTCTCGTGTCGAATACCGTGCGCTATCCAGTATCGAATACCGCTAATCCGACGACCGCATCAAATGACCGGCTATCAGGCGCTTCACCGGCCAGGCCGCCGCACCGGCTCGCAGCACCGCCTTGCGCAGCAGTTTGGCCGGAACTCGATCATCGGTATATAAACCGACGATAGCCAGGGTCGCGGCGAACAGCGGCGCGGTCGCCAGGCGCTGCTCGCGCTGATAGCGCCTGAGCAGCGATGGCGATGCAATGTCCTGACCCTGCGCACGCGCGGCGCCAATCAGATCCGCCAGCCGCGACAGGCCCTGCAGGCCGAGGTTGAAGCCATGTGCGGTCACCGGGTGCATGCCCACGGCGGCATCGCCGATCAGTGCCTGACGGGGCCCGACGAAACGCTCGGCATAGACGCTGACCAGCGGATAACGGTGCGGCTCGGCGACCCGACGCATCGAACCTAGCCGGCCGCCGAAACGTTGGGTGATATCCCTATTGAACGCCTCGACGCTCAGCGCGAGTTGCTTCTCCATTTCCGCCGGGGACAGCGTCAATACGACCGAGGAACAATGGGTGTCGACCGGCAGCAGCGCCAGTGTCTGGCCATGGCCGAACCACTCCCACGCCGTCTGATCATGAGGTTCATCATGATGCATCCGACAGACCAGCATGTGCTGGCCGTGCTGATAGGTGTGAACGGGAATCCCCATGGCACGGCGCGTGGTGGAAAAACGGCTATCCGCTGCTACCAGCAAAGAGGCATGAATGCGCTCGCCACTATCGAGAACGATATCGACGGCTTCATCGCCTGCCTGGAAGCGCGCGATTTCGTGCTCGTCACGCCACAGGGTCTCGCCCTGTCCGGGAGTCGCCGCCTGCAATGCCGCGTAAGCAGATCGTCGGATCGCCTGATTGGGCACCAGGCAACCCAGTGGCTCGTCTTTGGCAGCATCCGGCGCGATCTGCATCGCAAATAGCGACTGGCCATCGAAAACCTTGGCGCCACGCATCCGGGCGCGTTCGGCCGGCTCGACTCTAGGCCAGACATCGAGCTTGTCGAGGATCTGTCGGGAGGCCCGGGTCAGCGCGATTTCTCGCCCGTCACTGCCGGGTTCCACCATCGCTGATCGCGGCTGGCGATCAATCAGCATGGAACTCACGCCCTGGCGCGACAGCGCATTGGCGAAACACAGGCCGATCGGCCCGCCGCCGACAACGGCAACGTCGACCTGTGTCACAAGGGTTGAATCATCCATGAGTGCCGCTCCCTAGCATCGGTGAGGCGTAACGGTAACGGAAAAGGGCGCCACGGCGTAGCCTCAGCGAGGCACTCCGACGGTTCCGCCATCACTCGAGCCGTCTCCAGACGACGCCAGCTCCGAAAAGCAACGATGTCGGCCAAGCCTATAGACTAATCGTCGAGTTCAGGGCTTCTCGTCATGAACCTTGATGTGGCCCACCTTATCCCTGAAGATTTTCTCTTCGAACTCGACTTCCAGATGCATCTCGCCCTTGGCCCGAACACGATGATACTCCAGACCGCTGAAACTCAATTCCAGATCATCGTCGTACTCTTCGAGCACTTTCCTGAATTCACCCACGGTAATAATCATGACATCTCCTTTTTCGAGGGAACATCGGGTCCCTTCCGATACTCAAAGCCCAGACCATGACGCCGGCTCGGCGTTTCTTCATCGAGCAATGAGATCACCGGAAGGTCGTCATTACCCGATCTTGAACCGTCGGCTGTGGTTAACCTAGCGTAGGACAGCGCTAGCGCGGCGTCTCATCGCCCTATCGTCAACATTTCGTCTCCAGTCGCGATTCGCTTCATCGAGCCCTCTCTTGCATGGGGGTATTTTTTATTCAGGAGTCATATTTGATGAATCTTCGTTTCCTTTCCGCTGCTCTGCTGACCGCCTCCGTCGCGGCCTCGCCGATGGCCTCGGCCTACAGTTTCGATAGCGTCAAGAAAAGCGCTGGCGAGATGATGTCCGGCCAGTCCTCCCAGAGTACGGGCACTGCCAGCGGCGCCTCTCTGCTGAGCGCACTGGGCTCCGGCTCCATGAACCTCGGCAGCATGCAGAACGTCGCCGGCGTCCTCGGCTATTGCCAGGACCAGGGCTATACCGAAAGCGCCACCGACAAGGTCAAGAACGGCCTGCTCGAGAAGATTGGCGGCCAGAGTCAGGCCGAGGAGAACGACAGCTACCAGCAGGGACTGAGCGGGTTGCTCGATGGCGGAAACGGTCAGACTTTCAGCCTGACCAACCTTAAGGACAAGGCAGGTGAGAAGGCCTGCGGCATGATCACGGACAAGGCGATGTCGTCATTCCTTGGCGGCTGATATCAACAACGAGTGATCCGTTGCACCAATACTCGCCCCCGAGAGTGCTTCTCGGGGGCAGGGATGCCCGGTGGCTGGCTGACATCAGAATTCATGTTTCGACACTGTCACCCCGATCTCTGCAGAATCCGATAAATCGCTCGATCAGCGGACTGCGATATTTATCTCGGTGCAGCACCAGACTGAATTCCCGCGTCATTTCCAGCGCCAGCTCGATTTCGACCAGGCGACCATCGTTCAGTGGGTGACGCGCTTCCAACGTGGACAGGCACGTCAATCCCAGCCCGGCTGATGCGGCGTTGATAATCGCCTCCGCCGAGTTTATCTCCAGACTGAGCTCCCATTGCGGCAACTGTGGCGCAATGAAACGCATGAACTGCTCCCGCGTGCCCGATCCCGGCTCTCGTAACAGCCAGGCGTAATCCGCCATCGCCTCGACCTCGACCTTGCCCCGCTGCGCAAGGGGATGATCGGGGGCTGCCGCAATCAGCATACGGTCACGCCGCCAAGGCATGACATGGAAGCGCTCACCGGCAACGCGCCCCTCGATCATGCCGATATCCAGTTCGAACGCTTCCAGCGCCGCGCAGATCGCCGCGCTGTTGGCGATGGTCACCTGCTGATCCCGGTGACCGGTCTCAAGACGAAAATCCCGCAACAACATCGGCAATAACTGATGACCGATCGTGTAGCTGGCGCCGATATGCAGATGCCCGCCGAGGGCATCGTTGTCGAACAGCTGCTCGATGGCATCGCCGCGTGCCAATAGTTCATCCGCCATCGGCAGCAGGCGTCGGCCCTGATCATTGAGATAGAGCCGGTTGCGATGACGGTCGAAAAGCGTTCGCCCGCACTGCTTTTCGAGCTCCGCCAGCGCAATGCTGACCGCCGGCTTGGTCAGAAACAACGTCGCCGCCGCCGTGGTTAGCGTGCGTTCCCGCGCGACGGCAACGAAAACCTGCAACTGCCGGAACGTGATAGCCATCCAAAGCTCCTCGATTTCGTCGCGTGTTCATGCAAAGCCACCAATTTGTTAAATATAACAAAACGAATTGTGAAAAAAGTTAAAATATAACGATAGCTCGAATTGCCATAAGGTGTCTCCATCGCTTCCGAGGAGAAACACATGATCACGATGTCCCAGCGACTTCAGACTGCCCCGACCCCAATGGCCGGTCTGGCGCTGGGCATCTCCAGCCTCGGCTGGAGTTGGGAAGGCTTCGCCCCGCTCGGCGGCGGGGCACAGTTGGCGGGCGCAGCCATCGCTGCGATCCTGCTGCTGATTCTCGGCACCAAGTTCGTGCTTCATCCCCGTCTGCTGCGAGCGGATCTGGCGCATCCCGTCGTCGGTAGCGTGGTACCCACCTTCGCCATGGCGTTGATGGTGGTATCGAAAACCGTAGGAGACTGGATCATGCCGGCGGCTGGCGTCGTGCTCTGGCTCGCCGCGGTAGCGCTCCACCTGAGCTTTCTCGCCGCCTTTGTCGCTCATCGTGCAAAGACCTTCGAACTTCACCATATGGTGCCTGCCTGGTTCGTACCACCGGTGGGTATCATCGTCGCCGACGTGGCATTTCCGGGTGTCGCAGCGCTGCACCCGCTGGCCACAGGCCTGCTCTATTTCGGCATGGCGCTCTATGCGGTTCTGCTGCCAGTGATGATCTATCGGCTGATTTTCGCCGACGAGATTCCCGATCCCGCCAAGCCCACCATCGCCATCATGGCGGCACCCGCGAGTCTGTCGCTGGCGGGTTATCTCACCGTGGTCACCGAACCGAACCCGCTGATGGTCGCACTACTCGCGGGCATCGCCATCCTGATGACCGCCGTGATCTATCTGGCGTTTTTCAAACTTCTGCGACTGCCCTACAGCCCAGGCTACGCCGCCTTCACCTTCCCCATGGTGATTGGCGCCTCGGCACTGGCGAAGACAGCCGGATGGATGCAGGACCATGGCTTCAACGCGCACGATGTCGCCATCATTCACGGTCTGGCGATACTGGAAGTGATCGTTGCCACGGGCATCGTCGGCTACGTCGCCCTGCGCTATCTCGGTTTCTATCTGCATGGCTGGCGCGCTGGCGCCCGGACCCGCACGGTCTGAAAAGTCCCCTGGGCCGAGCCAATAGACCCACGTGGAAGATCGCGGTGGCATGCGCCACACTCGGAAACATGCCGACCTCTCTCACAAGCTCTCACTCCATGCCTGCCTGGCGTCTCTGCCTCGTTGGCCTGCTGACGCTGCTGCCGCTCGAGCAGGCGACCGCGGCCCTGGCCGCCGACCGTCGGGAGAGCGTCATCGAGCGCGCCAGCGTCCTGCCGCGCAGCCACACCCTGCTGGTCGCCATTGATGGCGAGACCGTGATCGACGAGAGCTTTCGCGGCCACGCGACCGACGAGACTGCCAATATCAAGTCACTCTCAAAGACACTGATCTCGGCGTTGGTGGGCGCCGCGATCGATCGCGGCGTGATCGAGAGCGTCGATCAACCGATTGTCGAGCTGCTGGGTGACCGTGTTCCCGCCGATATCGATCCTCGCGTGAACAAGATCACCGTGGGCAACCTGCTCTCGATGCAGGCCGGATTGGAGCGCACTTCCGGCAGCAACTACGGTGCCTGGGTCGCAAGCCCGAACTGGGTCCACGATGCGCTCGAACGTCCCTTCGTCGACGAACCCGGCGGTCGAATGCTCTACTCCACCGGCAACAGCCATCTGCTCTCTGCCGCACTCACCGAAGCCACCGGTGGCACGACTCTGGCGCTCGCCCGCGACTGGCTGGGCGAGCCACTGGGTTTTGCCATTCCACCCTGGACGCGAGACCCGCAAGGCATCTACTTCGGCGGCAACGAGATGGGGCTGACGCCGCAGGCGCTGCTGCGCTTCGGCGAGATGTTTCGTCAGAACGGTCAGCTCGACGGCCAGCGCGTGCTCTCCGTTGGCTGGATCGAGCGCTCGTGGCAGCCGCGCACCCGCTCGTTCTTCAACGGTGACGATTACGGTTACGGTTGGTTCATCACCCGTATCGCCGGCGAATCGGTCTTTTACGGCTGGGGCTACGGCGGCCAACTGCTCTACGTGATCCCCTCGCGAGCCATGACCGTCGCGATGACTTCCGACCCGACGCCACCTTCCAGCGGCAGCGACTACCTGGACGACGTCGAGGCCCTGGTCGGCGATTTGATCGAGGCGACAGCGAATAACGACAACGAGACGCCCAGCACATGACACGATTCCATCGCGATATCGACAACTGGACGCTGACCACACCGGCCGCGCGCTCCCGGCATGGCGCGGTGACGTCCCAGCATCGCGTGGCGGCGCAGGCCGGCGCCGCGCAGCTCAACGCCGGTGGTAATGCCATCGATGCCATCGTCGCCACGGCCTACGCGCTCAATGCGGTCGAGCCGTGGATGAGCGGCCTTGGCGGTGCCGGCTTCATGGTGATCTGGCTGGCGAAGGAGCAGCGCGCGGTGGCGCTCGATTTCCAGGGAACCCTGGCCGGCGACACCCGACTCGACGACTATCCCGTCGACCCGAACCTGCCGGCAACGCCGATGGGTTTTCCCGGCGTGGTCGACAACGCCAACATCGAAGGCTATCGCTCGATCACCGTGCCCGGTACCGTGGCCGGGCTCGAACACGCCCTGAGCCGATTGGGCTCCCGGCCCCGCAGCGAGGTGATGGCACCGGCCATTCGTTTGGCCGAGCGCGGGCTGAACGTCGACTGGTTCACCAGCCTGCAGATCGGTGTCTGTGCGCGGACGCTAGCCCGCGACCCAACCTCACGCGATATCTATCTCCCCGGCGGCCACCCGGCGACGCCGGAAAGCCGCCTGAAAATCCCCCATCTGGCCGAGACCCTGCGCGAGATCGCCGAGGGTGGCAGCGAGACTTTCTATCGCGGTGCGCTGGCGGAGAAGATCGTCACCGACCTGCAAGCGGGCGGTTCACGAATCTGCCACGCTGATCTCGCCAACTACGAAGTGCTCGAGTATGAGCCCATGGCCGCCGAGCACCGCGGCTACACGCTTTACACGCCGGGTGAAGTCTCAGGTGGCCTGCGCCAGCGCGAGATGCTGGCGTACGCGCTCGCGGCCATGCCGACAACCTCGGAGAAACCGACGCCGGAGACCTGGCTCGCCTACACCGAGGCGCTGGAGTACTGCTGGAAGCAGCACAAGATTCGTAACGGCGTGCTGTCCGCTATGGATGGCGTCATCGATATCGAGAATGGCGCCTGCACCTCGTCGATGTCGTCGGTGGACGCCGAGGGCAACATGGTCGCGCTCACCCACACCCTGCTCAATCGCTTCGGCTCGGGCGTCACGCTGCCTTCGACCGGCATGCTGATGAACGACAGCGTCAGCTACTTCGATCCGCGCCCTGGCTATCCCACCACCATGGCGGGCGGCAAGCGCATCAATTCCTCGAACATGTGTCCGACGGTGGCGGTGAGGGATGGCGAGGCTCGCTTCTCGGTGGGCGCCTCCGGCGGCAACCTGATCATGCCGGCAGTGACCCAGGTCGCGGCATTGATGATGGACTTCAACATGAACGTGGAAGAAGCCGTGCATCGCCCTCGCCTGGATGCCAGCTACCGCGGCTCGGTGCGTGTCGATCCACGCTTCGATCACGCGACACTGGCGAAACTGGGCGAACGCTTCAAGCTGGAGATCGCCCAGCCGCTGGTGTTCCCCAAGCTCTACGCCTGCGTGTCGGCGGTATCGCGGAATCCGGCAACGGGCGAATGCGTCGGCATCAATGATCCGACTCAGCCGATCGGCGGCGGTGCTACGCCGGCGCCATTTCATATTGAACCGCTCGGCGATGACGAGTCGGTCGTACGACCCTGATTCACTACCAGGATTCCGAAGATGTCTATCGTTGTATCAATACCGGGTGTGGATAAAACAAACTGGTGGATCGAACAGCTTCAGGGCCTGCTGCCGGCGTGGACGATCCGCTCGTTCCACGATCCGGGCGATGTCGAGGCGGTCACCTATGCCGTCGTGTGGAAGCCGAAGACCGGCGCGTTTCTACCCTTTCCCAATCTCAAGGCGATCGTCTCGCTGGGCGCGGGCATCGATCATGTGCTGGCCGATACGAAGCTGCCCCGCCAGATTCCCATCATTCGTACCGTGGGTACGGATCTGACCCAGCGCATGCGCGAGTACGTGGCGCTACACGTGCTGCGTCACCACCGCGACATGCCGACGATCAGTGCCAATCAGCGCGAGCGGCGCTGGAAACAGCTGGTAGTGCCGCCAGCGACGAATCGCACCGTGGGTGTCATGGGACTCGGCAATCTGGGAAGCGCGGCGGCTTCCACGCTTTCCGCGCTGGGTTTCGAGACGCTGGGCTGGTCACGCACCAAACGCGATATCGAGGGGATAACGACCTTCACGGGCGAAGCCGGATTCTCGGCGTTCGTCGGTCGCTGCGAGATTCTGGTCTGCCTGCTGCCATTGACCGACGCGACGACGGGGATTCTCGATGGCAGGCTCTTCACCAGACTGCCTCGCGGTGCAAGCGTGATCAATGCCGGTCGCGGCCAACACCTGGTCGAGGACGACTTGCTCGCCGCACTGGATAGCGGCCAGTTGAGCCACGCCACGCTGGACGTGTTCCATGTCGAACCGCTGCCGAGCGAGCATCCGTTCTGGACGCATCCCCACATCACGGTGACGCCGCACATCGCCTCGTTGATCGACGCCCCCACCGGTAGCCGGATCGTGGCCGCCAACCTGGAACGTTTCGAGCGCGAAGGTAGCGTACCGGATCTGGCCGATGCCGAGCGCGGGTATTGACCGAACAGACGCAGACATCACTTGTTGCCGACAAGTTGCTAAACTGGCAGAACAAGTGATCCGGTATCGATCCTCTCTCCACGCGCGCCAAGGGGCCTCATGTCTAATAAAGAGACCAGCAAAAAAGATAACACCGCGAGTCGACGGAACATCAAATCCTGGTTGACCGATATGGATGGCGTCCTGGTCCATGAAAACAAGGCCATCCCGGGCGCATCGGAGTTGATCAACCAGTGGCGGGAACGCGAGATCCCGTTTCTGGTGCTGACCAACAACTCGATCTACACCCCGCGGGATCTGAGTGCACGCTTGAGACAAAGTGGCCTGGAAGTCCCTGAAGACAAGATCTGGACCTCGGCGCTGGCCACGGCGGCGTTCTTGCGCGACCAGGCGCCGGGTGGGTCGGCATTCGTGGTCGGCGAGGCGGGATTGACCACGGCGATTCATGAAGCCGGCTTCATCATGACCGATACCAAGCCGGACTATGTCGTGCTCGGTGAAACCCGCTCCTACTCGTTCGAGGCGATCACCAAGGCGATTCGCCTGATTCTTCAGGGCGCGCGCTTCATCTGCACCAACCCGGATGCCACCGGGCCCAGCCAGGAAGGCGTGCTGCCGGCCACCGGCGCCATCGCGGCTCTTATCACCGAGGCCACCGGCCGCAAGCCGTATATCGTCGGCAAGCCCAACCCGATGATGTTCCGTTCGGCGCTGAACAAGCTCGGTGTCCACTCGGACGGCGCGGGAATGATCGGCGATCGCATGGATACCGATATCGTCGCCGGTATCGAAGCCGGCATGCACACGGTGCTCGTACTGAGCGGCATCGCCGACAATGCCGAGATCGAACGCTATCCGTTCCGTCCCCGGGAAATCCTGTCGTCGGTGGCAGAACTGGTGGACAAGTGAGTGGGTGGACTGAAAATCATTGAATCAGTAGATACTGACCTGACGACGCCCTCCTGTCGTCAGGTCGGCTCCGCGGCCAGCAGTTTTTCCGCCAGCAAGCGGCCGTTCTCGAGGCAGTCGCCCACCGCGATACCGCCACGCCAGTTACCGGCGAGGTGCAGCCCGGGATAATCCCGAAGCGCGTCATCCAGCATCTCCATTCGCGCCAGATGGCCGAGTTCGTACTGAGGTATGGCCTGCGGCCAGCGCGTCACTTTTTGCCACACCGGCTCTCCTCGGATGCCCAGCAGATCGCGCAGATCGCCAAGGACTCGCGATACTTGCGTCGCGTCGTCTCCGGCTGCCGCTTCCGGGCTCTGACGACCGCCGATGAACACGTTGAGCAGCTTGTGCCCGGCCGGCGCCCGGCCTTCGAATAACGTCGAAGAGAACAGCGCGCCCAGCGTACGGCGTTTCTCGGCGCGCGGAATCAGCACGCCGAAACCATCCAGCGGATGCGCAATGTCCTGCTCGCGGAAGCCAAGCGCGATGGCATTGACCGGCGGATAGGCGATCGCCGACAGCGGTTTCGCCAGCCGCTCGTCCAGCGGGCGCAGCAGTATCGCCGCCACCGGTGCCGGCACCGCCAACACCAGCGATCGGGCCCGCCATTGCTGGCCTTGGCGATCCTCGACGACCCACTGTTCGCCTTCGCGACGAATGCCACTGATTTCACAGCCAGTCTGGAGCGCCGCGGTCGGCTGGGCAGCAATACATTCTGCCAGCCGGTCCGCCAGACGCTGCAGCCCCTGCGGAAAGCTGACCAGTTTTCCCCGCCATTCGACAGGTATCGGGGAAGGATCGCGGCGCGCCTGACGAAGCCGTTTGAGACCGCCAATGATCAGCGAGCGGTGCTGCTGTTCCATCGCAGCCAGCCGTGGCATCGCGGCCTGAACCGAGAGCCGCGCGGGGTCTCCGGCATAGACGCCGGAGACGAACGGATCGACCATGCGTCCGAGAATCTTTGGCCCCAGGCGGCGCTCGACGAACGCCGCCAGTGTCTCTTCCGATGCCGTCGAGCGGGCAATGAACGGCTCGCGAGCGAGCCGTGTCCAACCGCGCCAACCGATGATCGGGCTGGTCAGCGCGTCCAGCGGCTTCATCGGCAGCGCCACGGGCTGGCCGTTCAGCACCACGAAACGCTTGGTGCTTTCCGCATTGGCGGGCTGCGCTTCGCCAAGCAGGTCGAGCTCCTCGAGCAACGCATAGAGCGGCGGCTTCATGATCACGGTGTTGGGGCCGTGCTCGATCTGCCACTCGCCGTCCCGCTCGGTATGCAGATTGCCACCGACCTGGTCGTTGCTCTCGAGCAGGGTGACGCTCTGGCCGCGCTTGGCCAGCGTCCAGGTCGCCGCCAGCCCGGTCGCGCCGGCGCCGACGATCAGGGTATCGAGCGATGCGTCACCCGGAAGGGAATTCGCGGCGCGCGAGGAATCTGCGAGGTGGCTGGACATGGTCACTCGTACGGGGAAGTGTGTTCTGGAGTCTACGCAGACCTTACGTCATCTGCACCCGGCCAGCGTGCGGCACGTTGCCGTCACGCCGACCGAGAAGCTCAGGTGCCGGAAGGCGCGTCGGGCTGGCCCGGATGGCAGCCGGGCGCCGCCGGATAGAGACCGCAGTCCGGCTTCACCGCGGTTTCCTCGTGGGACGTGCCGTCCGGTGCCCAGTCGTAATCCACCAACTGCGCGCGATAGACCTGATTGGTGACGTAGTCGTCCTCAGGCATCGATTTGCCGAAGAACGGGCTGACGTACTCCCACACGATCTCGCCCTTTTGGGTGATCTGAAACAGTCGCCCGTTCTGACCTTCGTCGATCAGCGTATTGCCGTTGGGTAGCCGACGCGCGCTCGAGATGAACGAACTGTAGAACGTGTAAGGCGAGCGCCCGGACATGTCGCCGGAGTACTGCCACACGATCTCGTCGCTGGTCGGGTCGACCTCGATCACGCGCGAGGACGAGAAGAAGCCCTGCCGGGAGGGCGGAAAGCCGGCGTTACCCTGGTTGTCGAAGATCAGCAGATTACCGGCACCCGGCAGCCCTTCCGGAATGATGTGCGCATCGTGCGAGCCCACGGTCTGGTCGACCGGGCGTCCGAGCTTGCCGGTCAGTTGCAGCGCGGGGAAATCCGGACCCATGCGCCAGACGATCTCGCCGCTCTGTCGATCGACGATGAAAGTGACGTTGGCATTGCGCGAGTTGATCAGGATGTTGTCCGGCGCGAAGCGCTCGTCGCCGCCGTCATACCAGTGATTGGGACCCACGGGCAGCGCGGTATTCAAATGCAGGAAATCCGGATCCTCGGAATCCTTGAGCGAACGCAGCCGTTCGTCGGAGAATCCCATCTCGTCGAGATGATCACCAGCCGTCCAGGACCAGACGACCTTGCCATCGGCATCGACCTCTTCCACCGCGTTGTCGATGATCTCGTAGTCGAAACCGTTGAGCTCCCGCATATCGGCGGTCATTACCAGATTATTGCCGTTGGGCAGGCGGCGCATATCGTGATGCTGATAGACCGGATTCTGCTGACCGCCCCACTGCCATTTCACCTCACCGTCCCAATCCACTTCCGCGACCGAGGCATTGGTCAAGCCATTGCCGGGGCTGGCATGTTCAGGGAGCTTTTCGGCGCGCGCCAACTGTACCAGCAGATGCCCTTTTTCGCCGTTGGCCTGATCGGCCGAGAGCGGAATCGGAGGGAAGCCCTCGAAGTCCCAGCGGTGGACCTCGTTGCCATTCATGTCGATCAGGTGGGTCTTGAGATCGCCGCCAGGAAACAGCACGAGACCATTATAGGCCCGCTCGGGATCGTAGACGGTCGTGCCGGTGGGAAAACTGCTGGGCAAGGCAATCGCTGCCGTTGCCACTGTCGTCATCAGGGCACCCAATAACACCGAAACGGATCTTGCTCGTGACATCATCGCTCGTCGCTCCTTCGTCGAGTCCCGCGGCATGCGGTTTTGGCCGGCACTCCAGCGCACCGGCGGTCTCGCTGGCCGATGATGACCACGACGCATTGCCATCGGCTCTCTCGATAGACCTTGGCCTTAGACCCTGGCGATGGCATTTCTCTCCCAGACCGGGAACGTTTCGCGTTTATGTGGCGCTCGGGAGTAACCCGGCGAACTCGGCGCTGGTCATCGGTTTGGAGAACATCGGGTAGTCGTAGGCGATGGCGGCATCGTGCTCGGCCTCGCTGGTAGCGGCGACGGCGTCGGTCAGCGTCAGCACCTCGAAGCCTTTCTCGTAGCCCGAGCGCATGGTCGATTCCACGCAGCAGTTGGTCAGAAAACCCGCCAGCGCGATGGTTTCGATTCCCTTGCTGCGCAGAATGAAATCGAGATTGGTCGAGGCAAACGTATCCAGACCTCGTTTACCCTCGATGACGATGTCGCCGGGTTGCGGTGTCAATACCTCGCAGATCTCGGCGCCCCATTGCCCTTGCACGAAGGCGTTACCGGCCACCACACCGGCCAGAATGCCGTAGGGTTGGGCGGCAATTTCGTAATAGCCCGGGGCGAAGTGGATGGGCGCATGAAGAATACTGACACCGGCAGCTCGCGCCCTGGCAACGAGGGTCTGGGTCTTGGACAGCATGTCATCACGCCCCATGACGCCTTTCACGGCATCGTGAAGGGCACCACCGGGCGTGGTGAAATCATTCTGGAATTCGATCAGCACCAGGGCGGTCTTGGCGGGGTCGACTCTCTTGGTGGGGGCGTCTGACATGACGGGGCTCTCCTGAACGGGCATGAACTCGCTATCGTTCAGCGTAGCCCATGCACGGCCCAGGAGGGATATCGAAAACGAGCGTTAGCCGTAGATATCCTGACTGCGCAGATAGTCGTCGTAATTGCCGCTGAAATCGACGATGCCATCTTCCTTCATCTCGATGATTCTGGTGGCCAGCGAGCCGACGAATTCGCGGTCGTGGCTGACGAAAATCAGCGTACCGGGATAGTTGTCCAGTGCCAGATTGAGCGCCTCGATCGATTCCATGTCGAGGTGGTTGGTCGGCTCGTCCATTACCAGCACGTTGGGCTTTTGCAGGATCAGCTTGCCGAACAGCATCCGCCCCTGCTCGCCACCGGAGATGACCTTGACCGACTTGCCGATATCGTCGTTGGAGAACAGCATTCGCCCCAGCGCACCGCGCACGGTCTGTTCGCCCTCGGTGGTCCACTGCCGCATCCAGTCGAACAGCGTCTCGCCGCCCTCGAAATCGGCGGCGTGATCCTGGGCGAAGTAACCCACTTCCGCCGCGTCGGTCCACTTCACCTCGCCGGCATCCGGCGTCATCGTGCCGACCAGACAGTTGAGCAGCGTGGTCTTGCCGATGCCGTTGGGACCGATGATCGCCACCCGCTCGCCGGCCTCGATCTGCAGCCCCAGGCGGTCGAACAGCACGTTGTCGTCCCACGCCTTGGAGAGTTTCTCCGCCGTCAGCGCGTGGCGATGGATCTTCTTGGTCTGCTCGAAGCGAATGAACGGACTGACCCGCGACGATGGCTTGACCTCGTCGAGCTGGATCTTGTCGATCTTGCGCTGGCGCGAGGTCGCCTGCTTGGCCTTGGAGGCGTTGGCCGAGAAGCGGCTGACGAACTGCTGCAGCTCGGCGATTTCGGCCTTCTTCTTGGCGTTTTCGGAGTGCAGCCGTTCTCGCGCCTGGGTCGCCGCGATCATGTACTCGTCGTAGTTACCCGGGAACAGGCGCAGCTCGCCGTAGTCGAGGTCCGCCATATGGGTACAGACACTGTTCAGGAAGTGACGATCGTGAGAGATGATGATCATCGTCGAGCTGCGCGCCCGTAGAATGTCTTCCAGCCAACGGATGGTGTTGATGTCCAGATGGTTGGTGGGCTCGTCGAGCAGCAGCACGTCGGGATCACTGAACAGTGCCTGTGCCAATAGTACCCGCAGCTTCCAGCCCGGCGCGACGACACTCATCGGCTGGGTGTGCTGCTCGAGCGGGATGCCCAGGCCGAGCAGCAGTTCGCCAGCGCGCGACTCTGCGGTATAGCCCTCGAGTTCGGCGAAGCGGACTTCCAGATCGGCGACCTTCATGCCGTCTTCGTCGCTCATCTCCGCCTGGGAGTAGATCCGCTCGCGTTCAGCGGCCACCTCCCACAGCTCCTCGTGGCCCATGATCACGGTATCGATCACGCGCTCGTTCTCGAACGCGAACTGATCCTGGCGCAGCTTGCCCAGCCGCGTGGTGGCATCCTGCATCACCTGGCCGCCACTCGGGTCCAGGTCGCCCCCCAGAATCTTCATGAAGGTGGACTTGCCACAGCCGTTGGCGCCGATCAGGCCGTAGCGATGGCCCCCGCCGAATTTGACGGAAACGTTCTCGAACAGCGGCTTGGGGCCAAACTGCATGGTGATGTTGGCAGTAGAGAGCACAGCGGGGAATCTCGCGGGAAACGACGTGAATGGAGCGACGACAGTATCGATAGAACGACGAAAGCCGAGGTGAACTCGACTTTCATCTTGGACGTTCGTATGACGCAGATTATACGCGGATGCGACGCCTACTCATACGCCGCAGGCGAAATGATTGCCACCTCGCCCTCCAACGACCGTCATTTCACTCACCGCGAGGAAAGCGTTGGGACTCCTCGACGATGTTGAGGTCCATGTGATTGCGCATGTAGCGCTGGGAGGCATCCTGCAATGGCTGGTGATCCCACGGGTAGTAGTGCCCATTGCGCAGCGCTTCGTAGACGATCAGCCGCTGCGCCTGACTTTCGCGGACGTCGGCATCGAAGCGTTGCATGTCCCAACGGTCACGTACCTTGGCCTGAAATGCGGCCAGCTCCTCCGCGTACGCCGGATCCTCGGCCAGATTGCGGGTCTCGTGCGGGTCGGCCTCGAGATCGAACAGCTGCGGCGGATCGAGCTCGCAATGGTTGAACTTCCATTTGCCCTCGCGAATCGTGACCAGCGGAGCGTACGTGCCTTCGGCCGCGTATTCCATATAGACCGGCGCCTCGCGGGTACCGCCTCGAGCCAGTGGCAGCAGTGATTGACCGTCGGTCCAGGGCGCGACCTCGGACAGATCGATACCCACCAGATCGGCCAGCGTGGCATTGATGTCGATGGTCGATACCGGCGCCTCGACCGAACGTGCCTCGAGCCCCGGTGCGGCGATCATCAGCGGCACCCTGGAGGAGCCCTCGAACGGGCTCATTTTGAACCACAATCCCTTCTCGCCGATCATGTCGCCGTGGTCGGAGCAGACAACGATGATGGTGTTGTCAAGCATCCGCGTCCGTTCGAGCGTATCCAGAATCGAGCCGACCTTGTCGTCGATATAGGAGATATTGGCGAAGTAACCACGGCGCGCCCGACGCACGTCTTCGGGCTGGATATCGAATTTCGTATAGTCGTTGGCCTCGAAAACCCGCTGACTGTGCGGATCGAGTTCATCGAACGGCACCACGCCCTGCTCCGGATCGAGATGCTCGCAATCTTCGTACAGATCCCAGAATTTGCGCCGCGTCACATAAGGGTCGTGCGGGTGAGTAAAGCTCACGCACATTGCCCAGGGACGCGAATCATGCCCGCGAGAGAGGTCGAACAGTTTCTGCTCGGCATGGAACGCGACTTCGTCGTCGTACTCCATCTGATTGGAGATCTCGGCGACGCCGGCGCCGGTGACCGAGCCCAGATTGTGATACCACCAGTCGATCCGCTCGCCCGGCTTGCGATAGTCCGGCGTCCAGCCGAAATCGGCAGGATAGACATCGGTCGTCAGGCGCGTCTCGAAACCGTGCAATTGATCCGGACCGACGAAATGCATCTTGCCGGAAAGGCAGGTCGAATAACCAGCGCGGCGCAAATGATGCGCCCAGGTCGGCACGGCCGAACGAAACTCGGCAGCGTTGTCGTAAACGCCGGTCCGCGACGGCAGCTGACCCGACATGAAGGCCGCACGACCCGGCGCGCACAGATAGCTCGGTGTATAGGCGTTGTTGAAATTGACCGATCGTTTGGCCAGCTTCTTCAGATTAGGCGCATGCAGAAAGTCCGCAGGCCCGTCCTGAAACAGGGTGCCATTCACCTGATCGGCCATCAGTACCAGAATATTCGGTCGCGTCATGCTCCCTCCCTGCGTCGTTGAAGTTGTCGTTCGAGCTAGGACCCAGCTTGCGCGTCGGAGATGGATTAGCGCAAATGATCAATTCGACGCCTGAGGCCAAGCGAAGCTTGGGCTGGAAGGTGCCATTAAGATGATCGTGACCTCCGCTCACCGCCATTGTCTTGTTCCAAAGGACGCCGTTTCGTTCAATTTTCATCTGCCACGCTTCCGTACCTTGGTAGCCACGAATCGAGATGCCCATGGCCGCCGGAAAGGTGTGTGACAGCGCCCTGATCCGCTCGATTCGACCGCGACTTTCCGCTATCACTCATCGAGAAGGGCTGATCATGTCACCGAAACTGGAAGTCTTGACGCCAAACAACTGCCAGATCATTTTCATCGACCAGCAACCGCAGATGGCTTTCGGCGTGCAGTCCATCGATCGGCAGGTGCTGAAGAACAATGTCGTGGGGCTGGCCAAGGCCGCCCGCATCTTCGGCATTCCCACCACCATCACCACCGTGGAAACGCTCAGTTTCTCCGGGCACACCTTTCCCGAATTGCTCGCCGTGTTCCCGGACCTTCCCATTCTCGAGCGGTCTTCCATGAACTCCTGGGACGATCAGAAAGTCCGCGACGCCCTGGCCAGGAATGGCCGCAATAAAGTCGTTGTCGCCGGTCTGTGGACGGAAGTGTGCAACAACACCTTCGCGCTTTCCGCCATGCATGACGCGGACTACGAGATCTACATGGTCGCCGACGCCTCGGGTGGCACCTCGAAGGAGGCTCACGACTACGCCATGCAGCGAATGATTCAGGCCGGCGTGGTGCCGATGACGTGGCAGCAGGTCCTGCTCGAATGGCAGCGCGACTGGGCGCACAAGGATACCTACGACGCCGTCATGGCACTGGTCAAGGAGCATTCCGGCGCTTACGGCATGGGTGTCGACTACGCCTACACCATGGTGCACGGCGCCGAAGAGCGCGTGAAACACGGTCCGACGCAGGAACCGGTTCCCGCGCGCTGACGCCCGGCCGGTCACGACAGCCTGAACGTTCGATGCTCGACGTCCGCGTCGTAACCGCCATTCTCTCGGCGATGTCGGGAGCATGGCCGCCACGTTCGGTCTATCTCAGCCAATCGTCTTGAGAGGCACATGCAGCCATGAAGCTCTACCTGCTCTCCATCGGTGCCGGTGTGCTGGTCGGCATCCTCTACAGTCTGCTCCAGGTACGCTCACCGGCGCCGCCGCTCGTGGCTCTCCTGGGACTGCTGGGCATGCTCTGCGGCGAGCAGGTGATTCCGGTCGCCAAGCATGTCCTGGGCGGCACCTCGCTGGCATCGGCCTGGCACAAGTCCGATTGCAGCAATCACATTCTTGGCGTGCTGCCGGGGCGGAACAACGGGGTACCTTCGAACCCGGCCCCTGGCTGTCTCACTTCGACCGATCCCGCCGCTCGCCAGCTCGATCCAGAGGACCATCACTCATGAATCGTGTCGCCAATGCATCGCCGGATCTGATTCTGGTCAATGGCCGGTTCACCACGCTGAACCCGTCGCAACCGCGGGCGGAAGCCGTCGCCATCCAGGGCGGTCGGTTTTCGAAGGTGGGTTCCGCCAGCGAGGTCATGGCCGTGGCCGACGCCAATACGCAGGTCATCGATCTACGTAACAAACCGGTACTGCCCGGACTGATCGACAACCACATCCACGTCATCCGCGGCGGATTGAATTTCAACATGGAGTTGCGCTGGGACGGCGTGCCGTCTCTGGCCGATGCCATGCGCATGCTCAAGCAGCAGGTCGCGATCACGCCACCACCGCAGTGGGTTAGGGTCGTCGGCGGATTCACCGAAAACCAGTTCGTCGAGAAGCGACTGCCCACGCTTGAAGAGCTCAACGCCGTGGCGCCGGATACCCCGGTATTCATCCTGCATCTTTATGATCGCGCACTGCTCAATGCCGCCGCACTGCGCGCCGTCGGCTACACCAAAGAGACGCCCGAGCCTCCGGGCGGCGAGATTCTGCGCGACGCCAAAGGCAACCCCACCGGTTTACTGTTGGCACGTCCCAACGCCACCATTCTCTACTCGACGCTGGCCAAGGGCCCCAAGCTGCCGTTCGACTATCAGCTCAATTCGACACGCCACTTCATGCGCGACCTGAACCGGCTCGGAGTGACCAGCGTGATCGATGCCGGTGGCGGCTTCCAGAATTACCCCGACGACTACGCGGTCATCCAGCAACTGGCGGACGATGGTCAGTTGACGGTACGCCTGGCGTACAACCTGTTCACTCAGAAGCCCAAGGAAGAAAAGCAGGACTTCCTGAACTGGACACGCTCGACGCGCTACAAGCAGGGTGACGATTATTTCCGCCATAACGGCGCCGGCGAAATGCTGGTCTATTCCGCCGCCGACTTCGAGGATTTCCGTGAGCCGCGCCCCGAGATGCCGCCGGAGATGGAAGGCGAACTAGAGGAAGTGGTCCGCGTTCTCGTCCAGAACCGTTGGCCGTGGCGGCTGCACGCCACCTACGACGAAACCATCAGCCGTGCCCTGGACGTCTTCGAGAAGGTCAACGAGGAGACACCGCTGGAGGGCATTCACTGGTTCTTCGACCACGCCGAAACCATCACCGAGCGTTCCATGGAACGGATCGCGGCGCTGGGCGGCGGCGTCGCGGTACAACACCGCATGGCCTACCAGGGTGAATATTTCGTCGAGCGCTACGGCGCCAAGGCCGCCGAGGCGACACCGCCGATCGCCAGGATGCTCGAGATGGGCGTGCGCATCTCCGCCGGTACCGATGCCACACGCGTCGCCTCCTACAATCCCTGGGTGTCGCTGGCCTGGCTGGTGACCGGCAAGACCGTCGGCGGCCTGCGCCTCTACCCGCAACATCACTGTCTGGATCGCGATACCGCGTTGCGGATGTGGACCGAGAAGGTCGCCTGGTTCTCCAACGAGGAGGGTAACAAGGGCCGGATCGTCGAGGGTCAACTGGCGGACCTGATCGTTCCGGATCGGGATTTCTATACCTGTGCCGAAGACGAGATCGCCCACACCAGCTCGCAGCTAACCGTGGTCGGCGGGCGCGTGGTCTACGCTGCCGCCGATTTCGAAGGGCTGGACGACGCGCCACCACCGGCCATGCCGGACTGGTCGCCGGTGAATCGTTACGGTGGCTACGGCGGCTGGAAAGAGGCAGAAGTGGCCACCAACCCGCCCCCCGTGATGCGTGTCTCCGCCAGCGCCTGTGGATGCGGTTCGGGGTGCGCCGTGCATGGGCACGATCATGCGCGAGCCTGGGCCAGTCAGGCCCCGGCCTCGGACCTGAAAGCCTTCTGGGGCGCGCTCGGCTGCGCCTGCTGGGCGGTGTGAGATGAACCTGACGAGCGCGCGTAACCCGCGCTGGGTCTCGGCCCTGGTGGCCCGGCCCGGCCTGCTGATGCTGGCCCGGACCGGACTGGCCTCGGCCTACCTGATCGGCGGCCTCGACAAACTCTGGCACTTCGAGGCTGCCATGCAGGAGCAGGCCCATTTCGGCCTTCATCCCGCCGGGCTGTGGGCAACGCTGGCGGTCGTCATCGAACTGACAGGTTCGTTGAGCATCATCTTCAACCGCGGGACATGGCTCGGTGCCGGCGCGCTCGGCTGTCTGACGCTGGTGGCAATGCTGGTCGCCAACGATTTCTGGAACCTCACCGGCCAAGCCCGCTTCATGGCGTTGAACGGCTTCTTCGAGCATCTCGGACTGATCTCCGCGCTGATTCTCGTGACGCGGCTTTCCGACATACGCCTCTCCGACACACCATTCTCCGACACACCATTCTCTGACACACCGCTCTCTGACACACAGCTCTCGGAGACGTCGCCGAGGGAAAGGGCATGAAGCACGAGGATACGGTACTCGCCGGCATCGCGGGCTACGTCGATACGCTCGGCTTCGTTGCGCTCTTCGGGCTTTTTACCGCCCACGTAACCGGCAACTTCGTGCTGATCGGTGCGCAGGCCGGTGGCTTCGCCGAGGGTGCACTCATCAAGCTGATGGCGTTTCCTGCCTTCGTGATCGGCGTCGTGCTGAGCAGCTTTCTGGTCAGATGGCTGCCGCGGCCTCTGGCGCCCAGCGTGCTCTATGGCACCCAGACGGTGTTGCTGCTCGCCTTCTGTCTGATGGGCATTCGCATTTCACCGGTCGTCGATCCCAACGATCTGAACGTCATCCTCTGCGGCATGACCGGCG
The DNA here is from genome assembly GCF_003206065.1 of Salinicola halimionae. Taxonomy (GTDB): domain Bacteria; phylum Pseudomonadota; class Gammaproteobacteria; order Pseudomonadales; family Halomonadaceae; genus Salinicola; species Salinicola halimionae. The sequence goes on along the minus strand of NZ_PZJQ01000002.1, from coordinate 632,996 downwards.
CCACGGCAATGGGCATACAGAACGCCCATAGTCGACTGATCGTGCGAGTCGGCGTCCCCAATACCGTGATGACCGGCAACGTGACCCAGGCCGTGCTCGATATCGTCGAACTGGTCGGACGGCGCTGCTCGCAGGAAGTGCGTCAAGCGGCCAGAGGTCGCCTATCCAGGACCCTGCCGGCGGTGGCGGCATTCGGGCTCGGCGCCATCGCCGGTGCCGTGGCCTATCGCGAAATGCTGTTCCTCGCGCTGCTGCTGCCGGTGGCGCTGCTCGCCACGATGACGCTAATCGCCTGGCGCCGGCGTCCATTGCCGCAGAGCGAATCCATCGGTGCGGTCAATGAACGCTAGGCCGATACGCACCAACGTCACTTCCTTCTCGGTGGCAAGGCCACCGAGTGCCACCGGGCTGGAAATTCCGACCCGACGTTACGACAACTCGATACTGTAAGAGGAGTGCTTCCGATGACAACGATCACGACACGCGATGGCACCGACATCTATTACAAGGATTGGGGGGCCGGTCAGCCTATTGTTTTCAGCCACGGTTGGCCGCTATGCGCCGATGCCTGGGAGAGCCAGATGATGTTCCTGGCAGAGCACGGTTTTCGCTGCATCGCCCACGACCGCCGCGGCCATGGTCGTTCTAGCCAACCGTGGCACGGCAACGACATGGATACCTACGCCGATGACCTGGCCGAACTGATCGACGCGCTGGATCTGCAGGACGCGATTTTGGTCGGGCACTCCACCGGCGGTGGCGAAGTCGCCCGCTATATCGGACGCCACGGGACCCGACGCCTCGCCAAGGCTGTGCTGATGGGCGCGGTGCCGCCCATCATGGTGGAGAGCCCCAATAACCCCGCCGGTCTGCCAATGGCGGTTTTCGATGGCATCCGTGAGGGCGTGGCCAAGGACCGTTCGCAGTTCTTCCAGGACCTGACCACACCGTTCTTCGGCGCAAACCGTGAAGGCGCCGAGATCAGTCAGGGCATGCGTGACGCCTTCTGGCAACAGGGCATGATGGGTGGCCTGAAAAACGAGTACGACTGCATCAAGGCGTTCTCGGAGACCGATTTCATCGACGATCTGCGAGCCTTCGACATCCCGACGCTGATCATCCACGGCGACGACGACCAGATCGTGCCCATCGAGGGCGCGGCTCGCCTGAGCGTTGAGCTGATCCCCGACGCCCAACTGACGGTCTACGAGGGCGGCAGTCACGCCCTGGCAGATACCCACAAGGATCAGCTCAACGCCGATTTGCTCGCGTTCGCTCGTTCCTGACAACTGGCCGGCGCCGCGAGGCGCCGGACTCGACTTTCCCGCTTGCGCCGATGACCACTATCGGCACGACCGATCACAATGACGGGCGAAGCCTCGCATCATGCGTAGCCACTGGACGATTTCGACGTGAAACGGCCCGTCGTATTCATCCACGACGTTGGCCAGACGCCCGCCTGCTGGAAACCCTTCATCAGCCGCTACGGCGCCTGTGACTATCTTTGTCAGGCACCCGCCTGGCCATGGCTTCCAACGATGCCTGATACCGCAGCTTCGAACACTCTTTGGTCCGGGCTTTCGATCAAGAGCGTCGTCGATCACTACGCCGACTGGATCGATTCGATGTCGTTTCCGCCCCTGCTCGTCGGCCACGGTTTCGGCGGACTCTTCGTCCAGCTGCTGCTGGACCGCGGCCTCGGCACTGCCGGCATCGCGCTGTGTCCGGTACCGCGTCGGGGGCACTGGGCGTCTCTGATCTCGTTGCCGCCTCCTGCTTCAGCGCCGGGGTCGACGCACGTTCTCCCACGATCGGTTGCCATGCCGCGCCGGCTATTGCTCGAAGCCGCGCTGGGCATCGGCACCGCCATCGATTATGCCAACGACGACCGTGGGCCGCTGCTGCTGATCAGCGCGGGCAAGAGTCGCCGGGTATCGAGTGCTAACGTCGCGGCCTGCTACCGACGCCATCGCCGCTCGATGGCTATCACCACGCTGCATGCGTTTCCCCATCACAGTGACGAGCTAATCGTCGAATCCGGCTGGGAAGCCGTTGCCGACGCCACGCTCGATTGGGCGCAAAATCCTGAATGACGCCAACGACAGGCGCTCGGTGTAGTATCGGACTCCCTGGTGTTTCCCCAAACTCGACCGGCGAAAACGAAGTCGGCGCATAGCCGTAGGAACATCTGCATGAAACCTACGTCGTCGCTTTGGCTGAACGCTCCGATCCGTCGATCGGTCGGCCTCTGGCTGTGGTGGATCTGGCTGTTGATGCCGCCCACGGCGCTGGCACTGGACTCGGACCTTTCTCTCCAGCAGCTACATCACCGCAGTTGGAGCGGGACCGCGGAAGAGGGCGGGCCGGGCCAGGTCGGTGCTATCGCCCAGACCTCGGATGGCTATCTGTGGCTGGGCACCCACTACTCGTTGTTTCGATTCGATGGCAATACCTTCGAGCGCTATGTCTCGCTAGAGGGAAACACCGTGACGACCGTTTCGTCCCTGCTGGCGATTCCCGATGCCGGGCTCTGGGTCGGTCTTCGACGTGGGGGTATCAGCCTGATTCGTGACGGCGGACTCACTGAATATACCCCAGGAGCGGAATTCCCCAGCGGCGCGGTCTATGGACTGGCGCAGGATCACGACGGCAACGTCTGGGCTGCCGCCAATGATGGCCTGGCACGCTTCGACGGCAATCGCTGGCAACTCGTTTCGGCCGATTGGGGGTTCCCCGGCAACAACGCCCGCGCGGTTTTCGTCGACCGTGACGGCACACTCTGGGCCGCCAGCGAGAACCATCTTTTCTACCTGCCCCGCGGTAACCATCGATTCATCACTGTCGATCAACCTGTGGGCTGGATCAGTCAGATGACCCAGACCCGTGACGGCACGTTGTGGGTCGCCGAACTCTATCCCGGCCGAGTGCGCCCGATTTTGCCTGACGGAAAGACTTCGCCCTCCATCGATGTCGTTTCTTTGGGTCTGGCCGCTGATCGCGACGGCAACCTGTGGATCGGAACGCAAGGCGACGGCCTGCTGCGACTGCCCGCAAACGGCCGCGTGTTGTCGACCTCCTCCGATTCGCTTGGCGATGCGCTCCAGCACTATGTCCATCTCGATGGTCTCAGCGCCGACGATGTTGAGCCCGTCTTCGAGGATGACGCAGGCAATGTGTGGATCGGCACCAGCGCTGGCCTGGACCGCTTTCGAATTGCGACTCTCACGCCAGCGAAACTACCCGATGGCACCCGCAACATCGCCTTGGCCGCGGAGGCGTCCGGCACGTTGTGGGCAGGATCCAGCAATCGTCCGGTCATGCGCCAATCAGCGGGAAACTGGCAAACGACTGACGTCCCGCCGCCCATCACCAGCGCTTTCAGCGATACCGGAGGCGACGTATGGCTGGGCGGCCCTAACGGTCTCTGGCGAACGCATCAAGGCGTGCTGAACCATCTCACCGCGTTGCCGCCAGCTGCCCAGGCTGAAGCGAGCGTGCGCGCAATGGCCCGAGATGGAAGTGGCGTACTGTGGGTCTCGATCAACCGACTGGGACTGTTCCGATGGCACGATGGAATCTGGCAACCCACGCGCCCGCCGACAAGTCGACCGAGTCAGACCATGCCGATCAGCGCCGCCAGCGACGCCCAGGGGCGGGTCTGGTTCGGCTACCGGGACGATCTACTGGTCAGACGAGACGAGGATGGCGTTCGACAGTGGGGGGAGCCGGAGGGCCTGAACATCGGTAACGTGACGGCGCTCGCCCCGTCGTCGCAATCTCTCTGGGTCGCCGGCACCAACGGCGTGGCCCTGTTCGACGGCGAACGGTTTCATGCCGTCGCCCGGGGAGCCCCGTTCACCGGCATTCATGCAATCATCGAAACCCGGTCGGAGAGCGCAAGCGAGCACCGCACCAACTTGCCGCCGCTTGCCTCGTCCGTGCCGGGAGATCTGTGGCTGCATACCCAATCCGGCATCCTGCGGATTCCGGCGGCGGAAATCGCTCAGGTGCTCGACGACCCCGGCTATCGCGTTCGCTTCGGCCGCTTCGATGGGGATGACGATCTTCCCAACGACGCTTTCCGAATCCATCCGGTGCCCAGCGCCATCAGGGGGCAGAACGGTCGTCTATGGTTCGCCACCGTCACCGGCGTGGTCTCGATCGATCCGAGCCGGAGCCAGGATCGATCGCCACCACCCGAGCCCCGAATTACGGCCGTCTCGGCAGACGCCAATACCTACTCCTCGGCCTCCCGGATTTCGCTGTCTAGTCGACCCAGGCGTATCGCGATCGACTACACCGCGATCGACTTGGCCCGGCCCGACAGCGTCCACTTTCGTTATCGCCTGAACGGCTATGATGCCCAGTGGCACGAAGTCGGCAATCGCCGTCAGGCCATCTACACCCGGCTAGGGCCCGGCGATTACCGCTTCGACGTCGATGCCGCGAGCAGCAGCGGGGTCTGGTACCCACATTCCGCCAGCGTGGCGCTGCACGTCGCCCCTGCCTTCTATCAAACCTGGATCTTTCGCGGGCTGTGTCTGCTGACGATCATCACCGCGCTGTGGGCCCTCTATCGTTATCGGATGCGCCAGGCGGCGTTTTATCTGCGCGCTCGGCTCGAGGCACGCCACACCGAACGCGACCGTATCGCCCGCGAACTGCATGACACGCTATTGCAGAGCATCCAGGCGCTGGTGCTACATTTTCAGGCCGCCGCCGACAGAATGCCCACCGAAGATCCGGCTCGTCAGGCGATGACCCGGGCTCTCGATCGCGCCGACGAAGTCATCGACGAAGGCCGCGAACGCGTGATGTCTCTGCGCCGCGCCTCGGCCAGCGATAGTCTCGCCGCACGTTTATCTCGGGTGCCGCTGGAGTGGCCCTCCACCCACGGCGTCACTTGCCAGGTCATCACTCAGGGCACCCTGAGGCGGCTGCATTCGCAGGTCGACAACGAGGTGTACTGGATCGGCCATGAGGCGCTATGCAATGCGCTTCACCATGCCGCGGCTGCGCAAATCACCGCTACCCTGAGCTATGAGAAGGACGGCTTGCGCTTGTCTATCAGCGACGACGGCACGGGGATTCCCAGCCATTACCTGACGTCTTCGGGCCGCCCCGAACACTGGGGTCTGCCCGGCATGCAGGAACGCGCCCGACAGCTCCGGGGAAGGCTCACGATCGATAGCCAGGCTGGCGTCGGGACCACGGTTCGCTTGTCGGTTCCGGCAGCGGAGGCCTATCGAAGGCAAACCCGGTCACGGCGCCGGTGGCGATTGGGGAGAACCTGAGCATGCAGCAACGCCATGGGCTCATTCGGGTACTGGTCGCCGACGATCACCCGCTGTTGAGGGAAGGCATCGCCGCCGTGATCGCGGGTCAATCGGATATCGAGCTGGCCGGGGAAGCCAGCACCGGGGTCGAGGCTGTCGATCGCTATCGGCACCTACAGCCCGACGTCACGCTGATGGACCTGCAAATGCCCGAACTGGACGGCATCGCCGCCATCCGCACCATTTGCGACGAATTCCCTGCGGCGCGCATCGCCATTCTGACCACCTACCAGGGCGATGTCCGCGTCCTGCATGCCATCCAGGCCGGCGCCACTGGCTATCTATTGAAAAGCACGCTGCGCAAGTCACTCGTTGAGACCATCAGAGCCCTTGCGGAAGGCAAGTCCCATTTTCCCGCCGAGATTGCCGCCGATCTGGCCAGCCATCTCGGTGCCGAGCCGCTCAGCCGACGCGAAGTCGAGGTCTTGCGCTGCATCGCGCAAGGACAATCCAACAAGGCGATTGCACGCCAGCTTGGGCTCACCGAGGAAACGATCAAGGCCCACGTCAAGAACCTGATCGCCAAACTCGACGCCAGCAACCGCACGCATGCCGTCGCCATCGCGCTGCGGCGCGGCATCATCGATATGGCGTAAATGAGAGTGGCGTAAAGGAAGCGTGGCGTAGATACCGAGTAGGTAGAGAGAGCTGCCGCCACCCTCTTTCGAGGGAGGCATCTCCCCCACCAACGGGGCTTATATTGTCAACGACCACGATCGATCATCGGTACTCTGACGTCGCAGTAGAGGAGCTCGAGCATGGCACACCTTCGTCAAGGATCGACCGCTTACCCGACTCACCATGACGTGCAGACGGACAGAATGGTCATCGCGCTATCCCTGTTGACCCAGGCAACGTATACCCTTGCCGACGAATCGCTCTCCGAGCAGCTGGGTCTTTCTCGGGTAATGACGCTGTTGAAAGAACGGCTCCCGGATGAAACCACGCCAGGCAAACTCGCGGGCTGGCAAACTCAACGTTTGACCGTCCATATCGGGACCCATCTCCACGATACGATACGTGCCGCTGACTTGGCCGCCATCGTCCGCCTGAGTGTCGGTCACTTCACGCATGCTTTCAAAATGACTTTCGGCGAAACCCCATGCCATTACATCCATCGCCTGCGTATCCAGCAGGCGCAAACACTGATGCAAAGTCGGCAGACACCGCTCACCGAAATCGCGTTGGCCTGCGGCTTTTGCGACCAGTCTCACTTCACACGCCTGTTCCGCCGAGCCACCGGTACCAGCCCCAGCGAATGGCGACGCCGCTTCGGCCACGACCCTGCCCGGCCGCCCACATCGATGGGCGCCGACGATGTCTGCATCGATGGCACCAACGACGTCTACTACGATACCGATGCCGACAACGTCGCCGCCCTGCGAGGCCGTTCTTCCCTGAGCGAGGTGGCCGAAATCGACACTCCTATTCATTTGGGCGGCAGCAAGAAGTTGCCTTGGCGGCCATCGCCGAGGTGAGAGTCGACTTCGCTGTCGTCCTTCAGGGTGACGCCGGAGGTGTTCAGCACCTGCGCTTCGCGCATCAGGTAGGCGAGTAGTTTGGCGGCATTGGCGTAACTCAGGCCTCGCGGGCGAATGTTGGAGATGCAATTCCGCTCGCTGTCGCGCCGGCCTATCCGGGGCGCCCAGGTAAAATAGAGCCCCAGGCTATCCGGCGAACTGAGGCCGGGACGCTCGCCGATCAGCACCACACTCATGCGCGCCTTGAGCGCTTCGCCGATCGGGTCACCGATCGCTACCCGCCCCTGCTCTACCAGCGCCGCCGGCCCCAGCGATAGTCCGAGTTTCTCGATCTCCGGCAGCGCAGCGTCGAGAAACGGCATGGCCTGCTCGTGAATCGCCCGCGCGGATAGGCCGTCGACCACACAGATCGAGACGTCGCCGGGCTGCAGCGTGAGTTTGGCAAGCTCCCGTTCGGCTTCTGCAGACAGTTGTCGCCCGAGATCCGGTCGGCGCAGATATTCATCGCGATCGACGGCCTGGCTGTTTAGACGAAGCGCCAACGGGAAGCGTGCGTCCAGATCTGGCATCAGGCGTTCGGTATCCAGCGCCATATGCACCGCGTCTCGCGCACGTGCGTGATCCATCTGGAACGCCAGTTGCGCGGCGGTTGGGAGGCTGCCGCCGGCACGCCCCAGCCCAATTCGCGCATCGGTCAACTCACGCAACCGCTGCCACGGATTGGCGACGGCAATCGCGGAATTATTCGGCCGAGAATGCTCGTCGTTCATGGCGGTGTCTCAGAAGTCGATGTTTCAGAAACGGTGCCATTCGGCGTCATCGGTCCCAGCACGTGCTGGAATCGCGCCGGCAACTCGCGTTCGAAGGCGATGCCGTGGCCGTGACGGTAGATCCCGCTGGCCTCCAGCCAGGTCTCGAACTCCGGCGCCGGGCGACGTCCGAGGACCTGCCGCAGATAGAGCGCGTCATGGAACGAGGTGGTCTGATAGTTGAGCATGATGTCATCGGAGCCGGGAATGCCCATGATGTAGTTGCAACCTGCCGCACCGAGCAGGGTCATCAGCATGTCCATGTCATCCTGATCGGCTTCGGCATGGTTGGTGTAGCAGACGTCGCAGCCCATCGGCACGCCGAGCAGCTTGCCGCAAAAGTGATCTTCCAGCCCGGCACGAATGATCTGCTTGCCGTCGAACAGATACTCCGGACCGATGAAACCAACCACTGTATTCACCAGCAGCGGCTCGAATTCACGCGCCACGGCGTAGGCACGGGCTTCCAGGGTTTGCTGATCGAGCCCGTGATGGGCACCGGCGGAAAGCGCACTGCCCTGCCCGGTTTCGAAGTACATCACGTTATTCCCAAGCGGCCCGCGATCGAGTGACAGCGCCGCTTCGCGCCCTTCCCGCAGCAACGCCAGATCGATGCCGAAGCCCCGGTTGGCGGCCTCGGTCCCCGCGATAGACTGAAACACCAGATCGGTGGGCGCGCCGCGCTCGATCGCTTCGATCGCCGTGGTGACATGTGTGAGCACGCAACTCTGGGTGGGAATCTCGTAGCGCGAAATGATCTCGTCGAGCATCTTCAGCAGCGTCACCACCGTCGAAGTATTATCGGTGGCAGGATTGATCCCGATCACCGCGTCACCGCTGGCATAAAGCAATCCGTCGAGAATGCTGGCCGCAATGCCGGAAGCGTCGTCGGTGGGGTGATTGGGCTGCAGTCGCGTCGAAAGTCTTCCAGGCAGACCGATGGTGTTGCGAAAGCGCGTGACCACTTGGCATTTACGCGCTGCCAGCACCAGATCCTGCACCCGCATCAACTTGGAGACCGCCGCGACCATCTCAGGCGTCAGGCCAGGGGCCAGTGCTTTCAGCGACTGGCTATCGACGCGATCGGAAAGCAGCCAGTTGCGAAACTCGCCGACGCACAGGCTGGCGACGGGGGCGAACGCCTGACGATCGTGGCGATCGAGAATCAGCCGAGTGACCTCGTCTTCTTCGTAGGGAATCAGCGGCTCTTCCAGAAACGTGGTCAATGGCAGTTCCGCCAGTGCCATCTGGGCAGCAGCGCGCTCTTCGGCGTTGGCTGCCGCGATGCCGGCCAACTCGTCGCCGGAACGACGCGGCGAGGCAGCGGCCATCAGCGTCCCGAGACTTTCGAAGTGGTAGCGTCGACCGCCGATATCGATTGCGTGTTCAGCCATGGCAATAGCCCCGTAATCCTTAACCCCTGATCCTTGTCTTTATAAGGTCGTCTACCGATTAGTCTATGCCATTATCGGGATATCGCCCGCGTCCGATAGCGGCGCCCGCGCCGGGCATCATTGCCGGTGGTGGTTTCATCAGGCGTTTGGCGAGCCGAAAACTTCAAAACCATGATCAGGCGCGTGCAGCGGCGACGCTTTCAACGACCGGGGCGCTCGCGACAGAAAAGAGGGGCCGGACAAAGATAAAGCCCTACCGAACAGGTCGGTAGGGCTTTATCACCAATGACATGAGCCATCGGCTTTCGCCAAGACTTAGGCCGCCGGACTGGGCGACCCAGCGATTTTAGCGACGCAGGCCAAGCTTCTTGATCAACGCCTGATAGCGTTCGAAGTCCTTGCCCTTGAGGTAGTCCAGCAGCTTACGGCGCTGGTTGACCATGCGGATCAGACCACGACGGGAGTGGTGATCCTGCTTATGATCCTTGAAGTGACTCTGCAGACCGTCGATGTTGGCGCTCAGCAATGCGACTTGGACTTCCGGAGAACCGGTGTCGCTTTCACCCTGACCAAACTCTTTGACAATTTCGGCCTTCTTTTCAGCAGTTAGTGCCATGAAAAACTCTCCAGCAAGCAATATGCCTGAATGATGAATGTCGGAGACCACGCATATTTGCAGCCTCCCGGTTAACCGTCACAGGGACGGGCGCATCGAATCGATGCTGACCGCATGTCCGGCCGAGCCCACGAAGGCTCAGTCCGGTTCCACGCGAGTCGTGTCGACCAGCCGTCGAGGAGATACCTCCCCCGGCGCGGTCATCTCGACCAATCCCAAAAAGGATTCGTCGCGATAGAGTCTTGCGGTGGCCCCCGGCGCCAATTGGCTTTCCGGTACCGCTGCCCGCTGCCCCAGAAGCAGGCTGTGCGCCACACTTTCCGCGACCTCGAGCGTTGGCAGATGTGCGAGCATGACATCGACTGGCAATAGCTGCGCCAGTCGTTCCTCGTCGCTCATGGCTTCGAGCGCTTCCAAGGACAGCCGCCCTTCACTGTTGAAGGGGCCCGTTTCGAGACGTTCCAACGCCGTGATATGGGCGCCATAACCGAGCGCAGCGCCGATATCTTCAGCCAGTGTCCGTATGTAGGTGCCTTTGCTGCAACGAACCTGCAACCAGACCCCATCGGACTCCCAGTCTAACGGGCGCATATCATATATCGTCACACGCCTCGGCGCACGCTCTACCGTTTCGCCCTGACGTGCAAGCTCATAGAGCTTTCGCCCTTGATGCTTGAGCGCCGAGTACATCGGCGGAATCTGCTCGATTTCACCGCGAAAACGCTCGAGAACGGCTTCGATGGCATCACGATCCAACGTCTCGGGCAATGCCCGTCGCTCGACCACCTCACCTTCAGCGTCTCCGGTATCGGTCACGGCACCGAACTGAATCCGAGTGCGGTAGACCTTATCAGCTTCGAGCAGATGCGCAGAGAACTTGGTCGCCTCGCCCAGGCAGACCGGCAGAAGCCCGGTTGCCATCGGATCCAGCGTGCCGGTATGGCCCGCCTTGCGCGCCTGAAACAGTCGTCGAGTACGCTGAAGCGCGTGATTGCTCGACAGACCCTTGGGCTTGTCGAGCAACAGCACGCCATTGATGGGCAGCCCCTTGCGACGCCGAGCCATCAGCGCGACTCTCCATCCTCTTTCCGAGACTCGCTGTCGTGAGCCTCGTCTTCCTGAGTGTCGTCTTCGAGAGCCCCGTCTTCCGGAGCCACCTCACCGCCTTCCGGCGGACGGTCCCTGCCGACGGCTTCGTCAATCAAGGCCGACAGCTTATGCCCGCGCACTACGCTTTCATCGTAGTGAAAGCGTAGCTCGGGCACGTGGCGCAGCTTGATCCGACGCGCGATCTGCGAGCGCAGAAATCCGGCCGCCCGCTTAAGCACGGCCATGTTTTCCTTGACTCGTTCCGGATCGTTCTCGCCCAGCAGCGTCACGTAGATATCGGCGTAACCCAGATCCCGACTGACCGTCACCGAGCTGACCGTGACCATCCCCAGACGCGGATCCTTGATCTCGCGCTGAATCAGCACGGCCAGCTCCTGCTGCAGCTGATCGGCGACCCGGTCGGTTCGTTTGAATTCGCGCATCGTTGCCTCTCGAGATCCCGCAAGCGCCTATTTCGTAAAAAACCTAGGCGCCGGCGGGATCCTGTCACTTACAGGGTACGCTCGACCTTGACCTGATCGAAGACCTCGATCTTGTCGCCGACCTGGACGTCGTTGTAGTTCTTGACGCCGATACCGCACTCCATGCCGTTGCGCACTTCGTTGACGTCATCCTTGAAGCGACGCAGGGATTCCAGCTCGCCTTCGTAGATGACCACGTTGTCGCGCAGAACACGGATCTTCTTGTTGCGGTGAACGGAGCCCTCGACGACCATACAGCCGGCAATGGCACCGATCTTCGGCGCCTTGAATACATCGCGCACTTCGGCAATACCGACGATCTCTTCTTTCCACTCCGGCGCCAGCATGCCACTCATGGCTTGCTTGACCTCGTCGATCAGCTGGTAGATGACGCTGTAATAGCGCAGATCCAGCCCTTCACGCTCGACGATTTCACGGGCGGAGGCGTCAGCTCGGACATTGAAGCCGACCAGAATCGCTTCACTGGCGAGCGCCAGGTTAGCGTCGGTACCGGTGATGCCGCCGACCCCGGAAGAGACGACCGCCACCTGAACTTCGTCGGTGGAGAGCTCTTCCAGCGCGCCGCGGATCGCTTCCAGCGAGCCCTGCACGTCGACCTTGAGAACGACGTTGACCTTGGCCACTTCGTCCTGGCCCATCTGGCTGAACATGTTCTCCAGCTTGGCTTTCTGCTGGCGCGCCAGACGCACTTCGCGGTATTTGCCCTGGCGGAAGTTGGCAATCTCACGCGCCTTCTTCTCGTCGGTCAGGACCATGAAGTCTTCACCGGCTTCCGGCGTACCGTCCAGCCCCTGAATCTCGACCGGCATGGAAGGACCCACCGACTCGACCTGCTTGCCGAGCTCGTTGGTCAACGCCCGCACCCGGCCGTAATGCAGACCGGCAAGGACGATATCGCCACGATTGAGCGTACCGTTCTGTACCAGCACGGTCGCCACCGGACCGCGACCCTTGTCGAGACGCGATTCGACCACGACACCCTTGCCGGGCGCTTCGGGAACGGCCTTGAGCTCGAGCACTTCGGAAACCAGCAGCACCGATTCCAGCAACTGATCGATACCGTCACCGGTTTTCGCCGAGACCGACACGAACTGGGTATCACCACCCCATTCCTCGGAGATCACGCCGTGCTGAGACAGCTCGTTACGGATCCGATCGAGATCGGCGCCTTCCTTGTCGATCTTGTTGATCGCGACAACCAACGGCACGTTGGCGGCTTTGGCGTGTTCGACCGCTTCGACCGTCTGCGGCATGACACCATCGTCCGCCGCGACGACCAGGATGACGACGTCGGTCGCCTGGGCACCGCGAGCACGCATGGCAGTAAACGCTGCGTGACCCGGGGTATCCAGGAACGTGACGCCACCATGTTCGCCTTCGACGTGGTAGGCACCGATGTGCTGGGTGATACCACCGGCTTCCCCGGTTGCGACCTTGGTCCGACGGATAAAGTCGAGCAACGAGGTCTTGCCGTGGTCGACGTGACCCATGACGGTCACGACCGGCGAACGGGTAATCTCGTCACCTTCATAGGAGATGCCTTCGAGCACTGCGGTCTCGAGCGCATCTTCCTTGACCAGCTTCGGCTTGTGCCCCATCTCTTCGACCACGATGGCAGCAGTATCCTGATCGATGGTCTGGTTGATGGTGACCGCCGCGCCCATGTTGAACATGGCCTTGATCACTTCGTTGGCCTTAACCGACATCTTGTCCGCGAGCTCGGCAACACTGATCGACTCAGGCAGCGCGACTTCACGCACGATCGGCTGTGTCGGTCGCTGGAAGCCGTGCTCGTTGTCGCTGCGACCGCGACGGCTACCCCGGCGCTCGGCACGCTTGACCTTCTTGGCGCCACTACCTCGACGACGCTCGGAACGATCATCATTGTCATCACGACGTCCGCGACGACCCTGATCACGCTCCTTGTCCTTCTTCGGATGGGCGCGGCGATTCTCGGTGCGCTGTTCCTTGGGCGGCGGCTCGACGAACGGCTGACTCTTGGAAGTCGGCTCGTTGTCCTCGACCTGCGGCTCCTGAGGAATGTCATCGCCCGGCGCCTGCGGCTCGGGGGCTGGCGCGGCGGCCTTGTTGGAGACCTCCTGACCAGCCGTTTCCTGAACCGGCTCGCTCACCGCCTCGGCGCTGGCTTGCTGATCGGCCTGCTGCTGCGCCTGATCGGCCATATCGCCGACCAGCTGACGCGGCCCGCTTTCCTCGACCACTTCTTCTTCGGCCGGCTCCGCATCCCGCTTGACGTAGGTCCGCTTCTTGCGCACCTGCACCTCGATGGTCTTGCCACGCTCGCCCGAACGAATCTTGCTGCGGGTATTGCGCGTCAAGGTGATGCGATTACGCGGACCGCGGCCACCACCGTGACTCTTGGTGAGGTGATCGAGCAGACGTTGCTTGTCTTCTTCGGAGACCGCATCGCTTTCTTTCTGATGCGGCAAACCCGCATCCTTCATCTGTTCAAGCAGGCGGGACACATCGCGTCCCACCTTGCCGGCAAACTCTTCTACGGTCATGTCTGACATTACGACCCTCCTGAACCCGTGACCACGTTACTCTTCGCTCTGAAACCAAGGCGCACGGGCAGTCATGATCAGTACCGCTGCGCGCTCCTCGTCCACGTCGTCGATATCCTTCAAATCCTCGATGGACTGTTCTGCGAGGTCCTCCATGGTAACGATGCCACGGCTGGCGAAAATGAAAGCCAGGTGGCGGTCCATGCCGTCCATCGTGAGAAGGTCTTCGGCGGGCTGAGCGCCGTCCAACTGCTCTTCCGACGCGATGGCCAAGTTGAGAAGCTCATCCTTGGCTCGTGCACGAAGTTCCTCGACCAGATCCTCATCGAACTCTTCGATCTCCAGCATCTCTTCGAGTGGCACATAGGCCAGCTCTTCGATCGTCGTGAACCCTTCCTCGACCAGGATACGGGCAACGTCTTCGTCGATCTCGAGATGGTTGATGAAATATTCGACCAGGCTGTCGACTTCCTGCTCGCGTTTACCCTCGGCTTCATCGACGGTCATGACGTTGAGCGTCCAGCCCGTCAACTCGCTGGCGAGTCTGACGTTCTGACCGCTACGACCAATGGCCTGAGCGAGGTTGTCTTCGCCAACGGCGACGTCCATCGAGTGGGCGTCTTCATCAACGAGGATGGAAGCGACTTCCGCCGGCGCCATGGCATTGATCACCAACTGCGCGGGGTTGTCGTCCCATAATATGATGTCCACGCGCTCGTTACGCAGCTCGTTGGACACCGCTTGCACGCGTGAACCACGCATGCCGACACAGGCACCGACCGGATCGATGCGCCTGTCATTGGTCTTGACCGCGATCTTGGCGCGCGCCCCCGGATCGCGGGCAGCCCCCTTGATCTCGATCAATTGTTCGGCAATCTCCGGCACTTCGATCTTGAACAGCTCGACCAACACGCCAGGTTTGGTTCGCGACAGAATCAGTTGAGAGCCACGCGCTTCCGCATCGACTTTCCACAACAGCGCACGCACTCGTTCGTTCATGCGGTAGCGCTCGCCAGGGATCATCTCGCCACGCGGCAGGAAACCCTCGGCATTCTCGCCAAGGTCGATGATCAACCCATCACGTGTCGTTTTCTTGACGATACCCGCTACCAGCTCACCTTCCCGCTCGGTGTACTGTTTGACGATCTGGGCACGTTCGGCCTCGCGCACCTTCTGCACGATGACCTGTTTGGCGGTCTGAGCAGCAATTCGTCCAAACGCTGCCGACTCGACCTGATCTTCGACGACATCGCCCGCTGCCAGCGGCGGATCGCGTTTTTCTGCTTCGGAGAGCGGAACTTCACGATCTTCACTGAGATACTCGTCGTCTTCGACCACGACCCAACGGCGGAAAGTATCGTACTCGCCGGTGCGGCGATCAATCTGGACGCGAATACTGACGTCCTGACCTTCGAAACGTTTGCGCGACGCGCTGGCCAACGCCGCCTCGACCGCCTCGAAAATGACGTCTCGGGGCACGCTCTTCTCATTGGAGATGGCGTCAACGACCAGCAGTATCTCTTTGCTCATGCCTATGCCTCGCCGAAAAACCGGTTCTTGATCTCGAATAACTGAGTCGGTCTCGAATAATTGAGTCAGTTTCGAATCACTGGATTATCGAATAACAGGTGATCGAAATCAGTCGTCGAACTGCGGAACGACGCGAGCCTGATCGATGCTTTCTATGGGAAAGCAGTATTCTTCCGAATCGATGTGCAGCAGCACTTCGTCGCCATCGATGCCGGCCAAGCGCCCCTGAAACTTGCGCCGACCATTGAACGCGGTGCGTAACTTGAGCTGCACCACATGGCCGCGAAAGCGCGAAAAATGATCAAGCGTATAGAGCGGGCGATCGAGCCCCGGAGAGGAAACCTCCAGGCTGTAGTTGCCCGAGATCGGATCTTCGACATCCATGACGCCGCTGATCTGACGACTGACGCCGGCGCAATCATCGACCGAAATGCCGTCAGGGCTATCGATATAGATCATCAGCTTGGAGTGCTTGCCCTGAGCCAGATAGTCGAGACCCCACAGCTCGAAGCCCATGGCGGTTACCACCGGCTCGATGATCGCATACAGTGCTGCGTCCTTGGTGACCACAAACGACTCCTACAGCAGTTGCATCAGGCACCTGACCGGGAGTTGAGAGACATGCAAGGTGCTAGGTGGCTGACTGGCATTGGCGTCAGCAGCGACGTCAACAACGACATGGCGTTGACAACGACAAAGCTACTAACAAAAAGCCCCTTCTTCAGGAAGGGGCCTTTCAAGAAACTTGGTAGCGGGGACCGGATTTGAACCGATGACCTTCGGGTTATGAGCCCGACGAGCTACCAGACTGCTCCACCCCGCAACATCAGACTGGCGATTATAGAAACGACCTTGAGATGGGTCAAGGAAGGTTGCGATATCGCCCGATTCTTTTTACAACAACCGCTTGCAACAAGAACCGTCCTACTAAAACTCTTACCTGATCGCCTTGAGCACGGACCAACATGTCCGCAAGCTTGACGATGGTGCCGAAGGCGGGACTTGAACCCGCACGACCATAAGGTCACTACCCCCTCAAGATAGCGTGTCTACCAATTCCACCACTTCGGCATCAGGGGCGTATAGCATCGAAACGCTACACTAAATCTCGCCACATCACGGGTCTAGCTAATGCAGCGAGTTTTCCTTTCCACTCAAGGATTTGACGATTCTTGACCGCCACCTTCCTCGAGTGCTGGCGCAGCATTATTCCCGCTTTGGCCACCATCGTCAAGCGACGGCGCCCCATTTTGTTGCTGCTCGATTACCTGAGCATCAGGAATGCCGCTTTGAGGTGCACCATTCGAGTTGGTCGCAAAATAAGCCAGCCCCAGCGAAGTGACGAAGAACAACGCCGCCAGGCCGCCTGTCAGCTTGGACAGAAACCCGCCGCTACCGCGCGAACCGAAGACGGTCTGTGAGGATCCGCCACCAAAAGCCGCGCCCGCTTCAGCGCCCTTGCCCTGCTGCAGCAGGACGAATACCACCAGTGCAATGGCGGCCAGAACGTGAACCAACAAAACTGCTATTTGCATGAAATCAACCTGCTGACTGACAAATCGCTATGAAATCGTCGACCTTGAGCGACGCTCCGCCGATCAGGCCGCCGTCGATATCTTGCTGTGCGAGCAACGCCTGGGCGTTATCTGCACTCATGCTGCCGCCGTAAAGCAGACGCAGAGTATCGGCCAACTCTCGGTCGAAGCCAGCCTGATAACCGCGAATTGCAGCCATCATCTGCTGTGCCTGCTCCGGCGTCGCAGTACGCCCGGTACCGATAGCCCAGACGGGCTCGTAGGCGAGCGTCATCTGTCGCCGTTGACTCGGCTCGAGCCGGGCCATGACGTAGCCCACCTGCCGCAGCACGACATCCTCGGACCGGCCGGCGTCGCGCTCTTCGAGCGTCTCGCCCACGCACAGGATCGGACTGATCCCCGCGCCAAGCGCCGCTATAACACGCTCGTAAACTTGCTCGTCACTTTCCTGATAGAGCTGGCGACGCTCGGAGTGGCCGACCAGCACATACTCGACCCCGAACTCGCGAAGCATCTGGCCGCTGACTTCACCGGTGCGAGCACCGGAGGACAACGGATTGAGCGTTTGAGCCCCCAGGCCGAGAGGCGTGTCCGCGAACGCGCGTCGCGCGGCATCGAGATAGGGAAACGGAGGATGGATCACCACGTCGACTGACGACGACAACTCATTCTCGGCGAATGCTCGACCAAACGTCTCGATCAACTCCGCCGAGCCGTTCATCTTCCAGTTACCCGCAATCAACGGCTTGCGCATGCAACCTCCCATTGGTGGTGCGACATGGTATAAGAGCCTTGACAGCAAGACAACAAGTGCCGCCGGCTATCTAGCTGGGTCAGGCGATCAGCGTTTCGACACTATCGGCAATCCGCTGGGCCATGGCCTGAACGTCGAATCGCGGCCTTCCCTCCACCATGACTCGAATCAGTGGCTCGGTGCCCGACGGGCGCAGCAACACCCGACCGCTACCGCCCAGCTCATCCTCGACCGAGCTCACCGTCTGGCGCAGCGCCTGGCTGTCCAGCAGCGTTACGGCATCGAAACCCGCTGGCAGCCGAACATTGATCAGCGATTGCGGTGCTTTCTCGAAGCCATCGAGCAGCTGCTCCAGCGGAGCATTCTCTCGCACCATCACTGCCAACACCTGCAGCGCAGCGACGATTCCGTCTCCCGTGGTCTGTACGTTGCGACAGACGATATGGCCGGACGCCTCCCCCCCCAACAGCCAATCGTTGGCAAGCAGACGTTCGACCACATATCGATCGCCCACCTTGGCCCGTTCGAAGGGGACCCCCTGCTTCTCGAAGGCGGCGGCCAAGCCGAAGTTGGTCATGAGCGTACCCACAACCCCTCCATTGAGCTTGCCACGGGCGTGCAGATCTCGCGCGATGATGTAAAGAATCTCGTCGCCATCCACCAGCTTGCCGTGCCGGTCGATCAACAGCACACGATCACCATCGCCATCGAAAGCAATACCCAGGTCTGCCTGGCGGGCCAACACGGCTTCGCTCAAGCGTGCGGTGTGCGTCGAACCCACCTCCTGATTGATATTGAGACCATCGGGCTCGCCACCGATCACACTGACATCGGCACCCAGCTCGCGAAAGACGTTTGGGGCGATGTGATAGGTCGCCCCGTGGGCGCAGTCCAGCACGATCCGCAGGCCGTGCAGCTCAAGGCGATTGTGGACCGTGGATTTACAGAACTCGATATAGCGCCCGGCCGCATCATTGATTCGGACGGCCTTGCCCAGCTGATTCGGCGCCATCGTTTCCAGCGGCCTATCCAGTT
Organism: Salinicola halimionae; assembly: GCF_003206065.1. Classification (GTDB taxonomy): domain Bacteria; phylum Pseudomonadota; class Gammaproteobacteria; order Pseudomonadales; family Halomonadaceae; genus Salinicola; species Salinicola halimionae. Next base: position 614,389 of record NZ_PZJQ01000002.1, on the reverse strand, counting down.
CGTTTTCGATTTCCGTTTCGACTTCGTCGGCCAGTTTCAGCCCTTCCGCCGAAAAAAACTTGATGCCGTTATCCTGGTACGGATTATGCGACGCAGAGATCACGATGCCCGCGTCGGCACGGAAGGTACGGGTCAGATAGGCGATACCCGGCGTCGGCATGGGTCCCAGCAACGACACATCGGCACCGGCAGCTGACAAGCCCGCCTCCAGCGCCGATTCGAACATGTAACCCGAGATACGCGTATCTTTGCCGATAATCACCTTGGGCCGTGTCGGTGTCGACTGGGAAAACTTCTGGCGCGCCTGATGGCCCGACAGCTTGCGAGCCAGCACTCGCCCCATCGCCCAGCCCAGCTTAAGCATGAAGTCGGCAGTGATCGGATACTCACCAACGGTACCGCGAATGCCATCGGTACCAAAATAACGTCTACTCATGATTGCTCCGTTCCTGAAGCTGGTCGTTCCTGAAGCACCGCCCAAGCCATGTCGATCGCATCGACCGTGGGTGCGACATCGTGCACTCTGACTATTCTTGCGCCGCGCTCGACCGCCATGACCGCCAATGCCAGCCCACCGGGCAGTCGCTCATCGACGGGACGCCCCAATGTCTGACCGATCATGCTCTTGCGCGACATGCCCACCAACAGCGGCAACCCCAACGAGGCTAGCGACTGCAGCCGATTGAGCAGTTGCAGATTATGCCCGAGGGTCTTGGCAAAACCGAACCCGGGATCCAGCAGCAGTCGATCCCGCGCGATACCCGCCGCCTCACAGGCAGCCACCCGCTCACGCAGAAAATCGGCCACGGCGATCTCGACCGGACGTTCGTAACTAGGCGCCTGCTGCATCGTGCGTGGTTCACCCAGCATATGCATGAGACACACCGGCAGCTCGGTAGCCGCCGCTGCCTCCAGAGCGCCAGGGCGAGTCAGCGAGCGTACATCGTTGATCAATCCCGCCCCGGCCTCGGCAATTTCACCGATCAGCTCGGGTGTACTGGTGTCGACTGACACTAAGGCATCGAATTCCCGCACCAACATGTCGACCACCGGCAGCACGCGATCACGCTCGACATCCAGCGGCACGGCCTCGGCCCCAGGACGAGTCGACTCCCCTCCGACATCGATGATGGCCGCCCCGTCCCTCAACAGGCGCTCGGCGTGGCGCCGCGCGTCATCTAACCGATCGTGACGACCGCCATCCGAGAACGAGTCCGGCGTCACATTGAGAATCCCCATGACGCAGGGCCGCGAAAGATCGAGAGTGTGATGACCGCAGCGCAAGCGGGCGCCGACGGGTACCCAGTCAGTCATGAAAATCCGTTACTCGCAAAAACGCCCACCTCAGGCAGGCCATGATCGTCGCTCAACCAGCTTGAAACGCGACAGGGCGCCATTTCTGACGCCCTGTCGCAACTCCTGACACTACACTTGCAATGCTATTCGCTCGCAGCGCCGCTCATTGGCAACTGCACCATTCGCGCTTCAGGTCAGTCAAAGGCCGGAAGAGCCACCCAACGGATCAGACGGGCGACGGCTGTCGGACTCATCGTCCGCGGCGCCATCTTCACTCGGCTGCGGGTCGGGATCGTCGACAGGGCGACCGGAACCCGATGTCGGACCATCGTCGCCCCAATCCTTCGGCGGGCGCGGCTTGCGGCCTTCCATGATGTCCTTGAGCTGCAAGGCATCGATGGTCTCGTACTGCATCAGCGCTTCGGCCATCATGTCGAGCTTATCGCGATTGTCTTCGAGCACCTTGGTCGCTATGGCATAGCACTCATCGATGATTCGACGGACTTCCTTGTCGAGACGCGTGGAAGTCTCGCCGGACGTCAGTTTGCCACCGCCCTGACCCGGACCGCCGAGGAACTGGTGAGATTCGTCCTCGTCATACATCAGCGGGCCCATCTCATCGGAGAGCCCCCATTTGGCCACCATGCTGTGCGCGAGCTCGGTAGCGCGCTTGATGTCGTTGGACGCACCGGTAGTGACGCCATTCGGCCCCAGCGTCATCTCTTCTGCGATACGTCCGCCGAACAGCGAACAGAGCTGACTGATGATCTGCTGACGCGAATAGCTGTAGCGATCCTCTTCCGGCAGGAACATGGTCACGCCTAGCGCTCGCCCGCGAGGAATGATGGTGACCTTGTAGACCGGATCGTGCTCTGGCATCACCAGGCCGATGATGGCGTGACCGGACTCATGATAAGCCGTATTGAGTTTGTCTTTTTCCGACATGACCATGGAACGACGCTCGGAGCCCATCATGATCTTGTCCTTGGCGAGCTCCAACTCTTCCATACCGACGGTACGACGATTACGCCGCGCCGCGAACAGCGCCGCCTCGTTGACCAGGTTGGCCAGGTCGGCACCGGAAAACCCTGGTGTCCCGCGAGCAATGATGCTGGCCTGGACGCCGTCTGACATCGGCACTTTGCGCAGGTGAACGTTGAGAATATGCTCACGGCCGCGAATATCCGGCAACGGCACGGTAACCTGGCGATCGAAGCGGCCCGGACGCAGTAGTGCCGGATCGAGCACATCGGGACGGTTGGTCGCGGCAATCACGATGATGCCATCGTTCGCTTCGAAGCCGTCCATCTCGACCAGCAACTGGTTCAGGGTCTGCTCTCGCTCGTCGTGACCGCCACCCATGCCGGAGCCGCGATGACGGCCGACCGCATCGATCTCGTCGATGAAAATGATGCATGGAGCCTGCTTCTTGGCCTGCTCGAACATGTCACGAACACGAGACGCACCCACGCCAACGAACATCTCGACGAAGTCGGAACCGGAAATACTGAAAAACGGCACCTTGGCTTCGCCGGCAATCGCTTTCGCCAATAGCGTTTTACCCGTACCCGGCGGCCCCACCATCAGTACGCCGCGGGGAATCTGCCCCCCCAAGCGCTGAAATTTGGACGGATCCTTGAGGAAGTCGACCAGCTCGACGACCTCTTCCTTGGCTTCGTCACAACCGGCAACGTCAGCAAAGGTAGACTTGATCTGATCCTGGCTCAGCAGCTTGGCCTTCGACTTGCCGAAGCTCATCGGGCCGCCCTTGCCACCGCCACCACCCTGCATCTGGCGCATGAAGAAGACGAAGATGCCCAGAATCAACAGGATCGGAAAGCTGGCAATCAGCAATCGCGTCCACAGGCTCTGTTCTTCGGGTTTCTGTCCGACCACGGTGACGTTATGCGCCAGCAGATCGTCCATCAGCTTGGGATCCTGAGCCGCCGGGCGAATGGTCTGGAACTGCGTGCCATCGTCCCGCTCACCATTGATGGTATAGCCTTCAATGGTCACGCTGCGCACCTGATCCTTTTGGACCTGCTGCACAAACTGTGAATAGCTCATCGTCTGCGGCGAGCTATCGACACTGAAATTGTTGAACACCGTCAGCAAGACAGCCGCGATGACCAACCAGAGAATTAGATTTTTCGCCATGTCGTTCAAGACACCACCCTCGTAGTACGAACCTTGCTGCCTGCGCTTGCCGTGATCTGACACTACACCAGATGGGGTCGCTCAACCACGCTTGCAAGCCTAGCCCTGAAATCCTTGCGCCAGCAGATAGACTTCCCGGGAACGGGCCCGCGATGCCTCCGGCTTGCGCGTTACCACCTTGCGAAAACTGCCTCGCAAATCCCGCAGATAGTCATCGAATCCTTCGCCCTGAAAAACCTTGGTCAGAAAATGACCACCGGGCGACAGCGTCTGTTTCGCCAGATCGAGAGCCAGCTCGACCAGATACATCGACTGCGGCTGGTCGATCGCCGCCATGCCGCTCATGTTCGGCGCCATGTCTGACAGCACCAGGTCGACACGGCGCTCACCGAGCTCGCCCAGAATCGCTGCCAGCACCTGCTCTTCGGTGAAATCGCCCTGGATGAAGCTGACGCCGGCCAGCGCGTCCATCTCCAGGATATCGGAGGCGATCACCAACCCTTCACTGCCGACCTTCTCGGCCGCGATCTGACTCCACCCCCCCGGCGCGGCACCCAGATCGATCACAGCCATACCGGGACGCAATAACTTGTCACGCTCGTCCAGTTCCAGCAACTTATAGCTTGCACGCGAACGATACCCATCCTTCCACGACTGCTGAACATAGCGATCGTCGAAATGCTCTTTCATCCAGCCGGCGCTGCTTTTGCTCTGCCGCGTGGGAGAGCCGGTCTTGTCAGCGCCGGATGAGGGGCTTGAGCTGGAAGAGCGCGCCACTGGTGATCACCTGAAAGAATAGTCGAGAGAGCGAAGAGCGATTATGCAGGTCTAAAAACGGGAGTGCGGTTCGAAAGCCACGGGAAACATCGGCAGCGCCGCGCCAAAACACACATCGGCGAGCCAACGGCATCTTTCCTGCTGCCATCGAAACCCGTAACATGGCGCGTTTAGACAGTGCGGTGGTGAGACCGATTGCAGCACCGCTGTAAAATATCGCGAAGTCCAACGGTCAGATTACCATGAGCCTATCATCCGCACAAAAGAAAGCCTTTCGCAGCATCGGCCACCACCTGCAGCCGATCGTCACCGTCAGTGAAAACGGTCTGAGCGAAGGCGCCCAGCAGGAGCTCGAGCGCGCCTTGCGCGACCACGAACTGATCAAGGTCAAATTGGCGATTACCGACCGAGAGGAACGTCAAGCCATGGTCGAGGAGCTGACAGAGGCCTCCGGCGCGGAATTGGTCCAGACGCTCGGCAAGGTGGCCCTGCTTTATCGCCACAACCCCAAGGTCAACCCCAAACTCTCCAACATCCAGCGCGCCGAAGATCATCACGGGCGGCACTAGAGACCGCGAATACAGATCAACGCAGCTTGTAACGCAAAACGCCAGTNNACTGGCGTTTTGCGTAGCACCTAGCACCTCGTCTCAGAGATGCTCCACGCCGGAAATCTCGTACTCCACGTCGCCACCGGGTGTGCGTACGTTGACCACATCACCCGTCTGCTTGCCGATCAACGCCCGCGCAATGGGCGAGGTCACCGATATCTTACCGTCCTTGATGCCGGCCTCATCCTCGCCGACGATCCGGTAGCGCACCTCTTCATCGGTCTCGAGATTGAGTAGATCGACGGTGACGCCAAAGATCACCTTGCCGGTATTCGGTATCTTGGTCACATCGATGACCTGAGCCAGCGACAGCTTACCCTCGATCTCCTGAATGCGCCCCTCGATGAACCCCTGCTGTTCGCGAGCGGCATGATATTCGGCGTTCTCCTTGAGATCGCCGTGCTCACGAGCTACGGCAATGTCATTGATCACTCGCGGACGCTCCACGCCTTTCAGCTGCTCCAACTCCTGGCGCAAGGCCTGCTCGCCGTGGACGGTCATCGGGACCTTATTCATTGACTACTCCTGCATGCTGTTCCTGCAGCCGCCGCACCGTGATCTCGTTGCCGTATTCCAACGCCATGCACACGGCACGCGCACCCGCCAACGTCGTGGCGTAGGGAACCTTGCGTGCCAGCGCAGTGCGCCGAATGACCGAGGAATCGTTGATCGCCTGGCGGCCTTCCGTGGTATTCACGATATAGGCGATTTCGTCGTTCTTGAGCAGATCGACGATATGCGGACGGCCTTCAAAAACCTTGTTGACGACGGCAACGGACAGACCAGCCTCTTCCAGAGCCCTGGCCGTGCCACGTGTTGCCACTAAACTGAAGCCCAAGGCTAGCAGAGATTGGGCTACCTCGATAACACCTTGCTTGTCGGGGTCGCGTACCGAGAGGAATGCCTGACGTTCGCCGGTCAGCCGAGGAATCGCCTCGCCCGCTCCCAGCTGGGCCTTGTAGAAGGCTTCCGCGAAGGTCGCGCCGCTACCCATCACTTCGCCGGTCGACTTCATCTCCGGCGATAGGATCGGATCGACGCCTGGGAACTTGTTGAACGGAAACACCGCTTCCTTGACTGCGTAGAAATCCGGGATCAGTTCGCGCGTAAAATTCTGATCAGCCAGGGATTGACCGGCCATGCAGCGCGCCGCGATCTGCGCCAGCGACGTCCCGATGCACTTGGACACGAACGGCACCGTGCGCGAGGCGCGCGGATTGACTTCGATGATGTAGATCTCGCCGTCCTGCCAGGCGAGCTGCACGTTCATCAGCCCGACCACATTGAGCTCGACAGCCATGCGCTTGACCTGCTCACGCATCTCGTCCTGCACATCCATCGGCAGTGAATAAGGCGGCAGCGAACACGCCGAGTCACCGGAGTGCACGCCGGCCTGCTCGATATGCTGCATGATGCTGCCGATAACGACCTGCTCGCCGTCGCTGACCGCATCGATATCGATCTCGACCGCGGCATTGAGGAAGTGATCCAGCAATACCGGCGAATCGTTGGAGACCTTGACCGCATGGGTCATGTAGCGCTCGAGCTCTTCGGCGGTGTAGACGATCTCCATGGCACGACCGCCGAGCACGTAGCTCGGACGCACGACCAGCGGATAACCGATTTTCTCGGCCTTGGCGAAGGCCTCTTCGAAACTGCGCGCGGTCGCGTTGGGCGGCTGCTTGAGACCCAGCTTGTCGATCATCTGCTGGAAGCGCTCACGATCCTCGGCGCGATCGATGGCGTCCGGCGTGGTACCGATGATCGGCACGCCGGCCGCTTCCAGGGCCCGCGCCAGTTTCAGCGGCGTCTGACCGCCGAACTGCACGATCACCCCGACCGGCTTCTCCTTATCGGCGATCTCGAGCACGTCCTCCAGCGTGACCGGCTCGAAGTAGAGTCGATCGGACGTGTCGTAATCGGTCGAAACGGTTTCCGGGTTGCAGTTGACCATGATGGTCTCGTAGCCATCCTCGCGCATGGCGAGCGCCGCATGCACGCAGCAGTAGTCGAATTCGATACCCTGGCCAATCCGGTTGGGCCCACCGCCCAATACCATGATCTTTTTACGGTCCGTGACTTCCGCCTCGCACTCTTCCTCATAGGTCGAATACATGTATGCGGTGTCGGAGGCGAATTCGGCGGCACAGGTATCGACCCGCTTGTAGACCGGGCGGATATCAAGCTGCTGACGGCGCTGCCGGAACTCGCCTTCGGAGACGCCCAGCAGCGAGGCCAGGCGCGCATCGGAAAAGCCCTTGCGCTTGAGGCGGTAGAGCTCATCGGCGCTCAAGTCGTGCAGCGAACGCTCGGCGACGCTCGCCTCGGTCAGAATCAGATCCTCGAGCTGGACCAGAAACCAGCGGTCGATATTGGTCAGCGCGAAGATTTCGTCGACACTCATGCCGCTGCGCATGGCATCGCCGATATAGAAGATCCGGTCGGCACCGGCGGCCTGCAACTCGCCCTTGATCAACGCCATGTTTTCCGGGCCGAAGTCGGCGACTTTCGGATCGAGGCCGTCGGCACCGATTTCCAGGCCGCGCAGCGCTTTGTGCATCGATTCCTGGAACGTCCGACCGATCGCCATCACCTCGCCCACCGACTTCATCTGCGTGGTCAGACGGTCGTTGGCCTGGGGGAACTTCTCGAAGGTGAAACGTGGAATCTTGGTAACGACGTAATCGATCGACGGCTCGAAAGATGCCGGCGTAGCACCGCCGGTAATGTCGTTTTGCAGTTCGTCCAGGGTGTAGCCTACCGCCAGCTTGGCAGCGATCTTGGCGATCGGGAAACCCGTTGCCTTGGACGCCAGCGCCGACGAACGCGACACCCGCGGGTTCATCTCGATCACGACCATGCGCCCGGTGTCCGGGTCGACCCCGAACTGGACGTTGGATCCGCCGGTCTCGACGCCGATCTCGCGCAGCACCGCAAGCGATGCGTTGCGCATGATCTGATACTCCTTGTCGGTCAGCGTCTGCGCTGGCGCAACGGTGATGGAGTCGCCGGTGTGCACGCCCATAGGGTCGAAGTTCTCGATCGCGCAGACGATGATGCAGTTGTCGTTCTTATCACGAACGACCTCCATCTCGTACTCCTTCCAACCCAGCAGCGATTCGTCGATCAGCAGCTCATGGTTGTTGGAGAGCTCGAAACCGCGCGTACAGATCTCCTCGAACTCTTCCTTGTTGTAGGCCACGCCACCGCCGGATCCGCCCATGGTATAGGAAGGACGAATGATGACCGGGAAGCCAAGCGATGCCTGAATTCGCCAGGCCTCGTCCATGGCGTGAGCCACCTCGGCCTTGGGACATTCGAGACCGATGTTCTTCATCGCCTTGTCGAACAGGTCGCGGTCTTCCGCCTTGTTGATGGCATCGGCGTTCGCGCCGATCATCTCCACGCCGTACTTCTCGAGCACACCGTGCTTGTCGAGCTCCAGCGCGCAGTTGAGCGCGGTCTGGCCGCCCATGGTCGGCAGAATCGCCGACGGCCGCTCGCGCTCGATGATCTTTTCTACCGTCTGCCAGGTGATCGGCTCGATGTAGGTGGCATCCGCCATCACCGGATCGGTCATGATGGTGGCCGGATTCGAATTGACCAGGATGACGCGATAACCCTCTTCGCGCAGCGCCTTGCAGGCCTGGGCCCCGGAGTAGTCGAATTCGCACGCCTGCCCGATGACGATGGGGCCGGCGCCGATGATCAGAATGCTGTCGAGATCCGTACGTTTTGGCATGCGCTAACACTCGTCGAAAATGGTGGTGTCGGCGGCTGACGCCGACCCAGGAAGACTGAATTCCAAACTGCCGCTGAGGGTACAAGCGACTCGTCGCTGACGACCTAGACGACTTGCCGCTGATGGCTCAGGCGACCTGCCGCTGACGGCTCTGCATCATCGTCACGAAACGATCGAACAGCGGCGAGACGTCACGCGGCCCGGGGCTTGCCTCGGGGTGGCCCTGGAAACTGAAGGCCGGGCGATCGGTCAACTCGATACCCTGGAGGGTGCCATCGAACAGCGAACGGTGCGTGGTTCGCACGTTGGCGGGCAGCGTGGTCTCGTCGGCGGCAAAACCGTGATTCTGACTGGTGATCATCACCTGCCCCGTGTCCAGATCCTGGACCGGATGATTGGCGCCGTGATGGCCATGGTTCATCTTCACCGTCTTGGCGCCTGCCGCCAGCGCCAGCAGCTGATGCCCCAGACAGATGCCGAAAACCGGAACGCCGCTCTCGAGGATCTCGCGAATCGCGGTGATGGCGTAATCGCAGGGCTCCGGATCGCCCGGCCCGTTGGCCAGGAAGACGCCATCCGGGTTCATCGCCAGCACCTCGCCGGCCGGCGTCTGCGCCGGCACAACGGTCAGACGACAACCGCGGGACGCAAGCATGCGCAAAATGTTGTGCTTGACCCCGTAGTCGTAGGCGACCACGTGATAGGGACGCTCACCGCTGGCAGTATCGGCGTATCCCCGACCCAGCACCCATTCGCCCTCGGTCCATTGATAGCTGGATTGGCATGAGACCTCCTTGGCCAGATCCATGCCCTTGAGCCCCGGGAAGGCTTGGGCGGCCGCCAGAGCCCGCTCGACGGCGTCATCGCCCTGGGCTTCATCGCCGGCCAGAATGGCACCATCCAGCGACCCCTTGCTGCGCAGAATTCGCGTCAGTCGTCGGGTGTCGATATCGGCGATGCCGATGACGTTCTGAGCGGCGAGATACTCGGAAAGCGATGTCGTGCTGCGGAAGTTGCTGGCGATCAGCGGCAGATCACGAATCACCAGGCCGGCCGCGCAGATGCGGGTCGATTCGACGTCTTCGAGGTTGATGCCGGTGTTGCCGATATGCGGGTAGGTCAGGGTCACGATCTGTCGGGTGTAGGAGGGATCGGTGAGAATTTCCTGATAACCGGTCATGGCGGTATTGAAGACCACCTCCCCGCTGGTTCGCCCATCGGCTCCGATCGCAGTACCGTGAAATACACTACCGTCTTCAAGAGCCAGTATCGCGGGTCTGTTCAAGGCAACCTCCTCCTTCACTGGTCATCACAACATGTCATCAACACATTACGTCGAGGCTTCGCGTCATGCCCTCACTTGATACTGACCGCACAAGCCGCCGCAAGGTCGTAAAAAAGCGGGACGAAATCCGGAAAGACCGGTTTCATCCCGCTTCATTATGCTGACTACCGCATCGAGTACGGCGAGTCTTCAATCCTCGGGGCAATCTTGAATGCCCACGACGCTAGTCCGGCCAAATTGGCGAAATGATACCGGAAACCGTCTTCCGGCTCCAGTGCGGATCGCGATTCGATACAATGAGACCCCAGACCTCTGCTCGCGCAGCGCCGGACCTCCCGTAAATCCCGGTCCGCCGCCTCCCGCCCCTCTCGTGCTATCTACGCTTTCAAGCCCAGCACATCCTGCATGTCGTAGCGACCCGCCGGGCGCCCAGCCAGCCACGCCGCCGCACGCACGGCGCCATTGCCGAACGTCAGCCGGCTCGAGGCCTTGTGGGTGATTTCGATGCGCTCGCCCTCTGCCGCGAACAGTACCGTGTGCTCACCGACAATATCGCCGCCACGCACCGTGGCGAAGCCGATCTCTTTAGGGTCCCGCGGCCCCACCTGGCCGACCCGCTCGAATACCCCATGAGTCTTCAGATCACGACCCAGCGGTTCGGCTACGGCCTCGCCCAGCATCAACGCCGTTCCGGAAGGCGCGTCGACCTTGTGGCGATGGTGTGCCTCGATCACCTCGATGTCGTAGCCGGCATCGCCCAGCGCCTTCGCCGCGGTCTTGAGCAGGTTCACCGTCAGGTTGATGCCCGTGCTCATGTTGGCCGCGAACACCATGGGCAGACGCTCGGCAAAGCTGTCGAGAGTCTTTAGCTGGTCGTCATCGAGCCCCGTCGTACCGATCACGATGGCCTTGGCATTGTCGGCGCACCAGGCGAGGTTCTCGAGCGTCAGCGTCGGGGTGGAAAAATCGATGAGCACGTCGAAATCGTCTCTCGCCTCATCCAGCGAGCCCAGCAAGGTGACCCCAAGCTTGCCGAGGCCGGCCATTTCGCCGGCGTCACACCCCAGCAGCGAACTTCCCGGGCGCACGATCGCCGCTCCCAGCTTCGCGGCCCCACTATTCTGCGTGGCTTCCAGCAAGATACGCCCCATTCGGCCTGCAGCCCCCATGATCGCAATCCGCGTCATGCTTCCTCCCGTTATCTTCGTTTGGCGCAGCCCTGCCACGCCGATGACCGTCATTGGCGCCAGTATATCAATGCTGCACCCCCGTGCCTCCGACGATCTCCAGCCGTCCGTTCGCACCTCGATTTGCCAGCGCTTGAAAAAAGTAAAGACAAGATCGTCAAAACACGCTTTTCAAGAATGAATCAGAGCCAGTTTCAACCTTGCGCGAGCAAATCCATCGGGCCAATAAAGATTATCGGATAAACGATAAACATGCTAAATGAAACCCGAAAGATTGGAGGTATATACGACACGGCATGAATAGCCAGTCGCGGCTCAAAGATGCTGAACTTTAGCCTCATAAACCAAAGCCTAACGTCAAAAAAACAATTATAAATCAAACACTAATAAGAATTATTATGCTAGCGAGAATAGCAGAATCGAGATCAAACCAAAGTCTGTTTGACGACATTTAGCGGCCCTGTTATTCCTGATATATCAAAAAATATCACAGAGAAGAGAGCGACTCGAAGCCTCGCTATACGCGGATAAAATGAACGACATCCATTAATGCATTCGGATATCGACTCTTTACCGCGCGGGGGAAAGAGTGGCGATAAGCGCCTCACGAATTCAATCGAAAAACAAGGAAGTCGCGAATGTCGATTCAGCTATTCAGTCTGACTGGAAAAACCGCACTGGTGACGGGCTCATCCAGAGGCTTGGGTCGCGCTTTCGCAGAAGGTCTAGCATCCGCTGGTGCCAAGGTGATTCTCAACGGTATCAACGAAGAACGCCTGGCCATCGTCGCTCAGGAAATGTCTCAGGCGGGTCATGATGTCCAAGTTGCCGCCTTTGACGTCACGGACGACCACGCCGTCCAGGAAGCATTCCGCCAGTTCGATGCCGATGAAATCACGATCGACATACTGATCAATAATGCCGGCATACAGTTTCGTAAACCTATGCTGGAGCTCGAAATCGCCGATTGGCAGCGAGTACTCGACACCAATCTTACTTCGGCATTTATCGTTGGACGCGAAGCGGCCAAACGCATGGTCGAACGCGGCCGGGGAAAGATCATCAACATCGGCTCGCTGACCAGCGAACTGGCACGCGCCACGGTTGCACCTTATACCGTGGCCAAAGGCGGCATAAAGATGCTGACCAAATCCATGGCAGCGGAATGGGGCGGCATGGGAATTCAGGCCAACGCCATAGGGCCAGGCTACATGTTGACGGACATGAACGAGGCCTTGACCTCCAATGCCGAGTTCGATGCCTGGGTCAAAGGGCGAACACCGGCGGGACGGTGGGGCAAACCCGAAGAGCTGATCGGGACCGTTTTGTACCTATCATCTCAGGCTTCCGACTATATCAATGGCCAAATAATCTATGCTGACGGCGGCATGATATCGGTGCTTTGACAACCTGAACTTGGCTTACCAGAGAAGCCCAATTCAGGCAGATTACGTGACAATTCCGTTTCATCATCAGTCGGACCCGACATCATGTCAAACGCCCCGAATATCACGTTATCCGCGGATCAAGCTAAAGGGCGGGACAGTAAAAGCCTGCTCGAACATGCCTATAAAGAAATCGAAGAGCTGATAGTGACTTGCCAGCTGGGTCCAGGTAGTTACCTTCGAATTCGTGATCTGCAGGATATGACTGGGTATAGCCGTATGCCGGTTTATCAGGCGGTCACCCGTTTGGCATCGGACACCCTGGTTACGATATGGCCACGTCAAGGTGTCCAAGTCGCCCCTGTCGACCTACCGAGGACAGCAACATTACTGAAGCTTCGACGAGATATGGAGCGGTTTCTTGTCACTCTAGCCTGTGAAAAATCTTCACCACAACAGCGAGCCAGGCTGAGCAAAATCTCCCAGGCGATGGAAGACCAGTCGGCTTCAATGTCGTTATCGGCGTTCAACCACTTCGATCTCCAGATCGATGCTCAGATATTGAAGATCTGCGAAGAACCTTTTCTAGAATTTTCATTGCGTCCCTTGCACACCATGTTTCGTCGAGTCGGATGGATCTATCACACCCATGCCAAGCCGAACCAGGATCTGGCTGACACTATCGACGGGCACCTCGGTGTGCTGCGATCAGTTGTCGCACAAGATGCTCAGGCTGCCGCCAAGGCTTCGGATCGGTTGATGGATTTCATGAGCGACACCTTGAACGCCATCGAGCGGGATGTCGATCCCAAGCTTCTGAACGTGGGCCTGGAGATGGATACGATTTGATAATCCCGACGACAATTTCATAGGCACTAAAAATAAAAAACGACCTCATCGAACCAATGAACTAATCAAACCGAAACACCAGCGCCAAACCCCAAGAGGAACATGACATGACAACACGATCCTTTATTAAGCATGCCCCCCGCTTTGCCGCCGTGTCCTTAGGTGTCGCCATGGCACTGGGCAGCATTTCCGCCAGCGCAGCTCAGTACAATGCGAAACTGTCACTGGACGTTCCCGAGGGGAACACCAAGTACAAAGCCGCTCAGGAGTTTGCCGACCTCGTCCGTGAACGCACTGACGACAATGTGGATATTCAGCTATTCCCCAACAGCGTTCTGGGAGGGGAAACCGAGTCCGCAGAAGGCATCCGGCTGGGTTCCGTCCAAATGGGGATCATCACGAGCTCTGTGCTGTCATCCTGGGTGCCCGAGGTCCAGGTTCTGGACCTTCCCTATGTCATTACCGATGAAGCCAATGCTTCTGCACTGAGTGAGCCACTTACCGAAGCGCTTTCACCGAGCTTCGAAGATCAGGGCTTCCACCTGCTCGGCTTTACCGTCAACGGTGTACGGGAACTGATGAGCAGTTTTCCGATCCACTCCATTGACGATATCCAAGGTAAAAAGATGCGAGTCATCCAGAGCCCACTGCACGTAGACGCCTGGAGAGAGGCCGGCGCCAACCCGACGCCGGTTCCCGCGCCCGAAATCTATAATTCCATGCAAACCGGCGTCATCGATTTCTTTGACAACACGGCCACCAATTATCTGACCAATCGCTTCTACGAAGTCGCGCCTTACTATGTGAAGACCGACCATATTTATGCCATGGGAACTTGGGTCGTGGCGCAGAACTGGTGGAAGCGGCTGCCCGACAACTATCAGCAAGAAATCACCAAGGCTGCACTCGAGGTCCAGTCCCACGTTCCGGCAATGCGCAAGCAGGACGACGAGGCCGCGCTAGAAAAAACGGTAGCCGATGGGGCCACCATCATAGATATCGAAGACAAGACGCCCTGGATGGAGGCGATGGCACCCGTGCGGGAAAAGTATATCGATAAAATTCCCAATGGGCCTGAATTGGTCAAGCTGATCCGCAACGCCAAGTAAGCTTATGCGCCGCCCGAGTGTAGCCTGGGTGGCGCGTAAGTCATTGACGATCGATCCCCTTTTTGGAGGTGGCATAATGGCTGCCGATCAACCCGCTCTCTCCTCTGCAATATCGCTGCTCGATCGATCGGCGGTTCGACTGGAAAGCCTCGTTCGACTTTCCGTTTTCACAATCCTGGTGGCGATGTCCTGCGCAGTTCTCACAGGGGTCGTCGCCCGCTATGTTTTCAATAGCTCTTTTTCGTGGACCGAAGAGTTCGCGATCTGGTGCTTTACCTGGCTGATTTTCCTTGGCGCAGCATTAGGCGTGCGGCGCAGTCGTCATGTCGTGGCGGATCTGCTGCCTCTGGCGCGCCTGCCAATGGTACAAGCACTGCTCGAACCCGTGGCCACCACGCTTTTGGCGCTGACGTTGATCATGATGTACTCGGGCGGCATGCAGCTGACCGACATGGTCGGGGGCCTGAGCGCCAGTCTGCAATGGCCCAAGGCCATCAAATATGCCGTGATTCCCGCGTCGGCTCTCATTTCGCTGGGATTCCTATTGGTCCGCCGAGTCGATTCCCTCCAAGGCTGTTTACGCAACCTCTTGTGCGTTGGCGTCGCGTGGCTACTGTTCCAGTGGATCGACGCCGGCGGCCTCGCCTTTCTGGGCGGTTTTTCACCCAGTCTCGTCATGGTCGGGGCGTTCTTTCTGGCGATCGCTATCGGCGTTCCCGTAGCTTTCGCCCTGGTGCTGGCCGTCTTTATTGCCAGTTCCGCCTCCTTTATCCTGCCGCCACCCGCTGTCGTCCAGAATATGGTGACCGGCTCGACCAAATTCATTCTCCTGGCAATCCCCTTCTTTCTCTCGACCGGATATCTGTTGAACCTCGGCGGGCTCTCTGCTCGACTCATCGAGTTTGCCGTATCTCTCGTTGGACATTTTCGTGGTGGTCTTGCACACGTCAATATCCTCAACAGCCTGATGGTGGGTGGCATCTCGGGTTCGTCCAGCGCCGATGCCGCCAGCAGCACCAAAATCCTCGTTCCCGAAATGGTCAAACGCGGCTATTCACCGGCATTTTCCTGCGCCGTCAGCGCCTCATCGGCAATATTACCCAATGTCGTGCCGCCGGCTATTGCCATGCTGGTCTATGCCTCCGTCGCCAACGTCTCGGTGGCCAAACTGTTCACGGCAGGCGTTCTCCCGGCGATCTTGATCGCCTTGGCCCTGATGGGCGTTGCCTATGCCATTTCGGTTCGTCGCGACTATCAGTCCTCCAGCCAACACGCCCCATGGCTGACCGTGCGCAACAGCTTTCTCCGAGCGCTTCCCGTGTTGGTCATTACCGTCGGCGTATTGGGCGGAATTCGCTTCGGGATCATAACGGCCACCGAGGCAGGCGTCGTCGCCCTCTTCTGGACCTTCGTCCTGGGCAAGATGATCTTCAAGGAGTACGGCTGGAAGACGTTCTACCGTGCTTTCAGCGACTGTGCCATGGATGCAGCTCTGATCGGATTCATCATCGCGTCGTCGGTGCCTTTTGCCTGGGTGTTGATTGCCGAGCAGGTGCCTCAGGCGATCGTTGGCTGGGCCGGCGCGGCAGCGGAAGGGCCACTGGGACTCTTTTTCATTCTCATTCTCGTGCTGGTGGCTGCAGGCATGTTCCTGGACCTCACCCCGGCCATGCTGATCATCGCCCCGCTATTCCTGCCCATGATGATCAATGCCGGTATCGACCCCATCCAATTGGGCATCATCATGATCGTCACGTTGCAACTTGGTGGCGTCTCGCCGCCCGTAGGACTGCTGGTATTCATCACATCGCAGATCGCCAATGTGGCACCTTCAGCCGTTTTTCGCGCTGTCATACCCTTCATCCTGGCGACGATGTGCGTCGTGGTACTGCTTTGCGCCTTTCCTTCGCTAACCATCGGCCTATGGGACCTACTGGAATGAGTGGGTAACGGTCGAAGCCTACGTACGCTGCGCTGGTCCCCTCACGGGGCCAGTGGTAGTCATCAACCAGTCGGGGATTGTGGATATACTGGCTGGCAGTCACGTTCGAAGGAAAATCGCTCATGTCGCTGTCGTACCCCAGACTTGCCACATTCATCGCATGGCTGGGGCCGGTATTACTCGCCGGCTGCAGCGCCGTGCCTCAGCGAACGGCTCTTGCGCCTGGGGATCTGCTGGCCAGTACGCCAAACATCGACTGGTGCGGAACGCTGGCGCTGCCTGGGGAATGGCAGGATGGCACGCCGGTCGGCGGGCTGTCCGACCTCGGTTGGGACGATGACGAAGCGATGCTGTTCCTGATTTCCGATCGCGGCTGGCTGCATCGTGCCCGCTTGACCTTCAGCGGCAGCGGGGAATTGCGCGATTACGAGCCGCTGGACACCTACCCACTGCGCGGCGAGGACGGCGCCATTCTGGAAAGTGCCGACAGCGATGCCGAAGCGTTGACGCTCGAGAACGCCGACGACGACATTCGCGGCAATACGCAACTGGTGATCGGCTTCGAGGGCGCCGCGGCGGGTAAGGCGGAAAGTCATGCGGCGGGTGGCGACGTGGAAGGCATCGCCCGCTGGCAGCGTTTCCTGCCCTCGGGCATCGCCAGCGAGCCGCCGCATCGTCCGGCCGGCCTGTCGGGCGTCGAACCCAATGGCGGGCTGGAAGCTATTACCGCGCTTCCTGGGCATGGCCTCGTCGGCGGTATCGAAACCCCTCCCGGCGGGTGGCCCGACAAAATGACCCGGCTCTTCACGTTCGACGACCAACATGAGTGGCGCTACCCTTTGGCCGATAATGCCAATAGTGCGCTGACCGCGTTGGAAAACCTGGACGGCGACCTGCTGACCCTGGAGCGCGCCTACACCCCGCCGGCATCACTGGTGATTCGGTTACGCCGCGCCCATCTCAACGACGATGGCAGCATCGACATCAGCGAGTTGGCCAGGCTCTCCAACAGCGATGGCTGGTCTGTGGATAATTTCGAAGGTTTGACCCGAATCGGTGCTCACCGGTACCTGATGGTCAGCGACGATAATTTCAGCCTGATGCAACGCACGCTGTTGACCTGTTTTGCCGTGACCGACGTTGACTCGAGAGCGAGGCCCCTTGAGAGCACGGCCTTTGAAAACCCTGTCCTTGAAAACCCTGCCCCTGAAAACGTCGGCCCTTGAGAGCCTAGAACCTGGAGAACGATATCCCTCAGCCGTGCGGAGGATGTCGCCCCGGGGATAGTTGATGTCGCACATATGCACAGCGAAACATAATTATTTCCGCTAGTTGTCATTTTTTCTCTCTGATTCGATCCTGCCGACTGTCTCGTGAATATGGCGACACCCAAAAATAAGAATTCATATTCATAAGCTCAGCACTCAAGCCAGGCGTCGTTTCTGCCGATGTAGAGCACTCGGTGTCCTCTCGGTAGCACCGGCAGCGCCAACGACACGATAATCAAGAAGAGGGTTCAGGATGAGTGGGATCAATCAAGCCGCGCTGGAAACCGGCGGCAACAGCCAAGCGGGTTTTTTCTCCCGCGAGAGAACGGTTGCGGGACCCAATTTCAACCGCTGGCTGGTACCGACCGCAGCGCTGGCGATCCATCTGTGTATTGGCATGGCCTACGGCTTCTCGGTGTTCTGGCTCCCCATGAGCCAGGAAATCGTCAACGCCCCCGCCAGCTGCACGAATCTCGGCCTGTTCCAGGCCCTGACCACGACGAGCTGTAACTGGAGCGTTCCTCAGGTCACCTACATTTTCGGCATCTTCATTGCCATGCTCGGCGTCTCGGCGGCCATCTGGGGCGCCTGGCTCGAGCATGCGGGGCCGAGAAAAGCCGGCTGCATCGCGGCACTGTGCTGGGGTGGTGGCCTGATCGTCGGCGGCCTGGGCGTCATGAATCACCAACTGTGGCTGGTCTATCTGGGCTGCGGCGTCCTGGGCGGTATCGGCCAGGGTCTTGGCTATATCACACCGGTCTCGACCCTGATCAAGTGGTTCCCGGATCGTCGTGGTATGGCCACCGGCTTTGCCATCATGGGTTACGGTGGTGGCGCCATGGTCGGCGCACCGCTGGCCGTGCTGCTAATGAATCACTTTTCGGCGGACGGCGGTACCGGTGTCGCCAGAACGCTGATCACCATGGGCGTGATTTATGCCATCGTCATGGCTTGCGGTGCCATTGGCTTTCGCGTGCCGCCCAACGGCTGGAAACCCTCAGGCTGGACGGCGCCGAAGAACGCCAAGACCAACACCATGATCACCCAGGGTCATGTCCATCTGAATACGGCATGGAAGACCAAGCAGTTCTGGCTGATCTGGGGCGTGTTGTTCCTCAACGTGACCGCAGGGATCGCTGTGATCTCGATGGCCAGCCCGATGCTGCAGGATGTCTTCGGCGGCGCCCTGGTTGGCCTCGCGGATCGCTCCGCCTCTCTGAGCGAAGCGCAGCAAGCGGCGGTGGTCGCCGCGGCGGCAGGGTTGGTCGGCCTGATCAGCCTGTTCAACAGTGTCGGGCGCCTGTTCTGGGCATCGTTGTCGGACAAGATCGGCCGCAAGAACACCTACTTCTGCTTCTTCGTGATCGGCATCATCATGTACTGCCTGCTACCGATGTGGGGCCATCTGGGCATGGCGGGGCTGTTCGTGATCTCTATCTGCGTGATTCTCAGCATGTATGGCGGCGGCTTCGCCACGGTACCGGCATATCTGGCCGATATCTTCGGCACCCAGATGGTCGGCGCGATTCACGGGCGCCTACTCACCGCCTGGACCGCCGCAGGTCTGGTCGGCCCACTGGTCATCGCGGCCATTCGCCAGACGCAGCTCGATGCCGGCGTGGAACCCAGTCTCGTCTATGACCGCACGCTTTACATCATGGCGGGTCTGCTACTGCTGGGCCTGATCTGCAATCTGCTGATCAAGCCGGTCAAGCCGGAGCAGCAGATGAGCGATGAGGAGCTGGCTCACGAGCGTTCGCTGCAGAAGGAAGACGGTGTCGCCGCTAATGCCGAGACCGCGGCTCGCGGGCGCTTCGGTGCCGGCGGCGTTCTCGCCTGGCTCGGCGTGGGCATTCCGTTCCTGATCGGGCTCTACATCGCCCTGGCCAAGGCAGCGGCGCTTTTCTAAGCTGCCAATCTGTCTAAATCATCGGGCTGCCCAGGAGTCAACGAGCCCTAGCCATCAGCCTTGCCCCACGGCCGGACGCTNNAGCGTCCGGCCGTGGCGTTTCTGTTCCCTTTTCAGCCAAAGTTCTTATTCTCCGCCGGCCTGTCGATCCTCAGCCAGCAACGCTTCGAACGATTCCACCTCGCCGCAACGGTCCGACGCGTAGCCGCTCAGCGATTCGACTTCGGCCAGAAACTCCCGCGAGGCCATGAAGGCGAGGAGCTGCTGCACGTTGTCCTGCTTTAACCGATCCTCGTGGCAGATCAGCAGATAGTGCTCGGTGGAAAGCGGACGAAATTCGAGGCCGAACTGCGCCGCTGCCGCTTCCAAACCAAAACCGACATCGGCCATGCCGGCCGCGACATAGGCCGCCACCGCGGTATGCGTGAACTCTTCCTGGCCCGCACCGACAATCTGATCCTCGCCGATGCCATGCTCCGTCAATAACAGATTGAAGAGCACGCGCGTGCCCGAATGCTCGTCACGATTGATGAAGCGGACGTCGGCGCGGGTGAGATCGGCCAGCCCCTGGATTCGGTCTCGGTCCTCGCCACGCAGGATCAACCCCTGTCGGCGAGTGACGAATCGAATGACCTTGAGCTTCTGTCCCTCCAGCTGAGGCCGATAGACCTGCATCACCCGCTCGGCGAGCTGCGGACACGAGGGGACGTGGAAGCTGGCCAGGTCGCATTCGCCGCGGCCCAAGGCGTTCAGCGCTTCCAGCGGATTGCAGTAGCGCAGATCCAGCTCGCCGGGACATTCCGGAAGTAGCGCCACCGCATAACCATGGCTGGCGTGCAATCGCAGAACGGGATGAGCGCCCTCGAGCAATTGCTGCAATTGATGGTTGAGTTCGGAGGCCATGCTGTCGATCTGGGGCCCCAGGCGCGCCTTCACGCGTTGCTCTGACCACAGCAGCTTCTCGCCCAAGGGGGATAGTCGAGTGCCATGCCCCTTGCGCATATCCGCCAACGGCATGCCGAAGAACGCCTCCCCCCGATTGAGTAGATTCCAGGCATGTCGATAGGAGATGCCGGCGGCTTCCGCCGCACGTGTCAACTTGCCGGTCTCTCGCAGATTGGCAAGTAGCCGGAACAACACCGGGTCGAGCAGCTCGCCGTCATCACTGCGGAACAGCCAAGCTGGCGTGATGTTCAACTTTTTTCTAAGCATTTTCGTTCATATTTCTCGCGCCCCGCGGGAGTGCTAGTTTGGCGTTTAGCGGCACTCAACTTAAAACAGTTAAGAACAACGATTCCTATAAGACGATTGGCTGAGAGCTGGCGAGACCTGCAAAGTCGCCGGACGAAATCCAACTGCTTGATGAGACGACCAGGCCATGCCACACGCCAGCCCGCAGACCGCCGGCGCTTGGACGCCGGCACAGATTCAGGACGTGATCGACGCCCATAAATCGATGCCGGGCGCCATGCTGCCCACGCTTCATGCTATCCAGGATCGCTTCGGCCACATTCCCGAAGCGGCGATTCCGATCATCGCCGAATCGCTGCGCCATACTCGCGCCGACGTTCACGGCATCATCAGCTTCTACCACCATTTCCGTACCCGGCCGCCCGGGCGGAACGTCGTGCAGGTATGTCGAGCGGAGGCGTGTCAGGCACGAGGCTGTCGGCAACTGGAAAGTCACGTCAAAGCAGCACTGGGCGTGGACTATCACCACACCACGAACGATGGCGAGATCACGCTGGAGCCGGTCTACTGCCTGGGCAATTGCGCCTGCGGGCCGACGATGCGCGTCAACGACGACATCTACGGGCGCATGACCACGGCCAAGTTCGATCGTCTGGCCGAAGGGCTCACGGCCACCGTGGTGGAGGTGAAATGATGACGACGACTCTCTATGTTCCCCGTGACACCACTGCACTAGCGCTGGGGGCGGACACTGTCGCGGCGCGTCTCGAGCGGGCCGCACGTCAACGAGCAATAGATTTGCGCATCGTGCGCAACGGCTCCCGTGGCCTTTGCTGGCTGGAGCCGCTGGTAGAAGTCGAGACACCCGAAGGCCGTGTCGCATTCGGACCGGTCGAGCCCGAAGACGTCGATGCGCTGATCGAGGCTGGCCTGTTCGAGGGTCGGCAGGATCACCCGCTGTCGCTAGGGCTCACCGAATCAATCCCCTATCTCAAGGCCCAGCAGCGGTTGACGTTTTCGCGGATCGGCATCACCGATCCCGTCTCGCTCGAGGACTACACCGCGTTGCGTGGCTTCGAGGGTTTGAGGAATGCCCTCGCATTCGACTCGCAGACCATCATCGATGAGGTCAAAGCCTCCGGCCTGCGCGGCCGCGGCGGCGCCGCCTTCCCCACCGCGATCAAATGGCAGACGGTGCACGATCAACCTCAAGGCCAGAAATACATCGTCTGCAACGCCGACGAGGGCGACTCCGGCACCTTTGCCGATCGCCTGGTCATGGAGTGCGATCCATATCTGCTGATCGAAGGCATGGCCATCGCCGGCCTCGCCGTAGGCGCTACCCAAGGCTACGTCTACCTGCGTTCCGAGTACCCGGTGGCCCACGCCATCTTCGAAGAGGCGATCAGTCGGGCATATCGAGCCGACTATCTGGGAGACGATATTCTCGGCAGCGGCAGGGCGTTTCATCTCGAAGTCCGACTCGGTGCGGGAGCCTATATCTGCGGCGAGGAGACCTCGTTGCTGGAAAGCCTCGAGGGCAAGCGCGGGCTGGTGCGCGCCAAGCCACCCTTGCCGGCGATCGAAGGACTTTTCGGTCGCCCAACCGTGGTCAACAACGTGCTTTCCCTGGCCGCCGTGCCGTTCATTCTCGACCACGGCGGGCGAACCTACGCCGACTACGGCATGGGCAAGTCCCGTGGAACGCTGGCGCTGCAGCTGGCTGGAAACGTCGAGCGCGGCGGACTGGTGGAACTGGCGTTCGGCGTTACCCTGCGCGAGCTGATGGAAAATTTCGGCGGCGGCACGTCGAGCGGCCGACCATTGAAGGCGGTTCAGGTCGGCGGTCCACTCGGCGCCTATCTCCCCGAGAGCCAATGGGACAGCCCCATCGACTACGAAGGCTTCGCCGCCTTCGGGGGCGTCGTCGGTCATGGTGGTGTGGTGATGTTCGACGACAGCGCCGACATGGGCGATCAGGCACGCTTCGCCATGGAGTTCTGCAGCGTCGAATCCTGTGGCAAATGCACGCCGTGTCGAATCGGCGCCGTGCGTGGCGTGGAAGTGATCGACCGCATCCGCGCCGGTGAGCGCGCCGAGGAGAATCTCGTCCTGCTCGCCGATCTCTGCGAGACCATGGTCGATGGCTCGCTCTGCGCCATGGGCGGGATGACACCGTTCCCTGTTCAGAGCGTGATGAAGCACTTCCCCGATGACCTGACACCGCGGCAAGCCCGAACGGCGGGAGGTACGCCATGTTGAACCATTTCGATCCGAAACAGTTTTCCCCTAGCCAATCTACCCATCAACAGTTCGATCCTAGGCAGTTCGATCGCGACCTGGGAACCCCGGCGCGACTATCGGAAACTCAGATCGCCCTGAGCATCGACGGGGTCGACATCAGTGTACCGGAGGGCACGTCGGTGCTGCGTGCCGCGGCGCTCGCCGGCATTACCATTCCCAAGCTTTGCGCCTCCGACAATCTCGAAGCCTTCGGCTCGTGCCGTCTTTGCGCGGTAGAGATCGAGGGTCGGCGCGGCTATCCGGCGTCGTGCACCACGCCGGTTACCGAAGGCATGACGGTGACCACCCAGAATGGCAAGCTCGCCAAGCTGCGGCGTAACGTCATGGAGCTCTACATCTCCGATCATCCGCTGGACTGTTTGACCTGCCCCGCCAACGGCGACTGTGAGCTACAAGACATGGCCGGTGCCGTGGGCCTGCGCGAGGTTCGCTACGGCTTCGACGGCGCCAACCATCTGGATGCCGAGATCGATGATTCCAACCCGTATTTCAGCTTCGATCCCAGCAAGTGCATCGTCTGCTCGCGCTGCGTGCGGGCCTGCGACGAAGTGCAGGGCACCTTTGCCCTGACCATCGAAGGGCGCGGCTTCGACTCCAAGGTCGCCGCCAGTCAGAACGAGCCGTTCATGGATTCGGAGTGCGTTTCCTGTGGCGCCTGCGTACAGGCCTGCCCGACTTCGACACTGATGGAGAAAAGCGTCATCGACCAGGGCGTGCCGGAGCACAGCGTGGTCACCACCTGCGCCTATTGCGGCGTGGGCTGCTCGTTCGAGGCGCAGATGAAGGGCGACAAGCTGGTGCGCATGGTGCCCTACAAGGGTGGCGACGCCAACCACGGCCACTCCTGCGTCAAGGGGCGCTTCGCCTTCGGCTACGCCACCCACAAGGATCGCATTCACGAGCCGATGATCCGCGACAGCATCGACGAGCCCTGGCGTCCCGTCGCCTGGGAAGAAGCGATCGCCTTTGCGGCACGCCGTCTTAGAGAGACACAGTCGACCTATGGCCGCGAGAGCATCGGCGGCATCACTTCGTCGCGCTGCACCAACGAAGAGACCTATCTGGTTCAGAAGTTGATCCGCACCGCCTTCGGCAACAACAACACCGACACCTGTGCTCGGGTTTGCCATTCGCCCACCGGCTACGGACTCAAGACGACTCTGGGCGAATCAGCCGGCACCCAGACCTTCGATTCGGTGATGAAGGCCGACACCATTCTGGTGATCGGTGCCAACCCCACCGATGCCCACCCGGTGTTTGCCTCACAGATGAAGCGCCGACTGCGTCAGGGCGCCACGCTGATCGTCGCCGACCCGCGCCGGATCGACCTGCTCAAGACGCCCCATGGCGGCAAGAGCCTGCATCTGCCGCTCAAGCCCGGCACCAACGTGGCGCTGGTGAACGCGCTGGCACACGTAGTGGTGAGCGAAGGGCTGGAAGATACCGATTTCATCGCGCGGCGCTGCGATACCGAAGCCTACCGGCGCTGGCGTGACTTCATTCAGGAAGCGCACAACTCACCCGAAGCGTTGGAGGCGGTGACCGGTGTGCCTGCCACGCAGGTACGCGAGGCGGCACGCGTCTACGCCAGCGCCGCCAACGGGGCTATCTACTACGGCCTGGGGGTTACCGAGCACAGTCAGGGTTCGACCATGGTGATGGGTATCGCCAACCTGGCGATGGCGACCGGAAACATTGGCCGCGAGGGCATGGGGGTCAATCCCCTGCGCGGTCAGAACAACGTCCAGGGCTCCTGCGACATGGGCTCGTTCCCCCATGAGCTGCCGGGCTATCAGCATGTCGCGGATCCAGCAGTACGCCGCAAGTTCGAGGCCATCTGGCACACCACGATCGACGACGAGCCGGGACTGCGCATCCCCAACATGTTCGACGCGGCCATCGCCGGGACCTTCAAGGGGCTCTACGTACAGGGCGAAGATATCGCTCAGTCCGACCCCAACACTCAGCATGTGGAAGCCGCCCTGACCGCACTGGACTGTCTGATCGTGCAGGACATCTTCCTCAACGAGACGGCCAAGTATGCCCACGTGCTGCTACCCGGTTCCACGTTCCTGGAAAAAAACGGCACCTTTACCAACGCCGAGAGGCGCATCAACCGCGTGCGCAAGGTGATGGCGCCGGTTGCCGGCAAGGAGGACTGGGAGGTCACACAGGATCTGGCCAACGCGATGGGCTATCCGATGCACTACAACCATCCATCGGAAATCATGGACGAGATCGCCCAGTTGACGCCGACCTTCACCGGCGTCAGCTACGCCAAGCTCGAAGAAAGGGGCAGTATCCAGTGGCCGTGCAACGATACCTTCCCCGACGGCACGCCGACCATGCACGCGCTCGACTTTCCCATTGGCAAGGGCAACTTCGCCATCACCGACTACGTGGCGACGGAGGAACGCGCCAGCCGCCGTTATCCGCTGCTGCTGACGACCGGACGCATTCTCAGCCAGTACAACGTCGGCGCCCAGACCCGGCGCACCGATAACGTGGCCTGGCATGCGGAAGACATCCTGGAAATTCATCCTTCGGATGCGGAAGTCCGTGGTCTGCGCGATGGCGACTGGCTCGGCATCAGCAGCCGTGTCGGGCGCACCGTGTTGCGCTGTCGTGTCAGTGATCGCATGGCGCCGGGCGTCGTCTACACCACGTTCCACCATCCGGGCAGCGGTGCCAACGTCATCACCACCGACAACTCCGACTGGGCCACCAACTGTCCCGAGTACAAGGTGACGGCGGTGCAGGTGGAAAAAGTCTCTCAACCATCGTCCTGGCAACAGCATTTCCAGCGCTTCGACGAGCGTCAGCAGCACTATCTGGAGTCCGCCGAGGCAGCGACGGTCCCGCTCAAATGAGCGCGGCCGGCTTTTCTTTCGGCGTCAGGGAGAGCATGAGATGAGCCATTCGAGCATGGGTGATGGGGGGCATGGCGGATCCACGGCCCCGCTGATCAAGATGATCAATCAGATCGGCGCCAATAACCTTCACCACGGGAACGACGCGCAGGCGGCCGAACTGGTCGCGACGCATCTGAAGAAGTTCTGGGCGCGCAGCATGAAGCACCAGATCATCGACTACGCGAACACGGATGGTAGCGAACTAAGCCCCGTATCACGCCTCGCGATTGCGCGGCTGCAGACGATGTCGACCACGGTCAAGGACTGGGAGGAGACCTCCGACGCGGGCTAGCCGAGTTTTCGTTCTAACGGCCAAGTCATTCAGGATCGAGAAAAACACATCGAGAAAGTTGGCTTGAGAAGCTCGCTACACCCGGCAACAAAAAGGCGCCATTNNCGAATGGCGCCTTTTCATTCAACGAGATCGATACCTACGGCTTCATATCCTCGAAGAACCGCTTCACGCCGTCGAACCAGCCCTCTTTCTTGGGCGAGTGACGACTGGCGCTGCCCAGGCTGTCCTGAAACTTGCGCAGCAGATCTTTCTGCTCTTCATTGAGATTGACCGGCGTCTCGGTCATCACCTTGCAGAGCAGGTCACCGGCAGGACCGCCACGTACGGGCTTGACGCCCTTGCCACGTAGTCGGAACAGTTTGCCGGTCTGCGTCTCGGGCGGGATCTTGAGCTTGACTCGACCTTCCAGCGTCGGCACTTCGAGCTCGCCACCCAGCGCGGCATCGACGAAGTTGATCGGCACTTCGCAGTGCAGATGCCGGCCATCGCGCTCGAAGATCGGGTGCGCCTTGATCTCGACCTGGACGTAGAGGTCGCCCGCAGGACCACCGTTGAGCCCGGACTCGCCTTCGGCATTAAGCCGAATCCGATCGCCGGTATCGACACCCGCCGGAATCTTCACCGACAGTGTGCGCGTCTCGCGAACGCGGCCTTCACCGTGACACTTGCGGCAGGGTACCTTGATGCTCTGGCCGCTGCCGTGACAGGTCGGGCAGGTCTGCTGCACGGCGAAGAAGCCCTGCTGCATCCTGACCTGG
Source organism: Salinicola halimionae (assembly GCF_003206065.1). GTDB lineage: Bacteria > Pseudomonadota > Gammaproteobacteria > Pseudomonadales > Halomonadaceae > Salinicola > Salinicola halimionae. The sequence continues at coordinate 587,412 of NZ_PZJQ01000002.1, read as the reverse complement.
CCCTGGCCGTGACAGGTCGGGCAGGTCTCCTTGCTGGAGCCCGGCTCGGCGCCGGTGGCATCGCAATGCTCGCACTCGACGTGACGCGGCACACGAATATCGACGGTGGTGCCGAATACCGCGTTCTCGAGATCGAGTTCGAGGTTGTAGCGCAGATCACTGCCACGCTGCGGTGCGTTCGGATTACGCCGGCCGCCGCCACCTCCAAAGATATCGCCGAACACGTCGCCGAAGATATCGCTGAAACCGCCTGCTCCGGCGCCGCCGAAACCACCGCCGCCAAAACCACCGGCCTGGCCGTCGACGCCGGCGTGACCGAACTGATCGTAGGCCGCGCGTTTATCGCCGTCTGAGAGCACCTCGTAGGCGTCGGAGACCTCACGGAATTTCTCCGCCGCCTGCTGGTCTTCCGGATTGCGGTCCGGATGGTACTTCTGTGCCAGCCGGCGATAGGCCTTCTTGATGTCCTTGCCGTCGGCGCCCTTGTCGACGCCTAATACTTCGTAATAGTCACGTTGGGACATTACTGAGTCCGCCTCCGTGTCGGCACCATGCAAACAGCAACGCGGGAGTCATATTGGCTCCCGCGCTACTGCCGATTACACGGCGTCAGACGTCGTGGTTATTGCTTTTTCTGATCGTCGTTGACTTCTTCGAACTCGGCGTCAACCACGTCATCCTCTTTCTTGCCGCTGGTCTGGGCGTCGTCAGCCTGCTGACCTTCTGCCTCGGCGCCTTCCCCCTGCTCGGCATACATCTTCTGAGCCAGATTGCCGGAGGCTTCGGTCAGCGCGTCGAGCTTGGCCTGAATGGCATCCTTGTCGTCGCCTTTGAGCGCTTCCTCGAGTTCGCTGATCGCGGTCTCGATCTTGCTCTTCTCTTCGGCGTCGACCTTGTCACCGGCTTCTTCGATCGTCTTGCGCGACGCGTGGATCATGCCGTCGGCCTGGTTGCGCAGCTGGACCAGCTCTTCGAACTTCTTGTCCTCGGCTTCGTGCGCTTCGGCATCCTTGACCATCTGGTCGATCTCTTCGTCCGAGAGACCGCTGGAGGACTTGATCACGATCGACTGTTCCTTGCCGGTCGCCTTGTCCTTGGCCGTGATGTTGAGGATACCGTTGGCATCCAGATCGAAAGCCACTTCGATCTGCGGGACGCCACGCGGTGCCGGCGGAATATCGGCCAGATCGAAACGACCCAGCGACTTGTTCTGGCCGGACTGCTTACGCTCACCCTGCAGCGCATGAATGGTCACGGCTGTCTGGTTGTCCTCGGCCGTAGAGAAGGTCTGCGTCTTCTTGGTCGGAATCGTGGTGTTCTTCTCGATCAGCGGAGTCATCACACCACCCAGCGTTTCGATACCCAGCGTCAGCGGCGTCACGTCGAGGAGCAGCACGTCTTTCACATCACCGCCGAGTACGCCGCCCTGAATCGCAGCACCCATGGCCACGGCTTCGTCGGGGTTGACGTCCTTGCGCGCTTCCTTGCCGAAGAACTCGGCAACCTTGCTCTGAACCATCGGCATGCGCGTCTGGCCACCGACCAGGATGACGTCCTGAATCTCGCTATTGGAGAGACCGGCGTCCTGCATGGCGGTCTTGCACGGACCGAGCGAACGGGCCACCAGATCTTCGACCAGAGATTCGAGCTTGGCGCGAGTCACCTTGATTGCCAGGTGCTTAGGACCGGTGTTGTCCGCCGTGATGTACGGCAGGTTGACTTCGGTCTGCTGTGCGGAAGAGAGCTCGATCTTGGCTTTCTCAGCGGCTTCCTTCAGACGCTGCATGGCGAGGCTGTCGCCGGACAGGTCGATACCGGAATCGCTCTTGAACTGCTGAACGAGGTAGTCGATCAGCTTGAGATCGAAATCTTCGCCGCCCAGGAAGGTATCACCGTTAGTCGCCAGCACTTCGAACTGCTTTTCGCCGTCGACGTCAGCAACTTCGATGATCGAGATATCGAACGTACCGCCACCCAGGTCGTAGACTGCGATGGTGCGATCACCGGTGGAGCGATCCATGCCATAGGCCAGCGCGGCAGCGGTCGGCTCGTTGATGATGCGCTTGACCTCGAGACCGGCAATACGGCCCGCGTCCTTGGTAGCCTGACGCTGAGAGTCGTTGAAGTATGCCGGTACGGTGATGACCGCTTCGGTCACTTCTTCGCCGAGATAGTCTTCGGCGGTCTTCTTCATCTTTTTCAACACTTCAGCGCTGACCTGCGGCGGCGCCAACTTGTTGTCGTTGACCTTGACCCAAGCATCGCCATTATCGGCTTCGACGATCTCGTAAGGCACCATTTTGATGTCTTTCTGGACGACGTCGTCCTTGAACTTGCGACCGACCAGACGCTTGATGGCGTAAAGCGTGTTGTTGGGGTTGGTGACCGCTTGACGCTTGGCCGCCTGACCGACCAGCGTTTCGCCGTCGTCGGTGTAAGCGATGATGGAAGGCGTCGTGCGGCCGCCTTCGGCGTTTTCGATCACACGGGTCTTGTCACCATCCAGTACGGCAACACAGGAGTTGGTCGTACCCAGGTCAATGCCAATGATGCGTCCCATAATTCCTCACCTCTAACTATTTCGTTGACGATTCAATTCGTTTTTGATGACGGCGCTTACCGCGCGTTTGACTGCTATGTGGGGGCTGGTCGGCGCCTTTCAAGTCCTATCGACGATTCAAATACATCGCCGGCCGAACTCAGCCCCACCAAGCATCAGCTGGCCGTCTTGCTGACCACGACCATGGCCGGGCGAACCAGGCGACCGTTCAGGGTGTAGCCTTTCTGCATGACGTCCATCACGGTATTGGGCTCAAGCTCAGGGTTGGGCACCATGGTCATTGCCTCGTGAAACTGCGGGTCGAAGGGCTCACCCTGCGGATCGAGCTGCTCGACACCAAACTTGCTCAGTGCATCGAGCTGCATCTTGAGGGTCATCGACACACCTTCTAGATGCGTGTTGTCGACCTCCTGCATGCTTTCCAACCCTTTCTCCAGGCTATCGACGACCGGAAGCAGCTCCTTGACGAACTTTTCGAGGGCAAACTTCTTGGCCTTGTCGGCGTCCTGTTCGGCGCGACGACGCGCGTTCTGCGCATCGGCGGCAGCGCGCATCGACTGATCCTTGGCCTCTGCCAGCTCCTGCTCGAGCTCTTCGACTCTGGCAGCCAGTACTTCGGCCTCGGGATTGGCTTCGCCCTCAGTGTCACCCGCCTCGTGTTCGAGCGAGTCCGCAACCTGTTCCAGGTCGCCATCCAGGACATCATCGGTGGCCTGCTGTTGCGGCTCACCGTCACGTTCGGCGCGCTCGATTTCTTCGTCTACGGGATTCTGCGGATCTCTAGCCATGAATCTCTCCTGACAAGGTGTTGTGACAGTTATTCGATAAACGTGATTCGACAATCGTCGGAGTTGTCTGCCTATATGGGGCTATCGATTCAGATCTCAAGCGCAGATAGCGCTTGGCCATCACGACATTCATTGAACGCGAATTTTGACTACTGTATAAACAAACAGATCAACAACACTGGTCGCCGTTTATCAGATCTCGATCGCTCACCAGATCGCGACTGGCCGCCATCGACACCGGGAGGCAGCATGCTGATTCAACTCGCCATTCGTGACTTCGCCATCGTCGACACGCTGGACCTGGAGTTTCACCACGGCATGACCGCCATCACCGGTGAGACCGGGGCCGGGAAATCGATTCTGCTGGGAGCGCTGGGGCTTTGCCTGGGCGAGCGAGCCGACGCGGGCGGCGTTCGCCACGGCGCCGAACGCGCCGACCTGAGCGCACGCTTCGACATCGCTGCGCGAGATGAGGCCCAGGCCTGGCTGAACGCCCGCGAACTCCCCTCGGACGACTGCCTTCTTCGACGCGTCGTTACCGCCAGCGGCCGCTCCAAAGCGTGGATCAATGGCCAGCCCTGCACCATTGCAGACCTTCGCGAGCTTGGCGAATGTCTGATCGACGTGCACAGCCAGCACGCCCATCAGGCCCTGCTCAACGAAGAGACGCATCGCCGCCTGCTCGATGATGCCGCCGGTCATCACCAGGCGATCGCCGAGCTTGGCGATCTGCATCGTCAATGGCACGCGCTGCGCCGGCAATATCGTGAGCGCAGCGAGAACGACGAAGAGCGCCAGGCCAAGCGCCAGTTGCTGCGCTATCAAGTGGAGGAGCTGGATCAGCTAGATCTGCAGGCGGACGAGCTGGAAAGCCTGGAGCAGGAACAGGAGACGCTGGCTCATGTCGAGGAGAGCCTGCAGGAAGCGCAGTTCGCGGCCGACAGCTGTGATCATGACGAGAACGGCGCGCTGACGCTGCTATTGCAGGCAACCACTCGGCTTGCCCGCGTTCCCGGAAGCGACCGCGGCAGTCTGGCGGAGGCGCTGGGCATGCTGAACGAGGCGCAGATTCAGCTCGAAGAGGCTGCCCGGGAGCTTCATCACTATGTGGAGTCCACCGAGCTCGACCCGCAACGTCTCTCCTGGGTCGATGAGCGGCTCAGCGAAATCCATCGCGTCGCACGCAAGCATCACGTCATGCCGGAAGAGCTGGCTGGTCTCCATCGTCAACTGACCGACGAACTGGGCGCGCTCGATAATGGCGATGACGATCTGGAGTCGATGCGTTCGCGCCTGGACGAATTGCGCCAGCACTACCGCGACGCGGCCAAGCGCATCAGCGACACGCGCCAGCGCACTGCCGGCGTCTTCGCCCAGCAGGTCCAGGAACAGCTGGCCTTCCTGGGTATGGATAAAGCACGCTTCGCGGTTGACGTCACGCCACTGGAAACACCACAGCCTCATGGCATGGATCGCGTCAGCCTGCAGATCAGTGCCAACCCGGGCCAGCCGCCAAAGCCGCTGACCAAAGTGGCTTCCGGCGGTGAACTGTCCCGCGTCAGCCTGGCGATTCAGGTGGTGGCCGCGAGCCATAGCACGCTGGCAACGCTGGTGTTCGACGAGGTCGATGTGGGCATTTCCGGGGCGACCGCCGAAATCGTCGGTCAACTGCTGCGCCGGCTGGGTAGCGACGCCCAGGTCATGACCGTCACTCACCTGCCGCAGGTCGCCGCTCAAGCCCATCAGCACTTGCATATCGAGAAGCGCTCCAGCGACAACGCCACCCACACGCAGATGTCACAGCTCGATGAAGCCGGACGGATCCGCGAGCTGGCTCGAATGCTGGGCGGCGTCAAACTTTCCAATCAGACGCTGGCCCACGCCCGCGAAATGCTGGCGGCCAGCCAGCGCTCGGCTCACTAGCCACTATTTCGCAGCTCGATTCCAACACACGGTCATACAATCTGGCGTTGCTCTCTCAATCCCGAATTGCTCGCGAAATTTTACGACGCCCCAAACGCAAAACGCCGACCCAAAGGTCGGCGTTTTTGCGATTCTGACGAAGGCGATTACTTCTTGACGCCATCCTGGCGCGTGGCCTTGGAACCTCGAGGGCGAACGTAGAGTACCAACGCGTGCTCGACCAGTTCGTAACCGTGCTCTTCGACGATTTCGCGTTGGCGACGCTCGATTTCTTCGTCGTAAAACTCGACGATCTCTCCGGACTCCAGATCCACCATGTGATCATGGTGTTCTTCCTGAGACATCTCGAAAACCGCATGACCGCCGTCGAAATTGTGGCGAACGACTAAACCTGCGGCCTCGAACTGGGTCAAAACGCGGTAGACAGTCGCCAACCCGACATCCTCTCCCGACTCCAGTAGCGCCTTGTAGACGTCCTCGGCACTCATGTGGAGCTCTTCTTCCATCCGAGTCGCTTCGAGGATTTGCAGAATCTTGACGCGCGGCAGCGTGACCTTCAGGCCTGCTTTACGCAATTCTTGGTTTTCGTCGGCCATGGTCGCTCTTCGCAGTAGCGTCTTGTGTCGGGTATGATCAATCCACGCAACGATAGTGAAAGACGGGCCCAAATGCAAAATCTGATCAGAACCACCGTACTACTCCTCGCAGCCTCCCTCATTACCGGCTGCAGCTACTTTGGCGTCTACAAGAGGGATATCCCGCAAGGCAACCTCATCACCCAGGAGATGGTCTCTCAGCTTCATCCCGGGATGAGCCGCGAACAGGTCGCCTACATCATGGGCACACCTTTGATGGAAGCGCCGTTCTCGTCCGATCAGTGGGACTACGTCTTCTATCTTGACGAAGCTTATGGCGATACGGTCGAGAAACGGATGACGTTGACCTTCCAGAACGACCAACTGACCGACATCGCCAAATCCGGCGACATGGACTCAGACGTCGAGCTGAACCAGGACAGCGGCCCCGGCCCTGCCGTGGAAGGTGCTGGAGAAAGCGCGCCGACGCCTCGGATCGGGCCCAGCACGATCTGATCTATCGCAATGCCGCCAATGCCGTGACGAAGCATTCGAGGCAAGACGATGACATGACACGGGCGGTCAACGCGATGACGCGGTGGCCGCCCGTTCGCGTCGTGCCTGCTTGGGATCGATCTCCAGCGGCCGATAGACCTCGATGCGCTCTCCCTCCGTAGGCAGGTACACCTCCGGCTCGCGCAGCCGTTCCCCGAAGATGCCCAGTGGCGCCAATGCAAAGTCGAAGTCGGCCCAGGCGGCATGCCTCGCCGGCAGATCGGCCCGCATGACCGCCTGCCGGGCGTTCATCTCGGGTTCGAGCGTGACGCGAACGATGACCTGACACTCCGGCGTCGCGAACGCAATTTCGACATCGGCCATAAAGAGTGTCCTTCTAGCGCCCGTAGACCTGATCCGCCCGACGCGTGAATGCATCGACCAGTTGGCCCGCGACCTGTTGGAACAGTCGGCCGAACGCCATGCCCAGTAGCCGATTGCTGAATTCGAAGTTCATCTCGAGTTCGATCTTGCAGGCATCTTCACCCATCGCACGAAAGTGCCAGCGACCGCTCAGTCGCTTGAACGGACCGTCGACAAGCGAAAGGTCGATTCGCTCGGGCCGCTCGAGATCGTTGCGTGTGGTGACGCTCTGCTCGACACCGCCTTTGGCCAGCGTCATGCGCCCAATCAGAAAGCTGTCACCGCGCTCGAGGACGCTGGCACGCCGACAGCCGGGCAGAAATTCGGGATAGCGCTCAAAATCATTGACCAGTTCAAACATCTGTTCCGGGGTATGCCGAACGAATGCAGACCGATTCACGCTTGGCATAGGGGTCTCCACTGATTTATCGCCCCGACATGCGTATCATGGGGCATCGTTTTCGATGGCTTGAATGGTATCACGACTGCCCTCATAACTAGATTCCGCAAGAGCTGGCTCCGCACGAACCTTCGTCGAGCATTTCACGCGCGCGAAAATGACTGAGCGCGTCGCCCGCGGGCAACCGAATATCGCTGTAAAGAGGTGTCATGGGTAAGAAAAAAGCAAATGCGCCAAGCAGCAACACGATCGCCCAGAACAAGAAGGCTCGATTCGAATACCACATCGACGAGACTTTCGAAGCCGGCCTGGCGTTGGCAGGCTGGGAGGTCAAGAGCCTGCGGGCGGGCAAGGCCCAACTGACCGACACCTACATTCTGGTCAAGAATGGCGAGGCGTGGCTGCTGGGGAGTCACATCATGCCGCTCAACACGACGAGCACGCATGTGGTGGCTGATCCGACTCGGACGCGAAAATTGCTGCTGCACCGCAAGGAGATCGCCCGGATCTTCTCCCGAACTCAGGAGAAGGGGCACACCTGTGTTCCTCTCAAGCTGTACTGGAAACAGAACCTGGTCAAATGCGAACTGGCGCTGGTCCGCGGCAAGCAACTGCATGACAAACGCGCCACCGAAAAGGAACGCGACTGGAATCGCGAGAAAGCTCGTATCGTCAGAGACCATGCGTGATCTCCGACGGGTTTCCAAGCGCTAAAAGCTTGAAACAGCACTTGATATGGCGTGGACTCGCCGCCATCTGTTAGAATGAACGCGTAACACGGGGGCGACATGGCTTCGACGCCGGTGACAATCCCTGAGGTGCATGCCGAGAGCGTAACGTATCTCGTAAATCCAACGTTGCAAATGAATAGTCGCAAACGACGAAAACTATGCTCAAGGCGCACTGGCAGCGTAAAAACTGCTAGTTGTTAGTCTGGCCCCAAAGCGATGTGCCCATTCATCGCCGCGGGGATATGAGCTAAAGCTGATGGGACCGCGGATGTCAGCGCTCTCCTGACATTCGTTAAACCTTAGAGAGATCGCAAGGTGCAATCCTGCCCGCCGGAGTGCACTGCGTTAAATCAAAAGACGGAACTAAGCATGTAGAGCTGATGGGCGAGTGCCGGCGGACGGGGGTTCAATTCCCCCCGCCTCCACCAAACATGAAAAAGCACCCGATCGGGTGCTTTTTTTGTGCCTGTACCTCGCACTGCCCAAGGGCCACATTTGGCCCTCGCACGCTTGCCTTTGGACCTTGTCTCAGGCGACCGCGGCCATGGCAGACTTTCGCTGCTGCACGGACATCACCCGCTCCAGATCGTTACTCTTGCACTTGAAGGCAGAGCAAGCGGCGCAGCGAATGTCTTTGGACGCTTCACTCAATGTCGGCAGCAGAAATTGCCCGCCACCGCAAACGTTGCAACGCAGATCCAACGTGACTTTCAGCATCTTCTTTCCTCGAAACTGACCACCCAACGGGTAGCCATCCTGTTCTGTCGGCAGTCGGGAATGCGGCCTGTTAGCGATCACGCCACAGGAGCCTCGGGGTGGCTTTAGATAGCCCAATTACTCGTCGAAGCGGCGCTTCTCGCTTGTCAGGTACCAATCGACGAGACCTGGATCATCGATCATCCTGCCAGCAACGCCGTCATGAAGGCGTGATAAGGCTCACAGGGCGCGTAGCGATTCATCCTCTCCAGCAACTTGACTCTATCGGCCGCCGACACGCCCCGCAGGGTGCCATCGAGGCGGGTCTCGTCCAATGTCTGCATGATCCGTCCGGGCGTCGCCAGGTAGCGCTCGTTGGTCTGCAGGATGACATGGTCTGCGGCTTCATGATCGACGATTTCCTGCACGTAACTGCCCGGCAGGTTGACCACGACCACTCGCTGAAAGATGTGGGCAAACAGCAGCGCGAACCCTCCGGCATTCGCGGAAGAGCCCCCAAAGATGAGCAGGGTACGGGCATGTCGTGGCTTTGAATTCTCGAAGATCGTTATGTTGCCGGTGCCCGGCAGGTGATTGGAAAAACGACATTGAACACCGCTATCACCGCGAAAAACGGCAACGGTCGACGGCGATTTGGCAGGCGGGTCAATTTTGGACCCAAGGTCCCCGACTAACTCGCGTTGCTCGAAATCGTAGAGCGAATCGAAATCGTCATCGAGGCCGAAGTATCGCATGCTGGCCACGAACGCGAGATAGGCGCCACGTCCGCTCCAGTGCGTGTCCGTTTGGTAGTAGCTGTCCGGTATTGCCTGCATGGCGGCAACGGGGTTGCAAAAGCTGACCTCGCCCTGCTGCAGGATGGCCGATACCTGGTCGGTGATCGTGATATCGGCCTTTTCGAACGGATAATATTCCGGCCTGACCTTTTCCTTGGAGTTGGCAATCAAGAACAGTAGCGAGCGCTGTTGCTGAATCGGCCCGAGCTCGGCGCTGAAATGTCGCCACTGAAGCGTTTCGTCATCCGTCATTAGGCGCTTGCCGGTGAACTGATCGATACTCGCGTTGGTATCGTTGGCCAGAAACAGCCACCCTTCGCGCCCCTCGATGACTTCCATGATCGGCGCTAGCGAAAAGCGCAAGCATTCATAGGCTTTACCGCCTTCGAGCCTGACGCCGAGCGTAAGGCCACGGGAAAGATCGAAGGTGTGCTCGAATTCCCAGCCCGCTTCCTGGTAAGGCGTGCTCGGCTCGAGCGCTGTGAGTCCGAGGACGGCGGTCTCGGCATGAGCCGAGGCGATCAGTTCCGGCCGCTGATCCTGACGGGCATCGATCCAGCCCCGGATTCGATAGTGGCGGAATGAATCGAGCGTCGCGATCTGCTTCTGGTCTTCGCCGATCTCCCATCGTATCGCGAACGGCGCTGCCAGCTTATGCGCCGTCAATTGAAACTTCTTCGCCTTCTGGCTGGCGATGACATCCTTGAGATCAACGAGTGTGGCGTTCCCGGGCTGCTTCTCCAGTGCCAGATTCACCACGCGGAGCGCCGCATCGAGCTGTTCGGCGGCCAGAAGCGCGCGTGCCTGGCGCAGGTAGATTGGCGGAGGAAATGCCTCGTCATGATCGATGATCGCTTGCCATCTTTCGATGGCCGCCGGCCAGTCCTTTCTCGTCATCGCCGCTTCGGCATAAGCGATCCGCAGCTTAAGCGACGACTGGGGGGACCTCTCCAGCGCGGCGGCCATCGTCATCTCCCGCTTGGCGGTCTCACCGGCACCTTCGTAAGCTCGTATCAGCGTCACCACGAGATCGGGGCTATCGATACCGGCCTGGAAGGCCGGTTCCAGCAAGGCGATAACAGCGGAAAATTCTTGCCGCTCCAATTTGGCGGACGCCTCGGCGACCAGCTCGGACGCCTCTTCGATGCGTTCGGCAGAGGAAGATGAACTCATAACGGCCCCATAGTGTTTGCAACGAAAGACACAGGGCAGGAGTGGTTTCAAGGGTAGCCCACACGGACTCGGCTCTTGCGGCCATGCCGTTGACTTGCATCACTCTGACCTTCGATTCATTGCCACTATATCCCAGCCGCTACATGGCTAGACATCGCCCGTCGAGCATGAACTTTATCAACGTCGTGGCGCGAGCAACGTCATGCGTCGCGGGACCGAAGGGAGGTTCGGCATTACCTCCCACCAGACAGGTATCGGGATCGAAATTGTTCGACCGGGGCTCGAGCGCGTCACGCGGTCCCCGAGTTTCTCACCGAAAGCCGAGCTTCCAGGCGAACATCGCGGCCGCCTCGCGCCTGGAAAACCTCGTCAGACCGGCTAGTCTCACAGGATCACCATTCGTCTCGGTATCGGAATTTCCCCCCTGCCAGAAAGTGTTACTCTAACGATGGTTAGGCTGGCAACATGCCGTCAAATCGATCCGCTCACAAGACAAGGAGGTTGGAGCTTGATAGTCCTTCGCCCCGATCGCTGGCTCAGTCGCTGGCTATTGCTGTTATTACTGGTATTTGCTGCCCCGGTGCTCGCTCAGGACAGTGGCTCCCAAGGGCAGAGTGCCGAGGATGGCCCCGCCTATTCCACCATGGCGGACTTGCTGGAAAACTCCGAATCGCGTCAGGCACTGATTGACCAGCTGAGACAGCTGGCCTCACAGCAGGAGTCCGCAGGCGAGGCGCAAAGCGACAGTGCCCAAAGTGGCAATACCCCGGCCAGTGATGATCAGAACAGCAGCGCTCAGGCGTCGGACTCGGCCAGTGCCGAGGGAACCCGTGACCCGGATCAGTCCGCTGCCGGCAATAGCGAAGGCGGCACTGAAACGCCAGCTTCCTTCCCTCGTCGAATGGCACAGGTCACCAGTAGTATCGCGGGTGATATCGGCGGACAATTCACCAGTCTCGTCGCCATGATCGGTGGTTTCTTCGGCAGCAGCGACGCCGCAGCCAGCAGCGGCCCCTCGTTCAGCATGAACGACTTCATGAGCGCGGCGATCGATCTTGCGCTGGTGATCATCGCGACGGTCGCGGCCTTCCTGCTTCTACGCCGTATCGCCAGCCCGTTATTTTCCAAGTTCAGTCACTGGGCGATGCAAGGCGAGGGACGCAGCCATCTGCTGCGGGTCATCCTGTCCGTGGTGCTAGCGGCCATCGTCGACGTCATCGTCGTCGTGCTAGCCTACGTCGCGGGCAATCTGGTCGCGACATTCCTGGTCGGCGAAAGCGGCAATCTCGACACTCGCCTCTCGCTGTTCCTCAACGCCTTCCTGATGATCGAACTCTTCAAGTGTGCGCTCCGCGTGCTCTTCTCTTCGCGTCACGAAGGGCTTCGCCTGGTGTCTATCGAAGCCGCCCAGGCGCGTTATTGCAACCGGTTCCTCGCGACATTGGCTGGCTTCGTCGGTTACGGGATGCTGGTCGTGGTTCCGATCCTCAATGCCACGCTTTCCCTCGCGTTCGGCAAGGCCGTCGGGGTGCTGATCATGCTCATTGCCCTGATCTGGTCGATGAGTGTCATCCTGAAGCATCGCACCGGCGTACGTGACATGATCATGGCCAAGGCCGAAGCGGCCCAGATGTCCGCGTCTCGTGTGGCGCTGCGTCTGCTGGCACGCATCTGGCACGTCATTGCCCTGCTCTACGCCATCATGGTGTTCGCCGTTACGCTGCTGCATCCCGAAACGGCGCTGCCGTTCGTGCTGCTGGCAACGCTCAAGACCATCATCTATATCGGCATTGGCATGCTCGTGTCCGGCCTGCTGACACAGCTGATCGGCCGCCGCATCGAGCTTTCCGACGAACTACGTCAACGTCTGCCGATGCTGGAGTCGCGACTCAACTCCTATATTCCGACGCTGCTCAAGATCATCCGTGCAATCATTCTCATCGCCGTGGTGATGTACACCCTCGATGCCTGGGGCGCTTTCGATCTTGCTGCCTGGTACGTCAGCGATGCAGGCTCGCACACCATCGCGACCGTCGTTCAGGTTCTGCTGATTCTGGTAGTGGCCGCCATCGTATGGGTCGGCCTGGCCAGCCTGATCGAGAATTTCCTCAATCCGGACACCGGTGGCGGCGCGCCCACCGCACGTGCACAGACGCTGATGAGCCTGTTCCGTAACGCACTGGCGATTACTCTGATCATCATGACGGTGATGATCATCCTGTCTCAGATCGGCATCAATATCGGGCCTCTGATCGCGGGGGCCGGCGTACTGGGCCTGGCTATCGGTTTCGGTGCGCAGAAGCTGGTGCAGGATGTGATCACCGGCGTATTCATCCAGCTGGAAAATGCCATGAATACCGGCGACGTCGTCACCGCTGGCGGCATCACCGGTACGGCCGAACGCGTCAGCATCCGTTCGGTGGCCATCCGTGATCTATCGGGCACCTATCACATCGTGCCGTTCTCCTCGGTGGATACCGTTTCCAACTACATGCGCGAATTCGGTAACCATGTCGGCGAATACGGTATCGCCTATCGCGAGAACATCGATTACGCCATCGAACAGTTGCAAGCCGCTTACGCGGATCTTCAGGCGAGCGAGGAACACGGCCATAAACTGTTGGCGCCAATGACAGTGGCTGGCGTCGTCGCACTGGCCGATAGTTCGGTCAACATCCGTGTGGTGATCAAGACCACGCCGGGCGATCAGTGGGGCGTTGGCCGCGCCTACAATCGGCTGGTCAAGCTCTACTTCGACAAGGCCGGCATCGAGATCCCGTTCCCGCATACCACCCTCTACTTCGGCGAGAATCACGACGGAACGGCGCCACCGGCTCATCTGCGTGTGCTGCGTGATGACAAGCGCGACGTCATCGAAGGAGCCACCGACGAGACACACACATCGAATGCGCCGAATACGATGGCCTCGGACGAAACGCATCGTAAACCCACCGATGATGACGTCGATGGCGACGAGGCGGACGCTCCGCGCTAGCCTTCCAAGTAGATCTCGTGTTTGTTCAGGCCGCCTTCGGGCGGCCTTTTTCGTGCTCGTCTCAGTGGCGGTCGATCGTTGACGATCCCGCGCCCAGCATCGCTGCTCCGCGTACCCCGCTGGCATCGCCCAGGCGAGAGCGCACCACCTTCGGGGCCTTTATATCGGGAAACAACTGTGCTCCCATTGCCGCCGGCAGGGCCTCCACGAGTTCATCCATCGCCGATAGACCGCCACCGATGATGATGACCCGCGGCGACAGCAGTTTGATCACGTTTGCCAGAGCCCCGCCCAGTAATTCCAGATGGCATTGGTGGGCACGCTGCGCCGCGTCTTCACCGCCCAGCCAGGCCTGATGCCACTGCTCCGCCGATTCCGATACGCCACCGAAATGACGGTGAAGCCTGACCAGCCCTGGTCCGGCGATGTAGGTTTCCAGGCAGGCCTGCAGACCACAGCCACAGGGCAGCAATGGAAGATCGTAGCGCTTGGCCGCCGCTGCCGGCAGCGGCAAATGCCCCCACTCGCCGGCGAAACCTCCGCCACCCTTGAGAAGCCTGCCCTCGATGATCGCGCCGCCGCCGGCACCGGTTCCCAGAATGGCACCGAAGGCATGCTGCTCTCCTTCAGCCGCACCGCCGGGTCCGGTTTCCGACACCACGAAACAGCGGCTATCGTTTTCGATCGCGAAGGGCCGATCAAGATGCGCTTTCAGCGTCGCTTCCAGCACCCAGGGTCGCAATGCCGGTAGATTCGCGGCAATCAGATGCCCCTGATCGTCGAGGACACCCGGAAAGCCCAGACCCAACGTGCCGTGACTGCCGCAGCGATCATCCGCCTCCTCCACCATCTCCGTCAGCATTCTCAGGAAGGCTTCGCCATCCTGCGCCGGCGTCGGCTGGCGCCAGCGATCCAGACACTGCCAATTTCGGTCGTAGATCGCGATCTCGGTCTTGGTACCACCGACATCGATGCCGTAATGCATACAAGTCCTCCTCGAGCCGGCCTGCGGCGGTCCATTACACACAAAAAAGGGCGCCCGCAGGCGCCCAGGAGAGCAATCGATCGACCTCCGGGATCAGCGCGTCATGTCGCTGGGTTGCGGCAACGCCGGCAGCGACTTGTCGAGCAGCGTTACGCTCTGCCGGTAGTAGAGCTGGCTCTTGCTGTGGTCGCCGAGATTGGCGTAGAGCCGCGCAAGTTCGGCACAGACGACTCCGCTCGGGCGCTGGCGCTGGCTCGCCTCGAAATACTCCTGCGCCTTGCCCCAGTATGCGTTGCGCAGCGACAGGCGACCCAATGTGAGCAGAAGGTCCGGATCGTTGGGGCGTTCCTGAAGCCACTTCTCGGCGTAGACCAGCTGGCGTGCGGCATCGACGTTGAGCAGCCCGTAGCGCAGCACCAGTCGCGTATCCCAGTGCTCCTTGAGCGCGTTACGCAACAGGCGTTCGGCGTCACCTTCTTCGCCTCCCTGGATCAGCGCTTCGGCGTAGAGCACGACCAGCTCGACATCGCCTCGTAGATCGTCCGGCATATCCGCCCACAGCGAACGCACTCGCTGCAGATTGCCTTCCTGCAGCGCGGCCTGGGCCAGCAGCTCACGATAGACGCGTTGATCGAGCTCGCGCCGCTCGTCTTCAGTGATCAGACGATGCTTGTCGAGACGCGGCAGCAAGCGACGCATGCCATCCCAGTCATTGACGCTGAGATAGGCCTGCTTGAGCAGCTTGAGCACCTGCGGATGCTCCGGCAGCTGCTGTTCCAGCCGCGTCAACGTTGCCAAGGCTTCCTCGAACTGCTGACGATCCAGCATCAGTTGAGCTTGCACCAGTCCCACCGCCGTATCGGCACCCTCGGTACTGTGATGCGCCCGCTTGAGCAGTACGTCGGCCTGTTCGTAACGGCCCTGATAATGCGCCGCCAACGCCGCGGAGAGATAGTTGACCAGCGGCGTGCCGGAATCGTCAGCCGCCTTGGTGAGAGACTTCTCGGCTCGCTTCCAACGGCCTTCCGCCAGCGCTACCAATCCGCGAACGGTGCGCTTCATCGCCGTGCGATGACGGGTGCGGCTATTCCATACCTTGAGCCGGCTCACCGGCCGACGCAGACGCATCAACGCACGCAGCAGGAAATGCAGTATCAGGAAGGTGGCCAACAGCAATACGCAGCCGAACCAGAACGAGGTCTGAATGGAGGTGTCGCCAACACGAATGAACCAGTAGCCCGGCAGCGACTGCATCAGCTGTCCGAACAGCGCGCCGACCGCCAGACCGAAGACGATCAGCAGGATCAGCTTTCTCATGCGCCCTCTCCCTGTGCCGATTCGTCGGTCGAGCTATCGTCTTGCCCGCCGCCCTTCTGCGAGCCGCCGTTTGCACCACCATTCTGGGAACCGCCAGCCTGAGAGCCGCTCGCTCGAGAGTCGTCACCGTTACCGAAGCGCTGTTCGATGAAGCGCTTGAGCAGCTGTGAGGATTGGCTGATGTCCGGCAGCTCCGGGCGAACCTCGTTGTCGCGAAGGCTCTTGAGCTTGTCGATCGAATGGGTCACGCCATCGTTATCGGTAGCGTAGTAGCCTTCGACCAGTTCAAGAGCCTTGTCGAGACTGGCCTGATAAAGCTTGGGCTCCGATTTCAACAGGGCCAATTGTGCCTGCTCGAGCAGCAGCCGCACGTTCTGGCGCAGGTACGATTCCTGCTGGGGCGTGATCAATGCCTCCAGCGGCTGGTCGTGGCGTCGTACGGTCACCAGATCCTTGAGCTCGCTGCCGAGGGTAGCCAGTTGCTGACGCCAGCCACCGGTCGGCTTGGCGTCGCCCTTGCCGGCGGCGATCTCTTCGATATCCTGTTTCAACGGCAGGCGTGCCAGCTGTTCCTGCTGTGCCATCAACGCCAGGTAGAGCCCGGTTCGATCGATGACCGGCACGGAATCGAGCGAGGCGAGTTCGGACTGGATGGCACGCCGGATCGGTACCAGAGCCGGGTTATCGGCCTCGCGCAGGCGCTCGTCGGCGGCATTCAGCAGTGCCTTGGCGCCCTTGACGTCACGCTCGAGCTGCAATCGCTGATTGGCCAGACGCAGCAGATACTCCGCCTCGGCGTGCAGCCACTCTCGCGGGTCGGCCTGCTGTTGCTGCGCCAGCTCCTTGAGCACCTTGTCCAGCGTGTCATCGAGCTTCTGGCGGTATTGATCGAACTCGCCACGCATCATCTTCAGGTTTTGCTGGCGATTCTGGTCGAGTTCACCGACTTTCGACTCGAGCTGATCGAGCGTGGTGCTGTTGGCGCCGATCTGGCTCAACTGGGTCTGCTGCTGCTGGATTTTCTGCCATCCGCGGTAGCCGACGACAGCAACGACAATCGCCAGCACGATCACGAGAATCAAAGCCAGCAACCCCAACCTGCCACCATTGTCACGCTTGCCATTGCCGGACGTCGAGCCACCGCCAGCGGGAGGTTGCGCACCGCCCTTCGGCGTTGAGGTCGAACCGCTCGACTTGCCACTTGCACCGCTCTTCTTGCCGCTCGCGGCGTCGGGCTTGCCAGCAACGCCAGATGCCGACGCCTTGGCGCCACTCGCCGTCGCCGTGCGGGGCTTGTCATTCTTGCCGGGGCTCTCCGCCTTGCCACTTCCCGCCTTGTTGCTGTTTGTCTCGATGTTCTCCGCCTTGGTGCCGCCGGTCGACTTGGGCTCGCCAACGGAACCCGTTCTGCCAGTCGTTCCAGACTCGGTCGGGGTTGTCGAAGTGCTCGTCGCATCACGGCTGGCACGCGGCTTGCCGGTGGCGGCGTCAGTAGCGGCCGGTTGCACCACATCCGGTTTGATCGGCTGGGTCTTGGCAGGTTCTGGCGTGGTCGGGTCGGTTGTCGCGGACGACCCGGCTGGCGACGACGGCTGGCTGTCGCCCGCACTTGGCGTCACGGATGAGGTCGCTTTCGGATTCTGTCCGGCAGGCCCGGTCTGATCGTCTGGCGCCTGCTTGTCGCCGGAAGATGTTGCCGACGGCGGTTGCTGGTCTTTACTTTGCTTGCTCATCTATCGCTAGCCTTTTTCGTGATCACCCTGATCGAAGGTGGCGCCCCTTGAATCGAGCACCGCGCGAACCTCGGCGCTCAGTGCCGCCGGAGATGCACCCGACGCCACATGCAGCGAGTCGAACCCCAGCGTCCCCGCCAGTGTAGCCAACCGTTGACTCGAGACGATTAGCGGTTGGTTCAACGCTACTGGGCCACACCATGTGACCAAATGTTGCAATATTTCCCCGCTCGTCACCACCAGGGCGGCGAAATCCCCTTCCGCCAGCCACGCATCCGCCGGAGAAGACGGAGGGCGATATCGACGTCGATAAAGAGCCAGAACTTCGACTTCGGCGCCGCGTTCCCGCAGTCGCTCCCGCAGTAACTCCCGCCCCTCTTCACCGCGAGCCAGTAGAAGCCGCTTGCCGGCCACGACTTTGAGCGATGCCACTGCCAATAGCGCCTCGCTGTCCTCACCGCCGGCTCGTGACGGAATGACCGCCGGCACACCCAGTTCGGCATGGAGCGTCTTCGCCGTGGCTTCGCCAATGGCATAGAAACGCAGACCCTGTGGCAACTGCGGCCAGTATGACGCAATGGCTTCAGCAAGACACGTCGCCGCCTGAGGACTGACCACGATGACGCTTTGAAACTGGTCGAGATCGAGCAGTGCGGCGCGCGCCGAGGCAGAGAGTGTCAAAGCCTCGAAGCGCAGCACGTCGAGAGAGACTGGCGCGTAGCCCGTCTCTCTCAGCGCCCGCGCCAGAACGGCGCCACGCGGCCCCGGCCGGGTCAGCAGCACGCGGTCCGACATCAGTCGCTGCCAGCGTTTCCGTAAACCTCGGACAGAATCTCGCCGGCGCCCTGCGCGAGCAGATCTTCCGCCACGCGAATCCCCAACGATTCGGGCTCCATGGCTGACCCTCGGCTTTCGGCACGCAACACCGTCGAGCCATCTGGATGCCCCACCAGTCCACGCAGCCATAGCGTATCGCCACCATTCTCGAGCACGGCATAGCCACCAATGGGCACTTGGCAGCCGCCGTCCAGACGCGTATTCAGCGCCCGCTCGGCGCGCACCCGCGTCGCTGTCGCGGCGTGATCCAGCGGCGCCAGCAGGGTGATCAGTTCCGCGTCGTCGTGACGACATTCGATACCCAGCGCACCTTGACCGCAGGCCGGCAGGCTCTCTTCCGGCGCCAGCTCGGCGGTGATTCTCTCGCCAAGCTGGAGCCGTTGCAGGCCTGTCGTGGCCAGGATGATCGCTTCGAAATCACCCGCATCAAGCTTGCCCAGTCGCGTCTGTACGTTGCCACGTAACGGCAGCACTTCGAGATCCGGCCGACGCGCGCTGATCTGGAGCCCGCGCCGCAGGCTGGAAGTCCCGATCCGCGCTCCTTCGGGCAGCGCATCGACGCCAGCATAGTCGTTGGAGACGAAGGCATCAGTGGGCGCGCCACTTTCCAGGATCACCGATAGACCCAGCCCCTCGGGGAACTGCATCGGTACGTCTTTCATCGAATGCACGGCCAGATCTGCCCGCCCATCGAGCATTGCCTCCTCGAGTTCCTTGACGAACAGCGCCTTGCCGCCGATCTTCGCCAGCGGCGTATCAAGAATCTGGTCGCCACGAGTGGATAATGGCACCAGTTCGACGCTCAGGTGCGGGTGAAACTGTTCCAGCAGCGTCTTGACGTGTTCGGCCTGCCACAGCGCCAACGCGCTCTTGCGGGTTGCGATTCTCAATCTATTAGCGTCGAGCACGCCGTTCTCCGGGTCGAATGGTCGTCACCGGCAGCACCGCCAGCGGGTGCCTTCGATTCGTCGCCAAGTGGGTGTTCGCATCCGCGAACCTTGGCTTACATGATAAAGCAGTCGCCGAATGAGTAAAAATCGAGCGCGCCACTGACGGGTCGACAGCCTTTAGGGCTTCTCGGCACCGTTTTCCACCGCTCTTTCTACCTTCCACCTCTTCGACATTCCCTATTTACGTCACCCTCTCTACATCACCTTCTTTACGTCACCCTATGCCAACACCGTCTCTGATACACTCGGGTTAGCGCTTCATGGACCCGTTTCGTAGACTTTTTCCATTCGCAGACCACGCAGAGCTCGATTTTCGATGACGCAGGCAACCAACCAATCCTGGGGCGGACGTTTCAGCGAACCCACTGATGCATTCGTCGCCGCCTTCACCGCTTCGATCCCGTTCGACAAGCGTCTCTACCACCACGACATTCGCGGCTCGATCGCTCACGCCACCATGCTGGCTCGAGTCGGCGTGCTGACCGACGACGAGCGTGATCGCATCATCGATGGCCTAAAAGCCATCGAGAGCGAGATCGAACGCGGCGAAGTCGAGTGGTCGATTGCGCTCGAAGACATTCACATGAACATCGAAGCGCGGCTGACCGACAAGATCGGCATCACCGGCAAGAAGCTGCATACCGGGCGCTCGCGCAATGACCAGATCGCTACCGACATCCGGCTCTATTTACGTGATGAGATCGATACCGTGGCTGCCGAGCTTTCACGCCTGCGCAGCGGCCTGATCGAGCTCGCCGACCGTGAAGCGGATACCATCATGCCTGGCTTCACTCATCTGCAGACGGCGCAGCCGGTCACCTTCGGCCACCATCTGCTGGCATGGCAGGAGATGCTGACACGGGATCACGAGCGCCTGCTCGACTGCCGCAAGCGGGTCAACGTGCTGCCGCTCGGCGCCGCTGCCCTGGCTGGCACGACCTATCCCATCGATCGCCATGTCACCGCCGAACTGCTTGGCTTCGACCGGCCGGCAGAGAACTCGCTGGACGCTGTCAGTGATCGCGACTTCGCCATCGAGTTCACCGCCTTCGCCAGCATTCTGCTGATGCACCTCTCGCGCATGAGCGAAGAGATGGTGCTGTGGGCCAGCGCCCAGTTCGACTTCGTCGATTTGCCGGATCGCTTCTGCACTGGCTCATCGATCATGCCGCAGAAAAAGAACCCGGACGTGCCCGAGCTGGTGCGCGGCAAGACCGGCCGCGTCTACGGCCATCTGATGAGCCTGTTGACGCTGATGAAATCTCAGCCGTTGGCGTACAACAAGGATAATCAGGAAGACAAGGAACCGCTGTTCGACACCCTCGACACGGTCAAGGGTTGCCTGCGCGCCTTCGCCGACATGGCACCGGCGCTGGTGGCCAAGCCGAACAGCATGCTCGAGGCCGCGCGCCGCGGTTTCTCGACCGCCACCGATCTGGCCGATTATCTGGTACGTGCCGGGGTGGCGTTCCGCGATGCCCACGAGATCGTCGGCAAGGCAGTCGCCTATGGCATCGAGCAGAGCAAGGATCTCTCCGAGATGTCGCTCGAGGAACTCCAGCGTTTCTCCGAGGTGATCAATGAGGATGTCTTCGAGGTGCTGACGCTGGAAGGGTCGGTTGCCGCGCGTAACCATATCGGCGGTACCGCGCCCGATCAGGTTCGTGCCGCTGCTCAGCGGGCACGTGATGCCCTTGCCATGCTGCAGGAGAGCCATCATGTCTCGTAAGGTTTCCGGTCTTGCCGCGCGAATGCCGATGTCGTTGGTGCTGGCTCTATCGCTATTGATGCTGACCGGTTGCGGCCAGAAAGGACCGCTCTACATGCCCGGTGACAGCGACTCCTCGGAGACCTACGACCCCCAGGGCGGCCACGAGGAAGCGCAGCCAGTCTCATCGAAGCAGGCTCCCGGTCAAGGCAGCCCCGACGCGCAGCGCCGACAGCTGACATCGCCGCAGGCGAGTCCAGCCCCGGCAGCCACCCAACCGAGCGCAGAGGCACTACCGTGACGTTCGATGCCTTTCCCCTCCGCGACGGCGTCCTTTACGCCGAAGACGTCGCTCTGAACCAGTTGGCCGAGCAGTACGGCACCCCCTGCTACGTCTATTCGCGCGCTGCTTTGACCCGGCATTTTCGAGCTTACAGTGATGCGCTGGGCGATATGCCGCATCTGGTCTGTTATGCGCTCAAGGCCAACTCCAATCTCGCCGTGCTCGACGTGCTGGCACGCCTCGGCGCCGGTTTCGATATCGTTTCGGTCGGCGAGCTGGAACGAGTGATCGCCGCCGGTGGCGATCCGTCCAAGGTCGTCTT
Source organism: Salinicola halimionae (assembly GCF_003206065.1). Lineage (GTDB taxonomy): Bacteria > Pseudomonadota > Gammaproteobacteria > Pseudomonadales > Halomonadaceae > Salinicola > Salinicola halimionae. The sequence continues at coordinate 565,721 of NZ_PZJQ01000002.1, read as the reverse complement.
CTCCGGCGTTGCCAAGCAGGCCGACGAAATGGCCCGCGCGCTGGAAGTCGGCATCAAATGCTTCAACGTCGAATCGCGCCCGGAGCTCGAGCGACTCGACCGAGTTGCCGCCGAGCGCGGCCAGGTGGCGAACATCTCTATTCGCGTCAATCCGGACGTCGATGCCAAAACCCATCCATACATCTCTACCGGGCTCAAGGCCAACAAGTTCGGCGTTGCCGCGGAAGAGGTATTCGATCTCTACACCTGGGCCGCCGAACGGCCGTGTCTCAAGGTCGTGGGACTGGACTGCCACATCGGCTCGCAGCTGACCGAGCTCTCGCCCTATCTCGATGCGCTGGACCGCCTGCTCGCCTTGATCGACCGGCTCGCCGATCACGGCATTGCCATCGAGCATCTCGACATTGGCGGCGGCCTCGGCGTGACCTATCAGGATGAACGCCCACCGGCGGCTGGAGATTTCGTCGCTGCGGTGCGCGAGCGCCTGCAGGGCCGAGATTTGACACTGCTGCTCGAGCCTGGCCGTTCCATCGCGGCCAACGCCGGCCTGATGTTGACCCGGGTCGAATATCTCAAGCCCGGCGAGACCAAGAACTTCGCCATCGTCGACGCCGGGATGAACGATCTGATCCGGCCGTCGCTGTATCAGGCATGGCAGCGGATCGAGCGGGTCGATACGCGCCCGAGTCGCGACAGCGCCTTCTACGACGTGGTGGGGCCGATCTGCGAAAGCGGCGACTTTCTCGGCCAGGAACGCCAACTGGCAATCGCCGAAGGGGATCTACTCGCGGTGCGCTCGGCCGGCGCCTACGGCTTCGCCATGGCATCCAACTACAACAGTCGTGGCCGCCCTGCCGAAGTCCTCGTCGACGGCAACACGAGTCATCTGGTTCGCCAACGGGAGAGTGTCGAATCGCTGTGGGCCCTGGAGTCACGCTTACCTGAGACATCGACAGAGACGTCGCCAAAGACATCGCGACAGCCGGAGAACAGCTGATGCTGCTGAACTTCACCAAGATGCACGGCCTGGGCAACGATTTCATGGTGGTCGATCTGATCAGTCAGCGCGCCTACCTGCGTGACGAGCAGATCCGCCAACTGGCCGATCGCCACTTCGGCGTCGGTTTCGATCAGTTGCTGCTGGTGGAGCCACCGCGCAACCCGGACATGGATTTCCGCTATCGCATCTTCAACGCCGACGGCGGAGAAGTGGAAAATTGCGGCAATGGCGCGCGCTGCTTCGCCCGCTTCGTGATCGACCAGCGCTTGACCCACAAGCGTGAATTTCAGGTTGAAACCCTGGGCGGCCCGCTGACGCTCAAGGTGGACGCTGATGGCCGGGTGCGGGTCGACATGGGCGCGCCGCGCTTTGCGCCGTCCGACATTCCGTTTACCGCCGACAGCGACGAACCGATGCATTACCTCGAGATCGATGGCCAGAGCATCGCCTTCAGCGTCGCTTCGATGGGCAACCCCCATGCGGTACTCGAAGTCGATGACGTCGATCACGCCCCGGTCAGCGTACTAGGACCCAAACTGCAGCATCACTCGAGCTTCCCGCGTCAGGCCAACATTGGCTTCATGCAGATCGACTCCGAGCATGCCATCCGTCTACGCGTATTCGAGCGCGGGGTCGGCGAGACATTGGCCTGCGGTACCGGCGCCTGCGCGGCGGTCGCCTGCGGTATTCGCCGAGGGATATTGAAGAGCCCGGTGGATGTGGTGCTGCGTGGCGGTCGCCTGACTCTGGCCTGGGAAGGCGCAGAGACGCCAATGTTCATGACAGGCCCCGCCGAACGCGTCTTTGAAGGGCGAGTCGCCTTGACTTAATAAAGAACCTTGAACTGATAAACTGCCTTGAAACTAAAAAAAGATGCGGCGGAAAGACCGCCCTGTCAGTAGGGATTACAGGAGAACCCACGCATGTCACGCGCCCAGGTCCCCGAGCCTCGCCAGACACTGGATCCCGATCGGGTCGCCGAGTGGCTGGCGCAGCACACCGACTTCTTCGTTGGCCGAGAGGGGCTTCTGCAACAACTCAAGGTGCCTCACCCCAATATTCCCGGCGCCGTCTCGCTGCTCGAACGGCTGGTGGTGGATCTTCGCCACCGGGCCGAGGACGCGGAATGGCGTCTCGAAAACCTGCTCGAGTCGGCGCGCTACAACGAGGCTCAATATCGTCGGACCCGTGAGCTGGTTCTCGGTCTGGTCGAGGCGGAAGACGCCGATGCCCTGGCAGAGGCTCTGTCGACTCAACTGGCCGAACGCTTTCGGACCCAGGGCATCGGCCTGTGGCTGGAGACACCGCCGGCCTGCTACGCGACGCAGCACAACGCCAACGCCTGGCAGCCACCGCGGTTCGTCCTGACCGACGACGCCCGCCAGCGCCTGGAGCGACTGCTCAGCGAACAGACCAGCTGCTGTACCACGCTTGAACGCGAGGACTGGCAAGCGCTGCTGCCTCACTGCAATGCCCCGCAGGTGTCGGGCTCCTGTGCCATCACGCGGCTGACCCAGGGAGAATCGCTCGGTTTCCTGTTGCTGGCCAGTCACGATGGCGAGCATTTCCGTGCCACCCTGGATACCCTGTTCACGGAATATCTGGGTGAAGTCGTCAGCCGCCTCCTGCGGCGTGCCGAGGTGGCCGGTGCAGGCCGCGCTTGATGCTTTTCTGAAACGGCTGGCGCAGCGCGCCAGCCCGGCGACGGTGGACGCCTACCGACGCGATATCAGCGGACTGATCGGCTACCTCGAAACGCAGGATGTGCATAGCTGGCGCCAGCTCGATGTCGCGCTGCTGCGGCGTTACCTGGCTCATGAGCGGACCCGCGGCATGGCGCCGCGAACGCTGGCTAGACGCCGCGCCGCGCTATCGCGTTTCGCCGATGAACTGGTCAGTCGGGGGGAGCTCGATCACAATCCGGTACAGCTGACGCAGGCACCACGCCAGCCGCGCCATCTGCCCAGCCCGGTCGATGTCGACCTGCTCGGCCACTTTCTCGACACGCCCCACGACGACGACCCGCTCGATTGTCGCGATCAGGCCATGCTGGAACTTTTCTACTCCTGCGGTCTGCGCCTGGCGGAACTGGCAGCGCTCGATCTTGCCAGTCTCGACGAGCGCCACGTGCGCGTCGTGGGCAAGGGCGGCAAGCCCCGCCAGGTGCCGCTGGGCAGTCGCGCCAGCCAGGCCATCCAGAGCTGGCTCGGGTTTCGCAGCGCGCTGGCGAGAGAAGGCGAAACGGCCCTGTTCGTGGCCCAGCATGGCGGGCGCCTGGGGCATCGGTCGATCCAGAGCCGGCTGGCCGACACGGCCCGCAAAAGGGGACTGCCGGAGCATCTTCATCCTCACCGGCTGCGCCACTCCTTCGCCAGCCACCTGCTGGAATCGAGCCAGGACCTGCGCGCGGTGCAGGAACTGTTGGGCCATGCCAACCTCTCGACGACGCAGATCTACACTCGCCTGGACTGGCAACAGCTCGCCGAGGTCTACGATCAGGCCCATCCTCGCGCCCGTCGCAAGCCGGCCTCATCCGCCGACGAGAGTTCAGACAACCTCTAGGGATCACCTGCTATGCCGTTGGATGCGATCACCTTCGATCTCGACGACACGCTCTGGCACAACGGCCCGGTCATGGCCCACGCCGAGCCGACCCATTATCAATGGCTTGCCGAGCAGATCGACGCACACAGAGGCGTCGGCGCACCGCCACTGGCCAAGGCCTTTCCACTGGAGGCTTATCAGTCCATCCGTGCATCGCTGATGCAGCGCTTCCCATTGAGTCGGGGCGATCACAGCTGGATCCGCGAACGCGCCATGCGCGAGCTACTCGTCGAACATGGCTTGTCGGCGCAGGATGCGGAGCGATGGGCAGCGGCGGGTTTCGAGCATTTCATGACGCTGCGACACGACGTCTCACTCTACCCGGAAGTCGTACCGATGTTCGATGCCTGGGCCAGGCGCTATCGGCTTGGCATCATCACCAACGGTAACGTCGACGTGCGTCGATTAGCGCTGGACCACCATTTCGACGTGATCATTCTCGCCGGCGAAATGCACGCGTCGAAGCCGGACTCTCGCCCCTTTCTGTCCGCCGTGGCGCAACTCGGCACCCAGCCCTACCGTGCCCTGCACGTGGGTGACAACTGGGAGGAGGATGTTCTCGCCGCGCAACGACTCGGCATGCATGCGGTGTGGATCGACGCCAAGGACGAGGGCGAACGCGAACTGCCGCCGCGAGTGCATCGCGTAACGCATGTGAGGGAGTTGCCGGAGATCGTGGCGAAACTGGATCAGGCGTCGTTGTAGCGACACGACATGTCACTTGGAGAGAGCGGTGACTTGGAGCGTGATCGCTTGGAGATCGAGCCGAGTCCAAGCAGGTCACGACTGAACGAGCATTCCCCTCCGTTCCGCTCGTTATCGTGAGGGGCAAGCCCCTCACACTCCCCTTTTTGACGCCCAGAACGGCGAAATCCTGCCTCTGGGCTCGCTGAGCTCGGGTCGGCGCGAAAGGACATCCTGTCCAACGCGCCTTTTACGACATCCCTGTCGCAAACCCCGGCTCAGCGAGCCCATCGTCAGCGCCGTCCTGAATAGGCGTCATCGGGGTGGCACATTTAGTGGGAAGTGGATTCAGTAGAGGATTCCAATCAGTGACCGAACCCGATGTCTCTCACTCGGCCGTCATCCACCGATCCATTACGCCATATGCCTGATCGAGGCCCTGGCGCTTCAGCGACGAGAAGAGCTGCACACTGACCAGGTCTTCCCACTCGGCCAGGCGCTGCTTGACCTGCTGCAAAGAAGCCTTGGCCGGGCCCTGCTTCAACTTGTCGGCCTTGGTCAGCAGAATATGGACCGGCAGCTTGCGGTCGTCCGCCATTTCGAGCAGCTGGATATCGAACTCGCTGAGCGGATGGCGCACGTCCATCAACAGGATCAGCCCGGCCAGCGAACGACGGTTATGCAGGTAATCGGCGAGATGGGCCTGCCACTCCTTCTTCATCGCCTCCGGGACCTTGGCGTAGCCGTAACCCGGTAAATCGACGAGTCTGAGCTGCTCGTCGTTCTGCAGCGTGAAGAAGTTGATCAACTGCGTGCGGCCTGGCGTCTTCGAGGTTCTCGCCAGCGCCCGCTGTTGGGTCAGCGCATTGATCGCGCTCGACTTGCCAGCGTTGGAACGCCCGGCGAAAGCGACCTCGATTCCCCGATCGAACGGGCATTTGGCCAGCGTCGGCGCGCTGATCTGAAAGGTCGCCGTCTGGTAGTTCAGGCGCGCAGGGGTGGCAGTCATGGCAAGCTCGATCATCGTGGACGGTAACGCCGCGCAGTGTAGCACGCGTGCCCTACTGCGGATGAGTGCTGACATTTCACTCCCGAAGACGAGCGATGGGCACCCTACGCTTTTCCGCTCATTTCTGTCAGGCTAACGTAAACGGGTCGGTAGCAGGCTAGCAAGGGAACCTGCCGAGCATTCGAGGCTCCAATACGGGTATCGTGGCATTCACCAGCGGTGCAGCGATGTTTTCCGGACGGCGTCCCAGTCTCGACGCTTCGACAATAAAGGCTTCAACCACCGGTTTTCTTTCTCGACATTCAGGAGCAGTAACGCATGATCAAGTCGTTTATGGCGCTATTAGCCGGGCTGACGTTCTCGAGCGCAGTGATGGCGGCGGACATCGTCGAAGGTCAGGACTATCAGGTCATCGACCAGCCGATGAAAACAGAAGCCCCCGCAGACCAGATCGAAGTTACCGAAGTTTTCTGGTATGGCTGCCCCCACTGCTACGCCTTGGAAGAGCCGCTCAACGAATGGGTCGAGCAGCTGCCGGATGACGTCACCTTCGACCGGATGGCGGCGCCGCTGGGCAAGGTCTGGGAACAGCACGCCATCGCGTTCTATGCGGCCAAGCAACTGGGGATCGAGCACGAGATGCGTCAGGACTTCATGGATGCCATCCATAAGGGCGGCAAGCGCCTGACAGACAAGGACGAGATCGCCGAATTCTTTACCGACTATGGGGTCAGCAAGGATGACGCTCTCAAGGCTCTCGACTCCTTCGGTGTGAAGAGCGAGATACAGCAGGCCTCGGCCAAGATGCGCGGCTATCAGCTGATGGGCGTGCCCGACCTGATCGTCGATGGCCGCTATGTCGTCACGCCGGACTCCGCAGGCTCGCTGGAGAACATGCCGAAGATCGCCAGCGCATTGATCGAGAAAGTTCGCGAGGAACGCACCGAGAGCGAGTGACACCATGTCCGCAGCTGCCTCGACACCTGCCAGCGAGATCTCGCCGACATTGAAACTGCTGACCTGCAATTTGCAGGTCGGCATTCACACCTCGGCATACCACCACTATCTCACACGTAGCTGGCAACACCTGCTGCCTCACCCCAAACGCAGCTCGCGTCTCGATATCGTCGCCAGCGCCTTGTCGGCATACGATATCGTCGGGCTTCAGGAGGCCGATGGCGGCAGCTTTCGTTCGAATCATGTCAACCAGGTCGAGTATCTCGCCACTCGCTCGGACTTCGACTTCCATTTCCAGCAGCTCAACCGCAATCTGGGTCACGTTGCCCAGCACAGCAACGGACTGCTTTCCCGGCTGACACCCAACCGGATCGACGAACATCGACTCCCGGGTATGCGCGGGCGCGGCGCGATTCACGCTCGCTACGGCGAGGGGCCGGATGCTCTGCATGTCTTCGTCGCTCATCTGGCACTCAGCCAGCGAGGACGACTGCGTCAGCTCGACTATCTGGGCGAGATCATCCAGCCGTTGCATAACGTGGTGGTCATGGGCGACCTCAATTGCACGCCGGAGCAGCTCAAGACCCATCCACGATTCTGCCAGGCGCTGGATCTCAATCCGCTCAAGCCTCAGCTCAGCTATCCCGCCTGGCAGCCACGCCGGGCTCTCGATCACATCCTGCTGTCGTCGTCGTTGAAGGCCGAAAAACCTCGCGTGCTGGAAGCGATGTTCTCCGACCACCTCCCCGTCGCCGTGGACATCCATCTGCCGGCAGCCTGTCGAATCAGTATCGGAATGAGCAGCAGCCGTCGTGCCGACTCCTGAATCGTAGTTGCTCTGCCCTGATCGACGACACGATTCCGGCCCATGAAAAAACGCCTCCGAAGAGGCGTTTTTTGTCGAGTCGCACACGGTTGTCGCAAAGCGGCTTCAGGAACCCGCCACCCAGCTGACCCAGTTGATCATCGGTGTCGGGTAGAGTCCCAGCACGATCACCAGCGTGGCCACGCCGAGCACCACCATTCCCCCTGCGCGCTCGGCCCAGTCGTGTGTCGCATCACGGCGCTGCATGCCGGGCTCGTGGAGAAACAGCGTGACCATCACCCGCAGATAGTAATAGAGCCCGATGGCGCTACCCAGAACCACGCTGCCTACCAGCCACCAGCGATGCGCTTCGACACCCACGGCGATGATGTAAAACTTGCCGATGAAGCCGGCCGTGAAGGGAATCCCCGCCAGCGACAACATTGATACGGTCATCACCGCCGTGAGAAAGGGCCGGCGCCAGAACAGGCCGCGATAATGGTGCAGCGAGCTCGCATCGGCCGTACCGCCAGTCGCGACGTAGGGGCTCGATACCAGCGTGACCACGCCGAAGGCACCGAGTGTGGTCAGAACGTAGGTCACCAGATAGACCCCCACTGTCTCCACCGCCAGACCTTCGTTGACCACGAGAGCCACCAGCAGATAGCCGAAATGGGCGATCGATGAGTAGCCCAGCAGACGCTTGAGATCGTTCTGTGTCAGTGCCAGCAGGTTACCCACCAGCATGGTGATCACGGCGATGAAGCCGAGCAGGTCGTGCCACCAGTCCTGATGGAATGCCAGCGTCGACTGGAACAGCCGTAACAGCACCAGGAATACCGCGACCTTGCTGGCCGTGGCCAGGAATGCCGTGGCCGGCCCGGGCCCGCCCTGGTAGACATCCGGCGTCCACAGATGGAACGGCACGATGGAAAGCTTGAACGCCAATCCCACCAGCAACAGGCCGGCACCGGCCAGAAGCCACGGGCCGCCGGTGTCACGAGATAGCGCCGAACCCAGCTCGGCGAAATCCAGCGTCCCCGTCACCGCGTAGAGCAGCGCCATGCCGAACAGCAGAAACGCGGTGGCCGCCGCCGACAGCACCATGTACTTGATGCCGCTTTCCAGCGCACCACGATCGCGGAAGGTGTAGGCGAGCATCCCGAACAGCGGCATCGACAACAGCTCGATGCCGAAGAACAGTGTCGTCATGTGGCGTGCCGAGACCAGCACCAGGCCGCCGGCCGCGGCACTCAACAACAGCAGATAGAATTCGTCCCGCGGTCCTTCGTAGCCTTCCAGGTAGTGGTGAGCCAGCGTGACACAGGCCAGCGTCGACATCAGCACCAGCACCCCGCCGAAACGAGATAGATCGTCGACCACCAGCACCGAGGTGACGTCGACCGTTCCCAGTGTCCAGCCGAACAGCAGCGCCAGCAGCGCGGCGTTGAGCCCGATGGCGGTGAGAACCGCACTCAGCGTGTGGTTGCGGCGCCACGCAATCGACAGCATCACCACGACCACGGTCAGACTGACCACGATCAAAGGGGAAATGGCGAGGAGCGCCATCACGGCGTCATGACTCATTGGGTACCTCCCGTCATTGCCCCGACCTGCTGAACGCTCTGTTGCACGACTTGCATGGCACCGGCGGACGTATCCAGCAAGGGCTGCGGATAGACCCCGAAGAACACCACCAGCGCGACGATGCCGAACAGCAGTATCGTCTCGCGTCGATCCAGATCAGCCAACGGCGTCTCGTCGGCCGGTGGGCCGTAGTAGACCCGCTGCATGATGAACAGTGAATAGACGGCAGCCAGAATCAGGCCGGCACTGGCGATGACCACGATCCAGGGCGCGACGCCGAAGGCGCCGAACATCACCATGAACTCGCCGACGAAATTGGCGGTACCGGGCAAACCCAGCGACGCTGCCACGAACACCAGCGCAAATCCCGGAAGGCCACGAATGCGACCCCAAAGCCCCCCCATCAGGCGCATGTCACGCGTGTGCAGGCGCTCGTAGAGCTGGCCGGAGAGAATGAACAGTCCGGCCGCGGAAAAGGCATGCGCTACCATCAGCGCGACCACACCCTGAAGGGCGAGCTCGGTACCGGCATAAATACCGATCAGCACGAAACCCATATGGGAAATGCTGGTATAGGCAATCAGGCGTTTCAGGTCATGCTGGCCGCAGGCAAGGATCGCGCCATAGAAGATGCCGATCAGACCGAGCGTCATCGCCACCGGCGCGAAGGTCTGGGACGCCTCGGGGAACAGCGGCAACGCAAACCGCAGCATGCCGTAGGCCGCCGTCTTGAGCAGAATGCCAGCGAGATCGACGCTACCGGCCGTTGGGGCTTGGGCGTGGGCATCCGGCAACCACCCGTGCAGCGGCACCACCGGCAGCTTGACCGCGAAAGCCACGAAGAACCCGAGCATCAGCCACCAGGCCGTCGTCTCGGACATCGGCGTGTTCAGTAGATCTGCGTAGGCGAACGTGTAGTCGCCGGTCGCGGCGTGATGCGCGAACACTAGCCCGAGAATCGCGATCAGCATCAACAGGCCACTGGCCTGGGTATAGATGAAGAACTTGGTCGCCGCACCGATGCGCGAACTGCCCTGCGAACCGCTATGCCCCCACAGCGCGATCAGGAAGTACATCGGCACCAGCATCATTTCCCAGAACAGGAAGAACAGGAACAGGTCGATGGCGAGAAAGACGCCGACCACGCCACCCAGGATCCAGAGTAGATTGAGGTGAAAGAACCCGACCCGGAGCACGATCTCTTTCCACGAACAGATCACCGCCATGGCACCCAGCAGCCCTGTCAGTGCGATCATCAGCAGCGACAGACCATCGATCGCCAGGTGCACCTGAATACCGAAGCGCGGGATCCAGTCGGCCTGCCACTCCAGCGTCCAGGCGCCGACGGCGCCCTCCGCCGGCAGGCTGAAGTCGCTGCTGACCCACAGCCCCAGCACCATCAGAAGCTCGAGCAGCATGGTCCCGAGCGCGATCCAGCGCGGCGCTTGGTCACCGAAGCGTTCGGCCTGCCAGCACAGCAGCCCGCCGATGAAAGGGATCAGTATCAGCCAGACCAGAGTCATGAATCAGCCATCCGCGATAGAGTGAATTCCGTTGGTTCCCGATCCGCTGTCGCCGAGCGGCCAGCACTGTGCATCGTTGTTGTACTCATGGCGTCAACCCACCAGCAGGAAGGCAAGCAGCAGCGTCGCGCCCAGTACCATCGACACGGCATAGTGACGCATCACCCCCGTCTGGGTCATACGCAAACCCTGATGGGAAGCCCGAGCCAGCCACGGCAGGATATTGCACAGCGAGTTGATCCAGTCATTCCGATTGACCTTCACCAATCCTTGATAGGGCCGCACGAACATCCAGTCATAGAGCGCGTCGAACCCCCAGGCGTTGTGCCAGAAGGTCCAAAGCTTCGCGCCGCGGGGATCGGCTACGCCGCGGCGAATCAGATCGCGCCGGCGTTTGAATAGCCACCCGGCGAAGAGCACACCGCCGACGGCCACGATCATCGCCGCGATCTCGAGAACATGAACGCCCATGCCTTCGCCCGACGGACCGGACGGCAGCACCTCGTCCAGCGGCGGCGTCAGCTGCGCACCGATGGCGGTCGACATCACGATCAGCACCACCAGCGGCACGCCGTGGACCAGCCCCTTGCCGGCATGGGCATCGCGAGCGTGGTCGCTTTTGGGTTTGCCATGGAAGGTGCCGAGAATCAGGCGCACGGTATAGATCGAGGTCAACAATGCCCCAAGCAGGCCGGCAAGCATCAGAATGCCGTGGCCGGAAACGAGCGCCGACACCAGAATGGCGTCCTTGCTGTAGAACCCGGCAGTGACCAGCGGCAGTGCCGCCAGCGCTGAGCCACCGACGATGAAGCCGGCGTAGGTCAGCGGTAGCTTGCGCCACAGCCCGCCGAGGCGCCGCATGTCCTGCTCGTGATGGGTACAAACGATCACCGAGCCGGCCGACAGGAACAGTAGCGCCTTGAAGAAGGCATGGATCATCAGGTGGAAGATCGCCGCGTTGAAAGCCCCCACGCCCAACGCCAGGAACATGTAGCCGATCTGGCTCATCGTCGAATAGGCCAACACGCGCTTGATGTCGGTTTGCGCCAGCGCCGCGAAGCCCGCCACCAGAAGCGTCAGCGCCCCGATCACCCCGACCAGCAACAGCACGTCCGGTGCCATCAGGAAGATGCCGTTCATGCGTGCGATCAGGTAGACACCGGCGGTAACCATGGTCGCGGCGTGAATCAACGCCGACACCGGCGTCGGCCCGGCCATGGCGTCCGCCAGCCAAGTATGCAGCGGCAGCTGTGCCGATTTGCCCACCGCTCCGCCGAGTAGCATCAGCGCGGCCAGTTGCGGCATCAGGCTGCCTTCGCTCCAGATTTCCGGTGCCCGTGACAATAGCGTCTGTAGATTGAGGGAGCCGAGTTCGACGTAGAGCAGGAACATGCCGATGGCGAGGAACACGTCGCCGGTGCGGGTGATGATGAACGCCTTGAACGCCGCCCAGCCATTGGCCGGTGTGCGATAGTAATAACCGATCAGCAGATAGCTGCAGAGACCTACGCCCTCCCAGCCGAAGTAGAGCAGCAGCAGGTTATCGCCCAGCACCAGCAGAATCATGCTGAACACGAACAGGTTCATGTGGCAGAAGAAGCGCGTGATGCCATCTTCGCCCCGCATGTACCAGGCCGCGAACAGATGGATGAAGAAACCGACGCCGGTGATCACACCGAGTAGCGTCAATGACAGACCATCCAGCATCAGCCCCACCGTAGGCTGAAAATTGCCCACCGAGATCCAGTGCCACAGCGTCAGCGTCTGGGCCGACTTGCCGTGATCGTAGAAGTCGATGCCGACCCACAGCGCGCACAGCGCGGCCAGCCCGATCGAGACGACCCCGATGGTCGCGCTGGCCCGCTCGGAGAGCCGGCCGAAGGAGAGCGCCAGGATCAGCGACCCCAGCAGCGGAAAGACAAACGTAAGCGTGAGCAAAACATCCGGGAAAGTATTCATCCGCGCAACCTGCTGGCCGCATCGATATCGAGCGTCTTGAAGCGGCGATAGAGCTGCATCAGCAGCGCCAACCCCACGCTGGCCTCCGCCGCTGCCAGAGTAATGATCATCAGGAACATTACCTGCCCGTCCGCCTGTTGCCAGTGCGTGCCGCCAACGATGAATGCGAGTCCCGCGGCATTCATCATGATCTCCAGGCTCATCAGCACGAACAGCATGTTGCGTCGTGTCATCAGCCCGGCCAGTCCCAGCACGAACAGAATCGCTGCCAGCCACAGGCCATGTTCTACCGGAATGCCCGTCATGCCTTGCCCTCCTGCGTGCCGGCTTTGTCATCGGAGGCGTCGAACGGCGTCTCGCGCGGGGAAGACGTCGACGCTCGGGCCTGTTTATTGAATTCGCGCTGGTCGTTGAGCTCGCGCTGGCCGTTGAGTTCACGTTGGCGCTCTCGCGCCAGGTCGGCTTCGTCGTGCGCCTCGCTGCGGCCCAGATGCGACGCGGCCACCAATGCCGCCAGCAGCAACATGGCTGCCAGCTCGACGATCACCAGATAGGGTCCGAACAGCGAAATACCGACCATCTTGGCCGTCAGGGTCTCGCCGCTGATGCTGCCGGTATAATCGCCACTGGCGAGCGTGACGACCATCACGATCAGCAGTATCGCCGTGAGTACCGCTGGCCCCACCCATGCTTTGGGTTGCAGCCAGGCTCGCTCCTGCTCTACCGCCGACTCGCCGAGATTCAGCATCATCACCACGAACACGAACAGCACCATGATCGCCCCGGCGTAGACGATGATCTCCAGGGCGCCGGCAAACGGCGCGCCAAGGGCGAAGAACACCATCGCCACCGCGATCAGCGAGACGATCAGATAGAGCAGCGCGTGCACCGGATGGGTGCCCGTCACCACGCGCAGCGTGGCGAGAATCGCGACCAGGCCGCTCAAGTAAAACGCGATTTGCATGCTTCTCTCCCAGCAAACGACTTCGAACCACTACCGCCACGTCGACGGTACCGGCTGACGTTTTCAGCTCACGGCATCAGCGACTTGACGTCGATCGGCTCGGCCTCGTTCTGCGCCTCGCCCTTGTCCTTACCGGCAATCGATAGCCCGGCCACGCGATAGAAATTGGTGCTGTGATCCTTGCCCGGACCATCGATCAGCAGGTCCTCCTTCTCGTAGACCAGTTCCTGACGCCGGAACTCGCTCATCTCGAAGTCAGGCGTCAGCTGGATTGCCGAGGTCGGACACGCCTCTTCGCACATGCCGCAGAAGATGCAACGCGAGAAGTTGATGCGAAAGAACTCCGGATACCAGCGGCCGTCCTCCTTCTCGCCTTTCTGCAGCGAGATGCATGCCACCGGGCAGGCCACCGCGCACAGATTGCAGGCCACGCAACGTTCTTCGCCGTCCGGATCGCGGGTGAGCACGATGCGGCCGCGATAGCGCGGCGGCAGATAAACCTGCTCCTCCGGATACTGCAACGTCTCGCGCTTGCGCCAGGCGTGCGAGAACACCATCCACAGCGTACGCAGCTGGGTACCGGTGCCACTCACGATTTTTCGGATCTGATTGAGCATCGATGATCCCCTCAGGTCGCCGGGTCGATGATCAGAATCATCGCCCCGGTGATCAATAGATTGACGAGTGTCAGCGGCAGACACACCTTCCAGCCGAAGTTCATCACCTTGTCGTAACGCGGTCTCGGCAATGCCGCCCGCAACAGCACGAACAGGACGACGAAGAACACCGTCTTGAGCAGGAACCAGACGATCGGCGGCAGCAACGGCCCATGCCAGCCGCCGAAAAACAGCGTCACCAACAGCGCCGACATCAGCACGATGCCGATGTACTCACCGACGAAGAACATGCCCCACTTCATGCCGGAATATTCGATGTGGTAGCCATCGGCCAGCTCCTGCTCGGCTTCGGGCTGGTCGAACGGATGTCGGTGCGTCACTGCGATGCCGGCGATGATGAACGTGCAGAAGCCGAAGAACTGCGGAATGATGAACCAGACGTTCTCCTGCGCATTGACGATGTCACGCATGTTGAACGAGCCCGTCATGGCGACGATGCCCATCACCGCCAGCCCCATGAAGACCTCGTAGGAAAGCGTTTGCGCAGAGGCACGCAGTGCCCCGAGCAGCGCGTACTTATTGCTGCTGGCCCAGCCGGCGAACAGCACCGCATAGACGTTGATGCCGGCCATGGCGAAGAAGAACAGAATGCCGATGTTGAGATCGGCCACGCCCCAGCTCGGCGTGATCGGAATCACCATGAACGACAGCAGCAGCGAGGCCATGGCGATCGCCGGTGCCAGCACGAAGAAGGTGCGATCGGCGAACGGCGGGATCCAGTCTTCCTTGAAAAAGATCTTGAGCATGTCCGCTGCGATCTGCAAAAGTCCGAACGGTCCGACCCGGTTGGGGCCGTAGCGATCCTGCCACAGCGCCAACAGGCGCCGTTCGACCATGCTCAACACCGCCCCGGAAACGACCACCACCAGCAGGATGACCACCGCCTGGACCATCGCGATCAGCGTTGCCTCGACCTGTGGCGTCCACCAGCTCATGTGCGATCCTCCCCGGCTGACACCTGACTCCCATCGGCTCGCGTGATGCGACCCCATCGCGTGACGCCCGGCGTCAATGCGCCGGTAACATCCTGAATCGTACCGCTCGGCAACCCGACCACACCCGCCGGCAGGCCAGCGCTAAGGCGCACCGGAAGACTGAAGCTGACCCCATCGAACGAGACCGACACGGCTTCGCCGGACGCAACGCCAAGCCGAGTGGCATCCGCCTCGCTCAACGCAACCTGCGGCGCTGCCATGCGTTCGCGAATCGGTTCGGCGCGACGCGACATCTCGTCGCCACCGAATAGTTGCGGCAGATCGATCACCTGCCATTCGCCGTCCCGCGCGGTGAAGGCCTCGGGGATCTCGCGGCAGTAGCCGGCGCCCTCGGTCGCGCTACCGGCGCCCGGGCCGGAGAACAGCCGCTTGCCCGGATCGCCGGCACGCAGATGCCCACCGACCTCGTCCTGAAACTTGTTCCACGCCTGCGGCGAGTTCCAGCCTGGCGCCCAGGCGAAAGCGACATCGCGGCGCGGCTCCTGGTAACCGGCGTATCCCTCCATCGAGAACGCAAACGGGGTGTCCAGATCGACCGGCGCGCGCGGCTCGTTGACGTCGAGATTGGCGCGCATCGCGGTGCGTCCGCTGTAACGGTGCGGTTCGCGGGCAAGCTTCAAGCCGTGAACGCGGAACATCGCTTCCGGCGTCGTCTGATGCAGCGGTGCGAATGCAGGGGCGTCCTCGGCAACGGCCTGAGTCAGGTCGTCGAGCAGAATCGTTTCCACCGGCTGGCGTTCCAGCGTCGCGTGGAGCGCGTGCAGCCAGCGCCAGCTTTCGCGGATACGGGTGTCGGGGCGCATGTAGCTGGGATCGAACACCTGATAGAAGCGTTGCGCGCGGCCTTCCAGGCTGACCAGAGTGCCGTCGCTCTCGGCGAACGTCCCTGCCGGTAATGCGACATCGGCGCGCTCCCAGGTCGGCGTTCGCTGATGGTCGACCACGACCACGGCAGCGCCATGATTCAGGGCAGCGTCGATGCGGGCAGCTGGCAGCCGGGCATAGAGATCGTTTTCGAGAATCACCACGCCGTCGGCGTCGCCTTCGAGCTGCTCCAGCGCCCAGTCGAGAGATTCCCCGCCCAGCAGGCCGAGCCCGACGCTGTTGGCCTCGCGGCGCACCAGGGTCAGACCGGCCTCCGTCTTCTGGCGCCGGGCCAGCGCGCGGGCGACGTTACCGGCGGCCTCGAGGATCGCCATCGAACCCAGCGACTCACCGGCGATGACCAGCGGCTTCTTGGCCGCCATCAGCGTATCGGCAATGTGCTCGGCCAGCTGCGCGGTAATGTCGTCGAGACCTTCGACGGCCGGCGCGGTGGAATCGAGCGCCTGTGCCACGGCAAATCCGAGGCGGGCAATATCGTCGGGCGCAGCACGCTCGGCATGGGCCGCGATACCATCGAGCTTGGTGACATCCGGCGTCGCCAGAAATAGCGGATGGCCGGCATCCTGGGCGATGGTCTTCACCGCCTCGGCGTTCCATTCGGGGATGCCACGCGCTTCGCCCAGTTCGGCGCCCTTGCTGCGGACCGCCTGGCGCACCGAAAGCGCGATCCGCGCCGCGCTCTGAAGCAGGTCTTCACCCAGCACCAGAATCGCGTCGCAATTCTCGATCTCGCGCAGGCTCGGCGTAGTCAGGCCGGCGTCGCGGTTGAGTGCTTCCATACGTCGGATTCGCGCCAGCTCGCCGGCTTCGATCCCGGTGGAGAAGTTGGCGGCACCGACCAGCTGGCGCAGCCGGTGATTGCTCTCGAGGCTGGCCCGGGGCGAGCCGATCCCGATGATTCGCTTGGCGGCGCGCAACGCGTCGGCGGCACGATCCAGTCCTTCGTCGACTTCCATCGGCGTGGTGTCGCTGACGTTGCGGCTCTCGGGACGCGTCGGGCGATCCTTGCGGTTGACGTAGCCGTAGCCGAAACGGCCGCGGTCGCAGAGGAAGTAGCCGTTGACGTCGCCGTTGTAGCGGTTCTCGATCCGGCGAATGTCACCGTAGCGTTCACCGGGGCTGATATTGCAGCCCGACGCGCACTGGTGGCAGACGCTGGGCGCGAACTGCAGATCCCATTTGCGGGTGTATTGATCGGAGTGGGTCTGGTCGGTGAAGACGCCGGTCGGGCAGACCTCGGTCAGATTGCCGGAAAATTCACTCTCCAACGTACCGTCGGTAACCCGGCCGAAATAGATGTTGTCGTGGGCACCGAAGGCGCCGAGATCTTCGCCGCCGGCATAATCCTGATAGAAGCGCGTACAGCGGTAGCAGGTAATGCAGCGGTTCATCTCGTGGGCGACGAACGGCCCCAGATCCTGATTGCGATGCGTGCGTTTGCGGAAGCGATAACGGCGACGGTCATGGCCGGTCATTACCGTCATGTCCTGCAGATGGCAGTGGCCACCCTCTTCGCAGACCGGGCAGTCGTGGGGGTGATTGACCATCAGGAACTCGATCACCGTCTGGCGGAAGACCTTGGCTTCCTCATCGGCGATAGAGATGTAGGCGTCGTCCTTGACCGGCGCCATACACGACATCACCAGCATGCCGCGGTCGTCGTCGGCATCCTTGTACTGCTTTACCGCACACTGGCGGCACGCGCCGACGCTGCCCATCGCCGGATGCCAGCAGAAATAGGGAATATCCAGACCCAGCGAGAGGCAGGCGTGGAGCAGATTGTCGCTGTCTTCGACTTCGTAGTCGTTGCCGTCGACGTGAATGGTGGCCATGGCGTCAAACTCCTCCTACACGCTGCCGACCGGGATCGGGTCCGCATGCGCCTTACCCTTGGGCCGGGTAACGCCGCGCTCGAACTCGTCACGGAAATAATGGATTGCGGATGCCAGCGGCATCGCCGCCCCCGGCGCATGCGCGCAGAAGGTCTTGCCCGGGCCAAGGTCGCGGGCCATCTGCTCGAGCAGTTCGATATCGCCGGGCTCGCCCTCACCGGCTTCCAGCGCACGCAACAGCTTGACGCTCCAAGGCAGGCCGTCGCGGCACGGCGTACACCAGCCACAGGATTCGCGAGCGAAGAACTCCTCGAGGTTACGGGTCAACGAGACCATGCTCTGGTTGTCGGCCACCACGGTCAGGAGCCCGGTGCCCATGCGGCTGCCGGTCTTGCCGATGGTGTCGAAATCGAGCGCCAGTTCGAGATGTTCGGGCAACAGAAAACCGGTGCTGCCGCCGCCGGGTAGCCAGCTCTTGAGCGTCAGGCCATCACGCATGCCACCGGCAAGCTCGAGGATCCGGTTGCCGGTGGTACCCATCGGCAATTCCCACAGCCCCGGGTTCTCGACCTTGCCGGAAACGCCATAGAGCTTGGTGCCGCCATCGCTGCTGAGATCGCCGGAAAGCGCCTGGAACCAGTCGGCACCGTTATTGACGATGCCAGGCACGTTGCATAGCGTCTCGACGTTGTTGACCACCGTCGGCAACCCCCAGGCGCCCGACTGCCCGGGGAACGGCGGCTTGGCCCGCGGATTGGCCCGCTTGCCTTCGAGCGAGTTGATCAGCGCGGTCTCTTCGCCGCAGATATAGCGCCCCGCGCCGGTGTGCAGCGCGATATCGAAATCCCAGCCGCTGTCGCGCACATTGGCACCCAGCCAGCCCTCGGCACGAGCGTCCGCGAGCGCCCGTTGGATCGAGGCGGCGGCACGATGATATTCACCGCGCAGGAAGATATAGCCCTGCTTCGAGCGGTTGGCGAAGCCGGCCAGGATCATGCCCTCGATCAGCAGGTGCGGCTGCTGCTCCATCAACAGGCGATCCTTGAACGTGCCCGGCTCCATCTCGTCGGCATTGCAGACGATATAGCCCCTGGGCTTGTCTTCCCCTTTGACGGTCAGGCTCCATTTGAAGCCGGCAGAGAAACCGGCGCCGCCGCGGCCGCGCAAATTGGCGGTCTTGACCTCTTCGGTCAGCGTCTCGTAGGTGTACTGCTCGAGCGCCTTGGTGACCGCTTCATAGCCCTGGGTGCGACGATATTCGTCCAGCAGCACCGGCGACTGATCATCATGCAGGCGCCAGGTCAGCGGATGGGTCTCGGCGCGGCGCTCGCTGGCGGGTTGCAGGATACGGCTCATGCATGACCCTCCAGTAACTTCATGACCAAGAACTTCATGAATAGCCCTCCAGCAGTCGGGGAATCTCGTCCGGAACGACCGGGCCGTGCAGATCCTCGCCGATCAGAATCGTCGGGCCGCGGTCGCAGGCCCCGAGGCAGCACACCGGCAGCAGCGTGAAACGCCCGTCCGCCGTGGTCTGGCCCATGCCGATACCCAGGTGCGCGATGAAAGCGTCGCGCAGCTCCTCGTAGTCGGTCAGGAAACACGAACTGCTGTCGCAGATCAGGATGACGTGACGACCGACCGGCTGGCGGAAGATCAGACTGTAGAACGTTGCCACGCCTTCGACGTCGGCGACGCCGATGCCCAGCGTCTCGGCAATCGCCGGGATGGCACCGTCCGGCACGTGGCCGTGGCGCTTCTGCACGATCTTCAGCGCCTCGATGCTCGCCGCCTGCGGATAAGGATAGTGCGCACGCTCCTCGAGGATCGCCTCGCGATCGGCGGGGTCGAGCGTGAAGCCGTCGCTGGCGATGGTGCTAGTCATCGTGGTGGTGCCAGCCGTCGTAGTGCTAGTCATGTCGGTCGTCCCATCTCAGCCATCCTCATCGGTCCACATCGGCCATGACGAAGTCGATACTGCCCAAATGCGCGATCAGATCCGGCACGAAGCCGCCGCGCATCACGGCGGGGATCTGCTGCAGGTGCGGAAAGCTGGGCGTGCGAATACGCGTGCGGTAGCTCATGGTGCTGCCGTCGCTGGTCAGGTAGTAACTGTTGATGCCCTTGGTCGCCTCGATCATCTGCATCGACTCGGCGGCCGGCAATACCGGCCCCCAGGAGACCTGCAGGAAGTGGGTGATCAGGGTCTCGATGTGCTGCAGCATCTTTTCCCGCGGCGGCGGCGTGGTCAGCGGATGATCCGCCTTGTAGTCGCCAGCCGGCATGTGGTCGATGCACTGCTGCAGGATACGCACGCTCTGGCGCATCTCTTCGATGCGCAGCATGCCGCGATCGAAGGCATCGCCATTGACCGCCGTGGGGATTTCGAAATCGAAATTTTCGTAGCCGGAATAGGGCCGCTTCTTGCGCAGATCGAAATCGAGTCCGGTGGCACGCAGGTTGGGCCCGGTAACGCCCCAGTCGATGGCCTGCTGGGTATCGAAGGCCGCGACGAACTTGGTGCGATCGCGAACGATGGCGTTGTCCATCATCGCCCTCTCGTACTCGGCGAGGCGCTTGGGCATCCAGTTGACGAAGCCCTGGACCAGCTTATCCCAGCCGTTGGGCAGATCATGAGCGGTACCGCCGATGCGATACCACGCCGGATGCATGCGGAAACCGGTGATCGCCTCGATCACCTCGTAGGCTTTCTGGCGATCGGTGAAGGTGAAGAACACCGGCGTCATCGCGCCAAGATCCTGCAGATAGGTACCCAGAAACAGTAGGTGGCTGTTGATGCGGAACATTTCCGCCATCATCACCCGAATCGTCTTGGCACGGTCGGTCACGGTGATGCCGGCCAGCTTCTCCACCGCCAGGACGTAGGGCAAATTGTTCATCACCCCGCCGGTGTAATCGATACGATCCGTGTACGGGATGAAGCTATGCCAAGACTGGCGCTCGGCCATCTTCTCGGCGCCGCGATGGTGATAGCCGATATCCGGCACGCAGTCGACCACCTCTTCACCGTCGAGCTGGAGCACGAGTCGGAAAGCCCCGTGAGCCGAGGGATGGTTGGGGCCGAGGTTGAGAAACATGAATTCGGTCTCTTCGCCCTCGCGCTTCATGCCCCACGCCTCGGGATCGAAACGCAGCGCTTCCTGTTCGACCTCCTGCCCTTTCACGGTCAGCGTGTAGGGATCGAACTCGGTGGCGCGGGCGGAGTAATCCTTGCGCAACGGATGGCCGGTCCAGGTCGGCGGCATCATGATCCGGGTCAGGTGCGGATGACCGGCAAAGTCGATCCCGAACAGGTCGAACACTTCACGCTCGTACCAGTTGGCATTGACGAAGATATCGCTGATCGACGGCAGCGTAAGGTCACGTTCGTGCAATGCGACCTTGATCATCAGATCGGCGTTCCGCTCCACCGAGAGCAACTGGTAGAAGACGGTGAAGTCGGAGGGCGGCAACCCGCGACGGTGGGTGCGCAGACGCTCGTCGACCGCACTGAGGTCGTAGAGCATCGAGAACGGTGCCGAGAGCTTGCGTAGATAAATGAGGATGTCGCGCAACTGCTCGCGGGCAACCCAGATCACCGGCATGGCGGTCATCGTGTCCTGCGGGGTGAAAGCGGCATCCCCGAAATGTCGCGCCAATTCCGCCACGACGTCGGCATGGCCGGCGGCGCTGGAAGCGCCGCCGGAAGTTATGGTGTTCTCGTTTCGAGAATCATCGGCTGCAGTCATGGCTGGCGGCCCCCGGTGCAAAAATCAATGGTCGATAACGACCACAAGAATCAATGGCAAGTGCGATCGAGGCGAGCGATCGGACTAGATACCATCCGGGGTGCGCAGCTCCTTGACCGCAATCCGACGATCGCGGTGCTTCTCGCGCTGAGACGGCATCTCGGCACGGTAGACGCCCTGGTCACCGACCACCCAGGAGAGCGGGCGCCGCTCTTCCTGAATCGACTCCTGCAGCAATTGAAGACCTTGCAGAAACGCTTCGGGGCGCGGCGGGCAGCCGGGCACGTAAACGTCTACCGGCAGGAACTTGTCGACGCCCTGAACCACCGAGTAGATATCGTACATGCCGCCGGAGTTGGCGCACGAGCCCATCGAGATCACCCACTTGGGCTCGAGCATCTGGTCGTAGAGCTGCTGAATGACGGGCGCCATCTTGACGAAGCAGGTACCTGCGATGACCATGAAATCGGCCTGACGCGGAGAGGCGCGAATGACCTCCGCGCCGAAGCGCGCGACATCGTGGGGGGCGGTGAACGCGGTGGTCATCTCCACATAGCAGCAGGAAAGGCCAAAGTTGTACGGCCATAAGGAGTTCTTGCGCCCCCAGTTCACCGCAGAGTGAAGAACGTCCTCGAGCTTGCCCATGTAAACGTTGCGATGAACCTGCTGTTTCATCGGGTCATCGACAAGCTCGCGTTGGCCGAGAGGGTAGCGATCAGCCGCGGAATCGTCTCCCTCCGCACGGGTCAGGGTGTACTGCATAGTGAGCCTCAACAAACCAGATAGGAAAACGGTCGCGGAAGCACTGGTCAGTCACGGGCGCCAGACTCCCATCATTATCTTTATCGCGATCGCCGGGGCGATCATTGATGCCCGGCTCAACGCGTTTTCTCTTCTCGGCGAACAGGGCGATCAACGCCAGGCACGGCGGCCAGTTCTCGCGCTCTCGGCGCGTTTTCGTGCCCGCGCTTGCGCGGCGCCCAGTCGAGGGCGCCAACGCGAGCGTCGTAGATCAGGCCGGCCAACAGAATGAAGATGAAGACTGCCGCTGCCACGAATCCCGTCCAGCCCACCTCGCGTACGGAGACGGCCCAGCCGAACAGGTAAACGGCCTCTATATCGAATATCACGAAAAGCATGGCAACGAGATAGAACTTGACCGAAAAGCGTTGTCGCGCGGACCCGGCGCCAACGATGCCGGATTCGAAAGGGAGAGACTTGCTGCGTCCGTGGCTGCGTCCGCCCAGCAGGCTGGCAGCCCCGATCATCAGTCCGCAGAGCGCCACGATAGCCACCACGAACAACCCGGTAGCCCAGTAGCTGGCAATCCATGCAGAGGCCTGATCGGACATGCGTTCCCTCGCGGAAGTAACGGAACCTCGACGTATGACGACGCGGATCGAAACTGACAGGTTCGTAAGTTTACGATTCTACACGACGACGACGTAGTAACAAGCCTGCTAATCGTCCTATGGCGGCCCTGCGACCAATCTGGTGAGCGCCATTCACGCCGGCAGCGGCCGGCTTCGTCATTTACGTAAACTTCTGATTGTTCTCGGGGCGTCAATTTATCGGCCGCGGGACGACGCCGCCATTAGGCAAACGTAGCTCTTTACACTAGGCTAGCCATTCTGACACCCCTTGCAATGTTCAGCACATGCTTTCTCACCCGATTCCCAATGTCTTGACGATCGCCGGCTCGGATCCTTCCGGCGGCGCGGGCCTGCAGGCCGATATCAAGACATTCTCCGCCCATGGCACCTACGCCACCAGCGTGATTACCGCCGTGATTGCCCAGAACACCTGCGGCGTCCGAGCGGTGGAGCCGGTGTCGGCCAGGATGATCCGGGCCCAGCTCGACAACCTGCTCGACGATGTCGCCGTCGATGCGGTCAAAATCGGCATGGTCAGCAGCCGCGAGGTGGCGGAGACGATTGCCGAGGCGCTGGGCAGGCGTCGCCCACGCTGGATCGTGCTTGATCCGGTGATGGTCGCCAAGAGCGGTGACCGGCTGGTGGACGATGCCGGCCTGCGGGCGGTCAGAGAGGTATTGGTCCCGCTTGCCGACGTCATCACGCCCAATCTGCCGGAGGCCGCAGCACTGCTCGACGCCGATGTCCCGCGGACGCCGCAGGAGATGGAGACGATGACTGCGGGGCTGGTCGCACTGGGTTCGCGCTACGGCCTGTTGAAAGGAGGCCATCTACCACTGGGCCATTGCCCCGACTTGCTGTGGATGCCGGGAGGTCAACGCTGGCTGAACGCGCCGCGCCTGACGACCCGCAATCTTCACGGAGCCGGCTGTGCGCTCTCGTCGGCGATTGCCGCTCGGCTTGCCCATCTATCGCCCGGTGATGACGGTGTCGAGGATGCCATCGGCGCAGCCAAACGATGGCTACATCAGGCACTGGAGGCCAGCGAGCGGCTGAACGTCGGTCAGGGCAAGGGGCCGCCACACCATTTCCACGCCTGGTGGTAATGCACGTCAGGGGCACGCGCGCCCAACTCTTCGGGCAGATCGCCGAATACCCTCTACGCTATCTCTGCCAGGACGAATAGCGGCTACTCGTCATCGAGTTCGACAAAGGCTTCGGGGAGGGAACCCCAGCCCGTCACTTAGGGAGATCGTTGCCTGAATGGACCCCCACATCATATTTCTTGGCGGCTTTGGCATCCTGATGTTGCTGGTGGCATGGGTACCCGTGCTGATCAAGCGACTGCCTCTGTCGCTGCCGATCATCTGCATCGCCATCGGTGCGCTCTTTTTTGCCTTGATCAATGAGAAAGGCCTGCAGCCTCGCAACTATCCTCAGACCACCGAGATCCTCACCGAGCTCACTGTCATCATTTCATTGGCAGGGGCAGGGCTACGTATCGACGATCCTCTCAAGTGGCGCTTCTGGGCCGACACCAGCCGCCTGCTCAGCATTACCATGCCGCTGACCATCGCCGCCACCGCGACGCTCTGCGCCATGGCATTAGGGTTTCCCTGGGCGACGGCGGTCCTGCTTGGCGCGGTGATCGCCCCGACGGATCCGGTTCTGGCCGCCGACGTTCAGGTCGGGCCGCCGCGCTCAGGCACCAGCGACGGCGTACGCCGCAGCCTGACCTCGGAAGCCGGACTCAACGACGGTCTCGCCTTTCCGTTCACCTATCTTGCTCTCGCCATTGCCACTCACGGCCTCACGCTTGGCGACTGGACCTGGCACTGGTTCACGGTCGACGTGTTGTGGCGCATCCTCGCGGGGGCCGGCGCTGGCTGGCTACTCGGCTGGCTACTGGCCATGTTCATGTTCCACTCGGGACGCTTGTCGCTGGCCAGCACCGGGCAAGGGTTCGTCGCCCTCGGCGGCACCTTCGTGACCTACGCCGGTGCCGAGGCAATTCACGGCTACGGTTTCATCGCCGTTTTTGTCGGTGCGCTTGCCCTGCGCAGCACCCAGGAGGAGGTTCACGACTATCACATCCGTCTGCACGACTTCACCGAGGAGATCGAGCGGCTGCTGATGATGATGCTGCTGGTGATGTTCGGCGGCGCGCTCGTCGGCCCCGTGCTCGACGGGCTGAGCTGGACCATGGCCGGCGTCGGCCTGGCGATTCTGTTCATCGTCCGCCCGCTCGCCGGCATGATCGGCCTCATGGGTTCGCACATGACCACGCGCGAGAGAGCGGTGGTCAGCCTGTTCGGCATCCGCGGCGTGGGGTCTTTCTACTATCTCGCTTATGCCACCAATCAGCAGACGTTTGGAGAGATCGACAGTGCCTGGACCCTGGTCAGTTTCATCGTGCTCGTGTCGATACTCTTTCACGGCATGACTTCGGGGCTGTCGATGGACTGGCTGGACCGGCGCCGCGAACTCGCCAAGCGGCGGTCGTCACGCTGAAGTCCCTTAGTCGTCGGGATCGAGTACAGCCTTGAGGAAAGCCTTGGTGCGCTCCTCTTTCGGCGCGGTAAAAATATCTTCCGGCTTGCCCTGCTCCTTGATCCGTCCCTGATCGAAGAAGCAGATACGGTCGGAGACCTGACGCGCGAAATGCATTTCGTGGGTCACCAGCAGCATGGTCAGGTCGTGCTCGTCGGCCAGGGAGCGGATGACGTTCAGCACTTCACCGACCAGTTCCGGATCCAGCGCCGAGGTCGGTTCGTCGAACAGCATGACCTTGGGCCGCATCGCCAGCGCGCGGGCAATCCCCACGCGCTGCTGCTGCCCGCCGGACAGCTGGTGCGGATATTTGCTGGCTTGATCGGCAAGACCCACCATTTCCAGCAGTTCCATGCCGCGCTTCTTCGCTTCCGCCTTGTTGATGCCAAGCACCTGTACGGGCGCTTCGGTCAGATTGCGCAGCACCGTCATGTGCGGGAACAGATTGAACTGCTGAAAGACCATGCCCATATGGCTGCGCATCTCGCGCAGATGCGGCTCGCCGGCGGGAATCAACTCGTCGCCGCGCCATTGATGCCACAGCGGCTGGCCACCGACATAGACGACGCCATCGTTGATGGGCTCGAGCGTCATAAGGATACGCAGCACGGTCGATTTGCCAGAACCGGATGGCCCTATGATGGTGACCTTTTCACCGCGCTGAACCTCGAAATCGAGTTCATCGAGTACCACGTGGTCGCCGAAGCGCTTGACGACCTTGTCGAATTTGATAATAGGGTCGCTCATTTCCCCGGCGTCGCGAATTTCCGTGGCATCGTTCATTTGAGAGACAGGCCTCGTTTGGGCAGATGGGTATCCAGGTAGCGCACACCCAGAGAAGCGATGATCGTCAGGATCAGATAGATTCCGCCAACCATCGTCAGCGGAATCAAATAGCCGCCGGTGCGGTCGCCGATGATCCGAGCCACGCCGAGCATTTCCAGCACGGTAACCACGCCGAGCACCGGCACATCCTTCATGATCGACACCAGGTAATTACCCAGCGCCGGAATGATGCGCGGAATCGCCTGCGGCAAAATGATGTGAGTGAAGGTTCTGGCCGGGGCCAGATTCAGTGCCCGCGCCGCTTCCCTTTGACCGCTGGCCACCGCTTCGAGGCCGCCACGATAGACTTCCGAGGTGTAGGCGCTGTACTGCACGCCCAATGCCAGCGCGCCGGTCAGAAATGCCGGCAGCGTCAGCCCGAACTCGGGCAGGACGTAGAACAAGAAGAACAGCTGGATCAATAGCGGCGTGTCGCGGATGAACTCCGTCAACAGCTTGGCTGGCCAGCGGATGAAGCGTGTCGGCGCGCTTTTCAGCGCCGCCAGCACCAACCCCAACGCGAGCGCAATGAAGAAGCCGACGACAGTGGCCTCCAGTGTTATCACCAGGCCATGCAGCAGAATCGGAAAGATCGAAACCGCGAAAGCCCACTGGCTGCTGGTATCCCATTCGATGCCGAAAAACATGCGTTATCTCCCCGCCGCGCGCCAGCGGCCAACGTAGCGTTCCAGCAGTTTCATGCACGCGGTGACTACCAGCGCCATGCCGAAATACATGAACAGCACCAGGGTGTAGACGGTCACGCTATCCTGGGTGAAGTTGCGAATCTGCTCGGCACGAAAGGCCATGTCGCCCAGCGAAATGAGCGACACCAGCGCCGTGTCCTTGAGATTCTGCACCGCGAGATTGCCGAAGGTCGGCATCATTTCGGGAATTGCCTGGGGTAGCGTGATCCGCCACAGCCGCTTGCGCCCGGTAAAATTGAGCGCAGTCGCCGCTTCGTACTGCTCCCTGGGCACCGCCTGCACCGCGCCACGCACGACCTCGGCCCCGTAGGCGCCGATATTCAATGCCAGTGCCGCAACCCCGGCGGCGACCGGCGGGAAGCGCAGATCGAGCCCGATCGCCTGACCCAGGATCGGCAACGCGAAATAAATCCAGAACAGCTGAACCAGCAGCGACGTGCCGCGAAAGATCTCGATGTAGGCAACGCTGAAACCCTTGACGAGAGGGTTATGGGAGAGCTTGCCGAGACCGAATAGAAAGGCAAAAAGGCCGCCCAGAATCGTCGAATAGACCGTGAGCTGCACGGTCACCCACGCGCCCTGGGACAAGGGGGCGAGATAGCTCGTCCATTCCATCGGGAAGACTCCGCAGTGACGGGTTCGGACACGACCTGACGAACGGTCCCGGCAATGCCGGCACCGCTCGATGACATCGCGGATTGCCGCTCGTGGCGATGGCCAGGGCTTCCGCTATGGCCATCGTGCGGGCATCCGCGATCAGGTCGAGCTCACAGACTTGGCTGTGAATACGCTCAGGAGTCCGCGGTGCAGAGTTCCTTGGTGGTGTGGTGGCTGGAGCCGTCGACATCGGCCTGGCTGAAGCCGTAGCCCATCAGCGTCTCGCTCCAGTCATCGGTCTGCTTGTACTTCTCCAATGCCTGGTTGACGGCATCACGCAGCTCGGTGTTGTCGCTGTTGAACGCGAAGGCGCCCCAGCTTCGCACCTCTTCACCATCGATGACCGGATCCTTGAACTCGCCGGCAGACTCGACGTCGTCGCTCTTCCCGGCCAGTTCGCTGACCGTGAGGCTGGTCGCGGCGTAGGCATCGGCGCGGCCGGTGGCAACCGTGGAAATCGCGTCGGCATTGCTGGAGATCGTCACCATGTTCTCTTGCGGCACCCCGAGCGCCTGCAGCATATCGAGCTGGTCGGCACCGGCCATGATCGCAATCTTGCCATCGCCATCGACGAAGTCGCTAAAGGCGTGCAGATCCTTGGGGTTGCTTTCCTTGACCAGCAGACCCTCACCGTAGGAAGAGTTGGGCTCCGAGTAGATCACTTGCTGGCAGCGATCCGGCAGCACGGCCATCTCGGCCGCGGCGATATCGAAACGGTTCGCCTGCAGGCCGGGAATCAGCGAGCTGAAGTTGGTGGTGACCCATTCGATGTCGTCGACACCCATCTCATTCATGATATGACGAATGACATCGGGACCTGCGCCTTTGGCTTCACCGCTCATGTCCATGTAGCCGTAAGGAATCTCGTTGGCGACGGCGATCTTGACCGAGCCTGAATCCTTGATCTCCTGGAGAGAAGCTGCCTGGGCGACGCCGACTGCCAGGCAGGAAAGTACAGAACCGGCGATCAGTGTGGTAACGCTTTTACCGAGCGTGGCGACGCTCTTGCTCTGAGTCGTGACGTCTTTATTGATGTTATGTCGCATCGTTCAAAATCTCCGTCTGCAAGGTTCGGACCCGCTTCGGCAGGTCACGATTGAATCGAGTTGTCGGTGGCGTTGTGCGATCTCTTGTCGTTACGGCCGTTAGGCGTGGCCTCGCCGATATTGTCATGATTCACTTGACCAAAAGCATGACAATTCATGGTGGCTTGGTCTCTTCGGATAGTAGCACCTCCCCAGCGCCGGGCGTCAAAGGCTTTATTGACTCATGACAATTGCCGTTAACTTCCCTGCTCAACCTGCTGACTCGACGTCTTTTTCGCTAGAGGAAGTCGAGCATGTCGATGAGACCGGAGGCGTTAGTAACATAAACATACGTTCTAAACGCGACGCTTTTCAATAATGCTTTGCTCGCTATTGATCTCGATCATTCCGTGCTCGACTCAGCGTGTTAATCTCCCGCTCACCGATCCCCCCTGCTTCGAGAGAGGCGACAGCGTTATGCGAGCCTTGATTCAACGAGTCAGTCAGGCATCGGTCAGCGTCGACGGCGAGATCCTGGGTCACATCGACCAGGGCCTGCTGGCACTCATCGGCGTCACCGCTGACGACGACTCGACGCGTGCCGATCGTCTGCTGCACAAGCTGCTGAACTACCGCGTGTTTGCCGACGATGAAGATCGCATGAACCGCAACCTACAACAGATCGGTGGCGGCCTGCTGCTGGTCTCCCAGTTCACGTTGGTGGCCGCAACCGACAAGGGTCTGCGGCCGAGTTTCTCGAGCGCCGCGCCACCCGAGCACGGACGCGCCATGTTCGATCATCTAGTCATGCAGGCGAGCCAAGCATGGCCCAATACGGCTACCGGGCGCTTCGGCGCGGACATGCAGGTTGCGCTGATCAACGACGGTCCGGTGACCTTTCTGCTGGAAACCTGAGAGAAGATTGACGGTCGAGCCTCGAAAATCAGGTTTCAGTTTTTGCCAAGAAGAGCGCGCTGTCCGTCAGGCTCGCTATCATTTCGATACCGGCATGGTCTGCGTTAACGGCTATTACATTGCCCAGCCCAATCTGCCCTTTGGTGGCGCGAAGGAAAGCGGCTACGGTCGTGAAAACGGCGGCTATGGCATGCTCGAATTCGTCAACATCAAGTCGCTAATGATCGGGCAGCAATAAGTCTGTGACCCAGGCGACACACCATCACTTGCAGTAAAAGGCCGAATGGCCCGTGAGCGATATGGCAACAACAAATGCCCCGGGGAGCGATGACTCCCCGGGGCATTGGTTGCACCACTGTGGTCTGCAGGGTGTCGTCAATCGATGTTTAACGCAGTCCCAGGAAGGACAGAATTACAAGCACCACGACCACCAGACCGATGAGATAAATGATATTGCGCATATCTTACCCCTTGCTTCGTTATGAATGCGGCCGAACCCGAATCGAGGCCGACCGTTAACGCGCTCCTGCGTTGGCATCAGATTAACTCAGGGCGTGGCAGTGAGCCAGGCCCTGGCCATCAGCCTGGGACCGGACATCCGCGTCAATGCGATCTGCCCCGGTTGGATCGAAACCGGCCCCTGGCAAAAGGCCGGCCAACGTCGCGATCCGGTACATCGCGATATCGACCGCGACCAGCATCCGGGCGGGCGGGTCGGCGAACCGGCCGACGTCGCCGCCACGGTGGCATTCCTGGCCAGCGACAAGGCGGGTTTCATTACCGGCCAGCACATCAGCGTCGACGGAGGGATGACCAGGAAAATGATCTACGCCGAGTGAGTTGGACTACAAGCTATTGCGCTCATCCAGGCGGCGTTGGAAATTCGCTCATTACGCTTGTCGAGCCACTCACTGCATGAAAAAACTCATCAAGA
Organism: Salinicola halimionae; assembly: GCF_003206065.1. Lineage (GTDB taxonomy): Bacteria > Pseudomonadota > Gammaproteobacteria > Pseudomonadales > Halomonadaceae > Salinicola > Salinicola halimionae. Next base: position 535,505 of record NZ_PZJQ01000002.1, on the reverse strand, counting down.
AAAGCACTTCCCTTCATAGCGCGTAGCTCAAGACTTGGGATGCCAGTTGCCGTCGTCGCCTTTCGTGTACTTCGCCTCGACCGCCTTCCAGGCCACGGCGTGAGCGGTCTCTTCGCGTGAGCTGTCACCACGTCGATCACCGGGCTTGTCGTACTCGTCCCAGGCGCTGTTGAAGGCTTCTTTATAGATCGTACGTGCGTGGGGCGGCAAAACCTTGCGCGCGCTATCGGGAATGTCGTCACGGGAATCGTAAGGCATGAGGCCTATCCTCGAGTCGGAATTTCGTCATCAGTGTAGACGCTCGACGCGACGCTGAAGACAACTCAGGATTCGGCCTGCAGCAGCTCCGCCTCCAGCGTTTCCAGGGCCTCCTCCGCCGCCATCCACTCGTGCTCGAGTCGTTCCACTTCGGCCTGACGCTCGCCCTGTTCGCGTACCAGCCGGGCAAGTTCGTCCTTGCGTCCGGCGTCGTAGATGTCCGGATCCGCCAGCTGGGTTTCGAGCTCGGAAAGCGCGCTCTGGGCCTTATCGAGCTTTTTTTCCGCCGTATCGCGCTGTTTGCGCAGCGGCTTCATCTGCTCGCGTCGCTCCGCCGCCGCACGTCGTGCCGCCTTGCGGTCGCCGCCATCCGACGGTCGTTTCTCCTGGGCCATCTCTTGCTTCAGGTCTCGCCTCAGCTCCAGCTCACGGGACTTGAGCCATTGATGGTAGTCATCGAGATCGCCATCGAAGGGCTCGACCCGGCCTTCGGCGACACGCCAGAACGTATCCACACTGGCCCGCAACAGGTGGCGGTCGTGAGAGACGATGATCACCGCCCCTTCGTACTCCGCCAGCGCTTCGGCCAGTGCCTCGCGCATGTCCAGATCGAGGTGGTTGGTCGGTTCATCCAGCAGCAGCAGATTGGGCTTTTCCCACGCGACCAGCGACAGCGCCAGGCGCGCCTTTTCGCCACCGGAGAAGCGCGACACATCGCCGAACACATCATCGCCACGGAAACCGAACCCGCCGAGGAAATTGCGAATCGACAGATCGCTGGCTGTGGGCGAGAGTCGCTGAACATGCATGAACGGCGTGGCGCCGATATCCAGGTGCTCCAACTGATGCTGGGCGTAGTAGCCGACCACCAGGTTGTCGCCGGGCACGCGCGTACCGGCGAGTGGCGACAGATCGCCGATCAGGGTCTTGATCAACGTCGATTTACCCGCCCCGTTGGGGCCCAGCAGGCCGATGCGCTCGCCCGGCACGATCGACACTTTCACCCCTTCGAGGATCATGCGATCGGGGTATCCCAGCGCGGCCTGGTCCAGCGACAGCAACGGCGTGGAAGTCTTGTCGGCACACGGCAGTTGAAAGCGAAACGGCGAATCGACGCGGGCCGCGGCGATATTCTCCATACGCTCGAGCATCTTCAGCCGGCTCTGGGCCTGGCGCGCCTTGGTCGCCTGGGCGCGGAAGCGCGCGACGAAGCCCTCGATCTCGGCGCGTCGAGCCTGCTGCTTTTCGAACGCCGCCTGCTGCTGGGTCTGACGCTCGGCGCGCGCGCGCTCGAAGGCGCTGTAATGGCCACGATAGAGCATCAACTGGGCTTGATCGATGTGCAGGATGTGATCGCAGACTGCATCGAGGAAATCACGGTCGTGTGAGATCAACATCAGCGTACCGGGGTAGCGCGTCAGCCACTGCTCGAGCCACAGCAGGGCATCCAGATCCAGGTGGTTGGTCGGCTCATCGAGCAGCATGATCTCTGACGGCGTGAAGAGTGTCCGCGCCAGACCGACACGCATGCGCCAACCGCCCGAGAAATCCGCCAGCGGACGGTAGAGGTCATCCTGCCCGAAACCCAACCCTGCCAACAGCTGCTCGGCGCGGGAACGCGCGCTATAACCATCGAGCGCCTCGATCTCACCGTGCAGAACGGCCTCGCGCTGCATCTCGCCGTTGGTCTGGGCTTCGGCAAGCGCCGTCTGTGTTTCGCGCAAGCTGACATCACCGTCGAGCACATACTCCACCAGCGGACGGTCGATGGCCGACACTTCCTGCGCCATGTGGGCGATGCGCTTGCCTCCGGCAATCTCCACGCTACCCGCATCGGCACCGAGCTCGCCCCGGATCAGGGCGAACAGGCTCGACTTGCCAGCGCCGTTGGCGCCGACGATGCCGACCTTCTGGCCCTCGTGCAGCACCAGATCGGCACCCGCGAACAGTTGGCGGGTACCGCGTTGCAGGGCGAGTTGGCGGAATGCGATCATGCCGGGCTCCAGGGCGCGTCGAATGGGCGCTCATTCTACCAGCCATCCGCCACCGGTATGGAATGCCATGTCCACTCTTGCTGCATTCCCCTCGCTGTGGTCCTACGCACTGGACCGCTACGCCCGCCAAGGGGTCGAAAGGCTGTGTCTGATTTTGCAGGACGAGCATGACTGGGATATCTGCGAGCTTCTGTGGATCGCCTGGCTGAGCGAGCAACGCCGTCGCCCTGCCCCTGGCGCAGACGACGCCCTGGCCACCGCGAGAGCCTGGCAGCAAGAGATGACCGTGCCACTGCGCGAGCGTCGGCGCAGACTGAAAGCCGAAGTGCGGCTGCAGCCGCGACTGGCGCCGCTAAGACAAACACTCAAGCAGGCCGAGCTCCAAGCCGAGCGTGAAATGTTGGCGCGTCTGGAGGCGTTACCCACGATCGATGTCGAGACGGTTTCCCCTCTCGAGCAGGCGCTGGCTACCTGTCAGACACTGCGAGAAGCGACCGCTGGCGCTCACCCCGTGTTACGCGAGTTACTGATGCGCTGGATGCTCGATACGTCGGATGCGGAACCAAAACCCACCTGTTAGAGTCACATCACGACCATCCACCCGATGTTTGAGGCTTCTTTGCAATCTGGCCAGCATCGGTTTCATTCGTGACCCAAGGAGTTTGCATGAAACGTTTGGTAACCGCCGTCGCCCTCGGCAGCATCATGACCCTGCCACTGACGGCCTTCGCACAGGATAAGGTCGACCTCGGCAGCGACCAGGCGAAGCTCAGCTACAGCATCGGTGCCACGCTCGGTCAGGGTCTGTCCAAGGACATCAAGGATCTCGATGTCGACGCCTTCGCCGCGGCGATCAAGGACGTCTACGGCGATGACGACCTGCAGATGAGCCAGGACGACATCAGCAGTACGCTGACCCAGTACCAGCAGCAGAAGGTCGCCGAGCAGAAGGCCGAGCAGAAGAAAGTCGCTGATGAAAATCGTAAAAAGAGCGAAGCCTTCCTGAACGAGAACGCCAAGAAGGACGGCGTGAAGACCACCGATTCCGGCCTGCAGTACAAGTCGCTCGAATCCGGTGACGGCGAGTCGCCTTCAGGCGACGACACCGTTCGCGTCAACTACGAAGGCACCCTGCCGGATGGCACCGTCTTCGACAGCTCCTACAAGCGCGGCGAACCGATTTCGTTCAAGGTCGATCAGGTCATTCCCGGCTGGCAGGAAGCGCTGAAGATGATGCACGTCGGCGATACCTGGATGATCACCGTGCCCTCCGACCTGGCCTACGGCCCGGCCGGCACCGGCGGCCCGATCGGTCCCAACCAGGCGCTGCAGTTCAAGGTCGAGCTTCTGGCCATCAATCCCGATGATGCCGACAAGGACAGCGGCAACGACGACACCGACAACGACGACAGCTAAACGCTGCTACCGTCTAAAACCGCAACATTCGACGCCGACCCATCGAGGTCGGCGTCGGCGTTCACAGGCAGCGTTTGTCGCCCCGCCCCGCCAGGGCCGAGCCCAGATCGTGACTATCGAAATCGAACCAGCTCCCTCTCAGACCGTGATCGCTGAGTACCACCACCTGCGCTCGCCAGGCATCGACGTGAGCACTGCAGAGCCCTAGATTACCCCGGCCGATGAACAACCCATCGCCCTTGGCCTGAAGCCAGAGACGCCGCGATTCCACCGCCATGTCGCGCCCGATGAACTGAACCGTCACCGCTTGCGGCTCGCGCCCATGAACGCGAACCTCGAACGTCAACGAGCCCGCGTCATCGTGGGCCTGCTGGAGTGCGAACGCGAGTGACGAGTCGATCCCCAGATTGGCATGGCAACCGCCTTCCAGCAGCACGCAGCCCTGCGCCGGCGGGTACCAGGTCACGTCGCGGGTCGACTCCCGCAAGTAGTAATAGTCGAGCAGATACCACAGCGCGATCACGATCGTCATCAACGTGACCCCGATCAGCAGATTGAGCATCCGCGGTCTGGCGGTTTCCTCTTCATAGGCAGCCATGGACTTTTAGAGACTCCAAGCGTTGAGCATTAGTCGATAGACTAGCCGGCACCGGCGCTACACATCATCGAGGCGCTCGACAAGGATGACATATGAGCGACATCGCGAACGCCCTGGGCCCGCTATTTCTATTGATTCTACTCGGCGCGGCGCTGGGTTGGGCGCGTTTTCCCGGTGGGGATTTCTGGCCGCGACTCGAGCGTTTCATCTATTACCTGCTATTCCCGGCGATGCTGGTGGCCACGCTCGCCACCGCAGACGTCAGCCAGGTGCCGGTCGTTCGCCTCGGGGTGACGCTACTCGGCACGATGACGCTGCTGGGCCTGGGGCTCTGGCTGGCAAGGGATCGGCTACGATTGTCGCCTCCCGTCTTCACCTCCGCCTTTCAGGGCGTGGTGCGCTTCAACACCTATGTCGGCGTCGCCGGCGCCACCGCTCTGCACGGCGCTGACGGTACCACGGTGGCTGCCGTCGCCGTCGCACTGATGGTGCCTACCGCCAACATTCTCTGCGTGCTGGCCTTCATCGCCTCCGGCACGCTGGGTAGCGCCAGTCTGCGTCAGAGTGCCACGGCGCTACTGAGAAACCCGCTGATTCTCGCCTGCCTGCTGGGCATCGCCTTGAATTTGGGCGGCATCGGGCTACCCGGCTGGAGCTTCGAAGCCGTCGGGCTGCTTGGCAATGCGGCGCTACCGTTGGGGCTGGTTGCCGTGGGCGTAGCGTTGCGGCCCCAGGCGCTATGGCATAGCGGCAAGGCGTTCTGGCTATCGAGTGCACTCAAGTTGATCGTCACACCATTGATCGTAGTGGCGTTGGCCTGGATCGTTGGCCTTCACGGTGTCGATCGAGATATCGCCCTGCTGTTCGCGGCGCTGCCTACCGCCACGTCGGCGTATATCCTGGCCCGCCAGCTGGGCGGCGACGCGGAACTGATGGCCGCCGTGATTACCGGGCAGACGCTGCTGGCGATGGCGACGCTACCGCTACTGTTACACGGCTTCGGGGTGAGTTGATAAATGGCGATTTCGGCATGGCATCCAGCCCAAATAAAAAAGATTCTCGTTACGCTTGCAATCACAAATGAGAATGATTACCTTTACCTCGTGGCGTCGCCAAACGCCACCGACCACAGCAGCGAATGTCAGGTTCCTGCCATGGTTATCTCCTCATCAAGCTAGTCACGGTCCTTAGTGCCGCCCTGCCCAGGGCGGCTTTTTTATGTTCGTATTTCAGGCTCGTGTTTCAGGCCCGCGTTTTCTGTCCGGGATCGCGCCCGCTCAGCGCGTCACGCTGCCAGGGCCCGCGACCCTGCAATCGCTCGCGCAGCAGTTGTGCCAATGCTTCGACTGCCGGCTGCGAGGCGGTATCGATCGTCTGCGCGAAGTGCAATCTGGCGATGCAGCGGCGTATCAGTGGCATGCCGTCGCTTTCATCGAGCGAGCGCATCGCCGTGGTCACTCGTTCGCGGTCGAGCACGCCGATCGCCATGCCGGTTTCGATCGCCTTCTCCACGGCATGAATGCTGGTGCTGGTAAAAATCGCCCGCCACGGACGTTGCGCCAGATCGAGGGCATCGGTCGCCAGCTGCCGATAGGGGCACTCCTCGGGATGTACCGCCAGCGGCACGATCGCCTCCCGATGGATGGCACCCTGAACCGGCCCCGCCCATACCGGCATGGGATGCCACAGCGTTTCCCCGCCCTCGAGCCCCGTTGCATGATCGAGCACGATCGCCAGGTCCAACTGACGCTTGCGCAGCGCCCTGGCGAGACGGCCGCTGGTATCGGTGGTGACATCCAGCAGAATGCCCGGATAGCGCGCCATGAACTGCGGCAGCGTGTCATCGAGCAGCTCGCGGGCATAGTCTTCGGGAATCCCCAGGCGTACGCGCCCGCTCAACCGTTCGCCGCTGAAACGACTGACCAGGGTGTCGTGAACCCGCAACAGTTCCCGCGCTTCGCGTAGCAGCACGTCTCCGCTCGACGTCAACGACACCCCGCGAGGCCCCCGGTCGAGCAGGCGCACGTCCAACTCCGTTTCCAGCCGCTTCATCTGCATGCTGATCGCGCTCAGCGTGCGGTGTCGAACCTCTGCCGTCGCCGCCAGCGACCCCGTCTGCGCCACGACCTGAAACGTGCGCAGGAGCTCCAGGTCCAGCGTGTGGCTGACTTCAATCATATTGAACCCTGATGGATTTTTATTCGATTCATTGAACTCTCCGTGGCGCGCAGACTCAAGCCACATTGACCGGACGGGAGGGCTTGGCATGCGAAATCTATCGCTGAACATGGCGCTGATGACAGGATTCATCATCTGCTGGAGCTCCGGATTCATCGGCAGCCGACTGGCGAGCCAGGCCACCCTGCCGGCGATGGACCTGTTTGCCTGGCGCTTTGTCATCGCCACGCTGATCGCCGCGCTATGGTGGTCGCTGAGCCGTCATCGCGCGGTGACGCTGAGCGGCTGGCTGCGCGAAATGAGCGTCGGCGCGCTCACCATGGGTGGCTATCTGCTGTTCGTGATGCTGGCCGTCGGCCAGGGAGTCAGCGCGGGCTCCACGGCACTGATCACCGCGCAGCAGCCGGTGCTGGCAGCAGTGATCGCGACGCTGTGGCTCCGCGAGCAGCTACCCATGGCTGCCTGGCTCGGCCTGGGAATTGCGGCGAGCGGCGTGGCGTTGTGCTTGGCGGGAGATTGGCAAGGGACCGGCAGCGCCAGCGGCTGGGCCTATGCGCTGCCGCTGCTGTCGGTGATCAGCGTGACCCTGGGCAGTGTGCTCGCCACCCGACGCCCCTCAGGGCTCGGCATGCCGGCCACGCTGACGGCACAGCTCAGCGCGGCGAGCCTGGTCTTTCTGGTCGCGGCCTTCGGCGACGGACAACTGGAGCGGCCGGGCAGCGAATTGATCACCCGGCAGACGCTGGCCTGGTTAATCGCGTTATCGAGCTTCGGCGGCTACGGATTTTTCACCGTTTGTCTGCGTCGCGTGGGCGTCAGCGCTGTCTCTAGCGCCATCTACCTCACGCCGCCAGTCACCTTGCTGTGGAGTGCCTGGATGTTCGGCGAGAATATCGAAACGCTGCAGCTGGGGGGCATGGGGCTGGCGCTATCGGGTGTCGCGATCACGCTGATCGCCCAGCATCATTTCCGGCATCTCGTTGGCTGGGCGCAGCACTGACCCCGTTCGGCCAGCCGGCTCAATCGCGCCGGTAGATGAGATCCCAGACGCCATGACCCAGGCGCTCGCCGCGCTGCTCGAACTTGGTCAGCGGGCGGAAGCGGGGGCGCTCGACGAAGGGCGCGGTTTCGGCCGGCGCGGTGTTGATGAAACCCGGCGCCTTGGCCATCACCTCCGCCATGAATTCGGCGTAGGCCTGCCAGTCGGTCGCCATGTGCAGCTTGCCGCCCGGCTCAAGGCGGGAACGCACCAGTTCGACGAACGGCAACTGCACGATACGTCGCTTGTGGTGCTTCTTCTTGGGCCAGGGATCGGGAAAGAATAGCTGCAGCGTGTCGATGCCGGCTTCCGGCAGGCAGTCCGCCAACACGGCCAGCGCGTCTTCACGGTAGACGCGCAGGTTGGTCAGTCCGCGCTTGTCCGCCTCGTCCAGCAACTTGCCCACGCCGGGCGCGTGAACCTCGATCCCGATGAAGTCGGTCTCGGGATGGCTTTCCGCCTGTTCGACCAGCGACTTGCCCATGCCGAAGCCGATTTCCACCACGCAGGGCGCCTTTCGACCGAACAGTTGCTCGAGGTCCTGACGGCCATCGGCCAGCGTCAGCCCCCACTTTGGCCATACATCCCTCAGGCCGCGCTCCTGCGCCGCCGTCATGCGTCCCGCACGTAGCACGTAACTCTTGATGCCACGGCGCACGGGCGCATCAGTGACGGATTCGGTATCGAGGGTCGTCTTGTCAGTCATGCGGAGGCGTCAACAGGCAAAGGAAATGGGAGTGGCCGCCGATCGTCGGCGGCCCTATTAAAGTCGACCAAAGGGGGCATCGATCGAGAGGCTCAGGCGTTGATCCGCCCGGCAAACGGTGAAGAAGGGCTGGCACTCTGGCGACGCGGCATGCGTTCGGCGAGAAACGCTTCTCGACCGGCTTCGATCGCCTTGCGCATGGCGTTGGCCATCATCACCGGATGCCGAGCGTGCGCGATGGCAGAGTTCATCAACACGCCATCACAACCCATCTCCATCGCCAGCGCCGCGTCGGAGGCCGTGCCGATACCTGCGTCGACCAGCACCGGCACTTCGGCGTGCTCGAGAATGAGCGCAAGCGTAGCCGGGTTGAGCAGGCCATTGCCGGAGCCGATCAGCGAGCCCAGCGGCATCACCGCGCAGCAGCCCCGCTTTTCCAGCTCCTTGGCCACGATGGGATCGTCGCTGGTATAGACCATGACGTCGAAGCCGTCGTTGACCAATGTTTCCGCGGCCGCCAGGGTTTCCACGACATTGGGATAGAGCGTCTTCTCGTCGCCCAGCACCTCCAGCTTGACCAGGTTGTGGCCGTCGAGCAGTTCGCGCGCGAGCTTGCAGGTGCGCACGGCGTCCTTGGCGGTATAGCAGCCGGCGGTGTTGGGCAACAGCGTATAGCGCGATGGAGGGATGGCATCGAGCAGATTGGGCTCGTCCGGATTCTGGCCCAAGTTGGTCCGCCGCACCGCGAACGTCACAACATCGGCGCCGCTCGCCTCGATGGCTGCCACGGTCTCGTCGAAGTCGCGATACTTACCGGTACCGACCAGCAGCCGAGACGCGAAAGGGCGTCCGGCCACGATCAACGGGGTGTCCTGAATCAACTGCGACATGGATGACTCCTGATCATGAACCTGGCGGCGATCAACCGCCGCCGATGGCGTGAACGATCTCCACGCGGTCGCCGTCGTTCAGGCGCATCTGCCCATGCTGGCTGCGTGGCACGATCTCTTCATTGACTTCGATGGCAATACGCCGCCCCGTCAGGCCGAGCGATTCGACCAGGTTGGTCAGCGTGGAATCGCCCTCTAGAGGACGGGGTTCACCGTTGAGTTGGATCAGCATCGCGGCCTCCCGGGGGCGAGTCGAGCGCCTTTCGCACCGGCGCGGGCGCGTAAACACTAAGTGGCGCTTGCAAACGCGTGCTTTTCGCGCGGGTTCGGGCGCGGTAGAAAAAAGACCGCGGCATTGTAGCGCTTAAGGCGAGATCGGGCATCTGACTTACGCATCGCGAGCCGGGGTGTGAATCGAGACCTCACACTCCGGCACGCGTCCATCACCCGCTCAGTCAACGCTCTCTTTCGCGGGCCACACGTCCGAATCGGTCTGTTCGGGCCGCTTGAGCACCTTCTTGGGGTCGAATGTCGGCTCACGAATACCATCCTTGCGTTGGCGCTCGTAATCCTTGAGCACTCGCAGCGCAATCGGGCACAGCAGCAGAATCGCGATGAGGTTGGTCGTCGCCATCAGCCCCATGGCGAGATCGGCGAAGTCCCAAACGAACTGCAGTTGCGCCACGGAACCGATCATCACCATCGCCAGCACCGCGACCCGCAGTACCGATACGGCGGTTTTACTGTGGCCCTTGAACAGATACTCGATATTGATCTGCGAGTAGGAGAAATTGGCGATGATCGACGTGAAAGCAAACAGGAAGATGGCGATCGCGATGAAGATTTCGCCGAAGCTGCCCAAGTGATCGACCATCGCGTCCTGTGTCAGCTGAATGCCGACGATATCCTGGCCCGGCGAGGTGCTCATCAGACGCTCGTAGACGCCGGAGAGCAAAATCACGACAGCGGTGCAGCTACAGATCACTAGGGTATCGATGAACACGCCGAAAGACTGAACCAGCCCCTGTGCCGCCGGATGCTTGACGTTGGCCTGGGCGGCGGCATTGGGCGCCGAGCCCATGCCGGCCTCGTTGGAGAACAGGCCACGCTTGATGCCATTCTCCATCGCGATCTTGATGGTGTAGCCCACCGCACCGCCGACGGCCGGGCCGTAGCCGAAGGCGCTCTTGATGATCAGCTCCAGCATCGCGGGCACTTCACTGATGTTCACGATCAGCACATACAGCGCCACCAGGAAGTAGCCGATGGCCATGATCGGCACGATCTTTTCAGCGGTGCGCGCAACGGACTTGAGCCCACCGTAGATCACCAGCGCGGTGATGATTACCAACGCGACGCCGGTCATCCAGTTGGGAATCGAGAACGCCTGGGACAGGCCCTGAGCGATGGTATTGGACTGCGCACCGTTGAAGGCCAGGCCGTAGGCGATCAGCAGAAAGATCGCAAACAGCACGCTCATCCAGCGCTGTCCCAGCGCTCGCTCGATGTAGTACGCCGGGCCGCCGCGGAAGACGCCATCCTCGTTGCGCTTCTTGTAGGTCTGGGCCAGGGTCGATTCGATGAACGAAGTGGCGAAGCCGACCAGCGCCGTCATCCACATCCAGAAGATCGCCCCGGGGCCACCGACCCACAGCGCGATCGCCACGCCTGCCAGGTTACCAGTGCCGACCCTTGCGGCCAGCGACGTCGCGAAGGCCTGGAAGCCGCTGACACCCTCGCCGGATCCCCGACTGTTGAAGGTGACGCGGGCCATATGCCCGAACAGCCGGAACTGCATGAAGCGCGTGAGCACGGTAAACAGAACGCCGGCGCCCAGCAGCAGATACAGCAGAATATAGGTCCAGACGAAATCACTGACCGGAGTCATGACCGCGTAGATCGCGTCGTGAAGCGTGTTGATGAATTCCATTTCGGAGGTCCTTATGGATAACGATGACGTCGCAAACGCTGGCAGGCGGCTGCCGAGGCGGTTTTTTACGCGCTAGACTAGCGGGCGTCAATTCTGCGGCTGACGCTTCATACAGCATAGTCGCCATCTAGGAGTCGCAACATGCACCAAAAGTGGGCCTGGGTCGCTGCCGCCCTGAGCGGATTCATTATCGTGGCCGCGGGCGCTTTCGGCGCGCACGCACTCGCCGATACGCTATCGCCGCGCGATCTCGAGGTATTCCATACCGCCGTACGCTATCAGGCCTGGCATACGCTGGCGGTGATGGCGGTTCTCGCATGGCAAGGCCAGTGCGCGCTGCGCGGGCAGACACTCGCCATCGGACTCTGGTTGGCGGGCATGGCCCTGTTCAGCGGATCGCTCTACCTGCTGGTGCTCGGCGGAATGCGAGTGCTGGGGATCGTGACGCCCTTTGGCGGCATGCTGCTGATGGCGGGCTGGCTGGTACTGGCATGGAGTGCCTGGCGTCAGCGCCCGGGCGCGGCGTAGATCAGAAGCTCGCTTGGATCACGGCCTCGCTGGCGAAAGCCAACGGCGTGGCGGCTTCAATCGTCCCGATCCGGCAGCACGTAGGTCGCCGTCACCAGGGCAACGGGCTCATCGTCGCCGGTGGAAAACAGCTGGACTTCACCGACGGCGAGGCGCTGGCCGAGCTTGAGAATCCGGGCGTTGGCGATCAGGTCCCGGTCGCCGCGGGCCCGACGCAGAAAGTGACAGTTGAAACTGCTGGTCACCGCCATCGCTTCCGGCCCGATCTGGGCCAGCACCGCGACGAAGAGACAGACGTCGGCAAGATTCACCATCGAAGGGCCAGAGACACAGGCGCCGGGGCGCAGGTGTTCGTCCTCGATCGCCAGACTCATGGTCGCCCGCATGTGATCGACGGCCTCAATGGTGCCTTGGCGCTGGGGGAAGACATCGTCGAGGAAATCCTCGATTTCGGCGGCGGTCATCACGGTCATTGGACTCTCCCTGGGCGGCTGTTCGGCGAGCGGGCATGATCGACGGGAAAAACAGCGTCGCCGACAAGATAGCGCAAGCGGTCACCGAGTCACAGAGAGAAGAGAAGGAGCGAAGGAAGAGAGAGGCGATTGAGCACCGCCTGTCGAGGGGACAAAGCGGCGCTCCTGTTTTCCATTGCTTACGGTTGTTGCTTACTGCTGCTTGCCGTTATCGCTTTCAGTGCTTCGCCTTGTCCACGGCGCGCCAGTGGTGCAGCAACGGTTCGGTGTAACCGGAGGGTTGCTCGCGGCCCTTGAAGATCAGATCCGAGGCGGCCTGAAACGCGGTGGAGTCTTCCAGGTGCGAGGTCATCGGCGTATAGCCGGAATCGCCGGCGTTCTGCTCGTCGACCACCTTGGCCATGCGCGTCAGCGTTTCGCGTACCTGGGCTTCATCGACGATACCGTGATGCAGCCAGTTGGCGATGTGCTGGCTGGAGATTCGCAGCGTGGCGCGGTCTTCCATCAGCCCGACATTGTGGATATCCGGCACCTTGGAGCAACCGACCCCGTGCTCGACCCAGCGCACCACGTAACCGAGGATGCCCTGGCAGTTGTTGTCGAGTTCCTGCTGAATCTCGTCGGCGCCCCACGCGGCCTTGGGATCGACCGGCACGGTCAGCAGATCGTCGAGCAGATCGCTTTCGCCCTGATCTTCTAGGTCGCGCTGGATCGCGGCCACATCGATCTGGTGATAGTGCAGCGCGTGCAATACCGCCGCGGTCGGTGACGGCACCCAGGCCGTATTGGCCCCGGCCTTGGGATGGCCCACTTTCTGATCGAGCATCGCGGCCATCAGGTCCGGCATCGCCCACATGCCCTTGCCGATCTGGGCGCGGCCGCGCAGCCCGCAGGCCAGCCCGATCTGCACGTTGCTGCGCTCGTAGGCGGCAATCCACTGGCTGCCCTTCATGTCGCCCTTGCGCAACATCGGCCCCGCGTTCATGGCGGTGTGCATCTCGTCGCCGGTGCGGTCGAGAAAGCCGGTATTGATGAAGGCGACGCGCGAGGACGCCGCTTCGATGCAGGCCTTGAGGTTGACGGAGGTTCGGCGCTCCTCGTCCATGATCCCCATCTTGAGGGTATCCGCCGGCAACCCCAGCAGCTGTTCGACGCGCCCGAACAGCTCGTCGGCGAACGCCACTTCCTGCGGGCCATGCATCTTGGGTTTGACGATGTAGAGCGACCCGGCGCGCGAATTGCCCAGCGAGGTTTCCGCCTCCCGCTTCAAGTCGTGGATGCCGATCAGCGAGGTCAGCACCGCATCCAGCACACCCTCGGGGATTTCATTGCCGTCGCCGTCGAGAATGGCCGGCGTGGTCATCAGGTGACCGACGTTACGCACAAACATCAGCGAGCGCCCCGGCAGCGTCAGCGCAGCGCCATCCGGCAGGGTATATTCACGATCCGGGTTGAGGCGCCGGGTCACGGTCTTGCCACCCTTGTCGAAATGCTCCTCGAGATCCCCCTTCATCAGGCCTAGCCAATTGCGATAGACCAGCGTCTTATCCTCGGCATCGACGGCAGCGATCGAGTCCTCGCAGTCCATGATCGTGGTGATCGCCGCTTCGACCAGCAGATCCTTGACGTGGGCCGGATCAGTCTTGCCGATGGGATGCTCGGCATCGATCTGGATTTCCAGATGCAGACCGTGATTGGAGAGCAGAATGGCGTCCGGCGAGGCGACGTCGCCCTGGAAGCCGACGAACTGGCCAGGATTCTTCAGCCCTGTATCGCGCCCACCTTCCAGCTTCACCGTCAGATGGCCATCGCGAATCGCGTAGCCGATCGCATCCCGATGCGTTCCGGTAGCCAGCGGCGCAGCCATGTCGAGCACGTTGCGAGCGTAGGCGATCACCTTGGCCCCGCGCTCGGGATTGTAGCCGCTGCCCTTTTCGGCGCCGTCTTCTTCCTTGATCACGTCGGTGCCGTAGAGGGCGTCGTAAAGACTGCCCCAGCGGGCGTTGGCAGCATTCAGCGCGTAGCGGGCGTTGTTGACCGGCACGACCAGCTGAGGCCCGGCTTGGCGGGCGATCTCGGCATCCACATTGGTCGTGGTGGCCTGCACGGTCGTCGGTGCATTGACCAGATATCCGATCTTCTTGAGGAAGGCGCGATAGGCTGCCATATCCTCGATCTTGCCTGGGTTGGCCTGATGCCACTCATCGAGCTTGAGCTGAAGCTCATCGCGCTCGGCCAGCAGTTCCCGATTGCGGGGCGCGAGGTCATGAATCAACGCATCGAGGCCGGTCCAGAACGCCTCGGCCTCGATACCGGTTCCCGGTAAAGCTTCGTCGACGATGAAGCGCTCGAGCACGGTGGCTACCTGCAGACGATGATGCGTGCTACGTTTTGTCTTATCGGATGTCATGTCAGTCTCCAGATCGATGAGCGATCAGGCCACGGCAGTGGCACCGGCGCGTTCCCGGCCATCATTTCCAAGTGCCTTCATTGCTACGCGCCGCCATTTCGACGTGCTTTATGGCAATGCCGCCGTGGCCGAAATTCATTTATGGAAAATATTTCCACATAGCCGTTTCCAGATAATAGTCAGCCAGACGCGCGCTGTCTTCTTCGACCTTCGTCACCCTCGCCGGTTCTCCCGTCTCGACCCATGGGCATCATCTGCTTCATGTCATGGTCTCGATCGCGCTCGACGAGTAGCATGGACGTATCAGGAGACACATGCATGCTCGACTTTTCGCAACTGAAAGCCATTGGCCCCGTCCGGCACATCGATACCCCCACCGATTCACCACTCGCTGGCTATCTCGACCATTACCGGCTGACGTCACTGCTGGATGCCAACGACAATCTGCAACTCCATGCCGGCTTTCTGCAAGCGGAGGGAGAGCAAGGTAGAACCTTCGAACTGTGGACCCAGGTGTGGGCGCCAGCCACGCCGCGGGGAACGATATTCGTGGTGCATGGCTATTTCGATCACCTGGGTCTCTACGGACACCTGCTGGAGCGTCTGCTGGCGCTTGGCTGGCAGGTAGTGATGTGGGACCTGCCCGGCCATGGGCTTTCCAGCGGCGCCCGCGCGACCATCGATGACTTTACCGACTACGTGAGATGCTTCAACAGCGTCGAACGGCAGATCGCCGAGCGACATCTTGCCCCTGGGCCGTGGCTGGCGATCGGCCAGAGCACGGGCGCCTCGATCGTCGCAACCGATGCTCTGGCGCGCGGCGAGCAGGCGCCGTGGCAGGGGTTGGTACTGCTGGCGCCGCTGGTCAGGCCCTGGGGCTGGAACCAGTCGCGCTGGCTACACCGTATCGCCAGCCCGTTCGTGGATACCATTCCCCGAAAGTATCGCGCCAATACCACCAATCTCGATTTTGCCGATTTTCTGCGCCTTCACGACCCTCTGCAGGACGATCACCTGGCGTTGACTTGGGTCACCGCGATGCGCCGCTGGATGCCGACACTGCTGAAGCGACCACCCAGCGAGCTGCCCGTGCTGATTCTGCAGGGGGAGCAGGATCTGACCGTGGACTGGAGCTGGAATCTCAAGGCGCTGCGACGCAAGTTCCCTCGGGCTCAGGTGGTACGTCATCCGGAAGCCCGTCATCATCTGGTCAACGAGGCGGAGCCGATCCGCCGTGTTCTGTTCGAGGCGCTCGACGACTTTCTGACGCGCTTCGCCGCGACGCATCCTCCCGCCCCCGTGCCAGAGCCATGAAACCATGGCTCACCCGTGTGCTACTCGTTGGTTCGCTGCTCACCGCGTTGAGCGGCTGCGCCGGTCTAGGCCAGTCTGCACCGGATGCCCGGGAAGCGCTGAGAGGGTTGGCTGACAGCGCGGCCCGCGGGTTGCTCGAGGCGTCACCCTGGCGCGCCGAGAATGCGTCGGCCGCGACGATTCTGTTACGTCCGGCGGAAGTGGACGCCACGCTGCCGATTACCCCCGATTCGCTCAACGAAGCGTTGGCGCGAGGCTTGCTGAGTCAAGAAAATGCCCCTTACGTACTCGATTGGGCCCCCGCGTCGACGCCGCGGAGCACCAGCGAGCAGTGGCTGCTCCAGGCTCGACTCAGCGCCGAAGCTCCACCGCTGCGCTTGAGCGATCGTATCCTGCAGCCTTATCACCTGCAGTTCGATCTGTCGCAGCCGGGAGACGAACAGTCCCACTGGCAGTGGCAGGCCAGCGGCGCGCTGGATCTCGACGCCCTGCCAACCGATTCTGAATCGGCTCCGTAAAGACGCCAACGATCGGTCACTGGCCTCGAACGCTACCCTAGGCCCTTCTCAATCGCTATCTTCAAACGCAACCGCTATCGCCAATCGTCATGACCGAGATGCCCATGTCACGCTTTGCTCGCCACCTTCACAATCAGGACGGCTCCCACAACCCGTTTCCCGGTCTGCAGGCGCTGGAACGTCGCCTGGGACATCCATTGCCCCACCGTATCGGCTCCAATGAGGGGCTGGATATGCCCCACCAGGCGCTGACAGCGCGATTCGGCAATGAGGTCGCCGAATTCGCCCGCACCTATGGCGATGCCGAAGCATGGCAAGTCCGCCAACGGCTGGCCGCGAGCCTAGGGCTGCCAATGGAAGCGCTGCTGGTGGACGCGGGCGCAGACAGCCTGATGGCGCTGACGCTGCGGGCCTTGTGCGAGGCAGGCGACACGGTCGTCACCAGCGCCGGCACCTATCCGACCTGGAGTTATTTCGTGCGCGGCCATGGCTGTCGCCAGGTCGAAGTCGAGTACGCCAGCGGCCTAAATCATCTGGCGCCAGATCTCGAGGCGCTGGCGGCCGCGGCGACCCGCGAGCGAGCCCGAGTCGTCTACCTGGCCAATCCGGATAATCCCAGCGGCCATTTCCATACCGATTCCGATGTCCTGGCGCTGCACGAAAACCTGCCCGATGACTGCACGCTGGTGCTCGACGAGGCCTATCACGATTTTCGTGGCGATGCGTGGTCGCCGGCCGCCAACGCCGTCTGGCCCGGGGTGATTCGACTGCGCACTTTCTCCAAGGCGCACGGGCTCGCCGGTCTGCGTGTGGGTTACGCCATCGCCACGCCGGAAACGCATGCCATGCTGTCGAAGGTGAGAATTCACTACGCCGTATCGTCATTGGCCTTGGCGGCCGCGGAAACCGTGCTCGCCCATCCCGACGAAACCCGCGAACACGTGGCGGCAGTGGTCGGTCGACGCGAGGCGTTGAGTCAGTGGTTACGAGACCACGGGGCCGATGTGCTGCCCAGCGCCACCAATTTCGTCACTCTGAGGCTGAATGACGCCGAGCGGGCCGCCGCCATTCATCGAAACCTGCTAGCGGAAGGCACGCTCATTCACCGCCCGGCGCACCCGGCACTAGGCCATGTGCTGCGGATCAGCGCGCTCGAAGACGCGCTGGTGCCAGGGCGTCTCGACACGCTGGCCGCGGCGCTGCAAATCGAAAGCTGATCGGCTTTTTTGGCGTCAGGCGTCATGCACGCATGGGGTCGTTGGCGTTCAGCATTCGGTCCAGCTGACGATAACCGATCGCCTCCATCAGCTGCGCCTTGCCGACCCGCGTTTCGCCGCCAAGATCGGCCAGCGTCAACGCCACTCGCAGTACGCGATGATAGGCGCGAGCCGAAAGATTGAGCCGATCCAGGACGCTCGCGAACCACTGGCGTTCGTCTGTCGACAACGCACACGCGGCCTCCAGCTCGGGCCCCGGCAGACGAGCGTTGAGCCAGCCTCTCGCCTGTTGTCGCTGGCGGGCGACCAGCACCCGTTCCAGCACGCTGGCGGAGGACTCTCCCGGCGTCTGATCGGTCAGTTGCGTGGCGGGTAGCGCCGGCACCTCGACCTGCAGATCGATACGATCCAGTAGCGGCCCGGAAAGCCGTGACTGGTAGCGCTGGATCTGTGCGGCGCTGCAGTGACAACGCTTGCGCGGGTCGCCGAGATGGCCGCAGGGGCAGGGGTTCATGGCGGCGACGAGCTGGAAGCGGGCCGGAAAGCGGCGTTGATGATTGGCCCGGGAGATCAGAATCTGCGCCGACTCCATCGGCTCCCTCAGCACCTCCAGCACGTGACGATCGAACTCCGGCAACTCGTCCAGAAACAGAACTCCCTGGTGCGCCAGCGATATCTCGCCAGGACGCGGACGCGAACCCCCACCCACCAGCGCCACACTGCTCGACGTATGATGCGGATTGCGAAAAGGTCGCTGCCCCCAGCGCTCCAGGATCGGCAATCCGCATACCGAGCGCACGGCCGCGACTTCGAGCGACTCGTCCTGGGTCAATGGCGGCAGGATACCGGCCAGACGGCTCGCCAACATGGTCTTGCCGGTACCGGGTGGTCCCGCCAGCAGCAGGTTGTGTCCACCCGCCGCAGCGACTTCCAGCGCTCGGCGCGCTTGATGCTGACCTTTGACATCTGCCATGTCGGGTGGCGCCACGCGCGCCTGAACTGGCGCGCCAAATTGGTGCGCGGGGAGTTTCTCGCGACCCAGCAGATGCCCTACGACTTGCAGGATATGCCCCGCCGCGAACACCTCCACGCCGTCGGCCAGCGCCGCCTCGTCGGCATTGGCGAGGGGAACGATCAGCCCCCGCCCGGCCCGGCGCGCCGCCAATGCCGTGGGCAATACACCCGTCACCGGCCGTAGCGAACCATCCAGCGCCAGTTCACCGACGATTTCGAGCTTCTCGGCGGCCTCCACCGGCACCTGACCGGACGCCATCAGAATGCCCAGCGCGATCGGTAAATCGAAACGCCCGCCATCCTTGGGAAGATCGGCGGGCGCCAGGTTGAGCGTAATTCGACGCGAGGGAAATTCGAAACCCGCGTTAATGAGCGCGCTGCGCACCCGCTCACGGCTCTCCTTGACCGCAGCATCCGGAAGTCCGACCAGCGTCAGTCCCGGCAGGCCGTTGCTGAGGTGCACTTCGATCAGAACTTCCGGTGCCTCGAGTCCGAGGCTGGCACGAGCGCGTACGATGGCAAGGGTCATGTCGTCTCCCAGGTCGGCACCTGGGCGGTCGCCTCAGGCCGGAAGGGAGGCTAAACGCCATCTCCTCCAGCACACACAACTACATATTGTTACGCAATTTCGCAACCCTTGGTAACCGCCCACACCGCTGGGAAAGCTACCGCTGCTCAGGACTCCCCGTAAATTGATGCCGCCTGTCGGCTCTGTCGTCAAATCAGGGCTTCGCGCCATGGGCACTGGCATCCACATCGTCTGCGGGCGGCGTTGCCGGTTCCACCTTGGGCTGAGCCGCCTGCTCACTCTGCAGGGTATTTTCCAGTGCCGCGACCTGCTCCTCCAACGCTTCGACACGCTCACGCGTGCGCTGAAGCACCTCCATCATGATATCGAAGTCTTCGCGTGAAACGATCTCCATGCGCTCGATCGCCCCACGCAGAACGCCCTGAACATTGCGCTGGATATCCCCCGGGGCCTGGGAAGCGCCATGGAGTTTGTCTCCCAGTTGCTTGGTCAGACGCTCGAATCGATCCTGTGCCGACATGACGTTATCTCCTTGGTGGCCTGATGCATTGATGACTTGCCATTCAGCATACGCAAAGTCTTGCCATTACGCCTGCGCCCGACGGCCCGGACCCGTTCGCTCCCGAAAGGTGCAGCTTCAAAAGCAGGATGC
Organism: Salinicola halimionae; assembly: GCF_003206065.1. Classification (GTDB taxonomy): domain Bacteria; phylum Pseudomonadota; class Gammaproteobacteria; order Pseudomonadales; family Halomonadaceae; genus Salinicola; species Salinicola halimionae. The sequence goes on along the minus strand of NZ_PZJQ01000002.1, from coordinate 515,841 downwards.
GTTGTCTTGGTGCATTCACGGGCGACTTAACCGCCAGCGTTTTTGCAAGAACGGTAAATAGTATTTCTAATCGATTGATTTTTATGAATTCGGTGACGAATGGCATGTGTCCTGCGTGTAACCCAATGGCGCAAGCCGACTCGATTACGGGAGAGGTAAAGGGATGAAACTCATCACCGCCATCATTAAACCCTTCAAGCTCGACGATGTGCGTGAAGCGCTGGCAGATAACGGCGTGCAGGGCATCACCGTCACAGAAGTGAAAGGGTTTGGTCGCCAGAAAGGCCATACCGAGCTTTATCGCGGCGCGGAGTACGTCGTCGATTTCCTGCCGAAGGTGAAGGTCGAGGTCGCTGTCGATGACGAACGTGTCGATGGCGTACTGGACTCGATCCGCAACGCGGCCAACAGCGGCAAGATCGGCGACGGCAAGCTGTTCGTCACGCCACTCGAAGATGTGATCCGGATCCGAACCGGGGAACGCGGGGCCGACGCCGTTTGACGGCGCGGAACGAGGAGACAAAAGAATGAATGATCAAGTAGTTCAACTTTCCTACGCACTCGACACCTTTTACTTTCTGGTGACGGGCGCCCTGGTAATGTGGATGGCGGCCGGTTTCGCCATGCTCGAGGCGGGTCTGGTGCGCGCCAAGAACACCACCGAAATTCTGACCAAGAACGTGGTTCTCTACGCCATTGCCTGCACCATGTATCTGCTGGTCGGCTATCACATCATGTACTCCAGCGAGAGCGGCGGTTTCTTCCCCAACCTCGGCTTCCTGATCGGTGCGGAAAATAGTGTCGATGACGTGATGTCCAGCGGCGGCGACGTCTATTACTCGGCACGCTCCGACTTCTTCTTCCAGGTCGTATTCGTCGCCACGGCAATGTCGATCGTCTCCGGCGCCGTCGCCGAGCGAATGAAACTGTGGGCCTTCATGCTCTTTGCCGTCGTCATGACCGGTTTCATCTATCCGGTCCAGGGCTACTGGAAATGGGGTGGTGGTTTTCTCGACGCGGCCGGCTTCCAGGATTTCGCCGGTTCCGGCGTCGTCCATCTGTGTGGCGCGACAGCCGCCTTCGCCGGTGTCCTGCTGCTGGGCGCGCGCAAGGGCAAATATGGCAAGAACGGTGCCATCTACGCGATTCCGGGCTCCAATCTGCCGCTGGCAACACTAGGCACGTTCATCCTGTGGTTGGGCTGGTTCGGTTTCAACGGTGGCTCCGAACTGATGGTGTCCAACGTCGATGAAGCCAACGCCGTTGCCCAGGTCTTCGTCAACACCAATGCGGCCGCTGCCGGTGGCGTCATTGCGGCAATCATTCTGGCCAAACTGTGGTTCCGCAAGGCCGACCTGACCATGGCGTTGAACGGCGCGCTGGCAGGCCTCGTTGCGATCACCGCTGAGCCGCTGGCCCCTACCGCCCTGGGCGCGACACTGATCGGTGCGGTCGGCGGCCTGCTGGTGGTCATCGCCATCGTGACGCTGGACAAGGTCAAAGTCGACGATCCGGTCGGCGCGATCTCGGTTCACGGCGTGGTCGGTATCTGGGGCCTTATCGCGGTGCCCTTCTCCAACGGTGATGCAACGTTCGGGGCGCAGCTGCTGGGAATCGTGACCATCTTCGCCTGGACCTTCATTGCCAGCCTGATCGTGTGGGGCATCATCAAGGCAGTGATGGGTATCCGAGTCTCCGAAGAAGAAGAATATGAAGGCGTCGATATCGCGGAATGCGGTATGGAAGCCTATCCTGAATTCAACGTCGGCAAGAAGTGAGCCGACACACCGAGTGAGCTGGCGTGCTCCCCTGGCCCCCTTCGGGGGGCCTTTTTTAATTCCCGCGATCGGCGGTGTATGCTTAAACTAACAGTCGTCGGTCATTCATGACGGCGACTCAAGGACTTGAGCGCACATTATCCGTCCATCGCACGCGAGGAGAACTTCCATGAAACTGGTTACCGCCATCATCAAACCGTTCAAGCTGGACGACGTGCGTGAGTCTCTATCCGAGATCGGCGTGCAGGGCGTTACCGTAACCGAGGTCAAGGGTTTCGGCCGTCAGAAGGGTCACACCGAGCTCTACCGCGGTGCCGAATACGTGGTCGACTTCCTCCCCAAGATCAAGCTCGAAGTCGCCGTCGATGATTCCATGAGCGATCAGGTGATCGATGCCATCACCAAGGTGGCCAATACCGGCAAGATCGGCGACGGCAAGATCTTCGTCTCCCCGCTGGAGCAGGTCATCCGTATCCGTACCGGCGAGACCGGCAAGGACGCGGTCTGAAAACTGGCTGCGCTCGGTCATACGGCGTTAAAAAATCAGCTTAAAATGCTCATTTACATCTCGTAAACTCCGCTTTTGCGCTGATTTTTTGCCTTGCCTGACCATCGCTCGCCGACTTTTCAAACTCAAACTTACGCTCGAAATCAGCCCGAAAAAAACCGCCTNNGGAGGCGGTTTTTTTTATTTCCGCTTCAAGCTCACGTGTTCACGCGCTCGGAGAGTCGGATCATTTCTCGACCTTATTTTTCAACAAAGGCCCTCTCGATGACGTAGTCGCCCGGCTCGCCCATTCGCGGCGAAATGGCAAAACCCAATTCGTCGAGCAGTCCGCTGGTTTCCTCGAGCATCGCCGGGCTGCCGCAGATCATGGCCCGATCCTGTTTCGGATCCAGCGGCGGCAGCCCCGTGTCTTCGACCAGCTTGCCACTACGGATATGGTCGGTCAGACGACCCATGGTATGGAACTCCTCGCGCGTCACCGTCGGGTAGTAGACCAGCTTCTCGCGGATCTCGTCGCCCAGGTACTCATGCGCCGGCAGCTCCCTGGAGATGAAGTCGGCATAGGCCAGTTCACTGACCGATCGTACGCCGTGAATCAGCACGACTTTTTCGTAGCGCTCGTAGACCTCGGGATCCTGGATCAGACTCATGAACGGCGCCAGACCCGTACCGGTAGATAGCATGTACAGGTTGCGTCCCGGCAGCAGATCGTCGCAGACCAGCGTGCCGGTCGGCTTGCGGCTGACCATGATCTGATCGCCGACTTTCAGATGCTGCAGACGCGACGTCAGTGGGCCGTCCTGCACCTTGATGCTGAAGAACTCGAGGTGATCTTCATAATTGGGACTGGCGACCGAATAGGCACGCACCAATGGCTTGCTGTCCACTTCCAGGCCGATCATGACGAACTGCCCGTTCTTGAAACGCAGGCTGCGCTCGCGTGTGGTGCGGAAACTGAACAGCGTGTCGTTCCAATGATGAACGCTCAACACCTCTTCCAACGCAAACTTGCTCATGATCGGGTCCTTACGATAACGACGAACGATAATAGCGAAAAGGCATAACCGGGATGCCGACTAGATGCGTCAACTATAAGAAGAACACGGTATTCTGTTAAGTGGATTATTTGGATAACCTATATCCACAAAACCGATAAAGGATCCCGGCATGCGCTATACCCTGCGTCAGCTCGAGGTGTTCGTGGCAATCGCCCAGCAGCAGAGCGTGTCTCGCGCCGCCGAGACACTGTCGATGTCGCAATCGGCGACCAGCACGGCCCTGTCGGAGCTCGAAAAGCAGTTCGACTGTCAGTTGCTGGACCGGCTCGGCAAGCGTCTCAAGCTGAATGCGCTGGGTTTTCAGCTGCTACCCAAGGCGGTGGCCTTGCTGGATCGGGGTGAGGAGATCGAGGAGCTGCTGCAGGGCCAGACCGGCATCGGCTCGCTGGAAGTGGGTGCCACGCTGACCATCGGCAACTATCTGGCGACACTACTGATCAGCGACTTCATGCAACGCTACCCTGAGAGTCGCGTCAGGCTACAGGTCCGCAATACGGCCTCCATCGTCGAGCGTATTGCACTGCACGAGCTGGACCTGGGGCTGATCGAAGGCGACTGCCAGCATGACGATATCGTCATTCAACCGTGGATCGAAGACGACCTGACCGTGTTCTGCTCGCCACGCCATCCGCTCGCCAGCGAAGGTAGTGCCGACGTCGAGCGGCTACTTCGCGAGGCCTGGATCATGCGCGAAGTGGGGTCCGGCACGCGCCGGACGCTGGAGCACGCCATGCGTCATCGCCGCGGGCGTTTCAACATCCTGCTGGAACTGGAGCATACCGAAGGCATCAAGCGCGCGGTGGAATCCGGGCTTGGCATCGGCTGCGTCTCGCGGCTGGCGCTGAGAGATGCCTTTCGCCGCGGCAGTCTGGTACCGATTGCCACGCCCGAGATGGACCTCACTCGGCGATTTGCGTTCATCTGGCATCGCCAGAAGTACCTGACGACCGGGATGCGGGAATTTCTGCGCCTGTGCCGAGAGATGACCGCGGGCATTCAACGTAGCGATGAAATCGAGCTGCCATCGATTCCCTGACACAGAGATCAGCAGCAGTAGCCTATGTCATCCCAAACATACGCAATTTTCTGCCATGCACGATTCAATTCCCTGCCACGAACGACTCTCGGCCAGAAACAGCGACACCCCGCCAATGGGCGGGGTGTCGTCGAAACGTAAAGAGCCGTCTTTCAATCGGTGGCAGGCGGTATCCAGGCGATCATGTCCACCTCGACATCGGCGCCACCGGCCAGGCCGGTGACACCGATGCAGGTGCGCGTGGGCAAGGGGTTTTCGAAGTAGCTGGCATAGACGCCGTTCACCTCTTCGAAGTGACCCATGTTGGTGATGAACACCCGACTCTGGACGACATGCTCGAAGCTGCTGCCGACGGCTTCGAGCACGATTGCCAGATTCTGCATCACCCGGTGTGTCTGTTCGGTGAACGTTCCCAGCAGCATCTCGTTGGTCTCCGGCACGGTCGGCATCTGTCCGGTGATGAAGACAAGATCGCCGACCTTGCAGGCGTGGGAGAACGGCGCGATCGGTTGCGGTGCGCCATTCACGAAGATTTTCTCGATACCCATTTCCAAGCGCCCTCAGTGACTATTTCAATGGCCGAGAATCTGGCTGAGGAACAGCTGGGTGCGTTCCGAGCGCGGATTGTTGAAGAACTCGTTCGGCGGTGCCTCCTCGATGATCTGGCCTTGGTCCATGAAGATCACCCGGTCGGCGACGGTCTTGGCAAAGCCCATCTCGTGGGTGACACAGAGCATGGTCATGCCTTCGTGTGCCAGCTCGATCATGACGTCGAGCACTTCCTTGATCATCTCCGGGTCGAGGGCCGATGTCGGTTCGTCGAACAGCATCACCTCGGGTCGCATGCAGAGTGCGCGAGCGATCGCCACACGTTGCTGCTGCCCTCCAGAGAGCTGCCCGGGATACTTCAGCGCCTGATCGGCGATCTGAACACGCTCGAGATACTCCATCGCGGTCTTTTCCGCCTCGACCCGCGGCTTCTTCTGCACCCAGATCTGCGACAGACAACAGTTTTCCAGCACGCTCAGGTGCGGGAACAGGTTGAAGTGCTGGAAGACCATGCCGACGTTGCGGCGAATCTGCTCTATCCGCTTGACGTCATTGGTCATCGGCACGCCGTTGACCACGATCGAGCCCTGCTGATGCTCTTCCAGGTGATTGATGCAGCGAATCATCGTCGATTTACCCGACCCCGAGGGGCCACAGATGACGATGCGCTCGCCCTTGGTCACGGTCAGGTTGATGTCGCGCAGCACATGGAAGCTGCCGTACCACTTGTTGAGATGATCGATCTCGATCATCGGGCCGTCGCTGCCGGGCGCGGTTGTCCGAGACGCTGTCGCTTCGCTCATGGCAATGATTTCCTGATGACAATCTTGATATGTGAGGAGGTGAATGCGGACACGTTCATCGCACTCACCGTTTATGTCCAGTGTTCAGACGGCGCTCGATGTACTGGCTGTAGCGAGACATGCTGAAGCAGAAGATCCAGAACACGGCGGCCGCGAAAACGTAGCCCTCGGTGGAGAAACCCAGCCAGTTCGAGTCGGTCAGCCCTGCCCGGATGATCGCCAGCAGGTCGAACAAACCGATGATCAGGACCAGCGAGGTATCCTTGAACAGCGAGATGAAGGTGTTGACGATACCCGGTATGACCAGCTTGAGTGCCTGCGGCAGAATGATCAGCCCCGTTCGATGCCAGTAGCTCAGCCCCAGAGCCTGCCCGGCCTCGTTCTGTCCCTTGCCGATTGCCTGCAGGCCACTGCGAATGACCTCAGCCATGTAGGCGCTCCAGAAGAACATGATGCCGATCAGCGCGCGCAACAGCTTGTCGAAGTCCAGATTGCCCGGCACGAACAGCGGCAGCATGACCGAGGCCATGAACAGCACCGTGATCAGCGGCACCCCGCGCCAGAACTCGATGAAGATCACGCAGATCCCCTTGACGAACGGCATCTTCGAGCGCCGCCCCAACGCCAGAATGATCCCCAGAGGCAATGATCCCACGATGCCAACCACGGCGATCGTCAGGGTCAGCATCAACCCGCCCCAGGCTCGGGTCGGCACGTATTCGAGTCCGAACGAGCCGCCCACCAGCAGGAAGTAGGCAATGATGGGGAATCCGGTCAATGTGAACAACGCGACCCATTTCTTGCGCGGGGTCCCGGGAATCGCCAGCCAGGCGACCAGAATCGCCAGCAGCGCAAACACGATATCGACACGCCAGCGAGCGGCTTCGGGGTAGAAGCCGTAGACTATGGTCTCGAAACGGGCCGATATGAAGACCCAGCAAGCTCCTTCGCCGGTACAGGCATCACGTGTGGTGCCGATCCAGTCGGCATCGATCACCGCCCATTCGAGGAATGGCCAGACCAACCGCGCCAGCAGCAAAATCACCACGATCGAGACGATGCTATTGATCGGGCCATTGAACAGATTGGCGCGGAACCAGCCAAGCACGCCCCGGCTCTGGTTGGGCGCTTCTCTCGCTTCGATCATCTCGGTGCGGAAGGTAGAGTCAGTCGTCATTTCAACGCTCCTTCAGCAGTGTGCGCGCGTTATAGAGATTCATCAGAAACGATACCGTCAGGCTGATGACCAGATAGACCGCCATGGTCATGGCGATGATCTCGATCGCCTGTCCCGTCTGGTTCAGCGTGGTACCGGCAAATACGGCGACCAGGTCCGGGTAACCGATAGCCGTGGCCAGCGATGAATTCTTGATCAGATTGAGATACTGACTGGTCATCTGCGGAATGATGACGCGCATCGCCTGCGGGATGACGATCTTGCGCAGGGTGATGGCCTCCGGCAGGCTCAGCGAGCGCGCCGCTTCGGTCTGACCGTGAGAGACCGACAGAATGCCCGATCGCACGATCTCGGCGATGAAAGCCGCCGTGTAGATCGACAGCGCCAGCCACAGCGCCAGCAGCTCCGGCAGGATATTGATGCCACCGCGGAAGTTGAAACCGGTCATTTTCGGCATGACCCATTCGAGCGGCGACCCCGTGACGAGGAACACGATCAGCGGCACGCCGATGACGAGGCACGCGCCGATCCAGTAGACAGGCAGCGCTTGGCCGGTGCTAGCCTGACGCCGTTTGGCGAACAGCCCGAACAGGATCGCGCCAACGACAGCGAGCAACAGCGCCCACGGCGTCGCGGAGAAGCCATCCAGCGGCTGCGGGTCGGGCATCACCATCCCCCGCACATTGAAAAAGAAGGCATCGAAAAGCGACAGGCTCTGTCGCGGCGATGGCAACGCCCGCAGCACGGCGTAATACCAGAACAGGATCTGGACCAGCAGCGGGATATTACGGAAGGTCTCGACGTAGATCGTCGCCAGGCGAGCCAACAGCCAGTTGGGCGACAGCCGCGCGATACCGACCATGAAACCGATGATCGTGGCCGCCACGATACCCAACGCCGACACCAGCAGCGTATTGAGCAGCCCGATGACGAATGTCTTGCCGTAGGTGCTGTCGCTGGTGTACTCGACCAGCGTTTGCGGGATCGCGAAACCCGCCCGCCCTTCGAGAAAGCCGAACCCGGTGTGAATACCGCGGGCTTCGAGATTGAGCAGCGTGTTGTGAACCAGGTAACCGACGACGATTGCCAGCACCAAGAACAGCACGGCCTGGATGATCAGGGCGCGGACGGCGGGATTTCGCCACAAGGGGCCCCGCCCCCGTCGCGGTAGGGTAGTGGATGGACGCAGCATGAGTTGTCTCTACTCGAGCGTTGAGAGGCACCGCGCCCCGGCGCTCAGACCGAAGGGACGCGGTGTCGAGAGGACGGTTTAACGCTTAGCGAACCGGCGGGGCATACTGAATGCCGCCTTCGGTCCATAGCGCGTTGATACCGCGCTCGAGTTCCATCGGGGAGTCCATGCCGACGGTACGCTCGAAGACTTCACCATAGTTGCCCACCATCTTGACGACGTTGTAGGCCCAGTCATTGCTGATACCCATCTGTTCGCCGAAGGCGCCATCTTTACCCAGCAGGCGTGCCACGTCCGGGTTCGGCGGGTTGTCGCGCATCTCGTCGACATTATCGCTGGTCACGCCCAGCTCTTCGGCGTCGAGCATGGCGAACAGCGTCCATTTGACGATGTTGAACCACTGATCGTCGCCCTGGCGCACTACCGGCCCCAATGGCTCCTTGGAAATACGCTCCGGCAGGATCTCGACGCCTTTGGGATCGGCCAACTGCAGGCGCAGGGCTGCCAACTGCGAGGAGTCGGAAGTCAGCACGTCACACCGGCCGCTGTCGAAACCTTGCGCCGACTGATCGGACGTGTCGAACGCGACCTGCTGGAACTGCATGTCGTGAGACTTGAAGTAGTCGGCCAGGTTGAGCTCGGTGGTGGTGCCAGATTGCACGCAGACCGATGCACCGCCGAGTTCGGTGGCACTCTTGACCCCAAGGTCCTTGCGGACCAGGAAGCCCTGACCGTCGTAGAAGTTGACGCCGGCGAAGTTCAGACCCAGCGAGTTGTCGCGAGTGGCAGTCCAGGTGGTGTTGCGCGACAGTACATCGACTTCACCGGACTGCAGCGCGGTGAAACGCTCCTTGGCGGTCAGCGGCGAGAAGACGACCTTTTCCGGATCGCCTAGAACGGCGGCGGCAACGGCACGGCAGACTTCGACGTCGATCCCGGTCCACTTGCCGTTCTCATCGGGTGACGAGAAGCCGGTCAGCCCTGTGCTGACGCCGCAGGTAAACTCGCCGCTGCTTTTGACATCATCCAGCGTGGCTGCCTGAACGTGAGTGACGGCAGCCGCGGCTAGCATGGCGGCTGGCAGTACGATCAGGCTTTTATTCTTGTGGCGCATATGGAATCAACTCCCTCGCGTTATCATTTTGAGTGCATGTCGAGACATGCCCAGATGAAATTAGCAAAGTTCGTTCCACTTTCGCGCTCCAAGCCGTAAAACCCTGTTTCAACGCTACTCTAGCGTTGTGAATCGCCATACCCGCAACGTCTCTTCGCGATCCGACTCGCCAAAAAAAGAACAATTTGTTTCAAAACAGTGCTTAAAAGAAACAAAGGCACCAAAATGGTGCGCAAAGCCCACGCCCGGCGTCACGATGCCTCCGGGCGGCGATAGAACGATCTCTTCGACTATTGTTGGATCGCTAACGTGAGGTCGCTAACGCTGCCGATATACGATTCCAATCAATGACAGCCCCAGCAGACCCGTGCTCGCGCCAATCGAATTGGCGAGAATATCGCCCCAGTCGCCGCCATGACGTCCCGGCGCCCAGAGCTGCAAGTACTCGATAGCGACACTAAAAGCGATCGCCACGATCCATGCGATTCGCCAGCGGCTTCCGCTTAGGCGTAGCCCCACCGCCAGACCGGCGTAAGCAATGAAGTGATTGAACTTGTCCCACGGCAGGTGTTGCGGCAAGTCGGAGGCCGGGCTCAAGCTGCCCCAGGCGATACCCGCAACCCAGATCAGCGTCGCCAGGGCGCACCCTTTTTGCCACAGGCTCATGCGCATCCTCGTCGGCTCCCGGTCGCTGTCTTGCTCGATGATCGGATCGATATCTTGATCACAGTGCTGCAACTCGTGATCAACTTTCGTCGCCGAGTTCGGGCGGCAGCCCGCAGCGCCGGCAGAGTTCGGACGTCAGCGACTCGAGCCAGCGCTCATGGTCTTCGAGTCGCTCGCCACCGGCGAATGCCAGTCGGTGGCGGTGATCGCCAACGAACCGATAGCCACTCTCACGCAAGGGCCGCGGCACCTTACGCAGCGCGCTGATATGCCGCCATGATCCTTCCAGCCGAGTGGCGAGGCGCCAGGCGGCATCGCTATTGCGGCTAAGCTCGCCCCCGGCAATGAACCAGATGCTATCGGTACCCGCGAAGTCGAGCCCGAAGTGCTCGCCGAGTCGGCGAGACACCGGGCTCTTCAGCCCAGCGATGCGCAGCTGGCTGTCGCGGCGCTCGTGCCCCAACAACCAGCGCACCGAATGCCGGCAGAACGGACAGTCGGCGTCGAACAGCAGCAGGCCATCGCCGAATCCTTTGCTGACTGGCTCTCTGCCGCCGGGTTCGTTACCAATAGATTCACTGGTGATAGGCGGGGCTGAGTTCATGCAGCGCATCCATGAACGCGGTGACGTGATCGGGATCGGTAAACTGGCTGATGCCGTGCCCCAGGTTGAACACATGGCCCTCGCCCGGCCCGAAGCTCTCGAGGATTCGCGCCACTTCCTCGCGAATTCGCGACGGCGGTGCAAACAGCACGTTGGGATCGAGATTGCCCTGCAGCGCGACTTGGCCGCCGACACGGCGCCGGGCGTCAGACAACTCGGTGGTCCAGTCCAGTCCCACGGCATCGCAACCGCTGTCGGCGATCGACTCGAGCCATTGCCCGCCGTTCTTGGTGAACAGGATCACCGGCACACGGCGGCCGCCATGTTCTCGGATCAGACCGCTGACGATGCGCTGCATGTAGGCCAGCGAGAACTCGCGATAGGCCGGCGTCGACAGCGCACCACCCCAGGTATCGAAGATCTGCACGACCTGAGCACCGGCGCGGATCTGGGCGTTGAGATAGTCTGTGACCGCGGTCGCCAGGATGCCCAGCAGGGCGTGCAGGGTTTGCGGATCGCCGTAGAGCATTGCCTTGAGATGGCGAAAATCCTTGCTCGAGCCACCTTCGACCATATAGGTCGCCAGCGTCCACGGGCTGCCCGAGAAACCGATCAGCGGCACGCGACCGTCGAGTTCGCGGCGGATCGTGCTGACGGCGTTCATCACGTAACCAAGGTCGCGCTCGGCATCGGGTGCGGTCAGCGCGGCCACATCGGCGGCGGTGCGTACCGTCTTGCGAAACTTGGGACCTTCGCCGGTCTCGAAGTAGAGCCCGAGTCCCATGGCATCCGGAATGGTCAGAATATCCGAGAACAGAATCGCCGCGTCCAGCGGATAACGATCGAGCGGCTGCATGGTCACTTCACAGGCCAGTTCGGCATTGCGGCAGAGATCCATGAAACTACCGGCGTGGGCTCGGGTCTGACGATACTCCGGCAGATAACGGCCGGCCTGTCGCATCATCCAGACCGGCGTGCGGTCGACCGGTTGGCGAGCCAGTGCCCGTAGCAGGCGATCGTTGTGCAGCGCCTGCGGCTGGGTATCCTTGGAGAAAGTCATGACAGCCTTTGCGTTCGAGATTTGCTCTCATTGTAACGGATCGACCGGCAGGCCTGTTATAATGCCGGCCCTTTAATTGTCGGCGCTCTCGGTCGAGCCTTTGACGTTCGAGCATCCGAATGCCCCCTCATATCGCGAGGTCATCGTGACGATCCGCTTCATTGCCGCATCGCAACTACCCACGCCCTGGGCGACGTTCATGCTGCACGGCTTCCAGGAAGAAGCGACCGGCAAGGAACACGTCGTGCTGACGCTTGGCGATGTCACCACGCCAGAGCCGGTTCTCGCCCGGGTGCATTCGGAATGCCTGACCGGCGACGCACTGTTCTCGATGCGCTGCGACTGTGGTTATCAACTTCAGGAGGCGCTCAAGCGGATCGCCGACGAAGGCCGCGGTGCCCTGCTGTATCTGCGCCAGGAAGGCCGCGGTATCGGCCTGCTAAACAAGATCCGCGCCTACGCGCTGCAGGACGACGGCGCCGATACCGTGGAAGCCAACGAGCGTCTGGGGTTCGGCGCCGATCAGCGCCGTTACGATATCTGCGTGCCGATGCTCGAACACCTGGGCATCCAGTCATTGCGCTTGATGACCAACAACCCGCGCAAGGTCGAAGCGCTGACGGGCGATGGCGTGGAAATCCACGAGCGCTTGCCGATCACCACCGGCCGCAACCCGTTCAACGAGCATTACCTGACCACCAAGGTCGGCAAGCTCAACCACATGATGGATCTGGACGATTTCACCCCCGCCAGCGATGTGGACATCGAACGCGACGCCTGATTTTCCTCCTCTCTCGCATGCCCAGGCTTTTGCCGATGTCACATCGGCGTCATCATGCAAGGAGAACCTGAACGCTGGCCATGTCGTCCAGTCACGTCAGATAGCTTTTGAATCCTGAGTCTTGATCGCCGCCGACTTGTGCATACCAACCGATGCATACCAACGTGAGCGCCGAGGGGTTTCGAAACCATGTCACGCTTTCCATCAAACCAACCTACCTCTCCATCAAACCAATCGACCTCGCCGGAAGCCGCTCGAGCCACCGCAAGCGAACCGGAAGCCGAGTTCTCGCGGCTCGAAGAGTGGCTGCACAGCATCAGCCACGGCATCGGCGCGGCGCTGAGTCTCGTCGGCATGATCGTGCTGATCGTACTGGCCAGCATCGCCGCTCACGTCGATCCCTGGAAGATCGTCAGCGTTTCGCTCTACGGCAGTTGCCTGTTGCTGCTGTATACCGCATCGACGCTCTACCACGGCTTTCGTAGCCAACGCCTGAAGCGCCTGTTCCAGACGTTCGATCACTGCGCGATCTATCTGCTGATCGCCGGCACCTACACGCCGTTTCTGCTGGTCAACCTGCGCGGCCCGACCGGCTGGGCCCTGTTCGCTGTCATCTGGAGTCTGGCGCTCGGCGGCATCGCCCTGCGGCTGGCGTGGCCGCATCGATTCAGCGTACTGCGGGTGTTCATCTATCTGATCATGGGCTGGCTGATCGTGATCGCCTCCGGCGACCTGGCTGATCGTCTCTCCGATCGCGGCATCGCGCTGCTGGTCGCCGGCGGCATCACCTACACCGTCGGCGTGATCTTCTACGCCATCCGCGCGATTCCCTTCCATCACGCGATCTGGCATCTGTTCGTAATCGGCGGCAGCGTCTGTCATTTCCTGGCCATCTACACGGCCGTTCTGCCATTCAAGGCGTGACGACGATCTCGAGGCCGTAAGTTCGATCCGCGGATTGCCAAAGTTCCCACGAACACTATGATCGGTAACGACACTAGGCTCGGTAACGACACTGGGCTCGGTAACGAGCCTCAGGATCGTTACGACTGGCAGCGTCGTTCGATGAGCGGGCGCCAGTCCGTCGCTATTACTCTCAAGGATTGCCATGTTTCGCTGGTTCGAAAACCGTCTCGATCCCTTCCCGCCGCAGGAACCGCAGCGCCCGCCGGACACGTTGATCGCCTTCTGCCTGCACTACACCCGCGGCGCCTGGCCATACCTGATGGCGGCGACGGTGCTGATGGCGCTGATCGCCGGTATCGAAGTATGGATGTTCGGCTTCCTCGGCAACATCGTCGACTGGCTGGCGGGCCAGGATCGCGCAACGTTTCTCGCCAGTCAGGGTTGGAAACTGGCCGGCATGGCTTTCATCGTGCTGATCCTGCTGCCTAGTCTGGTCTGGTTGCACTCGCTGTTCAGTCAGCAGACGTTGATGGGCAACTTTCCCATGCGCATTCGCTGGATGGCCCATCGCTACCTGTTGCGGCAGTCGATGCACTTCTATCAGGATGAATTCGCCGGACGCATCGCGACCAAAGTGATGCAGACATCACTGGCCGTACGCGAATGCGTGATCAAGCTGTTCGACGTGCTCAACTACGTCAGCGTCTATTTTATCGGCACGTTGATTCTGGTGGGCAGCGCGGATTGGCGCCTGGCCGTCCCTCTGGTGGCATGGCTGGTGGGCTACGTCGTCCTGCTGCGCATCTTCGTGCCGATCATGGGGCGCGTCTCCAAGTCCCAGGCCGATGCTCGCTCACGCATGACCGGCAGCATCGTCGACAGCTACAGCAACATCCAGACCGTCAAGCTGTTCTCCCATGCCAAGCGCGAGGCCGCCTTCGCCAAGGAGAGCATGAGCGGCTTCCTGGTGACGGTCCACCGCCAGATGCGACTGGTGACGGGCCTGTACGGCCTGCTCTATCTGCTCAACGCGTTGCTGGTGTTCAGCGTCGGCTGGCTCTCGATTCAGCTATGGCTGAGCCAGGCGGTCAGCGTGGGCGCGGTGGCCGTCGCGCTGGGCCTGGTCATGCGGCTATGGGGCATGTCGCAGTGGATCATGTGGGAGGTATCGGCGCTATTCGAGAATATCGGCACGGTACAGGACGGCATGGCGACGCTTTCACTGCCGCGACGGATCGAGGACGAACCCGACGCCGAGCCGCTGGCCATCGGCCGCGGCGAAATCGCCTTCGACCGCATCCGCTTTCATTACGGCAAGGGCGGCGGCGTCATCGACGAGCTATCGCTGACGATCCGCCCCGGCGAGAAGATCGGTCTGATCGGGCCGTCAGGCGCGGGCAAGTCGACGCTGGTCAACCTGCTGCTTCGATTCTACGACCTGGAAGGCGGAGCGATTCGCATCGATGGCCAGGATATCGCCGATGTCACGCAGGAGAGTCTGCGCGCGCAGATCGGCATGGTGACCCAGGATACCTCGTTGTTGCATCGCTCGGTGCGCGACAATCTGCTTTACGGTCGCCCCGATGCCACGGATGAAATGGCCTGGCAGGCAGCGAAGCAGGCCCACGTGGCGGATTTCATCGAATCGCTACACGACGCTCAGGGCCATGAAGGTTTCGATGCCCACGTCGGCGAGCGCGGCGTCAAGCTCTCCGGCGGCCAGCGCCAGCGCCTGGCCATCGCTCGAGTGATGCTCAAGGATGCGCCAATCCTGATTCTTGACGAGGCGACCTCGGCGCTCGATTCCGACGTCGAGGCTGCGATCCAGGAGAACCTGGATCGGCTGATGGAGGGCAAGACGGTGATCGCCATCGCGCATCGCCTCTCCACCATCGCCGCCATGGATCGACTGGTGGTGATGGAGCGCGGCCGCATCGTCGAAGCGGGCAGCCACGCCGAACTGATTCGCCAAAACGGCCTCTATGCGCGGCTATGGCGACGCCAGTCCGGCGGTTTTCTGGAGGCCGAAGACGCGCTCCCTTCGGCCCACGAGACGAGCTGACGCTAGTCGTCAGGATGAGCCGATTTCGAGCGCGCCGGTAGCCCCGCGACACCGTACAGTGCCGAATCGCTGCTGCCGGCCTCCGGGATGACGCTGAAACTCCCGTCGGTTTCCAGCACCACGGCGTGTACGCTCTCGACATCGGCGATGCCGTTCTCCCGAATGGCGGCCATGACCTCGGCTTCGACCACACGCTCGCGGCGCAGGGTCTCGTGGCGATACTGACCGTCATAGAGCAACAATGTCGGCTGTGATTTGACCAGATTCTTGACCTCGCGTGAGCGCACCGAGGAAAAGGTGATGGCGAACTGCAACAGCACGATGATCAGGAACGCGGTGATACTTTGTCCCAGCGAGACCTGCGTCGACACCAGCGCCGTCGACAGCGTCGAACCCAGCGCGATGGTGACCACGAAATCGAAAGCGTTCCACTTCGACAGCGTGCGCTTGCCGGACAGCCGAATGATGGCGATCAAGACGAGATAGCTGATGATACCGACGATGACCGTGTGGACGATCGGGTGCATGCGGGACTCCAGGTCTGGCGATGGGCATGTCAGCGTAGGTGGCACTGGCCAATACGGCCAATGATCCTCGTTCATACAGCGACGCACGGCCCGACCGACTCGCTAACTTACCAGCCTCAATCTCGCTAACTCGCCAGTTTCAAGCCCACGACCGCCGCCACAATCATGCCAACGAAAGCCAGCCTCAGCGGACGTCGCGATTCGCCCCACAGCAGCATGCCCATCAGCGTACTGCCGAGCGTCCCGATACCGGTGAAGATAGCGTAGGCTACGCCCATATCGATCGAGCGCATGGCGATGGACAGCAACCCCAGCGAACTGCCAAAGCCGATGAGAAGCAGCGCCAGGCCCGGCAAGCGCTGGCCCCGATTGAGCCGGTCGAACCCGGCGACGCCGACGATCTCGAAACAGCCCGAAGCGAGCAGGGCCAGCCAGTGAAGTGTGGTGATATCCATCAGTCGCTCACCTGCTGCAGCCCGATCACGCCGGCCAGCAGCAGCGCGATGAACGCCAGCACCGGCCAGTGAAAGGCGACGCCAAAGAACAGCCAATCGGCAATGGCCGTACCCACGGCGCCCAGACCGACGAATACCGTATAAACAGTACTGGTCGGCATGGTGCGTACGGCAATGGACGCCAGCCACAGGCTGACGACCGCCAGCACCACGGTCATCGCCCAGGTCGGGGCCGAGTCGGCATGCTTGAGCCCGCTGGCCCAGCCGACCTCGGCCAGGCCGGCGAGCGGGAGAATCATCCATTGGGGGTGAATCATCCATTGGGGCTGAATCATGGCTTGACCGTCCGAGAAAAATGACCCTAACTAACGGTCGTTAGTTTACTCATCCCTATGGAACTCGGCAAGCTACGGCTCTCCAGACTCACCGGAAGACGACCTTTGAACACCCGTGACCGCCTCAAACAGATCGGCCTCTCGTTGTTCGCCCGCCACGGCTACGAAGGGACGACGCTAGCGCAGATCGCGACTGCCGCCGGCATCAAGAAGCCCTCGATCTACAATCATTTCGACAGCAAGGCAGCCCTGTTTCTGGAGCTGTCCCGCGACGCCGACAACGACATGATCGCCCTGATCGACGCCAGCCTGGCTGACATGGCCGACGCCTCGCTCGAGCATCGGCTGCGCCATCTGCTGCAACAGTGCGCCACGTTCGCCTACCGCGAGCATCAAGGCGTGTTCTACAAGCGCTTCCTGCTGTTCCCCCCGCAGGATCTCGTTGCCGAAACGGAGGCCATCACTGTCAAGGGCGAATCGCGGATCGATCGGCGCCTCATCGAGTTCGTGCAGGAGGGTCGCCGAATCGGCGCATTACGGTCGACCTTGGCCGACGACCACTTCATTGCCGCGTTCTATTGCGTCGTCGACGGCCTGCTCTCGGAGACGTTCATGTACGAAAAGCGCGAGCTGGAGCGCCGGTTCGAGGGCATCTGGTCGGTATTCTGGGTGGGCGTCAGAGAAAGCTGATAAGCACGCTACGGTTTGCGATAAGCCTGGTAGCAGTGCTGGTTGCGCTCGAGGGCGATCAGAGAATGGGTTTTCAGACCGGGGATATCGGCGATTTCCAGCCCATCGAGCGCTGCGATGGTATCCGGAGGGCAACCGTTGCGTGGCGGGATGTCATTCCAGCCCAACAGGAAAACCCCGCCGGGCTTGAGGCAGGCCGCCGCACCCGCGAAGGCAGCTTCCACCGCCTCCGGCTCATCGAGCCCCCAACCCAGCACGCCGTTGCAGATCACCGCGTCCAGGCTGTCCGACGCCACGTGCTCGGTCATATCGGTCATGTTGGCGACGATATGCGGATCACCGCCGAACGCCGCCTTGGCCGGATCGATCTCCATGGTCATGACGCGCTTGTGTGGCAGCAGCCGAGGATAATGCCGGGTATACCAGGCACACCCCACCAGCAGTAGATCCTGCACCGCAGGGTCCCGATTCAGCGCGGGCAGCACGATGTCCTCGAGCAGACGCCGATCACCATAGCGGTAACGCAATACCCAACCACTCTTGTCGATCGTGCCCAGCATTCGGGCGGCGGTGCGGTAGAGATCGGCCTTCGCTGGCATGCAGTCACGTCCCTGAAGCGGCAGTCTCCGCGAGCGAACCTCTATCTAAGCCTGTTAGCCGCCACGAAACAATAGCGACTTTCCTGCCGCGTTCGACCCTGGAAGACCGATTTCCACTCTGGAAGTCATCTTCAACGTTCCGCCTGTCGGTGCTGCTGCGCGATACGACAGGGCATCAACGACAGAAGCCGCCGGCGACAAGCGTCACCGGCGGCTTCCATTGCTACGGCGTCAACGGGCCGCAAGACCCGGGAGAGGGCTCAGCCTCGCTGCTCTCGCGTTTTCTTGATCAGATCGTAGGCGTTGCTGATCTCGCTGGTCCGCTCCTTGGCCATTTCTCGCATACTTTCGGGAAGCCCCTTGCCGGCCAGCTTATCGGGGTGGTTTTCGCTCATCAGCTTGCGATAGGCACGCTTGAGCTCGGCGTCCGTTGCCTCCTCGGAAAGCCCCAGCACGCGATAGGCATCTTCCAGCGACTGGCCGCTGCTCGCGCCGCCAGCGCCCTGATGGGCACCGCCGCGCAGCATGGCTTCGATCTGCTGGATTTCAGCCTCCGAGAAACCGAGCCCCCTCGCCACTCGCAACAGCATGTCGTGCTCGGCGGGATGCATCTCGCCGTCAGCGGCGATGGCTGCCAGTTGCACCTGCAGGAACACCTGCAGCAGGGCACGCTGGCTCCCGGCAACCTGGCGAATTTTGGCCACCTCGGCATCGAGATCGAACTCTGGCTCCTTGCCCCGATTGAACGCGGCTTTCGCGCGCTCACGCATCTCTCCGCTCAAATTGAGCCGATCGAACAGCATCTCCGCCGTGCGAATCTCATCCTGGGTGATGTGGCCATCGACCTTGCACACGCAGCCCATCACCGCGAAGGTGGACTCTAGGAATTGATGCTGAATATTGACGACGCGGCCCAACAGGGAGCTGCGCAGCTTGCGGCTGACCCACCAGCCGAGGGCGGCACCGATCAAGAGTCCCGGCAACTTGCCGAAGAGATAGCCGATAACGGCGCCGATCAGAATGGCAATTGACATGAAAATCCTATCAGTCGTTGTTCGTGTTGAGTCGGATGCGAATGGCTGCTTCGATGCCATCGGCATCCAGACCGCAATCGCGCAGTAGCTCGGCCGGTTTGCCGTGTTCGACGAAGGCGTCGGGAATACCCAGATTCAGCACCGGAACCAGAATCCCTTCGGCTGCCAACAGCTCGTTGACGCCGCTACCGGCGCCGCCGGCGACAACGTTCTCCTCGAGCGTGACCAGCAGGTCGTGATCCCGCGCCGCAGTCACAATCGCTTCGCGATCCAGCGGTTTCACCGAGCGCATGTTGAGATGCGTGGCATTCAGGCGTTCGGCAAGTTCGCCCGCCGGAGTATTCAGGCTGCCGAAGGCCAATAGTGCAATGCGCGTACCCTTTCCTGCAGTCGTTTCACGACGCAATTCGGCCTTGCCGAGCGGCACTCGCGCCTCGAGGGTCTGAGGGATCTCGCTACCCGGTCCGGTGCCGCGAGGATAGCGCACGGCCGCAGGGCCATCGTAATGGTAAGCGGTGGAGAGCATCGCCCGGCACTCGGCCTCGTCCGCTGGCGCCAGAATGACCATGCCCGGGACGCAACGCAGAAAGGACAGATCCAGCGCGCCATGGTGCGTCGGGCCATCTTCACCCACGAGCCCGGCACGATCGATGGCAAAGGTGACATCGAGATGCTGCACGGCGATATCGTGGATGAGCTGGTCATAACCACGCTGCAGAAAGGTCGAATAGATTGCCACCACCGGCTTCATCGCCTCGCAGGCCATGCCCGCCGCCAACGTCACCGCATGCTGCTCGGCGATCGCCACATCGTAGTAGCGCTCGGGATAGATCTGCGAGAAGCGGATCAGATCGGAGCCCTCGCGCATCGCCGGCGTAATCCCGATCAATCTGGGATCCTCGGCCGCCATGTCGCACAGCCAGTCGCCGAACACGTTGCAATATTTGCGCGGCGTTGGGCGCTGAATGTCTTCGGTGCGCGGCTTTGGGCGCAATAAATCTTCACTGCGCGGCTTCGAGCCCGATGAAGAGGCATCGTGCGGCTTCGGGCCCGAAGAATCGCGCGGCGTCTTCTCCAGTTTGGTGATCGCATGGAAGCCGATCGGATCGGCTTCCGCCGGCCGGAAGCCGCGACCTTTGCGAGTACGAACATGGAGGAACTGCGGGCCGTCGAGGTCACGCACCGCTTCCAGCGCCTGGTTGAGCGCGCCGAGATCATGACCATCGATCGGCCCGATGTAGTTGAATCCCATCTCCTCGAACAGCGTCGCCGGGCTGATCATGCCCTTGACGTGCTCCTCGGTGCGACGGGCGAATTCCAGCGCACCGGGCAGATGCGACAGCACTCGCTTGCCGTTTTCGCGCATGGCGGCATACGGCTTGCTGGTCAGAATGCGCGTCAGATAGCTGGCCATGCCGCCGACATTTTCCGAGATCGACATCTCGTTGTCATTGAGCACGACCAGCAGGTTCGCATTGACGTGGCCGGCGTGAGCCAGTGCCTCGAACGCCATTCCCGCCGTCAGCGCGCCGTCGCCTATCACGGCGCAAACGCGGCGTTTTTCGCCCTTGGTTCGGGCACTCAGGGCCATGCCCAGCGCCGCCGAGATCGAAGTGCTCGAATGGCCCACGCCAAACGTATCGAAGGGCGATTCCTGGCGCCGCGGAAACGCGGCCAACCCACCATACTGGCGAATGCTCGACAGCGCTTCTCGCCGACCGGTCAGAATCTTGTGGGGATAGGCTTGATGGCCGACGTCCCACACCACCCGGTCGTGGGGCGTCTCCAGCGCGCGATGCAGCGCCACGGTCAATTCGATGACGCCAAGGCCGGCGCCGAAATGGCCACCGCTGCAGCCCACGCTGTACAGCAGATAGGCCCGCAGCTCATCGGCCACCTGGCGCTGTTGCGTCAGCGACATGTCGCGCAATCCCTTGGGAGACTCGAGCGTGTCGAGCAGCGGCGTCAGCGGTCGCTGAGTGGGAATTTCGTCGAACAGCTTCATAGACATGTCAGTACCGGTCAGTGATCGCGATCGATCATGAATCTAGCCAGCGCCGCCAGTGGCTGGCTGGCCTCGCCCAGCGGCTCGAGTGAATCGAGCGCATCGTTGAGCAGATCGCGAGCGCGATTCTGCGCTTGTGCGACGCCAAGCAGAGCGGGATAGGTGGGTTTGTCGCGACGTGCGTCGGCGCCGGAAGTCTTGCCCAGCGTCTGGGTGTCTCCGGTGACGTCGAGCACGTCATCGTGAATCTGGAATGCCAGCCCCATGGCCGAGGCGTAACGATCCAGCGCAGCGACCCGCGGATCGGATTCGTCGACCGCGCCCAGGGCGCCGAGGCGTACCGCGGCCCGGATCAATGCGCCGGTCTTGTGCTGATGCATCGCCTGCAATGCCGCAAGATCCATCGGCGCGCCGACGGCGCCCAGGTCGATCGCCTGCCCGGCTGCCATGCCATCGCGGCCGGCCGCTCGAGCGAGCGTGGTCACCATCGCTCCCAACCGTGGGTGTGGCCGGGAAGCCAGCGCTTCGAACGCCAGCGTCTGTAGCGCATCGCCGGCCAGAATCGCCAGCGGCTCGTCGAACGCGCGATGCACCGTGGGTCGGCCGCGTCGCAGATCGTCATCATCCATCGCCGGCAGATCGTCGTGAACCAGCGAATAGGCATGAATCATCTCGATCGCTGCTGCCGGTGCGTCCAGGGCGTCATCATCGGCACCGAGCGCTCGCCCGGCAAGGTAGACAAGCACCGGGCGCAGCCGTTTGCCGGTACCCAGTACGCTGTAACTGATCGCATCGTCGAGGCTGACGCAGGTACCGCCCTGCCGATTGAGCCAGCCGGCCAGCACATGCTCGCTGCGCGCCCGCACGGCGTCGATTGCCCCCTCGACGCGAGGCGTCTCAACGCACATCGGGTGACTCCTGAGCATCGAATGGCACCGCCTGCAGCGTCTCATCTCCCTGTTCGAGCAGCGCCTGCACCTTGAGTTCGGCACTGTCGAGACGCTGCTGAGCATCGCGCGTCAACCGAATGCCGCGCTCGAAAGCGGTCAGCGATGCTTCCAGCGTCAACTCGCCGGATTCGAGTTGGGACACCAGCGTCTCGAGCTGATCCAGCGTCGCGGCAAAGTCCTGAGAAACGTCCTGAGAAACGTCCTGGGAAACGTCCTGGGAAACGTCCTTGTCAGCCATCTTGTCGGGCATGGGGCTCTCATGTCAGCGCTCGAAGACACCCATACGGGGCCGGAGCGTTCTTCGAGGCGCAAGCGTCAACATCGCCGCGCCGGCTCGGAAACAACTTTCAGTATACACCGCCGCCCCGGGGGGGCGTCTGCCCTTGGCGGTAAATCCGCGCCTACATGCGACCGTGGCGACCGCAGGAAGCACGTTCGCGCTGCACCAAACGCGCGAGGCGGATGCATTCGCCTCATGTTGAAGCCTCGTCATTTTCATCCCGCCCCGCAGTCCCTGTGTTAAGCTGTGCGCCCGCTGGCGCCGCTGTGGCGGAGATTCCTGCCCCAGTCCCGCCAGATCTTCCCCATGATTGCGACGCCGCTTTTATGCCACCGTCGCCACAAGCCGATGAAGAAGGGTTGATCCACCAATGGCCAAGACGTCTCTGGACAAGAGCAAGATCAAGATCCTCCTGCTCGAGGGCATTCACCAGTCCGCCGTGGATACACTGCTGAACGCGGGTTACACCAATATCGAGACGCTCTCCACGTCGCTGACCGAAGAAGATCTGATCGAAAAGATCCGCGACGTGCACTTCATCGGCATTCGCTCCCGAACCCAGCTCAACGAACGAGTCTTCGCCGCGGCCGAGAAGCTCACCGCCGTCGGCTGTTTCTGCATCGGCACCAACCAGGTCGACCTCGACGCTGCGCTCAAGCGTGCCATTCCGGTGTTCAACGCGCCCTACTCCAATACGCGCTCGGTCGCTGAACTGGTGCTGGCCGAAACGGTCATGCTACTGCGTGGCATTCCCGAAAAGAACGCCCGCGCGCACCAGGGCGGCTGGCTGAAATCCGCCAAGAACTCGCATGAAACTCGCGGCAAGACCCTGGGCATCGTCGGCTACGGCAGCATCGGCGCCCAGCTCTCGGTACTCGCCGAGTCTCTCGGCCTCGACGTGCTC
This sequence comes from Salinicola halimionae, assembly GCF_003206065.1. Lineage (GTDB taxonomy): Bacteria > Pseudomonadota > Gammaproteobacteria > Pseudomonadales > Halomonadaceae > Salinicola > Salinicola halimionae. The sequence goes on along the minus strand of NZ_PZJQ01000002.1, from coordinate 492,768 downwards.
TACTATGACGTCGTGACCAAGCTGGCGATGGGTAACGCGCGTCAGGTCGGCAGCCTTGGAGAACTGCTGGCCCGCGCCGACGTGGTCAGTCTGCATGTGCCGGACCTCCCCTCCACGCGCTGGATGATCGGTGCCGAGCAGATCGCGCTGATGAAACAGGGCGGTATTCTGATCAACGCCTCGCGCGGTTCGGTCGTCGACATCGAAGCGCTGGCCGAGTCGCTCAAGAGCGGCAAGCTGCTGGGTGCAGCGATCGACGTGTTCCCGGTCGAACCCAAGGGCGCCGACGAAGAGTTCACCTCGCCGCTACGCGGACTCGAGAACGTGATTCTGACCCCGCACATCGGCGGTTCGACCTTGGAAGCGCAGCAGAACATCGGGATCGAAGTCGCCGAAAAGCTGGTGACCTACTCCGACAACGGCACCACCATCACCTCGGTCAACTTCCCCGAAGTGGCGCTGCCGTCGCATCCGGACAAGCACCGCCTGTTGCATATCCACGAGAACGTGCCCGGTGTGCTGTTCGAGATCAACCGCGTGCTTTCCGAGAACGGCATCAACATCGCCGGCCAGTTCCTGCAGACCAACGACAAGGTCGGCTACGTTGTCATCGACGTCGACAAGGCCTACGGCAAGCAGGCCCTGGAAGCGCTCAAGCAGGTCGATCACACCCTGCGTCTGCGCGTGCTCTATTCCGAGAGCGACTACCAGGCTTGAGCCAGGCTGATCTGATCTGACGGCGCACGATACTGGATACGGATCGGACGAGCCCGCGTCACAAATGGCTTTGCGCCATCGAATCGCTCCACCCTCCGCGCCTTCATCGGGGCCGTCTCAACGGCCCCGTTCAATGATCAGCGACGCTCTCAATTTCGCAGTTCGCGTTCAAGCTCGGGCATGATCTCGAACAGATCGCCGACCACGCCGTAATCAGCAACCTGGAAAATAGGCGCCTCCTCATCACTGTTAATCGCCACAATGACGCGTGACCCTTTCATGCCGGCCAAATGCTGGATCGCACCACTGACACCGACTGCAATATACAGATCAGGGGCCACCACCTTGCCGGTCTGCCCGACCGGCTTATCGTTGTCGACGTAGCCCGCATCCACGGCGGCTCGCGAGGCGCCAATCGCCGCGCCCAGTTGGGTTGCCACGCCCTCAAGCAGCTTGAAATTTTCACCACTGCCCAGACCTCGGCCACCGGAAACGACCACTCGAGCACATCCCAGTTCAGGGCCATCCGAGGCTGCCTGCGTCTCGCTGAAGAAAGTCGATAGCTGATTCTCGACGACCGTTTCAACCGCCAGGATGGCGGCGCCACCTTGATTGATAACAGCGAGACTTTCACCGGTTGATACCGCCTCGAAAGCGCTGGTCCGAACGGTCGCAATTTTGAGCGGCGCACTGTTAATCACCGTGGCGATGGCGCCCCCGGCGTATCATAGGACGTTTGAACGTGTCCGCCGCTTCCACGGCAACGATATCGGAGAGCTGCGGAAAGCCCAGGAGAGCAGCGACTCTCGGTAGCACGTTCTTACCGGTTGTGGATGAACTGGCCAGCAGATGCGTGTAGTCGTCGATCTGCACCGTAATGAGCGTCGCCATCGGCTCAGCCAACTGGTGCGCAGTTGATCCTGTGCCGCCCTGGGGCCGCCCCCGACGGCCACGATCTCGGTGGCCACGCCCTTTTCTTTCAGGCGAATGGCCTCTTCCACCGCGATCCCGCAAAACGGATTCATGGCCATTTTGGTATGAGTCAGATCGACATCCGTATTATCCGCACGCACTCGCACCTGGACGTTGTAATCAATGACGCGTTTGACGCCGACGAGAACCTTCATGGGTGAGCCTCCTGTCACGGTTGGTGAAGCTCGGATCGCATCTCATCGAACTGACGCGAGACCGAAAGAGAGGGAGCAGCCGTGGCCAGAGAAACTGTCACGATGGCAAGCAGCGAAAGCACGAATCCAGGCACGATTTCGTAGAGATCAAAAAGATCACCCGACAGCCGAGACCAGACGATAACGGTCAAGCCACCGATGAGAATGCCGGCCAGGGCACCCCACTGATTCATGCGCTTCCAGTGAAGCGAGAGAATCAGCGTTGGACCGAAACAGGCACCGAAGCCGGCCCAGGCGTAAGAGACCAGCCCCAATACATTGGAATCCGGTGACAGCGCCACGACAGACACGCCAAGAACAGCTATGCGACCCACCAGCAGTAGCTCCCTCTGTGAAGCCTGTTTTCGGAATGTCGCCTTGTAGAGATCGTCGGCAATCGGTACGGCAACCAACGCCAGCAACATCATGATGCCCTGCAGCACATCGGTCCATGACACCGCCAGATAGCCACCGAAGAAGGTGTAGGAGATGATTGCCAGCACCCCGATGACAACCGCCAGCTCATAGTCCATGCCAAAAACGGTGGTAAGCAGCTTGCCGCCGGCGACCAGCCCGGAACTGGTATAGAAAAGATAGAAAACGATGATGAAAAGCGAGGCGACCACCTATGGCGGCGCGTTGCGAGAAGCTCAGCGCGTCCCTGCCTGGCAAGGTTCTCACTCTGTGCCGCTCAGTCTGGCCTGTGCGGCATCGAGCCCCTGGCGAACGGTCTGCTCAAAGCCGCGTTCGATCATGGCCTCCAGCCCACGTGACGTGACGCCGTCATACGCCAGAAAACGGCTCACGACATCGCCGAGCTGATCATCGCCGTCGAGCATCAACGATAGGCTGCCGGCGAGACTGGAAAGCACGCCTCGTCTGGCGACGGATTCGGGAATCCCCTGTTCGAGTGCGTGATTGATCAGCGCATCGGCGAGCAATGCGGGAAACGCGGGGCCGCTACCGGTCAACACGGTCAGCGTGTCGAGTTGGCCTTCATCATTGAGTTCATCTGCAGTTCCGCAGGCCGTGAGAAGAGTCTGGATCCACTGCCGCTCGACTTCAGACACGGCCGCCGTGGCACACCAGGGCGTATACGAAGCGCCAATCGCCGCCGCCGCGTTGGGCATGGCCCGCACGATTCGATCACTGCCCGTGGCTTGAACCAACCGGGCCTGGGAGACGCCCGCCATGAGTGACATCACGAGCTTGTGTTCGCTCTTGATCTGCAGGGCGTCCCTGATCTCGAGATCGTCGAACTGTTCAGGCCGCACCGAGATCATCACCACGTCAGCAAGCACCAGCAGTGCCTCAACGTCATCGACGCAAGTCACGCCGGGCCACTGCGCGTAGCGATACCCTGAGCGGCTCGCCGTCACCACAAGCTGCTCCGGTGCAATCACGCCGCGAGCCAGGATCGAACGGCTCACCGCGCTACCCAACCAGCCGTTACCGCCGATGATCCCGAGAGTCTGTTTCATACAGCCCTCTTCTGTTGGGCCGCCGCTAACTCCTCAGACGGAAACCGCACCTGATGACGCGAGGCAAAGCGTTCCAGATCTGCAGAGGTGCACGTTTGACCGGTGAAAATTTCGACGTATTGGGCCACGCGGCTGATACGCGTGGTGCCGGATTCATGGGTCTGCATCGAGATGTAGCCGATCTGAATCAGATAAATCGTCCTGGCACGGGTATCGGCCTCTGACGTGTCATAACCGTAGCGGACAAACATCTGCTGCAGGGCGTCGAGACGCCTGGCGTCGGCGTGACCGATTCGCTCGGCCACCCCGGAATCCTGCAGACTCCAGCTTCTCACCGCGTGTTCGAACTCGGAATCGAAAACATTAGCATCGAACCAGCAGTCGAAGACATTGAGCGTGGCCTCGACGATCGACGACGCATATTTTTCGCTCTGACGAATCACGGCATCGGTATTGTGGCGTTCCCAGCGGTCGAGTAGCGCGGCCAGAATCTCTTCCCGATCCTTGAACAACCAGTAAAAGCTGGTGCGTGACGTCTTCAGCTGTTTCGCCATCGGCACGATCTTGACGGCGCCGACGCCCGAACGAATCAGCAGGCCATAAGCGGCATCGATCCAGGCGGACTGGTTGGTACTGACGGCTTGAGCGTTACTGGCAGGAGCGTCTTTCACAAAAGGCCTCTCTCGAACTGGATCTCAAACTGACAAGGTCGAATCAATTTATCGCAGGGAACGGTAGCGCTGATAATCGGTGACTTCGACCTTTGTGTACAGCAGTGTCATGTGGATTGACAAATGTGTACAGGGGCGAATAGCGTTGTGTCAACCCCGGCCAACAAAGGGATCCTGACCGTGAAGAACGACCCGCTACTTCAGCCGCTGCAGCTCAAGCACCTGACGCTCAAGAACCGCGTCATGCTGACATCCCACGAACCGGCCTACCCGGAAGACGGCATGCCCAAGGCGCTGTATCGCGCCTACCACGTCGAGCGTGCCAAGGCGGGGGTCGCTCTCACCATGACCGCCGGTTCCGCCGCCGTCTCACGGGACAGCCCGCCGGTTTTCAACAACATTCTGGCCTACAAGGATGAGGTCGTACCCTGGATGCGCGAACTCAGTGATGCCTGCCATGAGCACGGCACGGCAGTGATGATTCAGCTGACACACCTGGGACGCAGAACGCGCTGGGACAAGGGAGACTGGCTACCTATCGTTTCGGCGTCACATCATCGGGAAGCGTCGCACAGGGCGTATCCCAAAAAGGCCGAGCTTTGGGATATCGAGCGCCTGATCCAGGATTACACCGACGCCGCCGAGCGCATGCATGCCGCCGGCCTGGACGGGCTCGAAATACAGGCATACGGCCACCTGATGGACCAGTTCTGGTCGCCACTGACCAACGAACTCGATGCGCCTTACGGTGGGAATCTGGAGAACCGGCTGCGCTTCACCTTCGAGGTACTCCAGAGCATCCGTCAGCGCGTAGGAGACAAGTTCCTGCTGGGCGTACGCTATACCGGTGACGAGTGTCTGCCGGGGGGATTCGACGCCAGCGACGGCCGAGACATCTCTCATCGCCTGAAGCAGAGCGGCCTGGTGGATTTTCTCAATGTGGTCAAGGGCCACATCGATACCGATCCCGGGCTGACTGACGTCATTCCCATCCAGGGCATGCCCAGCGCCCCGCATCTGGATTTTGCCGGCGACATCAAACGCGAGGTCGATTTTCCGGTGTTCCACGGCGCCAAGATTCAGGATGTCGCCACCGCCCGCCATGCGATCGCTTCCGGCAAGGTGGATATGATCGGCATGACCCGCGCCCACATGGCGGACCCGCACCTAATGCGCAAAGTCATCGAAGGTCGTGAAGAAGAGATTCGCCCCTGCGTTGGCGCCAACTACTGCCTGGACCGTATCTATCAGGGCGGTGCCGCCTACTGTATCCACAACCCCGCAACCGGTCGCGAGACGACCATGCCCCACACCATCGAACCGGCGGCCACCCAACGCAAGGTGGTGGTAATCGGCACCGGACCGGGCGGGCTGGAAGCTGCGCGCGTGGCCGCCGAACGGGGTCACGAAGTCGTCGTTTTCGAGGCGGCCGACGCGCCGGGCGGCCAGATTCGCCTGACCGCCCAGAGCGAGCGCCGCCGAGAGATGATGGGCATCATCGACTGGCGCGTCGAGCGCTGCCAGGCCATGGGCGTCAACTTTCATTTCAACGTCTTCGCCGAAAACGATGAGGTGATGGCTGAATCGCCCGACGTAGTGATCGTGGCTACCGGAGGGCTTCCCAACGAACTGGAACTCAAGTTCGGTAACGAGCTGGCGGTAACCGGATGGGACATTCTCTCCGGGCATGCCAAGCCGGGTCGCAACGTGCTCGTTTACGACGATGCCGGCGATCATACCGCCCTGCAGGCCGCAGAGATCATCGGACAATCCGGCGCCACAGTGGAATACATGACCGCTGACCGGGCCCTGGCGCCTGAAGTCATGGCCATGAACCTGGTGCCCTACATGCGCTCGCTACAGCAGATGGACGTGACCTTTACGCCAACCTTCCGCCTGACCGGTGTCCGGCGCGACGGGGAAGCGCTAATCGCCTCCGTTGACAGTGACTACACGCGCCTCGAGCAGGAGCGCTCAGTAGATCAGGTGGTGGTCAACTTCGGCACCCTGCCGCTGGAAGATCTTTATGAAAGCCTCAAGCCGTTGTCGAAGAACCACGGGGCGGTAGATTATGACAACCTGATCGCCGGCAGCCCCCAGTCCGTGGATAGCAATCCAGCGGGAAGCTTTCAGCTATTCCGAATAGGAGATGCGATCTCGCACCGCAACACCCACGCCGCGATCTACGACGCCCTGAGATTGGTCAAGGATTTATAGAGTGCGGTGCTGGCCGGCCCATCCTCGCGTGCCTGCCTGTTCAGACTGGACGGGCGCGCCTGCTCAGACTGGACAGATGCGCCTTTGATCATTCTCGATATAATCGCTTTCACTCGTGGGTCTTCAACAACCAGTCGCAAAGCTGTAACGCTCGTCCAGAGGCCCGCGGATTGACCCGAATGTAGAAATCGAGCGGCGATGGGGTGCTTTCCGGCACCAGGGGTACCAGCTTTCCACTCTGGACCAGTTTTGAGGTCAGACTCCCCCAGCCGAGAATCGCCCCCATATCATCCTGAGCGGCCTGCAGCGCGATGATGTAATTATTGACGCTGAACCCTTGCGTACCCGGACTGGAACAGCCCAACTCATGGAACCACTCGTGCCAGCCGGTCCAGCCCGTCTCATCGACTTCAAGATGAATCAGCGGCGCTCGCAGCAGTGAATCGAGGGATTTGATCGCGTTATCCCTGGCAAAGCGGGGGCTACCCAATGCCATGATTCGGTCTCGGAATAGAACACTGCATGGCATGGCTTCTTTCTCGGCATCTCCATATCGAATATTCAAATCCCACCGGGATTTTGGCACCTCAATGTCACTGACAACCTGCGACACCGGGATATGAGGATGCGTTCGCCAGAATGACGCCAGCGCCGGCGTCAACCATAACGAGCTGACAGCCGTCGTCGCACTAATGGTGACAGCGCCCTGGCTTTTCTGAGTCCGCAGCTGTTTCGTCACGTCAGAGATATTTTCAAAACTTTTCTGTAACGCCACCAGCAAATAGGCGCCACTTTCCGTCAGCTCGACACCTCGATGATGGCGCCGAAAAAGCTCGCGATCCAACTCGGACTCCAGATTTTTAATCTGATGACTGATGGCAGCCGGTGTCACGTGCAATTCTCTGGCCGCCGCCTTGAACCCCTGGCATCGAGCCGCCGACTCGAAACAGACGAGCGCGTGCATGGGAGGAAGATCGTAGTAGCGCTTTGGCATGATTCGGTGACCGGCTGACGACATTGATAATTTATTGAAACTAACGTCTAAAACCCCAGGTGCTCTGTAACCAAGCCACCAAGGCTTACAAAAACTAAGCCATCATAAAAAAATCCGATGTTGTGAGAAGTTATCTCCGAGCCTAGTGTCGAGTATAGAATCACCACACGACGGCGTGACCTGACTATGACACGAGATACGACTTGGCTGAAGGAATTATTACTGCGACGGCAGTCTGGATATTCCCTTGAACAGCCCTTTTATACGTCACCATTGATCTTCAATTACGACATGGAGCAACTCTTCTTTCGTGAATGGTTATATGTGATACCCGCTTGCCAACTGCCTAGACATGGAAGCTATTTCAGCTATTCCCTTGGTCCCTATCGTGTCCTTATTGTGAGAGGAAAAGACGATACGATTCGCGCCTTTCATAATACGTGTCGTCACCGAGGGTCAATGCTTTGCCAGCAGGATCAGGGGCAAATGGCCAGGATCGTATGCCCTTATCATCAATGGACCTATGAGCTTGACGGTCGCCTGCTATGGGCTCGAGACATGCCATCGGATTTCGATCTGCCCCAGCATGGCCTCAAGGCTATTAACTGTCGCGATCTGAACGGTCTTGTTTACATCTGTTTGGCAGATGAGGCCCCGGACTTCGAGGCATTTTCCCAACTGGCTGCGCCCTATTTGCAGGTACATGACCTGCAAAACGCCAGGGTCGCTCATACCTCGACGATCGTCGAGAAAGCCAACTGGAAGCTGGTCTGGGAAAACAATCGGGAGTGCTACCACTGCGAAAGCAACCACCCGTCACTGTGCCGATCGTTCCCGCTTGATCCGGAAGTCGCAGGTGTACGACCCGATGGCTCGACGCCTGAGCGGCTTCAGGCACATTTCACGAGATGTGAGGATGCGGGCGTGCCCGCCCAGTTTCGAATCGACGAAGACGGACAGTACCGGCTGGCACGTATGCCGTTACAGGGCAACGCGGTGAGCTACACCCTGGATGGCGAGGCGGGCGTGAAGCGTCCGCTGGGGCATGTGGGGTTGCCGGATGCGGGGACATTGATGAAATTTCACTACCCGTCGACCTGGGGCCATTTTCTGCCCGATCAGTCCATGACCTTTCGCGTCACCCCGATCGGCCCCATGGAAACGGCAGTCACCACGACCTGGCTGGTTCATAAGGATGCCGTCGAGGGTGTCGATTACGATCTCGACCGCCTGACGACGGTATGGCTGCATACCAACGATGAGGATCGTGTGGTCGTGGAGAACAATCAGCGCGGCATCGAATCCCCCGCGTATGTGCCCGGACCTTACTCCCCGGAGCAGGAAAGCGGCGTCTCACAGTTCGTGGACTGGTACTGCGAACGCCTGAGAACCGGCCAGCCCATGTCACAAATCGCCATTCACCAATCCTGAATAGCCGATGACGACATTTGTCATCGATTCAACACGCGATGCCCTTATCGTTGCATGAAACCTTTCTGACCGCGTCGATTTCAGGGACTCCCCAAACGCGAGCGGNNTCGCGTTTGGGTGAGGCGCACCCGCCTTTCGCCAACCCTTGTCGCGCCTGATCATCCATTATCCAATGTTCAGGCAGTTGGGGATCACGGCCTCATGGTCGAGCTGTCGTCATTACGTGAGGCATCCGCCGGATTACGGGTGGGGCCGTCCTGCGGCACGCCCGGTTTCACCTCGCGCTGTCCATCGTTATAACGGTTGAACGTACAGCCACCGATCAGGGAGAGCAGGACCAGAGCCCCGACAAACGGAATAAAAACACGCATAACGGTTCCTTGAATCATCGTTGTACCCACTCGAGTGTCTCGAGTCATAGTGGATGGCGGCGATACTCGGTCGCCGCTCTCGTGTTCCCAACATCGACGCCGACAATCAGCGCGTCAGAAGTCGATTCCGATACCAGCATAGACCGTCCGTCCCGGTGCTGGCTCGAAATAGCGATCGTTACTGGCGTTGATGCGCACGTTGGCGTAGTGCTCGATATCGAAAAGGTTGCGAATACCGCCGTAGAGCTTGAGTACGGTGTCGCTACCCAGGCGCCAGCCGTCGCCGCCGCGCAGGTTGACCAGCCAGTAGTCGCCAACTTCCACATCGCCCGCGTTGTCCGCCACCATGTCGCCGACATACTGGGTCTCGAGCGTGGCAAAGCGCTGGTCCAGCCCTTGCCAGGTCAGCCGATTGACCCAGGTCTGCTCGGGCAAGCCGGGAATACGGTTGCCACTGTAGTCGCCCGCTTCGCTGTCGTAGCTATCGAACTCGTACTTGGCCAGCGTCAAGGCGCTGTCGATTCGCCAGCTCGGATCGAACTGCCACCCCACCGCGACTTCGAGCCCGTCACGATCACTGTCGCCGGCATTCTCGTAGAAGGTGCGACCATCATCGCCTTCGTAGGGCACCAACTCGTCGCGTACGCGCACCGAGAACAGCGCGATGTCATAGTCGAGCCCGTTGTCGAAGTTGCCGCGCAGGCCGATTTCCCGATTCCAGGACTTTTGCGGCTCGATATCCGGATTGAAGCCGCCAATGCCCGCCGGGTTGGCGAACTCGGAGAAGGTTGGCGTCTCATAGGCGGTACCGGTATTGACGTAGACCTGATGATGGCGGCGATAGCGGTAGCTCAACCCGGCCGAACCGCTCCATTCATGGAAAGTGCGATCGCCACTGTTGTCGCCATCGCTGAGATAGTCGTCGTCGATATCCAGGTCGACCCGGTCATAGCGTCCGCCCAGCGACAGCGTCCATCGCTCGGTGAGATCAAGATCGCCCTGCAGGAAGGTGCCGACTGAAGTGGCCGTCTGGGTCTCGTCTGCGACCTTGCCGGTGACATCGCCATTGAAGGCGACGTTCTTGCGTCCGCGATCGTCTTCCTGGCGTGCCAGATCGATTCCGGCCACGTAGCGCAGCGGCATGTCGCCCAGACTCAGCGTCTGATGATATTCGGCACTGCCGCCGTAATAGTCACGGTCGTAGTCGATCAGGCTATCGCCGGGGTACGGCAACTGCTGCTCGAAATTGCGCTTGAGATAGAAGCCCTTGAGATAGAACTCGCCCGGGCCGGCAGACAGATCTTCATACTGAAGCCCCAGCACCTGCTGATCGACCTCTTGGCCAGTATCGTACTCTTGGGTGAAAGCGCCCGCCTGATCGCGATCTTCGTGCACCTGGCTGCGGGTCAAGCCGCCCGGATCTTCCGAGCGGGGATTGTCGAGCAGATTGACGATTGCCGTCAGCGCCCGGTCGCTGCCCAGCTCGCGGCGCAGCTTGGCGTTGAGCAGATACTTCTCGGTCGAACTGTGGTCGCGATAACCGTCGACGTTAAGCGCGGAGACGCTGACATGATGCGACCACGGGCCGTTCACGCCTCCGTTGCTGACCGCCGTCTTCTGATAGCCGTCACTGCCGCCTTCCACGCGGATGTGACTGCCCGGATCATCGCTACCATCGGCGGTGGTGACGCTGATCACGCCGCCGGCGGCGTTGCCGTACTGCACCGCCGCCGGCCCGCGGATCACCTCGATGCGTTCGGCGCTGTCGAGATCGATGGCGTCGAGCTGGGCCTGACCGTCCGGCAGGGTGTAAGGAATGCCATCGACGACCACCGTGATGCCGCGCACGCCAAACGGCGCCCGCGCGCCGAAGCCGCGGATGGAGACCCGCTGCCCCTGGGCGAAGTTGTCACGATTCTGGATGAACACCCCCGGCACCGTGATCAATGACTCATCCAGCCGCACACGCTGCTGCCCCTGCTGGATCTCATCGCGGTCGACGACCGAGACAGCGGCGGGCGTCGCGTAGAGCTCGCGGGCCAATCGTGGCGCCGTGACTTCGATGACCGGTTGAGCCTGTGCCTGCGGACTCGTGGACGGGGGCGGAGATGACGGCGCCGAAGCGGATTGCGCCAGCGCCGCGCAGGGCGTGGCGACGCCCAGACATAGCGCCGTCGACAGATAACGGAATTTCATGGCGTTCCCTGCAATGAGAATGTCACCGCTTTTCCAGCGGTTTTCGAATCGATGATATCGAGTGCGGCGCCCTATTCTTGCGCCGCGATGCCATCCCCGCAAGGCAAAGCCCGTTTCCTGCAGGGATTGGCGAGAATTCGTGAATTTGACCATGCTGACATCTCGAACGCTTGTAACCTCGCATCAATCCGGTATTAAGCAAGGAGGCTTGACCATGGATCTGGCCATTCGCGGCAGGACAGCACTGATCACCGGCGCCCAAAGCGGTATCGGTCTGGCAACGGCAAGACAGCTGGCCGCCGAAGGCGTCAATCTGGTCCTCAGCGATCTCGACGCGGACGCTCTCGTCCAGGCTGCCAGCGGGATCGACGCCGAGCCGCTCTGTGTCACCGCCGACGTCACCCGTCAGGAAGAAGTCGATGCGCTGGTTCGCCAGGGCATCGAGCGCTTCGGCGCGGTCGACATCGTCGTCCACACGGCGGGCGTCACCGGCGCCAAGGGCGACCCGCTGGAACTGGGCGATGAAGATTACCGCGATGCCTGGGAGATCGATTTCTTCTCGGCGGTGCGACTGGCCCGCGCGACGATTCCGGCGATGCGCGAGCACGGCTGGGGCCGCTTTATCTGCATCACCTCGGAGAACACCGTCCAGCCCTACTGGGAAGAAGCGGTCTACAACACCGCCAAGGCCTCCCTCAGCACCTTCATCAAGAATCTGTCCTATAAGGAAGCAGCCTCTGGGGTGCTCTGCAACACCGTCGCGCCGGCTTTCATTGCGACTCCGATGACCGATGGCATGATGAAGCAGCGAGCCGAGCAGCTCGGCTGTTCCTTCGAACAGGCGGTCAAAAGCTTTCTGGAGGAAGAGCGTCCAGGGATCGTCGCCAAGCGCCGTGGCGAAGCCGACGAAGTGGCTTTCGTCATCGCCATGCTGGTGTCGCAGCACGCCTCGTTCGTCAACGGCAGCAATGTTCGTGTCGACGGGGGCTCCGTCATCTCGGTTCAGAATTGAGGCGGACCGCACGGGCAGCCGAGCGCAAACGAGAAACGGGGCCGCGGCCCCGTTTCTCGTCCATCTGTCACTGACGGATCAAATATTCCGACGTCACATGTTATAGATCAGCGAGACACCCGTGGTGGTATCGGTCTGGCTGGAAGCGCCGGGCGGTGGGCTATCGTTGAACTCCACCTCGTAGGAAATCTTCAACGCCAGCGTATCGTTCATCGCCACGGTCAATGCCGTTTCCGAACGCCCGATGATGTTCTCCTCCGAAGCCTCGGTCGCCAGCGACTGAGAGAACTTCGACGTGTCGGAGAACTGCCAGTCGTAATCGAGCCCGGCGTAGAGCAGACCGACATTGTCGTGGCCACCCTCTTCATACTCGTCGTGACGCACGCCGGGGCCGACTTCCACCGTCAGCGAATGCGGCGGGCCAGTCAGGAGCTGGCGGCCATAGCCTCCCGCCAATGTCGACTGGGATTCATAACCGGAAAAACGATCCTTGTCCCAGCGCGCCAGGCCGAACAGATAGTTGTCGGTTGACAGGTTATAACGCGTACGTCCGGCAACCAAATACTCTTCCGCCGACGTCTCATCGTTGTCGCTGGCGCTTTTGGTGGCGAGTTTCAGGCTGTAGGACCAGGGGGCACGGAACCAGGTCATGTCGGCGCCCGCCCGCAGGCTCTCGCTATTGCTGTTGCCGCTGATCTTGTTGTAACCGAGTTCGGCCGTCCCTTCGAACGGCTTTTCCGCCGTGGCGGGATTGTCCATGACCTGGAAATCCTCGAGCTGTGCCTGGGCCAGACCGGCACAGGTCATGCTCGTCACTCCCAGCCCAGCGGCCAGGAGCGTTTTCAGCCGCCCTGTTTTTCCCTGAGCGGGCTTTCGTCCTTGATGACTCAAACTTTCCACCTCTTGTGGCAATTGAAAACTCGATACATCGCAGGTTCTGGCACCGGTTTCCGCCAGCCGCCTTCGACGTTAGTCGCCACGCATTAAACTTAACCCACAGCAAGGACACAACCAAACGCGGCTCTCATTCACAATTCCCAACAGAAAACCGACATAAAAAAGGCGAGCCAGATGGCTCGCCACAAACTTCCGTCAATGATTCGTTAGGTCTCATCCCGACGGAAGAGCGCTCGGGAGATGAACCGCAAAATCGACCATTGGCCTGCCGACTCGTCATGCGTCCCATCTTGAAAACGTTGGCATCGGCAATGGGACTTCCCCAGTACCGAGTGCTCACGAACGTCAAGTTAAGCGAGCAGCGGCCGGCCGTCAATATTCATGGAAACTATTTCCACTTTTTAAATGGATGGATGCAGTTCCGTCATCAGAAGCAGGTCTCCAACACCTCCTGAACGGCCAACTGGTCGTCGATCAGCAACATTCGCCGCCACTTGTCGAAGGTCAGGCAAGGATGCGAAGTGCCGAAGGCAATGACATCACCCACGGCGATCTCGGCATTCTCGGGGATCGCGAGAAAGACGTGCTGATCCATGATGTTCGTCGTTCGCCACGCACTGACATCGACAGGCGCGACAGTCGCATCCGAAGCCGCATCGGAGGTGGCGCTTGCGGGATAAAGCCGTAGCGGCAACGGCAGATCCGGTTCATGACCGATATCGCGTTTGCCCAGCGCAATGATCGCAAGGCCCGGCTCGGGTAACGACTGGACATGAGCAAACACCTCGAGTGCAGGCTGCAATTCGCCCTCGAGCTTCGGATCGCGAGCCTTGATCTTGTCCATGGCGCCGGCATAAAGCTTGTGATCGTGAACCACGTAGCAGCCCGGCCGCAGTACCGGCGTGTAATGCTCGCGTAGTTCTGCCTTGTCGAACGCCTCGGCGATCAGGTCGAACCACTTGGAACCGGAAGCGGTGACGATGGGTGCCTCGCGTTCGAGCACACCGCTGGCCCGCAACGCACGCACGGTCTCGACCAGTCGTTCACCATAGGCGCGCACTGAAGCGATCTCGTCGCCGCCGGCGATCATGCCCTCGTAACCTTCGATACCGACCAGTGCCAACGCCGGCTGTGCCGCGACGGCCGCCACCAGCGTATCGACCTGCTCGGCGTTGCGACATCCGCAGCGACCGCCATCGATGCCCAGCTCGATCAGCACATTGAGCGTAAGGCCTCGTTCAGAGAAGAACGCGCCCAGATCGCGAACGTTATCGACGCCGTCGATCACACAGTAGTATTCAAGGCCCGCCTCGATGGCATCCGCGACCAGCGCCATGTTGGGTCGGCCGACCAGCTGATTGACCATCAGCACGCGGTCGATGCCATGCGCATGTGCTGCCACCGTCTGCACCGCCGTCGCCAACGTGATGCCCCAGGCGCCCGCCTCGACCTGACGCTTGAACAGCGCCGGGGTCATGGTCGTCTTGCCGTGGGGTGCAAGCTTGGCACCGTGGTCATCCGCGAAACGCTGCATCCAGGCCAGATTGTGCGCCAGCGGCGCTTCGAAGATCGCCGCCGCCGGTAGGGGGACGTCCTTCAACAAATTGGCGGGGGCCGAGAGCGGCGTACCTTTTTGTACTGGCGCCAACGGGGCTCCTGAAGCGGTCGTATTGTTCATTGCCTGTCTCCAGATGGGGGAATCAGCGGATTTCAGTCTCCGCTGGAGAGCATGAAGGACGCCTCGCGAAGCGCGCCGATCAGTGTTTCGCGACGCGATTCGTCGGCATCGCGACCGATAGTGAAGCAGAGGGTGGCACGGGCTCGGTCGGTACCTTCCTGGATCGGCACCGCCATGCAGCAGGCGAAGCTGTCGACGAGACCCTCGGTGAGCGCATAACCACGCTGACGGGTCAGTTCGATGTCAGCGATGAAACCTTCGATGTCGATACGTTCGCCGTCGGGGAGAATGAAGTCCTCTTCCGGGACCAGTCCCAGCATGGATTCCCGCCCCATGCCTCCGAGCAGCACTCGCCCGGACGCCGTCCACGGAATCGGCACTTTGACCCCGACTTCGGAGCTGATCCGAAACGGTCTGGCGCCGTTTTCGTTAAGCATCACGGTGTACTTGTCGCCATCCAGCATGCACAGCTGGGTGGTCTCGTCGAAGCGCGCCGACAGCTGACGCATGACTGGCCGAGCACGCTTCAGCAAATCGTTGTGATCCGCGTAGTCGAGGCCAAAGTAGTGCATCGCCCGACCGAAGAAGACTCGGCCGTCACTTTCCGTTTCCAACCATCCCGCGTCGCTGAGCAGATTGACCAGCTCATAAACGCTGGAGCGGGGCGCGCCCGTCGCCTCCATCAACGCCTTTGGCGTCATCGGCTGACGATGAAGATGTAGCTGTTCGCACAGGGCGATAACGCGATCGACCCCGCGGGCGCGGGGAGCCGCGGCACTGGAAGATGTGGTGGTGCTGGAAGACCTGGTGCTGGAATCGCTCATATCACCTCATTGATGGTGCCACGGGTCCGATCTACCCGATTGAGTGCCGCTGAATGACACGCTTGCGCAGAGCCGGTGAATAGGTGCAGTATAAATTCATCCGATAAATCGGACAACAATCCGGTATATCGGACAAACAACAGCAACAATACGAGCCCACTCCCATGAAAACGATCCTCAAAGCGCTGAGCGCCGTTGCGGCGGTCGCCCTCATCCCTTCACTTGCCGCTACCCACGCCCAGGCCGACACCCTGCAGACGGTGCTGGACCGTGGCGAACTGGTCGTCGGTACCGGTAGTTCGAATCCCCCCTGGCACTTCACCGACAACGGCCAGACCGTCGGTTTCGACGCTGATATTGGCCATATTCTCGCTCAGGGTCTGTTCAACGATCCCAGCAAAGTTCGTTTCGTCAATCAGTCTTCGGATGCACGTATTCCTAACCTGCTGACGAACAAGGTGGATATTTCCTGCCAAGGGATGACAGTCACTGCGGCACGGGCTCAACAGGTCGCCTTCACCGTGCCCTATTATCGCGAGGGCGTCGGGCTGCTGATGCTCAAGGGCGGCGACTATGACAATTACGACGCACTCAAGGCGGCAGGCAGTGACATCACGGTTGCGGTGCTGCAGAACGTCTATGCCGAGAAGATGGTCCATCAGGCGCTGCCTGATGCCGAGGTCGACCAGTACGAGAGCCAGAACCTGATCTATCAGGCGCTCAACTCCCATCGTGCCGCAGCGGTCGCGACCGACCTGTCGACCTTGAAGTGGTACATGAAGAATAACGGCGATCGCTACGTCGATGCCGGCTACAGCTGGAATCCGCAGTCCTACGCCTGCGCGGTATCACCTGACGACCAACGTTGGCTGAATTTCGTCAATACCACCCTCGAAGAAGCCATGTACGGCGTCGAGTTCCAGCGCTATTCCGATGCCTTCGAACAGTGGTTCGGCGAGCGTCCCCCGGCACCGAAAACCGGCTTCCCTTCCGAAATGCGCTAAATCCCGGTTTTGGCGTTGCCGAACTCATAGAGTTCGGCAACGCCCTGCCCAACCGCTCGACCAGGCAGACGGACTCTCATGAACTATCACTTCAACTTCGCTCCCATCTTCGAACAGTGGCCGTTGCTGCTCAGTGGCATCGGCCTTGGACTGCTGTTGGCACTGGTGTCGATCGCGATTGGCTCCGCGCTCGGACTGGTGGTCGCTTTCGCCAGTCGTGCGCCGAATCGATGGCTTCGCAGCCTGGCCTTCACCTGGATTTCGATACTGCGTAACCTGCCAATCCTGGTGATCGTGCTGTTTCTGTTCTTCGGCATGCCGCAACTTGGCCTGTCTCTCGACAAGATCACCAGCTTCATCGTGGCCCTGTCGCTTTACGCCAGTGCCTATATGGCCGAGGTCTTCCGTGGCGGGCTGCTCAGCGTTCCCCAGGGATTGATCGAAGCCGGACAGGCGATCGGGCTGACGTCATTCCGAATCAAGCGCTACATCGTGCTGCCGATCATGTTTCGCAATGCCTTGCCGGCGTTCGGCAACAACTTCATATCGCTGTTCAAGGATACCTCGCTGGCCGCCACCATCGCGGTTCCTGAGCTGACGTTCTATGCCCGCAAGATCAATTCCGAAACCTTTCGGGTCATCGAAGTCTGGCTCGTCGCTTCGCTCCTCTACATCGTTTGCTGCTATGCCATCACGCTCGTGCTGAGAGCGATGGAAAAACGACTCGTGCTGGAGAAAGCCTGATATGGACTGGAGCTACTTTTTCAACGAAGTCATGAACAATCGTGACGCGCTGTTGCACGGCACGGCGATCACCTTCGCGGTATCGCTGATCGCGATCCTGGCCGGAACCGTGCTCGGCATCGTGATCGGTATCGCCGTCACCTATGGCAACAAGCCACTACGATGGCCAGCCCGGCTCTACATCGACATCATCCGCGGTACGCCGGTGCTGGTCCTGGTACTGGCAACCTTCTACGTCTCTTCCGCCGTGGGCCTGAATCTCACCGCCTTTCAGGCCGGTGCGCTGGCACTCACGCTGTTCTGCGCCTCTCACGTCGGGGAAATCCTACGTGGCGCGCTGCAGTCCCTGTCGCGCGGTCAGATCGAGGCCGGCCGGGCCATCGGCCTCACTTTCGGCGGCATCTTTCGCTACATCCTGTTTCCACAGGCGTTGCGGTTCGCCCTGCCGACCTGGATCACCGCTGCGGTAGAGATGGTCAAGGCCTCGACACTGCTGTCGGTGATCGGCGTCGCCGAGCTGTTGCTGACCACCCAGCAGATCATCAGCAACAATTTTCTCAACATGCAGTTCTACCTGCTGGCCGGTGTGATCTATTTCCTGATCGACTTCGCCATCGAGCAGGTCGGGCGCTTCATTGGTCGGCGTCTCGAACAGCCAACCCGGAGAATGGTATGACCCCTATCGTGGAAGTGCGCGCGCTACACAAGCGATTCGGCGAGCTAGAAGTGCTCAAAGGCATCGATTTTACGGTTGCGGAGGGCGAGGTCGTCTCGGTCATCGGCGCCAGCGGTTCGGGCAAGACCACCCTGCTGCGATGCCTCAACCTTCTCGAAGAGTTCCATCAGGGCGAGGTGCTGATCGGTGGCGAAGCGATCGGCTATCACACGCGGCGTGGCCAACGGGCACGGATGGGCGAGCAGGAAATCGCGCGCCAGCGAGCAATGACCGGCATGGTGTTTCAGTCGTTCAACCTGTTCCCGCACATGAGCGCGCTGGACAACGTCACGCTCGGGCTGACCAAGGTACGTGGCATGCCGAGAAACCAGGCGATCGAGCTGGGGGACCATTGGCTGGAACGAGTGGGCATGCTCGAGCGGCGAGATTACCGCCCCTCGCAGCTCTCCGGCGGGCAGCAGCAGCGTGTGGCGATCGCGCGAGCCATCGCCATGAATCCCAAGGTGATGCTGTTCGACGAGGCCACTTCTGCGCTCGATCCGGAGCGCGTCGGCGAGGTGCTGGAGACGATTCGCTCGCTTGCCCAGGAAGGCATGACCATGGTGCTGGTCACGCATGAAATGCGCTTTGCCCGAGACGTCTCCGACAAGGTCGTATTCATGGAGGACGGCCGAATCGCCGAGCAGGGCCCGCCCGAAAGATTGTTCATGCACCCGGAGTCGCCCCGTCTGCAGGCGTTTCTCAAGACCTCTTCGTTCTAACCCACACGGCATCGAAGGTGTCCGGGAAAGTCCGGCGCAAGGTTTCTGGCGTCATACCTTGGTAGGAAGTCTCGCCTCATCAGAGATAATAACTTTCATAAAAATAAATTCTAGGTTAGAAAGTATCAAATCAGGCCGAACTACCGTTCTCAGTCGCACCCAAGGAATGCCGTGTGAGCCAGGAAATCGACATCTTGTCGCATATCACCGCTTGTCTGCCGAGCCTTCGCGACGCGGAGAAGAAAGTCGCCAATCTGATATTCGATGATATCGATTTCGTCGCCGAGGCCAGCATTGGCGAGATCGCCAAGCGCGCCGAGGTGAGTGATGCCACGGTGACCCGCTTTGCTCGGGCGGTGGAGTGCCGCAACGTGCGCGATCTCAAGACGCGCCTGACCCGGGCGCTGGCCGCCGGCCGCCGTTTCATCCAGGAAGCCAGCGAGGACGATGGGCTGGGGGTGGTCTACGACACCGCCGCCCAGACCCTGGCGCTCAACCGCACGCTGATGGAACAGGCCGACGTCGAGGGCGCGGTGGCGATGCTCGACGATGCCCGCCAGATTCTGGTGTTCGGTGCCGGCGGCGGTTCGACGGTGATGGCGCAGGAGATGCAATTCCGCTTGGTCCGGCTGGGCTATGCGATCAGCGCCTATCCCCAGTCGTTGCTGCCGCGCATGGTGGCATCGACTCTGGAGCCCACCGACATTGTCGTCGCGCTCTCGGTCACCGGCTATACGCCGGAAATCGTCGAGGCGGCCGAGCTGGCACGCCAGTACGGCGCCCGCGTACTGGCCGTCACCGCGGCCGGCTCGCCGCTGGCCAAGGTCGCCAATATCACGCTGCCGCTGGCCGCCCGCGAGACCGACTACATCTATTTTCCGTCGTCCTCGCGCTACGCCATGATGGCCGCCATCGACATGCTGGCGCTTGGCCTGGCCTTGCGGCATCGCTCGCGCACTCGCGACAAGCTGCGACGACTCAAGATCACCCTCGATGCCCACCGCGGCGGCGACAACCGCCAGCCGCTGGGGGATTGAGCGCTCAAGCGCGCTCTTCAGGAATCACTATTCAGGAGTCATCATGCCCTACGATTTGCTGATCCGCCGCGCCAGCGTCATCGACGGCAGCGGGCGCGAAGCCTTCATCGCTGATGTCGCGGTGGAAGGCGAGCGGATCGTTGCCGTCGGCGACCTGGGCGGCGCCGATGCCCGCGAAGTCCTCGATGCCGAGGGGCGGATTCTGACCCCCGGTTTCATCGACGTTCATACTCACGACGACACCAACGTCATTCGCCAGCCGGAAATGCTGCCGAAACTGTCCCAGGGCGTCACCACGGTTGTGGTCGGCAACTGCGGCATCAGCGCCAGCCCCGTGCGGCTCTCCGGCGAAGTGCCGGACCCGATGAACCTGCTCGGCCGAGCGGAAGACTTCCGCTATCCGACGTTTGCCGCCTATGCCGAGGCGATCGCCAAGGCACAGCCGAGCGTCAACGTGGCCGCGCTGATCGGCCACACCAGCCTGCGCAGCCAGGTCATGGACCGCTTCGACCGTGCCGCCAGCGATGACGAAATCGCCGCCATGCGTGAGCAGCTCGAAACGGCGCTGGCCGAAGGTGCCGTCGGCATGAGCTCGGGACTGGCCTACCGCAACGCCTATCACGCGCCCACCGCCGAGATGAACGCGCTGGTAGAAGCCGTCGGTCGCGCCGGCGGCGTGTACACCACGCATCTGCGCGACGAGTTCGCCGGACTTCCCGAGGCGATGGACGAGGCTTTTGCCACCGCTCGTCACGGCCAGGCACCGCTGGTGATCTCGCACCTCAAGTGCGCCGGCGCCGGCAACTGGGGCAACGCCCCCAGGGCGCTTGCAAAGCTCGACGATGCGGCGCTTTCCCACGGCGTGCACTGCGACTGCTACCCCTACACCGCAGGCTCCTCGACGCTGGATCTGGGCCAGGTCACCGACGAGATCAACATCTTCATCACCTGGTCCGACCCGCATCCGGAGATGGCGCGCCAGTCGCTCGAAAACATCGCCGCACAGTGGAATCTATCGCTGATCGACGCCGCACGACGCCTTCAGCCGGCCGGGGCGGTCTATCACAACATGAGCGAAACGGACATGCAGCGAGTGCTGTCGCATCCGCTGTCGATGGTCGGCTCCGACGGCCTGCCCAACGATCCGCATCCGCACCCGCGGCTGTGGGGCGCATTCCCGCGGGTGCTGGCGCATTACAGTCGCGATCTGAAACTGCTGCCGCTGACCGAAGCGGTGCGCAAGATGACCGGACTATCCGCCACTAACTTTGGTCTGACGGATCGCGGTGCCATCCGCGTCGGCGCTTTTGCCGATCTGCTGCTGTTCGACCTCGACGCGCTCGAAGACACCGCGACCTACAGCGCGCCGATCGCCAAGGCCGATGGCATCGAGCTGGTCGTCGTCAACGGTGTGGTCAGCTATCGCCATGGCGAGGCCAGCGAAAGGCGAGCCGGAAGACTGCTGCGGCGCGAAGTCCGGCTGTCGGCCCGGCCTTCCCGTACAACCTCATGATTTTCACACGCGTTACCCACTCGATCATTGAGACAACTCAGGAGAAAACCGTATGAGCATCAAACGTTATGGCGTCGAAGGCGGCGTCGGCACCGGCGGCCAGAAGCTGCCCTTCGCCCGCGCCACCGAAGCGGCCGGCTGGCTGTTCGTCTCGGGTCAGACCCCGATGACCGATGGTGAAGTCGTCGAAGGCAGCATCGTCGAGCAGTCGCGGCTGGCTTTTGCCAATTGCCTGAAGATCGCCGAGGAAGCCGGCTACGGCGTGGAAGACGTCGTCCACGTCACTGCCGTGCTCACCGACTCCCGCTACTTCAGCTCGTTCAACAAGGTATTCAAGGAAGTGTTCGGCGACCATCCCCCGGCGCGGATCTGCAGCGTTCAGGATCTGGTGGTGGACTGCAAGGTAGAGGTCGACATCAAGTGCTATCGCGCTGACCGCGCCTAGGCACTCATTGACTGACAGAAAGGTGGCCGCGCCCCGGCAAGGGCGCGACCGCAGTGAAAAACCCCATAGGCTATGACATTCCACACTGCTCCGGTCGCGGCAACGACCGGAACGACAATTATAAGAGGTCGTTATGAACAGTCACGTTTTCCTCGGGACCTTTATCGCCTACGTGGTCATCATGATTGCGTTCGGGTGGTGGGTTTCTCGCAACAGTCGCGGCAGCGGCGACGATTTCCTGCTCGGCGGGCGTAGCGTTCCGATCTTCCTCACCATCGGCACCACGGTGGCAACGATGGTCGGCACCGGCTCCAGCATGGGCGCCGTCGGTTTCGGCTACGCCAACGGCTGGGCCGGTGCGCTCTACGGCATCGGCGGTTCCATCGGCGTGATTCTGCTGGCTTTGTGGTTCGCCCCGGTGCGTCGCTTTCGCTTCATGACCATGAGCGAAGAGCTTTCCTACTACGTCGGCGCCAATCGCTGGGTACGCAATATCGTCGCGGTGCTGATCTACATCGCCTGCATCGGCTGGCTGGGCGCACACATTCTCGGCGGCGGGCTCTATCTATCGTGGATGGCGGGCATCGACCTGACCACCGCACGCATTCTGGTAGCGCTGGGTTTCGGCATCTACTGCGTGATCGGCGGCTACATGGCGGTCATCTGGACCGACACCGTACAGGCAGTGATCCTGTTCGTCGGTTTCATCGTGATGGCGATTATCGCGCTGTTCGAAGTCGGCGGCTTTTCCGGTCTTGGCACCAACATGGACGTCGCGGCCACCAGTTTCCTGGGTGTCGACAAGATCGGCCTGATACCGGCGATCTCCCTCGCTGCCGTCATCGCCGTCGGCGTGCTGGCCACGCCCTCCTACCGCCAGCGTATCTACTCCGGTAAATCGGTCAGCTCGGTGCGGAAGTCTTTCATCATTACCGGCGTTCTCTACCTGTTCTTTTCGATCATTCCGGCGATCATCGGCATGGCAACCCATGCGCTGAACCCCAGCCTCGACAACAGCAACTTCGCTTTCCCGTTCCTGGCCACGGAAATTCTACCGTTGTGGCTTGGCCTGCTGCTGCTGGTCGCCGGGCTGTCGGCGACCATGTCGAGCGCGAGTTCGGATGCCATCGCGGGCGTGTCGATCCTGCTGCGCGATGTCTACGTGCTGTTCACCGGCCATACGCCGTCGGCCCGCAAGGTCGTGGGGCTGTCGCGGCTGGCGCTGGTCGCCACCATTGGCCTGGCACTGCTGTTCGCACTGACCTCCAACAACGTCATCAGCTATATCACCAGCATGATCGCGACCGTGATGGCCGGGATGTTCGTATGTGGCGTGCTGGGACGTTTCTGGTCGCGCTATAACTGGCAGGGTGCCATCGCTACGCTGATCGCCGCGTCCGCGACGTCGCTGGCCGTGATCAACGTGGATAGCTGGACGGCTTTCTGGGGTAACCCCAGCATTCCAGCGGTACTGGTCGCGCTGGTCGCGGGTGTCGTGGTCAGCCTGGTCACGCCGGCGTCGAAGGTGACGCCGGAGCAGGCACTCAAGATCATCGACGACGAACGCGAACGCATGGAACTGGATGAAGACCCGGCTGCGGCCATTGGCGGCAGCAGCAAGTCGGTCTGAGCCTACCGCCTCGTCCGACGCTCTCGATGCCCCGCTCCGGCGGGGCATCGTCGTTCCAGGTCACACCATCACCACCCGCATCGTCATCGGCCGCTCGTCGAGGTTGTCGACCCCGCCGCGATCGACGACCAGAAACTCCCCCTCTCTCTCCAGCACCGAATGAATCGCATGCCAGGTGCCAGCGCGGTAGTTGACGCCCTGCCGACCATCGGTCACGAAGGCGCGAATCGACGCAGGATCGATCGTTTCACCCGGCGGTGCCACGACGACGATGAATCGTTCCTCGTGCAGCGGCATGAATGCCTGACTGCCCAGCGGGTGGCGCTCCAGCAGCTCGATCTCCAACGGCAGCGCGACCGGCTGGCTCACGAAAACGCTGATCAGCGGTCGTGATGGAGTGTCCAGAATCTCTACCCGAGCCAGATCGTGATGTCGCTGAGTACGACCGTTGTTGATCGGGAAAGCGGCGCTGGAACGCGCATCGATCACGTCGCCGAACGGCGCGAAGGCATCCGCCGTCAGCTTTTGGGCCTTCAATTCAAGCATTATCTCCCTCCCCTTGGTGTCGGCCTCAATCTGCTGCCTTCGAATATCGTACACAAAACATGCCGATATCGTTCCTCGCACCGATAGGGTGCAGAGGCTCTACATTTTGCGCATCGAGCGTGCTCTCTCCACTCTCGTGAGCGACTAGCCACATTTCGGCGGCCTCTACAGACCGCATCATCAGGGTAATTCAGCCAACAGGGCCGATACGGGATCCCATGACCTAACGCCTTGCTGGGCGGTGTGATTATTCGTGACCGACCGACTTCTGCTCAGTTGCGACCACCTACGACCATCGTGAAATAGCGAATATGGCACGTATCTTGTATACAAAAAAACGGGAATCACAATCATAAATCGCCCCACGGAGGGCACACGCCATGTCGCAACTTCCTCCTGGCTACAGCGATCGGCTCTACAACGCCGACCTGGCGCCCACGACGCAAAACTGGAACTGGTACAACATCCTCGCCTTCTGGCTCTCCGACGTCCACAGCGTCGGCGGTTATGTGGTTGCCGCCAGCCTGTTTGCGCTCGGCCTGGCGGGCTGGCAGGTGTTGATCTCGTTGTTGGTCGGCATCTGTATCGTGCAGGTATTCGCCAACCTGATGGCCCGGCCAAGTCAGAAGGCGGCGGTGCCGTTCCCGGTGATCTGTCGGCTCTCGTTCGGCGTATTGGGCGCCAATATTCCGGCAATGATTCGCGGCCTGATCGCGGTGGTGTGGTACGGGATTCAGACGTTTCTCGCCTCCAACGCCCTGACCATCGTGATCCTGCGCCTTTTTCCTGGCATGGAATCGCTGGCCGGCCCCAGCTTTCTGGGGCTCTCCTATCTGGGTTGGATCAGCTTCATGCTGCTGTGGTGTCTGCAGGCGATCGTGTTCTGGCGTGGCATGGATTCGATCCGGCGCTTCATCGACTGGAGCGGCCCGGCAGTCTATCTGGTGATGTTCGCCCTGGCAGCATGGCTTGTGTGGCAGGCGGGCTGGTCCAACATCAGCTTCACCCTCAGCGACATCCAGCTCTCGCCCAGTGAGCAGCTATGGCAGATGGTGATCGCCGCGGCGATCGTTGCCGGTTACTTTGCCGGCCCGACGCTCAACTTCGGCGACTTCACCCGTTATGCCAGGACATTCGACGACGTCAAGCGCGGCAATTTCTGGGGCCTGCCGATCAACTTCCTGGTGTTCTCGGCGACCACGGTGATGATGGTCTCGGCGACGATTCCGGTATTCGGCGAGATGATCGATGACCCCATCGAGACCGTCTCCCGCCTCGACAACACCTTTATCGCCGTACTGGGAGCCGCGACTTTCGTGACGACGACCATCGGCATCAACATCGTCGCCAATTTCGTCGCCCCGGCGTTCGATTTCTCCAATATGGCGCCCAGCAAGATCAGCTTTCGCACCGGCGGCTTCATCGCCGCCGTCGGCTCGATATTCCTGACGCCGTGGAACCTGTTCAGCAATCCGGAGATCATCCACTACACCGTCGACCTGCTCGCGGCGGCCATCGGCCCGCTCTACGGCATTCTGATCATGGACTACTACCGGATCCGCCGCGGCCATATCGATATCGACGCCCTGTTCAGCGTCGATCCCGACGGTCCCTACTGGTATCGCAACGGCTTCAACCCGGCCGCGGTGAAGGCCGTGGTTGCGGCGACCTTGATCGGTATTCTGATCAACTTCCTGCCGCTGGGCGATCTCGGCCACTTCTCGGTGTTCATCGGCGGCGCGCTCGGTGCGACGTTCTATTCGATGGCGATGCGCCGCGCTACCGCCGCGGCGGCCGTCGCCTCGTAAGCGCCCGCTCTGTCTCCTTGAACGACTCGCGTTCTCTCCCTTACCGGCGCCTTCCGCGCCGGTTTTTTGTGTCACGCCGGATTTCCCGAGCGACACGACTTCACATTTCGCCGCGAAGATTGTATAAAATCTACAATATCCGAATCATTCACCCTCCCGATGCTTACTCCAGATGTCTGCGAGTCCGCCCAGATCAGAGGAAAGCCTGCATGAAGCGCATCCATGTCATCGACTCCCATACTGGGGGAGAGCCGACTCGCCTGGTGATGGACGGCTTTCCGGACCTGCCGGGCGCCACAATCGTCGAACAGCGCGATGCATTGCGGGAATCACACGATCACTGGCGTCGCGCCTGCCTGATCGAGCCTCGTGGCAATGACGTGCTGGTGGGTGCGCTCTATTGCAAGCCGATTTCCCCGAATGCCACCTGCGGCGTGATCTTCTTCAACAATTCAGGCTACCTGGGCATGTGCGGCCACGGCACGATCGGCCTGGTGGCATCGCTGCATCATCTCGGCCTGATCCAGCCCGGAGATCACCAGATCGACACCACCGTCGGCCCGGTCAGCGCCACGCTGCACGAAAACGGCGCGGTGACGGTGCGCAACGTGCCCGCCTATCGCTATCGTCAGCGTGTCCCGGTCGAGGTGCCCGGCTACGGCGTGGTCCACGGTGATATCGCCTGGGGCGGCAACTGGTTTTTCCTGGTCGGGGAACACGAGCAGACGGTAACCCTGGCCAACGAGGAGGCGCTGACGGCCTTCACCTGGGCCATCCGACAGGCGCTGGATGCCCAGAAGATCACCGGCGAAAACGAGGGTCATATCGACCATATCGAACTGTTTGCCGAAGACGTCGCCACCACCGCCATCAAACCCGCCGACAGCCGCAACTTCGTGCTCTGCCCGGGCAAGGCCTACGACCGCTCCCCTTGCGGTACCGGTACCAGCGCCAAGCTGGCGTGCCTCGCCGCCGACGGCAAGCTGGCGCCGGGCGAAATCTGGACCCAGGCCAGCATCACCGGTAGCCGATTCGAGGGACGCTTCGAATGGGAGACTCAGGAGCGGGAAGACCAGGCCCAGGAAGATAGGCGCCCCAGCCTTATTCGTCCCTATATCAAGGGCAATGCCTACATGACCGCCGACGCCAAGCTGCTGATCGACGAGAACGATCCGTTTGCCTGGGGCATCACTGCGTCGTAGCCATACGGGAAATAGCCATCCGTAGGCTCATCCCGACAGATCATCAACAGATTCCAGAGGACAACCATGAACGACACTATCTTCACCGGCTGTATTCCTGCACTGATGACCCCTTGCACCGCCGATCGCACGCCGGACTATGACGCACTGGTCGCCAAGGGACGCGAGCTCGTCGACCTAGGCATGCGCGCAGTGGTCTACTGCGGCTCGATGGGTGACTGGCCACTGCTGAGCGAAGCAGAACGTCAGGAAGGCGTGGCGCGTCTGGTCGCCGCCGGCGTGCCGGTCATCGTCGGCACCGGCGCGGTCAACTCGAAGGAAGCCGTGTCCCACGCCGCGCATGCGGCAAAGGTGGGCGCTCAGGGGTTGATGGTCATTCCCCGCGTGCTCTCCCGCGGTACCGCGCCCGCCGCCCAGAAAGCGCATTTCTCGGCGATTCTGAAAGCCGCTCCCGAGCTGCCGGCCGTGATCTACAACAGCCCCTATTACGGCTTCACCACCCGCGCCGAGCTGTTCTTCGAACTGCGTCGCGAGCATTCCAACCTGATCGGTTTCAAGGAGTTCGGCGGTGCCGACGATCTGCGCTACGCCGCGGAGCACATTACTTCTCAAGATGACGATGTCAGTCTGATGGTCGGTGTCGATACCCAAGTCTTCCACGGCTTCGTCAACTGCAACGCCACCGGCGCCATTACCGGAGTCGGCAACGCCCTGCCCCGTGAAGTGCTGCAACTGGTCGCGCTGAGTCAGAAAGCCGCCAAGGGCGATCTCGCAGCCCGCCGCCTGGCCCAGGAGCTGGAATCCGCACTGGCGGTACTTTCCTCCTTCGATGAAGGCGTGGATCTGGTGCTTTATTACAAGCAACTGATGGTGCTCAATGGTGATAGCGCCTATGCGCTGCACTTCAACGAAAGCGACGTGTTAAGCGCAGCGCAGCGCCGCTATGTCGAGACCCAGTACGCGCTGTTCCGCGAGTGGTATGCACAGTGGTCGGTCCAGCTCGACCTGGACTAGTACGTTCGGGCCTAGCACGCTCGGGCTTGAAAAGTCGGCGCGTGATTTTTTGATTGCATACAATATCCAAAATTCTATGCAAACGATGAGACCTCATGGCGACTTTCAAGACCCGCGCCCAGCACGTCGCGGATGATCTGCGAGAGCGGATTCTCGGCGGCGAATTCAAGGGCGGCTCGCAGCTACGCCAGGATGCGCTGGCCAAGGATTACGACGTCAGCCGCATCCCCGTCAGGGAAGCGCTGCTGACGCTGGAGTCAGAAGGCCTGGTGGAGTTCCACGCCCACCGCGGCGCGTTCACCACCGAGCTGTCGGTGACGGCGATTCGCGAGCTGTTCGACCTGCGCGTGCTGCTCGAGACCTACGTGCTGCGCTACGCGATCCCAAAGCTGACCGCGGCGGATCTCGATCATGCCGAAAGCATCCTGCGCCAGTACGATGCGGCGCTCGATTCCGGCAGCCAGATCGACAACTGGAGCGAATACAACTTCGCGTTTCACCATGCGCTGTACGCGCCTTCTGACCTGCCCGAGACGCTGGCCATGATCGGCCAGCTCAATACCAAATCGGGGCGCTATATCCGCATGCAGCTGGTCTACACCCGTGAGATCGAAAAGGCGGAACTCGAACACCGCGAGCTGCTGGAACTGGCCCGGCAAGGCAAGGTGGAAGACTCCTGCCAACTACTGGAAAGCCATATAAAGGACGCCGCCGAAGGCATCGCAGCAGTGCTGGACAAGAGCCTGCGTAGCGCCTGATTCGTCAGCATTCCCCCATTGCCCTGGTCGTGAGGTAGCGCATGCCGGACCCATCTCATCCTGTTCCGCCCGAGACAGAGAGCAATGCCGACATCGTTGTCGTCGGTGCCGGTCTCATCGGTGTCACCAGTGCCCTGGCACTGGCACGCCAGGGCCACCGCGTGCTGGTGCTGGACAAACAGGAGCCGGGGCGCGGCGCTTCCTACGGTAACGCCGGACACATGGCCACGGAGCAGGTCTTTCCGATCGCCGATGCTTCGATTCTCAAGTCGCTGCCCGGCATGCTCGTCGACCCGATGGGCCCGCTGCGACTGGATTGGAAATACCTGCCCCGTGCGCTGCCGTGGTTGACGCGACTGGTGCTGAACCTGCGCCCGGAACCCTTTGCCCGGAGCGTGGCCGGTATCCGTGCCCTCAACGAGCGCAGTCTGGCGGCGTGGCACCGTCTGCTGGCATCGGTCGACAGCGCTCACCTGCTGAGGGTGGATGGATCACTGCTGGTCTACGAAAAGTCGGAATCACGCCACAAACTCGAGGCGCTCGAAGCACGCATGCGCGAACAGCAGGTGCCGGTAGAGCGGTGGGATCAAGATGCGGTCCAGCGCGCGGCACCTCAGCTGTCGGATGATCTGCTGGGCGGGCTGTTCTTCCCCGCGACGGGTCATGTGCTGGATCCGTGGCGCGTCGTCAACATCCTGGTCGATGCGGCCAAACAGGAAGGGGTGCAGTTCGAGCAGGCCAGCGTGCAGTCGGCGCGATTGACCGACAGCGGCGTTGCTTTGATGACCGATGCCGGTGAACGCCGCGCCAGCCAAGTACTGCTCGCCTGCGGCGCCCATTCAGCCGAGTTGACCGCGCAGCTCACCGGCAAGCACGTGCCGCTGGATACCGAGCGCGGCTATCACCTGATGCTGCCTCGCGAGCACGACCGACTACCCTTTGCGGTCACATCACTAGAGCGCCGCTTCATCATGACCCCGATGGAAACAGGCCTCAGGCTCGCCGGCACCGTGGAGTTCGCAGGGCTTGACGCACCGCCCAACATGGCGCGGGCCTGGCAGCTTCACCGGCTGAGCCAGGGCCTGTTCAAGACCGATCTCGATGCCGAGACCGCCACGCCGTGGATGGGTTTCCGCCCGTCGCTGCCGGACTCGCTGCCGATCATCGATCGGCTCGAGAATGGCCGCGTGCTGCTGGCTTTCGGCCATCATCACCTAGGGCTGACGCAGTCGGCGATCACCGCCGAATTGATCGCCGATCTGGCTGGCCCAGCCGACGGCCACGCATCGGTCGAGCGATACGATCTGCCACCGCTGGATCCCTATCGGCTCTCCCGCTTCGGCTAACTCCCGGAAAGCGACAGTTTCATGTGCCGGTTGACGTCCTTGTAGAGCAGATAGCGAAACGGCTCCGTCCCGGCGGCATAGCAGGATTGCGGACAGAAGGCGCGCAGCCACATGTAGTCGCCGGCCTCGACCTCGACCCAATCCTGGTTGAGGTGATAGACCGCGCGGCCCTCGAGCACGTAGAGCCCGTGCTCCATCACGTGCGTCTCGTCGAAGGGAATCACGCCGCCCGGCTGGAAGGTGACGATGGTCACGTGCATGTCGTGGCGCAGATCCGCAGGGTCGACGAAGCGCGTGGTCGCCCAGCGACCGTCGGTATCCGGCATCGGTGTCGGTTCGATCGCCTGATCGCGGGTCACGAAGGCATCGGGCACCTCGATACCCTCGACGAATGCATACGCCTTGCGGATCCAGTGGAAGCACACCGGTGTCTCGCTCGTGTTGCGCAGCTGCCAGTCACAGCCCGGCGGCAGATAGGCGTAGCCGCCCGGCGCCATCTGGTGCGTCTCTCCCGCGACGGTCAGCGTCATCTCCCCTTCGACCACGAACAACACGCCTTCGGCGCCGCTGTCCGGTTCCGGGCGCTCGCTGCCGCCGCCGGGGGAGACTTCCATGATGTACTGGGAAAAGGTTTCGGCGAAGCCGGAGAGCGGCCGCGACAGCACCCATAGCCGTGTCTTTTCCCAGTGCGGCAGGAAGCTCGTGACGATATCGCTCATCACGCCCTTGGGAATCACCGCATAGGCCTCGGTAAATACCGCGCGGCCGTGAATCAGCTGACTCTGCGGCGGCAAGCCGCCGTGGGGGGCGTAGTAGGTTCTCTTGGGTGCATCGTGGCTACGCTGCGGCATGCT
Source organism: Salinicola halimionae (assembly GCF_003206065.1). GTDB lineage: Bacteria > Pseudomonadota > Gammaproteobacteria > Pseudomonadales > Halomonadaceae > Salinicola > Salinicola halimionae. Next base: position 461,775 of record NZ_PZJQ01000002.1, on the reverse strand, counting down.
CTCTCCTGACGGTTCTGAATGACGAAGGTTCTCGATGGAGATCGACGGCGCGTTCTCTACAGGGCCAGTTCGTCCAAGGCTTCATACAGCTCGGTCACTTCGCCGATCCTGGCCCGCCCTTGTGCCAGCCTTTGATGCAGCATGGCATTGGCCAGCAGGCTGATCAGGCTCATGGCGCAGGCGTAGCTGTCGAACGCCGAATTGGTCTCCAGCGCACACTCCAGCCGCCAGGTGACCCGTTGCGCATACTTGGCCGTGGTCGAATCGCCGATCAGCAGCACGCGTTGTTCGCGAGCGTGCAGTGCCTGCACCAACGTGTCGAACAACCTGGGCCGACGGCGAAAGCCGATCAACACGATCAGCGTGCCGGATTCGAGCTCGACCAGTTCCTCGGCCAACGACTGATTGGGCGCCGGCAGCAGACGTACGTTGGCGCGCGCCTGCAACAGTTGCTGGCGTAGATGCAGGGCCACCGGGTAGCTATTGCGATAGCCTATCACGGCCACGGCGGGCGCCTCGTCGAGCGCGCGAGTCACTTCGTCGAACAGCACCGGTGTCAGACCATCGAGACACTGGCGCAGGTTTTGCTGCTCGCGTTCGGCGTGACGGCGAAAGCGCTCGACACCTTCTCCCAGCGTATCGGTGCCGGAGGCCAGCGGCACGCCGTAGTGGCGAAGCTGCCGCGCGTGCGCCTTGACCGCCTTGAAGTCAGCGTAGCCCAGACGCTTGAACAACCGGGTCACGGTTGCCTTGGAGACGCCGCTGAGCCGCGACAGATCGGCCGCACTATAGACCGCCAGATCCTCCAGATGGGCCAGAATGAAGTCCGCTACCCGACGCTCCTGAGGGCCCAGCACCGCAAAATGCTGCTGCAGTCGGCGACCGATATGCGCTTGCGTGTTCGCTCCCGGCATGGAGGCATTCACTCTAAAGCACGGACGCAATGAACTGGCTCAGCTCCGGCGTCTTCGGCTGGCTGAACAGCGTCTGCGGATCGCCCGATTCGTGAATCCGCCCCTGATGCATGAACACCACGCGATGGCTGACGTCGCGGGCGAACTTCATTTCATGGGTGACCAGAATCAGCGTCATTCCCTCCGCGGCCAGATGCTCGAGCACGCGCAACACCTCGCCAACCAATTCCGGGTCGAGCGCCGAGGTCACCTCGTCGCACAGCAGCACCTTGGGGTTCATCGCCAGCGCTCGGGCGATGGCGACGCGCTGCTGTTGACCGCCGGAGAGCTGCGCCGGATAGGCATCGACCTTTTCCAACATCCCCACCTTGTCGAGCACTTCCTCGGCGATTCGGCGCGCTGCGGCTTTCGACGTCTGCTTGACCACCACCGGCGCCAGCATCACGTTCTCGATCACCGTCTTGTGCGGAAACAGGTTGAAGCTCTGGAACACCATGCCGACGTTCTGGCTCAGTTCACCGGGCGACATCGCCGCGCCGTCGAGGCGCTGACCGGCCAGATGAATCGTGCCCCAGTCGTGACGTTCGAGCTGGTTGAGACAACGCAAAAGCGTGCTCTTGCCCGAGCCACTACGACCGATGATCGCCACCACCTCGCCGGTCTCGACCTCCAGGTCGATGCCCTTGAGTACCTCCAGCTCTCCGAAGGATTTATGCAGGTCTTTAACGGATACCAGCGCCATAGAGCTTTTTCTCCAGGTGACGGGCATAGCGCGACAGCGGATAGCAGAGAATGAAGTATCCGAGCGCCACCAGCGCGAAGATGGTGAAGGGGGCGAAAGCCGCGTTATTGAGCATGGTGCCGGCCTTGGTCAGTTCGACGAAGCCGATCACCGAGGCTAGGGCGGTGCCCTTGATGACCTGTACGGAAAAGCCGACGGTCGGCGGTACGGCCAGGCGCAAAGCCTGGGGCAGAATGACGTGGCGCATCGACTGCAGGTAGTTCAAGCCGAGCACACGGGACGCCTGCCACTGGCCGCTGGGTACCGCCTCGACGCAGCCGCGCCAGATGTCGCACAGGAAGGCGCTGGTGAACAGCGTCAGCGCCACGCTGGCCGCGGTCCAGGCCGAGACATCGAAGCCCAGCACGGCGGCGCCGAAATAGGCCAGGAATAACTGCATCAGCAACGGCGTGCCTTGGAACAGATCGACGTAGAGCCGGATCAGCCACCGAATCGGCTTCAGCCCGCCCATGCGCGCCAGCGTCAGCACCAGCCCGACGATCGCGCCGCCGGTAAAGGCGATCAGCGACAGCACCACTGTCCAGCGTCCCGCCAGCATCAGATTGCGAACGATGTCCCACAGTGTGAAATCCGTCATGCCGAACCTCCCTGTCGATAAGCGAACAGGCGGCGCCCGACGAACTCGAACAGCAAACGCAGACCCACCGCCAGCAGCAGATAGATCGCCGTCGCCACCAGATAGACCTCGAAGCCACGGAAGTTACGCGACTGGATGAAGTTGGCGGCGTAGGTCAGATCGAACACCGAAATCTGGGATACCACCGCCGAGCCCAGCATCACGATGATGCACTGGCTGATCAGTGACGGATAAACCCGCGAGAAGGCCGGTACCAGCACCACGTGTCGAAAGCTCTGCAGGCGGGAAAGCCCCAACGCCCGCGCGGCTTCATGCTGCCCCTTCAACGTCGAATCGATCCCCGCGCGCAGGATCTCGGCGGTGTAGGCGCCAAGATTGAGGATCATCGCCAGCAATGCGGCCACCGGGGCGCTGATCGAGATGCCCAGCGCCGGCAACCCGAAAAACAGGAAGAACAGCTGCACGATGAATGGTGTGTTGCGGATTACTTCGACGTAGCCGCCAAGAAGGCGCCCGACGAGGCTCGGCCTGCCATCGCGCGCTGTATCGCTGGCACTATCGCGGAAATAAGCGACGACGACTGCCAAGGCGATCCCGACCACGGTGGTGACGACGGTGAGCCACAGCGTCGTCACCAGGCCCTCGAGGATCACGTCCGTGTACGGTAATAGCGTGGAAAAATCCAGCGTCATGGACGGTCACCGGCTCAGGAGGAAAGGTCGTCGGGCAATGCGGTGTGGAACCACTTCTGCGACATCGATTCCAGCGTGCCATCCTGTTTGGCCTGCTCGATCAGTGCATCGACGCGAGCCTTCAGCGCGTCGTTGTCTTGGGTCAGACCGATATAGCAGGGCGAGTTCTTGATCTGGAAGACCATGGTTGGCGCTCGCTCGGTATTACGCTCGGCGATCTGTGCCGCGACCACGTTACCGGTGGCGATATAGGAGACCTGACCGGAAAGAAATGCGGAGATCGTGGTCGCGTTGTCCTCGAAACGCTGGATGGTGGTATCGCTCGGTGCCAGATCCGAGAGCTCCATGTCCTCGACCGAGCCACGAGTCACGCCGATGGTCTTGCCGGAGAGACCCGCCGACTCATCGATCGGATCCGCTTCAGGCGTACCGAACACGCCGAGGAAGAACGGCGCGTAGGCTTCGGTGAAGTCGATCACCGCGGCACGTTCAGGGTTCTTGCCCAGGCTCGAGATCACCAGGTCGACCTTGTCGGTCTGCAGGAACGGGATGCGGTTCGCACTGGTGACGGTCACGAGCTTCAGGTCGACATCCATCTGATCGGCCAGGTAATGCGCCATGTCGATGTCATAACCCTGCGGCTGGAGATCGGTGCCGACCGAGCCGAACGGCGGGAAATCCTGCGGTACCGCGACACGCAGCGTGCCACGCTGCTCGATGGTTTCCAGATCGCTGGCCTGTGCCGACAAGGCGGTAAGGCAGGCGACGACGGTGCAACAGAGTGCCAGCACGACCCGGCGAGAGAATCGGTTCTTGGCGAAAGCGAACATGCCATACCTCCTGACGAGAGCTTGTACGTTGTTATGCAGGCAGAGAAACGATTGGCGTCTTCTCTGTGGAATAGGAAACGTTTGTTTCACATCCCTACGTAGCAAGCGTGACGCCAACCCGATCGGATTGGCCGTGATTCAGGAGGTTAGCGAGCCTTACAGCCTCAATGTCTATCCTGGCCGAGAGACGGCCAGGGCTGAAAAACATCGGGTCAGGTGCATCGGACCTTCGCTCGCACCACAAGTGAGCACAACTCCGCCCCGAGGGATCGCAGAGTCGACCGGCTAGGAGGCTGGATGTGTCGTCGCCCAGTGGCGGGCGATATCCACACGCCGAGTTATCCACACCCGGTCATGCGCTTCGAGGTAATCGAGAAAACGCTGCAACGCCCGGAAACGCCCGGGGCGACCGACCAGCCGGCAATGTAACCCGATCGACAGCATCTTCGGCGTCTCGGCGCCTTCGGCGTAAAGCACATCGAAAGCATCGCGCAGATACTGGAAGAATGGCTCACCGTGATCGAAACCGGTCGGCGAGGCGAAGCGCATGTCGTTGGTATCCAGCGTGTAAGGGACGACAAGATGCTGATGCGTTTTGCCCTGACTGTCCTCGGCCGGCATCCAGAACGGCAGGTCGTCGCCGTAGTAGTCGCTGTCATAGAGGAAGCCGCCCTGATCGAGCAGCAGACGCCGGGTATTGGGGCTGTCTCTTCCGGTATACCAGCCCAGTGGCAGCTCCCCATAGAGCGACTCAAAAATCGCCAGCGCGCGTTCGAGATGTTCGCGCTCGATGGCTTCCGGCATGTTCTGGTAATGGATCCAGCGGTAACCGTGGCAGGCAATCTCGTGCCCGAGCGCCTTGAACGCCTGGGCGACTTCCGGGTTGCGCTCGAGCGCCATCGCCACTCCGAAGATAGTCAGCGGCAGGCCGCGGCGCTCGAATTCACGCAGCACTCGCCATACCCCGGCCCGGGAGCCGTATTCGTAGATCGACTCCATGCTCAGGTGGCGGTCGGGATAGGCGTCGGCACCGGCGATCTCGGAGAGAAACTGTTCGGAATGGCTATCGCCGTGAAGGACGCTATTCTCACCGCCCTCTTCATAATTAAGCACGAACTGCACTGCCACGCGGGCCTGTCCCGGCCATTTGGCGTGCGGTGGGTTGCGGCCGTAGCCGATCAGATCACGAGGATAGTCAGGAGAGATCATGTGCAGCGCCTTTTTTGTGGGGATGGCTGTCGTGGAAATGAACGTTGTCGGATTGGCCGGTATCGAAATATGCGTTGTGAAAATGGTCGTTATCGACCCCGCCGTCACGGTGATATCCCAGGCAATGCCCATGGAGCGGCATCACTCCCTGTTACTGTCGATATTGTATTCAAAGTCGGTTATTTTTGTGGACAAAATAAACCTACCGCGATTTTCTCGCCTCGCCAAGGTGGCATGCCATGCAGATCCACGTCATCAATCCCAACACGACCGTCAGCATGACCGACAAGATCGGTGCCTGCGCCAATCGGGTGGCCGCCAAAAGCACGCGAATTCATGTCAGCCAACCGGATAGCGGGCCGGTCTCGATCGAAAGCCACTTCGACGAGGCGATCAGTGCGGTTGGCGTGCTGGAGGAGATACGCCGCGGCGAAGCGCTCGGCATGGATGCCTACGTCATCGCCTGCTTCGGCGACCCGGGCCTGCTCGCCGCCCGCGAACTGACCCGCGCCCCGGTCGTCGGCATCGCCGAGGCCGGCTTTCATATAGCGACGCTGATCAGCACGCGTTTCTCGGTGGTCACGACGCTTTCACGCACCGCGATCATCGCCGAGCATTTGCTCGAACAGTACGGGTTCAGCCACCATTGCCGCCGAGTGCGAACCACCGACCTACCGGTGCTGGAGCTGGAAAATCCCGCCGGCAACGCTTATCAGGGGCTATTGGAAGAGTGTCAACGAGCGCGGGATGAGGACAACATTGGCACCATCGTGCTGGGCTGCGGCGGCATGGCCGACCTCACCGAGCGCCTGAGTCATGACCTGCAAATGCCGGTGATCGAAGGCGTCAGCGCCGCGGTGAAACTGGCCGAGTCATTGGTGTCGTTGGGCCTGGGCACCAGCAAGCACGGCGATCTTGCCTTTCCGCGACCCAAGCCGTTCAGCGGCCGCTTCGCCGACTGGGGCAAGTAGTCGAATCTCGCCAGAGCATTAGCCGAAGATCGCTCTCAAGTCCGGCGCTTCATCGGTGCTTTCTTCAATCGACAGCGACGCCTCGATCGCCTTGAGGTGGCGCTGCATGAAAGCCACCGCACGTTCCTCCTTGCCGGTTTCCAGCAACGTGATCATTTCGTCGTGATCGTGAGATTCGCAGCCCAGATGACCCGAAGATCCATAGACCGCCAGAATCAGTGACGATCGCGAGCAGAGGCGTTCAATGAATTCCGCCAGCGGCGTGTTGCCGGAGAGCTCGGCCAGGCGCTGATGGAACTGGGCGGAAAGCTGAATCGCCCGGCTCTGCTCGCCGGCTCGCAGCGCCTGGCGTTCGCTCGTTGCCAGCGCGCGCAACGCCTTGGCGTCGGCCGGCTTCATTCGGCGGGCAACCCACGGCATCAACTGGCACTCGACGAGCTGGCGTGCGGCGAACACATCGCGTGCTTCGTCGATGCTCGGCCGACTGACACTGGCCCCCCGACGTGGCGTCAGCGTCACCAGATACTCCAACGCCAGACGCTGGAGTATCTTGCGAATGCCGGTGCGGCTGACACCGAACACCTCCGCCATCGCGTCTTCGCGCAGTCGTGCACCAGGCGTGAGGCGGTGCTCGACGATCGCCTCGCGAATCTGCTGATAGATCGCTTCATGGCGCTCGGCGCCGTCGCCGGCCTTGCCCGCGCCCCGACTGCGTCCGCTCACCTTTGTGCTTTGCCCTTCATCTTGCGTTGTCGCTGTGTTCGCGCTTTTCGCCATTGTCGTTCGCTTCCCCCAGCGTGCGTCTTGAAGCCAATCGATCGAACGATTGTATACGCCGGCCCAGGAGATGACAGCTCAGGATGGCCGCCATCAACTGCCTCGGTATGTCGAGTAACTGAAGGGAGAAAGGAGAAGCGGTACGTGATAATGCTCGCCGGGTGCATCGACCGTGAACCGCAGCGGAATCCGATCGAGAAAATGTCCCTCGGCGGTGTGGCTGGCACGTAAGCCGGATGTGTGACCTGCCCGCAAATAATCACCGGCGTGAAATAGCAACTCGTAGACGCCCGCCGTGAAGTCCGCGCCCTCGAGCAGCGGAGCGTCGCATCGGCCATCGGCGTTGGTAATGACATCGATCAGCTTCAGACGGGTACCGCCTTCCAGCCGATAGAGTTCGACACGTAGATCGCTGGCAGGGCGACCGCGCGCCGTGTCCAGCACGTGTGTGGTCAGATAACCTTGCGGAGAATCGCTCATGATGGCCTCACTCGAATGACGGGCACAAGGGGCTCGAAATAGTGGATTGCCGAGCGCACCAAGCGTTAGCCTCATTCAATTGCGTTTGTATACGAAGGTCAACCGGAGTCCTCATGCCCCTAGCGCTTCTCTCTCCCAGGCCCAGCCAGTTGGGCCGCGACGACTTCACCGCCAGCTACGGCGATATCTACGAACACTCGCCCTGGATCGCGGCGCAGAGCTGGGATCTCGGCCTCGATGAGGCGCAGGATACGCCCGCCGGCTTGGCCGAGCGGCTACGTCAGCAGGTCGATGCGGCCTCAGCCGACGCTCAGCTGACGCTGATTCGCGCCCATCCCGATCTGGCCGGCAAGGCGGCGGTCGGCGGCGAGCTGACGCAGGATTCCCGCAGCGAGCAGGCCGGCGCCGGGCTCGATCAATGCACGCCGGAGGAATTCGCACGCTTCGAGCGGCTCAATGCGGCCTATCGCGAGCGTTTCGACTTTCCGTTCGTGATTGCCGTGCGCGGGCTCGACCGCCACGCGATCCTGGCCGCGTTCGAGACGCGCCTTCACCACACGCCGGAAGAAGAACGCCGCATCGCCATCGAGCAGATCCACCGGATTGCACTGCTACGCCTGGAGCATCGCGCGGCCGAAAGTCGTAGCCGCTAGCGCACAGACACCATCGAATCGAGCGGTTATCCTGATCGACTGATATGGGCGGACACGAGAGCGGCGACGGGTGACGGACAAAGAGCGGAATCGGGCGACTGAACAGCAGCGGAATCGGGCGAGTGAACCCGAGCGGCAGCGGGCGAGTGAACCCGAGCGGAATCGGGCGAGTGAAAAACGCCGAGCAGTGGGCCGACCGGCCGGTGACACCAAAAGCAGCGGCGGGCACAGTCAATCTCTGGTCAGGGGCCTGACCATTCTGGAAGGTCTGGCGGCAGCCCCCGACGGGCTGGCGCTTTCGGATATCGCCGAAGACGTCGAACTGGCGCCTTCGACCACGCACCGCTTGCTCCAGGCGCTGTTCCAGCAGGGGTTCATCACCCAGAACGTCGAAAGCGGTCTGTGGAAGATCGACGTCAAGACCTTCCGCATCGGCAACAGTTTCCTCGAAGCCCGGGATTTCGTCGCCACCGCCCGTCCGTTCCTGCGCCGACTCACCGCCACCAGCGGCGAAACCGCCAATCTGGGTATCCGCGACGACGGCATGGTGGTGTATCTCGCGCAGAGCGAATCCAAACAGATGATGCGCATGATCACCCGTCTCGGGTCACGAGCGCCGCTTCACGCCTCCGGTGTCGGCAAGGCACTGCTGGCATGGACGCCGCCTCAGGAGTTCGAACAGATCGTGGCCGGGCGCACGCTAGAGGGTGAAACGCCCAATACGCTGACCAATGTCGACAGGTTGCGCGAGCAGCTGATCGAGATTCGGCGTCAGGGTTACGCCGTCGATCGCGAGGAGCATGCCATCGGCCTCAACTGCGTCGCGGCCACGCTCCACGACGAAAGCGGCCTGCCGCTGGCCGCCATCTCCGTTTCCGGACCGGTCGCGCGTATCGATGACTCCCGCCTGCCCGAACTGGCCGCACTGGTGGCAGAGACGGCCCGCGAGATCACCGCCAAGATCGGCGGCAAGACGCCCACCGAGCCGCCGACCTAGTCATTGGGCCCGAAAAGTCGTCGAGTGCAGGCACTTTTCGGTTAGGTATTCAGGATCACGCCGCCGTTGAGGTGAATCGTCTGGCCGGTCATGTAGGAAGACTCCTGACTGGCCAGATAGACGTAGGCCGGGCCCATCTCGCTGGGCTGGCCGGCGCGCTTCATCGGCACCTGGCCACCGAAGCCCTCGACCTTCTCGTCATCGAAGCTGGCCGGAATCAACGGCGTCCAGACCGGCCCCGGCGCCACCGCATTGACCCGAATATCGCGATCTACCAGTGACTGCGCCAGCGAGCGCACCAGCCCTTGAATCGCTCCCTTGGTCGACGAGTAATCGATCAGCGTGGCGTTGCCCTTGAAGGCATTGACTGACGAGGTCGCGATGATGGTGTCGCCAGCAGCCATATGCGGCAGGGCTTCACGCACGAAATAGAAATGGCTGAAGATGTTGGTGGCGAAGGTGCGCTGCAGCTGCTCGTCGGTGATTTGCGTCACGTCGTCCCAGTCATGCTGCTCGGCAGCGTTGTTGACCAGAATGTTGAGCCCGCCGAGTTCGCTGCGCGTGCGCTCGACGGCTTCCCGGCAAAAAGTGGAGTCGACGATGTCGCCCTTGAGCAGCAGGCAGCGCTGACCCTCGGCTTCGACCAGCGCCTGGGTGTCTTCCGCATCACGATCTTCATCGAGATAGACCACGGCGCAGTCGGCCCCTTCGCGGGCGTAGTGCACTGCCACGGCGCGGCCGATACCGCTGTCGCCACCGGTAATCAATGCCACCTTGCCCTTGAGCTTGTCGGAGCCGCGATAGTCATCGCGGATGAACTCCGGCTCGGGCCGCATATCGTGCTCTTCGCCCGGCTGATGACTCTGATGCTGTGGGGGAAAATGCGATTCTGACATCTTGGCTCCCTCCTGAATGGAATCGAATGAAACCGTGTCTATCGAACAAGACAACGTTTGCAGCCGAGGAATCCTCCAATGGATTTCCCCCGCGCTCCCTGAGCTTAGAAAGCTTGCAGGTTTTGTCCAAACCGCTGTTTTAACTTTTAACTCAAGTCAGTAAAGCTGAATCGACTGCCACTCGTCGGCGATGGCTACCTTCGTGCGGAGGGCGTGAAGCCAGCGGCGCACGGCGCTACACTAGCGCCCGGGCCAGCTAGCGAAGCCTGATCGATCGCTACGCTCGGCCCGAACGATATCCGCCATCTGCCGCCAACGAGGTTTCGTGATGCCTGCGCACCTGCTCTCCGTCGACTCGCTCTCCCGTGATGCCGTCGACCACCTGATCCGCATTGCCGAGCGCATGGAGCCGATCGCCCAGCGCCGCAAGGTGACTCGCGTGCTCGAAGGCGCCGTGCTCGGCAATCTGTTCTTCGAGGCCAGCACCCGAACCCGAATCAGCTTCAACGCGGCCTTCTGCCGGCTCGGCGGCAGCGTCTGCGACACTACCGGTTTCACCTTTTCGTCGATGGCCAAGGGCGAATCGCTCTACGACACCAGTCGGGTGATGGGCGGCTATGTCGATGCCATCGTCATGCGCCACCCCGAGCAGGGGTCGGTGGCGGAGTTTGCCGAGGCCACCCAGGTGCCGGTAATCAACGGCGGCGACGGCCCCGGCGAGCATCCGAGCCAGGCGCTGCTGGACGTCTACACCATCACCAAGGAGTTCGCCCGGCTGGGCAAACCGCTGGCGGGCGCGCACCTGCTGCTGACCGGTGACCTGAGATACGGCCGCACGGTGCACTCGCTGATCAAGCTGCTGTCGCTCTACGAACCGCTGCGGATCACGCTGGTATCGCCGCCGGGACTGGAGATGCCCCATCACCTGATCGATCTGGTCGCCTCGCGCGGGCACCGCATCGAAACCCGACCCAATCTGGCCGAAAGCTTCGACGATGTGGACGTGATCTACGCCACCCGCATCCAGCGCGAGCGGTTTACGGCCGAGATGTCCGAAAGCTTCGCCGAACTGACCTCGGACTTCGTCGTCGATCGCAGTTTTCTCGATCGCCGCTGCTCGCCGACCACGATCGTGATGCACCCGCTGCCGCGAGACAGCCGCCCCGGCGCCAACGACCTCAGCATCGACCTCAACGGCGACCCGCGACTGGCGATCTTCCGCCAGACCGACAACGGCATCCCCATGCGTATGGCGATCTTCGCGCATCTACTGCAGGTGGAGGATCTGGTGGAGAAGGATCAGCGCGACGTGGGCTGGTTCGTGCCGCCGAGCTTCGGTGTCGACGACGCCAGCTTCCAGGGCTTAGGCTTCGCCTGAAAAGTTGGCGAGCGATGGCCAGGCAAGGCGAAAATGAGCGAGAAGGCGGAGTTTACGGGTTGTAAATGAGTACTTTGATCGGACTCGCGCACGAGCTCATTTTTAACGCCGCATGGACAAGCGCAGCACTTTTGAGGCAAGCCTAACGGCGCGCCTGCCAGAACAGCGAAAACAGCTCCGACTGGGAATTGACCCCCAGCTTGGCGTAGAGATGCTTCTTGTGGGCGCGCACCGTCTCGACCGAGATCGCCAGGCGACGGGCGATCTCCTTGGTCGAACTGCCGCCCAGCATCAACTGGCTGACCTCGCGTTCGCGCTCGGTCAACGCGTAGCGGGCGTCGAACTCGAGCGTCCTGTCCGGCTGCGGGTGCCAGGGATGCGGCCCGGCATCGCCATCACCTTCCGGCTCGAAATGCATCCGCAACCGCACCAGCGCCAGCACCCATGGCTGCATCAGGGCGAGACTGCCCAGCGCCTGCCGGGAAAAAGCTCGGGTCGAACCCAGCGACAGACATAACGTTCGACGGTCATCCAGCGTCTGATTGAAGTGGATTTCATCGGCGACGATATTGCGCTGAAAATAGCGCTGATAGTACTCGGTGCGGATGAAATGCTGAGGCGCCACTTCCGCCAGCGTGAACAGGCCACAGCGGCGGCGCTCGCAGGCATCGATGTAGAACGGATCGAGCAGATACAGGCCACGCTGGTAGTCCTGAAACAGCGCGTCGTCGGCGCCGTCATCCTCGTCGCTCTCGGCGAGAATACGGGGTGGCTGCTGGCGATCGAAGACCAGCGCGACCCAGGTGTCGAAATGCACTTCCGTCGCCAACCGCCGAACGAGCGCCAGCCAGAAGCCGGCACGATCCACATTGTCCGCCAGCTGTCCGAAGGTACGGTGCCAGTCCAGGCTCTCCAGCGGCGTCATCTCGACCGATCGCGTCTGAATGGCGCGCGTCTCCGGACCGGATCGATGGACCATCGTCTCTTCCTCTCTCTTTTACGACATCTCAAGACACTTCACAGAAACGCCTTGGCGACACGACTTGACGTCAGGCCACGCCCCCCGATCGGGTTACCCCGCTTGCGGGATAGGCAATGGCGCGGGATTGGGGATACTGGAGGTGGCCGACTCCCGTTCCAATCACAACTTTTCGGAGTGTTCCATGCAGCTTGTCCTGGCACAACTCGCCAGCCGCGAAGGCGATATCGCGCACAACCTCGCTCGAGCGCTCGACATCGTTCATGCCGTCGATGGCGGTACCGAGCTGGTCGTCTTCCCCGAAACGCATCTGAGCGGCTTTGCCGAATCCGGGCACGTGTTCGACCGCGCCCTGACCCTCGACGGGCCGGAACTCGAGGCCCTGATCGAAGCCAGTCGCGAGCGCGATCTGGCGATCGCCATCGGCCTGCTGGAGCGGGATGGCGAGACGGTATTCAACACCACCGTGCTGATCACACCCGAAGACGGCATCGCCCTGCGCTATCGCAAGACCCATCTGTGGCCGGACGAACGCGCGCTGGTTAGACCCGGCGATGCACTCCATTGTCTCGAATGGCGCGGCCGATGTATCGGTCTGCTGATCTGTTACGACCTGGAATTCCCGGAACCCGCTCGCGCGCTGGCTGCCATGGGGGCCGACCTGCTGGTGGTGACCAACGGCAACATGGACCCCTACGGTCCCGTCCATGCCCGCGCTGCCGAGGCCAGAGCCCAGGAAAACCAGTGCTTCCTGGCCATGAGCAATCGCGTTGGCGAGGGCGCAGGTCTCGTCTTCGCCGGCGAGAGCGCGTTGATCGGCCCCGATGGCGAGCCGCTGTTCCGGGCCGGTCGCGAAGAGACGGTCCAGTCGCTGTCTCTGGAGGCCGATCGATTGACCCGCATCAAGCGGGATTATCACTACCTCGAGGATCGGCGTCTGAATCTCCAGGGCCACCTCGAAACCCAAGGCCCACGGCACAGCTGGTATTTCGGCTGAACGCCGTTCGAACTCGATTATTTCATCCAACGGCGACAACCCGTCGCAACGATCCCGGCTAGCCGTAACAACCACACTGAGTCGCAATAGCCATCCCTAATCGCAATAACCAGAATTCGTAAAACAACCACAACAGGAAACGACAATGTCGGAAATGAAGAAGACCCTCACCCTGTCCCAGGTCGTGCTATTCGGCCTGGCCTACATGACCCCGATCATCGTGCTGGGCACTTTCGGCGTGCTGGCGGTGGTCACCCAGGGCGCAGTGGCGGGCGCCTATCTCGCCGCGCTGATCGCCATGCTGTTCACCGCCCATAGTTATGGCCGCATGGCCGCCGCCTACCCGGTGGCCGGTTCGGCCTATGCCTACGTTCGTCATGCCATCGATGATCGGCTGGGCTTTCTGGCCGGCTGGGCGATTCTGCTCGATTACCTGTTCCTGCCGATGGTGATCTGGCTAATCGGGGCGGCCTATCTGAATTCCGCCTTTCCGGCCGTCCCGACGGCGCTGTGGCTACTCGCGTTCATCGGCGTGACCACGGTGATCAACGTGCTCGGCCTGAAGCTCGCAAGTCTCATCAACAGCGCCATGATGCTGATCCAACTGCTGGTGCTGGTCGCCTTCGTCGGCCTCAGCGTGCACTACATTCTGGGCGACCCGAATCAGCCCCTGTTCACCCTGGCGCCGTTCCTGGGCGCAGACAACAGCTCGATGCCGTTTCTCATGGCCGGTGCCGCCGTGGCCTGCTACTCGTTTCTCGGTTTCGATGCAGTGACCACGCTGACCGAGGAGACCCGGGACCCGCAGCGCACCCTGCCCCGGGCGATCCTGCTGATCACGCTGCTGGGCGGGCTGATCTTCGTCGTCGTTTCCTACTGTGTGCAGCTCGCGGCACCAGGCTTCGACTTCGCCAACCCGGACGCCGCCGCCTATACGATCGCGCGAAACATCGGTGGCGATGTGTTCGTGTCGATCTTCCTGATCGGTCTGGTCGTCGGCCAGTTCGCCTCCGGCATCGCCGCCCAGGCCAGCGGCGCCCGACTGATCTACGCCATGGGCCGCGACGACGTGTTGCCGCGCCGCTGGCTGGGTCGCCTGGGTCGTCATGGAACACCGCTGGGCGGGCTGATCCTGAGCGCCGTGGTAGCGCTGCTGGCGCTGACGATGGATGTACTCTCAGCGGCCTCGTTCATCAACTTCGGCGCGTTCCTGGCCTTTGCTCTGGTCAACCTGTCGGTGATCTTTCATTACTATCTCAAGGGCGGGCGCCGTGGTCCGGGCGATACCCTGCGCTTCCTGATCTGCCCGGCGATCGGCCTCGGCGCGATCGTGTGGCTGCTGTTCAGCCTCGACGACAGAGCGATCACGCTCGGCTCGCTATGGCTATTGGTGGGATTGGGCTGGCTGCTGTGGCTGACCCGTGGCTTCCGCCGCCCAACGCCGGAACTGCATATCGACGCCTGAGGTCATCTTGTAGGAGGGATCAACGTCTGGAAAAGACCATCTTCGGGGAGAGGCAGTCGTGGGGCAGGGAGCGGAGTCACGCCCCGTTTGTCCGGCTACTGGTTGAACCAGTTCTCGAGAATCAGCTGGGCAGCAATACCGTCGACGCCGTGGTCACGGTAGTTACCCTTGTGGCCCTGCTCCCGGGCGATCAGTTTGGCGGCGCGGGTGGTCCCGCGCTCGTCGAACATCTCGACGGGCTTGCCGAAACGACCGTGCAGGCGATTGCCGAACTTGCGCGCCCGCACGCTCATGTCGGACTCGCTACCGTCGTCGTGGATCGGTAGCCCGACCACCAGCAGATCCGGCTGCCACTCCTTCAGCAGATTCTCGACTTTGACCCAGTCGGGGATGCCGTCGCGGGCGGTCAGCGGCTCCAGACCGCTGGCCGAGCGCAGCATCTCATTGCCGACCGAGACACCGATGCGACGCGTGCCGTAGTCGAACGCCATCACCAGGCGCTGGCCGATTCTATCGCCCGCTGCCGACGGCATCAGGCGTGACCGGCGTCGCGGGTCATCAGGTTGAGATCGACCCCGAGAATGCCCGCGGCCGCGCTCAGGCGTTGCTCCGGCGGACGGTCGAACAGGATGCCGGCGTCGCCTTCGGAAATCAGCCAGGTGTTCTGCTTGAGCTCATCCTCGAGCTGCCCGGTCTTCCAGCCCGCGCACCCCAACGTCACCAGGTACTGTTCGGGGCCGCGTCGCTGGGCGATCGCCTGCAGTATGTCCACCGAGGTGGTCAGCGCAATGCCCTCGGTGACCTGGATGCTGGAGTCCCACTCTTCGGCATTACCGCGATGCAGGATGAATCCACGGTCGCGATAGGTCGGTCCGCCGTTGTAGACCAGCACGTCGTTGTGAGGGCCGGATTCGGACTCGATATCGAGCTGCTCGAACAGCCCGTCCAGAGTCAGATCGGAGGGGCGATTGACGACGACACCCAGGGTGCCGTCGTCATCGTGATCGCAGAGATACGTCAGCGTTCCCGCGAAGTTGGGATCTTCCATATGCGGCATCGCCATCAGGAAGTAGTGCTTGAGGCTCTGCATCGGGGGCGTTGGCCTGATCGTTGGCATAAGACTCCATCGGACATCGCGCTGCGGTCCCGCCATCGAACGTGAACCGCCAGCCGTAGAGGAAATAGGCTCATTGTATCACTTCTGCCAAGTGACCTTTGATCAGCGCAATTGGCCCAGCGCTATAACTTCAGCCCTGTGACTTCAGCCCTGCGACTTCAACCGTTTGGCGATCGCCGCCATCAACTGACCGGCAATGTCCGTGCCGCGTTGATCGTCGATCTCGCGCACGCAGGTGGGGCTGGTGACGTTGATCTCGGTGATGTAATCGCCGATCACGTCGAGGCCGACGAACAAGAGCCCTTTCTCGCGGATCATCGGCTGCACCTGCTCGACCAGCCAGTAGTCGCGATCGGTCAGCTCGCGGGAAACGCCACGCCCACCGGCGGCCAGGTTGCCGCGCGTCTCGCCGGCGCTGGGAATGCGCGCCAGCCCGTAAGGCACGGGTTCGCCGTCGACCAGCAAGATGCGCGTGTCGCCATCCTTGATCTCCGGCAGATAGCGCTGAGCCATGATCTGGCGCTGGCCACGTTCGGTGAGCTGCTCGATCACCGCGCCGAGATTGCGACCCTCGGGGCCGATATGAAAGATGCCGGTCCCGCCCATGCCATCCAGCGGCTTGAAGATCGTATCGCCATGCTCGGCCTGGAACGCGCGCAGCACCGCGTCGCGACACGACACCACCGTGGGCGGAATACAGTGGGCGAACTGCTGCGCAAACAGCTTCTCGTTGCACTCGAACAGCGCCCGGGTCGGATTGACCACCAGCGTGCCCTCGCGCTCGGCAAACGCCAGCAGGTGTACGGCATTGAGGAAGTGGCTATCGACCGGCGGGTCCTTGCGCATCAGGATCACATCGAGCTCGCCCAACGGCATCGCCTCGCGCTCGCCCAGGTCGTACCAGTGCTGCGGGTCACGATGCACCTTGAGCGCGCGCACGCTACCCATCGCGCGTCCCTCGTACAGATAGAGGTCTTCCTGCTCGAGGTAGTAGAGCGACCAGCCCAGGGCTTCCGCTGCCCACAGCAACGTCAGGGAGGTGTCCTTCTTGTAGGTAATATCGGCGATGGGATCCATCACCACGCCCAGCTTTACCGTGCCGGTCTTAGACGTGCCTTGGCTCATTGATCGGGTTTTCCAGAAAGAGGGGTTAATGAGCCGCAGTATGACGCAGCTCACCTCTCACCTGTAGGGGTCTAGCGAAACCGGGCCAGCGGAGACGCGCCGGATGCGCCGGATGCGCCGGATGCGCCCAGACGGTTTCAGACGTCGCCCCCTCGGCGGCAAGCCCTGGGCAACCCGGCGCATGATCTTCGAGTCACGGGCAGGACTAATGGCTAGGCCGGAAATGGCGGCGAGCCGACCAACGTATAATGTATACATTGAGTCATTAGGCGCAATCTCCTTCTTGAAGAGTATCGACTGATTGACGGAAAACGGCCTTTGGCGTCTCTGTCACTCGACTCGGCGGCCGTTGTCCCGCGCTCGGTCGCGGCATGGAAGCGCTTCGCGGTCCGAAGCCGATCTCTTCTTCAGGGTACTGGGCTTCAACGCACCTGCTTCACTCCAGTGCCCGGGGGCGTTGATTAGCCCCAGACAGATGGATGCCTTCACTCGGAGATCGCCGCATGACTGCCCAGAGCTCAACGTCGCACCCTCTTCTCGCTACCCTGCTGGCCACGGCGGTGCTTCTCGTACCTATTGCCGACGCTCACGCCGCTACCACGCTGAATTTCGCCCACACCCAGCCGGTGGCGGACGTCCAGAACCTTGCCGCGGAACACTTTGCCAAGCTCGTCGAAGAACGCAGCGACGGTGAACTGAAGATACGTGTCTTCCCCAGCGGCCAGTTGGGCAGTGACACCGCGCTGGTGGCCAGTGCACGCGGCGGCCAGATCGATATCGTGCTCACCGGCAACCCGTACTACACCGGGCTGGTTGGCGAACTCAACGTACTCGATCTGCCGTTTCTGTTCGACAACTACGCGCAGGCCTATGCCGTACTGGACGGGGAGATCGGTCAATCGTTGCTCGCCAAGCTCGGGGAGCACGATCTCAAGGGGCTGGCGTTCTGGGAGATCGGCTTTCGCAACCTGACAAACTCCCGGCATCCGGTAAAAACCGCGGCCGACATCAAGGGGTTGAAGCTGCGAACCACGCCCAATCCCGCGCATATCGCGGCCTTCGAAGCGTTGGGGGCCAACCCCACACCGATGCCGTTCACCGAGCTTTTCACGGCTCTGGAAACGCGCACAGTAGATGGTCAGGAAAACCCGGTCAGCCTGATCCGTTCGGCTAAATTCTATGAAGTTCAGGACTACCTGTCGCTGACGGCACATGCCTACACCGCGGCGCCTCTGGTCATGAACAAGGCCAAGTTCGAGAGCCTGAGTCCAGAACAGCAGCAGCTATTGGTGACGGCGGCCGTCGATTCCGCTCAATTCGAGCGTAAAGAAGCCGCCAAAGGCCTGGCCGGCGATCTCGAATTTCTCAAGCAGCAGGGCATGCAGATCATCGAAGAGCCGGATCGTGCTTCGATGCGTGACATTGTCGCCGGCCCCGTGCAGGCCACTTTCGAAGAAAAATACGGCCCCGAGCTGATCGAGGCCATCAAGGCCGCTCGGCCTGCAACGGAGTAGACCGAAGCCCCCGGTTGCCGTGCCGGGGGCGCATCGGGACACCGCGCCCGGAAATCCGTTTTTTCCGTCCTCAGGAAGAACCTTCATGTCCAGACCGCATACCATGGCTCAACCGTCACAGGGATCGCTCCAGACGACGCTTTGCCGCCTATCGCGCCTTGCCGAGCTGACGCTCAATCTGCTCATGGTATTGGCACTGGTGGCGATGATTGCGCTGGTTTTCACCAATGTCGTACTGCGCTATGGCTTCGACAGCGGCATCTCGGTCAGCGTCGAGCTGTCCCGGTTTCTGTTCGTGTGGGTCATCTTCCTTGGCACGGTGGTGGGCTTGATGCGCCATGAACATCTCCGAGTAACGACCTTCTCCGACCGCCTGCCGCAAAAGATTCAGGGCGTGCTGCAGCGTCTGGTGACGCTGGCGATGTTGGGTTGCTGCCTGATGTTGATCAAGGGCAGCTACGCCCAGACGCGGCTCAACTGGAGCGATCTATCGCCGATCAGTGGCATTCCCGTCGGCGTTTTCTATCTTGCCGCACTGGTTGCCGGCGTCCTGATGGCGCTGATCCTGGTCTTGCGGTTGCTGACACCCACGCGTTTACAGTCGGTGCCGAATAGCAGGGAGGAAATCTCATGACGATTGGTCTGTTCCTGGCGTCGCTGCTGGCCTCGATTGGCCTCAGCCTCCCGATTGCCTTCGCCCTGCTGGTCAGCGCCGTGGTGCTGATGCTGCATCTGGGGCTATTCGATTCGCAGATTCTGGCCCAGAACCTGGTCAACGGCGCCGATAGCTACACGCTACTGGCGATTCCATTCTTCCTGGTCGCCGGCGAAGTCATGTCGCGTGGCGGGCTGTCGAAGCGTATCGTGCTGCTGGCGATGAGCCTGGTGGGGCATCGCAAGGGCGGACTCGGCTTCGTGGCGATCTTCGCCGCCATCGTCATGGCCAGTCTATCCGGCTCGGCCGTCGCCGATACCGCGGCGCTGGGTTCCATGCTGTTGCCGATGATGCGTCAAGCCGGTTACCCCCAGGGTCGATCGGCCGGGCTGATGGCGGCGGGGGGCATCATCGCACCGATCATCCCGCCATCGATCCCGCTGATCATCATCGGGGTCGCGGGCAGCATCTCGATCAGCAAGCTGTTCCTGGCAGGCATCGTGCCGGGGCTGATCATGGGTGTGACCCTGGTGTTGATGTGGCTGTTCATCACTCGCAAGGAGGAGCTGGTGGTAGCCGCGAAGGCCACTGGTGCCGAGCGGCTGAGCGCGCTGCGCAAGAGTTTCTGGGCCATGCTGCTGCCGGTGATCATCATTGGCGGTATCAAGACCGGCATTTTCACGCCCACCGAAGCCGGCGTCGTGGCGGCCGTCTACGCCATGCTGGTGTCCACACTGATCTATCGAGAGCTCGACCTCGCCGGGCTTTATGAGGTGCTGGTGCAGGCCGCCCGCAATACCGCCGTGGTGATGTTCCTGGTCGCGGCGGCCAGCGTGGCCTCGTGGCTGATCAGCATTGCCCAGCTCCCGATGATGGTGGCCGATCTGCTGGCACCGCTGGCCGATAATCCGCGCCTGCTGATGCTCGCCATCATGGCTATCGTGCTGGTCGTCGGCATGGTGATGGATCTGACGCCGACCATTCTGGTACTGACCCCGATCCTGATGCCGATCGTTCAGATCGCCGGTATCGACCCGGTCTATTTCGGCATCATGTTCGTCCTCAATTGCGCCATCGGCCTGATCACGCCACCGGTGGGCAACGTGCTCAATGTGATCGCCAGCGTGGGGCAGATCAAGTTCGAGAAGGCAGTCACGGGCGTGCTGCCCTTCGTCATGGCCTATGTCGTGCTGTTGCTGCTGTTCGTGGCGTTCCCGCAGATCATCACCGTGCCGCTGTACTGGCTGGCAAACTGAGGTCATTTCGATGAACGAACAGCTTCTGATCGATTGCCATCACCACTTCTGGGCGCTGGATGCCAGCGTGCACTATCCGTGGCTCGAGGATGAGATCGACGATCACTTCTTCCTCGGCGATTACGCGCGGATCCGTCAGCCCTTTCTGCCGGCGGATATCCGGGCGCTGATCCCATCAGGCTATCGCCTGGCGGGCACCGTGCATTGCGAGGCCGAGTCGGCACGCCAGGCCCCCGAGGTGGAAACCCGTTGGCTAACGCAGCTGGCCGAGGAGCACGGACTGCCCGTGGCGCTGGTCGGCTGGGCGGCATTCGCCGATCCGGCCTGTGAAACCCAGCTCGAACGCCAGATGCGCTCTCCATTGTTGCGCGGCGTGCGTGCCAAGCCGGTGACGGCGGCCAGACCCGAGGGATATGACAGCACGCTTGGCGCGCCGGGCTCGCTACAGGACACCGACTGGACCCGCGGGCTTCGTCTGTTGGAGGAACGCGACCTGTCCTGGGATCTGCGAGTGCCGGCCTGGCACCTTGCGGACGCCGCCAGAGTGCTGGAAG
The DNA here is from genome assembly GCF_003206065.1 of Salinicola halimionae. Classification (GTDB taxonomy): domain Bacteria; phylum Pseudomonadota; class Gammaproteobacteria; order Pseudomonadales; family Halomonadaceae; genus Salinicola; species Salinicola halimionae. The sequence goes on along the minus strand of NZ_PZJQ01000002.1, from coordinate 440,937 downwards.
CCACCCCGAACCTGCGCGTGATTCTTAACCACACCGGCCTGCCCTGGGATCGCAGTGAGCAGGGGTTGACGCGCTGGCGCGAGGGCATGCGTATCCTGGCTGAGAACCCCAATGTCGCGGTCAAGCTCTCGGAGCTGGGAAGCCCCATGGCCGCCTGGGATGAGCAGAAGAATATCGCGGTGCTCGCCGAGGCCATAGAACTCTTCGGTGCCGAGCGCTGCCTTTTCGCCAGCAACTTCCCGGTCACCGGCCTCAATGTCAGCTATGCGACCTGGCTCGCCATGGTCGAGCAGGCCATTGCCGATGCCGCGCCGGACGCGCGCCAGGCGATCCTGCACGACAACGCCGTCCACTGGTATCGCCTTGGCGTACAGGAAAAGATCGCTGGCTAGCTCACGAAACCCTGAAACCCTGAAATCCTGAAATCCTGAAAACGAAAGGTCTCAGCCGGCGTCGGGGGCTGCACTCAACCGATCCCACAGGAAGCGCCACGCCAGCGCGCTCAACTTCGCCCGCTGGGCGTTGTCCGCCGCGCCGCCGTGGCCGCCTTCGGTATTCTCAAAATAATAGACGTCGCCCGCCTTCATCGCTTCCATGCGTGCCATCATCTTGCGGGCGTGGCCGGGATGGACCCGGTCGTCGCGGGTCGAGGTGGTGAACAGCACCGAAGGATAGTCCACGCCCTCGCGCAGGTTGTGATAGGGCGAGTAGTCCTTGAGGAAGTGTTCCCAGTCGTCGCTGTCCGGATCGCCGTATTCAGCCATCCACGAGGCGCCCGCCAGCAGCTGGTGATAACGCTGCATGTCGAGCAGCGGCACTTCACATACCGCCGCGGCGAAGTGAGCCGGATAGCGCGTGATCATGTTGCCGACCAGCAGACCGCCGTTGGAACCGCCCTGGATACCCAGCCGTTGCGGGGTGGTAATGCCGGCCGCGACCAGATCTTCGGCGACGGCGGCGAAATCCTCGAACGCCTTGTGGCGCTCGCCCTTGAGCGCGGCACGATGCCAGCGTGGGCCATACTCGCCACCGCCCCGGATATTGGCGACCACATAGGCGCCGCCACGTGTGAGCCAGCTGCGCCCGGCCCCGGCGATGTAGTGAGGCGTCAGCGAAATCTCGAAGCCGCCGTAGCCGTAAAGCAGCGTCGGCAGCGGCTGGGGCGGTTTTCCCGCTTCCATGCCGGCCGGCAGCACCAGAAAGTAGGGAACCTGCGTGCCGTCGGCGCTGGTGGCAAAACGCTGCGTCACCTGCATGCCGTCGGTCTCGAAGAAGCTCGGCGCCCGCTTGATCGTATCCGGCGCTCGATCCACCGCGGCGAGATCCATCCGCGCCAGCGTGGTGGGGGTGAGATAGTCGGTGACGATCAGAAAAACCTCGTCACTCTCTTCATCGTCCAACGCCGCGACCCCGATTTCGCCCGCCGTGGGCAGGCCCGGGATCGGCCGCGGTGACCAGTCGGCGCCCTGACCCGGTATCAGCACCTGCAGCCGATGTTTGACGTCTTCGAGAACGTCCAGCACCAGATAGTTTCGGGTCCACTCGAATCCTTCCAGCGAGCGGTGCGCATCCGGCGTGAACAGCGTGGTGAAACCGCGTTCGCCACGCTTGAACGACGCGTAGTCAATCGCCAGCAGCGCGCCGCTTGGGAAGTTCAGATCGTTTTCTTCGAGCTGCCAGTCGTCGCGCAGATGCACCAGCAGCCACTCCCGATGCACCACCGCCTGGGCCGACAGCGGCACCTCGATGGGAAACGCCTCGCCGTCGGGCAAAAGTTCGATCAGACGCTGCTCGTAGAATGCCAGTGCGTGATGGATGAAATCGCGCTCGAAGCCGCGAGTGCTGTCGTGAAACGCCAGCGCCATCAGGTCCTGTTCGGCGGCCTCGAAGATCGTCTCTGCCGCCGCCATCGGCTCGCCCCGCCGCCAGCGCTTGACCAGGCGGGGGTAGCCAGAACTGGTCAAAGCGCTTTCACCCGAGTCCGTGGTACCGAAATCGGTGTAGACGAACAGCGTGTCGCGGTCGATCCAGCTCATGCCACCCTTGGCTTCCGGACGCTCGAAGCCGGCCTCGCCGTCACCGTCGACCCCGATCCAGCGCTTGGCGATCAGGTCGAACTCGCGGGTGACATCGGCATCCGCGCCGCCGCGAGAGAGCGACACCAGCGCCCGCTCCCAGGGGCCACCCGGCTTTTCCGGTTCGAGACAATCGGCGCCGTGCCAGACCCAGTTCTCGTTTTCCGAGACATTGAGCGCATCGACATCGATCAGCACTTCCCAATCGGGCCGTGCCTGAAGGTAGGATTCCCACCTGGTGCGACGCCACAGACCGCGCGGATGCTCGGCGTCCTGCCAGAAGTTGTAGTAATGCTCGCCGCGCTTGACCACGAACGGGATGCGATCGTCGGCGTCGAGAATCTCGCGCAACCCCGTCTGCAACGTGGCGAAATCGGCGTCTTCGAAGCTCTCGAGCGTGCGTCGGTTCTGATCCTCGACCCAGGCCAGCGACTCGGCGCTATCGACCGCTTCCAGCCAGCGATGAGGATCGCCGTCCGTGTGATCAACGTTGGTACGATCACCACTGCTGGCTTCGCCAGCATCGGAATCGGCGGATTGATAGCGATAGGCGGGGAAATGAAACATGCGATGCCTCTAAAGAAAGGATGTTTGTCATCGAGCCTAGCACGGCCCGGTAATACGTCTTTGCCCAGACTTTACCTGGCGTTGATACCTGAATCTGATATCTGAGGCGGATACCTAGAACCGATCCACTGCCGAGGCCTGCCACTCCGCCTGCCAGGCCTCAGGCACCTCATCACCCAGCAACTGTCCCGCCTCGAGCCTTGGCAGCTCGAACTCGGCGTAACCCCTGGCGGGGGCGTAGGCGCTGCGATGACGAATGTGGTTCGGCGTCAGCTCGTCGAAATGCGACAGTCCCATGGCGCCGGTCATCGCCGCGAAACCGCCCAGCGTGGCCTGGTGATAGCGGGCCACGCGCTCGGCCTTCTCCGGCACGTTGATCGCCCGCGAGCGCTTGGGATCCTGCGTCGCCACCCCGGTCGGGCACTTGTTAGTATGGCAGCGCCGCGCCTGAATGCAGCCGACCGCAAACATGAACGGCCGCGCGGCGTTGCACATGTCGGCACCCAGCGCGACCTTGGTCACCATGTCGTAGCCCAGCGCGACCTTGCCGCTAGCGATCAGGCGAACCTTTTCCCGCAGGCCGGCCCCGCGCAGGGCGTTGTCGACAAACGGGAGTGCTTCGTCGATGAACACCCCGAGACTATCCGAGAACTCCTGCGGCGCCGCGCCAGTGCCACCTTCGGCGCCATCGATGACGATAAAATCGACCAGCGTGCCGGTCTCGACCATCGCCTTGCAGATGCTCAGGAATTCGCTGCGTTTACCCAGGCAGAGCTTGATCCCGACAGGTTTGCCGTCGCTCAGTTCACGTAGCCGAACGACGAACGCCATCAGCTCTCGCGGGGTGGAAAACTCCGGATGCGACGGCGGCGATTCGCAGTCCTGGCCCATTTCGATCTGGCGCGTGCTGGCGATCTCCCGGTTGACCTTGGCGCCCGGCAGCAACCCGCCATGCGAGGGCTTGGCGCCCTGGGAGATCTTGATCTCGACCATCTTGACCTGATCGCGCCGCGCCTTCTCCTGAAATGTCTCGGCATCGAAACGGCCGTTTTCATGACGGCAGCCGAAATAGCCCGTGCCCAGCTCCCAGATCAGGTCGCCGCCGTGTTTCTCGTGATAGGGGCTGATCGCGCCTTCGCCGGTATCGTGGGCGAATCCGCCCTGCCTGGCACCCAGATTCATCGCCTCGATGGCCTTGCCGGAGAGTGCACCGAAGCTCATCGCCGAAATATTGAGACGTGACGAGCGATAGGGCCGCGCGCACTGCGGCCCGCCGATGGTGATCCAGCGTGCCTCGTCCGGCACCTTGCCGGGCTGTATCGAATGGTAGGAAAAGTTATAGCCCGCCGCGTCGACGTCACGAATGGTGCCGAACGGCGAGGTATCTCCGCTGCCGTCGGCTCGCGCATTGATCAGGTTGCGCTGTTCGCGGGAAAACGGCCTGCCACTGGTTTCGGACTCGAAAAAATACTGACGCAGCTCCGGGCGAACGAACTCGAGCATATAGCGAAGATGGCCGATCAGCGGATAGTTGTAGAGCACGTTGTGGGGCGAACTCAGATCGCGCCAGCCGACGAGCGTCAGCGGCACCCATAGAATGAGTAGCCACAGGAAAGCGTGCCAGAACACGCCGATGACCAGAGTGGCCGCGATCAACGCAGCCGTCAGAAGATAAAAAAATTGGCGATACATGATTGGCTGTCCGACGATGAAGGTGGCTCCGTCAGTGTTGGTCGAGTCCGAGCATTGATCAAATCGCATCGTTCGGATCATCGCGTGCTGAAATGACGGGTCGTAAAAAAAGCGGCACGAATGACGCCACCCTCGATCGATCCAGGCTCGGCCACTTCTGGCAGCATTCAAGTCGGTGTCGGCGCCAGAAATCGAATGACAGCGCTCGGCACACAAACCAATGTCGTATTTTCAGATATATCACGCTGTGCGACCGTGGCAGCGCACCGATCATTCCCGGGAGAAAGCCACATGGACGACTGGACACAAACTCTGACGGCAGGACCCCTGCTGGGCATCGCCGCCGCCGCGATCGCCCTGCTGCTGGTCTTGATCATCCGCTTTCATCTACACGCCTTTCCGACGCTGGTGCTGGTCAGCCTGCTGACCGCGTTCGCCACCGGCATTCCCGCGGGCGCCATCGTCGATACCATGACCGACAGCTTCGCCGGCACACTGGGCTCGGTGGCGCTGCTGGTCGGTTTCGGCGCGATGCTGGGCAAGCTGGTGGAACACTCCGGCGGTGCCCAGGTGCTGGCCGAGCGGATGGTATCGCTGTTCGGTGAGGCGCGAGCGCCCTTCGCGCTGGGCCTCGCCTCGCTGATCATGGGCTTTCCGATCTTCTTCGATGCCGGCCTGATCGTGATGCTGCCGATCATCTTCGCCGTGGCGAAGCGCCTGGGTGGCCCGGTACTGCTCTATGCGCTGCCGGCCGCGGCGGCGTTTTCGGTGATGCACGTTTTCGTACCGCCTCACCCCGGCCCTGTCACCGCGACCGAGCTCTATGGCGCCAATCTGGGTCTGGTGCTGCTGGTCGGGATCATCATCGCCTTCCCGATGTGGTATCTCTCCGGTTATCTGTGGGGACGTTTTGCGGCCAGTCGCTTCGACTTCAAGCTGGAAGTGAGCCTGTTCGGCGGCCAGGACAACGACGAGATCGAGAACCCGCCCAGCGTGGGCACGGTCATTTCACTGCTGCTGCTGCCGTTGGCCCTGATCTTTCTCAACACCGGACTGGATTTCGCCCGCGCCGCCGGCGTAGTCGACAGCGATGCCACCTGGTTCCAGTTCCTCTCCTCGCTGGGCGAAACGCCGATCGCGCTGCTGATCTCGGTGCTGGTGGCAATCTACGTGCTGGGCAGCCGCCGCGGCGAAGGCGGTAGCGCGCTGGAGAAGATCGTCGACTCCTCGCTGGGCCCGATCTGCTCGGTGGTCCTGATCACCGGCGCCGGCGGCATGTTCGGCGGCGTACTGCAGGCTTCGGGGATCGGCGACGCGCTGTCCGATTCGATGAGCGACCTGGGCCTGCCGGTCATCGCTGCCGCCTATCTCGTCGCCGTGGTCATGCGCCTGGCGCAGGGTTCCGCCACCGTGGCGCTGGTCACCGCCGCCGGTTTGATGGCCCCGGCCGTTGCCGGTGGCGACTTTTCCGCCATGCAGATCGTTGCGATCACGCTCGCCACCGCCGCCGGCTCGGTCTTCGCCGGCCACGTCAACGACTCCGGTTTCTGGCTGGTGGGGCGTCTGCTGGGCATGGACGTCAAGACCACGCTGATGACCTGGACCGTGCAGCAGGCGCTGGAGTCGGTGGTCGGGTTCGTGCTGGCCTGCGCCGTCTATCTGATCTTCTAGAGCACTCACCGATACGAGGACAACGATGACCAATCTATTCGACATTCAAGGCCAACTGGCGCTGATCACCGGTTCCACCCGCGGACTGGGCAACGCGCTGGCCCGCGGGCTGGCTGAACAGGGCGCCCGCGTGATCGTCCACGGACGCAGCCAGGAAGCGGCCGAGGAAGCCGCCCGGAAGCTGGCGGCGGAAACCGGCGCCACGGTCGACGCCGTGGCCTTCGACGTGACCGATGCCGAGGCGGTGAAAGCGGCCATCGATCCGTTGATCGAACGTCTCGGCGTGCCGGATATTCTGGTCAACAACGCCGGCTTGCAGAAACGCGGCCCGTTCAACGACTTCGACCCCGCCGACTGGGACGCCGTCATCGCCACCAATCTCTCCAGCGCTTTCTATGTGTCGAAGGCGGTGAGCCCGGCGATGTCGGAACGTGGCAGCGGCAAGATCGTCAATATCGGTTCGGTGCAGTCGAAACTCGCCCGGGAAACCATCGTGCCCTACGCCGCTTCCAAGGGCGGCGTGGCGCTGCTGACTCAGGGAATGGCCGCCGACCTGGCGCGCTACGGCATCCAGGTCAACTGTCTCTCGCCCGGCTACTTCCAGACCGACATGAACCAGGCCCTGTGGCAGGACGCCGACTTCAACGCCTGGATCGAGAAGCGCACCCTGGCGCAACGCTGGGGCCAAGTCGAGGAGCTGGTGGGTACGCTGGTCTATCTCTGCTCCGGCGCGTCGAATTTCGTCTCCGGACAGAACGTGTCCGTCGACGGCGGGATGACCTCGGTGGTCTGAGCAGAAGGCAGACAGCGAGCAGCGAGCAGCGAGCAGCGAGCAGCGAGCAGCGAGCAGCGAGCAGCGAGCAGCGATAGCTTTCCTGCATCGGCATGGTCGTCAGGATTCATTGTTGGCTGGCTAATTGTTTCCTAGACTTTGGTCCAATGATCGCGAGCCCAATCGGGCTCGCTTTGTTTTGACCTTACGTCATCACGGCCTCGTGTCATCGCTGATCATGCCATTGCTGATCACTTCAACGTTGCCCGGACCGTCGTAAAAAGGAGTTCACGATATGACATCGCTATTCGAACCGTTCGATCTTGCCGGCACCCGCCTGAACAACCGCATCGTCATGGCGCCGATGACCCGTGCCCGCGCCAAGGGCGACGTGCCCGATGAAATGGGCGCGCTCTATTATCGTCAGCGTGCCAGCGCCGGGCTGATCGTCTCCGAAGGCAGCCCGATCTCCCGCGAGGGCCAGGGTTATCTGTTCAACCCGGGCATCTACGGCCCCGATCAGATCGCCGGCTGGAAGAAAGCGACCCAGGCCGTGCACGAGCGCGGCGGCGTGATCTTCTGCCAGACCTGGCACGTCGGGCGTGTCTCGCACACCTCGATCCAGCAGAATGGCGCCGCGCCGATCAGCAGCAGCACCAAGCAGGGTGGTATGGCGTTCGGCTACAACGACGATGGCCAGCCCGACATGCTGGCGGCCACCACCCCACGTGCGGCGACCACCGAAGAGTGCCGCCGGCTGGTCGACGATTTTGCCCAGGCCGCGCTGAATTCGCGCAATGCCGGCTTCGACGGTGTCGAGCTGCATGGCGCCAACGGCTATCTGCTCGAGCAGTTCATCAACGCTGGCATCAACGACCGCACCGACGACTACGGCGGCTCGCGCGAAAACCGCTGCCGGCTGCTGCTCGAAGCGATCGACGCCTCCATCGCGCTAATCGGCGCGCATCGTGTCGGCGTGCGCCTGACGCCCTACGGCACGCTGTTCGACATGCCGCTGTATGACGACATCGAAGGCACCTATCTCTATCTCGCCGAGGAGCTAAGCAAGCGCGATCTGGCCTATGTCCACCTGATGGATCAGGGTGCTCAGGGGCAGGATGGTCTGCCGCGCGAGTTCCTGCGCCAGTTCCGCGATGCCTATCGCGGCACGCTGCTGTTCGCCGGCAACCTCGACAAGGCCGAAGCGCAGAAGCTGATCGACGACGGCGTCATCGATCTGCCGGTGTTCGGCCGCCCGTTCACCTCCAATCCGGATCTGGTCGAGCGCCTGCAGAACGACTGGCCGCTGGCCGATTTCGACCCGAACACGTTCTACGGCGGCGATGCTCGCGGCTACGTCGACTTCCCCACCTACGAGGAAGAGCAGGCGCGTCTGGCCCGCGAGAAGATGCTCGAAGAGAAGTCCTGATCGTCTGACTTGAGACGAAACGCCGACAGTACGTTTTCCGTATCCTGTCGATGAGACGACGAACGCCCCGNNCGGGGCGTTCGTCGTTGGGGGGGGACAGCTGGTATCAGGCGTCGCTCGGAATCCGCGCCACCACCTTGATCTCGAAATCGAACCCGGCCAGCCAGGTCACGCCCACCGCCGTCCAGTTGGGATAAGGCGGAGCCGGGAAATGTCGCGACTTGGTCGCCAGTACCGTCTCGAACTGATTTTCCGGATCGGTGTGGAACGTGGTGACGTCGACGAGATCTTCCAGCCCGCAGCCAGCGGCGGCCAAAACCGCTTTCAGGTTGTCGAAGGCGAGCGCGACCTGGCTTTCGAAATCGGGCTCCGGCGAACCGTCCTCGCGGCTACCGACCTGGCCGGAGACGAACAGCAGATCGCCGGAGCGAATCGCCGCCGAATAGCCATGCTTCTCGTAAAGTGCACTGCGGTTGGCGGGAAAGACAGGCTGCGGCGACTGGGTAGGTTGAGCTTGCAACATGGAATGACTCCTCGAGAGGGCGCGATGCATGAAGGCGCCGATAGATTGACATACGACACGTATATTAATTACGCATACGCTGCGTATGTCAAATTTATATACACTCCGTATGCCAATATCCGTCGTCTCGCGATACCCTTCCGGCGGCAGCGTGAAGGAAGCCGTCTTGAACACAGGAGAGATCATGACCCGACGCAGTCGCGCCGAAATGCTGGAAGAGACGCGCGCCAAGCTGATCGACGCCGCGCGATCGGCCTTTGCCGAGAAGGGCTATGCCGGCGCGTCGATGGACGAACTCACCGCCCGTGCCGGCCTGACCCGTGGCGCGCTATACCATCATTTCGGCGACAAGCGGGGTCTGCTGGCCGCCGTCGTCGACCGACTCGACAGCGAGATGGCCGCTCGCGCCCACGAGATCGGGCAGCGCCATACGAACGCCTGGGAGGGGTTACTGGCAGAAGGTGGCGCCTACATCGAGCTGGCGCGTGATCCCGAGATCCAGCGCATCGTGCTGCTGGATGGCCCGGCGGTACTGGGAGATCCCTCTCAGTGGCCGAGCCAGAACCGCTGCCTGCTGGCGACGATGACGACGCTGGAGGCACTGACCAAGGCGGGAATCGTCAAACCGGTCGACGTGGAAGCTGCCGCCCGGCTGATCAATGGCGCGGCGCTCAACGCCGCGCTCTGGGTTGCCGCCAGCGACGATGCAGACGTGCTGGAAAGAGCCACCGACGCCTTCCGCCAGCTGGCGTCCGGGCTATTGGTCACGCGCGACTGACGGCAGGCCTGGCGACTAGCGACGAATGCCCAACGCTTCGTGCTGCTTGGCGAACAGTGCCTGACAGCCGCTCTCAGCCAGGTCGAGCATGCCGTTGAGCTCGGCGCGTGAGAACGCTTCCGCTTCCGCCGTGCCCTGCACCTCGATCAGCTTGCCATCTTCGGTCATCACCACGTTCATGTCAGTGTCGGCGGCGCTGTCTTCCGGGTAATCCAGATCGAGCACCGGGGTGCCCTTGTAGACGCCCACCGAGATCGAGCTGACCAGCTGCCGGAACGGGTCGGTCTTGATCATCTTCTTGCGCTGCATGTACTGCAGCGCCTCGATCAGTGCCACGCAAGCCCCGGTGATCGACGCCGTGCGCGTGCCGCCATCGGCCTGCAGCACGTCGCAGTCCACCGTGATGGTGTATTCGCCGAGCTTCTTCAGATCCACCGCCGCGCGCAGCGAACGGCCAATCAGACGCTGAATTTCCAGCGTGCGCCCGCCCTGCTTGCCGCGTGCCGCCTCGCGGCCGCTGCGGGTATGGGTCGCACGCGGCAGCATGCCGTACTCGGCAGTCACCCAGCCCTGATTCTTGCCACGCAGCCAGCGCGGCACGCCGGCTTCGACGCTGGCATTGCACAGCACCTGGGTATCCCCGAAGGTGACCAGCACCGAGCCTTCGGCGTGACGGGTATAACCGCGGGTCAGCGTGACCTCGCGGGGCTGATCGGGTTGTCGTCCACTCGGGCGCATGAAAGCCTCTCGATCCAAAACATCAATGATAGAAGCACCGCGTTGAAGACGCTTCAGGAAGGTCGGCCATTCTACACATCCTGTGCGCACAATCACCGCCAGAGGCCGTAGAACCGATCGGCGGCGACCCCGCGTCTTCACCGATACGTTACACTTCAGCGATCAGCTCGACGATTCAAGGAATTCCCCATGCCCCATAGCATGACCGCGTTCTCCCGCCAGACCCGTGATGCCGACTGGGGCAGCCTGCAGCTCGAATTGCGCTCGGTGAATCAGCGCTACCTGGAGCCGCATTTTCGACTTCCCGATACCCTGCGCGATCTCGAACCGCACTACCGCGAAGCGATGCGCCAGCGACTCGCCCGCGGCAAGGTGGAGTGCTCGCTGCGCTTCGACCCCGCCGAGGGCAACGCCGCCCCCGGCATCAACGCCGATCAGCTCACCGCGCTCTCCCAAGCGCTGGCCCAGGTTCGCGTCCAGCTGCCGGAAGCGCCGATGCCCAATGCGCTGGAACTGCTCGCCCACCCCGGCGTGATGGCCACCCAGCGCCTGGATATCGATCAGGTCAAAGCCGCAGGCATCGAACTGTTCGACGCCGCGCTGAAGGATCTGGAAACCGGCCGCGCCCGCGAAGGCGAGCGCCTGGCTGAATTGATCAACGAACGGCTAAAGGGCGTGCGCGAGCAGGTCGCCATCGTGCGCGAGCACCTGCCGACGATTCTCGAGCGCCAGCGCACCCAACTGCTTGAACGGTTGGATGCCGCCAAGACCGAACTCGACCCGCAGCGGCTGGAAGCGGAAATGGTGATGATGGCCCACAAGGCCGACGTCGCCGAAGAACTCGACCGGCTGGAGACCCACGTCACCGAAGTGGAACGGCAGCTCAAACAAAAGGGCCCCATCGGGCGGCGCCTCGACTTCCTGATGCAGGAACTCAACCGCGAAGCCAACACCCTCTCCTCCAAGGCCATCGTCGCCGACACCACCCGCTGCGCGGTGGAGCTGAAGGTGCTGATTGAGCAGATGCGGGAACAGATTCAGAATATAGAGTAAAATCTACCGACATCTGAAAGAATCCTCAAATCGCTGAATTTGCTATTTTTTTGATGCCAAACCGTCCACAGACGTCTATCGAGGTCCCGTAAAATCCATCTCCAACTGGGGGGTAATGTGGGTAGTAAACCCGTTGCTTCCTCAGCCCATCTCCGTCAATATCGAAGGTACTACCCACCCTCCTAGTATGCTGACACTCGCCAAGCTCGCAGGACGTGGACCCAGTTGGCCCCGGACTGTATTTCGGAGAGGTGATGGGTAGAGCTCAAATACTTCACCGGGAAGGGATAACGATCGTGGGAAGCCTCAACGCCAAGAAAGTGCAGTCACTCGTCAAAGACGGGTCTTCAGGGAGACATAGTGACGGTGGGGGGTTGTATCTGATGGTTCCGAAGAAGGGAGCGCCTTACTGGATGCTGCGCTACTCCCTGCTCGGTAAGCGTCGAGAAATGTCTTTAGGCAAGCAGGCGCACCTCTCCTTGGCAGAGGCTCGGTCCAAGGCGCTGGAGCATCAGAGATCTCTTCAGGCAGGTGTCGATCCCATCGAATCACGTAAGCAGGAGCAACAGGTCTCGATCAGAACCGTGAACGACCTGTTCGCTGACTGGTATCCCGATTTGGAGAAACGTCTCAAGCATCCCCACATCCCAAAGCGCGTGTACCGTAAGGAGGTGGAGCCCAGCATCGGAGAGCGGGAGATCGACGCGGTCACTCCGATGGATGTTCGAGACATCATCAGGAAAGTCTCAGCCAGTAGGCGGCCCACCACTGCCAACGACACGCTGATGTATCTGAAGCAGCTCTTCAATCATGCCGTTAAGCTCGGGCTGATCACTTACAACCCGGCCTCAGCGTTCAACGTCAATGATGCTGGAGGCGTAGAGAAGAGCCGTGACCGTGCGCTGACGCTGGATGAGATAAGCAAAGTCTTTGCGGTATTTCGCGAAAATCGCTCGAGCTTCACTCGGGAGAACTATCTCGCCTGCGCTCTACTGATCGTGTTGGGAACAAGGAAAACCGAGCTGACCGAAGCCAAGTGGGACGAATTCGATTTGGTACGCCGCCGATGGGAGTTGCCCGGGGAACGCAGTAAATCGGGCGTCGGTATGATCGTACCGTTGCCGCCTCAAGCCGTTGACTGGCTTCAGGAGCTTCAAGTTCGCGCCTGCGGCTCGGAGTTCGTATTTCCCAACCGGCGCAGCAGCAAGCTACCCCACATGGGTAAAGACACTCTGAACCACGCTATCGCCAAGCTTTTCGGCCGGGAACCGGGCATGCAGCAACCAGAGAACCGAATGGGCGACATAGCCATATTCACGTTACATGACCTACGCCGCACATGTCGAAGTCTACTGGCCTCAGTGGGTACTCCCGGCCATGTTGCTGAGCGATGTCTCAATCACAAAATCAAAGGAGTAGAGGGCATATACGACCGATACGATTATTTTGAAGAGCGCAAGCTGGGTCTCCAAAATGTCGCAAACCTTGTCGCCCCCGAAATCAACAAATAGCCATTCACCGCTTGAGGTTGACCGCCAACTTATGCTTGGAAAATCTAACTCTTAATCACAAAGCGGCGAGAACCAATCACACGCCGCTGTTTACGTGGAACTCCTTAATAATTCTTTCCAACGTTTTATACATTTTCTCGTCATATCGCCTCGAAATCATATCGAGCATTTCTTTAGTCTCCTTACTGATGTATGTGTTTAGTGGAACCTTTCCTTCCTGTTTATCACGAAAAACCCTCTGGCTCCACGCCTTTCTAAACTTCATCACCCCAAGCATGGCATCACTCCCGTGAGCAATAGTGTCAAATACAGCAATAATGAAATCACGCTTCTCCACTGAGCTCTTTGGGTAAAAAAGGCTGCATGCAGGGTAATTTTTCCCAGCATACTCCCAAGCCCACTTACATTGAGTATCATTGCAACCATCTAACCAATCGTATTTTATAGGTCTAGAATTAGACTTGGACCACTTGTTTTTCAACCCACTCATTAGATTTTGCTTGAAACTTACAGGAAATAACCAACTATCGAAAAAAGCACAAATCTGTGCATAATGATGATCCGAGTCTTTAGATAATTGCCGACCTAATATTGAATCGAAGTAAGTGCATTCCCGCTCAGATTCCGCAACGGGCGGCAATGCGCTTGAATCACAAAGCTCTCGAAAATCATTTGCTGTAGCGGTTTTAAGCCACAACCAAGCAAAATTACTGGCGCGCTTGTTTTCCTTTAACCAAGAAAATTCGGCATCAGGCAAAACCATTCCGCTTCTAGCTTCAACCAAATCCCGAATGATATTTTTTTGTTCACTCTCGGTAAAGCTCAGGACATAAGACCTTATTGAAACCGGACTGCTCGTGATATTTACTGCTTTAAAATCTCTAGACCTTATGTGTCCTTCATAAAATCTACAGTATCGATCATTATTAAACTCAAGCGGTCCAAATGAAACATTCCCTCTATCAACACCCATGCAACCCCCATTCGCCATGACCCAAGAACTACGTAACCTTACCGTATGTTTATCGGCACATTTTCAATTTCCTTTAGCGGCTTTTGTGTAGCCTCGACGAAGTACTTTCAGAATATTCACGTAACCAAAAATTTCTCATGCTCTCTGAGAATCAGCACGTTACTGATCATTTCCAGTGCTTTGATGACACCTACTCCCATACAAAAATATCCGAGACCCAATCCACCGTTATGTCCACAGAGGGCTTATGAGGCCAGTGCGTTTAGCTCAGGCAAGGTCTCGACGCACGTCCAGAGAGGCTTCAAAATCTGCGATATACCTCAGTTGGTGCTAGCAAGCGTATCAATTCACTTGCACGCCGCAGCATAAAACTGAGTGGCAGTAAAAATTTATAGCCTTGGTGAATCTCATGAGACGAACATGGAGCTTCGTAGACATGAGATTAATCAAACTGAAAGACGTGATGTTTCAAACTGGCTTGGCGCGATCCACTGTTTACAAATACATTTCTGAAAATAGGTTTCCAAAGCCAGTTTCTTTAGGAGAAAGAAATGTCGCTTGGGTAGAAAGAGAAGTTGACGACTGGATAGCCTCGAAAATTATGGAAAGAGACGAAGCGTGCGAGCAATTCGAGAAACAGTAATCGATCACGTTTCGTAAGCGCTATTGAAAGCTCAGCAGTGCACCACCACAGAAACTTAAACTTACTTTGCGGATGGCGAAAGGCCTTTGAAGAATATGACTAGATAGCGAAGATACAGACCAAAAGAAACAAGACTATAACCTGTAGATACAGACGTCATATCACGACTGGCAGATTATCTACCGTCCACCGGCATTCAAATCGGCAACTAAGCTGAAGAGGCAACCTGATCTAACACTCACTCCAACCAAGACAGTAGCTACTGGATAGCCCTCCTCTCTTTTGAACACGTCACAGCCCTTCACTACGGGGCAGGATAACAACTCATTAAAATCCACTTATTGGAATTAGCATCGAAAGACGCCACCCTATCTCAAAGCCATGACACCAAAAAAAAATAAGGAACAGCCCCCGTACTCGGCGCCACCCGCAGGCAGCGCCAAATATCGCATTGAGGTTTAGAACCGGCATAGACTTTCATCTAAAATGCCAATCGGATTTTTTTCAAAGGCTAAGTTCAGACTAACTCAAGCTGCCATTACTGAACCTAACCTTCGCTCCATCTCGTCATGAAACGCCTCCACGCGCTCCGCTATGGTTTGAATCAACGCCTCATCCCGATAGGCCCGCTTCACAAACAGCGGCATTCCCGGCCAGTAACTGACGAAATCGATCCACTCTCGCTCACTTACCCATAAGCCGCCCTGACATTGGGCGATATGCTCGGCAGGGATTTCTCCAGCCAGCAGCAGTTCGATTTGATACTTGGGCAGTTTCGTTTTGATTTCGACCAAACCATCATTACCTACAACGCAGTCCGGCGAGTAACCTACCCCGTTGTTGAGAATGATGCCGACTTGTTCCAGGTCCGAATGACCGGTTGCTTCCCAATAGAGCTCCCGGGCCACCGGTTCCATTTCATGGCCCCGCTGGGTGTGAGCATTGCCCGTAAAGGCTGCGGCCGCTTCTCCCGTGATGCGCTCACCGATCAGCTGATGCATATAGCTGATGGCTCCGGCACCGAATCCACCAGGCCCTTTACCCTTGACCAGCAACGTCTTGAGCTCGGACATGGTGACGATGCCGAGACGCGCGGCATGCCATTCCGGCGTGCCCTGCTCTACGTTGAGTATCTGCATGGCCTTTTCCTCCTCGAGATGCGGGTTGGTCGGCGAAGCAGAGCCCGCCGACTAGTCAGTGATGTGAAGGGTTGGATTGCACGCGCTTCTGTAGGGAGGCGCGCAGCTTGTCGAAGTCGTTCCGGGGGACTCGGCCTGCGTCACTATATTTGCCGGCGAACCACTCCTGCGTGGCGGCCGGGCAGTCAGCGATGAGCTTCTTGATCTGAGCGGCCTGAAAGGTGGTGACGAGTTTCAGCGTCGCTGCGGAGAGGCCATTGTCGTCCTGGCCCCGAGTGGTAATGTTGAGCAAGGCGCAGAGCACGTAGCGCTTGCCGTAGCTGGTCGAAGAGCCGAAGGCCTGCACGGCATTCTTGCTGCCGCTCACGTCCGCCGGCAGCAGCATGCTGGTCTCTTCACGATGCCCCTCGCGATGCATCAGCACCCCCGTCACCTGAATGCCCCGTTCCTGAGTCTGGATCCGGAAACTCACCGCGAAACCGTGGCGCTGAAGGATGGGCCGCACCGTGTCGACGATATCCTCGAGCGTGGCGTACTGGCCGTTGTTGGTTCTACCCCGCTCCTCGATGCTGGGTAGCTCGGTCTGCATGGCCGCCATGGCGGCGCTATAGGACATCAGCGCCTGGCGATCGAGCACCCGCTCCTGCATCTGTAGAAGCCGCTCCATCTTGTCGATATCGACATCCGGGTTGAGCGCCGCGCGCTCGATGACCTGGATAATGGCGGAATGATCTTCACTCTTGCTCACGGCGACGGGTTTGGCAGCCGTCGTGGATGACTGTCTTGGCATGATGAGACTCCTCTATTGGTAGGCTTTGATCACGTCGTCGATCTGCTCTGGCGGAACCGGGGTGAGCTCGACGGTGATGCGGTAGATGCGGCCCCGGCCCAACACGTGGGTTTGGGTCTTGCACTGATCGGTCTCGAGCATTTGTCGAGTCAGGCGTGTCAGCGATTGGCAGAGATCGAGTGTTAGTGATGGTTGGTGCATTGGTCCTTCCTCCGGGCATAAAAAAACCCGGCCAGAAGGAGCCGGGTCATGATGAGAGGCGCACGCAGCAAGCGGTCGTTGAATTCGATACCTAGTGATCATCAGCAGCAGTCAGATGGTTCGAGGTTACTCCACACCTGCCTTGACGCGGTTGTTGGCCTGAACGAACGCCGTGATGGCGAAGCCGATACCGTAGAGAGTCGCGAACATGCCCCACCCGGCAGCGGCCTCAACATCGCTCTCCATGCAGACCAGCAGAAATAAGAGACAAAGGGAAAAGAACACTATTCCGATGAGGGACATGACTTTGACGGTTTTCATGCGAGTTCCTTATTGCGTTTTTTAGTGAGAAGGCGCCCAGTTCGTTACCAGGCGCTACGACAGTTGTTTTCGGGGCTATCGAGCGGCGGTAGCGCGCTCTCCAAACCCGCCGTGGGCAACTTCGAGCGGACGCCGTCCGCGCTGATGTAGAGATTGTTGGCCTGACGCAGCGCCTCCCAAAACGCCGGGAAGTTGGAACCGCAGGCGCGGCAATCGGTGAAGAAGGGATTGGACCAGCGCTCACCATCGACGATGACGTCGAAACCGGGATCGCCCGAAAGCGTATCGGAGCCATAGCGCTGACCGTCGATCGTGGCTTCAGCGCTCACGTAGCCTTCCGTCGACGGCTCCCCCTCGTAGAGCTTCGGACACGAAACGAGCAGTGCATTGTTGTTGCCGTCGTCGACCCAGTATTCGCTTGCCCCCATGCCGAAGCCGCTACTCCACTCGTAGTTATCGGCAAACGCGGGGCTGCCCAGGGCGCCACAAAGTATCGGTACCCAAAGCCATGGGTTTTTCATGGTTGGTAGTTCCCTGAATGAGATTTTTCGTTTGAAAGTCTGATTCCTGACAACGTTACACATCCTTACGGGTTGGATGACAACCCAACAGGGTGTTCATGTCAAGGCGATGATACCCAACCATTCAGGTTGAATGGAGGGCTTCATGACGGACGAGGATTCAGTAGCGCTGGCCAAGCGAATTGGCCGTGCCATTGCCCGAGAGCGCTTGCGCTGCGATCTCAAGCAGAGCGATGTCGCCGAACGGATGAGATTGGGCAACGAGGCCGTCTCCCGCATCGAACGTGGCATCGTGCTTCCGGCGCTGGATCGGCTATTCCAGTTTGCCGAGGTCTTTGACTGCGAGGTCAGCGACCTACTGAGCGAAACAAGCCCGCTCGCCCAGGATCGTGCCAAGCATCTAGCCAACCTGCTGGAGCCGCTCAGCGCGGAAGACCGCGAGTTGGTGACCGGTCTCATAGAGCAGTTAAGCACGCGCCTTCAGCATCCGAAGACTCGCGGGGCCAAGTGAGGGTCAGTTCGTTCGATTCTGTCGCGCGCCACAACGCAGGCAGAGATATCGCTGTCCCACGAAGTGATGTCGGATCACGTCATCTCGAAACGACGCCACGCTGTCTTTCGACGCAGATACTTCGTTCACGCCGGCCAGACACACCTCCAACTCGGGAAGTCCGGCTTCGCTCTTAGCCGAGGATGTTTCCCTGGACTGGGTTCTGGCGACCCGCCGAATGCCCCGAGCCAGACCAGCGAAGATGCCAAGCACCACCACAACGCCACCTGCCTCCTCTCGCGATATCAACACCCGTGAACCACAAATCAAGCAGTGCCTTGTCACTGTCGTCATGAGCGGGTCTCCAGGGATGGTGGTTGTCGCCAAGGTAAAAGCAGGCAACGGCGACGCTCTTCAGGGCGAATACGCCATCGCTCTCGCTTCGTGACGGAATGAACCTTGCGTTGGCGAAAACTCATGTCACCAGCTCAAGTGCGGCATTCAGCGCTTTCTGCTTCAGCTGTGCGCCCTGACCGAACCACGCCGAGTCCATGCGATAGTCGTTGCTCCGCGCGCGCTTCTCATGATCGACGTACTCGGTAACGGCGTTGACCAGCCCCCAGGCGGTGTCACGAGCCGTGCATAGCTCGGCACCTCGCCCCTTGCCGTTGTACAGCGCTGTCACCCGCTCCAGGGCCCGCCGGTTGGAGAGCGTTGCGGTATCACTGATCGGCGTCGAGATGTCACACAGCACCGATTGGAACCAGCCTTCCGCTTCGCGCTGGGTGACCCGTCGCTCGGCCAGCGTCTTGAGCCGAACCATGAAGTCGTCCCAACGCGAGACCGAGATCCCCAGCTGCCGTTTTACCTGACGGGCGTCAAAGCGAGTGCTGTGCGGCACCTTCACGCTTTGGCTGGTGCCATCCACCGCGATGCTCAGCGTGTTGTTGCAGACCACGCGCACGGTAGTGGGCGTGGCCACGGTGGCCAACGACCCGTCGCAGGAAGTCGCCAGCAGTAGGTAATCGCCGATCTCATCCACGCTCTTAAGCGAGGTCGTCAGTCCGCTGCGCGCCAATGCCCAAAACTTTCGACCGCCCTTCAGCACACCGGCCGTCTCGAGCTCGTAGCCGGCGTGTTCGGTGAGATCACGGTAAAACTCCAGAATCTCCTCCGGCTGGACCACTCGATAGCGCTGCGATACCACGGACAGTGGCGTACGGGTATCGGAGCGATAGAGCACTTTCTGCTCGGGGAAAGCGTGGATGGTGCCGAGTCGCTCTTCTTCGCCGTCGACGTAGCGAACCGGTGCTTCCTGGATGCGCCAGTCGAGTCCGGCCTCGCGACGCCACACTTCCAATGGTTGAGCGGGTGAGAGGCGATTACCCAGCCCGTGCCAGGGGGTGTCGCCCACGTAGGCCATGGTTTCGAGTTCGTGTGCCATGGGATGTCTCCTGTTTTGAGAGGGTATAAACGGCATAGGGCCCGCCATCCGAAGATGACGAGCCCTATGTGAGAAAGCGTTGTGTGAGTTACAGCGATGATTTCGGGGGGATAGCCTCGACGCGGAAGGTATGCCCACAAGCGTGGCACTCGCGGTTGTCGAGTACCCGCTCGTCCAGCTCACTACCAATGCGCGCACCGGTCATACCACCCGCCGCGCCACCGGCCAGTGCACCAAATACCGCACCCGCTAGGCTGCCCACCGTGATTCCTACGGGGCCGGTCCAGGCCGTCAGCAGCGCACCGGTTTGGGCGCCGCTCCAGGCTCCCGCCGCGCCGCCAGCGGACCCCGCGGCGATACCCGCGCTACTACAGACTTTTCGCCCCTGATGGCGAAGCAAAACTTCGGCCGAACCGCAGTTCGGGCAAATGGATGTCATGTCTACCTCCTAATATTGGAATTGATCCGAGAAAGAAGCGATTGCTTCCCTACTTCATAGAAGTAGTACAGAGCTGAAAAATTTTTAATTAGAGCTAATAAAGAGGACATGCAACATACTCGTGCCCGACCTTTTTCGACACTAACTTTTCAAAAGCTCATGCTTGCAATTCACAGCGCAAACCGATCATAAGCGTTAACTTTCTCCGGCACCCTCTACCTAATGGTTTTATAGAATTTGGCTTTATATGTTATTAGCTATAATAATGGCCTTAATATTACTAGCAACAGCATCAAAGAGACAATGGACTCACGCAGTAAGAGTCCATTTGTAAGCATCACTAACATCATAGGCTAGGAGAAAAGATCCCAAAGGATCGAGCTAATCTCTGCTTCATAAGCATTATCAATTAACGAGACCAAAGTGGTGAGCAGTTCTCCTGAAGGATGCCTGCCAAGCTACCCTGCGAGTCGTAACTTCTTACATGGTTCAGTAATGGTACGAGCGAATTGCTCAAATCATCAAGAGAGGTATGACCCATGCACGACAATATTTACGACGATAACCTGAGCGACGCAGAAATGCTGGCTATCTGCCAAGGTATGAATAGCGCCGTATCGGAGACCTCCGCCCTGGGACAAGAGGTCAGCGCGTTTTCCCATCACCTCTGGCGACAGGACTTGATCGAGATAGAACGACAGCTGAAATCCTTGGCTGCCACTGAGACGTTACTGCAAAGTGAACGGGTGATTCTCCCGGATGAATACGGCAGCGATGTTGTAGTGTTGGGTCCGGATGCGCTGTTAAACACGCTAACCACGCTCTACACAGTGCTAGTGACGGTGTATCAAGAGACCGAAATCGGTCAACACTATCGTCCCAGCCCTTACGCCCAGAGCTTCCTATGGGCGTTCACCAGCTGTGCTTATCTACGCGAGGCAGGTTTTCATCAGCCCCCAGCCATCAATCGGGAGGTAGCAGAGCAGACGATTGTAGAGCTTAATCAGCGACTGACAGCTTGGTATCAATGCCTAAAGCACTCTAGCTTTACATACGCGCGTAATCGGAATCGTCGTAACAGCCGCAATAACTACCAGAGCCTCCGCCAGCTAATTGATGCACTATTTGCCTGTCATAGCCGACTAACCGTACTACGATTGGACTTGGGCTACACCGAGGTGGATGGACCCTACATCGACTACCAAACTGCGCAGTATCATCGTGAGCAACTGTGCAAGACGTTCAACAAGCATGAGCTGTTCGACCATATGCTCGGCTACGCCTGGAAACTGGAATGGCAACCTAAGAAAGGGTTCCATTACCATTTTCTATTCTTTTTCCACGGTCACAAAGTGCAAGAAGACATTATCCAAGCCCGGCGCATTGGCGAGATGTGGGCGCGCTTTATCACTGGTAGTCAGGGGGTTTACTACAACTGCAATCTCAACGCTAAAAAAAATTACCACTACAACGGGCTTGGGCATATCGACTACCATGACTTCGAAAAACAGCGCGGGCTGGACCATATCGCACGTTACTTGACCAAGGTGGACGAGTACGCCGCCATGCTAGTAACAGGGCACAAGTTCCAAACCAGTCCCGCGCCGAAGGTACCTGAGGGGCCACGCCCTGGGCGCCCACGCGCTTCCGACACTGAGTATCACAACTACCGCAGCCCCTAATCTCTCCACCTATCTTACCGTGTAACAATGTCAAGCGAACCTAGTGCTGAACGCTCCGAGATACCCCATAAGGCAGTCACACAAGGGCTAGCTTGGTAAGTGTCATTGAGACGGGAGGTTGACTGCGGAGAAACGATTCTGCTCAGTTCGACTGTACCGTATATCGACAATTAGGATACGTTGAGCACCCTAAGAAAGCCCCGTATTTGCCGTGCTTAGGGACCATTACCCCTTCCTGGCACCGCGGGCAGCTCTCACCTGTAGCCTTACCATCGATGCTGGTGAGGTCGCCAGCCCCTAGCGACACAAGCTCATGGACAAACGGCGAGGGATCGTATTGGTGAGCCAGTAGGATAACCCGCCGCCTGGCTCGGGTCAGTGCGACGTACATCAGCCGTCGTTCCTCCGCATCAGGGTATTTTTCGAGCGAGGGCATGACCAGGTCCAGCAATGGATCATCCTTTATCCGCGCCGGAAAGCCCGGAGCTCTCGGAGCCCCGCGATTGATGCGCAATAAGAAGACGTAATCTGCCTCAAGACCTTTGGACTGATGCATCGTGGCAAAGCGCACGTCCAGGTTAGGTCGACCCAACTGCTGTAGCTGTCTCAAATTCGATGGGGCGTCATGTCGGTACCGCCCGAGCAGATAAACCGTGTAGTTCATCCCCTCATGGCCAGCATGAGCGCGAAGCTGACCAATCAGGGGTTCGAGGGTATCTTCCTGTGTCTTGGGATAGGCTACACAGCGAATGCTGGTGCCCGGCAGGGGGTTGTGTGAGCGCACCACCTTGGCGATCTGTGCCGGGTTCTTCTGCACGAAGGCACCCGCCACATCGTTCAAGTGCTGGGGACAGCGAAAGGTCTGGGTCAGGTAGCGCGTGGTGGCCGGGCCGATCAGCGAAGTGAAATCGGTCATCAGCCTCAGGTCGGAGCCCGCAAACCGATAGATGCTCTGGCTGTCGTCGCCGATGGCCACCATCCGTACATCCGCCTGACCCAAGGCGCGCACAATGCGGGCGCGAGCTATGGAAGTGTCCTGCCACTCATCGACAGCCACCACTCGATAGGGTGGTGTCCACTGGCCGGCCTCAATGAGTTCAGCCGCCTGGTTGAGCATGTCATCAAAGTCGACCGCCTGCTCGCGATCAAGCCGTTCTTGCCAGGCCTTAAGCACGTCCTCGAACAAATCGAGGAACAGATCACTCCGCACGGCAAAGTCGGCCCCCCGGCCCACCGTGCGCAGGACGCTTAGATTATGGCCCTGAGCCTTGTAGTGCGACAGAAAGGTACGGAACAGCTTCGCCATGCGCGGCACATCCAGTAGCTGTGCCTCCTCGCCAAGGTTTGCCAGAGACGGGATAGGCTTCAAGCCGTGAGCTTCTAGATCGCGCTTGAATATCGACAAGCCCTCTAAACTGCGAAGACCCGCCGAAGTGGTCTCGATATAACGGTTACCATCATTCCTGTGCAATTCTCGCTTCCATGCCACGGCCTCGGCATAACCGGTGAAGTGCGGAGGAGGATTGCCTTGTGCGTCGAGCGCCAGATGCTCGTGGTAGAGGCTGGCATCGGGGTAGAAAAAGTCCGGAGTGTACTGCGAATGGGCACTGTCGGCAGTATCGCGATGATAGGGACGCTCGTAGCGATAACTAATACCGTGATAGGCCAACCAATTGGCTATAAGCCGCTCCTCCTGGCTCTTCACTGGTTCGCCGCGATGTGTGAGGTAGGCGGAATCGGCTTTGGTCGTCACGGGAGCGGGGTTATCCCGATCTGCCTGGCTGTCGAAGCTACCGATCGATGAACCGAAGACTGCTGCAAAGAGATCAAGCCTGACCTTAAAGTCCGGATCGGATTCACAGAGGCTTCGCAGAATATGCACCATCACACCTTCATCTTGGCCATTGGCTAGCCAGTCTGGGACGGTTGGCTTACGGCCAGAGGCCTCGCCAATCACTTTGAGCGCGAAGGCATGAAAGGTGCTGGTGTGTATCTGATCGGCATTGGCCACCCAGGGGCCTAGTTTGCTGCG
The DNA here is from genome assembly GCF_003206065.1 of Salinicola halimionae. Lineage (GTDB taxonomy): Bacteria > Pseudomonadota > Gammaproteobacteria > Pseudomonadales > Halomonadaceae > Salinicola > Salinicola halimionae. The sequence goes on along the minus strand of NZ_PZJQ01000002.1, from coordinate 417,453 downwards.
CGTGCGTTCGCCCAACTCTTTCGCTGCCTCACTGTTGAAAGCCAGCATCAGCACCTCATGCGGCGCGGCGATCCCCGCTCGCACCGCATACCCCGCCCGGGCAACCATGGTGGACGTCTTTCCCGAGCCGGCTGCTGCGATCAACAGAACACGGTCATCAAAGCACACTGCGGCCTCGGCCTGCTCCTGAGTCAGGGGCTGGGATTCAACCTCTTCGAAGAAGGCAGCCTCGCGTTTGAGTTCTTCTTCCATGAAAGCCTGATTGCGGGCCTCAACAGCCTGCTGTATGGCTGGTCCAAAGGCGCGGCGAAGGGTTTCGATGGGCTCCGAATTGGGCATGTGAGGGATAGCGGGATGACGTCCAAGCCTGCCCATATCCATGGAGGTATCCGGTAGCTCAATGCGATCCCGCCGGTCACATATCCGGACCTGATCACTGTGGCGAATCCATCGGTTGCCAGGGAATCCCTCTGTCGCGTCTTTCAGCCACGCTCGCAGCTCCGGTGCGCCTGCTCTGGCCAAGGTATGCAGGCGTTTGTGCATACTGGTGCTAAGAGTCATCCCCAACTTGGCGGCATCCTGCTTCGTCAAACCCTGTAGCGAAACGGACGAAGAACCCTCGGAGCCATAGAGTGTGATCTTGCACGATGCCCATACCCAGCCGCGTTTGATGTCCACCGCGGCGACATTTTCCCAAGCGTACTGCTGACGCTGATCGCCCCACCGAACTTCCCAACTCGCGCCGGAGAGTGAAAGCTTCCACCTAGGTCGGACAAAGAGCAGACGTGCGAGCAAAGAGGGAGACCACTGCATACTGCGTCCTTACGTGAAGAATCAGAAATCGCCGCACTTCCTCATATCCGCCGACCTATTACCACCCTGTTATGGATGCAACATATGCTGAGTCTACCGCCTCTCTAAGAGGACTATGGAGACTGTCATGATTAAAGCCCAACGCAATGGGATGCTGTACGAAAACGATTATCCTGCCTAGTAGTGCATTCATAGCCGCACCAATAGCGGTTCTTATGCGTTTATTTAAGGGCTAGCCCAGACGATCACCTCCCGCTCAGTTAGTATTCAGTAGCTTCTCGACTGCAGGTACATCGGGCAAGGCCCAATCGAGTGCTTGGAGCTCGTTTGGGAAGCACCACCTGGCCTCGGAATGATCTACCAAGCGCACCTCAGTCACTGTCGCTCGACATAGGAAGCAATGCAGGTGGATATCGATGCCCTCCAAACGAGTTACATAGAGACCCAGCTCACCCTCTACCTCGATCGCCAACCCCAGCTCTTCATCGATCTCACGAATGATTGCTGTTTTCGCATCCTCTCCGTCCTCAACCTTCCCACCTGGAAATTCCCATTTGAGACCTGAGCCTCCCCCTGCGAGACGTTTTGCCGCTAAAATTTTGCCTTCCGCGCGGATCACTGCCGCCACAACGTACAGCGACTTTCTCGGGATGCAGAATGAACTATTGGTGGGTGAATCAGAATCAGACATACAAGCACGAAATCCATGGGGGCTACCTGTGGTCTCCAAAGACCAACGCCAACGGTGCCCGCAACCGTTTTTATGATGCCATGACAGAGGTAGTCACAGGCGATATCGTGTTCTCTTTTTGCGATACTCAAATCAAGGCAATCGGCATCGTCAGTGGTCCTCACCAATCCTCCCCCAAACCAGAAGAATTCGGTTCTGCTGGTGCGGCCTGGTCAGATGATGGCTGGTACGTACCCGTAAGCTTTAACGAGCTGCCACGCCCGATTCGGCCTAAGGAGCACATTGGCCGGCTTGCCCCCGTGCTTCCCGCCAAGTATTCCCCGCTCCAGTCTAACGGCAATGGCAATCAGGGCGTCTACCTTGCTCCAGTGCCTCAGCCTCTCGCCGGCCTGTTGATCTCGCTGTTAGGCGGCCAGATTGAAGCAATTCTTGATAAGGCCAGCAGTTCGGCTGAGGCTGGCGACAACCTCGAAATAAACCATGTTCTCGACGATAAAGAAATAACCGTGACCCAGCGTACTCAGCTGATCCAGGCACGCATTGGCCAAGGCCTATTTCGGTCTCGCGTTGCTGAGATTGAGCCCTGCTGTCGGGTGACAGGTACAAGCAATTCGCAATTTCTAATTGCCAGTCATATCAAACCTTGGTCAAAGAGCACCAACGAAGAAAAGTTAGACGGTCATAATGGGCTGCTGCTCACGCCCCACATCGATCATCTTTTCGATAAGGGCTACATCACCTTCAACTACTTAGGTCTAATCGAGATTAGCACACACTTACCTGACGAAGTCCGGGTGGCATGGCAGCTCAACCCTATCCCAGCCCCGGTCGCACTGACCGAGAAACAGCACGCCTATATGCAGTACCATCGGGAAAAAATTTTCCGGGGCTGATCGGAGCAGAATTCAAACACCACAGACCAATCCGCTCGCTTCGATCTCTTGCACTCGAGCCGAGCCGATACCGTTAATGCGGGTGAGATCATTGACACTGTTCCAGGGCCGGCCGGCAATGATGTCCTTCGCTCGGGCGGGGCCGACATTGGGGAGCTGATCCAACGCGCGGGCCGACGCCGTGTCGAGATCTATGCAGCTGGAGTCGCTGCCGCCAGAATTGACATCCCCGACTGCCACGTGCTCGGAATCTTCGAAGCCAGCCTGGTCCTGGCCAATGGTCAGATAGATCGGAGCATGATCTGAAACGATACTACGCGCGGTGGCATGATCAATGCCGAGCATTTTCGGATAGTGAACGATCCCGTTACCGCTGACATCGAGCTCGCCAGGTTTGTACCAAAAGTTGTCATAGAGACTGGCGTACTTGCCATCGGTTTCGCTTAGCGTTGTCGCGCCTCTGGTGATCGCTGGGCTGGCACCAGCTTCGCGGAGCGACTGCCAAGCATTATCGATCGGCGGCATGTTGAAGTCGCCGGCAATCAATCGCGCACTGCCCGGGTAGACCTCACGCATCCAATCCCAGATTGATACCAATTCGCGAATCTCAGGCGTTCGATCAGATCGACCGTCGCCATAGACGATATGCACTGCAGCCATGGCCACCGTATCGCCGCTCTCTCTATCCCGAAACTCCGCCAGGTACGGCTCCCGTGCGAACAGATCACCTGGATCCAGATAGACCACGGCGCCCTTCGTATACTCGACGGCGCTGTCCCGCCACATGAATGCATAGCTCTCACGGTATGAGCTACGCCCCACCTCGTGCGATGCCATCGAGCTCCATTTCTCACCGGTTTGTTTTTCGAGCTCATGCTCGAGCTGCGTGACAGCCTCTTCACCCATAACCTCCTCGAGCGCCCACAGATCACCACCCTTTGCGATCTCGGCAACTCCGTCGAGCCGCTTTCCGTTGTTCCAGCCGAGGTGTTTGAGGTTCCAGCTGCCGATCGTGATGTCGGCATTGGCGATGGATGGAGCTGCCATCGTGGTGAGGAGCGCACAGGCGATCACGGTCTTGCTAGACATTCGGACTTCCACTGTCGGTGTGATGGGCGTCCGCAATCTACCTGCGATTCATTCCAGCGTCTCTCTTTCATGTAAATTTTTCATGCTTCGCTTAAACCCTTGCCCTAGAAGGTTATCTAAATTTTGGCTGCTATCTCTGTACTTTCTGTGTTGCCTATTGAGCGGCTTACTCGACACTGTACTTAAATACAGCTTTCTTAGGGAGCACGCTGTCATGTCCTTACAACTCAGAACCACTTCCTCGTACTAGCAGTTGGCACGCCGTATTCAGCAGCAGGTCGCCCGCGATCGCGAGTAATTCGCTTTGACGATTTATTGATTCGACGGGGATAACCCCATGGCGTGGGGCCGGATTCTCGGCGAATTCGAGGAGCTGGATTACGTCTCGGTCTCACGCGTCGGCGTTGCCGAGGCGCTGATCTCCTGGAACGCGGCAGAAGCAGAGGCGGCGTCATGAACATGATCATCGATGTATTGGGTCAAGCCAACATGGTCGCGGCATCGGTTCCGATCCCACTGGCAGGTGCCGATGTCCGCGCGGGCCTCCCTTCCCCAGCTGACGACTATACCCAGGGCGATCTCAACCTGACCGAGCTGCTGATCCCGCACCCGAGCTCCACGTTTATGGGCAGGGCTAAGGGCCAAAGCATGGAGCGACATGGAATCTACGACGGCAATTTGTTGATCGTCGATCGCTCACTCGAGCCCCAGATCGGCGACGTGGTCGTTATGGCCGTTGATGTTGAGCTGACGTGCAAGCAGTTACGCCTGATCGGCAAGCGCCACTACCTCTCTCCGGCAACGAGCAGTTCACTCGATCTCGCTCAACGGTTGTGATTGCCACTGCTGGGGCGTTGTCACGAATAATGTCCATTCGTTGCGTCGGGGCGGTGATGATACGCCTGGTAGACTGCAACAACTTTTATGCTAGCTGCGAGCGCGTGTTCCGCCCCGACTGGGAAGGCCGGCCGGTTGCCGTGCTGTCGAATTACACGCTCTTCGGCGACATGAGCCGGCGCGTGACAGCCACGCTGCGCGAGTGCACGCCAGACGTCGAGATCTGCTCACTCGATGAATCGTTCCTTTGGTTTGAGGGTTTCCGACGGGAGTCGCTCATTAAGCATTGCAGCTAGATGCGCCGAGTCGTTCGGCGGGACACGGGAATACCAGTCAGCATTGGGCTATCCACTTCCCACACGTTGGCGAACCGGCGGGCAAAGAAGGATCCAGCTTTGGCGGCGTGTGCCTTATGGAGCCGGATAGCGACGACACCCTTGCAGTCCTAGATGGCTCACCGGTGACGGACCTCTGGGGCGTCTCCGGCCGGCTGGGCCAACGCCTATCGTGACAGCGTGGCAGCTACGTGAGGCTGACCCAAAGCGGATACGGGCGCGGTTCTCAGTCGTCCAAGAGCGCCTGGTTTACGAGCCACGTCGCGAGAGCTGTATCGACACCGACGACGACGGTCAGCCGAAGAAGAACATCATGACCAGCCGGTCTTTCGGCCCGACTGACGTCAGATCCGCATGAGGTTCGCCAGGCAATTCGTGCGCACGCTGCCCGCGGCGCCGAGAAGTTCCGCAAACAGGGATCGGTAGCGCGAGCGATCCAGGTGCACCTGAAAACGAACAAGCACCGGGAGGGCCTGGCGCAGTACCACCCCGCCCTGGTCGTTCAACTGCCCCACTCCAGCAATGACACTCGCGTGATCGTCGGCGCCGCCCAAGCCGCACTGAAACGCTTGTGGCGTGACGGGTATCGCTACATGAAAGCCGACGTAGAGAATCAAAGATTCAGAAACGGAGCATCGATTCGCTCCCGAGTATCGATCACCTTGCCGTTCTCAATGATCGTCTCTGGTGGGAAAAAGCAATATTGGCGACAGAATTCCAATAGCGCGGGCATATCTGTAGTTTCGGGATTGATATTCGGAACAAGGAAGCACCAATAATTGTTGGCATCCTCTCGAAAGTTTTCCGACAGGTCCTCGGGGCTCTCTAGCTGGCGATAGGTACGCCCCTCAGGGTCCTCGTCGTTTTCCGTATCGCAATATGCCTCAAAGAGAATGTCACGGCACGCAACAAAAGCAGCATCGCTGTAAAAGAACTCGTCGTCTTGCTCAGCCTCCATTCCATCTTTTATGTCGAATACCAGGACATAACCAGACTTCAGCGCCACCAAAGCTAATTCATACTGCTGCTGATCAGTCATAGGACCTCTGAAAAAAACCAACCAAGTGGGCCGAGTGAACATCTCTATCGAGGTGTCACACAAGGACGTTTCGCGTGTGACATAGTTCGTATCGGCCGTGAACCGCGGCGCTTGAGTGCGGATAATCCGATACGTCGGGTCAGCGATCGCCTACAGAGGATTTATGAGTGCAGCGAATAGGTAAAATCGGACCGCGCCTGCCATGCGATTTCCAAGCAAATTCGGCTACTTAAAATTTTCCATACATCGCATTATGAACCTGAGTAGCGTTCAATCAGCAACCAAACCGCAACCAGGTATGAACCGCCCCGGGTTTTGAGGAGGCTCCAGCATCTGAGAGAATGGGCCATGAACAAGTCAACCAAGTTTTCCCCTGAGGTTAAAGAGCGTGCGGTGCGGCTGGTGCAGGAGTACCGTGGCGAATACCCGTCGCTGTGGGCAGCTGTGGAGTCTATCGCCCCAAGATTGGTTGCGTGCCACAGACGTAGCTGGAATGGGTCAAGCGTGTCGAAGGCAATGTTGGTGAACGTCCCCGGTACAACCATCGCCGAAGCACAACGCATGAAGGATCCGGAGCGCGAGAACAAGGAATTGCGGCGCGCCAATGACATCTTACGCACGGCCAGTGCTTTTTTCGCCCAAGCGGAGCTCGATCGCAAGCTGAAGTCATAAATACCTACATTGATCAGCACCGGGATACCTACGGGGTCGAGCCGATCTGCAGCGTATTGCAGGTTGCCCGTCGGCCTACCGGCGTCATGCGGCCCGGCAGTGCAATCCGGAACTACGCAGTGACCAGGCCAAGCACGACGAGGTTTTGATTCCGCACATTGAGCGTGTCTGGGATGACAACCTCAAAGTCTATGGCGCCGATTAAGTCTGGAAGCAGATGAACCGGGAAGCCATCCCTGTGGCCCGCTGTACCGTGGAATGGTTCATGAGATTTCTGGGCCTCCAAGGTGCCCGTCGCGGCAAGACGATGCGTACCACCGTACCGGATCAATCGGTGCCATGCCCGCTGAATCGGGTCAATCGGCAGTTTGTCGCTGGCCGTCCGGACCAGCTCTGGGTATCGGACTTTACCTACGTTTTCACCTGGCAGGACTGGTTGTATGTGGCCTTCGATGTCGATGTTTTCGCGCGCTGTATCGTGGGTTGGCGCGTCAGCCACACGATGAACACAGACTTCGTGCTCGGTGCACTGGAGCAAGCACTCTACGCCTGTCGGCCCAGCCCATCGGCTCGCAGTATGTGCCGATCCGCTACACGGAACGCATGGCCGAGGCCGGCATCGATTTATCGGTAGGCAGCCAGGGCTGACAGTTACGACAACGCCCTCGCTGAGACCATCAACGGTCTATACAAAGCAGAATTGATTCACCGGCGCGGCCCCTGGAAATCCATGAAATCTGTTGCGCTAGCTACGCTGGAATGGGTGTCTTGGTTCAATTACCACGGCTGATGGAGCCACTAGGGTATATCCCGCCGGCAGAAGCTGAGGCAAACTACCACCGACAACTCAACAGTCAGGCCGCTATGGCAGCGTGACTCAAACCAACGGGCCTCTGCGATGCCCGGGGCGTTTCACGAGGCTGAATAGGTAGCAGATCGCTTAGGACCAGCACTGCGCTCATCACCCGCGAGTGGGAAGGCAAGACCCTCTCCTTCCGTGTGGACGGCTACTTCAATATGACAGACAAAGGCGGCCGCAGCCTTTGACAAGCGACTGGACTCCTTCATAAAGTCACCGGAGACTCTGGAGTACGTGGATGCGCTAAACCCACGATCAGTGAGACTACCCCAATTCAGCCGATCCGGGATAGTGGGACTCTCGAAACATGGGCGAACCCGAAGCTCGCAGTGTTCTTCGCCTGCTGGCTGCACCGGCATCTCGACTATGGGAATAGAAAGTTTAACTGTGCTGAAATCAACAGTGCGGCAGACTGTTCTACTGATATACCACTCCTACTACTCGTCACCACTGCTTAAGCGGCTGGTGACACGACTTGGAGCCACACCATGACCCAGTACACCCTCGGTTACGAGGATTTGTCCGACTCTGACAAGCCGGTCCAGCGCGAAGAAGTCCTAGATGCTACCAGCCAAGCGGCCGCTATCCGTGAAGCTAGAGAGTTCCTCGAAGACCATGTCTCCGGGGAATCGGCGCTGTGGGACGACGCAGGCGTCGAAATCGACTTCAAGACGGAGGTCCTCTCCAAGTTCAGCAACTGAGCAGCACCCGCTGTAGGTCCCTCGATAGCTGCGGTGCCGCACAAAATAGTCGCTGACGCACGCCTCTCTGGTGGAGGGCGTCGTCGAAGGCCCTTGATAAGCGCAGCAAACCTACTCCATCTCAATGCTCTTTTAGCGAATCACAGCCAGCCACGATGGACGCCCAACCCACCCGCGGCGCCGCGATACACATGCAGGCGGCGCCCCAACTATTGGCTCGTCCAAAGAACGCTTAATCAACCTAGATATCCTAGACACCCATCATTGTGCTCCTTCATATACGCTCTACTACGACCCGCAGATCGTATGTTTGGAGTTTTGCGGGAAGCAGCTTGCCATTATGATTTACCACCGGCACTGCCGTTCTGTCGCCGACAAGAAGACTGTCCGTACGCTCCAGCATGATTTTTTCGTTAGGCGCAACCATCGCATGCGAAACCATTTCAAGGCTCGCAGGCGGCATAGGCGTAACCCTTTGCGCCCGGCCATTCTTTCTGTCAGGCGGGGTGTAGCGCACGGCCAGCGCATAGGGCGGCATTTCCCCGAGATCGTACGTGGAAAAAGCAATCCAGCTTACCGGATAGTTGAACAACTTTTTTCGTTTATCTTCTCCAATGACGAGGAATGCAAAGCTGTGATCGCCGCGCACGTTTTGATAAAGCCTCTCCGCGTGATCAGGGATAGCTGCTCCCGAATCTGTTCGAGTGATCGTGCCTGTCGGCCACTGGAGCAAATCGTAGGACGTGTTTTCATCATCCTCGATGCCATACAAAGGCGGATCATTGCGTGAAAGCCAGTGCGCCATCGCCCAGGCTTCCTGCATCCGAACATCAGCCATTGTCATTCCATAGATACGACATAGACGCACGAAATCAAGGAAAGTACGCGGCTTAATAACCAGCAAAATCCACATGAGCGCGGATTCCGCCGTCAAAAAGGTTTGACCTCCAAGCTCGTGCGATGGTCTTCGTACTACATTGCAGCGCCTACAACGTAGTGTCATATTCTCGATGTAGTCGGCTTCCAGCGGGTCATCGAAAAGCTCACGGCCTTCTACATGATCGGCTTGCAACTCAAGACGACTGTCGCAATCCTCGCATCGTCCTGTCTGGGCATACGCCCAATCCATGACAATGCGCATGGTATTACCCTTCCCGTAGCGCCGCTTGAAACCTTCAGAAGAGGCGAGGCTCGTTCCAGTCTGCGACGGGTTAAGATGCCCGAGGATTAGCGCGGCCAGTTCTCGCCAGCTCGCCAAATCGTTTTCAACGAACGATACGATCAATTCCCGCCATTGATCTTCCGACCATGAGCCGTCGTGAAGTCCGAATCCTGTTTCGGGCGCGATATCGACAGTGGCATCTAGCGGCGTCGCTTCATCCACAAAATGTGGATCTTCTGGAGAGTTGCTATACAAAGCTATCAACTCCCACTTTCTGTCGCAAAATCTCAATCGTTTCTGAGGGCGAAACTTGTAGGGGCTTGCAGTAAAACAAGAACTCAACTATGTCAAGACGCCGTTCGCCGCGTTCTATTTTACTGATGAATGATTGGTCAACGCCAATAATCTCAGCCAATTCTGCTTGTGTTAATCCACTATTCTTTCTTAATTGAATCAACAGTAGTTGAGCTGCCTTATAGCTTTCATAATGGATTGTTTTCATCTGCTCGCCTCTTTAAGCTTGCAGAACCGTAAAAGACACGTCAGAATATGCCAAAATCGCATATTTACGCGCGAAAGAGAGCTGGGATGGAAAAAACGCTATCTACCAAATTGCTGAACGAGTTCAACGACTTGCTAGGGCTTCGATTCGAGTGCCCACACGATCTCATGATTTCGGTCGAAAGCGCGACGCGGGAAGCTGGCGAAAGGTCATTGCGTGCCGCGCCGGAGCGCAACCGGGAACTCTATGCCCTGATCAACAGTCGGCTTGGACTGAACAAACAACGTGTCAAGGCGTTCATTGACCTTGCGGCTAAGCAACGGCACTTCCTCAACTACCGCGATAAGAGCACGCTTTCAGCGCTCTTCGACCATACGCGCCATGAGGCTTTCGCGGCTTGGTGCGAGGCGAAAGGCATCGATAACTCCTTGCGAGAGGCCTTCAAGCCAATTACAAATGATGAGACAGTAGAGGGATTGCACGACCTCCTTAACTCAGGCTATGTAAACCGTAGTGACGCGCGGGAATGTGCTCTAGAAGAAAAGAAAAGTCTCATTCAGCGTACGTTATTTGGCGGCTTCGTGTTCCGCGCTTTTGAAGATGGCGTAATGCATAAAATCTTTAATGAGGACGCGCGCCAAGAATACCATGCCAATTTCTTTGACCACCTTCGCACTCATCATTACCAGCAGCTACACCGCGAGTGTGCTCTGATCTACCAGGATGTCGATATCGACGCCTACGCAGAGCTGGCCGAACAGGAGCTATCAGATCTAATCCTGACAGGCATTCGTGACAGCTATGACCGCCTAGCTAATCACTGCTATTTTGCGCTGCGTTTGCGGGCAGCGCCTGGCGGCGAAGACATTCAATGGCGCTTATTTTCTGACATTGTACTCTATGCTGAAAAGCACCGTGAAATTGCGTTATCAAAGGGATATTTTCGACCCAACATCATCCGCGAGACCACCAAAAATTATATTGGCTCAGCGCTCTCCTCTGAAGCAGCACGCTTTGATCTTGTGAATGAGGGGTTTTTTTTTAAAGACTGTTTTATTCTTTCACACGCTGCCGAACAGGGCACGACCGATCAACCTTACGACATCCTGCTCTTATTCGAAAAAAATGAACGCGATGAGCGGGTGATACCTTGCCCAGCATGTCGTTCGCACAAGGTTGGCGGAAATTCATACCCCACCGTAGGCGTTAGAAGTTGGGAGTGTCAGAATCTAATTTGTCCTGAGCGCAGCGCCTATGGTCGTGGTAACCGCTACTCTTTGGCATCGATCATAAAACAGGAAGCTATTGCGTCAGCAGAAGATCAGATCCCGCAAGAAATTCGAAGGCGTTGGCGCAATGACGTGCTCTTTGATGTTAGTAATGACGAAGTCATGGATATGCTCGTCCGCCAGTTTAGCTTGCACAAAGATCGCATAGTGGTCATGGGCCATGAGAAAGGTGAACCAAACAGCTATCTTGGCCGCGAGGTTGCATATGAACCCTTCGGGGTGTGGGAGGCGGATAAGGGTATTCGCGGTCGTTTCTTTGACAGCGCTTTTTTCAAGCGCTTTGCACTGGAGCGCCCCCAACCCGTAATCTTCCCTGTACCGACAGAGCAACGCTTAGAGTCGGGCATACGCCTTGTGAACGGCCACTGTGAAAGTGGTCTGAATACTCTAGCCCCAGAGAGCATAGATGGGGCTGTCACATCACCGCCATATTTTAACGCACGCGAATATTCGCAGTGGCCGAACATCTATTGTTACCTTTACGATATGTACAACGCTGCACGGGCGGTCTTCAACGCACTGAAACCAGGTAGCCTATTTATCTATAACATCTTCGATTACTTCGACAACGAAAATATCGTCGCCTTTTCAGCTATGGGCAAAAAACGCATGATATTGGGCGCTTATATAATCCATTTGTTCGAGAAGGCAGGTTTCAAAATCGCGGGCAACGTGATTTGGTTCAAGGGCGACATCGAAGGCAAGCGTAATTTCAATGGAGGCAACACGTCACCATATTACCAGCTTCCGTTTAACTGCTGGGAACACTGCCTTGTATTTCGCAAGCCAGGAAGGGAGGCCAAGCTGCCATCAGTACAGATTTTGAAGCAGCGCCCCGTCTTTAAAATGGTGCGTGGCAAGAACACTCATGGGCATACCGCACCCTTCCCTCCGGAGATCCCGCAACTTTTGCTCGAGACCCTACCAAAAGGTGCTATCGCCGTTGATCCGTATGCTGGCAGTATGACAACTGCCTGCGCCGCCGCGCAAAGAGGCATGGGCGCGATAATGTTCGAACTGGATAGAAACTATTTCGAGCTTGGCTTGAAAAATGTCCGCGAAGCCACGGCTGCGACAGACGATTTGTTCTCTAATAGTTAACAGAGAAGTTGAGAAGCAGTCGTTCACGATATTAATAAGACTGCATAGTTAGCTGTAGATACGATGCACCCGTTGGTCTGTTGGCGGCTAGGAGCCTTTTACAACAGTTCATCTGGTGCTAGACATGCACAGCACTGAGGCAAGGACACGCTCGACGTTGTTGGGTTACGGGGCTTCAGGGCGAGGCGAAGGCGCACGCCTGAGCCCCTACAACTCGCGCATGCTGAAACTGGGGAGCCAATATGCGTATTTGCTCTGTCCTTCTGGCACTTATCGCCCTGCCCGCCGTCGCTGCGCCACCCACGTCCTTCTCCGCCGCCAAGCGAATAGCCGTAGCCCAGGTCTACTACGATCAGGACCAGACATTCTACTGCGGCTGCTCGTTCGATTTCGAGGCGCGGCCGGATCTCGCGAGCTGCGGTTACTAGATTCGCAAACAGCCGAAACGTGCCGCTCGTATCGAGTGGGAACATGTCATGCCGGCCTACGATTTCGGACGGCAGCGTCAGTGCTGGCAGGATGGAGGGCGTCGAAGCTGTCGCGCGAACGACCCGGTGTTCCGGCAGGGCGAGGCGAATCTCCAAAACCTAGTACCGTCGGTCGGCGAAGTGAACGGTGATCGCTCGAATATGCGCTACGGAATGGCTGTGAGGGCGGACGCTTACCAGTACGGCCAGTGCCAGGCGAAAGTCGATTTCCCTGAACGTACTTTTCAGCCGCCGGCGAATGTCCGCGGAGACATCGCCCGGATCTACTGGTACATGCGCGACACGTACGGTATCCAGATCAGTCGACAGCAGCAACAGCTTTTCCAAGCGTGGCGAAGAGCGATCCAGGACAGTGGTAACCGCTATGTCGACGGCGGATCAAGCCCTATCACCGAGATCGCCAACGCGCCACGAAGGGATCCGTTCAAACCACAGAACGACAGTGGGTTCAATTGCTCGACTCGAAAGATCTACGGGCAGATGCGCTCCTGCGCTGAAGCACGCTACCACCTCACTCAGTACGGGAACGGTAGACTCGATGGCGACAACAACGGCACGCCGTGCGAAGCTATCTGCCATTAAATACAACACATTCGGGAAGTAACTGATGGAAAGAGTTTATGGCCGGAAGATCGTGACCTACATGATCGACGGCACGCCTACAGGCCCAAAAACTATCGAGATAGGGAACTGGTCAGGCAAAGCGATCTATACGCCGAGGGGAAGTTTGAAATCCGTATTATCACGCTCCGAGTTGCAGGCCCCGGGCGTCTACCTTCTCCGCAGCGAAAGTAGCGATAGTGATTTCGATGGCTCAATTTACATTGGCGAGGCCGAGAAGCTCAACGAACGACTGAACCATCACAGCTACTCGCGAGACTTCGAGTCGGCCATCTGTTTCTTGAGCAAAGACGACATGCTCACGAAAGCCCATGTGAAGTATCTGGAATCGCGACTGGTGTCACTGGCCAAGGAAGCGAACCGCTCGGCCGTTCAGAATGGCATCACCCCGCCTCAGTCCCGTATCTCCGAGGCTGATATCTCGGACATGGAATTTTTCCTCGACCAGATCAAACTGATCCTCCCAACCGTCGGTATCAATACACTTGTACCCGCTGCGCCGCACTCGAAGTCTCAGGAACTGGATACCAGCCCTGGAGAGATCTACTCGGTCAAAGCCAGCGATATAAAAGCGACGATGAAGGAGGCTGAGGACGCTTTCATCGTGCTGAAAGGGTCCGAAGCGAGGCTTACCACGACGGACTCGATTGCTCCCGGATGGCTCAAGCTACGAGCGAAACTCATCGATGAGGGCGTATTGGTCGCCGAGGCGGGCCATTTCATCTTCACAGAGAACGCGAGCTTTTCATCACCAAGCGCAGCGTCCTCTGTAGTGCTGGGCCGTCAGGCCCCCGGGCCCATTTCCTGGGTCACAGCTTCAGGCGTGACCTACAAGGAAGTGAAAGAATCCCAGTCACCTCCCTCTCAAGAAAATCTCGAAGACTAGCTCATACCAAATACCGCCGCGCCTGGCTGACCACGACGCCCAGCAGCATCTCTTCCTGCGCGAACAGTGATTCTCGGCCGTGCAGCGGTATCAGCCGCACGTGGCCGCCGATTCGCTACGATCTCGCCAGTAGGTGTTCGCCTTCCACCTTGGCGATCGTCAGATCCCTCATTGCCGATCATCCGGTCCTCGTCCGCGATCAGCACGTCACCCTCGATCAGTGGCCGTCAAAGCCGGCGCCCTCCTTCAGCTCGACCGCAAAGCAGCTCGCCGAGAAGCTCCCCCAGGTCATAGCCCATCAACGCTGGATGCCCCAGCCCCATCATTAGCGGTCCCAAGTACTGCACCTGCATCGTCTTCCCCACGCATGCATTTTTTTCATAATCGTCGGGAGCCGCGTCGTTATCAGCCCCGTTCCGTTTTCGTCCACCGGGGGTCATCAAAGAATCGTTTGCCCGAGGATCACTTTGCGTTAAATACTGTATACCCATACAGTATTTCAAAGTAAGGCGGATGCACCATGTCCAACGTCAAACTGATCGGCATCATGCGGCCGGATTCACCCCGAGTTGAGATCCCCTATCCCGACGTCCTTGCTCGCTGCGGCATCGCCGGGTTCGCCAGCCCGGCAGAGGACTACGCCGGCCGCGCATTGGATCTGAACGAAAAGTTCATCAAGCACAAGGCCGCGACCTTCCTGTTCCAGGCCATGGGCGACTCGATGGAGGAATACCGCATCCAGGAAGGTGATTACCTGATCGTCGACCGCTCGGTGACGGCCCGCGCGGGCCATATCGTACTGGCCCTGGTGGAAGGCGAATTCACGGTCAAGAAGTGGATCGAGCGCGGCCAATGGCAACTGCTCTGCTCCGGCGGCAACCGCTACCCGCCGATTCCGCTGAACGGCGTCGAGTCGCAGATCTGGGGCGTCGTGCGCTCGAACCACATCGAGTTCCTTGTATGATCGCCATTGTCGACTGCAACTCGTTCTACGTCAGCTGCGAACGGCTCTTCAAACCGCACCTGAACGGCAAACCTGTCGGCGTCATGAGCAACAACGACGGCTGCGTCATCGCGCTCAGTAACGAGCTGAAAGCGCTCGGCGTGAAGATGGGCACCCCGGCCCATTACCTGAAAGAGCAGGTCACCCGCGGCGAGATCACCCTGTTCTCAAGCAACTACGAACTCTACGGCGATATCAGCAGCCGGGTGCAAGCGGTGCTCGAAGAATTCAGCGCCGGCATCGACCCCTACTCCATCGACGAGTGCTGGGTGAACTTCGACGGTTTCGCCCCCGGCCAGCTCGAAGATCACGCCCGCGAACTCCGCCGCCAGGTGAAGCGGTACACCGGCATTCCCGTATCGATCGGCGTTGCCCCCACGCGCACGCTGGCCAAGGTGGCCAACCGCGCCTCGAAGAAGATCGAAGGCTTCGGCGGCGTCTGCGTGCTCTACCCCGATAGCCCCCAGACCAAAGGGCTACTGCAGCGCTTCGAGCTGGGCGACGTCTGGGGCGTAGGCCGCCGTCTCGCCGAAAAGCTCAGCGGCATGGGTATCCGCAACGCCTGGGACCTGCGCAGCCAGAACGCCAAGGAGATCCGCCGCCGCTTCTCCGTCACACTCGAACGCACCGTACTCGAGCTGCAGGAAACCCCCGCCATCGAGATGATCGGCATGGACTTCGCGCGCGAGCGGATCATGACCAGCCGCAGCTTCGGCCAGCTCACCAATGACAAGGGAGAAATCCGCGAAGCGATCCGGCAGCACGCCCAACGCTCGGCAGAGAAGCTGCGCAAGCAAGGCTCGCTCTGCCGGGCCGTGCTCGTCTTCCTGCGCACCAACCCGCACCGGCAGGATCTTGCCCAGCACAACCCCAGCATGATCATCGAACTGGACATCCCCACCGACGATAGCCGCACCCTCGTCGGCGCCGCCATCCAGGTACTCGACCGCCTGCACGCGCCCAACAAGCGCTACATGAAGGGCGGTGTAATGCTCATGGAGATCTGCGACCGCGCCACCGAGCAGCTTTCATTGCTCAACGCGCCGCAAAGCGACACAGAACGGGAACGCAGCGAAAAGCTGATGAGCGTGATGGACGAGCTGAACCAGAAGATGGGGCGCGGCACCGTCAGAATCGGCACGCCGAGCGCCGGTGCCGCCTGGCACCTACGCTGCGCGCATCGATCGCCACGCAGCACCACGCGATGGGAAGAAATTCCAAGAGCAGGAGCGTGCACGCGATGAAAAATACGTGCCCTACCCCCATATTGGATAAGGCCGTAGTCGGAGTGATCGAAAATTCAGCGAAACATAACCTAAACGCAACCTTAGTCGCCTATATTTGTCACAGATATCGATCTACTGTACCTTTCATGGCCGCTTTAAGCGCCACCACGTCAAACGCGAACAACAATGAAAGCCTTGAAGCGAAGGCATGCCGCGAAAGGCAAACGCGGCACATAAAGGAGTGTTTGTCATGAGCTATGCACTAGAAACCATCGCTAACGACTTCATTCGTAAGGCACGAGCTACTGGGCGCAACGATCTGACGCCAATGAAATTGCTCAAGCTTGTCTACATCGCAAACGGCTGGAGCCTAGGTCTCAATAACCAGC
The DNA here is from genome assembly GCF_003206065.1 of Salinicola halimionae. GTDB lineage: Bacteria > Pseudomonadota > Gammaproteobacteria > Pseudomonadales > Halomonadaceae > Salinicola > Salinicola halimionae. Next base: position 400,857 of record NZ_PZJQ01000002.1, on the reverse strand, counting down.
CGCTTTACGCTGACGAAGTCGAAGCCTGGAAATTTGGTCCCGTCGTGCCGGCGCTTTACCACAAGGTGAAGCGATACCGAAACCATCCGATCGACGCGGAGCTGCCCCAGCGGACACGAGATGTTGTCAGTCCTGAGGACCAGCGTTTGCTAGACCGTATCTGGGATACCTATGGTCAGCATGATGGCCTGACTCTGTCTTCGATCACGCATAAGCCAGGAACCCCATGGGATCAAACTTGGGATGACAGAGGCATCCATGGCCTGATCATTCCACCTTCAAAAATCCGCGAGCACTACCAACATTTGGCTCAGGGCTGAAGGTGGTAGCCAAGTGACCGATCAGAATCCCTCCAAAGATAATTCCCCACTGTCTCGAGTCGGGGCGGATCTCCCGCCCCACTCCCATAGTAGCGGCTCGAAAGGCTCGGACTCCTTGGCGCGACAAGAGACCCAGGAATTTGAGAACCAGTACGACCACAACACTCAAGAAGATCTAATAAAAGAGAATGATCGGCGCGAGGAAACTACGCGCGAGAATTTTCACAAGCTCTTTATCTGGGGCCTACGCGTGGTTGGCATTACGCTCATTGTCGTTTTTGTCGCACGCATGCTTCACGTCATATTGCCCAGCTATTGCCAGTGGCTAGACACCACTCAAATACAGGATATCGACAGGATGCTGTTTAGCGGAGCGGCAGGCGCCCTTGTTATTCGGCATCTGGAGCCAATCCTTCGCGGGAATAGCAGACCGAAGTAAATTCAACCTACCTCGGTACATTGAATTACGCTGGATTCAACAGCCCCTCGTCATCGCCCTCGCCCGGCTTGTTCATACGAGTCGAGACAGCCCAGTGCGTGATCGTGTCGGTTGGTATGTGCCGCACGAAGCAGCGGATGGTATCGCGATCGGTCAGTGCCAAATCTTACACCAGCAATCTGGGTAGCATAGTGGGTAGTGTTTTCAAAAAAATATGGAGATAGGAATATAAGCTACTGATTTACTTGAATCATTTACAAAGATCTACATTAAGATTCAGAATTTGGAGTGAAGACGCCAAACTCGGTAGCGACAGAATCAGCAACTTCGAATAGACTAAGTCCAACGAACTAAGTTATCGGCCTGCCCAATGGAAACCGTCAACATTCACGAAGCGAAGACCCGACTCTCTCAGCTTCTCGCCAAAGCCGCGGAAGGAGAAGGGTTCGTCATCGCCAAGGCCGGCAAGCCAATCGCCAGGGTCACTGCCATCGATAGCCCGGATGCCGGGCAGCAAAAACGACTTGGCTTCATGAAAGGTCAGTTCAAGGTTCCCGAAGACTTCGATCGCATGGGCGAGGAAGAGATCGCTGACATGTTCGGGGCCTGAAATGAACTTGCTTCTCGATACCCATGTGCTGCTGTGGGCAGCGGCGGAGCCCGACCGGCTCTCCGATGAGGCAACCGGGCTCATCAATGATCAGGGCAACAAGGTCTATTTCAGCGCCGCGAGTCTTTGGGAGATCGTCATCAAAGCCAGCCTGGATCGCCCCGACTTCCAGGTGGATCCACATCTTCTACGCCGCGGCCTGATCGAGAACAGCTATCTTGAGCTACCCATTACCTCTCAGCACACCCTGGCGGTCAGCCACTTACCGCATATCCACAAGGATCCGTTCGATCGAATCCTGGTCGCCCAGGCCGAGTCCGAAGGCTTTCTGCTGCTGACGGCGGATGAATTAGTCGCGTGTTATCCGGGGCCGATTCGGCAGGTCCAGAAATGACTGATTGGGTTAGCGCGCTTGTTGCTTCATCGAATGTGGAATCGCTCACTACACACCAAACGAATCGTCGCTGAGTCATTATCATGCCCCAATCGCTTTGGAGCGTTATCGAAGTCGAAGCCATCGTCGCAACGTACCGGCAAATGCTCGTCGCCCAGCTCAGTGGGCAGCGCTATAACAAGAGCCAACTCAATCAAGCTTTGATGGAACGCCTCCAAGATCGTTCAAGGTCTTCCATCGAGTACAAACATCGCAATATCAGCGCCGTTTTGCGTGATGCGGACTGCCCCTACGTAAACGGCTACAAGCCCTTGAGCAACTACCAAGGGATGCTCGTCGAAGCCGTGGAGCGAGTATTGTTGGGTAGCGAACTCTTCGATCGCGCTGCTCGCTCCGCCGCCGAGCGCCCGGCCGTCGATTCAGCCGAGCCAGCCGATGATGCCATTATCGTCACGCCTCCCGAACCGTCGCGGCCACGCCATGAGATCAACGAGAAGCCTGCCCCCTACGAGCGGCGTCCCTTCAAACGAGACTATCTTGCTCGAGAGGCACGAAACCGCGAACTCGGTCTAGCCGGCGAGCGTTTCGTGGTCAGCTACGAACAATACCGTTTGACGCTGGCTGGCCATGCCAAGCTGGCCGATAAGGTCGAACACATCGCCGAAACGCAGGGCGACGGCGCGGGTTTTGATGTGCTCTCTTTCGAGGCGGATGGTCGGCAGCGATGGATCGAAGTCAAAACGACGGCATTCGCTATCGAAAGCGCCTTCTTCATCTCACCCAATGAACTGGCTTGCTCTCGCTCTCACGCCGACCGCTACCACCTATTTCGCCTGTTCGACTTCCGGCAGCGGCCGCGCATGTTCTGTCTGCAAGGCGATCTGTATGACCATTTATGGCTCGAGCCTAATAGCTATCGGGCTGGGGTGCGCTAGCGGGCCAAATGTGAGTGCTAAATTTTAGGCGCCGTCGAAGTAGTTCATTGCTTATAGCTCTTGGACAACTTATTACACAAAGTTGGCTTTATTAATATCTTTCGCTTCTAATGCAAGCCCTATCAACTCGGCCTGATAGCTATATCTAGAGGCGAGCCTTTTCATAATGAGCGCTCCAAGCGAAAGACCCAAAATAACTGCAAGGAAAACCACCGCTCCCCACTGAATATAATTAGATCTAGTGACTCTGCTCCCTATAACATCAACAAAAACACCAAAACCACCGAGTCTATCGACAAACCCCAGAGAAAGAATAAGCAAGGAGAAAGCCGCCGTCTTAGATCCGAAAACCAAACCTAAACGACGTTCAAATCTAGTTACTTTGGTTTCAAGCCACAGCTTTACGAAGGAAAGAATCTTAGAGGGGAACATTTTGACACCCTGGATAATTTCCCAATCATGTTCAAATGAGTTTTCAAGGTCTTTAAATGTGAGCTTCTTCCAATTTTTAGCATACCAAGCAAATAGCACGATCGGAGCGCAGATAGAGAGTAACGAAAACAGCATGCTCGCCAAACTCAAAACCAGAATCAAATTAAGCCCCCAGTCTAATTTGAGCATGTTAAATCGATGACCGAATCCTAATACAGCCGCTATTGCGAACTGCACTATTCCAATTCCAAGGCACCAATTTGAAAAACTCATAACCCGGGTCTCAAAAGGCTGGCGATGATTGTATGGCTTATAACTTGAAGTCTCGTCCAGCATGACTAAAAGTCGTCGACAATCTTGATTAGGCATAGTTTAACTCTCCTACTGCAACATGGAATCTAAATACTAACTCTTGCGAATTGAACGGAAAAACCTTCTCAATCCGGTGTTCGTATTTTTACGTTAACTATCAATTAGATTTAATCGGCTTTGGTTCTTTCGTCCGCCCACTTAGGCTTATAGTCCCACCACACACTATAGAACGTCAGTTGCGGATCATCTCCCTGCCCGACGAATCGACGAAATCCACGTCCCCGGCGCCACGTTGTAGCGCGGCGTTGGTGGATCGCCGACGCGAAGCTCACCGATCCGGTGAGCGAAGCGCGGATGGGTGCTATGAATAGAGAAGCGGGAGCACATGGGTTACGACATTTTTCTGACACTAGAATAAGGATAGAACCAGTATACTATGATCGGAACTGCACCGATTAAGACAGCTAATGTTCTTATCCACCCTTCAGGAAAATCGACGGAGAAGTGCAAAAACATGTATGAAGAAAATGATAAAGAAAAACACACAAGAACTCTGATAACAAAAATCAACCTTCGCTGACGAGAGAAGCGATCATCAAGCTCAATGTAAGCATCTTCAAAAAAGCGGAAAGATTTCCTTTTGGTGCTTTTCGAACATTTTTTCCTGGAGGCGAATTTCGTTTCCGATTGCCTGCAATGTGCTTCGCTGATTGCGCAATAGAAATTCTAAAAACAACACAAAAATGACGGAACCGAGCCAGATCGCCGAATTATTTAAGGTTAAAACTGGGCGTTCAGGCTGAACCAACTGACTACCAACCAAAAACATTGCAACCGGCACGGCAAGCAATTGATTTTGTATATCTGACAAAACCCTATTCAACCGTGAAGTAAAGTCTAGCTTATCCTTCTCTATTTGGGACTTAATTTTATCGTAGGAGAATTCAGAGACGAATAGATCATAGCTTCGCTGAAGCTTTATCACAAGGATATTAAAATCGCGCAAGACATCCGAAAAGGAAACAGTTTTTTCGTCTTTATACATTTCCCCAAGGATCGACCTAAACATCTCTATCTTGTTGGCTTTATGGACATCAGTATAAAAAACTTCCTTTTCAAACCAGTCGAGATCTATTATCAGGTCGAGATCGGTCGAGCCATAAAGACTATTAACAACAAGTCTTTTCCCCACTAAAAAAACGAGCTCCTTGTCATTATTAAAAGGGATAGTATGATCTGAAAAAATTTCAAACAATGAAAAAAGCCGGATTGCCGCTTTCAGCGCTTTAATGGCAGGTGGAGCCTCTTCTCCAAGAAAGCTGGCCCACCGAACTGACTGGATAAAATAGCATTCTGGAGCATCCACCCTACGCTCGGGCTTTGAAAGGTACTCCTCAAAATCTATTAAATACAAAGGGGGCTTTTCTATTTTTACTAAACCATCAGCATATGCTTCATCAAGGATTTTCCCATTATCGTCGAAAAGTTTGTAGTGTGCTTCATCGAGAAATTCGACAGGAACTATCAGCGAGGCACCATCAGCCGTCAGCACTAAGTCGTTCAAAAGGACCAAGCCGACGACGCGCTTTAAATACTCGGTGCTAGTCATAGCCCTTGGCTTTCCTAATATCTTGAATTAAAGCTTCAGGTATATCCCGTATAAACAACTGCCCTCTTTCGGCATCATAATCCACAATATTGTTGGCTATATCCTCCACGGAAAATCCTACCGAAACGCTACCAAACTTACGAGTAATGCGCTGTAATTTTCCATACTCCGTCTTACTCGGTGTAAAAGCATTGCTGGCTTGAACGTCATTTTCGCGCAGATACTCTAAAAACTCCAGAGGTTCTTGGTCATTTATTCTAGAAGATAAGGCCTCTAAGTAGACCACTTTATCTTCACTATTATTTTTTTCATCAAAATAATCAAACAAGGACTTCTCTGCAGCTTGCCGTTGAGCTGGCTCAAGCCCTTTGCTAGAACAGTAGCTCCTTAAAGCACCTATTACAGCCTTTGTGTTGGCTCTTGAGTCGGTATATTCAGTGCAGCCGAGCGCGGTTCTGAAATAGATAGTAATATTGTCTTTTGATTGTGCTTTTTTTATGAAAGACAAATATGGCTGCTCACCTTCCGCCCACTTAGTTAAATTTATCCTTGCGGCCTCGTGAAGCTGAGAAATGTCAAAGGAAAGCGAAGGCAATAGCTCCAGCGTTTGGGAATCGATACCTGTGCCAGGCCGAAGCTTCAGCATGATCATCAAAAGCCAGTCACTATTATTTTTCGTATATCTAATAAAAAAACAAAACCACCAGTGGCCAGGAATGAATCTTTAATTTCCTTAACCAGAAGGTTTGAAGCTGCCAATGAAAAGTCGACCAATCCTTTTTCTTCGTCCCTATATTCGCGAAGTCTCTCAGAAAAAGAATAGGTCCCAGTGTCAGAGTCGAACGTGCCTTGGCTATCACTCTTTCTGGTATAAGCTCTTAGAACATCCTCTCCAAATTGCTGCATCTTGGCGTCAATAGGTGACGGACCATCTTTTTTATCGTGCAGCTCGGCCTCGGTGGTCTGAGGATCCTTTTTAATTTCGTGAACGATTGCCTCTATAATTTCCATCTTCCCTCGCGTACTCGGGTCTGTGCCCGTTATCAGTTTATGGTTTATCGTTTCGCTGCAGATCCATAAATCTGTTTTTATGAAAATGTAGTTCTTGGCTCAGAAAACCCTTCCAGCCTTCCGCCATGCCTGCCCGATGATCTCAACGCCGCCGAGATCCTCCGGCTTGATCAACTCGCACGTGGGCGGGATTGTCACTCATCAGTATCCACGCGCCGCCGGCTACGCGCTGCACGCGCTTTAGTCGTAATTCATCGCCCATGCGGAGTAGGAAAACGCCGTCTGGCGTGCGCTGGGCTTTGTTGACTAGCACCTGTTCGCGGTCGCGGATCGTGTCAGGTAGTGAATCATGTTACGAGACGACACAAAAGCGTCTTATCGCTATTTCATTTTCAAGGCGAGGTTAAAATAGCGAGGCGCACTATTTTAACTTCGCTCGATTAAATCAGTCACCGCCTGTCCCTATCGTCACGAGACCAACGGCACATCACGACGCCCAAAGCCCGTTCCTGAAGTCGAAACCACTACCCACCCTCGACTATCGGCGTAGAACCATCCCCGTTGTCGCCGTGATCGGCTACCCTTGCGTCCCTGGCTTTGCCGCCGTGAAGCAATATCTTCCGATTTCCAAGGATGGCTCTCTTGTCGACTTCCGCAATGCCCCGCCGGGGCGTTCTGACTCTCGTCGCGCTGCTGCTGGTAGCGCTCAATCTCCGCCCGGCGCTGACCAGCGTGTCGCCGGTGCTCGGCAGCATCGCCGAGGCGCTGGCGCTTTCCCCCAGCTGGCAAGGCATTCTGACCACGCTGCCGGTGCTGTTCCTGGGCTTGGCGGCACCGCTGGCGCCGCGGCTGGTGCGTCGCATCGGGCCGGAACGCAGCGTGTTTGCCGCGCTTGTGGTGCTGGCATTGGCGCTGCTGGCGCGGCCCTATGTTGTTACAACGGTCGGCACGGCGGGGCTGTTCCTGGGTACGGCGGTCGCCGGGGGGTGTATCGGGGTAATCGGGGTGTTGCTGCCGGGCATCGTCAAGCGGGACTTCCCCCGTCGCGTCAGCATCATGACCGGGCTCTATACCGTGGCGCTCAATCTCGGCGCTTCCACCGCCGCAGGCACCACGGAGCCGTTGCGTCAGGCGTTGGGCGGGCTGTGGCAGAACGCTTCCCAAGGGGCTTCAACCGGCCCTTGGCAGGGTGCGCTGGCGTTCTGGCTGCTGCCGGCGGTGATCGCCTCCCTGTTCTGGCTGCCGCAGCTCAGGGGCACCAAACCCGTTCGCGTGCCCGTCCGTCGCGGCGCGCGCCTGCGTCACGATCCGCTGGCGTGGCAAGTGTCGCTGTTCATGGGGTTGCAGTCGTCGCTGGCGTACATCGTGTTCGGCTGGCTGCCGACGATCCTGCAGGATCGCGGGCTGGCGGCGGTTACAGCGGGGCTGGCGCTGTCGGTATCGATCCTGCTGCAGGTGATCACGGCGATCCTGGCACCGTGGATCGGCAGCCGCATGCGCGATCAGCGAGCGGTGTTGATCGGGGTGATGACGCTCACCCTGATCGGGCTGCTGGGCTGCCTCTACGCGCCGATTGGCAGCATATGGCTGTGGATCGTGATCCTGGGGCTGGGCCAGGGCGGCACCTTCAGCATGGCATTGACGCTACTGGCCCTGCGCGCGCCGGATGCGACGACTGCGGCCAGCCTCTCGGCGATGGCCCAGGGCATCGGTTATACCCTGGCGGCGATGGGGCCGCTGCTGGTCGGCGTGCTGCACGACTGGAGCGGCGGCTGGAACGTGGTGGGCATTCTGGTAAGCGTGATCGCCCTGGCCGCGCTGATCATGGCGCTGGGTGCGGGGCGGGATCGTCAGGTGGCATCGACCTCTGGTGTGGACTGACGGCGCAGATTGATGGCGTGGACTGACGGCGCAGACTAATACTCAAGCCGACGAACCGGGCCGCCGGAATCGGTTACCCTAGGGTTTGTACGAAAAGTCGGCGAGCGATGGCCAGACGAGGCAAAAATCAGCGATGAGACGGAGTTTACGGGGTGTAAATGAGTACTTTGAGCTAATTTTTAACACTGTATGGCCGAGCGCAGCCAGTTTTCATACAAAGCCCAGGAAGCAGACCCAACGACCCAGGAGACTCGCATGCCAGCCAGAGCCATCAGCCTCGAGCAACAGCGACGTCTGATCGAGATCGTGCGCGATGCCGCCAAGACCGAAATCCTGCCGCGCTTTCGCAATCTCTCCGAAGACGCGATCCGTTCGAAGAGCGCGCCGGACGATCTGGTCACCGACGCCGACCAAGGCGCAGAGCGGATGATGACGGCGGCGATCCGCGAGTTAATGCCAGACGCGACGGTGATCGGCGAGGAAGCGGTCGCCGATGCCAGCGCCAATCTCGACGACATCGCCGGCGCCGAGCTGGCGCTGATCATCGACCCGGTCGACGGCACCTGGAACTTCGCCCGCGGGCTCAATCAGTTCGGGGTAATTCTGGCGGCGACCAGCTTCGGCGAGACCATCTTCGGCCTGCTCTACGATCCGCTGGCGGATGACTGGATCGTCGCCCGCCACGGCGAAGGAGCCTGGTTCGGCCGCCCCGACGGCACCCAGCGCCAGCTGCAGGTGTCGGCCACCGACAGGTTCGACGAGATGGTCGGTTCCACCTCAATCCGACTATTTGCCAAGCCGCAGCAGTATCAGCTGGCGGCGACCTTCCCCGACTTCCAGCGCATGATGGCCTTCGGCTGCGCCTGCCATGAATATCGCACCATGGCGTTCGGCTTCGTCGACTTCATGCTCACCGGCAAGCTGATGCCGTGGGATCATGCCGCGGGGCTGATGATCCACGCCGAAGCCGGCGGCTATTCGGCGCTGCTCGACGGCACGCCCTATCAGCCGACGATTCACCAGGGCACGGTGCTGGCCGCCAGCTCAAGAGCTCATTGGGAGCAGTTGCGCGAGAAGTTCAGCTTTTTGGTCTGAACGCGATCCAAGTTTTAGCGAGTCCATGACGACGAAAACCGGCGCCGAGAAGGCGCCGGTTTTCTTACTTTCATCGATACAGACCTGCAGTCGATACAGACCTGCGGCCGATCAAAAAATGATCACCGAGACTGGATCAGGGGATGATTTTCTCGGCGCGCAGGCGATCGAACAGGTCGAAGAACGCCGCTCGCGTCTCGCGGAAGTGGTCGAAGCCGAAGTCCCGCGACTTGGTGGTGTCGTTGACGCACTCCTGGTCGCGGCCGAGGTCCGCATCGGTGTGCCACCAGGAAGCCAGCTTGCTGACTTCCGGCTCGACCAGATCGTGCTTCGCGGCGATCTCGCGCCAAGTCGATTCGGCATCGGCCATCTGCGCTTCCAGCGGCTGCATCGTCTCCGGGTCGTCCGAGGCTTCGGGCCCCTGAACTTCGAGACCCTGAGCCTCTAAACCAAAGTACACGCCGATCTCGCGCCACATCCGGCGCCAGCGGAAGACATCGCCATTGACCGTGTTGAAGGCCTGATTCGCCGCGCCCGGCGTGGTCGCGGCCCACCCCATCTGTCGCGCCAGCACCAGCGCATCGGTCATGTCGGTGAGCGCATTCCACTGGGTCTGCGAACCGGGAAACACGAACGGCTGGCCGGTCGCCTGGCAGATCGAGGCGTAGACGGCGATCGTCGTGCCCATGTTCATGGCATTGCCGCGGGCGTAGCCGATCACGGTGTGCGGGCGATGCACGTTCCAGGCAAAGCCGTGACGCTCGGCGGCATCGAACAGCACGTCTTCCAGCGCGTAGTAGAAGTTGTCGCCCGGCACGCGCGGCTCGGATTCGCGGAACGGCGTCTCGATGCGCCCGCTGCCATAGGCTTCGAACGAGCCCAGGTACTGCTTGGTGCCGGTGACCAGTGAAGCGTGATCCAGCTTGTCGCTGTCGAGCGCGTCGAACAGGTTGCGCATCATCTGGCTGTTGGCCTCGACGTTGGCCTTCTCGTTGTCGCGACGAATCCAGGTGCAGTAGAAGACGTGGGTGATCGGCAGGCCGGCGAGCGCCAGCTCGGTCGCGGGCTTGTCCAGCAGATCGGCGGCGACGGGAATCACGCCGCTCTGCTCGGTGGCGCGACGAGAAAGGCCGTAGACGGTCCAGCCGCTGGCCACCAGGTAAGACGCCAGATTGCCGCCGGTAATGCCGGTCGCGCCGACGACGAGTGCAGTCCCTTTACGCATGATCGATGACCTCCTTCCGAGTTCAGGAAGATCCGGTATCTCGCCGGATCGATGAACGCAGTCTGGTAGGCTCCGATCGTTGCTACAATCGAAAGTGTCGCAAATCTTTATTGCGCCAGACGCAACCTTAGACATTTCAAAGCACTGGATTTCAACGTCGTGAATCTCAATTCGCTGGATCTCAATGCGCTGCGCGTATTCGAACGGGTCGCGGCGACCGGCAGTTTCACCGCAGCCGCGCATCACTTCCACCGTGCGGTCTCCTCGGTATCCCGCCAGATTCGCGGGCTGGAAGAGGCGGTCGGGCAGCCGCTGCTGTATCGACATACCCGTGCGGTCACCCTGACCGAGGCGGGAGAGCGCTACTACGAGGAAGTGCGCGAGATTCTGGAGCGACTCGATCTTGCCACCGAAGCGCTGACCTACCCCGACCCCGAGCCGAGCGGCGTGCTACGGATCAATGCGCCGGTCGCCTTCGGCCAACGCCAGATCGTGCCGCTGCTGCATCGGTTCCAGCGTCAGCATGCCGGTATCACCGCCGAACTGCAGCTGAGCGATCATGTCGTCGACCCGGTGCGCGAGGGTCACGACATCACCTTTCGCGTTGGCGATCTGGCCGACTCCTCACTGGTGGCGCGGCGGCTGGCACCGATGAATTACGTAGTGGCCGCGGCACCGAGCTATCTGGCCGCGAACGGCGAGCCGGAGACGCCCGAGGCGCTGGCTGATCACAACTGCCTGCTCTATCAGGGTGAGATGGGCCGCCAGCGCTGGTATTTCCAGGCGCGGGATCAGCGCGGTTCGACCCCGTTCGAAGTCGCCGGCAACCTCTACAGCAACGATGCCGAGAGCCTGCTACGCGCCGCGCTGCTGGGCCAGGGTCTGGTGCTGTTTCCAACTTGGCTGATCGGCGATGCGCTTTCGCGGGGCGATTTGGTCCCGCTGCTCGAAGCGTGGCGCGGCGAGGTCATGCCCGGCCGCCGCGACATTCACGTATTGACCACCGAACGTCGCCTACGAACGCGCAAGGTGCGCGCGTTTCTCGACTATCTACGGGAATCGCTGGAGCCAAGTCCGTCCTGGGACCGGTGGCGTGAACGAATAGGCGGCACCTCAGACGGCCATAGCAAAACCTAATTAGCGATTGAATCGTGTGCGATATAGATTAGCCGCATGACGACACGCAACGACACCGACGACGCCCTGGCGCTCGAATCGCAGCTCTGTTTCGCGCTCTATTCGACCCAGCTGGCGATGAACAAGCTCTACCGCGGCCTGCTGCGCGAGCTCGATCTGACCTATCCCCAGTACCTGACCATGCTGGTGCTGTGGCAGCGGGACCGGCAGACGGTATCGGAGATCGGCGAGCAGCTCTATCTGGATTCGGCCACGCTGACGCCGCTGTTGAAACGGCTGGAAGCGGCGGCGCTCATCACCCGGCAGCGCTCGCGCCAGGATGAACGCCAGGTCGAGATCGCCTTGACCGAGAAGGGGCATTCGCTGCGCGAGCAGGCCAAGGCGATCCCCCATGCCGCCGGCTGTGCGGGCCAGTGCACGCCCGAGGAAGCCGCCGAGCTGCGCGACGCGTTGCATGGGCTGCGTCAGCGACTCGACACTCAGTGAAGCGTTGGCGCGTTTAATAGAAGACTATTTTCAACCAGCTTTTTTACCCCAATAGATCGCGCGCGATTAAATAGACCGCGATCCTTTAACCCGCAAGGAGATTCACCATGTCACTCGATAAAGTCCTCTACCGTGCCGAAGCGACTGTCACTGGCGGCCGCGACGGCCGGGCCACCGCCGCCGACGGTGCCATCGATCTCAAACTGTCGACGCCCAAGGAACTGGGCGGCGCCGGTGGTGACGGCACCAACCCGGAGCAGCTGTTCGCGGCCGGCTATTCCGCCTGTTTCATCGGCGCACTGAAACTGGTCGCCTCGAAAGAGAAGGCCAAGCTGCCTGACGACACCCGGATCCAGGGCGAAGTCGGCATCGGCCCCAAGGGCGAGGGTTTCGGCATCGAAGCGACGCTGACGGTGAAGCTGCCGGGCATGGATCGGGAACAGGCCGAAGCCCTGGTCGAGAAGGCCCATCAGGTCTGCCCCTACTCCAACGCCACTCGCGGCAACATCGATGTGACCCTGAACGTCGAAGTGTAGGCATCGCCCATCTTTGGCTGAAAATTGACGGCCCGGGTCATCGAAAGATGGCTCGGGCCGTTACATCTTTGGTCGCAACACGGGTCGAAATAAGACTTTCACCGGATATTTATCGATTTAATTTCAAAAAGTTATTGTGACATGCAAAAACGCGATGCGGGCATAGCGATAACGCAATAGCCTCGCGCCGCCGGCGCTGACTACCGTGTCGACTCCAACAATCAAGGGATTCGATCATGGTCGCGTTTCTCATAGCCATGGCGGTGACAGCGTTCGCCGGCACGCTGGTCATCAAGAAATACCAACCGCAGACCGTGCTGCTGCTCGCCGGGCTTGCGCTGTTCGTCGCCACCGCGCTGTTCTTCCCCGCGCAATCGGTGCTGTTCAAGGAGACCGAAACCAGCGGCTGGGCCGGCTTCGATATCTTCGAGTTCATCCACCAGATCATGTCCTACCGCCTGGCCGGGCTGGGGCTGATCATCATGGCCGCCGGCGGCTTCGCCAAGTACATGGACCATATCGGCGCCACCCAGGCGATGGTCAACATAGGCACCCGCCCGCTGGCGCGGATGCGCGCGCCCTATCTGGTTCTGGCGCTCGGCTATGCCGTGGGACAGGTGTTGAACATCTTCATCCCCAGCGCAGCGGGGCTCGCCATGCTGCTGCTGGTCACGCTCTACCCGACGCTGGTACGCCTGGGCGTCAGCAAGGCGTCTGCCGCGGCGATGATCGGCATGACCTCGGTGCTCGATCTGGGGCCGGCCTCCGGCACCGCCAACCTGGCCGCGCATACCGCGAACATGGACGTGGCGATCTACTTCGCCCAGTACCAGATTCCGGCGTCGCTGTTCATCGTGCCGATCATCTGCGTGCTGACCTACTTCAGCGCCAAGTATTTCGATCGCCGCAGCGGACACGTGGTCGATCCCGACCCGACCGCCCACGCCATCGCCGATGGCGAGACGGAGGCTCCGCGTGTCCCCGGTTTGTACGCGCTGCTGCCGATCCTGCCGCTGACGCTGATCCTGATCTTCAGCAAGCTGCTGATCCATCAGATCGAAATCGGCGTGGTGACGGCGATGATCATCGGCGCCGTGCTGGGCCTGTTCTGCGAGATGGTGCGCAAGCGCCGTGAGCTACAGGCGGTGTTCAAGGGCTTCATGACCTTCTTCCAGGGCATGGGCCAGATGTTCTCCTCGATCATCTCGCTAATCATCTGCGCCGAGTTCTTCGCCGCCGGCCTCACTGCGATCGGGGCCATCGACTTCATGATCGGCGCGGCCCAGGGCGCGGGCTTCGGCCTGTTCGGGATGACCCTGGTCACCTGTCTGCTGGTCGCGGTGACCGCCATCCTGACCGGTTCCGGCAACGCGGCGTTCTTCTCCTTCGCCGGGCTGGCACCCAACGTCGCTGCCGCTACCGCCGCCGGCCCGGTGGCCCTGCTGCTGCCGCTGCAGTTCACCGCCGGGATCGCGCGCTCGCTGTCGCCGGTTTCCGGGGTGATCATCGCGGTCAGTGAAGCCGCCGGCTGCTCGCCCATCGATATCGTCAAGCGCACCGCAGTCCCGCTGATCGGCGGCTTGATCGTGCTGTTCGTCTATACCGCGCTGTTCGTGGGCGTGAAATGAGCCGCGATCTTCCGCGAACCGATGGTCTGAACCTGCAACGTCGAACGACTCTGCACACCCTTGGCGAGAACCGACCATGAATGTTGATCAGCTTCCCGATTCGACCGACCACCTCTTTTCTCGCGATGCCACCTGGCAGGCTTGGCTGGAGGTCGAACGGGCGCTGGCGCTGACCCAGGCCGAACGCGGCATGATTCCCGCTGCCGCCGCGGCGGAAATCGAGCGCTGCGCGACCCTCGATCAGCTCGATCGCGAGGCGCTGGCCACGGACATCGAACGCACCATGTCGCCGGTAATGTCGCTGGTGCGGGCGCTGGCCGAACGCTGCGACGGCGACGCCGGCGGCTACGTCCACCTCGGCGCCACGACGCAGAACATCATCCTCACCGGCAAGATGCTGCAGCTGAAGCGTTCGCATCGCTGGCTCAAGGCGCAGCTCGCCGCGCAGCTCCAGTGTCTGGCGGATCTCGCCGAGCGCGGTGCCGAATGGCCGTGCGTCTCGCGCACCAACCGTCGCCACGCCCTGCCGATCACCTTCGGCTACAAGGTCGCCGGCTGGATCGAGGAGCTGGAGCGTAACGTCGAGCGGCTGGAAGCGGTCGAAGCGCGCACCTTCGTGCTCACTTTCGGCGGCGCCAGCGGTGCCATGCACAGCTACGCCGACGAAGGCCAGCCGCTGGCGGAAGCGCTAGCCGTCCGGCTCGGTCTCGGCGTCTCCCGGGTTCACTCCCGCGCCGCCGTGGATGGTCTGGTCGAGTACATCACCACGCTGGGGCTCTATGCCGCCGGCTGCGAGCGCCTGGGCCAGGAGCTCTACACGCTGATGGCCAACGAGTTCGAGGAGGTCAGCGAAAACCAGGGGGAAGAGGTGGTCGGCAGCAGCACCATGCCGCACAAGTTCAATCCCAAGTATGCCGTCAACCTGCTGGCCGAGGCCGGCGAGCTGCGCAGCCTGGTGGCGCCGGCGCTGGAAACCGCGCGCCCCTCCCACGAGGGCGATGCGTCGTGCAATTTCCGCCTCTACAAGCTGCTGGATCAGGCTGGCGCGCTCGCCTATCGGGTCGCTGCCACCCAACACACGCTGCTGACCCGGCTGGCTCCGCGCCCCGAGCGGATGCGCGAGATCCTGATGGCCAACGCCGCGCCGCTGATGTCCGAACACATCATGCTTGAACTGAGCGACGAGATCGGCCGCCAGCGCGCCCACGATCTCGTCCATGAGGCCATCGTCGCCAGTCGTGACGGCGATCTCTCCTTTGCCGAGGCGCTGTTCGAAAACGATACCGTGCGCCGCCACTTCGGCGACCGGGCCGCGCTCGACCAGGCCCTCGCCCCCGAGCACTACACCGGACAGAGCCACCAGATCGCCCTGGCGATGGCGGCCTCCGCCCGGCATCTCGCCACGCGTCTTGCACGCGCTTTCGAAGAAGAAAAAGAAGAGGAAGGATCATGCCAATAACATCAAGACGCTCTCTTCGCCTCATGCTGGCGCTGGGCGGCCTCGCTCTGTCGCCGCTGGCGCACTCGCAGACGTCTCAGGTATCAAATACTTCTCAGACCCTGGCCACGGGCAGTCATGAATCGACCTTCACGCTGCCGGACAGCCAGCGCCAGATCGAAGTCGCAAGCTACGTGCCCGAGGGCGCCGATGCCCGGACACCGATCGTGTTCGTGCTGACCGGCCTCAAGCGCAACGCCGAGGATTATCGCGACGCCTGGATTGACGCCGCCGACGAGTACGGCTTTACCATCGTCGTGCCACGCTTTTCCAAGCAGGACTATCCCGGCGTCGCGGGCTACAACCTGGGCAACCTGGTCAGTGCCGACGGCCAATCCAACCCGCCCGAGGCATGGTCGTACAGCGTCATCGACGGCCTCTTCACCGATTTCGAGCAGGCCGGTCAGACCGAACGCCAACGCTACTACCTGTTCGGTCACAGCGCGGGCTGCCAGTTCGTCCACCGCATGCTGACCTTCGTGCCGCAGTCGCGGGTCCAGGCGGCGATCTGCTCGGCGGCGGGCTGGTGGACACTGCCCGATACCGACAACGAGTGGCCCTACGGGCTCAAGGACGCGCCAGTCGAGGTCGACCGCGATGCCCAGCGCCAGCTCGCCGGCCTGAATCTGCTGGTGACGGTCGGCGCCGAAGATACCGACCCCTGGCACAAGTATCTGCGCCGCAGCTACCAGGCGATGGCCCAGGGCAACAACCGGGTCGAGCGCGCCTGGATCTACTACAAGACCGCCGAACAGAAGGCCAACCGCTACGGCTTCGACTTCCACTGGGCGTTCCAAACCGTGCCCGACGTCGGCCACGACAACGCCGGCATCGCCCCCTTCGCTGCCAAGCAGTTCGCCGCCTTCGAGCGCGATGGCGCCTTCGACGTCGTGACCCCGGAGGCAGCGCCGGACAGTCAGCCTCACTAGGCACTGTCCGAAAAGTACTGCGCTCGGCAATACGGCGTTGAAAATCGGCTCAAGATGCTCATTTACACCGCGTAAACTCCGCTCTTTCGCCGATTTTCGCCTTGTCTTGCCGTCGCTCGTCGACTTTTCAGACAGCACCTAGGCTTTCGCCCTTTCGCCTTTTCGATCACCGCACCTCGTTCGCTCAGCGGGCGAGGCAGGGAACCTGCGCCCGCTCGATGGCCAAGTCGAGCCGCGGGCGGGCGCTCCACGCCAGCAGTTCCCGACAATTTCCAGAAGCTCCCCACAACATGAAAAACGAACAGGAGTTCATCATGAACACGCCACGCCACCGCACCACGCCCCGGCGATCCCGACTCGCACGCGCGCTCCCGACCCTTTCGACAACAACGTTTCTATCGACAACAACGCTTCTCTCGATAGCAACGCCTCTCGCGGGCACCTGCACATTGATGCTGGCGCTCTCCGCACCAGCGCAGGCCGATTTCCTGGCGGACAGCACCGCGTCGCTGGAGCTCAAGAACTACTTCATCACCCGTGACTACCTCGAGGGAGACACGGAAGACAACAAGCGCGAAGAGTGGGCGCAGGGCTTTCTGTTCCGAGCGGACTCCGGCTTTACCGAAGGCCCGGTCGGCTTCGGCGTCGACACTATCAGCATGCTGGGCGTGAAACTCGATTCGAGCCCGGCCCGTTCCGGCACCGGCCTGCTTGAGATCGACGACGACGGCCGCGCCGAGGACAACTACACCAAGTTCGGCGCCACCGCCAAGATCCGTGCCGGCGACAGCGTGCTGCGCTACGGCTATCTCGAACCGCGACTGCCATCGCTGCGGCCCAATGCCAGCCGGCTGTTCACGCAGTCGTTTCGGGGAACGCAGATCACCTCGACCGATATCGACGGGCTGGAGCTGACCGCGGGCCAGCTCAACCGCACCCGCCAGCGCGACGAGACCGACTACGAACCGATGGCGCTGACCCGCAAGAGCAGCGCCTATGGCAAGGCCACCAGTACCCGGTTCCAGTTCGTGGGCGGGGAGTACCATCTCGGCAAGCGCGCTCGACTCGGCTACCACTACGCGCAACTGGAAGACATCTACCGCCAGCACTACGTGGGGCTGAGCGACGGCATCAATCTCGGTGCGGGTCGGCTCGGTGCCGACCTGCGCTACTTCGACGCCAGCGAACAGGGCGCCGCCGAGGCCGGAGAGGTGGACAACCGCGCCGTCAGCACGCGCCTGCGCTATCGACTGGGCGGGCATAGCTGGAGCGGCGGCTATCAATCCCAGTTCGGTACCACACCCTTCACTTATCTCAGCGGCACCAACGTCTACCTGTTCTCCCAGTACCAAATCAGCAATTTCACCGAGACCGACGAGCGGGTCTGGCACGTCCGTTACGACTA
Source organism: Salinicola halimionae (assembly GCF_003206065.1). Classification (GTDB taxonomy): domain Bacteria; phylum Pseudomonadota; class Gammaproteobacteria; order Pseudomonadales; family Halomonadaceae; genus Salinicola; species Salinicola halimionae. The sequence goes on along the minus strand of NZ_PZJQ01000002.1, from coordinate 382,975 downwards.
CGAATTTTCACGGTTCGGTTTTCCGGGGCTGACCTTCATGGCGCGCTATGCCATGGGCGATCAGGCCAGCGTCAACGGCTTCGACGGCGAGGCGCGGGAGTGGGAGCGGGACGTCGATATCGAATACATCGTCCAGGGCGGGATGCTAGAAGGGTTATCGCTGCGCTGGCGCAATGCTGCCCGGCGCGCCAACTTCACCCGCGACGTCAACGAGAATCGCGTGCTGCTCGGCTACACCTTGAAACTGTAGCCGAGAAACGCCTCGATCCGACTCACGGCAGCAGGGTGACACCGTCACGGAACGCGCGGTCTCCCTGGCCGCGCGTGTCGAGCGCCTCGCGCAACGCCTCGATGAATCGCCGCGCAATGGGACGCTGCCCCGCCGGTGGCAGGATGCAGGCGTAGGTCAGATCGGTTGCGGGCGTGATCGGCCGCATCACCGTGCCGCTGCCGTCTGCGCCTGATCCCGTCGTGGCACCGCAGCAGGCCAGATCGAGCACTCCCAGCCCGAAGCCGGCCTCGACGAAGCGCGGCACCAGTTGCGTCGAGCCGACCTCCAGCGCGATGCGGGGCTTGCGCCCGATCCCGTCGAATAGCCGTTCCAGCCGCTGGCGCCAGATTTGCTGCGGCTTGAGGGTGACGAAAGGCGAGTCAGCGAGCGCCTCGACCGGTACCCGGTCGAGCGCCGCCAACGGATGATTCGCCGGCATCAGCACCTGAGTCGTCGCCTGCAGCAAAGGCTCCACTGCCAGCTCGACGATCGCGTTCTCCACCGGTAGCGAGAGCAGGCCGATGTTGTAGCGCCGCGACCCTACCTGGCGCTCGACGTCGAAACGACTGCCGATATCGATCTTGCAGTTGAGCTCGCGGCAGCTCTCGCGCAGCCGGGCGATCGCCGCCGGCAGCAGCGTGGCGCCGATCGGCGCGGAGGTGATGATGCGCAGGCTTTCGACCGTCTGCTGGCGGATCTCGCCGGCGATGGTGGGAATCTCCTCGACGCCGTTGAGAATGTGCTCGGCCTCGCGGTAGAAGCGTTCACCTTCCAGGGTCAGCAGCAGTTTCTGGTGGGTGCGCTCGAACAGCGTCAGCTTGAGTTCCGCTTCCAGCGTCGCGATCAGCCGGCTGGCGGCGGGCTGGCTCAGATTGGCCGCCTGCGCGGCCGCCGATAGCGAGCCGTGCAATACGGTCAGGCGGAAGAGTCTGAGAGCCTTGAGATTCATGCGGGTCACGTCGGCAGTGGAGCGAAGCGACGAGCCTACCAGAAGCCGGAAAAGAGACACTGCCGCTTTGGTGTAAGGCGCCAAAAGCACGCTGACCCGCAAGGCGGCAGCGTGGAGATCAGTGCCCCAGCACGATGGCCGTGATCACCCCGGTGGCAACGGCTGCCAACACATAGTCGCCGTCGATGTGCATCCAGCGGTGACCGTGGGGCGGTTGCGGCAGGTGACGCGAATGCCAGTCACGCACCCAGTAGCGATCGTCGCGATAATAGCGGCTGGCAATATGACCGCCTTCACGCCAGTCGTGGTGATGATCGCGATAGCGGTCATGGTCGTACCGGTTGTGGTCGTACCGGTTGTGGTCGTACCGGTCGTGATCATGACGATGGTCATCTCGATCATGGTGCCGGTGGCCTTTGTCATGGCCATGGCCATGACCATTACCGTGGCCCGGATTGGCCTGGGCGAGGCCGGCGGTACTCAGTGCGGCAATCATGACGCCGATCGTCAGTGCACTATGTTTCATGGGAACCTCCTTACGTCGCCGTCTTCACGAAACGAACAGCGAGTGAGTCAGGGAAGGCACCCAGCTTGATCCGGCAATAAGAAAACAGCGTTCATGAATTGTGCATTCTACCGGCCGTAATCTGGATTGCGCATTCCCTGCCCGGCAGGCCAACACGCAAACCGCAGCGGTTCCCACTTAGCGTGCTAAGATCGCAAGCACCTCTTCCTTCGCCCGGACTTGCCGACGTGTCAGTGACCGCCCCTCGAGCCGCAGCACCCACGCCCTGGCCCACCATCGTGCTGCTGGCGATGACCGCGTTCTGCGCCGCCGCCACCCAGCGAATTCTCGACCCCATGCTGCCGCGCCTGGCCGAGGTCTATACCACCACCTTGAGCGCCGCCTCATGGACCATCACCGCGTTCGCCATCGTCTACGGGTGTCTGCAATTGGTGCTGGGGCCGAGCGGGGACCGTTACGGCAAGCTGCGCGTGATCTCGCTGTTTTCCCTGCTCGCCGCCGTGGCCAGCCTGCTGTGCGCGCTATCGGGCAGCCTGGCGACCTTGATCGCGGCGCGCATGCTGACCGGCGTGGGTTGTGCCGCGGTGATCCCGCTGGCGATGGCCTGGATCGGCGATAACGTCCCCTACGAGCAACGTCAGGCGGTGCTGGCGCGCTTCCTGATCGGCCAGATCGGTGGCCTGGCCTGCGGTCAGACCTTCGGCGGGCTGGCCGCGGAGCAGGATTGGTGGCAGTGGCCGTTTCTGGCCTATACCGTTCTGTTCGCTGCCGCCAGCGGGCTACTGTGGTACCGCGTCGGCCGTCACGAACGGCCTCAGAAGCGGGAGCGGGAATCGCTCGGCGTGAGCCTGCGCCACGTGCTGCAGAAACCCTGGCCGCGGGTGGTTTTGATCACCGTGTTCTTCGAGGGTGCGGCGGTGTTCTGCGGGTTCGCGTTCGTGGCCAGCCATCTGCACGTCGCCGGCGGGCTGCCGTTGACCGAAGCCGGGCTGATCCTGGCGGTGTTCGCGCTGGGAGGGTTGAGCTTCGCGCTGCTGGCCCGACGGCTGGTGCCAAAGCTGGGCGAGAGCGGGCTGTGCCAATCGGGCTGCGTGCTGATCGCGATCGCGCTGGCCGCCATCTGCCTGAGGCCAACCCCCGGCGTCGCTATCGTCGGCTGCTATCTGTTCGGGCTGGGGTTCTACATGCTGCACAACACGCTGCAGACCACCGCCACCCAGATGGCGCCGGAGCGGCGTGGCGCGGCGGTGTCACTGTTCGCCACCGCCTTCTTCACCGGGCAGTCGCTGGGCACTGCCATCGGCGGCGGGATCATTGCGCTGTCCGGCACCGCACCGACGCTGGCGCTCGCTGCCGTCGGGGTGCTGCCGGTCGGCTTCGGCTTCGCCTGGCAGATCCGTCGTCGCGACCGCGCGCTGACCGACTATGCTGCCCCTGCCGACCCGACGATCAGGTGACTCCCGTGACCGCGACTCTTGTTCACCCTCAACAGGTTCTCGACTTCTGGTTCGAGGAATTGATCCCCAAGGACTGGTTCCGCAAGGACACCGACCTCGACCGCACCATCGCCGAGCGCTTCGGCGACACCCTGGCCGCCGCCGCGCGTTGCGAATGCTGGCCGTGGCGCGAGACGCCGTCCGGCCGACTGGCAGAGATCCTGGTGCTCGACCAGTTCTCGCGCAACGTTCATCGCGATACCCCGCAAGCTTTCGCCCAGGACCCGCTGGCGCTCGCTCTGGCGCAGGAAGCGATCGCCGCTGGCGATGACGCCCGGCTGCCCACGCAGCAGCGGATCTTCGTTTACATGCCGTTCATGCATAGCGAATCGCTCGTCATTCACGACCGGGCGGCGATGCTGTTCGACCAGCCCGGCATGGAAGAGCAGGTCCGTTTCGAGCGACGCCACCGCGAGATCATCGAGCGCTTCGGGCGCTATCCGCATCGCAACGCGATTCTGGGGCGAGCGTCGACACCAGACGAGACCGAGTTTCTGAGCCAGCCAGGATCGGCCTTTTAAGGGGCCTTGAGCAGGCGAACTTTCTTTTCGGTCTTCAAACGCGCGATCATGCGGCCCTGACATTCATCAGGAGCCAATCCATGACGCCGACCATCGACCTGTTGCGCAGCCATCGTTCGATTCGGGCCTTCACCGATCGGCCGATCAGCGATGACCAGCGCGAGGCGATCATTGCCGCCGCGCAATCCGCCTCGACCTCCAGCTTCCTGCAGTGCTCTTCGATCGTGCGCGTTACCGATACCGGCCTGCGCGACAAGCTCGTCGAACTGACCGGTGGTCAGCAATGGGTCGCGCAGGCGGCCGAGTTCTGGGTGTTCTGCGCCGACTTCAACCGACACCAGCAGATCTGTCCCGACGCCCAGCTGGGTCGCGCCGAGCAACTACTACTGGGCTGCGTGGATACGGCGTTGATGGCTCAGAACGCCATGGTCGCGGCGGAGTCACTGGGCATGGGCGGGGTGTTCATCGGCGGGCTGCGTAACCATATCGCCAGCGTGACCGAGCTTCTGGAACTGCCGAAGTTCGTGCTGCCGCTGTTCGGCTTCTGCGTCGGCTGGCCGGATGCCGAGCCCGATCTCAAACCGCGCATGCCGCAGGCGATGCTGGTCCACGAAAACCGCTACCAGCCGGTCGATCCCGCCGTGCTGGCCGATTACGATGGTCAGATTACGCGCTACTATCAGCAGCGCGACAGCCAGCAGCGGGCCGAAACCTGGAGCGCGATGATCCAGCGTCTGATCATCAAGGAAACGCGGCCGTTCATTCTCGAATATCTGCACAAGCAGGGCTGGGCCACGCGTTAAACCTATACCTGGCATTAAGTCACGATGAAGCCTACGCAGGCAGCGGTCGCCAGGCCCATCACGCCGTTGAAGATCCGCCAGGCCCGCGGTGTCTTCAACAGCCTGCCGATCGCCATGCCGAAGCCGGCCCAGCAGGAAATGCAGAAAAACCCGACGAATTCCATGAACAGCGACAGCACGGTCGCGTTCAGCAACAGCGATCCTTCGTGCGGCATGAAGCCGGCGATCAGCGCAATGCCCATCACCCACGCCTTGGGATTGACGAACTGGAACACCGCCGCCTGCCAGGCGGTCAGCGGGCGCGCCCCTTCTTTAGCGGTCAGATCCGGCGGCGGCGCGGTGGCGATCTTCCACGCCAGATAGAGCAGATAGACGGCGCCGACGATCCTGAGCGTCTGCTGCAGCACCGGGAAACGCTCGAACAGCACGCCCAGCCCCAGCGCCACGGCCATAAACAGCACGAAACAGCCCGCCATGATGCCGAAGATATGCGGCAGCGTGCGGCGATAGCCGTAGAGGGCGCCGGAGGCGGTCAGCATCATGTTGTTGGGTCCGGGCGTGCCGGTCATCGAGATCGAAAACAGCGCTACCGAGAACCACCAGCCAAGCGACATCATTGGCCACCCCCGGCATTTCCGCCCGGATTGGGCATATCCGACGCCGCCCAGGTGAGCGTGAAGCGACGATTGCGCGCGCCCCGATTCTTGATGCTGGCGACCTGCACGGCGCCGATCTCCGCGGTCGAGGCGACATGGGTGCCGCCGCAGGGCTGATAGTCGATGTCGCCGATACGCACCATGCGAATCTCGCCGGCGCCGCGCGGCGGTGCCACCGACATCGTCTTCACCAGCTCGGGATGCGCGTCGAGCTCCGCCTCGCTGATCCACTCGCTGGTCACCGGATAGTCGTCGGCAATCAGCCGGTTGAGGCGTTCGCTGAGCTCGTCCTTGTCGAAGCTGGCCTCGCCCAGATCAAAATCCAGCCGGCCGCGATCAGCGCCGATACTGCCACCGGTGACGCCATGGGGCACGATCACGGAAAGCAGGTGCAACGCGGTGTGCATGCGCATGTGGGCGTGGCGTCGTTGCCAGTCGATCTGCTGGGTGACGCTCTGACCCGGCTCCAGCCCATGGTTCGGGTCGAGCAGGTGATGCACCTCGCCGTCGTCGCCCTTGCGCGTATCGAGAACCTTCAGCGTGCGGCCGTCGGCGGTGATGAAGACGCCCTGATCGCCCGGCTGGCCGCCGCCATGGGGATAGAACAGCGTGGCGTCGGTTACCACGACACCGTTATCCCCAATTGTCCCTGTCGTTGACCCTGTCGTGGACCCTGTCGTTGACAACACGGTCGCCAGGCTTTCCTTAGCGTAGGGCAGTTCGCGGAACGTCAGGACGGTAGACATCGGACACCTCTTCAGAAAATCATCCTGTACCCGAGAATCGTTTTTCGGTAATCGTATGGGTACAATTTATTGACAAAACGACCAAATCGCCGAACAATTCGAGCATAACCGCCTTATTTCTTCGGTCAACTCGATTATTGTCACCATGACAATCTGGATCCCTTTACTCCCCGGACATGGCCCCCGCTATCGCGAGCTGGCCGACGCCATTGCCGCCGCCGCTGCCAGTGGCGAGCTGGCGACAGGTGCCAAGCTGCCTCCTCAGCGGCGGCTGGCGGATGCGCTTGGTGTCACCGTCGGTACGGTCACTCGCGCCTACGCGCTCGCCGAACAGCGCGGCGTGGTCAGTGCACGCGTCGGCAGCGGTACCTACGTGCGCGACGCCGGTGCGCCCCACCAGGCGTTCGACCACGTCCGTCGCGCCGCGCCGGACAGCGGCATCGTCGATCTCAGCCTGTCGCTGCCGCCTCCCCACCCACAACGCGAGGCATCGCTGGCCAATGCGATGCGCTCGATTCAGCACGACCCCGAGCTGCTGAGGGCAGCCATCGATTATCAACCCGAAGCGGGCCAGCACTGGCAGCGAGAGGTGATCGCCGGCTGGCTCGCAACGCTGGGACGCGCCGTCCCGGCGGATGAGCTGTTGATCAATCAGGGCGGCATGCACGGTATCTATCTGAGTCTGAGCGCCCTGTTGTCGCCCGGCGAACGGCTGGCAGCCGAGCGCCTGACCTATCCGGGCCTGATCAGCGGCCTGCAGCAACTCTCGCTCAAGAGCGTGGCGGTCGCCCACGACGAGGAAGGCATCGATATCGACGCGTTGGCCCGCGCCTTCGAACAGCAGCCGTTCCGCGCGCTCTACGTCATGCCCGACTGCCACAACCCCACCACCGCGCGCCTCAGCGAGGATCGGCGGCGAGCGTTGGTGAGGCTGGCAAGGGAAAGACGGTTCTGGCTGATCGAGGACGACATCCATCCACAGCTCGATGAGGCACCGCTGACGCCGCTCTATCGGCTGGCGCCGGAGTGCACGGTCACGCTCTTTTCGGTCGCCAAGGTGCTGGGCGGGGGGCTGCGGGTTGGCGCCATGCGCGCGCCGCAAGCCTTGCACGGGCGGCTGATCGCCGCGCTGCGGGCCCAGAGCTGGATGCCACCGCCGCTGATGGCCTCGCTCGTCTGTCGCTGGATCGAGAGCGGTGACGCCGCGACGCTGTTGCACTGGCAGCGCGAAGAGCTCGACTGGCGCTTCGATCGCGCCATGCAGATACTGGGAGAGTTTTCCCCCCGCGGCCGCCGCGGCGGGTTCTATCTGTGGCTGGCGCTGCCGGGAGAGCTACGCACCAGCCATGTGGTGGCTCAACTCCAGGCGCAGCAGGTCAACGTCAGCACGGCTGAAAGCTTCTGCCTGGGTAGTGTCAGCGCCCCCCAGGCGATTCGTGTCTGTATCAGTGCCGCCGACAGTCGCGAAGCGCTGGAGCGCGCGCTGCAGGTCATCGCCACCACGCTGGGCGACCCGGATCCGATGCTATGGCAGACCGTGTAGATCAATAGCCCAAGCTCGTATCGACTCGATTTTCTAGCGGCTGATCGTCAAGATAACGCTCGACGTTGGCGAAGAAGAAGCGCAGGCAGCGCGGCACGTAATCAGCGTCGTAGAGTCCGCTGTGCGGCGTGACGATCAGGTTGCGCGTGGTCCAGTAGGGCGAATCCGCCGGCAGCGGCTCCTCCGGGAACACGTCGAGCACCGCACCGCGCAGTTGATCCGCTTCCAGCCGTTTCGCCAACGCGGCCACATCCAGCACCGGGCCGCGACCGATATTGATCACCCCCGCGCGCGCCGGCATGGCCGCCAGTTCCGCCTCGCCGACCGCATGGCGCGTCTCCGGCGTCAACGGCAGCGTGATCAGCAGAAAATCGGCGTCCGCCAGCGCTTCCTTCAGCCGGCTTTGCGGCAGACTGACATCGGCGAGGGCGTGATCCCGGCCCGAACGGCTGACGCCGATCACTTTCAGGTTCAACCGTTTGGCCGCCTCGGCCGCCGCGCTTCCCAGCGCCCCCATGCCCAGGATCACTACCGTCTTGCCGTCGATGGGTTCGAGCGCGCTCTGCGCCCAGTGTTTCTCGCGCTGCTGGGTCACGAAATCCGGCAGTCGGTTGTTGAGCATCAACAGCGCGGTCATCGAGAACTCCCGGGCCCGCACCTCATGATTGCCCTTGGCATTGGTCACCAGTACCTCGGCGGGCAGGCGGTCCAGAGGAATTCGATCGACCCCGGCACTGGTGATATGGATCCAGCGCAGTTTCGGTGCCCGTGCCGCCACGTCGGCGATATCCAGCTTGCCCACCAGAATCAGCACCTCGGCATCGGCCAGCGCCGCATTCAGCTCAGTCTCGTCATGACTGAAACTCAGCGTGATACGCGATCCCAGACCCTCGAACTCCGCCAGAATGCCGAGGACGCGCTCGTCGGCGAAGTCCTTCGATTGCCGAAAATTAGGGTCGGTGTAGATATGGATATCGAGAGCGGTGGACATGGGCATTCCTTATGCGGTTCACATCTGTTCGGGCATTGTATGACAATCGGGCGGATCGCCGGGTCATCACCAAGGGTTACCGCAAAATCCCGTAGCCGGCAAATCGTCACTCGCCGAATCGATTAGAATTGCACCACTGCGCTCACACCCGACTTCTTGCCAAGGACCCGCCATGCCTGCCCTGATCCGCCGCCCCTTTGTCTTCCTTCGCCACGGCCAGAGCACCCGCAATCTCGAACGTCGCATCGGCGGTCAGCATGACGTGGCATTGACGCCGCAGGGCGAAGACGAAGCGAAGCGCGCAGGCGAGCTGCTGGGGGACATCGACTGGTCGCTGGCGGTGTCGAGCCCGCTGCAACGCGCCTACCGCACCGCCGAACTGGCGCTGGGCCGCGCGCCGGACCGGATCGTCGATGGGCTGATGGAACGCCACTGGGGAGACCTCGAAGGCCAGCCGATTCCCGAGACGATCCCGTATACGAGCACGCCGCCAGGTGGCGAATCCTGGCAGACATTCGTCGAGCGCATCGCCACCACGCTCAATGCGCTGCTCGACGAAGCCGAGACGCCGCTGATCGTCGGCCATTCGGGGCTGGTTCGCGCCGTGCGTGGCCTGACCCACGGCAGCCCGGCCGGACCTCGCTCGGCCAATGCGATCCCGCTGTGGATTGCACCGGAAGGCACAGAAAACTGGGTCATCCGCCCCTTCGAGCCGACCGACCGGTTATCGGCTTGGCGCTGACTGACCATTAGCATTGACCCCCGCCCCGATACAAATGATAATGATTCGCTTTAATCAACTAGAAGAAAAGCGATCATGGGGTTATTACTGGGCCGCCGAAACGCGTGGGGCACACTCGGGCTCTGGCTCAGGGTTTGGCTCCGGCTCTGGCTCGGAATCTGGCTCGGTACCGGCTGGCTGACGAGCACGGCGCAGGCGACAGAGTATCCGGTGACAGTGACCGATCTCGCCGGGCGCGAGGTGACCCTTGCCGCCGCCCCCGAGCGCCTCTTTCTCGATAATCCGCGACACCTCTTCGCCCTCGCGGCACTGTTGCCCGATCCCGTATCACGCATGAGCGGCTGGCGCGGTTCGCTGGAGAGCTTCGACCCCGTGGCGCAGGCGCGTTTCGCTGCGGCCTTTCCCGCCCTGTCCGATTTGCCGACGCTGGGCACCAACGGCAATGCCATGCCCAGCGCCGAAGCGCTGATCGCCCTCGATCCGGATCTGATCGTCGCCGATATCTCGCGCCATGCCGGGCTGCGCCAGACACCGCTGCTGGATCAACTGGCGGCGCTGCAGATTCCGATCCTGTTCATCGATTTCCGCGAGCATCCTCTCGACGACACGCAGCCCTCGCTCGAGCTGCTGGGCCAGGCGCTGGATTCAGAATCGCGCGCCTCCGCCCTGATCACGCGACTGCAATCGGCGACCGCCGCTGTCGACGACTGTCTCGATGCCGTCACCCGGCGGCCCAGCGTGCTGATCGATATCGCCCCGGGGCTCAAGGTCGACTGCTGTCGCAGCAACTTCGATTCGGGTCTCGCCGACCTGGTGGACCATGCCCGGGGCGACAACATCGCCGCCGGCATGAGCCCGGGCACCGAAAACGTGCTCAACCCCGAGACCATCCTCGCGCGCGACCCCGACGTGATCATCGCCACCGCCGCCCAGTGGGCCAAAAGCGGCTCGATTCGCGCCGGCTTCGGTGTCGCGGAAAGCGATACCCAGGGCGACATGGCCGATGTCGTGGCCCGCCGACCGGGTTGGTCGGCGCTATCGGCGGTCAACGACGGCGGCTTCCACGCGATCTGGCATGGCTACCACCAGGGGCCGTTCTCGGTGGTCGCGCTGCAGGCCATCGCCGGCTGGCTGCATCCGCAGCAGTGCGGCGCCCTCGATCCAGCGGCGACACGACGCGAGCTCTATCGAGACTTCATGCCGATCACCGTCGATGGCACGTTCGAGGCTACCTATCGCGCTGGCCCTTCATCACCACACTCATCGCCACATTGAACGCTCGCCTTCGTCGCAGGCCACACCAAAAACGTCAGTCAGAAAACGATAATTCGAACCAGGGAACCCACGCCATGCCCCCACGCCGCCTCTCACGCGCTGCCACCTTGGCGGTACTGCTGATAGCCGCCCGCGCTAGTTTCGCGAATGACGCTCTCACGCCGCTGGTGGTGACTGCCGCCGCCGTCCCATCGCAAGCGGAAGGCTATCAAGCGACGCGCTCGAACCTGGTCAATGGCCGCCCAACCGACTTCCTGAGCCAGGCGCGAACGGTCGACCAGATCAGCTCGCAGATGCTCGAGGATATCGACGCCGATTCGTTGACCGATGCCATGGCCTACGTCAACGGCGTGACACAGGGCAACACCATGGGCGGCACCGAAGCCGGCTTCATCAAGCGCGGCTTCGGCAGCAACAGCGACGGCTCGATTCTTCGTGACGGCATCCGCCAGCCGCGCAATACGTTTGCCACCTTCACCACCGAGCGGGTCGAAGTGCTCAAGGGCCCGAGTTCGTTTCGCTACGGTATTCAGGAGCCTGGCGGGGTGATCAATCTCGTCAGCAAGAAGCCGCAGTACGACTGGCAGCGCACCATCAGTGGCGAGGGCACTTCCTTCGGCGGCGGCAATGCCAGCGTCGACGTCACCGGGCCGCTGGGCGACAGCGGCGCGGCGTTTCGCTTCATCGTCGGGCAGCAGGACGAGGACTACTGGCGCGACTTCGGCAGCAATCGTCAGACCGTGGTGGCGCCGTCGCTGAGCTGGGAGGACGACGACACCCGCCTGTGGTTCGCCTACGAGTACCGCGACTACGACCTGACCCTGGACCGGGGCACCGCCTTCGTCGATGGCAAGGCAGTCGACGTGCCACGCAAGCGGCGATTCGACGAAGACTGGTCCCGCGTAACGGGCCACGATCAGTCGTTCACGGCGCGCTGGGAGCAGGATCTGAACCCGGACTGGACCAGTCGCCTGACCTACGGCTGGAACCGGCGCCAGTACGACGATGGCCAGCCGCGGGTATTAAGCGTTGCCGAGGATGGCACCGCCACCCGGCGCGCCGATGCCAATCACGGCTTCGACCGGCGCGTGATCTATACCGCCGCCGAGCTGCTGGGTAACGTCAAACTGGCCGGAGTTCGCCACGAGATGACCGTCGGCATCGATCATGAGCGCCGCCGCGACTATCTGGCCGACCGCTATCGCGGCGCTACCGATACGATCTCGATCTACGACCCCGACGACGGCGATCTAAACCTGGATGGCGCCACCTATCTCGACAGCACCAGCCATCGGCTCGACGAGATCAACACCACCGGCGCCTACGTCGACGACAACCTGCATTTGGGCGAACGCTGGATTCTCGGTCTGGGCGGGCGTTATCAGCATAGCGAACAGTATGGCGGCCAGGGCCGGCCGTTCGTGGTCGAAACCGATACCCAGGATGACGTCTTCCTGCCCCACGCCAGCCTGCTCTACAAGCTGACGCCGCAGACCTCGCTCTACGCCAGTTACAGCGAATCGTTCGTTCCCAACCAACCCGATGCCGACACCGGACAGCGCTTCGATCCGGAAGAGGGTCATGGCTGGGAAGCCGGGATCAAGCAACGTTTCCTCGGCGATCGGCTGCAGGCTTCACTGGCCTATTTCGAGATCACCAAGGAGAACGTCGTCGTCAGCGACAACGGCGTGTCGCGGGCGGTGGGCAAGAGCGACGCGAAAGGGATCGAGCTCTCCGCCCAGGGCGAATTGACCGAGCGGCTATCGGTCCTCGCCAACTATGCCTACACCGATGCCGAAGTGCTCGACGATGCGGATGGCGGCACCGAAGGCAACGCGCTGCCCAACGTGGCGCGTCACACCGCGTCGCTGCTGCTATCGCAGGCGCTCGCGGTAAACCCCGATTACGGTCGCTGGCGGGTTGGCGGCGGCGTTCGCTACGTCGGCAGCCGCGAGGGGGACAGCGACAACAGCTTCAGCCTCGACGACTACACCGTAGCGGATGCGTTCATCGCCTGGGACAACCGCTGGCTGGGCGACAATACCCATCTGCAGCTGAACGTGAAGAACCTGTTCGACACCACCTACTACCTCTCCAGCGGCGGCGAGACCCGGGTGGTGGTCGGCGAACCGCTGGAGGTCACGCTGCAGGCCAGCGTGGCGTTTTAAGGTTCATCGCGCTACTGGGGGCAAAGCCTTTCGTTAGAAGGAGCTATCGTGTCCAGTCTGTTATTCACCTTCATACTGGCGTGGCTTCTTCTTCAACAACGCTGATATCGATCCGGTAATGCGCGTGCGTGGAGAGGTTGACCAGCGCGTCAAGGCTGAACTTGCTGATTCGGCCCTTCAGCAAATCATTGACGCGAGGCTGAGTCAGCCCTAGACGGCGGCCAGCTTCGGCCTGGCTTACGTTCCAGCTTTTCACCCGCTCGCCAAGAATCATCATCAGCTTGGACCGCAAACGCATGTTTGCCGCTTGCTCAGGGGTATCCTCGATAGCATCCCAGATGCTTGCGAAACGCTCGTTGGCCATATCGCTATCCTCACTCTCATACTGCTGTTCGTCGATTGAAGAAAGGCATGTCGACAGCCGTAGTCTCTACTCTCGGCTTTTTGGGGGCTCAGGCGGCAGCTCTTTGAATCGCTGCTTGCCTAGCGCCAAATCCTTGGGGGCCGTCTTCTCGGTTTTCTTCTGGAAGCAGTGAAGGACGTAGATAGCATCCTGTCGCTTCGCGATGTAGAACGTCCGATAAGCCCCGGTTTCGTCCTTTACTCTGATTTCATAAACGCCGTTACCCACGGTCTTCATGGGCTTGGAATCTTCAGGCTCCAGGCCTGCTTGGACCCGAGCGATCTGGTAACCCATATCCTGCTTCGCTGCCTGAGGGAAAGCTCGCAATTGGTCCAGCGAGTCCCCACGGAATTCAACCGGTTTTTCTTCTTTTGTCATGATGAACCTTACCTGGTTCCGTCACATTATATCGAATTTGATATAGACACAAAAGTTATATCGGAACTTATATCGTGCTCCGCTTTAATTGCGAAGATGCATCTCGGCAGCCTCGTCTATGTAGCCTCGCAATCACGACGAGCACGGGTTCTAAAAGCCCGTTCAATCCAGCGCTACCGACCAGGTCAGGGATTCGCCGGCCCGGTAGGGCACGAAGGTGTTGTCGCCTTCGCCCACCGAGTCAGCGACCGGAGTCGGCTGGCGCCTGAGCGTCACGAAGCTTTCATTGAGCGGCAGGCCGTAGAAGCGCGGACCGTTCTCGGAACAGAACGCTTCGAAGTGCTGGAGCGCGCCTTCCTGCTCGAAGACGTCGGCGTAGACCGAAAGCGCGGCTTCGGCATTGAACACGCCGGCACAGCCACAGGCGGTTTCCTTGGCGGCGGTGACGTGCGGTGCGGAGTCGGTACCCAGGAAGAAACGCGGATGGCCGCTGGCGACGGCCTGGCGCAGCGCCTGCTGATGCTCCTGACGCTTGAGTATCGGCAGGCAATAGAGATGCGGGCGAATGCCGCCGACCAGCATGTCGTTGCGGTTCTGGGCCAGGTGCTGGGGCGTCAGCGTGGCGCCAAGGGTCTCGTCACCGTCGAGCACGAACTGGGCCGCTTCCTTGGTGGTAATGTGCTCGAACACCACCTTGAGTGCCGGGAACTGACGACGAATATCGATCATCACCTCGTCGATGAAATATTTCTCGCGATCGAAGATATCGATCTCGCCGCGCGTCACCTCGCCGTGAATCAGCAGCGGCATGCCGATCCGCTGCATCACTTCCAGCAGCGGATAGACGTCCTGAATCCGTTTGACGCCGTGCTGGGAGTTGGTCGTCGCATTGGCCGGATAGAGCTTGGCCGCGGTGAACAGCCCATCGACGTGGCCGCGCTCCAATGTCTCCCGGTCGACGCTCTCGTTGAGGTAGCAGGTCATCAGCGGGGTGAAGTCGTGACCGGCAGGGATCGCCGCCAGGATGCGCTCGCGGTAGGCGCTGGCCGCTTCACAGGTGGTCACCGGCGGCACCAGATTGGGCATCACGATGGCGCGGGCAAACGTCCGGCTGGTGTAGGGAAGCACCGTCTTCAGCACCTCGCCGTCACGCAGATGCAGGTGCCAGTCGTCGGGGCGGCGGATGCGAAGCGTGTCGGGCGAAGCGGTCATCGGGAACTCCTGGCAGTCGGTAGAACGAATCGGCGCTCATAATACCAGAGCGCCGAGCGACAAGCGGGGATGCCTAACGCCCTCGCTGGGACGGCCGCAGCAGCAAGGCCAGCGCAACACAGCAAAGCAATGCGGCCAGCAGCGCGAACAACAGCCCCGTCAGTTGCAGGCTGATCACCGAGGCGACAAGACCAATCCCGATGACCGGCAACGAGATCGCGACATAGGCGACCACGAAGAAGGTGGAAACCACTGCCGCCTTGTTTTCGCTGGCACTCGCGGCCGCCACCGCCCCCAGCCCGGCACGGAAAGCGACACCCTGGCCGATGCCGGCGACGATTGCGCCGATGATGAAGCCGGCCAGCTGCGCCGCACCGATACCCCAGGCGACGATGAGGACGCCGACGAGCAGTATCCCGCAGCCCACCGGCAAGCGCCGCGACTCGGGTAGACGCCCCTGAAGCATCTGGCCGACCGTGGAGGCAATGAACAGCAGCCCCGCCACGAACCCGATCAACGCGTGATTGGTATGACCCAGCACCTTGCCCAGAAACGCCGGGGTCACGGCGGTGAAGAAGCCGCACACCATGAAACCGGCAAAGGCGGCAATCGCCGCTGGCACGAAGACACCACGCACCTCGGCGGGCACCTTGAGTTTCTGCACGCGCAGGCGAATCCGCTCGGGCCGGATCACGGTCTCCGGCGCACGCCAGATGCAGATCGCCGCGATCAGCGCGAGCACCAGATGCACGATATAGGGCAGCGCCAACGGCATGGGGAAGAGCACCGCCAGTACTCCGGCGAGCATCGGCCCCAGGCCCAGACCACCCATGTTGGCGGCGGTGGCCACCAGCGTACCGGCGCGCTTCCACTCGGCAGGCACCAGTTCCATCACCGCCACGGTCGCCGTGCCGGTGAAGATGCCGGCAGAAATACCCGACAACACCCGCCCGGTGAGAATCATGCCGAGGCCATCCGCGTGCCAGAACACCAGATCGCTGACGATCGATGCCAACAGGCCGGCGAACAGCAATGGCCGTCGCCCGAGCTGATCGGACCAGCGTCCGGTAATCAGCAGCGCCGCGATCACCCCGGCCGCGTAGACCGCGAAAATGACCGTGATCATCAGTTGCGAGAATCCCAGCTGCTGCTGGTAGATCGGATAGAGCGGCGTCGGCAGCGTGGTGCCGATCATCGTTGCCGCGAACGCCAGGGCGATGCCTAGAAATGGGCCGGCACGGCGGGTCTCGGTTGCGGTCGATGAAGTCATGAATACCTTTGCTAATCGGGATGGCCCTTGCGGGAAGGCCCTTGGCGAAAAGAGCCGAACGTGACGAATGAGAAAAGTCATTGTAGCCGATAGAGACAGCGTCGAAGCCTCGCTGCTCTGCCGGCCGGAGGCTCACTGCCGCAAGCCTCGCCTGTCCATGAGACGGCGTTTACGTGGCATACTATGGGGCTTCCACGCACTTCCGGACGGCCGTTCTGTCATGTCGCACGCTTCTTCGACGCCTCATCCTCATGCCGCTGCCAGCGCACTGGGCACGCTGTATATCGTCTCCGCGCCCTCCGGTGCCGGCAAGACCAGCCTGGTTCGCGCCCTGCTCGAACGCAATGCGGGGATCGGCGTGTCGGTGTCTCATACCACGCGCGCCATGCGTCCGGGCGAGCAGGATGGCGTCAACTACCACTTCGTCACCCAGCCAGAGTTCGAGGCGATGGTCGAGCGAGGCGAATTCTTCGAGCATGCCTGGGTCTTCGATCGCCATTACGGTACCTCTAGAGTCGAGGTCGAAAAGCGTCTTGCCGTGGGCGAGGACGTGATTCTGGAGATCGACTGGCAGGGCGCCCAGCAGGTCCTCGAGCAGTCGCCGGATGCCGAATCGATCTTCATCCTGCCGCCGTCGCGGGATGCACTCCGTGAGCGGCTTTCCGGACGCGGCACCGACGATGACGCGGTCATCGAACGGCGCATGCGCGATGCGGTCAGCGAAATGTCGCATTACACCGAGTATGAGCACGTCATCATCAACGACACTTTCGAACACGCGCTGACCGAACTCGAATGCATTGTCCATGCGCGCCGTTCACGCCGCGACAAGATGCAGGCACGCCACGCCACCCTGCTCGCCGACCTGTTGAACGACACCGACTGAGCGTGGATGGACCGCGTCGCCCTCTTTAAAGCATCCTCATAGCGCATCCTCGCGGGCGCCGAGGAGCAATCGACCGACGCGTTTGTCGGGCCCGGCCGGGCTCTCTTGTCAGGCGTTGCGCAACTCCAGTAGACTGCTCGGTCCCGCAGACCCCGCAGCATGGGGCGCGTTCCCTCATTTTCTGGTAACAGGGCTACCCTCATGGCACGAGTGACCGTCGAAGATTGTCTGGACCACATCGAGAACCGTTTCAAGCTGGTAATGATCTCGTCCCAGCGCGCCCGTCAGCTCGCTCGCGGCTCCCGCGATGCGCTGCTGCCGTGGGAAAACGACAAGCCGACCGTGATGGCACTGCGTGAGATCGCTACCGGCCAGATCGGCGACAGCATTCTCGACGAGCCGGTCGAAGCCGCGCCGCCGCGCCCGCGTCCCGAGCCGACCCAGGAATACGACATCTGAGTCTTGGCTTCCGGCATGATCTCCGGTCGCCTGTGGCGTCGCCATGACGCCCACGGGGCCGGTTGCGGAACGGGATGTTGATAAATCGTTATCGATAACGGGTAGTTAAACGAGCAGTTAAAATAGGCGCGCCGCATGTTCACCATCGATGACCTGGCCGATCGTCTCGGCGGCTATCTCCCCGACGACGAGATTCAGCAGGTCAAGCGCGCCTTCTACTACGCCGAGCAGGCCCACGATGGCCAGCAACGCCGTTCCGGCGAGCCTTACGTCACCCATCCGCTCGCCGTCGCCAATATTCTCGCCAACATGCACATGGATCATCAGAGCCTGATGGCCGCCATGCTGCACGATGTCATCGAAGATACCAGCGTCTCCCGGGAAGCCCTCGAAGCACAGTTCGGCGAGGCGGTAGCGGAGCTGGTCGATGGCGTTTCGAAGCTGACCCAGATCACCTTCGAGGACAAGGCGGTCGCCCAGGCCGAGAACTTCCAGAAGATGGTGATGGCGATGTCCCGGGATATCCGGGTGATCATCGTCAAGCTCGCCGATCGCCTGCACAACATGCGCACGCTCGGGGCTCTGCGCCCCGACAAGAAGCGCCGCATCGCCCGCGAGACGCTGGAAATCTACGCCCGCATCGCCGGGCGCCTGGGCATCAACACCATTCGGGTCGAGCTCGAGGATCTGTCGTTTCAGGCGATTCACCCGATGCGCGCCGAGCGTATCAAGCGCGCGGTAGCCAGCGCCCGCGGCAATCGCCGCTCGACCATGCGCCAGATCCAGACCAGCCTGCAGCGCCGGCTCGACGAGGATGACCTCACCGGCAGCGTGGTCGGGCGGCAGAAGCACCTGCTGTCGATCTATCGCAAGATGCACGATCAGCGCAAACCGTTCGCCGAGATAATGGACGTGTTCGGGTTCCGTATCATCACCGACAGCGTCGACAACTGTTACCGGGTGCTGGGCGCGGTGCACAATCTCTACAAGCCGGTGCCGGGGCGCTTCAAGGACTACATCGCGATTCCCAAGGCCAACGGCTACCAGAGCCTGCATACCACGCTGTTCGGTCCCAGCGGGATGCCGATCGAGGTGCAGATTCGCACCCGCGAAATGGAGGCGATGGCCAATAACGGTATCGCCGCACACTGGCTCTACAAGGCCGGCCAGACCGAGCGACCGATCGCTGCCGGCAGCCACGCCCGTGCTCGCGAATGGGTCCGCGGCCTGCTCGAGATGCAACGCCACGCCGGTGACTCGCTGGAGTTCATCGAGCACGTCAAGAACGATCTTTTCCCTGACGATGTCTACATCTTCACCCCCAAGGGCGACATCATGGAGCTGCCTCAGGGGGCAACGGCGGTCGACTTCGCCTACACCGTGCATACCGACATCGGCAACAGCTGTATCGCCTGTCGGATCGATCGCCATCTGGCGCCCCTGTCGACCCCGCTGGAGAGCGGACAGACCTTGGAGATCATCACCGCCCCCGGCGCGCGCCCCAATCTGGCCTGGCTCAATTTCGTGATTACCGCCAAAGCGCGCTCGGCGATTCGCCATGCGCTGAAGAGCCAGCAGCGCAGCGAGGCGGTCCAGCTCGGCCGCCGCCTGCTCAATCGTGCGCTCGTAAGCTTCGAAACCAGTCTCGAGAAGCTGCCGCCAGGGCGTCTTTCCGCCCTGCTGGAAGAACTGGACCTCAAGACCGAGGAGGACCTCCTCGAGACCATCGGTCTCGGCACTCGACTGGCTCACGCCACGGCACGGCGTCTGGTCGCGGATGATTCGGCCACCGACACCAGCGCCGGCGAACGCAGCCTGGAACGGCTGCTGGAAGATGCACCGCACAATGGCCCGATCGTCATCAATGGCTCCGAAAGCATGGCGATCAGCTTCGCACGCTGCTGCCATCCGCTCCCCGGGGATCCGGTTATCGGCCATCTTTCGATCGGCAAGGGGATCGTCGTCCACCGCCATGAGTGTGGTAACCTCGATGAGCTGCGCGATGATCCCGACAAGCTGGTGACGCTGACCTGGTCGAAGCAGATCGATCAGGACTTCCCGGTCCCGCTGCGGATCGAAGTCGAGACCCGGCGCGGTCTGATCGCCGAGCTCGCCAGCCTGATCACCGATGCCGAGGCGAATATCGAGCGCATCGGCATCGAGGAGCGCGACGCCAGACTCTCGATCGTCAACCTGACCATTCTGGTCAAGGGTCGTATCCATCTGGCGCGGATCATCAAGCGCCTGCGCAACCTGAATCATATCGGCCGCATCGTTCGCGCCCGAAACTAATCGGTAAAAGCTGCCCCGCCGCGTCATGCGCGGCGGGGCAGCGTTTTTTTCAAGAACGCCATGCCATCAGCAAAGCATTTATGAAAAGGCACTAAATAAAGAAACTGGAGGGTACGCCATGAGCAACAAAGCCGTTATCAACACCGACAACGCCCCGGCCGCCATCGGCCCTTATTCCCAGGCCATCAAGTCGGGCAATACCGTCTACCTCTCGGGTCAGATTCCGCTCGACCCGAAGACCATGGAACTGGTTTCCCAGGAGTTCGAGGCCCAGGCGCGTCAAGTGTTCACCAATATGGCCGCCGTTTGCCAGGAAGCCGCGGGGTCGCTGCAGGATATCGTCAAGCTCAACCTCTACCTGACCGATCTCGACAACTTTGCCGTGGTCAACAAGGTGATGGAAGAGTTCTTCCAGCCGCCCTTTCCGGCCCGCGCCGCCGTCGGCGTCAAGCAGCTTCCCAAGGGCAGTCAGGTCGAAGCCGAAGCCGTCATGGTCATCGGCGACTGAGACCGGCTCGTTCATCGTCCCGGTCGTTCAACGACTTGATCGTTCGATACCCGGGCGTTCAACACCGGGCTTGTGCGGCGCGGGCGTTCAGGCCCGCGCGGCTTCCGGCAACTCCCCGCGCAGCTTGCTCACATCCGCTCGCGGCGGCACCCCGAACAGACGGCTGTATTCGCGGCTGAAATGGGAGGGGCTTCCGTAACCCACATGGAAGCTGGCAGTCGCCGCCTCCATCCCCTCGGATAACATCAGTCTTCGCGCTTCATGCAGTCGCAGCTTCTTCTGGAACTGTACCGGCGACATCCGCGTGACCTGCTTGAAGCTATGGAACAGCGACGACTCGCTCATGTTGACCATGTCCGCCAGATCGCGAACGCGCAGCGGCTCGGTGAAGCGATCCTTGAGCACCGCGATCACCTTGGAAATACGATGGGTCTGAGTGTCCGCCACGGCGAACTTGCGCATGTGCAGGCCGATCTCGCCGATCAAGGCGCGGTAGAAGATCTCGCGCCTGACCAGCGGCGCCAGAATGCGAATGTCCTGTGGCGGCGAATCGAGGAGATTCACCAACCGCAGTACCGCCACCACCAGATCTTTTTCCGCTTGCACTCGACTCAAGCCACACGCGTTTTCGGGGCACTCCTGCGGTTCCGATCCGGCCACCCCCTCACCTAGCGCCAATACCAGGTCGGTGATTTCCTGCGGCTCGACGGCAATTTTCAAACCCAGATAGGGCTTTTCCGGTGACGCGTCGGTGACCTTGCCCAGCACCGGCAGATGCACCGCTGAGACCATGCAGCTCAGCGGCCCGTAATCGATTTTTCGGTCTCCCAACCACACCGTCTTGCTGCCCTGCGCGATCAGACAGAGAGAGGGGTCGTAGACCGTCGAGCCGATGCAGTTGTTGAGAGAGGAATCGGCCCGAATCAGCTCCAGGCCCGGCACGGACGTGGTGGTCAGCCCCTCCTGGCGCGCCCACTTCTGAATCTGGGATGCCAGAGTATCCGCCAATCGACCGAGTTCCTCGTCGAGTTCTTCGAAAACAGGTTGAACGACACTCACGGCTCCGCTCCCTCGTTGTCGGTTCGATTATCTTTCAGTGATAAATCGCGAGTATAGGCTTCTATGCTGGCGTTTTTATGACAAATCATCGATTCATGCAGGATTAGGCAAGCCATTCGAAGGAACAGGCAATCGCATCTCGATTCGACTCGATACAAAAGGCCTAAATTTTTCACCGGCGCGCAATCTCGACAGGATTAGGCAATTAACGACGAGAAACCCGATAACGCTTGGCTTCTCCCGGGACCTACAGTGATCGCCCATATCCGATGTCGATGCTCGCCACCCTTCTGAGGTGGATGACGCCTTTCCTGGGCGCCAGCATGGCTCGATGTCATAGGCTGCACGACGGCCCCTCTTGGCTCAGCCAGGGATTAACGACCGGGCATTAAAAGATCACGACCCCGGCCGGGAACAGCAAACGCGGAGTAAAAAACATGAATAAGCTCGTCGATAAGCGTATATCGAAGGCGGGCCTGACTCGCAGCCTGGGCATGATGCTCACCATCGCGCTGCTGGCAGGCTGCGACGCCCATGGCGAGGCGGACGCCGTCAGCGCACCGCCCCCTCCGCAAGTCGACGTGGCAACGGTGCTGGTGGAACCGATCACCCTGCGTGAGACCTTTACCGGCCGCGTGGCATCGCCGCAGACCGTGCAGGTCCGGCCACGAGTGAGCGGCTATATCGACGAGGTGGCCTTCGAGGAGGGAGAGCTGGTCGAGGCCGGCGACCTGCTGTTCCGTATCGACCCCCGCCCCTACGAGGCTCGCGTCCAAGCCGCGAAGGCATCGTTGGCACAGGCGCGCAGCCAGCGCCGGCTCACCGAAGTCGAGGCCGGCCGATCCCGCCAGTTGATCCAGAAACACATGATTTCCCAGGAGCAGCACGATCAGCGCCAGGCGGCGGCGCTCAATGCCCAGGCCCAGGAAGCCGAGGCCGAGGCCGCGCTGACCAGCGCCGAACTGGACCTGCAGTACACCCAGGTGATCGCGCCGGTGACGGGCCGCACCGGACGAGCGATGGTCACCAAGGGCAATCTCGCCAGTGCCGACCAGTCGGTGCTGACCACACTGGTGTCGGTGGACCCCTTGTACGTCTATTTCGACAGCAACGAAGCCGAAGCCCCCAGCGCTCAGGCACTGCTGAATCAAGGCAAGACCGCCACGCTGCATATCGGCCTGACCGGCGAGACGGGGTTCCCACACCCGGCGCAACTGGACTTCGTCGACAACCAGATCAACGCCGATACCGGCACGCTGCGCTATCGCGCCGTGCTGCGCAACCCGGATGGCGTCTTCAGGCCCGGCCAGTTCGCGCGGGTGGAGATGCCCGTCGCCAATCTCGCCAAGGCAACGCTGGTGAATCGCAAGGCCGTACTCGCCAATCAGGACCGACGTCTGGTCTACGTGGTCGGCGACGACAACACCGTGATGCCCCGTCAGGTACAGCTCGGTCGCGAAGTGGGGGACCTGGTGGTGATCCGCAATGGGCTGAAGGCCGGTGAGCGAGTGATCGTCAACGGTACCCAGAAAGTGTTCTCGCCCGGCATGCCGGTCACGCCGAACCCGATTGCCATGCGTGAGCCGCGCGTCGGCAACGACGTCGCCGTCAACCAGCCCTAGCGTTTCCCGGCGTTTCAATCTCGAACACGTCTCTCCCCAACGTTCCTCTCCCCGGAATGACAAGACGCAGCGGACATCGCATCCGCCGCCCAGGAGCTTGCTGTCATGAACTTCTCCCGCTTTTTCGTGGACCGGCCGATCTTCGCCGCGGTGCTCTCCATCGTCATCTTCGCGGTGGGGGTGATCTCCATTCCCAATCTGCCGATCGGCGAGTACCCGGAGGTGGTCCCGCCCTCGGTGCTGGTCCGCACCGTCTACCCGGGCGCCAACCCCAAGGAGATCGCCGAGACCGTGGCCACGCCGCTGGAAGAGGCGATCACCGGCGTCGAGAACATGATGTACTACAAGTCGGTGGCCGGTTCCGATGGTGTGCTGCAGATGACCATCACCTTCCAACCCGGCACCGATCCCGAGCAGGCCACCGTGCGGGTCCAGAACCGGGTCAGCCAGGCGCTGGCTCGACTGCCGGAAGCGGTGCGACGACAGGGCGTGACCACCCAGAAGCAGTCCCCCACCTTCCTGATGGTGGTGCACCTGGTGTCGCCGGATGACAGCTACGACACCCTCTACTTGCGCAACTACGCGCGTCTGCACGTTCGCGACCAGCTGGCGAAGATTTCCGGCGTCGGCGAGGCACAGATGTTCGGCGGCGGCGATTACGCCATGCGCGCCTGGCTGGATCCCGATCGCATCGCTTCCCACGGTCTGACCGCCGGCGACGTGGTCGGCGCCATGCGTGAACAGAACGTCCAGGTCTCCGCCGGGCAGATCGGCGCCGAACCGATGCCGCACAGCGATTTCCTCACCCTGATCAATGCCAAGGGCCGCCTGTCCACCGAGCAGGAGTTCGGCAACATCGTGCTCAAGGTCGGCGCGGACGGCGAAGTCCTGCGGCTTCGCGATGTCGCTCGTCTCGAGATGGGCGCGGGCGACTACACCCTGCGCGCCAGCCTCGACGGCAAGGATGCGGTGGCGATCGGTATCTTCCAGTCCCCCGGCGCCAATGCCCTGCAGATCCGCGACCAGGTGATCCGGACCATGGACGAGCTGGCCACCCAGTTCCCACCGGGGGTCGAATATCGCACCGTTTACGACACCACGCTGTTCGTCACCGACTCGATCCGCTCGGTGATCCAGACGCTGCTGGAGGCGATACTGCTGGTGGTGCTGGTGGTGACGCTGTTCCTGCAGACCTGGCGTGCCTCACTGATTCCGCTGCTGGCGGTGCCAGTCTCGGTGGTAGGCACGTTCTCGGTGCTGTTGCTGCTGGGGTATTCGATCAACACCCTGACCCTGTTCGGGCTGGTACTCGCCATCGGCATCGTCGTCGACGACGCCATCGTGGTGGTGGAGAACGTGGAGCGCAACATCGGTCAGGGGCTGGCACCGCGCGCCGCCGCTCATCAGGCGATGCGCGAGGTGTCCGGCCCGATCGTCGCCATCGGCCTGGTGCTGTGCGCGGTGTTCGTACCGATGGCGTTCCTCTCCGGCGTCACCGGCCAGTTCTACCGCCAGTTCGCGGTGACCATCGCCATCTCGACGGTGATCTCCACCGTCAACTCGCTGACCCTGTCGCCGGCGCTGGCGGCGATGCTGC
Organism: Salinicola halimionae; assembly: GCF_003206065.1. Lineage (GTDB taxonomy): Bacteria > Pseudomonadota > Gammaproteobacteria > Pseudomonadales > Halomonadaceae > Salinicola > Salinicola halimionae. Next base: position 358,602 of record NZ_PZJQ01000002.1, on the reverse strand, counting down.
TCAGGCCCCACGGGGCGCCCAAGGATCGCCTGACCCGGGTGATCGACTTCCTGTTCGGCTGGCTATTCCGACCGTTCAACCGCTTCTTCAACGCAGGCTCCCATCGCTATCAGGGCGTGGTCTCGGGCAGCCTGCGCCGCCGCGGCGCGGTATTCGTGGTCTACCTGATCCTGCTGGGCACCACCGGCTATCTGTTCAAGCTGGTGCCGCCGGGATTCATTCCGGTCCAGGACAAGATGTATCTGATCGCGGGCGTGAAGTTACCGGAGGGCGCCTCGCTGGCGCGCACCGATGACCTGCTGCGCCAGGTGGTGGACATCGCCATGGAGACCGACGGCGTCGAGCACGCGATCTCGTTCCCCGGCCTCAATGCGCTGCAGTTCACCAACACCGCTAACACCGGGCTGGCGTTTCTGACCCTGAAGCCGTTCGATCAGCGCACCCGCACCGCGGCGGAGATCAACGCCGAGATCGCCGGCAAGATCAGTGGCCTCAAGGACGGCATCGCGTTCTCGTTCATGCCGCCGCCGATCCTTGGCCTGGGCAACGGCTCCGGCTATCAGCTGTTCATCGAGGATCGCGGCGGACTCGGCTACGGCCCGCTGCAGGAGGCGGTGACCGCGTTCCAGGGCGCGGTGGTGCAGACGCCGGGGATGAGCTATCCGATCACCAGCTACCAGGCCAACGTGCCCCAGCTCGATGCCGAGGTGGATCGGCTCAAGGCCAAGACCCAGGGCGTCGCGGTGAGCGACCTGTTCGATACCCTGCAGACCTATCTCGGCTCCACCTATGTCAACGATTTCAATAATTTCGGACGTACCTGGCAGGTGATCGCCCAGGCCGACGCGCCCTACCGCGACAGCGTGGAGGACATCGCGCGACTGCGCACCCGTAATGCCCAGGGCGACATGGTGCCGATCGGCTCGATGATCGATATCCATCAGAGTTTCGGTCCCGACCCGGTGTTGCGCTTCAATGGTTACCCGGCGGCGGACCTGGCAGGCGAAGCCGACCCTCGTGTGCTCTCCTCGCCCCAGGCAATGAGCGCTCTGAATGATATCGGCGCGCGGGTGCTGCCGGACGGCATCGACTTCGAGTGGACCGACCTGAGCTATCAGCAGTCGACCCAGGGCAACGCTGCGCTAGTGGTGTTCCCGCTGGCGGTACTGCTGGTATTCCTGGTGCTGGCAGCGCTCTACGAGAGCTGGACCCTGCCGCTAGCGGTCATCCTGATCGTGCCGATGTGCCTGCTGTCAGCACTCGTCGGCGTCAAAATCTCCGGCGGGGATACCAACGTCTTCGTCCAGGTGGGCCTGGTGGTGCTGATCGGGCTGGCCTGCAAGAACGCCATCCTGATCGTCGAATTCGCCCGTGAACTGGAGTTCCAGGGTCGAAGCGTGGTGGAAGCGGCACTGGAAGCCTGCCGGCTGCGACTGCGTCCGATCATCATGACCTCGATCACCTTCACCGCAGCGGTGATACCGTTGGCACTGGGCCACGGTGCCGGGGCCGAAGTTCGCCAGGCACTGGGTATCGCGGTGTTCGCCGGAATGCTCGGCGTAACACTGTTCGGACTGCTGCTGACGCCAGTCTTCTACGTCGCGCTGCGCAAGCTGGCCGGCCCGCTCAGCCAGGATCACGGCTCGACGATGGAAGGCGAAGATCATCGGCCGAACAGCGGCCCTGCATGATCGAGAGGCGCGGTCACACCGGGAAACGGTTGGCAGGGAGGAGAACGATGCGCCACTCTGCTAGCGACGCCACCGGGAGCCGATATCGTGACCGTTTCTCGCCGACTCTTCTTCGCTCTGTGGCCCGACGACGCCAGTCGTCGGGCCCTCGCCGCCGAGGCCGAACGCCTGGCACCGCGCTGCGGCGGTTATCCGCTACCGGCGGAGAACATGCATATCACGCTGGCGTTCCTGGGCAGTGTCGACGCCTCCCGGCTGAAGCCACTCGTCGAGCTGGCTCGGGCGTGGCCAGCGCTGCAGGGCGAGTGGACGCTGGATCGGCTGGGCCATTTTTCCCAACCTCGCATCGTCTGGGCCGGAAGCCAGACACCGAATGCCGCACTCATGACGCTCGATGCCGAACTCTGGCAGGCGCTATCCCGTCACGGTTTCACCTCGCCACAGCGTGAATTCACCCCGCACGTCAGCCTGGTACGCCAGGCCGATCGAGCGCCACCGCAGTCACGGTTATCTGCCCCGCTTCTCTGGCGCTTCGACCATCTCGCGCTGGTGGAATCGCAGCTCGACGATGGCGGCTCGCGCTATCGGACGTTGGCGCGCAGGCCGGACTGAGATCACGATGACCGATGCGACTCGCGCTCGGCGGTCTCGAGGAAAACCCCGGTATCGCCCTGGAACAGCGGCAGCATCCGGGCCAGACGCGCATGGGGCCAATCCCACCAAGCCAGCGCCTCCAGACGAGCCACGGTATCGGGGTCCTCGAAGCGCGGTCGCAGCGGCCGGGCGGGATTGCCGACGACGATGGTATACGGCGCGACGTCCTTGGTGACGACGCTACCGGCGCCAACGATGGCGCCGTTGCCGATGGTAACGCCGGGGAGCACGAGGGCTCCGTGGCCGATCCAGACATCGTGACCGACGACGACGCGATCCTCGGACCGCCAGGCGAATATCCGGTCGTCGACGCCCTGATCACTGTCGACGAAGCCGAACTTGCCGGGGCGATAGCTGAAATGGTGCAACGTCGGCCGCCACCAGGGGTGATTGCTGGGATTGATACGCACGCTCGAGGCGATGGAGGTGAACTTGCCGACCTCGGTGAACATCAGATCACAGTCACGCTCGACGTAGCTGTAATCGCCGAGCGTAACGTGATTGAAGACGCAGCGGTCGCCTATCTCGGTCCAGACGCCCAGATGGCTCTCGTGGATCTTCGCCGTTGGCGCGCAGGTTGGGGCATCGCTCAGGCGGCGGGAAACAGGTTGTGAAGACATGAATTCCTCTCAGAAAAGAATGTCGCTGCCATCGGCGGCCAATTCCACGCCTCCCGGCAGGATTCGGGGCGTTGCCATGAAGTCGGCGTCCAGCTCATGGCTGATATGCGTCAGCCAGGCACGGGAAGGGCCTAGACGCTCGATGACCTCCAATGCCATGGCGACGTTGTTGTGGTTGCGAGGCGTGGTGTGAGACTCCGGGTGCGGGGAGTTATAAGAATCCGGATGGGTAGCGTCGATCACCACGCCGTGGGGTCGCCAATCGGTCAGAAAGCGCTCGGTGGCACCGGGCAGGCCCATGGTATCGCAGAGCCAGGCCACCCGATTGACGCCGTCGTCCAGGGCGTAACCCAGTGTCGGCTTGCTATGGTTGAGCGGCAGCGGCGTGACCGCAAGGCCGCCCAGCGAAAGAGGCCGGAACGGCTTGAGGCCGGGCTGGAAGTCGAGAATACCGGGGTTCTTGTGCAGATCGGCACAGCCTTGAGGATCTTTCGGGCCATAGACCGGGATCGAGCTACCGCGTCCCCAGCGCAGGTGCAAAAGCCCCTGGACGTGATCGGCGTGGTAGTGCGTCAGCAGGATCGCCGCCGGACGCTGACGCTCGCAGCGCGCGGCCAGATCCATGCGGCCGGCGTCGATCAGGATCAGCTCCCCATCGAGTTCGATCTCGCCGGCGCAGGGCTCGCGGCGGTGGCAGCTCAGCAGCCGCGCACGCTGGCACGCCGGGCAATCGCAGCCGAAACAGGGAACCTGGGCGCTGTCACCGGTGCCGGCGAAGCGCAACCTCATCGCGTGTTTTCCGGGGCATCCGGCGCATCGAGCCAGGATTCGAGAGAATCCACGCCACGGGCCAGTTCACCGCCGTTATCGATCTGCGCGATATCCGACAGCGTCTCCTTCTCGCAGCTTCGCGCCAGCCGCGCCTCGATCTCGGCCGGCGTCTCGCGCCCGCGAGCAATTAAACGCCGACGCAGCACCTCGGCATCCGCCACCACCAGCAACGGCACCAGCAACTCGCCGAATCGCTCGCGCGCCGTTTCCAGCGCCCGCCGGCTGCCGTTGAGCACCACCGTATGGCCCGCCGCCAGCCACGCATCGATCTCGATGCCGACGCCGTAGTCGAGCCCATGCGCGCGCCACGAGAGGCAGAACAGCCCCTGCTCCCGCCGCCAGTGAAATGCCTCGCGGGAGAGTTCGATACAGTTCTCCGCCCCGCCGCTGGCCCGGGTGATATAGCGATGCGCCACCATGGCGTCCGGGCGCCGACGTGCCAGTTCGCGCAGCAGGCTGTCCTTGCCGACGCCGCTGGCGCCCATGACGTAGATCAGACGCGACATCTCGGACCTCTCGGAAAATACGCCATCAATGGACCTGCTGACCCGCGGACCAAACCCGCTGCACCACCGGATGCTCGTCGATCAATCGCACCCGCAGCAGGTCAGCACGCAGCCCCGGCGCCAGGCGACCGCGATCGTCCAGACCGGCAGCCTGGGCTGGTATGCGTGTCGCAGTGGCGACGGCATAGGGCAACGCATAACCGTTTTCCATCGCCGCCACCTTGAACACCGCGTCGAGCAGCGCCGCCGGGTAGTAATCCGACGACAGAATATCCAGCACGCCCAGCTCGACCAGATCGCGCGCGGCGATGTTGCCGGAATGGGAGCCCCCACGAACCACGTTGGGCGCACCCATCATTACCGCCATACCGGCGCGGTGAGAGGCCTCGGCCGCCTCGCGGGTAGTGGGGAATTCCGCGACCCGGGTGCCGTACTCAAAGCTTTCGGCAACGTGCTCGACGGTGGCGTCGTCGTGGCTGGCGATCGCCAGACCGCGCTCGCGACAGATCGAGGCAATGGCGCGACGATGCCCGGCGCTGTAGCGCCGACTGTTGTCGATCTGGGCCGCCATGAAGGCATTCATCGCCTCATCGTCGAGCTTGTACTTGCCTTGATAGTAGACCCGATAGGCCTCGAGACTGGCGAACTGACGCTGGCCGGGGGCGTGGTCCATCAGCGATACCAGCCCTAGCAGCGGCATTGATGCCAGCTCGTCGAAGCGTGCCAGCGTGTTCGGATGGCTCACCTCGCAGCGCAGGTGCAGACGATGATCGACCCGCGCCAGACCGTCGTGAACGATCTGCGACAGCGCCCGGCACATGTCGTCCAGGGAGCCGTGGCGCATGCTCTGCTCGTCGACATCCCCCACCGAGACCGCATCGAACACCGTGGTAATGCCGCTGGCCGCCATCTGGGCGTCATGCGCAAGCGCGGCCTGCAGGCTCGGCCACTCGACCTTGGGTCGCGGCTGGAAGTACTTCTCCATATTGTCGGTGTGCAGTTCGACCAGGCCCGGCAGCAGAGTGTCGCCGCCGCAATCGACGGCGCCCGGCGTCTGGCTCATCCCGCTATCGATGGAGGCGATGCGGCCGTCGCGGATCACCAGCGTGCCGGCGATCACCTCGTCGTCGAGCACCAGTTTGGCGTGTGTCAGAATCTGTTCCTGCGTGCTCATGACAGCGTCTCCCGAGAATCTTTTGGCTGAGGGGGCATGGCGCCAAGACTGCCGTCCAGCGGCAGCAGGCGATCGGCGACGCGCTCGCGCACGTCCTCGTCATGAAAAATGCCGAGCATGGCCGTGCCGCGGGCCTTGGCCTCATTGATCAGCGCGATCACCACGTCACGATTGGCGGCGTCCAGCGACGCGGTGGGCTCGTCCAGCAGCAGAAGCGGATGCTCGCCGATGAAGCCGCGAGCGATATTGACGCGCTGCTGCTCGCCGCCGGAGAAGGTCCCAGGCGGCAGCTGCCACAGCCGCTCGGGCAGGTTGAGCCGGGCCAGCAGCGTTTCGGCACGCCGGCGCGATTCGGCTTCGTCGGTGCCACGCGCCAGCAGCGGCTCCATCACCACGTCCACGGCGGCGACTCGCGGCACCACGCGCAGAAACTGGCTGACATAGCCGATCACGTCGCGACGCAGCCCGTGCCAGGCGTAGGCCGGCAACGTGTCGAGATCGAGATCGCCATCGTCGAAATGCAGCCGAATACGGCCCTGGTCGATGCGGTAATCGCCGAACAGCATCTTCAACAGCGTGCTTTTACCGATACCGCTGCGCCCAGCCAGTACCAGACACTCGCCGGCGTGAAGCGTGAGCGAGAGATCGCGCATCACGTCGATCTCGAGCCCGCCCTGACCATGGATCAGAAACTGCTTGTGAAGCCCGTCCACCGTGAGTCGAGGAAGGGAGCGCGTATGGGAAACGCTAGTCTCGGAAAGCATCGGGGATATCCTCAAGGTGTGAGCACGGACGAAACCAGCAGCTGCGTATATTCATGCTGCGGATCGTCGAGAATCTGATCGGTCAGGCCGGTTTCGACCACTTGTCCACGCCGCATCACCATCAGCCGGTGGGCGAGCAGGCGCGCCACAGCGAGATCGTGAGTCACCAGCACGACCGACAGGCCCAGTTGGCGCACCAGCGTGCGCAGCATGTCGAGCAGGCGCGCCTGCACCGACACGTCCAGCCCACCGGTGGGCTCGTCCATGAACACCAGCCGCGGCTGAGTGACCAGCGTGCGGGCAATCTGCAGGCGCTGCTGCATACCGCCAGAGAAAGTGCGCGGTGCATCATCGATTCGGCTCGGGTCGAGTTCGACCTGGCGCATCCACTCCTGTCCGGTAGCACGCAGCTGGCCGTAGTGGCGCTGGCCCTGGGCCATCAATTGCTCGCCGATGTTGGCGCCGGCGGACACCCCCATGCGCAGGCCATCGCGGGGGTTCTGATGCACCAGCCCCCACTCGAGACGCAGCAGCGCCCGACGACGCGCCTCGCCGATGGCGTAAAGATCGAGCGCCGCGTCTGCGTTTTCGGATAGATCCTCATCCAGCACCGTCTGGCCCGCATGCCGGCGATAAATCACGTTGCCGCTATCCGGCGCTTCGAGCCCGGCGAGCACCCGCAGCAGCGTCGACTTGCCGGAGCCGGATTCACCGACGATGCCCAGCACCTCACCGGCGTGAAGTTGAAAGTCGATCGCCTCGCAGCCCTTGGCCGGGCCGTAGAGTCGGGTGATGTCGCGCACGTCCAGCAGGACCGGACGCGTCAGTCGAGGCTTTTTCATGCGACTTCTCCCCGCCGCGTCTGGCAGTAGTCGGTATCGGAGCAAACGAACATCCGGCCGCCCTTGTCGTCGGTGATCACTTCGTCGAGATAGCTGTGATCGCTGCCGCAGAGCGCGCAATTTTCCTCCCACGACTGGATTTCGAACGGGTGATCCTCGAAATCGAGACTCTCGACTCGGGTGTAGGGCGGAATCGCGTAGAGCCGCTTCTCGCGGCCGGCACCGAACAGCATCAGCGCCGGACTGTCGTTGAGCTTGGGATTGTCGAACTTGGGGATCGGCGACGGGTCCATCACATAGCGATCGTCGACCTTGACCGGATAGGCATAGGTCGTCGCGATATGGCCGTAACGGGCGATGTCCTCGTAGAGTTTGACGTGCATCACGCCGTACTCCTCCAACGCGTGCATCAGCCGGGTTTCCTGCTCGCTGGGCTCGATGAAACGCAGCGGCTCGGGGATCGGCACCTGGAACACCAGAATCTGGCCGCTTCGCAGCGGCGTTTCGGGGATCCGGTGACGCGTCTGGATGACATCGGCGGCGATGGTCGCGGTGGTGGTCTCGACCCCAGCCACACGCTGGAAGAAATGACGGATACTCACCGCATTGGTGGTGTCGTCGGCACCCTGATCGATCACCTTGAGAATATCGTCGGCACCCAGAATGCTGGCCGTCAGTTGGACGCCACCGGTCCCCCAGCCGTAGGGCATCGGCATTTCGCGACCGCCGAACGGCACCTGATAGCCGGGAATCGCCACGGCCTTGAGCAGCCCACGGCGAATCATGCGCTTGGTCTGTTCGTCGAGATAGGCAAAGTTGTAACCGTTCATATTGGGCTCCCGAAACTAGCGGCGTCGTCGAATACGGCGTTAAACACGCCCTCAAAATGCTCATTCATAGCCCATGAACTCCGCTTTCTCGGTCGTGTTTGCCTTGTCCCGACTTCCTCGCTGACGTTTCTTCCTCCGTGGAAGGCCGATCCAGCGATTCACCCAGATCAGGTGAGGAATTCCGAGCATGCTCACGGCGCAGACGTCTGAGCAGATCGAGCTCGGATTGAAAGTCGACGTAGTGCGGCAGCTTCAGATGCGAGACGAAGCCGGAGGCGTCGACACTATCGGCGTGGGCGAGTACGAATTCCGCCTGCTGCGCCGGGCCGATGACCGGCTCGCCAAGTTCCTCAGCCCGTAGCGCACGGTCGACCAGTGCCATCGCCATGGTCTTGCGTTCGTTGTGGCCGAAGGCGAGACCGTAGCCGCGGGTGAATTTCGGCGCCGCTTCGCGAGTGCCGCCAAACTGGTTGATCATCTGGCATTCGCTGAGCGCGATCTCGCCCACGCAGATGGTCTCGTCCCATTCGTCGACATGAATCTCGACTTCCACCTGGCCCAGGCGGATTTCGCCGGCAAACGGATGGTTGCGGCCATAGCCGCGCTGGGTCGAGTAACCCAGCGCCAGCAGATAACCCTCGTCGCCGCGTGCCAGCATCTGCAGGCGAGCCGCACGATCCATCGGGTAATCCGGCGGATCGCGGGTGATATCCGCGGGTTCGGCGCCATCGTCGATCTCGCGTTCGACCAGGCCTTCGTCATCGAGCAGGTCAAGAATCCCCGGCGCTGGTTCGGCTTCGCTGACGTCTTCGCGTACCTCAGCGGGCGGCACATCGGCGCCGGCGAGCTGAAGAAAATCGAGCAGGCGGTGGGTGTAGTCATAGGTCGGCCCGAGAATCTGGCCACCAGGAATATCCTTGTAGGTCGCGCTGATCCGCCGCTCCAGGCGCATGTCGCCAGTATTCAACGGCTCGCTGATGGCAAGGCGTGGCAGCGTGGTGCGATAGGCGCGCAGCAGAAACACGGCTTCGGTGAGATCGCCGCTGGCCTGCTTGAACGCCAGCGCGGCGAGTTCCGGGTCGTAGAGCGAGGCTTCGCTCATCACGCGGTCGACGGCGAGTCGCAGCTGATCGCCGATCTGAGCGACCTCGAGTTCCGGGCGCTGGCGATCGCCTCGGCGGCGATCTGCCAACCAGCGGTGGGCGTTGGCGATCGCCTGCTCCCCCCCTTTGACGGCAACGTACATCAGTTCACCTCCGTGGCAGCTGTCGGTCGAGACGGGCCGCCCGCGATCCGCGTGCTGCGGGGAATCGCCGCCAGTTGGTCGCCGGCGCCGAAAATCGCGTCGATACCGCACGGGAAGCTGGCGCGATTGGCACCAAGCCGTTTCATCAGCGCCTGGCAGCCGGCGCTATCGCCGATGTTCAGATCTCGCGATTCGGCGATGCCCGGGCCGCTCAACCGCCAACCCAACTGATTGACGAGCGTCTCGACCACGACCAGCAGCGTCGTGCTGCGATCGGGGTAGATATCGCTGCCCATCGCAAACGGCGTTGCGGGATCGAACGACTCCGGCGTCAGCAAAGCGAAATCGGCCAACGCGGGATCGTCGACGAGACGTGCCCCGGTATGAAAGGTCAGCGCTTGTCGCAGCGACGCCGAGTCGAGGTCAGCGCCTATCCAGACGCGTGTCTCAAGATCGCAGAGCGCCAGCAACGTGCCCCAAAGTGCCACGCCGAGGTGAGGCGGCGAGCCCTGGAATGGCGTCAACGTTTGACGCTTGCCAGGCTCCGAAAGCGCTCCAAGAACCTGACGGAAACAGCGCTGGCTGTCGTGAATGGGATCGGCCAGCGCCGGCCAGGCGGCGAGATCCAGGCTCGTGTCTTTTTCTGTCGTCATCCGGTTCTCCATGATCATTCGCCTCGCACCAGCGTGAAGAAATCGACGCGGGTGGCGGCAGCAGTGGCGGCATCACGTTGCTGGCTCGCAGCCAGCACGTCGGCCAGCGGCGTCAGCACGTCGCGTTCCAGGCGAGGCTGCCAATCGGCGTGCTGTGCCAGTGCATCACAGAGCGCGATCAGCTCGGCGTGTCGGCGATCGCGACCGCGCACCCAGCCGTGGCCGATGGTGCCGTCGCCGAGCGCGATACTGGCGCGGGTCAGCGTCATCTCACCGAGATGAAAAGCGTTGCCGGTACCGCCGGCGCGGCCCTTGAGCATCGCCATGCCGGTTTCCGGACCGCGGACATAGTGGTGTTCCGGCAGCTCGCCGAGCGTGGTCCAGCAGGATTCGATCTGCTCGCGGGTGGAGAGGGCCAACAGCCGCTGGCGCGCTCTCCGTGACGTTTGATTCATGACTTGGCCTCGTCGGTGTCGGAATCATGGGGGTCGGTGTCGAAATCGATCCCCGCGGGATCATCGAAGTCGATGCGGTCGTCGAAATCGATGTGATAGGAGAGCCGATCGGCGCGGGCCCGGCCGATCGATATCTCGACCAGTGCGCCTTCGGTATCGGTGTTGTCACTGGTCATCAACAGCAACGGCGCATGCAGCGGACACTGCAGCCAGCGCGAATCTTCGCGGTCAGCCGCACCGGCATCGATGCGCACCCGCCGGCGATGCAGGCGCAAGCCATAGTGCTGATCGAGCAGCGCCCGGGTGGAGCCGCCGCGGTAACGATCCAGCCAGCCCGGCACGCGCCCGGGGTCGAACCAGTGGCGCAGGCGCATCAAGGGGGCGTCGTCGACGTAACGGACGGTGTCGACGCGCAGCAGGCATGCCGACTCCTCGCGCAGTCCAAAGCGCTGGGCGATCAATTCGGGTGGCCGTTCGAGCCCCTGCTCGAGACAGCAACTGTTCGAGGGCAAACCCAGCCCAGCCAGATTCTGGGTCACCTTGCTGCCAGCGCTGACGGCGTAGTCGAGGCGACGATCGACGACCTGAGTGCCCCGCCCCTGATGACGCGTCACCATGCCGGCGGCAACCAGTTCGTCCAGCGAGCGGCGTACGGTATGCCGGTTGACGCCGAAACGTTTGGCCAGCTGCGCCTCGGTCGGCAGCAGATCGCCGGGGCTGTAATCGGCGCGAACCTCGCGCACCAGCGTTTCGGCCAGCTCGCGATAGCGTGGTATCGAAAGGATTTGTCTAGACATTTTGCGGGCCAGAAATAAGTAACGGATTCATCGCGAAGCGCTTCAGATGAAGCGCTTGCGAACACGCTGGGAAATCATGTCCAGCAGCGTCACCGCAACGATGATCACCAGCATGATCGTGGCGGTTTCGGTGTACTGGAATCCGCGCATGGTTTCCCACAGCGAGACACCGATGCCACCGCCGCCGACCATGCCGAGTACCGTGGCCGAGCGGATATTGGATTCGAAGCGATAGAGGCTGACCGATATCCACAGTGGCAACACCTGAGGGATCAGGCCGAAGATGATCTCTTCCAGCCGTCCGGCACCGGTGACGCGTACACCTTCCATCGGTCCCGCATCGGTGGCTTCCACCGCTTCGGAAAAGAGCTTGGCGAGTACCCCGGTGGTATGGACGAACAGCGCCATGGTGCCGGCAAAGGGGCCCAGCCCGACGGCGACCACGAACAGCATCGCGAAAACCAGTTCGTTGATCGCGCGACAGGCATCCATCAGGCGTCGTACCGGCTGGTTGACCCACCACGGCGCGAGGTTGTCCGAGCACAGCAGGCCGAACGGAATGGCAAACAGCACCGCCAGCAGCGTGCCCCAGATCGCGATCTGAATCGTCACCAGCATCTGATCGATGTAGTAATCCAGACTGCCGAAGGTCGGCGGTACGAAATCGGCGGCGAGCGTCGCCATGTTGCCGGCATTGCTGATCAACAGGCTCGGAGCCATTTCGGCGCCCTGCCAAGCCCAACCGAGCACCCCGACGGCAACCGCCCATCCCACCAGGGTGGTCCAGCTGCGCTTGTCGGATCGGGCTCGCATGTCGAAGGAAGAAGCGCTTTGCATGAGCGTTGTCCTGACGAAGAGATCGGTGAGGGTCGGGGCGGCGGCAGGCCATCTTTTTCGACCTGCCGCCCGTCATGAGCGCGACCTTAGTTGGCCATCGCCGTCGTGTTGTCGGCCTGCTTGGCCTGCGCTGCCTCACGGGCTTCCATGCGCTTGCTCAGTGACTCGAGCTGGGCGTCCATCTCGGCCAGCTGCTGCTTTTTGTCATCGCCATCGAGGGAGTCATTGGCGGCGACCTGAGCGCGCTGCTTGAACAATTCGAGCTGGCGGATCGGCAGCAACTGGTCGTTATCGGAAGCGGCGAAACCGGACCACTGCAGCGGCTCGAGAATCTGCTTCTGCTCTGGCGTCTCGCCGTAGCTCAGGAAGAACTGACGCAGCTCATCCTTGGTCTGCTGGGGAAGATCGGTGCGCCAGACCAGCGGATCGGACGGGATCAGTGGCGACTTCCAGATCACCTTGAGCTGGTCGGCCTTGTCCGGATGAGTGACTTCCAGCCGCTCCATGCTCTCGGTGTTGAACGTGGCGACGTCGACCTGACCGTTGGCCACCGTCAGCGCGTTGGTTTCGTGATTGGCGTTGAGGGTGCGTTTGAACGCGGTTTTGGGATCGACATGATTTTTGGCGAAGACGTAGTAGCCCGGCACCAGATAGCCCGAAGTGGAGTTGGGATCGCCGTTGCCGAAGGTCAGCTCGCTGGCGTGCGCGAGCACGTCCTCGACGCTATCGTAGGGGCTGTTTTTGTTGACGATCATCAAACTCCAGTACCCCGGCGCGCCGTTGGCGGCGACGGTCTGGGCGAAGATTTCGCCACCGGCGCGATCGACCGCTTCCATCGCCGACTTGTTGCCGTACCAGGCGAGATCGACCTTGTCGAAGCGCATCGCCTGAATCACGGCGGCATAGTCGGTGGCAAAGAATGGCTTGATATCGACGCCCAGCTTCTGGGACATGTCGTCCAGGAACGGCTGCCACTGTGTCGACTGGTTGGTGCTCGACTCGGTGGAGATAATGCCGAAGCGCAGCGGCTCGTCAGCGGCCTGAGCCGAACTCATGGCGAGCGTGCTGCCAATCAGGCCGAGCCCGGCGATCAGCGGCAGTGCCGCGCGGCGTAAACGTGATGCAATCATGTGGGTTTCCTTGAAAAATTCAGGTTTTCGGTGGTGGAAATCGATTGTTGTGGTGCGTAATTGGGCGTGACGATTGACCTGCTGGCTCAACCCACCGCATGCAGCGGCGCCGCGATCCGATGATCGGGCTGACGAGATTCGAGTTCGTCGAGGCCGGCGTTTTCGTAGAGCGCCTGCAGGCGACTATCGGTGAGGCCTTCGATCGGGCCGTCGTAGTAGAGGCGCCCCTGCTTGAGGGCGATGGCGCGTCGGCAGTAACGCCGAGCGACCTCGACCTGATGAAGAGTGACGACGATGGTGCGGCCATCCTCGCGATTGATGCGCTGGAGGATCTCCATCACCTCGCGGGCACTACGCGGGTCGAGGGAAGCGATCGGCTCGTCGGCGAAGATCACCTCGGCCTCCTGGACCAGCGCCCGAGCGATGGCGACGCGCTGCATCTGGCCGCCGGAAAGGGTGTTGGCGCGCTGATGGGCCAAACCGACGATTCCCACGCGTTCGAGCGCCTGCAGTGCCAGGTCCCGTTCCTGCTGGGTGAAACGGCCGATCAAGGACCGCCAACGCGGCATCGCGCCGAGATGACCGACCAGCACGTTGGTCAGCACGCTCAGGCGGCCAGCGAGGTTGAACTGCTGAAAGATGTAGCCGGCGCGCCGACGCTGCTCACGGCTGGCGCTGACCAGACGACCACCGCGCTGCACGTCGCGATCCAGTACCCGAACCTGACTGTGCGACTGGCGGTCGGCGCGGGTCAGCCCGACGAGATGGCGCAGCAGCGTCGACTTGCCCGAGCCCGATGGCCCGATCAGGGTGACCATTTCGCCATCGGCGATCTCGAAACCGATCTCGCGCAGCGCGGCATGGGTACCGAAGGATTTGTCGAGCCGTTCGACGCTAATGATGGCAGTCATACGATTCGTCCCGGAGTGTGTCGGGCCGTGAATTCCAGCCCCGAAATGTTGAACACAGTCTGGCGACGTCGTATGACGGTTACTTATCTAGACAATTAAGAAACGATGACAAGGCAGGGGGCGGGACGGGAAACGAAAAAAGCGCCCGGAGGCGCTTTGTCTTTATTCTCAGCAAGTTACAAATTCAGGTCATCGAATTGACACGAATTCGCCATGGCAGGGTCACAAGCGGTCGGCACGAACGTCAGGCTTTTGCCTTGGCACCGGATTTTGAGTTGCCGCCCTTTTTCACTCCCTTGGCGTTCTCTGCCGCAGGAAGAAAGCCGCCCTGCTGGAGAACATCCTCGTAACCCTCGCGGAAAGTGGGATAGCGAAACGTGTAACCGGAATCGAGAAGACGCTGATTGTTGCAGCGCTTGCTCGAACGGCGACGTAACGGCGATTGGATCACGTCCGGCGTCTCCACCTTGAGTCGCTTGGCGATCCAGGCCATCACTTCGTGCAGCGGGGCCGAATCGCCGTCGCTGGCGAGGTAGACCGGCTCCAGCGGTTTGCCATCCAGCGCCAGCTGGATCAGGTGAGCAATCACGCCCGCGCAGTCATCGCGATGAATGCGGTTGGAGTACATCGGCGGGTTGGAGGCGGCGATGCGCCCTTCGCGCACCTGACGGATCAGGCGATCGCGTCCCGGGCCGTAGATGCCCGAGAAGCGCACGGCGGTGCCTGGCAATTCGTGTTCCATGAGTGCCTGCTCGGCCTCGCGCATCAACGTGCCGGAGAAGCCGTGCGGGTCGGTTTCCGAGGTCTCATCGACTTCTTCACCGCCCTGCTGGGCGTAAACGCTGGTCGAGGAGACGAAAATAACCTGTTTCGGTTTTTTATCTCGCGGGCCGAAGGCCTGCAGTACCGCCTTGAGCCCGACAGGATAGGCAGCCTCGTAGGCGGCTTCCTCGAAGCGGTCGGCGGTGACGGCGTAAACGATGATGTCCGCATCCGGCAGCGCCGCCAATGCGGTATCGTCGGTGACATCCAGCGCCACCGCTTCGATGCCGGTTCCATCGAGGGCACTGACGTTGCGCCGTGCGCCGATCACCCGATGGCCGGCGTCGATCAATTGCTTCCCGAGCTGGGTGCCGATATCGCCGCAGCCGAGAATTAGCGTAGTTTTCTTCACCTTTCCCTAGCCTCTTGGTAAAACGTCCTTGATGATTCGTCCTTGAGGACGCGCACAACCACGAGAACTGCGTACCTATTCACTCTCGCTGCATTCACTCGCTGCATTGCGCTGACAGGGAGCCTTTCGGTCCCAGCTAATGACTCTAACAGAACTCCGCTACATCGTAACCTTGGCCCAGGAGCGTCACTTCGGTCGCGCCGCCGAACGTTGCTTCGTTTCTCAGCCGACGCTGTCGGTGGCCGTCAAGAAACTCGAGGACGAGCTAGGTATCGCTCTGTTCGAGCGCTCCAAATCCACCGTCCAGGTCACGCCACTGGGAGAGCGAATCGTCGAGCAGGCGCATCGTGTGCTGGAGCAGGCCACGCTGATTCGGGAGATGGCAACCGAAGGCAAGGATCAGTTGATCAGCCCCCTGCGTATCGGCGCCATCTATACCATCGGCCCTTATCTGTTTCCTCACCTGATCCCGGCGCTGTCGCGCATCGCCCCCCAGATGCCGCTGTACATCGAGGAGAGTTTCACCGGCGTGCTGCGACGCAAGCTGCGCAGTGGCGAGCTCGATGCCATCTTCGTGGCGCTGCCGTTCAACGAGCCCGACGTGGTCACCAAGACGCTCTACGAGGAGCCGTTCGAGGTACTGCTGCCGGCCGGTCATCCGTGGACGGAGAGAGCTGCGATCGACAAGGAAGACCTGCTAACCGAGCGTCTGCTGCTGCTCGGCGAGGGCCACTGCTTCCGCGACCAGATTCTGGAAGCCTGCCCGGCCATCAGCGCGCAACTCAACAACCCCGCCAATACCCTGATCGCCGAGGGCGGATCGCTGGAGACCATTCGTCACATGGTCGCCTCGGGGCTGGGCATCACGGTGCTGCCGAAGCTGGCGATTGGCACCAGCCATTACGAAAACGGTCTGCTGGAGAGTCGCCCGTTCAAGGACAATGTTCCGACGCGCAGCGTTGCGCTGGCATGGCGCGCCAGCTTCCCGCGGCCCAAGGCGATCGATGCCCTGATTCAGGCGATCGATAAAATCCAGGGCAGCGACGTCGAGGCCGCATGAGCCTCGACGAAGCGGTCACCGATCTCTCGGGCGTCGGCGAGGCTCTGGCCGGAAAGCTGGCAAGGCTTGGCATCGAACGCGTCGCCGATCTGCTGTTCCATCTGCCGCTGCGCTACCAGGACCGCACCCGGATCACGCCGATCGGCACTCTGCGCGCCGGCACCGAAGCGGTGGTCGAGGGCGAAGTCAGCGCGGCCGAGGTCGTTCGTGGGCGCCGCCGCAGTCTGCTGGTCCGGCTCAAGGACGGCTCCGGCATTCTCAGCCTGCGCTTTTTCCACTTCTCGCCGGCCCAGCAGCAGCAGTTCGTCAAGGGCGTCCAGGTGCGCTGTTTCGGTGAAGCCCGCGCCGGCAGTACCGGACTCGAGATCTATCACCCGGAATATCGCCTGATTCAGACCGAGGAGGCGCCGGTGGACGAACACCTGACGCCGATCTATCCCGCGACAGAAGGGTTGGCTCAACCACGCCTGCGCGCCCTGATTCAACAAGCGTTGAAGCGGCTGGCGCAGTCGCCGGAGAGCCTGCCGGAGTGGATTCCCGAAGCGTTGCGGGGGCGTTTTCGACTGCCGGGCCTGATCGAATCGCTGCGCTATCTGCACGAACCGCCGCCGGATGCGCCGCAGGAGCGCCTGGCCGATGGCCGTCACCCCGCACAGCGGCGCCTCGCGCTGGAAGAACTGCTGGCGCATCAACTGAGCCTGCGCCAGATCCGTCTACGGATTCAGGCCGACGGCGCGCCCAGGCTCGCCGCCGCCAGCAATCTGCAGGCACGCTTTTTGACCCAGCTACCGTTCTCGCTGACCCAGGCCCAGCGCCGCGTACTGGAGGAGATCGGCCGCGATCTGGAACGCGAAGTCCCGATGCTGCGCCTGGTGCAGGGCGACGTCGGCTCGGGCAAAACGGTCGTCGCGGCGATGGCGGTGCTCAATGCTATCGCCGGCGGCTGCCAGGCCGCCGTGATGGCGCCTACGGAGATTCTGGCCGAGCAGCACTTCCGACAATTCCGGGCTTGGCTCGAACCACTGGGGATCGAGGTCGGCTGGCTGGCCGGCAAGCTCAAGGGCAAGGCGCGGCTGGATACCAAAGCCGCCATCGCCGATGGCCGCGTCCAGGTCGCCGTCGGCACCCACGCGCTGTTTCAGGATGACGTGACCTTTCAGCGCCTGGGACTGGCGGTGATCGACGAGCAGCACCGCTTCGGCGTCCATCAGCGCCTCGCGCTGCGTCAGAAGGGCGAGTCCGGTGGCCTGACGCCGCATCAGCTGATCATGACCGCCACCCCAATTCCACGCACGCTGGCGATGAGCGCCTACGCCGATCTCGATCTCTCGGTGATCGACGAGCTGCCGCCGGGCCGCACCCCGGTGCACACCGTGGCGGTGCCCGACGAACGCCGCCCGGAGGTGATTCAACGCATCCGCAACGCCTGCGCCGAGGGCCGCCAGGCCTACTGGGTCTGCACCCTGATCGAGGAGTCGGAGACGCTGACCTGTCAGGCCGCCGAAGTCACCCGCGACACGCTGGTGGAAGCGTTGGCGGAGCTCAACGTGGGCCTGGTACACGGGCGCATGAAGGCGCAGGAAAAGGTCGAGGTGATGGATGCCTTCAAGCGCGGCGAGCTGGATCTACTGGTGGCGACCACGGTGATCGAGGTCGGCGTCGACGTGCCCAACGCCAGCCTGATGATCATCGAGAATCCGGAGCGGCTGGGGCTTTCCCAGTTGCATCAACTACGCGGCCGGGTCGGCCGAGGCCGCGTCGACAGCTACTGCGTGCTGCTCTATCACCCGCCGCTGTCGAACCACTCGCGCCAGCGCCTCGGCATCCTGCGTGACACCACCGACGGCTTCAAGGTAGCGGAAAAGGATCTCGAACTGCGGGGCCCCGGCGAAGTGCTCGGCACCCGCCAGACCGGCCTGGCGCAGATGAAGATCGCCGACCTGGAGCGCGACCGCGACCTGCTCGACACCGTCACGGCGCTGGCCCAGGCGCTACTCGAAGAAGCTCCCGACGCTGCGACCCCGCTGATCCGCCGCTGGCTGGGCGACGAAGCGGGACGATACGGGCAGGTGTGAGACCTGATCGCAGGGGGCGATGTTTCAGGGTCTTTCAGTGACGTTCTCGGTGACGTTCTTGACGACCTTCTCGGCCTTCTCGGGAGAGCCTTCCTCGTTCGGCGTCTCGAGCGGCCGCGCTATCAGTCGAGCGGCCGCTTCACTCATCGGTACCAGCTGGCGGCTGATGTGCAACAGTTGGGTCTGAATCACGCGGCGCTCGTCGTCGGCGTCATCCTGGGCGGCGGCGGGCTCCTGCTCGAAGATCGCCATCAAGGCGCTCTGTTCGGCCTTGGGATCGTCGATGGTTTGTCGCAAACGCAGGCTGTCGGCAATGGTATCGAAGCGATCGGCGACGCGCCGTGCCGCCGCATAGATATCGACACCGTTCTCGGTGTTCGACTCCTTGGCCGCCAACGCCCCCCGGTGTGCGCCCAGCGCGGAGAGATAACCCAGCAGCGTGTGGGAAACCACCAGAAAACGGAAACCCTCGTCGGCGTCCTTCTTTCGATAGTGGCCCGGCTCCTGCAGCATGTTGGCAAGCACCGTGGAGAGTGCGGCGTCGGCGTTATGGGCATTGCGCCGGGCCAGCCGGTAGGCCAGATCGTCCTGTTTGCCGGCCTCGTACTGGTGAATGATCTCGCGCAGATAGAGTGTGCTGTTGGTCAGCGCCGTCGCGGCAACCTTGTGCAGACGCCGCCCCTGCCAGTCCGGGAGGATAAAGAACACCGCCAGGCCCGAGATCAACGCGCCGATCAGGGTATCGATCAGTCGTGGCAGGATCAGGTCGAAACCGTCGCCGACCTGATTGAAACTGCTCAATACCAGCGTGGTAATGGCGGCGGTCGCTATCACATAGTGCTTCTCGCGATTGGCGAAGAACGTGACGCCGGCAACGACCGCGATCAGCGACTGGATCAGCGGATCCGGGAACAGGCTGATCAGTGCCCAGCCGACAAGCAGCCCGAGCACCGTGCCGACAATGCGCTGGCGCAGGAATCGCCGCGTCGCCCCAAAGTTGGGACGACACACGAACAATGTCGTCAGCAGGATCCAGTACCCTTGCGTCGGATGAACCAGGTGCAGCACGCCATAGCCCACCAGCAGGGCCGTCGACAGTCGCAGCGCATGGCGGAAGGTCGGCGAGCCCGCGGTCAGATTGAGCCGGATGCGCTCCCAGACATCCTTGAAACTGCGTGGCGAGCGATCGAACAGGCTGGCGTCCTTCTGATCGGCGACCGCGTCCGGGTTGTGGGCGCTGGACAGCTGGTCTTCCAGCGTCGCCAGGTTACGGCCCAACGCCTGCAGCGAGCGCAGCAGCGGTGTCCATTCCGGCTTGCGCTGGGCGCGTAGATAGACGATCGAGGCGCGCAGATCCTCCAGCGCCTGTTCGCTCTGGCCGTGCTCGAACGGCTGACGCAGCAGCAGCGCCTTGGCCAGACGCTTGCAGGCACGGCCCTGCTGATCGAGCAGGCGCTGGCAACGGAACAGCACGTCATGATGAAAGAAGGTCTCCGCCAGCGCCGAATAAGGGTAATGCGAGGCGCTGACCCGCTCGTGGATATCCTGCGCGATGAAGTAGAGACGCAGATAGCGATTGAGCTTGCGGCTGCCGCGCTGGCCTTCCAGGCGCCGAAAGATCATCTCCTTGGCCTGGTTGAGCGCGGTCACCACGCGGCCGTTCTGGCGCGCCAGCGCCACCCGTCGACTTTCGACATCGACACCGCGCAGCGGCTCGAACAGCGTCGCCTTGATGATCAGATATTCACCCAGTTCCCGATAGAGCTGGGCCATGCTCTGCTTGACCGGTTGGCGAGAGAACAGTGCGCACCAGATCACCGAAATCAGCCCGTACCAGGCAGCGCCCCCGACCAGCAGCAGCGGCTGATGCCAGAAGTTGCCATCGGTGGTGCCGCCGTGCTGCTCGATATTGATCATCGAATAGACCGACAGGATCAGCGTTGCCGAGGCGATGGTGGCGTAACGTTGCTCGACCGCGCCGAGCATGATGAAGATGAATGCCGACAGTGCCAGGCCGGGAGCGAACAGCCAGGGCCAGGGAAACAGCAGCTCCACCGAGCTGGAGGCGACCAGAAAGCAAATCAGCGTCACCAGCAGAGCCCGAACCCGACCTTCCCAGTTGTCGTCGGTCTCGGACAGCGCGCTGGCGATGATGCCGAGAAACAGCGGAATCGCGAGCGCGATCTGATCCTGGGTCCAGCTCAGGACGATGGCACCGCTGAACGCCAGAAAAACCCGGAAGCTGTAAGCGAACTTGTCGAGGGTCCACAGCTGGCGCAGGGAGTGGGAAAACGAATCGGAAATCTCGGTCTCTCCTGAGTCGGAATCTCATCGCACGATAGCCTGTCGTCAGGTTCGGCGACAGCCGCTTGAGTCGCAAGCCACCGCTCAACGCCTCAGCTGATTAGACTTTAGTATAACTTCACTGCTCTTATCGGCGGCAATTTTCAGCGCTTTATTCCCTGGTGTCACTGGGGCACCATCACCTTTTTGATACTTACCTCATCGCCTCAGCCCGAAAGGACAGTTCATGCCCCGATCTGCAAGCTGGCACGTCTGGCGACGAGTGCTGTTCGGCCTGGGTCACGGACTGCGCGCCGTCATGCTGTGCCTGGTTCTGGCCTGGGGCGCGGCGGCATTGCACTTCGAGCTCCCCGGCCCGCCGGCGGTAGTCATTGCAGTGATCATTATCTGGCTGCTGGTCGGGCTGGCCGCGCTGCTGGCGCCGTTAGGAAAGCGCCATCATCGTCGAGCTTCGTCGGTGCCGCGAGTCCTGTTCACGCTGACACTGATCGTCATCGTGGCGTGGTGGCAGAGTCTCGAACCCAGCAACGACCGCGACTGGGCGCCGGACGTGGCGCGTCAGCTCTCGGTCGAGCGCGACGGTGACCGGGTCACGCTTCACAACGTACGTGACTTCGAGTGGCAGACGCCAGACACCGCCATGCCGCGCTGGGAAACCCGCGAGTACGATCTCTCGCAGCTCGACGCGGTGGACATGGTGGTTTCCTACTGGATGGGGCCGGCGATCGCCCACACGCTGGTCTCTTTCGGATTCGATGACGGCCGGCACCTGACCTTCTCGGTGGAGATCCGGCGCGAGAAGAACGAGGCATTTTCCATCAGCGGTGGCTTCTTCAAGCAGTTCGAACTCAACCTGATCGCCGCCGACGAGAACGATATCCTGCGCCTGCGCAGCAACGTACGCGGCGAGGACGTCTATCTCTATCGCGTCGGCCTGTCGCCTCAAGCGCGTCGCGAGCTGTTTCTGGCCTACCTTGACGAAGCCGAGCGGCTACGCCAAAGCCCTGAGTTCTACAACACCCTGACCAGCAACTGCACCACCATCGTGTTCGACATGGTCGACAGGATCGTCGACGGGCTGCCCAGGGATATCCGCCTGATTCTCTCCGGCTACCTGCCGGAATACGTCTATGCTATCGGCGGACTGGACACGAGCCACCCGCTCGAATTCCTGCGCGAGCGAGGCTATATCGATCCGCGCGCCCGGCAGATTCCGTACACTGCGGGGAGCGAGGCCTTTTCCCGCGCCATCCGCGACGGCTTGCCCACTGCCGATGGCGAGATCCTTCATGCACCATCGCCGTGACGTACCCTGGCTCTGAGCTGACATGAATTGACCCTGATGACAATGATCTCCCTACGCGACGCCATCGAAAATCGCATCAGCCATCTGACCGGGCGCACGCTGGGTGGCGTGGACTATACCCAGCCCAAGGGCGACCCGGGTCTGTTCGGGCCGGAGACCGTGGCGTGGAAAGTTCATGGCGAATTCACGCCGATGATGTGCGGCGGTGTCAGCGCGTTGCTGCTGCAGATGCTGCATCCGCTGGCGCTGGCGGGCATCTGGGATCACTCCAACTTCCGTCAGGACATGATCGGCCGGTTGCGCCGCACCAGCCAGTTCATCGCCGTCACCACCTTCGGCTCCCGCGACGATGCCGAGCGCATCCTCGAACGGGTGCGCCGGGTCCACGATGGCGTCAGCGGGCACACCGCCGACGGCACGCCGTATGCTGCCAATGACCCCGACCTGCTGGTATGGGTTCACGTCGCCGAGATGAGCCGCTTTCTCGCCGCACATCGGCGCTATCGCAATCCCGGCCTAAGTCTTGCCGACCAGGATCGCTACTTCGCCGAAACCGCCCGCGTCGCCGAGGCGCTAGGCGCACGGAACGTTCCCAAGAGCCGAGCGGCCATCGATGTCTATCTGGAAAACCAGCGCCGCTATCTGGTCTGCGATTCGCGGACGCGCGACGTCATCGATGTACTGCTGCACGCGCTGCCACCCAGCCCGATCATCCGCCCCGCCGGGGCGCTGTTCATGCGCGCGGGCATCGATCTATTGCCATCCTGGGCAGCGACACTGCTCGGTCTCGAGATGTCGAGTCTCGAGCGTCATACCGTACGCGCCGGCATCCGCACCATCGCCCCGGTGGTGCGCTGGGCGGTGCGCAACGGCTCCTATCGTCGCGCCATGGAGCGGATGCAGGCGAAGCAGCAGCGCCGCTAATGGATCCACTCACCTCGTGGGGGCAAGCGTGGGTTCGTCGCGGTGGACGTGATCGATCTTCAGCATCCGTGCGATGACTTTATCGAGCTCCGACTGCTCGAAAATCTTCTTCCAGTCTTCACGCAGAATGCTTTCGCGCCCATAGTCGATCGCGATCATGCAGGCGTCCGAGAACGGGTTGGTGCTGCGAAACGCCACCGCCAACGCGATCTGGATATGGCCGTAGAGCATCGCCTCGGCCGCTTTCTGTGGCACGCCGGTGCGTGCGACGGTCTCGTCCAGCGCCTCTTTCATGAAGGTACCCAGCATGCAGGTGACGGTCTCGACCAGCGTCGGTTCGAGATAGGCCAGCTGAGTCACGGTGATCCAGTGTACGTCGTCTACCGGGGCGTACATCACACGGATCACCGCCTCCAGCGCCGCCCGTTGCGCGTCGCTGCCGCTTTCGAACGCCGCGGCGACGGACTGAGTCGCCGCCACGCCGCCGAAGGCATCGGCGTGTTCTTCCTCCGTATAGCGTTCGAGGAAAACCGACGGATGGCACGGATGCGCCACGGCGTAGTGAATGTCTTCGCGCGAATACAGCAAGTTGGCGTAGGCCGCAGCCGGATCCAGCGTCAGCAGGGTCGCGCCAGCTTTCATCTGTGGCATCAGCGCCTCGGAGACCTTGCCCAGCACGATATCCGGCACCGCCAGAATCAGCAGATCGCAGCCGGCGATGACGTCATCGATGGACGACAACTCGCGGCCGGCATCGCGGACGCGTTGCTGGCCCTCCGTGGCGTTCTCGCAGTAGTGCACGTTGAAGTCGCTGCGGGCCAGATTGGCCGAAATGCGCATGCCCATCTTGCCGCCAGCACCCACCAGTACGATCGATCGATAAGGTTGCGTCATGCTGTGTGACTCCTCAGAAAGTTCAGGTTGTGTCGGGTCCATTCGGACTCCAGACGGCAGGTCGTCGCCGCATCCGTCTGCCAAGGCAGCCAGTGCTCGATGACCTGAGAAAGTCCGCGTGATGTCGGATCGACGCGACGCATCATGGCGTCGAACGGCAGTTGCCCTTGTCCCAGCGGGCAGCCGATGAGCTGGAAGCCGACCCAGCCGGGGGCGCGGGTGAAATGGAAATCCTTGACGTGCAGATTGACCACGCGATCCGCCGTGCGCGCGATCACCGCTTCGGGCAACTCCAGCGCGGCGACACAATTGGCCGGATCGAGACACACGCCGATGTGCGAGTCATCGAGAGATTCGACGACGGTCATCAGATCCTCGACGGCGACCTGCTCGTAGGTTTCCAGCGCCAGGGTGACGTGCTGTCGTCGCAGTCTTGGCAGGACAGACGTCAGTCGCCGAATCGCCTCCTCTTTCGAAGGCCGATCGGCATCGCGATACAGCATGCTGCGCAGCAGAGAAACGCCGAGCCGCTCGCCGATATCGAGATAGTGATCGAGGTGATCCGGCGCCACACCCTTGGTGCCGAGCTCAAGCCGGATGCCGAGACGCTCGGCCTGGGCGCGCAGTTGCGCCAGCCGCCCATCGTCGAAGGTTTCGATCGCCGGATAGTCACAGATCTGGAAGACATCGCCGCCGAGCGCCGCCGTCTCCTCGAGCATCGTCTCCAGCGTCATCGGGGTATCGGCTCGCTCCGCCCCCCGCCAGAAGAACGCGTAGGTACTCAATCCAATCCGCATGGTTGCTCCCACTCCTGCTCGTGCAAGGGGTTGTCAGAGCGACGGGCTCATTGCTGCTGATGCCAACCCGTCGCATCAGTGATAGGATCATCAGGTCATCATACCACTGAGACAATACGGCAAACGTCTTAGAGCCACCTCAGAATCGGAAGATCCTCGTCGGCGGAGGTCGTGCGCGACCCGTTACGCCAGGTTCTGCACGTGAAGTTTGAGAATCGCGAACCCTGCCAGGCTTTCTGTGTCTCCCGCCCTGAGCCGGACAAGTGCATCCGGTCGCGGGCGAAAACCATCATCGTGGGCATCGAGCAGCGCCAGCTCGACGATACTGACATCCTTCAGGCGCAACACCACGCCCTCGGCTGTCAGATTGGCGATCCAGACTTCGCTGACTGCTGGTGATTCGGTCTGCCAGGCCAGTGCCGCCAGCTCGGCACCGTCGAGCTTCAGTTGCCGCAGCGGTCGCCCTGTCGAGCGGGCCAGGCCGGCAATCACGTGACGCACGGGGTAGCCGGGCGCGTCGCCGACATCGAACGGCGGGCCGAGTGACGAAAGCGTCAGCGAATCGGCACCGGCGATAGCCGCTCGAATCACGAACCCGACGGCCCACGCGGCCGCGAACTGACCCCGCTGACGGGGATCGTTCTCGCTGAGCGTCACGCGCTGAGTGCCGTCATTGGGCGTGAGACACTCGCCATACGGATTGGTCCAGGCACCAATGGCGGTAGTGGTGATTCGGTAGGGCACACCGGGGGCCAAGGCCCGGGAGGAAGCCACGATGGCCGGGATGCTCTCCAGTGTCTCCATCACCGAGCGATCATCCGCCGCGTGAACGATGGGCGAGACGGCATGGGTGATGAAATCGATCGCGGCCGGATCGGGGCGGCAGCGATTGAGTTCGGTGAAGTAGGTCGGCACACCGCCGCCCAGCGCCATGTCCGGCCAGCGTTCACGCGCCGCCGCCAGGGCCACGCTCGGCGATGCGCTCGACGGCCAGACACCGTTCGGTTGGTAGCTCTTGAGATAGGCCGCCGGCGTCAGCAGCACGCCCGCCGGCGGATTCGCCATCCGCGCGAACGCCCGCGCTAACGACGATAGCGAACGGGCCGGCTTCTCATCCTCGCAGATCGCATAGAGCCAGACCGCCACATTGCGATCGTCGGCGAGGGTTATTAGCTCGACCAGCCTCGGCACGGCCCGTGTATCGCGCAGATCGAGCAGCACGTCCAGGTGTCGTGGCGCGACGTCATCGAGCTGGCGAGCGATGCGTTCCAGATCCGACATCCTGTCCAGCCATACACCGCAGCCGATGGCCGGCAAGGTTCTCGAGGTGAACTCGCCCCAGCTGATCGTCACAGTGTCGGCGGTCATGATTCGGCTCCATCTCGATCCGTTTTTTCTTGTTCGGCTAGAGAGACCGTGACGCGCTGCATCAACGTCTCGCCCGCCTCGAGCACGTAAGGTGCCGGCCAGGCCAGCGGTCGGTTGTAGACCTTGAAGGAGGCGTCGGACCAGTTGCGCTGATCTTCCATCTCGAACACGTCGCCCTCGAAATCGAGCCGGGTATCCACTCCGGGCGCCGGAGAGAAGCGCAGTTGGCGGATGTCGAACAGCGGCTGCGACGGACTGATCGAGCTTGGCAGCAGTATCGTTTCCTGACGGTTATTCGTATGGAGGACCCGGACCTGCGATCCGGCTACACCCGCCAGTGGCAACAGCACGCTCAAACCGCTACGCGCGGTCTCGAAGTCAGCGACTGCCGTTAGAGTCAGCGCCACGCGGAGCTGGCGCTCGGCGGCCTCGACATCAATCTCGCCGCACAGCAGTGGCCCCTCGCCGCGCTCACCCGCCAGATGGAAGACCTGCCGGAGGTTGGCGTGTCGGCGCGACAGGTCGATCCGCTCGTCGTCGACGATGGGTGCGTAAGTCCCCCACTGCGGATCGCGCAGTACGGCAGCGACGCCGCGAACGATCTCGATATCGCCAACGTGCAGCCACCGCACGGCGCCCGCCTGCCAGGCGAACGACCACGCCCCGACCTCGAACCGTCGCAACTCGGGTTCGGCGACTGGCGTTCCATATCGCCTGACTGCCAAGGCTTCATCCACGCTCACCCACGCCTCCTCGATCGAATGGTTTCTCGCCGTCCAGCAAGGCGGCCAATTCGATGATGGCGGTTTTCAGGCAGGAGACCATTCGACCTTTGGTATGATGACATGATCTCGACAAGCCGATTTAATGCATCAACCGGCAGACTTGGCGGAGAGGAAGTGAAATGAGCGAGCGACAGGCCGCACGGGACTTACGGGGCGCGTTGATCGGCTGCGGCTTCTTTGCCGAGAACCAGATGCGGGCGTGGCAGGAGCTACCGGGCGTTAAGATCGTGGCGCTGTGCGATCGCGATCCTCAACGGCTGGCGCATTTTCAGGATCGCTTCGGCATCGAAGCGACATACACCGATGCTGAAGCGATGTTCGAGGCACTCGCCGATTCCGCAGACCCAGGGCTGGATTTCGTCGATATCGCCACCACCACCTCGGCTCATGCCGCGCTGGTGCCGCTGGCCGCCGATCGCGGCGTCGATATCCTGTGTCAGAAGCCGTTCGCCGGTTCGCTGGAGACAGCGCGCCGGCTGATCGAATACTGCACCCAGCGGGGCGTCAGTCTCAGCATTCACGAGAACTTCCGCTGGCAGCAGGCCGTACGCCGGACGATCGAGGCTCTGCGCGATGGCGAGATCGGCCGCCCGTTCTTCGGCCGCATCAGCTATCGAAGCGGCTTCGACGTCTACAAGGCACAACCCTATCTGGCTCGTGTCGAGCGCTTCATCATCGAGGATCTGGGCATCCACGTGCTCGATATCGCTCGTGCCCTGTTCGGCGAAGTGGACCGGCTCAGCTGCGAGACCGCGCGGGTCAACCCTGCCATCAACGGCGAAGACGTCGCCACCCTGATGCTGCGCCACGCCAACGGCGTCACGGCGGTGGTGGATTGCAGCTACGCCACACACCTCGCCGATGATCCCTTTCCGCAGAGCCTGATCGAGATCGACGGCGAGCAGGGTTCACTGCGCCTGCGTCAGGATTTCGTACTGGAGATCCATGACGTCGACGGCCAGCGTGAGGTTCGCGATGTCAGCCCCGAACCGCCGGCGTGGAGCGAAGCGCCGTGGGTGCCGATCCAGGCCAGCGTGCTCGCCTTCCAGGCCGACTGGCTGCAGGCGCGGCGCCAACATCGCCCGGTCGAAACCTGCGGCGAAGACAATTTCAATACGCTGGCACTGGTCGAAGCCGCCTATCGCGCGGCAGCGTCGCATCACACCGTCATCCCCGAACGCTGGGGCCGCTAGCCGTCGCGTTTGGGAGAACGGCTATCCCGCGGATCACCGAAGCGACTATTCTAGGCTTCGAGATGCGAGACCCGGCGGCCATTTGACGGCGAAGACAGGATATTCCATGAACGACACTGCGACGGCGCCGATTCGGCGGCGCAAGTTATCGGAAGAAGTACTGGAACGCTTGCTGACGCTGATCCAGTCACAGAAGCTGCAACCCGGCGATCAGTTGCCGCCCGAGCGTGAGCTGATGGGGCTCTACGGTGTGGGCAGACCGGCGATTCGCGAAGCCATGCAGCAGCTGGCCTCGATGGGCAGGATCACCATCCATCACGGCGAACGAGCGCGGATCAGCGAAGTCACCGTGCACTCGATGATCTCCCAGTTCGATACTACGGCCCGCTTTCTGCTCGACGACGACGCCGAGAACATCGACCACCTCAAGCAGGCCCGAGTATTCTTCGAGGCCGGCATGGTCCGGATGGCCGCAACGCGAGCCACGGCCGACGATATCGACAAACTACGCCAGCTGATCGACGAGATGCAGCAGAGTCGGCATGGCGACGTCTTCATCGAATGCGACATGGCCTTTCACAGCGCCATCGCCGACATGACCGGCAATCCGATCTTTTCGGCGACGGCTCGCGCCATGCTGCACTGGCTGAAGGACTATCATCTCGGCATCGTCAGTTTTCGCGGCGCCGAGGACGTCTCCCTTCGCGAGCATCATCAGATCGTCGATTGCCTGGCCGACAACGATCCCGATGCCGCAGAGCAGGCGATGCGCGACCACCTTACCCGCGCCAGCGAACTCTATCGTCAGCGCGCCGCGTCCCGCGAGGATACTGCCGACCGCTGATCGTCCTGCAGTGGCTCTTCACCGACTCTGACACCGCGGCCCAGCTCGCGTCGCAGCCACTCGGCGAGGCGCTCGCCGCGTCGGATATCGACGCGAGGTGCCAGCCACAGCCCCAGCGAGGCGGCGGTGTCGATCGCGGGCCACGGCGCGATCAGCCGCTCCTGATCCAGCTCGGCTGCCACCAGAACATGCGGCGCAATGGCGACCCCCAACCCCGCCAGCGCGGCCTCCAGCAGATAGTAGAGATGTTCGAAACTGCGGCCCTCGGCGCGCGCGGCGGTCAACGTCGCGTCATCGACCCCCATGGCCGCTGCCCACTCTGGCCACGCCTGCGGGCGTGACGCCGTATCCAGCAGCGTGAGGCGTTCGAGCATGGCCTGGGGCGACTCTCTCGACGCCGTCGTCCAGACCTTGGGCGAAGCCACGGCAACGATCCGCTCCGGCGTCAGCGGAATCACCGTCATATCGTCGGGCCACGGCGGGGCGGCGAAGCGCAATGTGGCGTCGACATCCTCGCGGCGCGGATCGAGCTCGTGTTCGCTGGAAACCGTTCGCAGGCGCAAATCCGGCAGATCGGCATTGAGCCGATCAAGTCGCGGAATCAGCCAGCGCGCCAGCAGGCTTCCCGGGCAGGCCAGCGTGAAAGGCGCCTCGTCGAGACGACGCGCCAGCGTCGTGCAGCCTTCGATCAACTGTGAGAAAGCTTCACCCACTGAGGGATACAGCGCCCGGCCGTGATCCGTCAATGCGAGGCCGCGTCCGGCCTTCTCGAACAGATCGACGCCGAAATGGTGCTCCAGCGTTCGCAGCTGCCTACTCACCGCACCATGAGTGACGTTCAACTCGCGCGCGGCGGCGCTGACGCTACCCAGGCGGGCCGTGGCTTCGAACGCGCGCAGCGCGTTGAGGGAAGGCAGTGTGACCATTCCAGCTCCATCCATAGGTGAGTTTTACTCACATGATGAGGAGAGTTTATCGATTTTCCGTATTGCGCTGCCAGCCTAATCTGACGTCATCGAATCGACTGACAGGAAATGACTGATGAGCTCGATAATGACGGACCTTCCCGACGAGAATGGCTTTTTCGGCGCCAGCCCGAATGACGGCGACGACAATCAGCCCCAGCAAGGCTACGGCGGACGCTACGTCGCGGAAACGCTGATGCCGCTGATCGGCGAGATCGAAGCCGCCTATGACGCAGCGCGGGTCGATACGGCCTTTCAAGCGCGTCTGGAGGAACTGCAGCGCGATTACGTCGGCCGCGCCACGCCGCTTTACTTCGCCGAGCGTCTAACCGAGCACTTCGGCGGTGCGAAAATCTATCTCAAGCGCGAGGATCTGAACCACACCGGCGCGCACAAGATCAACAATGCGCTGGGCCAGGCGCTACTGGCACAACGCATGGGCCGCCAGCGGCTGATCGCCGAGACCGGCGCCGGCATGCACGGCGTCGCCGTCGCAACGGTGGCGGCTCGACTCGGCCTGCCCTGCGTGATCTACATGGGCGCGACAGACATCGAGCGCCAGCAGCCCAATGTCCAGCGCATGCACCTGTTGGGTGCCGAGATCGTTCCCGTTCACAGCGGTACGGCGACGCTCAAGGATGCCATGAACGAGGCGCTGCGTGACTGGGTCGCCAACGTCGACGATACCTTCTACATCATCGGCACCGTGGCAGGCCCGGCGCCCTACCCGCGCATGGTACGGGACTTCCAGTCGGTGATCGGCGTCGAGACGCGCGAGCAACTGCTGGCGACGCAGGGTCGTCTGCCGGACACGCTGGTCGCCTGCGTCGGCGGCGGCTCCAACGCCATGGGGCTGTTTCACGCCTTCCTCGATGACGACGTCGCGATGATCGGTGTGGAAGCGGCCGGCGAAGGGCTGGAGAGCGGGCGCCATGCCGCCAGTCTCAACGGCGGCTCTCCCGGCATTCTGCACGGCAATCGCACCTATCTGCTGCAGGACGATCACGGCCAGATCCTCGACGCCCACTCGATCTCCGCTGGCCTCGACTATCCGGGCATCGGGCCGGAGCACGCCTATCTGCACGACAGCGGTCGGGCAAGCTACGTCGCGGTTACCGACAATGAGGCGCTGGCAGCCGTCGGCCTCTGCTGCCGGCTGGAGGGGATTCTGCCGGCGCTAGAGTCCGCTCACGCTCTACATGAAGCGGGCCGGCTGGCGGCAGAACAAAGCGTCGATCGGGTCATCGTGGTCTGCCTGAGCGGCCGCGGCGACAAGGACATGGACACCATCACCCGTCACCTGATGCCCGAGGAGGCCGAAACATGAGTGCGATGCCTTTGAATACCGAGACGTTGAATACCGATTCCCGTCTGACGCGACGTTTTGCGGCGCTGCGTGAAGAACAGCGAGCGGCATTGGTCACTTACGTCATGGCCGGCGATCCCGATCTCGAACAGTCCCGCCAGCTGCTCGAGCGCCTACCTAAGGCGGGGGCGGACATCATCGAGCTGGGCATGCCGTTCAGCGATCCGATGGCCGACGGCGTGGCGATTCAGCGCGCCGGCCAGCGTGCCCTGGCGAACGGTCAGACGCTGGTCCGCACGCTGGATATGGTGCGCGACTTCCGTGAAGGCGACGCCGACACGCCGATCGTGCTGATGGGCTATCTCAATCCGATCCAGCGCTTCGGCGAGGAGCGTTTTCTGCAAGCGGCCGCCGAGGCGGGCGTCGACGGCCTGATTCTGGTCGACCTACCGTTGGAGCACGGGGCCGCGCTGACCGCCAGGGCGCGCGATCTAGGCCTGGCGCGCATCCCGCTGGTGGCGCCGACCACGCCGCTCGAACGGCTGCCGGCATTGCTCGCCCAGGGCGACGGTTTCGTCTATCGCATCGCGTTCAACGGCGTCACCGGCAGTCAGCGTCTCGATATCGCGGCCTCGTTAGGCGACTCGCTCTGCGATCTCAAGCGACAAACGCCCCTGCCCATCGCCGTCGGCTTTGGCGTGCGTGATGGCGATACGGCAGCGGCCATCGCCGCCATCGCCGATGCCGTCGTGGTGGGTAGCGCGCTGGTCGAGCGGCTCACGGATCAGGGGATAGAAGCGGCATTGGCACTGGTAGGAGAACTGGCCGAAGCGATGCAGAGGGCCCCTTGAGTGGCACGTCGAAATCGAATCTCATGTTGGGGATATTTCGATTTTATGCACTTAAGCATGCGCAAAAACGCACTTTTGTTCGATTATTTAGGCGATAAACTGACTCCATCGCGCTCGAGCTGAATCCAGGAGCGCCTCAAGAAGGGAGACAGGCCATGTTGACGATTCGACGTAGCAACGAACGCGGTCATGCCGATCACGGCTGGCTCAAGAGCTATCACTCGTTCTCTTTCGCCGGCTATCACGACCCCAAGCACGTGCACTTCAGCGTGCTGCGAGTGATCAACGAGGATCGCGTTGCCCCCGGGCAAGGCTTCGGCCAGCACGGTCATCAGGACATGGAGATTTTCTCCTACGTACTGAGCGGCGAGCTGGGCCACAAGGACACGCTGGGCAACGGCTCCTCGATCGGCCCGGGGCGGGTGCAGATCATGACCACCGGCAGCGGCGTCGAGCATAGCGAATTCAATCATTCCGCTAGCGAACCGGTGCATTTCCTGCAGATCTGGCTGTTCCCCAGCGAGCGTGGCCTGACGCCGAACTATGCCGAGAAGGATTTCACGGACGCCGACAAGCGCGGCAAGCTGTGTCTGATTCTCTCCCCGGACGGCCACGATGGCTCGCTGCAACTGCAGCAGGATGCCTTTATCTACGCCTCGCTGCTGGATGGCGACGAGCGCGCGGAGCTACCGCTGGCAGACGGTCGCCAGAGCTACGTGCATGTCGTCAAGGGTAGCGTTGCGGTCAACGGTCAGGACCTCGAGGGAGGCGACGCCCTGATGCTCGTGGATGAGCCCGGCGTGACGCTGGAAAACGGAAAGGATGCCGAGGTACTGGTGTTCGATCTACCCAGCGTACGGCTGCAGTGATACCGACCAGGACATCATCGACCGGCGACAGGGACGTTGCCGGCTTGGTGGTCGTGGCTCGAAATCAAAGATGCTTGAGTAAACTCTGGAGTCGCTCGAGATCGCGGGAGTCCCCCACCAATCGCAACCGACCGTTGAACAGGCCTTCGCGGAAAGCACGCTGGGAGGGTTTGCGCAAAAAGCGCGTGGCACTCTCGGCATCGCGGAAACGCAGTTCCAGCGCCAGATCCACCGGCAGACCGGTGTCGGTGTGAATGGCGTTCGGGCTCATCCGATAGTGACGGGCAATCGAGAGGTCTTCTGTCGCGACGCCCCAGTCGAATCGCTGAAGTTTTTCCAACGTGTCGCGAAAAGCAGCCTTGCGCGAACGCGCACGCTTGAGCATCACGCCAAGCCACCAGAGCATCAACTTGAGCTTCATGCTACCTCGCACGAATCGAACATGATTGGGGAATATCGCGGAAAAATGCCGACCCGCCAGCTTGCGACGGACCGGCTATCGTTTCGCTCATCGGTCGATGAGCGCTCAAGAATCCGGAACCCGAATTACTTGCTGACGGCGTCCTTGAGAGCTTTACCCGGCTTGAAAGCCACGGTCTTGCTGGCCGGAATGTCCAACGGCTTGCCCGTCTGCGGGTTTTTGCCCGTTCGTGCGGCACGCTCGCGAACCGTGAATGAACCGAAACCGATCAACGTGACATCGCTACCTTTGGAAACCGTACCGGTAATCTCGTCGAGGATGACGTTCAATACCTGACTGGCCTTGTCTTTCGAAAGATCCGCACGCTCGGCAATCGCCGCAGCGAGTTCTGGCTTACGCATAGAGCCCTCCTAATTTGGCAATGGCGTCACCTGACACACGCCTCGCATTGGAAACGAGTTGTTGTTCTCGATGAGGACGGGACGCCCTCCGAACGCATAATAAGCAGCTCGGGGCGCGGTTTGTCCAGCATCAGGTAACGATTCATGGCTGACATACCCGCAGCCACCGAGGCTAGCCTAGCAACGGGGGGGCCGCTCGCGCCAGTTCGACTTTACGACGAACACAGCGTCCAGTGAGCGCAAACCCCAGCAGACGGCCGTTCTCGTCCTCGGCCAAAGCGCTGAAATCGCTGGCTTCTCCCTCGATCCGCCAGTGGTGTGGCGGCTCTCGCGGTGGCAGAGCAGCAATCGGCAGCAGCGGCGTCTTGACCATTACCGGCCAGGCACCGTAGCTCACCGGCGTCGGCGTACCGGTCAAGGTGGCCGCCAGCGCCTTGGCGCTGGCCTGCAGCGGCTGCACGTACATGGCATTCAAGCCGCCGTCGGGGCGAGTACCAAGCCCATCGACGCAGGCCACGTCGCCCAATGCATGGATACTCGGGTCGCTGGTGGCCAGGATGCGATCGGTAAGGATTCCGGCCGACGAGACCGCCAAACCCGCGGCCTCGGCCAACCCCGTGCGAGCGCGCAGGCCCGTCGCGATCAGGACAAGATCCGCCTCCAGCGTCTCGCCATCGTTGAGCGTCAGCGTCACGCCTTCGCCGTTGTCATTAAGCGCCGTCGTCTGACGCTCGAAAACGCCGCGAATGCCTGCTTCCTTGAAAGCGTCACCCAACGCCCGCCCCAGCGGCGGGGGTAACAGACGAGGCAAAGGCGCCGTTTCGGGCGCGACCAGGGCTACCCGATGGCCGCCGGCGTGCAGATCATTGGCAAATTCGCAGCCCACAAGCCCGGCGCCGATGATGGCGATACGAGCCTGACGCTCGGGATGGCGATCCAGCACATCCCGCAAGCGTCGATAGTCGTCGAGATCGTTGACCTGGAAGACCCGATTCCGCAGTGCCGGATCAACGTCGAACGGCTGCCAGGGCGCGGCGCCGGTCGCCAGCACCAGTTGGCCGTAGGGCAGCGTTTCAGCGCCGATATGCAGGCAACGACGGCCCGTGTCGATCGCATCCACGAGAGTATGGGTGCGAAGCTGCACGTTCAGCGACTCGGCAATGCCTACGGCATCGCGAACAACCAGCGCCGAGGCGGTCTGGCGCTTGGTGAAGGCACTGGAAAGCAGCGGCTTGGCGTACTCGTCGCCGCTATCGGCGCTGATCAGGGTGATCGCCCGCCGGGGATCGCGGCTCCGAACCGCCCGGGCCAGGTTCAAACCCGCCATCCCGGTACCGATGATCGTGAGTGGCGCTGAAGCAAGATCGAATTGACGCATTACGGGAGCTCGTTCGGTCGGTCGTCTCGAAGCGCCATGGTACACTACGCGGCCTCCCGACCGCGTCGCCACGCGGCTGCTGGCACTTCCCAGGGTGTCTTTTCATGGTGCTTTACATGGAGTCGTTTCGCGTGCCCCCAGCCTGTCACTGCCATGCCCTCTCACCCGCCGAGCAATCCTGGCGCTGGGTTCACTGGACACCGGCCGCCGCTCAGCGCCCCGAGATGAGCGCCGCCTGGTGGCAGTGGGTGGCCTCGACCGACTCGTTGACGGCGCGGCTGATCGCGGCCTCCGCCCGTCCTTTTCGGGTCAAGCTGGTACATCAGGGCGTCGAGCGACCGCGGCGCGACGAATGTCAGACGTTGGGCCTGGACGCCACCCGAGTCGCCTGGGTCCGCGAGGTGATGCTGATGAGCGGCAACCGGCCCTGGGTTGCGGCACGCTCGATTGCACCGCTGGATCGCATCGGCTGCCGCCGTCTGCGCACGTTGGGGGAGCGTTCGCTGGGCAGCTGGCTGTTCGCCCAGCCGGACCTCGCGCGCGAACCGATCGAGGTGGCGCGGGTATCGCCCGGAGGAGAGGGGCCGTGGCTGCGGCGCTCACGCTTTCGCCACGGCGGCATTCAGCTGCTGGTTCAGGAGTGTTTTCGGCGTGAAATGGCCGAGGATCTGGGACTCCCCCTGAGCTGAACGAGGCATCCACTCCTCGAAGCGAAGCCGCAGTTGCAGTAAAGTCATTGGCGATTTTTCAGGCTTTGCCGTTTCGGAGATTCGTATGCTCAGCGCCGGTTCCCCTCCTGCCCGTCCCCGCGGCGAAGACGAGTCGTCCGCGCACCCCCGCGGACTGGCGCGTCTGCCTGACTTCCTGCGACTGACGCGCCTGGACAAGCCGATCGGCACCTGGCTGCTGATGTGGCCGACGCTGTGGGCGCTGTGGCTGGCCGCCGACGGTCTGCCGGATCGTGCCACGCTGATCATCTTCGTGCTTGGGGTCTATCTGATGCGTGCCGCCGGCTGCGTGGTCAACGACTATGCCGACCGACACCTCGACGGCCACGTCAAACGCACCAAGGAACGCCCGCTGGCGACCGGGCGAATCAGCGAGAAGGAAGCCAAGATCCTGTTCGCGGGCCTCGTGGTGCTGGCTTTCTTGCTGGTCTGCCTGACCAATCTCGCCACCGTACTGCTCTCCTTCGTCGGCGTCGCGTTGGCGGCGATCTATCCGTTCATGAAGCGCTATACCCATTTGCCCCAGGTGGTGCTGGGCATGGCGTTCTCGTGGAGCATTCCCATGGCGTTCATGGCGGTCAGTCGCGAGGTGCCGCTGGAAGCCTGGCTGCTGCTGGTCGCCAACGTTGCCTGGACCGTGGCCTACGACACCCAGTATGCAATGGTCGATCGCGATGACGACATCAAGATCGGGATCAAATCCACGGCGCGCCTGTTCGGACAGTGGGACAAGCGGATCATCGGCCTGCTGCAGCTGTTGACGCTGATCCTGCTGGCCTGGGTCGGCGTACAGCAGACCCTACTGGGCGGATTTTTCTGGCTGGGGTTAGCAGCGATGGCAGCGACTTTCGTCTATCAGCAATGGCTGATCCGCGAACGCGCGCGCGACGCCTGTTTCCGCGCCTTTCTCAATAATTTTTGGTCCGGGCTGGTGCTGTTTGCAGGACTGGCGCTCACTCTGTGGCCCCCCGCCTGACTCGCCAAGATCGAGACGACTGGCGCCCCTGTCATATCGCTGTCATATTTTCACGATGTAATCGTCACCGTTCTGTCACGGCCGGAAGCCATCACCTAGCGTGCCATTCGCCTCACGCGGCATGGTTATCCGGCGGCTCACTCGAGGCATGCGCATGAGCTCCAAGACCGTACTCATCGTTGACGACGAAGCACCGATCCGAGAAATGATCGCCATCGCCCTGGAAATGGCCGACTACCGCGTGCTGGAGGCGGAAAACGCCCAGACCGGCCACGCCATGGCGCTGGACCAGAAGCCCGACCTCATCCTGCTCGACTGGATGATGCCCGGTACCAGCGGCATCGAACTGGCCCGTCGGCTGAAGCGCGAGGAAGCCACCGCCGAGATGCCTATCATCCTGCTCACCGCCAAGGGTGAGGAGGACAACAAGGTGCAGGGGCTGGAAGCCGGCGCCGACGACTACATCACCAAGCCGTTTTCACCCCGCGAGCTCGTCGCCCGACTCAAGGCCGTACTGCGCAGGGCCACGCCGCCGGGCATCGAGGAGGCGGTCGAGGTCGACGGGCTGCGTCTCGATCCTTCCAGTCATCGCGTCACCTCCCACGGCGGCGCACTGGAAATCGGCCCCACCGAATATCGCCTGCTGCAGTTCTTCATGACCCATCAGGAGCGCGCCTACACTCGCAGTCAGCTGCTGGACCAGGTCTGGGGCGGCAACGTCTACGTGGAAGAGCGTACTGTCGACGTGCACATCCGTCGTCTACGCAAAGCCCTGGGTGAAGCGCATCAGCATCTGGTCCAGACCGTGCGCGGCACCGGTTACCGTTTCTCGACCCGGGAGTGAAGTAGAACGTGCGCTACTGGATCAACGAACTGTGGCGCCTCGGCTACATGCTGTTCGGGCTCGGCGCGATGGGGTTACTGCTCGGCGAGCTGGGCGACAACCTGGTCGCCGGGCTCGGCTGGGGGCTGGCCGCCGGTCTCGGGCTCTACGTGTTTCTGCATCTGCGCCACGTGCGCATGCTCTACGTCTGGCTATTGAAGAACCCCCGCGAAGCACCGCCGCCGGGCACTGGCGTGTGGGGCGATCTATTCGACCGGCTGTACAGCTACCAGAAAGCCCAGACCCAACTACAGGGGCGTCTGCGCGATATCCTGCGGCGAATTCAGGACTCCTGCGAGGCGATGCGCGATAGCGTGGTGATGCTCGATTCCCGCGGCGACCTCGACTGGTGGAATAGCGCTGCCAGCGATATGCTGGGCCTGCAGCCCGATCACGATCGCGGCCAGCCCATCGCCAACTTTCTGCGTGATCCACGCTTCATCAGCTATTTCGAAGCAGGTGATTACGGCGAGCCACTGCTGATTCCGTCTCCGCTTCAAGCCAACCGCACCCTGCAGTTTCATCTCACCCTGTTCGGCGACAACGAACGTCTGCTGATGGCGCGTGACGTGACCCGGCTGCACCAGCTCGAGATGATGCGCCGAGACTTCGTCGCCAACGTCTCTCATGAACTGCG
Source organism: Salinicola halimionae (assembly GCF_003206065.1). GTDB lineage: Bacteria > Pseudomonadota > Gammaproteobacteria > Pseudomonadales > Halomonadaceae > Salinicola > Salinicola halimionae. The sequence continues at coordinate 320,522 of NZ_PZJQ01000002.1, read as the reverse complement.
TACGCCGCTGACGGTCCTGGCCGGCTATCTCGAGACCTATTCGGATCATGCCGACCAGCTTCCCGAACGCTGGCAGCGGGGATTCGGCCAGATGCAGTCACAGACCATGCGGATGCAGAATCTGGTCGAGGATCTACTGCTGCTTTCGCGACTGGAGATCGATAGTCCCGACAACGATCGCGATACGCTGAACGTGTCGACGTTGCTCGACGGCATCGTCGCCGATGCCCGAGAACTGAGCACCGGTCGCCACTCGTTATTACTCGAGATCGAGGAGCCGCGGCAGCTCGTGGCCAATACCAAGGAGATCCGGAGTGCCGTCTCCAACCTGGTGTTCAACGCCGTGCGCTACACGCCCGAGGGCAGTACCATCACCCTGCGCTGGAAACCGTGGCACGACGGCGCTGCCATCGAAGTCGAAGACAATGGTGACGGCTTCGACCCCGTTCATATCCCGCGGCTGACCGAGCGCTTCTATCGCGTCGACAAGGGGCGTAGCGCCGCTACCGGCGGTACCGGCCTGGGTCTGGCCATCGTCAAGCACGTGCTGCTCCGTCACGATGCCACGCTGGAGATCGTCAGCCGCCCCGGCCTCGGCGCGCGCTTTCGCTGCGTGTTTCCAGCGGCGCGTCTGACGCCACCGGCCACGCCATCGCAGCCGGTGCCCGGCATGTCCGACATCCGGACCTGAACCCACATTTCCTGACCTTCTCGACAATTTTTTCTTGGTCCCTTTTCTCAGTGCCTTTTCTCAATCTTCATCGTCGTCGGCCGATAGAGAATGCGATTGCATTAATCCAATCCTCTATATGATTCGCCCGTTGCGAGAAAAAGGACATTCCCCCCGATGACGATGCGGCAAAAACTCTGGATTACGGTCGGCCTGATGTGGCTGGGCATGCTGATTCTGGTGGGCTGGATGGCCCTGGAAAAACGCGACACGCTGATGACCGAGCGTATCAACAGCCTCAAGAGCTTCGTGACCAGCGCCCAGACCCTGGTCGAGCGCTATGTCGAACGCGCCGACAGCGGCGAATTTTCCGAAGAAGCTGCAAAAGGCTTCGCACGTAAGAACCTCTCGGCGCTGGACCTCGACGGCAGCTATGTCTATGCCTTCGACAGCGACATTCACCTGGTCTATCACCCCAAGCGCGAGATCGGCACCGACATGAGCGGGTTCCGCGATGACAAGGGGGTCTATTTCTATCGCGAACTCAAGGCCGTGGCGGATTCCCCCGCCGACGACACGCTGGAGTACGTTTCCACCAATGCCGACGGCGAAGACGTGTCCCGAATCAACTACGTGCGCTACGTCCCCGAGTGGGACTGGTATCTCGCGGCCAACGTCTACATCAGCGATATCCAGCAGGCATTCTGGACCGGCGTGCTCAAGATGAGCCTCATTGCCGGTATCATCGGCGCGATCATCACGCTGATCATGGGTTGGATCATCCGCAATGTGCTGGGTGATCTCGGTGGCGATCCGCGTCAGGCTCGTGATGCGGTCAAGATCATGGCCGAAGGCGATCTCACCACCTCGCTGAACGTGAAGTCAGGCGACGACCGCAGCCTGCTCTCCGCGATCGAGGGCATGCGCCGGCATCTGGCCGAATCGATGGGTAATATTCGTTACGCTTCGTCCACCATTACCGTCGGGGTAGGCCAGATTCATAACGGCAACCAGGATCTGGCAGCACGTACCGAGCAGCAGGCCGCGTCCATCGGCGAAACCGCCTCCAGCATGGAAGAGCTGACCCAGACCGTACGCCAGAACGCCGATAACGCCCGCCAGGCCAGCGGTCTGGCCGGTGAGGCGCGCACCACTGCCGCGGAAGGCGGCGAGATGATGGATCAGGTCGTCTCGACCATGCAGGGCATTACCGACAGCTCGCGACAGGTCACCGAGATCGTCGGCGTCATCGACTCGATCGCCTTCCAGACCAATATCCTGGCGCTCAATGCCTCGGTGGAAGCCGCGCGGGCCGGCGAGCAGGGACGGGGCTTCGCCGTGGTCGCCAATGAAGTGCGTACGCTGGCCAGCCGCAGCGCCGACGCCTCCCGCGAGATTCGGGGGCTGATCGATGCCTCCAACCGCAAGATCGATGCCGGTTCCGAGATCGTGGCGACGGCAGGTGACACCATTCGTCGCGTCGTCCAGTCCGTGGCACGCATGACAGATCTGATCGAAGAGATCTCGGTGGCTTCCGGCGAGCAGTCCAACGGGATCGACCAGGTCAACGAGGCGGTGGTGCAGATGGATCAGGTGACGCAACAGAACGCCTCGCTGGTGCAACAGGCTTCTGCCGCCGCCGCCACGCTCAATACGCAGGTGGTGACGCTGGAACAGGCGTTGGCCGGGTTCAAGGTCGCCAACGTCGAGTACGACGATCTGGTCGCCCGCTATCGGACGCCAGGGTCGTCAGCATCAGCGCCGACAATGGCCTCGCCGCAGAAACTGGCCTCGCCCCAGACACCGGCCTCGACCTCGGCAAGTCGGACAACGCCGAACGATAACGACGACTGGGAATCTTTCTAGGGAGCCTCCGCTCGTTGCCGCTGCCGTTTCCCCCACCGGGGCATCGGGTTATGGTGGCGGCATCCAGCGATACGGAGTTCCACCCGGTGCCGACAATCCTGCCGACAATCCCTTTTCTCCCCTCATGGCACCGACTTGTCGGTGTCATTGTCTCTACCCTGCTGCTGTCATGCGCCATGGGCAGTGTTTGTGCCGACATCGTTCGTGCCGACATCGTTCGTGCCGACACCGTTCGTATCGATACCATCCCGATCACCTTCCCCGACAGCGTTCAGCAAGGCTCGATGGTGATCGGCCGCGTTCCGCCAGGCAGTCAGGTGGCGACGGCGGGACATGATCTGCGCGTCACCGGCTATGGCACCGTGGTGTTCGGTGTGGGCCGGGATGCCAGCGGCACCGAGACCGTCGATATCACCACCCCCGACGGGCGGAGTCGTCAGATGTCGGTCGCGGTCACGCCTCGGGATTGGCCGATCGAGCGCATCGACGGTGTACCGCCCAAGACCGTCTCGCCGCTACCGGAGATCGCCCAGCGTATCCAGCACGAGCAGGCCGCCGTCAGCGCCGAACGCGCGCGTAACGACGATCGGGTGGGTTTCGCCCAGACGTTCATCTGGCCGGTCGAGGGCCGCATCAGCGGGCGCTTCGGCAACCAGCGCGTCTATAACGGCACGCCGGGGTCGGCGCACTCGGGGATGGACATTGCTGCCGCCAAAGGCACGCCGGTCAAAGCGCCGGCCAGCGGCGTGATCACCTTTGCCGACGATCTCTATCTGACCGGCGGCACGATACTGCTCGACCATGGTTACGGTATCAGCTCCAACTTTCTGCACCTCTCGCGGATCGATGTGAAAGTCGGCGACAGCGTCGAACAGGGCCAGGTCATCGGTGCGGTAGGCGCGACCGGCCGGGCTACCGGACCGCATCTGCACTGGGGCATGAACTGGTTCGATACCCGAATCGATCCGCTACTCGTACTCGAACGCACGCCTTGAACGAAGCGGGAGCGTCTCCGTCAGGCGCTTTCCCGTTTCCAATACCCCGTCACCAGATGCTGCCCTTTCTGCAGGCCGAATTCCTGTTTGAGACGCTTGCGCAGGCGCTGGCTGACATCCGCCTCGCCGGCGAACCAGACGAACAGATCGTCGCGAGCCACGGGCATCGACTCGACCACCGCCGAAGCGAGTTGCTCGCTGGGCGCGTAGCCGTGGCAGCGATAGCGCCAACGGACGTCGCAGTGATCGGGAACCGATAGCTCGAGGGCATCGACCGGCGATTCGACCTCGAGCCAGGCTTCGACATGGGCGCTGGCCGGCAGCATTTCCATCAATCGCGTGATGGCGGGAATGGCGGTCTCGTCACCCGCCAGCAGATAGTGCGACGCTGGCGCGACACCTCTACCGTAGGGTCCGGCCATGCCACAGATGTCGCCCGACCGGGCACGGCGGGCGAAATCGCCGCCCGGCCCAGGTGCGTCATGCAGCAGAAAGTCGATCTCGACCTCACCGCTGACCACGTCCAGACGACGAATGGTGTAGTAGCGGATCTCGGCGCGCTGATCTTCCGGCGGCCACTGGGTGCCGCCTTCCGCGGTGGGGCGCGGCCACTGCGGCCGTTCGATGCCGACCGGCGGGAAGTGTAGACGGACGTGCCACTCTTCCGGGTGATCGAAACGAGCCAGGTTCTCGCCGCTCAACGTCAGCCGGCGAATGCTGGGGCTCAGGTCCTCGATCCGCGTCACGCGCATCTCGCGAAAGTTGGCAAAGGTGGGGGCGGCCACGACATCGCCGTGCCAGTGCAGTGGCAGCGCGTTCTCGCCGGCAAATAGCGACACGTAGTGTTCGATGATGCTGCGCAGCGTTTCCAGCCCATCCCGCGTCGCCGCCTCGGCTTCGACATGCAGCCCGACCCGACTGACCGAGAAGCGCGCCTCCCCCCCCGGCAATTCGATCGCTACCTGGCGCTCGTCGCTGCGATAGGCCACGTCGTACTCATCCAGAAACGATCTCAGGCGCAATTGAAAATTATTTACATCAGTGAGCGTCAGAGTGGCTTCGCAGCGTTGTGCAGTCATGGTATCGGATCGTCGCGAGGGTGGATCGAGGAGCTGAGCCGGCAGGACGCCAGCACGGTCAGCCTATCAGAAAAGCTGCTGAGGAGGGAAACCATGCCAAGTCGGGCACCAACGCGAGATGCCCCTGATTCGGTTGATCCGAACCAGGGGCATCTCGAAGACTACCGCGCTGACCGGGTACGATCAGCGCTGACTATCAGGCAGTCGCTTCGGCATAGCGGCGGTTGACTTCATTCCAGTCGATGACGTCATAGAACGCAGCGATGTAGTCCGGACGCTTGTTCTGATACTTCAGATAGTAAGCGTGTTCCCAGACGTCCAGACCGAGAATCGGCGTCAGGCCTTCCATCAGCGGGCTATCCTGATTCAAGGTGTTGATGACCTTGAGCTTTTTCTCGGGGGTGACGACCAGCCACGCCCAACCGCTGCCGAAACGGCCAGTGGCAGCTTTCTTGAACTCTTCCTTGAAAGTGTCGTAGCCGCCAAGCTCGCTGCTGATGGCTTCGCCCACTTTGCCGGTCGGCTCGCCACCACCGTCCTTGGACATCACGGTCCAGAACAGGGAATGGTTGGCATGCCCGCCACCATTGTTGATGACAGCCTGACGCTTGTCCTGCGGCACCTTCTCGATGTCCGCCATCAGCTTGTCGACCGGAACCTCCTCGAGCCCCGTGCCTTCCAGCGCAGCGTTGAGGTTGTTGACGTAAGTCTGATGGTGACGAGTGTGATGGATTTCCATCGTCATTGCGTCGATCTTGGGTTCCAGCGCGTCATACGCATAGGGTAGCGACGGTAAGCTATGAGCCATGATCAAAACTCCCTTTCGTGAGGAGGCGTTGCCCAATGCGGGCGCCTCTCGGGTGAATCAAAATAGTGAGCAACAGGTCACAGTGTCAAGCAAGCTCTAGCGCTGTCCGATGCTGCTCCAATAATAAATCACCTTGATTTTCAAAGATTTTCCGAGGCCTTGGCTGAGTTGGCCTCGAGGCTTCGGAAAATCTCCGTGTCGTCCTCTCTTAGATGGCGTGTCCGGCGGCCGCTTTCAACCCCGGATGGCATTTTTCTTGCCCCGCTCGACATCAGCCGCGCTCGTACCACCCGGTCTTCAGCGGGTAGCTGGCACCAGGGAACGATAGTAGCGATCCCACAGCATCACTCCGCCGGCGACGCCGCCGGGCAACAAAATCAGATTGAGCACCGGCACCCAGGTCGCCAGCGACATACAGGCACCGTAGGTGAGCGTCGGCCACCAGCGCGCGCGGAGACGGCGACGCATGTCGGTAAAGCCAACCTGGTTGTTGTCCATCGGGTAATCGAGGTACTGAACCGCCATCATCCAGGCCGAAAACGCCGCCCACAAAAACGGCGTGAAAAGATTCAGGCCGGGGACGAAGCCCAGCAGAAACAGCACCGCCATCCGCGGCAGGATATAGCCCAGCTTGACCAGCTCACGACCCAGCGCATCCACACCGGCTTTCATCAGGCCGCGTTCGTCGCTCGGCGGCCGCCCGGTGACCCGGCTTTCGACTTTCTCGGCCAGAAAGCCGTAGAACGGCGCCGCGATCAGGTTGGAAACCAGCGTAAAGGTAAAGAAGACGATCAATGCCAGCGCGATCACCAGCAGCGGCCAGATCAGCCACTCAAGCCAGGTCAGCCAGCTGGGTATCTGACCCATGCCGTAATCGAGCCAGCCGCCGAAGTTCTCGAAGAGATAGAAAAGCGTGCCGCCGTAAAGCAGCAGGTTGACCACGATGGGCCCGATGACGAAGCGGCGCAGACCGGGTTCGAAAACCAGGCGCGTACCGTCGAGAATTGCTTGCAGGGAATAGATCATGCCAAATCCGCCGATCATACAATACGTTGCGTTAACGCCACGCTAACACAGTCCTGTCGGCGTGGCGTTAACGCGACGCTGGCGATCAGCGTTTGGTGCCGCGGAGAGCTTCCTGATCCAGCTCTTTCTTCGAGATATGGCGAATGTCGTGTCCCTTGACCAGATAGATGACATGTTCGGCGAGATTGTCGGCGTGATCGCCGATCCGCTCCAGTGCCCGCAGCACCGTCATCACGCTCAGGACGCCGCCGATGGAGCGCGAGTCTTCCATCATGAAGGTCGCCAACGAGCGCATGGCGGTAGTGTATTCGCTATCCACCGAGGCATCCTCCTGAACCACCTTCAACGCCAGTTCGGTATCGAAACGGGCAAAGGCGGTCAGCGCATCACGCAACATGTGGCCAACATGCTCGCTGATGTGACGAATCTCGACGCTACCCTGAGGAATACGCCCGGCCTCGATGAGATCGAGCGCATTACGCGCGATCTTGTTGGCTTCGTCGCCCATGCGCTCGAGATCGTTGGTGGCCCGGATGACCGCAATGACCAACCGCAGATCGGAAGCGGCGGGCTGACGACGCGCCAGAATCCGCACGCACTCCTCATCGATCTTGAGCTGCATGTCGTTGACGCTGGTATCGTTATCGCGCACTCGTATCGCCAACTGGCTATCGCCATCCAGCAATGCCGCCAGAGCCTCCTGGAGCTGTTTCTCGACCAGACCACCCATCGCCATCAGCTGCGTCTTGATGGCTTCCAGGTCCTGGTTGAACTGCTGCGAGATATGCTGACTGTGGGTATCGCTGGTGATATCCATGCAAGACTCCGGCGCTGAGGCGTGAAACAGGGTCGTAAAGCAGTCATGAAGCTGGGTTGCAAAACACGATCATGAAAGGCGCGCTAAGACGCACTGGCGATGATGGCACAGGATTGTTGCAGTCTCATGACGCCAATGGTGATCACGACGACCGTTTCACAACGGCGTCAATTTGGCGAATCCCAACACCAGCCATTTGTCACCCTCACCCTCGAAGCTGACGTGAACCCGGGCACGAGCCCCTTCGCCTTCAGCATCGAGAATCACGCCTTCACCGAACAACGGATGGCTGACGCGCTGGCCGAGCGATAAAGACGGCAGATCGTCACCGCCTTCGACGCCCTGCTGACGCGCCGGACCCATATTCGGTCGCGACGTCACCGGTCGCGATATCTGACCGCGCAGACGCACTTCCTCGAGCAGCTCCTCGGGCACTTCACGCAGGAAGCGCGACGGCCGCGCCATCGTCTCGCGGCCGTGCAGACGGCGAATTTCGGCGTAGGTCAAATAGAGCTTGCGCATGGCGCGGGTCATGCCGACATAGCAGAGTCGACGTTCTTCCTCGAGACGCCCCGGCTCTTCCAGCGACATCTTGTGCGGAAACAGGCCTTCCTCGATGCCGGCCACGAACACCACCGGGAATTCCAGCCCCTTGGCCGAGTGCAGCGTCATCATCTGAACGCAGTCCTCGAACTCGTCGGCTTCATGATCGCCCGCATTGAGCGCCGCCTCCGCCAGAAACGGCTCCAGCGCCGCGGCGCCTTCGCCGACCTCCTGCAGGTCGATCGGGTTGGCCTGAGCATTCTGCGAGAAGTTACGCGCCGCGTTGATCAGTTCCTCGAGGTTCTCCACTCGCGCCTGGCCCTTCTCGCCTTTCTCGCTGCGGTGGTGCTCGATCAGCCCCGAAATCTGAATGGCGTGATCGATGATCTCGTACAGCGCCATCCCGGCGGTGTCGTTGTCGAGACGTTCGATCAGCTCGGCGAAAGCGTTGAGCGCATTGCCCGCGCGCCCCTTGAGCGTGCCATCGCTCAGGCTGTCGTGCAGCGCCTGCCACAGCGAGACATTGGTGTCTCTGGCGCGATGGCGCAGAATCTCCACCGTGCGCGTGCCGATACCGCGTGGCGGCACGTTGATCACCCGTTCCAGCGACGCGTCGTCCTCGCGATTGAGCAACAGCCGCAGATAGGCCAGCGCGTTCTTGATCTCGAGGCGTTCGTAGAAGCGCTGGCCACCGTAGATGCGATACGGCACGCCGCTGCGGATCAGCGCCTCCTCGATCACACGTGACTGGGCGTTGGAACGATAGAGAATCGCCATCTCGCGCCGAGAGAAACCGTTGCGCGACTGCTCACCGATGGTATCGACGATGAAGCGCGCCTCATCGAGGTCGTTGAAACCGGCATAGACCGAGATCTTCTCTCCGGTCTCACCATCGGTCCACAGCTCCTTGCCCATGCGCCCGCTGTTCTGGCTGATCAGCGCATTGGCGGCATCCAGAATCACGCTGGTGGAGCGGTAGTTCTGCTCCAGGCGCACGGTCTGGGTATTGGCGAACTCGCTCTCGAAACGGCGAATGTTCTCGACCTTGGCCCCGCGCCAGCCGTAGATCGACTGATCGTCGTCACCGACCACTATCATGGCCGCGCGATCGTCATCGCTCCCCCCATTGCCATCAGCGCCGGCCAGCAATTTCAACCAGGCGTACTGCAGGGTGTTGGTATCCTGGAACTCGTCGACCAGAATGTGCCCGAAACGTTCGCGATAATGCTTGAGCAGCGCCGGCGTATCGCGCAGCAGCTCCAGGCTGCGCAGCAGCAGTTCGCCGAAGTCGACCAGCCCGCCACGCTCGCAGGTCAACTGATAGAGCTCGTAGAGCTCGACCATCTTGGCCATGTAGGGGTCGCCGTGAGTCGACACCTGCTGTGGACGCAGCCCCTCCTCCTTGCAGCCGCCGATGAAATACTGCACCTGCTTGGGCGGATAGCGCTCGTCGTCGACGTTGTGATCCCGCAACAGCCGCTTGACCAGCCGCAGCTGATCGTCGCTGTCGATGATCTGGAAATGCTGGGGCAGCCGCGCGTCGTGCCAGTGCGTGCGCAGCAGGCGATGGGCGATGGAGTGGAAGGTGCCGACCCACATGTTACGCAGCGAAGCGCCCTGCAGTGCCTCGAGACGCGTGCGCATCTCGCGGGCCGCCTTGTTGGTGAAGGTCACCGCCAGAATGGCGTAGGGGGAGACGCCTTCGGCCTGCATCAGCCAGGCGATGCGGTGCACCAGCACCCGGGTCTTGCCGGAACCGGCGCCGGCCAGCACCAGCATATTGCCGGGCGGCGCGGCGACGGCCTCGCGCTGATTGGCGTTGAGGGAGTCGATTAGTGCCGAGACATCATCCATTGGGTACCGTGCGGGGCCTGCTGCTGGGAATGGGACAGAGCATGCCAGCTTAACATAGCCGGCAAGCCCCGCCGGGGCGCTTAGCGCTTGTCTGAAGAGTGCCCACGCTGGGTGGCGGCATCCTCGGCGGCTGCACGGATCGCCGCATCCTGCGGGCGTTCCGAGGAAGGCCTGGAGGTGCTGGACGCAGCCGACGCGGCCGTTTTCGAGTCGCTGGCGTGTCCAGCGTTCACGTCAGCACTAGTGGTGCTTGGCGACGCCGAGACGCCTGGCGATGATGCCGAAGCGCTTGACGATGCCGAAGCGTTTGGAGAGGCCGAAACGCCTGGCGATGTCGCAGCACTGGGAGAGGCGGAGACACCCGGCGACGCGCGGTGCTCGGATCCGGCAGCCGGCTTCTCGGCGCTGGATATCTTTTCGGACGGCTTGTCGGATGCCTTGTCAGACACCCCGGAAGACGCCTCCGGTTCGTGCAGGTCCTGAGTGATCGCCTCGGGCTTGGGCGGCGGCTCGATCACCGTTTCGTGATGCATGTCGGCCAGCTTCTCGGCCCCTTTGGCGACGTGCTGGTACATCTCGCGGTAGTCCTCGACCATTCGGGTCATGGTCGCGGAAACCTGCTCGAAATGTTCGCGCACGTCTTCCTTGTAGACTTTATGTTCGCGGTTGAGCTCGCGCATCGGTTCGGTGTTGTGCCCGCCCATCCTGGTGCCCAGCCAGTAGCCGACCAGCACGCCAATGGCACCGACGGCCACCGCAATGGCAATCCAGGGTCCTACGCCAATGCTCTCCATAAATCCGTCGCCTCTTTTGTGTTTGAAAGAAAAAGTCGTGTGCCTGAAAGAAAAACTCGTCGCTGTGTGGCTACGCCGCCGTAAGCATGACAGTGAAGACCGGTTGCGTAGCACAATGGTTCCTTACCTAACCACAGGATCCGGCCGTTTTGCCAGTCCACGCCGCCGTGCTCACTCGCCGCCACCACAACAGAGCCATGACGGAGAAGCCTGTTTCAATGAAAGTCCCGACTACGCGTGCTCAATCCTTCCAGCAGGCCGGTAAGGTCGGTCAGACGCTTGGCGATGATATGACGCACGCCTTCCTGACTCTCCAGCTTGCCGTTCACCCGCAGCAAGCGTGATTCCAGCAGGATACGACGGTAGCGCACGGCCAGATGCGGCCAGACCACGACATTGACCATGCCGAATTCGTCCTCGAGGGTGAGGAAAGTCACCCCCTTGGCAGAGCCGGGACGCTGTCGCCCGACCACCAGTCCGGCAATCGCCACGCCGATATCGCTCGGCAGATCGGCCAGGCGTTTCGAATCCACCACACCCCCCAGCCCCCGAATACCGTTCGTGTGGCAGCGCTGGCGCAGCAGCGACATCGGATGCGGTCCCAGCGTGGTGCCGAGCGTGGCGTAATCCGCCTTGATCGCTTCACCCACTTCGATGGCCGGCAACACCAGTGCCTCCTCTTCAGCGTCAGTGACGATCTCAACGTCAGCCTGGGCAAACAGCGGCAGCGAATCCTCGATACCGGCCGTGGCCCAGCGCGCCCGATGACGATCCCCCGCGAGCCCTTCCAGCGCTCCGGCATCGGCGAGCCGCGAGAGCACCGTCCGTTTGATTCCAGACCGTGCCGCCAGACGCTCGACGCTGTCGCAGCCGGGCGTGTCGCGTGCCGCCAACAGCCGTTCGCCGTCGCTCTCGGCAAGACCCTTGATCATGTGCAGGCCCAACCGGATCGCCAGTTCTTCGGTGCTACCCAGGCCGGGCTCCAGCGTGCTTTCCCACTGGCTGGTGCGAATGTCGACCGGACGCACCTCGACGCCGTGACGGCGGGCATCCTGCAGCACCTGGTCCGGCGAATAGAAGCCCATCGGCCAGCTGTTGATCAAGGCGCAGGCGAAGATCGCCTGTTCGTGACGCTTGAGCCAACAGCTGGCGTAGGTCAACAGCGCGAAACTGGCGGCGTGGGATTCGGGAAAACCGTAGCTGCCGAAACCCTTGATCTGCTCGAAGATGCGCTCGGCGAAGCTCAGCTCGTAGCCACGCTCCAGCATGCCTTCGACGATGCGCTGGCGATGAGGTTCGAGCCCACCGTGACGCTTCCAGGCGGCCATCGAACGGCGCAACTGGTCGGCCTCGCCGGGGCTGTAGCCGGCCGCTTCGATCGCCAGCGCCATCACCTGCTCCTGAAACAGCGGGACGCCCAGCGTGCGCTCGAACACCGCCTTGACCGCCTCGGAAGGATAGGTCACCGGTTCCTCGCCGTTACGCCGCTTGAGATAGGGATGAACCATGTCGCCCTGGATCGGCCCGGGGCGCACGATCGCCACTTCGATCACCAGATCGTAGAACTTGGCCGGCTTGAGCCGCGGCAGCATCGCCATCTGTGCGCGGGATTCGATCTGGAACACGCCTATCGTGTCGGCGCGCTGGATCATGGCGTAGGTCTCGGGGTCGTCAGGTGGCAGATCCGCTAGCCCGTAATCGAGTCCTCTATGTCGCTTGAGCAAATCGAAACTGCGCCGCAGCACCGTCAGCATACCCAGCGACAGTACGTCGACCTTGAGCAGGCCGACCAGATCGAGATCGTCCTTGTCCCACTGAATCACGGTGCGATCGGGCATGGCGGCGTTCTCCACCGGCACCAGCGTCTGCAGCGACGCCTCCGAAATCACGAACCCGCCCGGGTGCTGAGAGAGATGGCGCGGAAAGCCGACCAGCGTGCCGGCCAGCACCAGCAGGCGTTTGAGCATCGGCTCTTGCGGCTCGAAGCCCTGCTCTCTGAGTCGCGATTCGTCAGGAATGACGTCCGTCCAGCGTCCGGCGCAGCGGGCCAACTGATCGATGCGCTCCGGCGCGAAGCCCAGCGCCCGGCCGATATCGCGGATCGCCCCGGCAGCGTGGTAATGGCTGACCACGGCGGTCAACGCCGCGCGGTGACGGCCGTAGCGGCGAAAGACGTACTGAATCACTTCTTCGCGGCGTTCGTGCTCGAAATCGACATCGATATCCGGCGGCTCGTCACGCTCACGGGAGATGAAGCGCTCGAACAACAGTGATGACTGCGAGGGATCGATGGACGTGATACCCAGCGCGTAACAGACCGACGAGTTGGCCGCCGAGCCGCGCCCCTGGCACAGAATGTGCTGGCGACGCGCGAAGTCGACGATGTCGTGCACGGTGAGAAAGTAGTGCTCGTAGCCGAGCTCTTCGATCAGCGTGAGCTCATGGTCGATCTGCCCGGCAACCTTCTCCGGCACGCCATCCGGCCAGCGTCGGGCGCCACCTTCGGCGGTCAACTCGCGCAGCCACTCCGCCGGTGTCTTTCCGGCCGGTACCACTTCATGCGGATAGGTGTAGTTCAGTTCGCCGAGATCGAAGTCGCAGCGCACTGCCAGCGCCGCGCTCTCTGCCATCAGCTCAGCGGGATAGATCGCGGACAACGCATCACGGCTGCGGAGATGGCGCTCGCCGTTGGGAAATAGAGCGTCGCCGGCCTCGAAGACGCTCTGATGGTGGCGGATCGCGGTGAGGCAATCCTGCAGCGCACGCCGCCCCCGGGCATGCATGTGAACGTCCCCCGCCGCCAGAGCCGGAATACCCAGCGTCTCAGCCAGGGCCTGCAGTTGAGCCAAACGCGCGGCGTTGTCGCAGCCATTGTCGAAACCGTAGTGGAGTTCCACCGCCAGCCACAGCCGCCGGGGAAAGGCGCGGGCCAGCCTCTCGCCCACCTCCTGATCCGGTACGGCTCCAGGGATCCACAGCGCGAACAGGCCCTCGCCGCCGTCGAGCTCTCGGAGATCCGCTTCGATCAGTCGATACTCGCCCTTGGGCGCGCGACCGCGGACACGGGTAATCAACCCGCACAGCGCCTCGTAGCCGCGCCGGTTTTCTACCAGCAACACGATCTTGATACCGCACTCGGTGCGAAACTCGGCGCCGACGACCAGATCGATACCGTGCTCCCGCGACGCCTGCCAGCCGCGCACGATGCCCGCCAGCGTGGCCTCGTCGGTGATCGCCAGGGCGCGATAGCCGAGCCTAGCCGCGCGCTCGAACAGTTCATGCGCGGTGGAAGCCCCGCGCTGGAAACTGAACGCGGAGAGGCAGTGCAGCTCGGCGTAGGGTTTTCTATAGGAGGCGTCCGAATCCACGCCTATCCTAAAGGCGCCCGAAGATGCACCTGTCGACTCACGGGCGCCCGAACCCGCGCCTGTCGACTCACGGGCGCCCGAATTCGCGTCGATCCTGCAGGCGCCCTTTTTATCGGTGCGCTTTTTATCGGTGCCCAGTGCCGCACCCAGTGCCGCACCCGGTGTCGCGCCCAGGCTTTTTCGGGCGTCCGAAGCGGCAGTGTCGGGCCGCGATAAGGCGGCAGCGTCGGGCTGCGATGAAAAGCCATCGTTCATCCGAACCACCCGTGCAGATACCAGCCCTGCCGCTCCGGCTCGCACCAGACCCAGGCATGGCGACCGTCGGCCCACTGGGCCAGGTAGTAGTCGCGCCGAATGTCCCCACCGTCCCACCAGCCGCTTTCGATTCGCTCCGGCCCCGCTAAAAGTTGCACCACGTCACCATCGCAGCGCTGCGGCACGCTAGCCAGCCAGCCGGGTCGCGGCGGTCCGATCGAGGCTTCGCGCGCCCGCGGCCCGGCACCGTTGAGCACCGCGGCTTCCGGCCGGTGCTCGCGATGCTCCACCAGCGGCTTGAGTGCCGGTTGCCCCAGCCGCGCGACCAGACGCTGGTGAAGCGCGGCCCAGGCCTGGGCCTGACGCGCCGGCCCTTCCAGCAACTCCCGCCGAGTCGGCGCATAGCCGGCCAATCGCGGGGCGGAGAGCGTCAGTGTCATCACCGGGCCAGCGAGACGCATGCGCTCCAGATGAGCACGGGTGAGTTCGAGCAGCGTGTCGGGATCGCGCTGTACCGATATCAGACCGATCTCGACGCGCTGCGGCGGGCCATCTTCCAGCTCGAACGTCAGACAGAAGCGCTCGACGCCCGCATCCTGCCCCATCAGAAACACGCCCAGCTCCTGCAACAGCCGCTTGAGCGGAAAGGCCAGACCGGCGATGGCATGTACCGGCTGGTCGAATTCGAAGGTGCGGGAAAACCGCGGCGTCGGGCGGTGATAATCGAGCGCCAGTGGCCACTCCCCGCGCAGTTCGGCCAGGTGGCGCATCAGACCGCCACCGAAACGTCGGGCCAAGGCGTTGCGCGGCAGGGCGAACAGCTCGCCCAGCCGCTGGAAACCGCTGCGATTCAGGGTCTGCAGGATGTCACGATCGGCATCGATGCTCGCCAGCCCGGCGCGGTCGAGACGCAGCGTTGCCAGTGCCGACTCCAGCCCGGTGTCGTCCACCGCCAGCCCGTCGTGGACATTGACCAGGACTCGCGCCGCCGCCGGGTTAGGGGCTATCACCAGCCGATGCGAAAAACCAAGTGCGGTGAGTTCCGCGCGAAGCCTCGTCTCCAGCCGCGGCCACGGCCCCAGCAGGTCGAGACTGCTGGCGACCTCGAACACCAGCGCATGCGGGTAGTGAAGGCTGACCTGGGCGCTGAAGCCGTAGGCCCAGGTCGCTAACCGTCGGCGCCAGCGCTCCACCGATTCGACATCGAAGAGTGCCGTCTCGAGCCGCTGACTCGAACCGGATCGAGAACCCCTATCTGGCGCGGCATCGGGCGCGTTGAAGTGCGCGTGTCCGGGCGCCTTGGAAAGCGGCGCATTAACCTGCACATGTTCGGGTGCATTGAAGAGCGCTTCGGCGAAACCCAGCGCCTGCCCGGGCTTGACGCCCTGCTTACGCGCGGCGCGATTGGCAGCGCGAATGCATTGACGCTGTACCGGCCCGTCGATCAGCGCGAACGGCGCCTCGGGATCGGGACGGCGGCGCAGCGCACCCTCCAGGGCCAGGCGCGGAAACAGCAGGCAGACCCAGCGCATGGCGTCACGCTCCGGCGCCGAAGGCGATTCGCCGCGCAGGGGCAAAGCCACCGCGACACTTGAGGATCTCCAGCTCGGCATGCCGGTGCAGTCGTATTCGCAGTGGCGCTGGCGAGGCTTCGGACACTTTCGCCAGCGGCCGGTGAACGAACGCCAGCGTATTCCCGCTCGCCGCCGCCACCTGCAGCCGGCGCATGAGACGGCTATCGGCCTGCGGCAGCCAGGCGACGACGACTGCGCAACAGCCGGCACGAAGACACTGCTCCGTCGCCCACAGCGCCTCGCGCCCCTGCACATCCAGCCAGTGACACTGTTCGAGCGCCACGCCCGCCTGCCGCCACGCCGCCGGATACGGCACACCCGGTGGCGATACCAGCACCACCGGCCGGCCCTCGCGGGTCATCCGCGAAAGCAGCGGCCACAGCAGGGCGAGCTCACCGTTGCCGGCCCCCGACGACAGCAGCTCGCTGATGGCGGCCGACGGCCAGCCGCCACCCGGCAATAGCTCGTCTAGCTCGGCGTGCCCGCTGGCAATCGCTTCGCCACCGTCGCTGACGCCGCCCGCCTGGGCACGCCAGACCTGACGGCTGTCGAGCAGGGATTCCAGGCTGCTCATCGGCCGGCCCCCGTAACGGGCAGCGGCAGCAATATCCATCGGAAACGGCGGGAAGCGAGTGACGACATGAGGGTGGCCGAGACGGTTGAAACGTTGCCGACAGTGTCACTCAGAACACGATTACTGTCTATATATACAGTAATCGAGACACAAAAAACGTCGCCCGTAGGCGACGTTTTCCGGTCACGAAGCCGTCATGACACGTTGTTGGAGACCCTCAGCGACCCCAGGCTGCGTTTGATCGCCTTGAGCTGATCGCTGATCTGCGGGCCACGATTCTTGGCCACGCCGACGGCGAGCACGTCGATGGTCAGCAAATGGGCAATACGTGAGGTCATGGGAATGTAGACTTCGGTGTCTTCCTGCACGTCGACCGGCAATGTCAACGTCACCTCGCGGGCCAGCGGCGAATCGCTGGGGCACAGGCCGATCACGGTCGCCCCGGCCTTGACCGCCGTCCTGGCGCTGGCGATCAGCGCCCGGGTGCGGCCAGTCTGGGAGATCGCCACCACCACGTCGCCCGCTTTCAGGGTCGCGGCGGACATCGCCTGCAAATGCGGATCGGAGTAGGCCGAGGTCTGGATCTGCAGCCGGAAGAACTTGTGCTGGGCATCGGCGGCGACGATGCCCGAGGCGCCGTAACCGTAGAACTCGACCCGATTGGCCACCGCCAGCGCCGCAATCGCGCGGCCCAGCGCCTCGTTGTCCAGGTGATCGCGGACCTGTTCGAGCGTCTCGATGGTGCTGTCGAAGATACCGTGGGAGAACTCGGCCACGCTGTCGCCGTCGTTCATGGTGAACTGGGCGTACTGGCTGCCCTTGGCCATCATCTGCGCCAGCTTGAGCTTGAACTCCTGGAACCCGGCCATGCCCATGGCGCGACAGAAACGCACCACCGTCGGCTCGCTGACCTGCGCCTCGCTGGCCAGATCGGTGATCCGCATCAGGATCACCTCTTCGGGGTTGCGCAGCACGAAGCGCGCCACCTTCTGCTCGGAGCGGCGCAGGCGATCCATGTGCACGCGCAATTCATCGAACAGGGAACGGCTCATGGCTGGCCCTCGGATGGCGACATCAGGCGGTCTCGTGTCGTTATGTTTCGATAGGGAATTCGTTGCTCAGTATGCCCGACTCATGGCGTCGGTGACACATGGGACAAACGACGTTGAAAGCATGACAAAAGCTAACCGTCACGTTCTTGTAATGTTAGGCATAGTATGCATGTCGGGTGCTAACCGACAGATCCGAAGATGCCAGGAGATTCGAGCATGACGACCGTCGAACATCTTCACACCCTGAAAAGCGAAATCATCGACATTTTCATGACGCTGGAGGTCAGCGAGCACGAACAGCGCAAGCGCAGGGCCGCCGTTCGCTACCTCAAGGCCCGGCGCGGTATCGAGCAGCGTCAGGAAAAGCGCCAGTTGGCGGAAGAGATCGCCGAGATGCCTGAGTAGCGCAAACCCGTGGCAAAGCCGGAGAAGCATCGCTGACAAGCAGCCGTCCGCTCTTTCGCCACCGTTTCGCCACTCTTTCACCACTCATTCGCTTCGCCGGCCTCAACGATCAGCGGCCGCGTGCTCGAAAAAAACCGCGGCCGCTGCCTGAACCGTCGGAGCCCTCTCCGACGGCAGAGCCCTGTCACGCGTCGAAGCGTGCCAAGGCGATCGACGATCTACAGGCTATTGAAGAACACCACGACCACCCCGATCGGCGCCACGTAACGCGATACGTAGTGCCACAGCACCCGACCCCTCGGCCCCAAACCCAGCTCCTGCTTCACACCCTCGCTATCCAGGAACCAGGCGGTAAAGACGATCGCGGCCAGCCCCGTCAGCGGCAGCATCAGCTTGCTGGTGAGCGCGTCGAGCAGATCGAAGACGTTGAAGCCGAACGGCTGGAAGCCTGACCAGACGTTGAACGCCAGCAGCGCCGCGATCCCCAGTGACCAGGTCGCCAGCGCGGCGACGAACGCCGAACCCAGCCGAGACAGCGACGTACGCTCTTCCAGAAACTCCGTCACCGGCTCCAGCAGCGAGATCGCCGAGGTGATCGCGGCCACGGTCAGCAGCGCAAAGAACACCGTACCGAACACCAGCCCCCAGGGCATGTCGATGAAGGCCAACGGCAGGGTGACGAACAGCAGGCCCGGCCCCGCGCTCGGATCCAGGTTATTGGCGAACACCACCGGAAAGATCGCCATGCCGGCGCCCAGCGCAATGACGGTATCCAGAATCACCACGGTGCGCGCCGTCTTGATCAGGTCGACGTCCTGACCCAGGTAGGAGCCGTACGCCATCATGATCCCCATCCCCAGCGACAGCGTGAAGAAGGCGTGACCCAACGCGGCGAGAACGACGCCACCGTTGAGCTTGCTCCAGTCGGGCGAGAACATGAACCTGGCCGCTTCGCCGAAGCCGCTAGTGGTTGCGCCGAAACCGACCAGACCGACCAGCGCGACGATCAACAGCGGCATCAGCCATTTGGCCGCCCGCTCCAGGCCGCCTTTGACGCCGCCGGCGACGATCCCGAACGTGATCAACATGAACAGCGTATGCCAGAACAGCAGCGTGCCCGGCTGACCCAGCAGCGTGGTGAAGTAATCGCCGACGTCGACCCCGCTGGATTTACCCAGGTCGCCGGTCAGCGTGCTCCAGGTGTAGTTGAGCGACCAGCCGCCGACGACGCTGTAGAACGACAGGATCAGGAACGAGCCCAGCACGCCGGCGATCCCCACCAGCACCCAGTCGGGAGACAGCTTCGAATCACGGCCGAGCTTCTGCATGGTGTTGATCGGGTTGGCCTGCCCGCGCCGTCCCAGCAGCCATTCGGAGACCAGTATCGGCAGGCCGATCAGCGCGATACAGACCAGATAGACGAGCACGAAGACCGCACCGCCGCTGTCGCCCACCATGTAGGGGAACTTCCAGATATTGCCGAGGCCCACGGCCGAACCGGTCGCCGCCAGAACGAACGCCGTACGGGAGGACCACTGCGCATGGGTATGGGATTGCTTGGCCATGAATTCACCATCGAGTATTGCTGTTGTCGGAAGCCCGTAGCGCTGCATGACGGGCGTCAGTCACGCCTGAGGGCTTCTCTTGTCGGCGCGAATTATAACGGCTCGAATCCGTTTCATCCCTGGTTCCGCCATAAAAACGGCCAAATGGGGTGAAAAAAGTCTCGAAAACGCAACGATCGCGCACAAATCGCCGGATCTCATCGAACTCCCCACCCCGACCTCGCTGCCCCCGGGGCGGGCGGGTCACGCTCGGGGCTCGGCCAGCCTTGTTCGATGCGCGAAATGCCGGGTGTTCTTGTACGGCATCTTCATGTATCCGGAGACGCCGAGGCCATCGATCTGCGGCACCGCCGCCAGCAGCGTCTCCAGACAGGCGCGGAACTCGTTCTCCCGTGCCGGATCGAGCAGGCGATAGTAGCTGTGGATCTTCAAGTGGGTCGGCAAGGCCTCGAAGATGATCATGCCGGTGTGATGGATGGCATTGAGCCGCGACAGCGCCTCGATCATCACCGTCGGCAGCCGCAGGAACTCCTCGGGGTCCGGGCCGTCCTCGAAGTAGGAGTGTTCGCGGCTGGCGTCTTCCAGTTCCGGCGTGGGGCTGACCTCGTAGGGAATCACGCAATCGGCATCGGGCACGAAGGGCTGCGAGGCATCGTCGCGATCGACGTGCAGGGTGCGCCGGGCGTTGAACAGGCACGCCTTGAACACCCCATCGCGGCGGCGAATCGACCGGGCCAGGGTGATCATGTTGTTCACCGCCGCGACGAAGGCCGTCCGGAGCGAGGGCTCGTTGAGACTCAGCGTGGTGTCGAACTCGACGCCGGCGTCGCTCCAGCGCACCGCCAGGCCACCCACCACCGGATACTTGCCCAGTCGCCCCACTGCCACCAGGAAAGCCTTCTCGAGATCGCCCATGCCCTGCATGAAATGCTTGTAGTAGCGATCGAGCTGAACATCATTGATCGCGCTCAGGGTGTCATCGCGCGCGTCATCCTGGCGATGATCGTCACGCAGAAACGCCTTGCGCGAACTGTAGATCACCGTCTCGATTTCCTGCTCCAGCGAACGCACCCAGACCGGCACCAGCGGAATTTCCGGCGCAGCCACCGGTTCGCGGATGAGGGTGCGGGCGATGCGCGGCATGTGCTGGAGAAAATAATCTCCGGCCCGGCGACGCAGCGCGGCGTCGTCGCTAAGCATGGCATCCAGTATCCGGGCGAACTCGATCGGCAAATCCAGCGAGGTTGCCGGGATCGTCTCATGTCCGAAGCGGCTGGACTGTGCGGTAGCAAGGGCATAGAGCGTCGCGGCGGCGCCCTGTTCGTCGAAGCGCGGCGACGATAGCGCACCGTTCAACTGCTCCTCGCCGATGTAATAGACATCGCCCATGCGGGCGTTGGTGTGCTGAATATCGGCGGACATCAGCTCCATCACGTTACGCGACAGGAACTGCCCCTCGGCATCGAGCTGAGCGAAGACCGAGGAGCCCCAGTCGATCAGTGCGATCTGCTCGGTGAGGGGATCGAACATCAGATTGGAAGGTTTGATGTCCCCGTGTACCACGAGCCGGCCTTCGGCGGATTCGTGGCGCAGCGCGCGCAGGATGTCGGCCAGCTGCGTGGCGATCCCGATCACCAGCCGCGTCGTCAGCCGACCCTGGCGCAGCGAAAACTCCTCCAGGTTGATGCCCGGGGCACGCGCCATCACCAGCATCGCCTGGTGACGCAGAGTGCGATAGGCGATCAACCGAGGCACGCGGGGATGATCCACCTGTTCGAGCATGAACGCCTCTTCCTCGAGGCGCTCGTGAAACGAAGTCGGTAGATTCTGACGAGTGAACTTGAAGACGTGGCTGTCGCCGGCGCTATCGATACCCGCAAAGACGAAACCATAGGCGCCCTTGCCGACAAGTTCGACCTCCCGGTAGCCGACCTGGGCGAGCTGATGACGGCAGCGTTCGATCCATTCGCGCAGCTGCCGGGCCTGGCTCTGGCTGAGCAGATAGACCGACTGCTCCTCGGGAATGTAGAACTGCTGCAGCTCCGTCGGCTCGGTCATGGCTATCCGCTCCGACTCAGTGCAAATCTACCAGCATCGTCTCCGGCCCTTCCAGATACCCCTTCCAGCGGTTGCAGAAACGCGCCATGGTCCCGCCATCCAGCACCCGGTGATCGCCGGACCAGGTCACGGTCATGATCGCCCGAGAGACCACCGACCCATCTTCCGCGAAACGCGGCAGACGCTGGACTCGGCCGAGGGCGACGATCGCCACCTCCGGCGCGTTGATGATCGGCATGGCGTAGGTGCCGCCCAGCACGCCGATGTTGGAGATACTGATCGTGCCGCCCTTGAGATCGGCCGGTTCGACTCGCCCGTCACGAGCCGCTCGGGTCAGCCGCTCCACCTCGGCGGCCACCTCGCGCAGACTCAATCCCTCGACGTGCTTGACGTTGGGTACCAGCAGGCCGCTGGCGCTATCCACCGCCATCCCGATATTGCACGAGGTCTGGTAGTGAATGGCGTCGGCTGCCGGATTGAGCCGGCAGTTGAGTAGCGGGAACTCCGCCACGGCCAGCGCCAGCGACTTCATCAACAACGGCATCAACGTCAGCCGCTCGCCGCGGGCCTCGAAATCACCCTTGAGCCGTTCCCGCAATGCCAGCAGCTCGGTAACGTCGAACTCTTCGCCGTAGGCGAAGTGGGGGATCGTCGACGCCGCCTCGCTCATCCGCCGGGCCATCACCGCGCGGACGCCGCGCAGCGGTTCGATCCGTTCTTCGGAAGCGGCGTCTGACGCCAGCGTTCCACTCACCAACGTTGCAACTTTCGGCTGTGAATTCTGCGATTCCGCGTGGCGCTGTTCTTGGCGCTTCTCCTGTTCCTGCCGAAACGCCAATACGTCTTCCTTGAGCACCCGGCCATCCTTGCCGCTGCCGGGGATCTCCTCGAGGCGCACGCCGAGCTCGCGCACTCGACGGCGTACGGCCGGGCTGGCCGGAATCCGTTGGCGGCCAGCATTCGATGAGGATAAGCCAATGACTGGCTGCGATACCCCCGAAGTCTCGTCATCCCCCCGGGTCGCTGTGGTTTCACGTGGAACAATACCGGCTGGAGCTGACGCTAAGTCAGCATCGGCTGAATCGCGACTGTCGTCGCTGACCTGCGGTACGTAGGCGAACAGCGGCGAATGCACCCTGGCGATCTCGTCGAGCTGACAGTAATGGCGCACCATTCGCCCCGCTTCCGGCGCGGTGATCTCCATCACCGCCTTGTCGGTGCTGACTTCGACCACCGGCTGATCTTCGGCGATCTCGTCGCCCTCCGCGACGCGCCATGCCACCACCTCGCACTCGACAATGCCCTCGCCCAGATCAGGCAGGATGAAATCCTTCGTCGTCGCTTCTCTATCGGTGTCCGGTGCGGGCGGCTGCAGCGCCTCGTCTTCAGGCGTGGCGGCGATCGGTTCGGGTGGCCGGGCGTCGTGATGAGAACGGGTATCTGGATCGGATCGATCGCCGGAGCCGGATCGGGGGCTATCCCCGACGCTCTCGATAGCAAACAGCGGCGCGTGAACCCGCGCCGTTTCACCTTCGCGATAATAGAGCCGTGTCACGCGACCGGCCTGGGGCGCGGGAATTTCCACCGGCGCCTTGTCGGTGGTGACCTCGGCGACGGGCTGATCCTCGGCGATGATATCGCCCTCGCTGACCAGCCACTTGACCACTTCACATTCGACGATGCCTTCACCGATATCGGGCAGTAGAAAGTCGCTCATCTCACCCTCCTAAAAGCCCATCGTGCGGTGGATGGCATCGAGTACCTTCAACGGCCCCGGCATGTACTCCTTCTCGAGCGTCAGCGGGAACGGCGTATCGAGCCCGGTAACCCGTTCGATCGGCGACTCCAGGTAGAGGAAGCAGCGGCTCTGGATCGTCGCCGCGATTTCGCTGGCGAATCCCCCGGTCAGCGGCGCCTCGTGGCTGACGATCAGGCGCCCGGTCTTGAGCACGGACTGCACCACGATTTCGATATCCCATGGCACGATCGTGCGCAGATCGATCAGCTCGCAGGAGACGCCCTCCTTCTCGGCCATCTCGGCGGCCTGTTCGATCACTTCCATCTGCGCGCCCCAGGCCAGCAGCGTGATGTCGTTACCTTCCTTGATCACCTCCGCCTGACGCAGCGGCAATTCGTAGTCCTCGTCGGGTACCTCACCCACCGAAGCGCGATAGAGGCGCTTGGGCTCGAAAAAAATCACCGGATCCGGCGAGCGGATCGAGGCCAGCAACAGCCCCTTGGCCTGATGGGGATTGCGCGGCACCACCACCGTCAGCCCCGGTGTATGCGCGAAATAGGCCTCCGGCGACTGTGAGTGATAGTGGCCACCGGCGATGCCACCGCCGTAGGGCGCCCGAACGGTGAGGCCGCCGACATCGAACAGATTGCCGGAGCGATAGCGAAACTTGGCGGTCTCGTTCACCAACTGATCGAACGCCGGATAGATGTAATCGGCGAACTGGATTTCGGCGACCGGTACCGAACCCTGCGCGGCCAGGCCGTTGGCGAAGCCGATGATGCCCTGCTCCACCAGCGGCGTATTGAAGCAGCGGGCGCGGCCGTATTTTTCTTGCAGATGGCTGGTGGCGCGGAACACACCGCCGAAAATACCCACGTCCTCGCCGAAGCAGAGCACGCGTTCATCGGCCGCCATGGCAGTATCCAGCGCGTTGTTGACCGCCTGGAGCAGATTCATTCGGCTCATGCCCAGCCCTCCGTCGCGCTGTCGTCGTCCAGCCACGGCGCGCTTCTGGGATAGGTCTCGGGATGACGTCGGATATGCGCCTCGAGCGCCTCGAACTGCTCGCGCAATAGCGGTGGTGTCTCGGCATAGACGTCGCTGACCAACGTCCCGAGTGCCGGCGGGCGGCGTTTCTCCGCCTGTTTCATGGTTTCCAGCACCTCCCGACGCAGCGACTCGGTCAGTTCGCGTTCCTCGTCCTCGTTCCACCAGCCACGGTCGATCAGCCAGCGCTGCATGCGGCGCAGCGGATCTTTCTTGTGCCACGCCTCCTCTTCCTTCTTGCTGCGATAGCCGGAAGGGTCATCGGAGGAAGAGTGGGCCGCCAGACGATAGGTCATCGCCTCGATCAATACCGGTTCGTTGTGCTCCACCGCCAGCCGGCGCGCTTCGCGAGTCGCCTCGTACATCGCCAGGATGTCGTTGCCGTCGACGCGGATCGACTGCATGCGATAGCCGAAAGCGCGAGCAGCGATACCATCGCCGGCGAACTGCTCGGCGACCGGCGTGGAGATGGCATAGCCGTTGTTGCGACACAGGAAGATCACCGGGACCTTGTGCACCGATGCCATGTTGAGCGCGGCATGAAAATCCCCTTCCGAGGCCGCGCCTTCGCCGAAGATCGTCAGCGTGCAGTTGCCCTTGCCGGCCAGCTTCTGGCCATAGGCGTAGCCGGTGGCCTGGGGAATCTGGGTCGCCAGTGGGGAAGAAATCGTCAGGTAGTAGAGATCTCGCGAGCCGTAGTGAATCGGCATCTGACGGCCGTGGGCCGTGTCGCGCTCGTTGCCGAACAGCTGATCCATGAACTCATCGGTGGTGAAGCCACGGTAGGCCAGCGCCCCCTGCTCACGGTACTGCGCCATGATCATGTCGGCATCGTCCAGCGCCGCGGTGCTGCCGATCACCGCTGCCTCCTCGCCGGTGCACTGCATGTAGAAGCTGAGCCGCCCCTGGCGCTGGGCCGCCAGCATGCGTTCATCGAGCACGCGGGTGTAGAGCATCGCGCGATAGATGCGCCGCGCCGTGGCCTGGTCGAGGGAGCTCGGCCCGGCATCGGCGTAAACGGTGCCATCGGGTTTGAGCTGGGTAAAAACGGGGATCTGGATGTCGTCGCCGTTGGCAAAGATCGGCTTGTGCACCGGCTTCACCGTGGATCGGGTCGTCTTCATCGGATGCTTCCTGAGATCGATGACCGGGGTAGGAGCCGCCTCGTGAGCCGCTCTTTCACTCTTTCTTCCACTCTTTCTTTCACTTTTCTCTTGCCTGGGAACCGCCCTGCCTCGCCAGTCGACAGGTCGGAAACCGACCGATTTCGGCAGTCGCTTCAACATGTGACCTTGACGTTAATGTCAACTTGTCGCCATCCGACCTTGGTCTTTGAGCATTAGGTCCAATTGTGGCAGCGCGGAAGGCATCGCTAGAACTGGAAGATGGTATGTGCCCCAGGCCTACAAGGCGTGGCACGTCAAAAGACGTTTATCGAACCCGAACCCCCTCAGCGATGGAAATCCCTTCGTCATGAATTTCGAACTCGACGACGATCAGTTGGCCTACCGGGAAGCGGCACGCCAGTTTTCCCGGCGCGAACTGGCGCCCAATGCCGCCGAATGGGACGCCAACAGCGTCTTTCCCGTGGAAACGTTGCGCCGCGCTGGCGAGATGGGCTTCTGCGGGCTCTATATCCCCGAGGCTCACGGTGGCCTGGGGCTGAGTCGGCTCGATGCCACCCTGATCATCGAGGAGCTGGCCAAGGGCTGCACCACCACCACCGCTTTTCTGACCATCCACAATATGGTCAACGGGATTCTCTCCCGCTACGCCACGGACGCCGTGCGCGAGGCCTGGCTGCCGGCCATGATCACCGGCGAGAAGCTGGGCTCCTACTGCCTGACCGAACCCGGCGCCGGCTCCGACGCCGCGGCGCTGCGAACGCGGGCACGTCGTGATGGCGACGGCGATCAAGACGGCTATGTCATCGATGGCAGCAAGATGTTCATCTCCGGCGCCGGCAGTACGCATCTGCTGGTGGTCATGGCACGCACCGGCGAGCCGGACAGCGGCGCCGATGGGATTTCCGCCTTCGCGGTACCGGCGGACACCCCCGGCATCGAGTACGGCAAGCACGAGGAGAAGATGGGCTGGCGCAGCCAACCGACCCGAGCCGTCAGCTTCGACGGCGTGCGCGTGCCGGCTGACCATCGCCTGGGGGAAGAAGGCGAAGGCTTCCGGATCGCCATGCAGGCGCTGGACGGCGGGCGCATCAATATCGCCACCTGCTCAGTGGGCACGGCCCAGGCCGCGCTGGAAACCGCACATCGCTATATCGAGACGCGGGAACAGTTCGGCAAGCCGCTGGCCAGTTTCCAGGCACTGCAGTTCAAGCTCGCCGACATGGCCACGCAGCTCGTCGCGGCGCGCCAGATGGTGCGGCTGGCCGCCAGCAAGCTGGACCGCAACGATCCCGACGCCGCACTCTACTGCGCCATGGCCAAACGCTTCGCCACCGACGAAGGCTTCTCGATCTGCAACGACGCGCTGCAGCTTCATGGCGGCTACGGCTATCTGCGCGACTACCCGCTGGAGCGCCACGTTCGCGACTGCCGGGTCCATCAGATTCTCGAGGGCACCAACGAAATCATGCGCCTGGTGGTAGCTCGCCGACTGCTGGCCAAGGACGACCTGGAGAATCTGTCATGACGACCGATCACGACTCTTCATCCCACGACGACGCCACTAACACCGGTCTGCACCTCGAACGACGCGGCGCGGTGGCGCTGATCACCATCGACAACCCGCCCGCCAATACCTGGCACGAGGCCTCGCTGACCGCGCTGGAGCATCACATCGAGGCGCTCAACGCCGACCCCGAGATCCAGGCGCTGGTGGTCGTCGGTGCAGGAGACCGGTTCTTTTCCGCCGGGGCCGATCTCAAGCGCTTCAGCGAAGGCGGCAAGCCCGCGGCGCTGGAAATGGCGACCCGCTTCGGCCGGGCGTTCGAGGCACTCGGCGCCTATCGGGGCGTCAGTATCGCCGCGATCAACGGTTACGCCATGGGTGGCGGACTCGAATGCGCGCTGGCGTGCGATATTCGTATCGCCGAACGCCAGGCGCAGCTGGCGCTGCCCGAGGCCAAGGTGGGTCTTTTGCCCTGCGCCGGCGGTACCCAGCATCTGCCGTGGCTGGTGGGCGAAGGCTGGGCCAAGCGCATGATTCTGTGCGGCGAGCGCATCGATGCCGAACGCGCGCTCGCCATCGGCCTGGTGGAAGAAGTCGTCGACACCGGCACCGCGCTGGAAGCCGCGCTCGCCTTGGCCGCCAACAGCACGCAGCAGAGCCCGGAGGCGCTGGCGCGCTGCAAGCGCCTGATCATGAACGCCCGTCACCAAGATCTGCCCAGCGGCTACCGGATGGAGCGCGAGCTGTTCCTGGAGCTGTTCGACACCGACGCGCCCACCGAGGGCATCGGCGCCTTCCTCGACAAGCGCGAGCCCCGCTGGAGGCTCGATTCCGGGGCGACCGAGCACGAAACATCAAAATCGGGCGGAAATGAGTCATGAGCGACCCGGTCCGATTCGACTCTCTTCATTTAGAGACCTTGGCCACCGCCGACGGCCACCGCATCGGCAGAGTGACGCTCGACGCGCCCAGGAGCCTCAATGCGCTGACGCTCGAGATGATCGACGGCCTGCAGTCACGGCTCGATGCCTGGGCCGCGGAACCCTCCATCGTGGCCGTCTGGCTGGAAGGCGCCGGCGACAAGGCCTTCTGCGCCGGCGGCGATGTGGTCACGCTGCATCGTGCCATTGTCGACGGCCAGGCCGGCCACGTCCCGGACGCCGCCGAGCATCGAAACGACGAGAGTTTCGTGGCGCGCTATTTCAGTCACGAGTATCGCCTCGATCACATCCTCCACGGCTACCCCAAGCCTGTCATCGCCTGGGGCGATGGCATCGTCATGGGCGGTGGTATCGGCCTCATGGCCGGTGCCTCGCATCGTGTGGTCACGCCGCGTTCGATGCTGGCGATGCCGGAGATCACCATCGGGCTCTATCCGGACGTCGGCGCCAGCTGGTTTCTGAATCGCATGCCCGGCCGCAGCGGCTTGTTCCTGGGGTTGACCGGCGCCCGACTCAACGCCAGCGACGCGCTGTTCGTCGGTCTTGCCGACCGCTTGATCGACGACACACGTCGAGAGGCCGTGATCGATGATCTGCGCCAGGCAGACTGGCGCGAGCCCGCTCTCGCCGTGGGCCGCGTGCTGCGGCAACACGCCGCCGCCAATCGCGAGCAAGCGCCACCGCCCGAGGTCCAGCCACGGCTCGATACTCTCGACTCGCTGACCGATGCCGATAACGACGCGACGCTGATTCGCCGGGTCATCGACGCCGGCAGCGATGACGACCCGTGGATCGCTTGGGCGGCGAAAAATCTGGCCGCCGGGTCCCCGCTCTCGGCCCGACTGATCCTGCGTCAGTTGTCTCGCTGCCGACGGCTGTCACTGGCCGAGGTGCTGCGCCAGGAGCTGAATCTCTCGCTCGCCTGCGCCGCCCGGGGCGATCTCGCCGAAGGCGTCAGGGCGCTATTGATCGACAAGGACCGGAACCCCCGATGGCAGCACATGCACGGCGAAGTACCCGACGCCGATATCCAGGCCTGCTTCGTTTCCCCGTGGGATTGCGATGGCCATCCACTGCGCGATCTCGTCGATCGGCCTGCCGATAAGGAGCCGACTCATGCAACTGGCTGAACGCACTTTCCTCGTCACCGGCGGCGGCTCCGGGTTGGGCGCCGCCACGGCACGGATGTTGATCGAGGCCGGCGCCAACGTGGCGCTGGTCGATCAGGATATCGAAGCGGCCCGCAGCCAGGCGGACGCGCTCGGCAAGACGGCGCTGGCCCTGCAGGCGGACGTGACCCGCGAAGCCGATGGCGAGCGGGCGATCGCCGACACGCTCGAGCGGTTCGGCGCTCTGCACGGGCTGATCAACTGCGCCGGCATCGCGCCAGCAGAGAAGATCCACGGCAAGCGCGGCATGCACGGTCTCGACAGTTTCCGCCGCGCCATCGATATCAATCTTGTCGGCACCTTCAACATGCTGCGTCTGGCGGTAGCCGCGATGCAGGACAGGGCTTCGAATGACGGCGTCTCTATCGACAACGACGGCGAGCGCGGCGTGGTGATCAATACGGCGTCGATAGCCGCGTTCGAAGGCCAGATCGGCCAGGCTGCCTACGCCGCCTCCAAGGCTGGCGTGGTCGGGCTGACACTGCCCGCCGCCCGCGAACTGGCGGCCTCCGGTATTCGTGTCATGGCCATCGCCCCCGGCATCTTCGACACCGCGATGATGCAAGGCATGCCCGCCGAGGTACGCGACGGCCTCAACGCCAAGGTGCCGTTTCCCATGCGGATGGGCCACGCCGAGGAATACGCCTCGCTGGTGCGCCAGATCCTCGAGAACCGTTATCTCAATGGGGAAGTGATCCGGCTCGACGGCGGCATTCGAATGAATGCCAATTGATGCCACGAACTCACAGAGAGAAACGCGATGAAATCCGAAGACCCGATCGTGATCGTCGGTGCCAAACGCACGCCGATGGGCGCTTTCCAGGGCGCGCTCGGCGGCTTGAGCTGCCCGCAGTTGGGCGCGGCGGCGATTCGCGGCGCACTCGTACACGCCGGGCTGGCGCCGGACGCCGTTGACGAAGCGGCCATCGATGAAGTGCTCATGGGCTGCGTGCTGCCGGCGGGCCTCGGCCAGGCTCCCGCACGCCAAGCGGCCCTCGGGGCCGGGCTCGCCGAATCGACGCCATGCACCACCATCAACAAGATGTGTGGTTCCGGCATGAAAGCGGTGATGCAGGCGTTCGACGCGCTGTCGCTTGGCAGCGCCGGGCATGCCATCGCCGGCGGCATGGAGAGCATGAGCAACGCGCCTTACCTGCTGCCCAAGGCCCGTGCCGGGCTGCGCATGGGGCATGCCCAGATGCTCGATCACATGTTTCTCGACGGCCTGGAGGACGCCTACGAACCGGGCCGACTGATGGGCACCTACGCCGAGGATTGCGCCCAGGCCTTCGGCTTCACCCGCGAACGCCAGGATGCCTACGCCATCGATTCGTTGACCCGGGCCAGACGAGCGATCGATTCCGGGGTGTTCGCCAGCGAGATCGTGGCGCTGGAAGCGCCGGCCGGGCGCGGTACGGATCGCGTCGAACACGATGAACCGCCGTACAAGGCCAATATCGACCGCGTTGCGCAGTTGAAACCGGCCTTCCGCGACGGCGGCACGGTCACCGCCGCCAATTCGAGCTCGATCGCCGACGGCGCCGCGGCGCTGGTACTGATGTGCCAAAGCGAGGCCGAGCGGCTGGGCCTGACGCCGCTGGCGCGGGTGCATGGCCATGTCAGCCACGCCATGCGTCCCGGTGATTTCCCGGTGGCACCGATCCACGCCATCACCAAGCTTTATGAACGGCTCGGCTGGTCGCGGGAGAGCGTCGATCTCTATGAGATCAACGAGGCCTTTGCGGTGGTGGCGATGGCAGCCATGCACGAACTCGGGCTCGATCATCAACGAGTCAACGTGCACGGCGGCGCCTGCGCCCTGGGTCATCCCATCGGCGCCTCCGGCGCGCGGATACTGGTCACGCTGTTGAATGCGCTGACCCAGCGCGGAGTGACGCGGGGCGTGGCGGCCATCTGCATCGGCGGCGGTGAAGCGACCGCAGTGGGTATCGAGCGATTGAGATAGCGGGATCGAGACTTCGAGGGGACGCCAGCATGAGCACGAACGAGATGAGCTACGTCAGCGGTACCAGCGATCTGCCGCTGATCGGCATGACCATCGGCGACTGCCTCGATGCGGCCGCCAGCGAATGCCCTGACCGCGAGGCGCTGGTCAGCTGCCACCAGAATCTGCGCTACACCTACGCCGAACTGCGCGCGGAAGCGGATCGTATCGGCCGAGGGCTGATGGCGCTGGGCGTCGGGCGCGGCGACCGGGTCGGCATCTGGTCGCTCAACGGGGCCGAGTGGGCGCTGACCCAACTCGCCACCGCCAAGATCGGCGCGATTCTGGTCAACCTCAATCCCAGCTATCGCGCCCACGAGCTCGAACATGCGCTGACTCAGTCCGGCCTTTCCACCCTGGTGCTGCAGGGCGCCTATCGAATCGGCGGCACGGTCAAGTCACATTACGTCGACATCCTCTGCGAGCTGGCACCGGCACTACGCGATCCGCCGATGAGCGACGACAGGCCGCTGGCCGGCGAACGCACCCTGACCTGTGACACGCTTCCCCAGCTCAAGCACGTCATCTGTCTCGACGACGCGCTGGCGACGCCGAGGATGTGGCACTGGTCCGATCTGCACACCCTGGCCGAAAACGTGCCCGCCGACCGGCTGGCGGCGCAGCAGGCCGAGCTGCAGTTCGACGACCCGATCAACATTCAGTACACCTCCGGTACCACCGGCGCACCCAAGGGCGTCACGCTGACCCATCACAACATTCTCAACAATGGCTTCTTCGTCGGCGGCGGGATGAACCTGCAGCCCGGCGAGCGGGTGGTGATTCCGGTACCGCTGTATCACTGCTTCGGGATGGTGATGGGCAATCTGGCGTGTCTTTCCCATCGCGCCACGGCGATCTATCCCAACGACGGTTTCGACCCCGAAGCGACGCTGCGCGCGGTGGAAACCGAACGCGCCCAGGCGCTCTACGGCGTGCCGACGATGTTCATCGCCGAACTCGAGCATCCGCGCTTCGATGATTTCGATCTCTCCAGCCTGCGCACCGGGATCATGGCCGGCTCCAACTGCCCCATCGAGGTGATGAAGCGCGTCATCGAGCGCATGCACATGGAAGACGTCACCATCGCCTATGGCATGACCGAAACCAGCCCGGTCAGCCTGCAGACCCGGCCGGACGCTCCGCTAGCCAAACGCGTTGCCACCGTCGGCACCATTCACCCGCATCTGGAAGTGAAGATCGTCGACCCCGCCAGCGGCCGGATCGTGCCGCGCGACGTCAGCGGCGAGCTCTGCACCCGTGGCTACAGCGTGATGCTCGGCTACTGGAACGACGACGCCGCGACCCGCCAGTCGATCGATCCGCAGGGCTGGATGCACACCGGGGATCTGGCGATGATGGACGACGACGGCTTCGTGGCGATCACCGGACGCATCAAGGACATGATCATTCGCGGCGGCGAGAACCTCTACCCCCGCGAAATCGAAGAGTTTCTCTACACCCACCCGGCGATATCTGACGCCCAGGTCTTCGGCGTGCCGGACCCGAAGTACGGCGAGGCGGTCACGGTCTGGGTACGCTTGGTGGAGGGCGCCGAGCTCGACGAAGACGCCATCCGCGATTACTGCCGTGACCGCATCGATCACCACAAGATTCCGCGCCATGTGCGCTTCGTCGACGAGTTCCCGATGACCGTCAGCGGCAAGGTCCAGAAATTCCGCATGCGCCAGACAACGAGCCAGGAGCTGGGGTTGGATCCGTAACGAGGCTTGATGAAGAGACGCTCACGTTCAAAGCGAATCGAATGAAAAGCCAGCGCCAACTACCTTTGCGTGGGAGTCGGCCCCAGCAACTCATCGCTCAATGATGACCGGCATCGATGACCGGCACCTTTAACGTTAGACCTGAGCGTAACCGCCATCGACGAACACTTCGCTACCCGTCATGAAGCTACTGTCATGGGAAGCGAGAAACGCGGCGACCGCAGCCGTTTCGGCGGGATCCCCCATCCGTCCGAGCGGCGTGGCCTCCCTCTGCCCGGCAAGGATGTCATCGTCCAGTAGCGCTTTCACCGTGTCCGTCTCCGTCAGGCCGGGAGACAGAACGTTGACCCGGATGCCAGTTCCTCGGAGATCCTGGGCCCAGCTCCTGGCGAAGTTGCGAACAGCCGCTTTGGAAGCGCTATAAACGCTCATCGCTGGCGTACCCGTCACGCCTACCGTAGACCCCGTCAAAATGATCGAGCTGCCGGATGGCATCAAAGGCAGCGCCTTTTGCACCGTGAATAGCGTTCCTCTGACGTTGATATCGAAAGTGTGGTCGAAATGCTCTGGCGTGATGACACCGAGAGCCACCAGTTCACCGACCCCGGCATTCGCGAACAGAATATCGAGACTGCCCTTTTCAGATTTCACCGCAGAGAACAGTCGATCGAGATCTTCCGATTTCAAAACATCGCCCTGAATGGCACGCGCATTGGATCCGAGTTCGGCCAGGGCTTCGTCGAGAGCTTGCTGCCTGCGCCCGAAGAGATAGACGAACGCGCCCTCGGCGGTGAAACGCTGCGCCGTGGCCAGGCCAATCCCCGATGCGCCGCCTGTGATGACGGCGGTTTTTCCCTGTAGTTTACCCATCTGCCTGCACTCCCGATGTTGAGTCCAAGCAGGTTAAGAACTAACATTCTTTCATACAAGTATGCACCTTTTGGTAAGTACCAGATGAACGAGACATCAGTATCCTCACCTTTCATTTGTGGTCTCGACGCCACGCTCCATGTCATGGGAGGCAAGTGGAAGCCGCTCATTCTCTACTTTCTGAAGCATGGCTCTCAGCGCTACGGCGAGCTGAAACGCAGCGTGCGTGGCATCAGTCATAAAATGCTGATTCAGCAACTCAAGACGCTGGAACGCGATGGCATCGTGTCGCGAACAGATTATGGGGAGATCCCGCCCCGGGTGGATTACGCCTTGACGCCGCTGGGCCACAGTCTGTGTGAAGCACTCAGGCCATTGTGCAGTTGGGGAGATCAGCATACCGAGATGATCGCCGCCACGATCGACAAACGCGACGCCTAGCAAACGGCCTGACCTACGCTGCCTCTGCGGAGGCCTGATTCAACCGCGGTTGACTACCGCCATGGTCAGCCGCGACATGCACACCAGCCGGCCGCGCTCGTCTTCGATGCGAATTTCCCACAGCTGGGTGGTGGCTCCGAGATGCAGCGGCCGGGCACAGCCTTCGACCCATCCCTCACGCATCGCGCGTACGTGGTTGGCATTGATATCGAGCCCGACCGCCATCTTGTTCGGATCGGCCAGGCAGAGATTGGCGGCAATGCTGCCGAGCGTCTCCGCTAGCACCACCGAGCCGCCGCCGTGAAGCAATCCGTAAGGCTGGCGAGTTCGCGCGTCCACGGGCATTCGCCCGCGCAAACAGTCATCGCCCAGCTCGGTGAATTCGATGCCGACATGGCTGACCAGCGTATTCCGACACTCGGCGGTGAGGTCGTTAAGGGATGACTCGCGTTTCCAGATCGACATGAAAGGCCTCGGCGTCGTGAGTTAGAGAGAGAAATTGTGAGAGAACGCGTCTTCTCCGACGAGCTCATGTCTTATCACATTGACGCTAACGTCAGTCCACTCGGATTCCGGACCTTCGAAATGAGCGAATCGGGTTTGCTCATTTCATCCTAGACCATGGTCGGGGGACTCTAGCCGCCTTCGCATATTGACGTTAACGTCAACGTATCAAGCCGTAGAAGCTGTATCCGACAGCGAGGATTCCACCATGCACGCCCCCTATACCGAGCTCGATTTCGGCCTCGACGACACGCTCAACATGCTGCGCGAGCAGGTCAACGCCTTCGCCCGAGACGAGATCGCTCCCCGTGCGGCCCAGATCGATCACGACAACCTCTTCCCGGCCGATCTATGGCAGAAGTTCGGCGACATGGGCCTGCTCGGCATCACTGTCAGCGAAGAAGACGGCGGCAGCGGCATGGGCTATCTCGCTCACTGCATCGCCATGGAAGAGATTTCTCGGGCCAGCGCGTCGGTGGGGCTCTCCTACGGTGCCCACGCCAATCTCTGCGTCAATCAGATCAAGCTCAACGGCAGCGCGGAACAGAAGGCCAAATACCTGCCCAAGCTGATCAGCGGCGAGCACGTCGGCGCACTGGCGATGTCCGAACCCGGCGCGGGGTCGGACGTGGTCTCGATGAGCCTGCGTGCCGACAGGCACGGCGATCACCACGTGCTCAACGGCAACAAGATGTGGATCACCAACGGCCCCGATGCCGACGTGCTGGTGGTCTACGCCAAGACCGACCCGGAGGCCGGCGCCAAGGGCATCAGCGCCTTCATCGTCGAGAAGGGAGTCGCCGGTTTTTCCACCGCGCAGAAGCTCGACAAACTGGGCATGCGTGGCTCCAACACCTGCGAGCTGGTGTTCGAGGATTGCCAGGTGCCGGCGGAAAACGTGCTGGGAGAAGAGAACCGCGGCGTGAAAGTGCTGATGAGCGGGCTCGACTACGAGCGCACCGTACTCGCCGCCGGCCCTGTCGGCATCATGCAGGCGTGCCTGGACGTGGTGGTGCCCTACGTTCACGAGCGCAAGCAGTTCGGTCAGCCCATCGGCGAGTTCCAGCTGGTGCAGGGCAAGCTCGCCGACATGCACACCACGCTCAACGCCTGCCGCGCCTATCTCTACGCGGTGGCCGGCGCCTGTGATCGCGGCCGCGCCACCCGCAAGGACGCTGCCGGGGTGATTCTCTACTGCGCCGAGAAAGCGACCCAGATGGCGCTGGACGCGATCCAGCTGCTCGGCGGCAATGGCTATATCAACGAATACCCCACCGGGCGCCTGCTGCGCGACGCCAAGCTCTACGAGATCGGCGCGGGGACCAGCGAGATCCGGCGGATGTTGATCGGGCGCGAACTGTTCTCTGAATCCGCGTAAGGGACACGGCGATGTCTATTCTGACCACCCAGATCAATCCGCGTACGGAAGCCTTCCAGGCCAACGAGGCGGCGCTGCGGGGCGAAGTCGACAAGCTGCGCGAACTGACCGCCAGCATCGCCCGGGGCGGCGGCGACAAGGCCCGCACGCGGCATGAATCCCGCGGCAAGCTGTTCGTCCGCGACCGGATCGACCACCTGCTCGACGAAGGCGCGGCGTTTCTGGAAATCGGCGCTCTGGCGGCGCACGAGGTCTACGACTCCCCCGTGCCCGCCGCCGGCGTGGTGGCGGGGATCGGCCGGATCAGCGGCGTGGAGTGCGTGATCGTCGCCAACGACGCCACGGTCAAGGGCGGCACCTACTTCCCGCTGACGGTGAAGAAGCATCTTCGCGCCCAGGAGATCGCCCGCAAGCATCGCCTGCCGTGTGTCTACCTGGTCGACTCCGGCGGTGCCTACTTGCCCGAGCAGGACGAGGTCTTCCCCGACGTCGATGACTTCGGCCGCATCTTCTACAACCAGGCCACGCTTTCCGCCGCCGGCATTCCGCAGATCGCGGTGGTGATGGGCTCGTGCACCGCCGGTGGTGCCTACGTGCCGGCGATGGCCGACGAATCGATCATCGTGCGCGGCCAGGGCACCATCTTTCTCGGCGGCCCGCCGCTAGTGAAGGCCGCCACCGGCGAAACCATCAGCGCCGAGGATCTGGGCGGTGCCGACGTGCACGCCAAGATCAGCGGTGTGGTCGACCACTATGCCGAAAACGACGCCCACGCGCTGCAGCTCGCCCGCCGCGCCGTTTCTCGTCTCAATTGGCAAAAGCGCGGTCAGCTGACGATGAAAAAACCCGCACCGCCACGTCTCGACCTGGCGGAGCTC
The DNA here is from genome assembly GCF_003206065.1 of Salinicola halimionae. Taxonomy (GTDB): domain Bacteria; phylum Pseudomonadota; class Gammaproteobacteria; order Pseudomonadales; family Halomonadaceae; genus Salinicola; species Salinicola halimionae. Next base: position 283,896 of record NZ_PZJQ01000002.1, on the reverse strand, counting down.
TACGGCATCGTCGGCACCGACCTGCGCAAGCCGTATGACGTGCGCGAAGTGATCGGGCGGTTGGTGGACGATTCCGACTTCGACGAATTCAAACGTTACTACGGCGACACCCTGGTCACCGGCTTCGCCCACTGGTGCGGCCATCCGGTGGGGATCGTCGCCAACAACGGCGTGCTGTTCTCGGAATCCGCCCAGAAAGGCGCGCACTTCATCGAGCTATGCGCTCAGCGCCAGATTCCGCTGATCTTTCTGCAGAACATCACCGGCTTCATGGTCGGTTCCCAGTACGAGAAGGAAGGCATCGCCAAGCACGGCGCCAAACTGGTCACCGCCGTGGCCTGCGCCAAGGTGCCCAAATTCACCGTGCTGATCGGCGGCAGCTTCGGTGCCGGCAATTACGGCATGTGCGGTCGCGCCTACGACCCGAACCTATTGTTCATGTGGCCCAACGCGCGCATCTCGGTGATGGGCGGCGAGCAGGCCGCCAACGTGCTGGCCCAGGTGAAACGCGAGCAGTTCGAACGCGATGGCAGCGACTGGCCGGAAGACGAGGAAGCGGCGTTCAAGACGCCGATTCGCGAACAGTACGAACGCCAGGGCCACCCCTATTACGCCAGCGCCCGGCTGTGGGACGACGGCGTGATCGACCCGCTGCAGACCCGCGACGTGATCGGACTGGCGCTATCCGCTGCAATGAATGCGGAGATAGAGGAGACGCGCTTCGGCGTGTTTAGGATGTAGGCGCTGCGCGCTCAGCCACGAGCGACGGACAGCGAGCCACGAGCAGTTCGAAGCTCGAAGCTCGAAGCTCGAAGCTCGAAGCTCGAAGCAAACATGATCACGAGAGGCCGCCATGGCAGCCATATCCGATAGCTTCACCCATCTGTCCATCGATCCCCGCGGCGTCGCGCGGCTGACGTTGGACCGCCCCGAGGTGCACAACGCCTTCGACGATGAGTTGATCGTCGAGCTCAACGCCCATCTTGAGCGCCTGCACGCGCTGGCAAAACGTAGCGAAGTGCGGGTGGTGGTGCTGGGCTCCGACGGCAGGCACTTTTCCGCCGGGGCGGATCTCAACGGCATGAAGCGTATGGTCGACTTCAGCTTCGACGATAACCTCAAAGACGCCCGCGCGCTGGCGCGCCTGATGCAGCAGCTGGACGCGCTGCCCTGCCCGACCCTGTGCCGCGTGCAGGGCGCAGCTTACGGCGGTGCGGTGGGGCTCGCCGCCTGCTGCGATGTGGTGATCGCTTCCGACAAGGCGAAATTCTGCCTGTCGGAAGTGCGTATCGGCCTGTCGCCGGCGGTGATCAGCCCCTATGTACAGCGCGCCATCGGCCCGCGCCAGATGCGCCGCTACGCGCTCACCGCCGAGGTGATCGACGCAGTTACCGCGCAGGCGCTCGGCCTTGTGCATGAGGTGGCCGATGGGGAAACACTGGACGTCCACATCGACCGGATGATCGATCGGCTGCTCGCCGCCTCGCCCCAGGCCCAGCGCGCGACCAAGGCGCTGCTGGCCCGTGTCGACCGCGATCCCGACAGCGACGCCACAGTGGACGCCACCTGCCGCACGATCAGCGAACTGCGGGTCAGCCGCGAAGGTCAGGAGGGGCTCGCGGCGTTTTTCGACAAGCGCCCACCCGCCTGGCAACGCACGGGGGATGCCAACGGGGATCAGGACGGCAATACGGATAACAAGGAGCCGCGCTCATGAGCCTGACCCACGCGCCTTGCCCACTACGTTCGGTGCTGATCGCCAATCGCGGCGAGATCGCCTGCCGCGTGTTGCGCACCGCCCGTCGCCTGGGGCTTCGCACCATCGCCGTCTATTCCGATGCCGACGCCAACGCGCGCCACGTGCGCGAAGCCGACGAGGCCGTGCGCCTCGGCCCGGCGCCCGCGCGGGAGAGCTATCTCGATATCGACAAGGTCGTTGCCGCCGCCAAGCGCAGCGGCGCCGACGCCATCCATCCGGGTTACGGGTTTCTCTCCGAGAACGCCGAGTTCGTCGCCGCCTGCGAGGCCGCCGGTATCATCTTCGTCGGCCCGCCGGCCAGCGCCATCGCTGCCATGGGCGACAAGGCGTCGGCCAAGGCGCGCATGGCCAACGCCGGCGTGCCGCTGGTGCCCGGCTATCACGGCGAGGCGCAGGACGATGCCCTGCTCAGGGAAGAAGCCGGCAAGATCGGCTACCCGGTGCTGCTGAAAGCCAGCGCCGGCGGCGGCGGCAAGGGCATGCGGGTGGTCGCGTCCGACCGCGAGTTCCAGGCCGCCCTCGACGGCTGCCGCCGCGAATCCCGCGCCGCGTTCGGTGACGAACGCATGCTGATCGAGAAATACCTGACCCAGCCACGCCACGTCGAAGTGCAGGTGTTCTGCGATAGCCAAGGCGACGGCGTCTACCTGTTCGAGCGCGACTGCAGCGTGCAGCGCCGCCACCAGAAGGTGCTGGAAGAAGCCCCCGCGCCCAACCTGCCCCCCGCGCTGCGCAAGGAGATGGGCGAAGCTGCCGTCCGCGCCGCCCAGGAGATCGGCTATGTCGGCGCCGGCACGGTGGAGTTCCTGCTGGATGCCGCCGCTGAATCTGTCTCAAACACCGAGACGAGCGAAGCGGCGCATTTCTACTTTATGGAGATGAACACCCGCCTGCAGGTCGAGCACCCGATCACCGAGATGATCACCGGCGAGGATCTGGTCGAGTGGCAGCTGAGCGTGGCCGCCGGGCTGCCGCTGCCCAAGGCGCAGGATGAACTGACGCTGACCGGCCACGCCATCGAAGCGCGGCTCTACGCCGAGGACCCGGACAACGACTTCCTGCCCGCCACCGGCACGCTGGAACGGTTCGGGCTCGATCTGAACGCCGGCGGCCTGGCGCCGGATCGCGTGCGCCTGGATAGCGGCGTCGAAGCCGGCGATGACGTCTCGATGCACTACGACCCGATGCTGGCCAAGCTGATCGTCCACGGCGAGGATCGCGGCCAGGCCCTGGCGGAGATGGATCGTGCGCTGGCGGCACTGGATGTCTCCGGCGTGACCACCAACCGCCGTTTTCTGCAGCGGCTGGTGACGCATCCGGATTTCATCGCCGCCCGGCTCGACACCCGCTTTATCGAACACCACCACGACGACCTGTTCGCGAGTGAACCGGTCACCGATGCGGACATCGCCTGCGCCGCGCTGGTGGCGCTCGACCAACTCGAACAGGCAGGCGACGAACATTCACCATGGAACCGCCGCGACGGCTGGCGGCTCAACGCCCCGCAGCACGTTCGACTGGCATTTGCCGAGGCCGAGGGCGCGCCGCCGATCCCCGTGACCGCGACACGCTCTGGATCGCAGTCAACTTGGCAACTGAGCGTGAATCGGGATGGAAAAGAGTCAAATGACTACGAGGGGAAGTTGCAGCGGCTCGACGGTGACGCCGTGGCGATCACCCTGGATGGTCATCGCCGCCGCCTGCTGACACGCACCGATTCTGCCCCCGAGGGCGAAACGATCATCCTCACCGCCGCCGGCTTCGAATCCCGCCTGATCTGGCGGCGCTCGGACCGGGTCGATCATCTATCGCATGAGGTCGAAGCCAAACTGAGCGCGCCCATGCACGGCACCGTGGTGGCGCTGCTGGTGGAACCCGGCCAACCGGTCGAGAAAGGCACGCCGCTGGTGGTGGTAGAAGCGATGAAGATGGAGCACACCCTGAGCGCTCCCGCCGCCGGCGCGGTGGAAGCGTTTCACTTCAAGGTGGGCGACGCCGTGGCGCAGGGGGATGAGCTACTGGCGTTCGCCAGTGCCGAGGCTATTGCCGACACTAGCGGGGAAAACTGACATGGGGATGCCTAAGCACGTCAGTATCGTCGAAGTCGGCCCGCGCGACGGGCTGCAGAACGAAGCCGAGCCCATCGCCACGGCCGCCAAGCTGGAACTGATCGAGCGGCTCGGCGCGGCGGGGCTCAAACGAATCGAAGCGGCGAGTTTCGTCTCGCCCAAATGGGTGCCGCAGATGGCGGATCACCGCGAGGTGATGACCGGCATTCGCCGCCGGCCGGGCGTGATCTATTCCGCGCTCACGCCCAACATCAAAGGGCTGGAATTTGCGCTGGAGTGCGGCGTCGAGGAAGTCGCCGTCTTTGCAGCGGCCAGCGAGAGTTTCTCGCAAAAGAACATCAATTGTTCCATCGCCGAATCGCTGGATCGCTTCGCCCCGGTGATCGAACGCGCCCGTGAGTCAAACGTGCGCGTGCGCGGCTATGTCTCCTGCGTGCTCGGCTGCCCGTATGAAGGCGAAATCGCCCCCGCCAGAGTCGCCGAGGTCTCGAAGGCACTGTACGAGATGGGCTGCTATGAAGTCTCGCTCGGCGATACCATCGGCGTCGGCACTCCGCTCCACGCCAAACGCCTGATCGAAGCCGTGGCGCACGACGTTCCTATGAACAAGCTCGCCGCCCACTTCCACGACACCTACGGCCAGGCACTCGCCAACCTATACGCCGTGCTCGAAGAAGGCATCGGCGCGATCGACAGCGCCGTCGCCGGTCTCGGCGGCTGCCCCTACGCCAAGGGCGCCACCGGCAATGTCGCCACCGAAGACGTGATCTACCTGCTCAACGGCCTGGGAATCGAGAGCGGCGTGGATCTGGATAAGTTGGCGGAAACGGGGGTGTGGATAACCCAAACCATCGGCAAGCCGAATCGGTCGAAAGTGGGTGTGGCGCTGGCCGCGAAGTGATCGTCAGGCCAATAAAGACTCTCACAAAACGCAAAAGCCCCGAACTAGACGGTTACCCCCCAAGCGCCTGCCCGAAGCCAGCAAAAGAGATCCCCGCAGACCGTCTTGCCGAGTTCCTTCAGGAGCTTCATGCCAGACGTCCGGCAACCGGGTTACAAAAGGACCGCGATTCTACCGACACCTCTGATCATGCACGAGCTCGGTATTCGATCATTGATGAGCAAGAGTGCAATCCTTTGCTTTAAAAATATTTTTGTACCCTTCTTTATAGTATTTGTTTTGCATAGGCTTGGTTATCCGCCCGACGAAAGTCGCATCACAAAGCCCGTATATTTTCTGAAATTTCAGTTATGATTTCAATTAGCATGGCAATAGGAATAACAAAAAATCACTTGGCCTGAGAGGAGGAAGATATGATCAACGCTCCAGATGTCATCAGTGAACTCGTTTCGAAAGCACGAAAAGCTCAAGCGATCCTGAATGGATATAGCCAGGATCAGGTTGACCTGATTGCTGCGGCTATCGTCTACCATTTATCGCGTCCAGGCCTTGCAACCCGAATCGCCGAGATGGCCTACGAAGAGACGGGGATGGGCCTGATCGAGAGCAAGCGCGCCAAGCTCACCCAGAAGATGCCTGCCATTTTCCATGACATCCGTAGAGAAAAGACCGTCGGCGTTATCGACCGCGATGAAGAAAACGGCATCACGACCATCGCAAAGCCTTTCGGGGTCATTGCCGCCCTTGTGCCGAGTACAAATTGCGAGGCGACCCCGATCTTCAAGGCAGTCCTCAGTATCCGTGCCCGTAACGCGGTGATCTGCGCCCCGCATCCGGCGAGCAAGAACACAACCCAGTTCGTTGTCAACGTCATCCGCGAAATCCTGCGGACCCTCGATGCGCCGGAAGACCTTGTCCAATGCATCGATGCACCGTCGAAGGCGCTGGCGGGCGAGCTGATGGCGCAATGCGATCTGACGATGGCCACGGGCTCTGGCGACATGGTCAAGGCAGCCTATTCCTCGGGCCGACCAGCCTATGGTGTGGGAGTCGGCAATACCGCGGTGATCATCGACGAAACCGTCGATCTAGAGGAAACCACGGCCAAGATCAGCACCGGCAAGACTGGCGACAACGCCTCGGGTTGCTCGGCGGAGAACTCGATCATCGTTCACGCCTCGATCTACGATGACTTTCTCCGTGCTCTGGAAGCCCAGGGCGCTTATATCGCGACCATGGAAGACAAGAAAAAGCTGCAGGCAGTGATGTGGGAGGATGGACACGTGTCCCGCAAGGTCGTCGCACGACCTGTCACGGAAATTGCAGCGCTGGCCGGAATCGAGCCGCCGGCGGACAGTAGCTTCATCGTCGTCGAGGAGACCGGCGCCGGTCCTGACTTCCCCTTCTCGGGCGAGAAGCTGTGCCTTGTGCTGACCTGCTACAAGTACGAAAGCTTCGAGGAAGCGGTGGCGCTGGTGAACAAGATCACCGATTACTCGGGCGCCGGCCATTCCTGTGGGATCCATTCCCACGACAGTGCCCGCATCCTCAAACTCGGACTGGAGACACGTACCTCCAGAGTCGTCGTTCGTCAGCCCCATGGCGTGGCCAATTCCGGCAGCTGGTCGAACGGTCTTGCCAAGACCTTCTCGCTCGGCTGTGGGAGCTGGGGCGGGAATTCGGTTTCCGAGAACGTGACCCAAAAGCACTACTACAACACGACGAGGGTTGCGGAACCGCTTGAGCGCACAGTTCCGGACGAAGCGGCGATCTATGGGCATCTGCTCGACAAGATCGCTGATCTACACCTCACACCGGGGGTATAACGACCATGCAGTTCGCCATTCGTCCCAAGATTCATGGCTACGACACCTTTGCTGCCTTCGAGCAGGCGAACGCAGTTGGCCCGCGAGATCTGATATTCACACAGCGAATCCTTCACGAGACGTTCTTCGCACAAACCCAGGCGCAGACGCTGTTCTATGACGACTTCTGCGGCGGCGAACCGACGGATACCGCCGTCGACGCCATGTTGATCGAGGTGCGCTCGCGCGATTTCGACCGGCTGATCGCGATCGGTGGCGGCTCGATTCTCGACTGCGCCAAGGTACTGGCACTAGATTCGAACGACACCGTCGCATCCCTGTTCGCGTCAGGAGTGCAGCCTGAACGCAAGGTTGAACTGATCCTATCCCCGACGACCTGCGGGACAGGCTCTGAGGTAACCTGCGTCTCGGTTTTCGACTTCCCCGAGATCGGCAGTAAGATCGGCAAGGGATTCGATGCGGGCTTTGCCGATCACGCGGTACTGATCGACGAACTTCTCTCGAAGATCCCTTACCAGATCTTCGCAACATCGTCGGCCGATGCGCTTGTCCATGCACTCGAGATCTATCTCGCTCCGAAAGCGAACGCCTACACAGACGTGTTCTGCCTCGCAGCCACGCGGTCGCTTCTTCAGGGATATATGCGGATCGTCGAGTTCGGGCCTAGCGTGATTCAAGAAGATGCCAAAGCCTACCTCGCCGCGAGCAATATGGCCGGGATCGCGCTAGCGAACGTGCTGGCCGGCGGCGTGCACGCGATCGCAATGCATTTCGGTAGCGAACATCATGTGCCGCATGGAGAGGCAACACGACTATTCCTGCCGTCTGTCTTTAAAACCTATTATGAAAAAGTGCCCACTGGAAAGATCGCGAATATCGCGCAGCTAATCGAGGAAGTTCTGGGACCCTGCCGTCCAGGGCGAACGCCCTTCGATGTGCTGGATGCGCTTCTCGCCAAGGTCGTTCCGACGCAGCGGCTGAGCGGATATGGCATGGATGCTAGCGATGCCGATCGCTATGCCGACAAGGTCATCGAAACCCAGCAACGGCTTCTAGTGAACAACTACACGCCTCTTTCGAAAGCCGATATCGTTCAGGTATACAACCAACTCATGTGAAGAGGCTGTGGAACATTGAGAAGCGAGGACGTGGCGCAGAGTTTTTCGGAAAAAGCGTATGACACGCTCAGGGATCGCATCGTTAGGGGGGAATTACGCCCATCGGCGCCGCTCGACATCCAGCGCATCGCCGCAGAACTCGAGATGAGCGTCTCGCCGGTGCGTAACGCTATCAAGAAACTCGAGACGGACGGGTTGGTCGAAGTCATTCCCCGCTCAGGCACCTTCGTGCGGGACTTCACCATCCAGGACCTCATCCGCGGCTACGAACTCGTGGAAGCGTTGGATGGCATGGCAGGTTACCTGGTGGCCGAACGGGTCGCCGCGAACGAGATCGACGGGATTACGCTCGAAGCCAAACTCACGCCCCTCGTTGACGAAATGGAGCAGAAGCTCGAGCGCGACCAGGTCAGAAAATGGGCGGAACTCGATACGCGCTTTCACCAGACTATCTTCGACATGTGCGATAACACGCTAATTGCGAGCAGCTATTACTCCGTTCGCATTCGAATGAAGTTGGTCCTGTCTTTCATCAGCCCGATCCATGTCGATCGAGAGAATTCGGTGCGTGAGCACCGGCTGATCATCGCCGCGATCACCTCTGGGAACCGTGAGGAAGCGCGGAGGCTCTGCCAGAACCACCGCAATCTAGTGCGTGAGATCCTGAAGCCACTGCTGGGATAGATATGACGTTGCAACAGACAGGAGGGAAACACCACAAGACAAGACGTGAAGCATCCATGAACTGAATGTGCCACCGGCAACGGCTTTCTCAATCTGGGCCGGTCTACGGCGCAACCCGCGCCAAGGGCGCCACCGGCAACGTCGCCACGGAAGACTTGATCTACCTGCTCAATGGCCTGGGTATCGAAAGCGGCGTGGATCTGGATACGTTGGCAGAGACAGGGGTGTGGATAACCCAAACCATCGGCAAGCCGAATCGATCGAAGGTGGGCGTGGCGCTGGCGGCGAAGTGATCATATGACCACGCCACAGCTCTAGAAATTCTAGCCTAGGGCACTATCTTCGAGGAAAAGCTGCACGGCTTGCCAATGTTTGAGCAGAATCAGCCGATTTTCAGGTTTTCGATTCACGAACAAGGGGCTTGGATGAGGGCTTTTAAATATCTGAAGATAGGGCGCCGTCTGGCGAATATGATCCTCAGCCTTTTGAGCTTTCCCACCCACTAACACGATAGCTTTCAATTTTGGTAGGAGCTCGAGCAACTCTGCAAGGGACCCAACGCCAGCCGATATGTCAGATGAATTAGCCGGGCGAATTTTACTATCGGAGCCGATATACCAAGGGACAGTATTCCAAGTAACTATCTGCTTTCTATCTATGCCAGATTCGCGACTGATCTCAAAAAAGTTCTTGGCCGTTTCGTCTGGATTGTTCATTGAAACGAAGCCTGAATTTCTTGCCTTAGCCCCAGGTGCCTCAAGCAAAAACATGACCTTTGCCTCGATGCCCCCATCCCAAGGGTTAATATAGGGAATTACGACTTGGGTTCCCATGCGTTCACGAAGACGATGGACGAAATTAGTTAATGTAACCATATGGGCATCGTTAACTTGGGACAATCGAATATCGAGCGCCTTTTTTTTCGCTGAGAAGTTTGGGACGATCCATATGTTGTCCTTTTTGAGCCTATTGCCTTAAACACTTGCAGGCGCCAGCAAGCTCATCTAGCCGCAAAAAACGCAAGGGGCTAAGTTAGTGGCTTGGTTAGTGGATTTGAATGCTATGGTCGCTAATGAAGTAAGGCGCTGACGCCCGATTAGCATTCTGCCAGCTTGGTTACCCACTGCCTTTGGAACTCCGTTTCAGGCGCTTTCTCACCTCTGAATTGCGTGATTAATTCGAAGGACTCCTGAGGCTTCACGCCCAGCCTTGCGGCCAAAAGGCTAAGCATCATCGACGAACGCCCAATGCCTCCTCGACAGTGAAATACCATTTTTCTCTTCTTTTTCTGTAAAAGCGCCAAGGAATCGATGAACTGCATCACTTCCCTATCACTGTCGGCCACTTCATCTCTAATCGGAAAATTGAGATATAAAATTCCCTTGTTCTGACAAACCTCCCCCTCAGCAAGAAGTTCAAGCTCCGCTTGTTCTCCAATCGTCAGCATGGAAATTACGATTTCATAACCTGTCAGCTTGATTTGCTCTACACTCTGTTCGAGAAAATCACCTCCTTGCGGGTGAGGCATGATAGCAAACTGATCATCACAAAGCCCCTCAATCTTATATATTGAATTTATCATTTATACTCACAAAAATATAACGCTTTTGTTCAGCAGCGAACTTTTGCAGCGAAGCAGAGAAAAGGGCGTCCGGTGGAGGGCCGTCAGGCCCGGAACGAGCTGGAACTATTCTTTAGGCTTTAATGGCCCTAGAACTTTGCTGCTCCTTTAGTTTCGGAGCGTCCGTCATGAACCATTCGACCATCTCCCAGCGATCCAAGGCACTTGATTCATTGCCCATACTTTTGCGGATTTCAAGCAAAAGATCTCCCATTAAGGCGATCCAATCGCATACTTTCTCGTCAATCGGTCTTTGGTCTTTTTCAGTGTGATAGAAGTACTGCATCAACTTATTATAGGCGCGAACTACTGAGTCACTCGCTACCAGAGACAGCTTGAAACCAACTTCGCGGTATTCAACAGATAACATTCTTTCCATAGCAAGATCATTTTTATTCTTATTTTTAAATTTAGGATCTTTTGCAAATGCTTCTTCGCTTGTAAAAAGCAAAAAGAACGGCTCAAGAATGGCATTGTATGTCTTGATCCGGTCTTCACGTAGTTTATCCTCCAGCTCACGAATCCTTGCGTCTCTTGACTCTACTTTCGTTTGCGATACCTGGATCTTACTTTTGATTAACCAACCAAGCCCGCCCAGACCAAGCAGCAAGAACGGCGTGATTAGCATAGCTATTGCACTGATCGTATCTAGTAGGTCTTTCTCTACAAGTGAAGCCATTATTTCCCCGTTTTTTGATCCGCCTGACGTTTCGTTAAGAGGCAAAAATTGCTAGCTAAATTAGCGCCGAAGGAGCAAAAATCAACTGTTTTTGTCCTTTTAAACGAGTTACCACCCTTTGTTATCACCAACGTGTAATCCGGCTTAAATTATACATATCCTGGAATTGATATTGATTAGCCTCATTATAATCAACAATATCCAATCTAAATTGGTGTGAGTGAATAAACGCTTCGCGCACTTTAATACCATGTAACTTACAATGTTCCGCAACTTCTCGTTTAGAAGTAGGCGACATCTGACACCCAAGTACTATCGACTTGATCACATGAGGGTCAACAGCATAAAAAGGCATATTCAAACCAGAAACTTCTTGTGCTATATCTAAAGGTAACAAAATACGTAGCTCTTCTTCATATTGCCATTCTGGTGATTTTACAAACCAAGCTTCAGTGTCAGACTCAAGTTCACTTGGTTCAAGATACATAGGACGCTCTAGTTTGTAATCAACCTTGCGAAGCTCACCGATATTACGATAATGATCTTTTACAGGCTGATCAAAACACTTGCCCACATCTTTATATTTCCCATGGAAGAACTCTGAACTGCCATCAAATTCGATGCATATACCTTCATGATTTTTGGCATAGTGAGCCCACATAAGAAGGTTGTCTTCCTTAGAGGTAAAACACAAAACACCAACAGAAGCTCTCACTCCACATTGAGCATCCCAAGCATAATTATAGCAAGCAGCGCCATCAGAGAGCGTGTTTGCAAGAGATATTATGAGCTCAGCCTCTTGTTCATCTACAGAGTTTAAGTAATTACCCATAACCATTTCAAAAGGATCATTGAACTCACCGAATCGAGATACTTTCAAAAAGAAATTATCAAAAAACTCCGGCCTATATTCAGTATACTTAAAAACTGAACTCATTCAATTTCTCCGTGCTCTTTTAAGAAGGCTAACGCCCGCAGCACGCGCGCCTACGGAGTGGAGGCGAAGCCGCAATGCAGTAGGCGTCACGGTGACTGGCATTATTCGCGTGGAAGTTCCAAATCTCCGGAAAATCCATGTTCCTGATCCTCTTCTCGCCATATACCCTTAACTGACAAGAAATCGCCATCCACCTCCACACTCACAAAAGATATATCGCAAGGAGGCCCCTTTTCTCCAGTTTCAACTTGAACCGCCGGTTCGGAATCGGATTTATAACCGATGCCGTCCCGAAAGGCAGAACCGGTTTTTGCCCACCGCCCCTGGCCAGCCCAATTGGCTATAAGAGAAAAAGCTATTTCATTTTCCGACCTCACGATAAATGAAGGAACATTTATCAGCTCTCCATCATCAAAGTATAGTTCGCCTTTAAACATAAAGTCCTCGGTATCTCTTTAGCGCACAATGCATTGGTTCTCAAGAGCATTAAAATAACTCGGCAAACTATGCAAAATTCGCGTGCTCGCGCGTTTTGCGCGGTCTGATATGACTGTGCATAGATACAGTTATGTGATGGAGGTCATTCGGTTGCCTTCTGGAGAAATCCGCCACGCTACCGCCCGCCATGCAGAACGATGATCCCCATCATCCCAGCGCGGCTTTCCCTTTGAGCTTTTGACTATGTAAACCATTTCTTGAGTGTCTCTGTTCACAGTAACCAAGTGTTACATTAGAAACAACGCTACGAACGCATTAACTGCGTCCCCATCTCGGATGCGCCGGTTCCTTGTCTCTTAGAAAGAAATATCCGTAAGGAAGGATGTGCACCGCCTCATGCTAGCCGTGTCGAGCAACTTGTGCTCAAGAACGCTTTTCCGCCGCCTTCAACTCCTCCAATGTGCCTTCACACCGCTCTTCGACCTGGTCGAGTTCGCGCTGCATGACGCGGATATCTTCGAGCTGGCGTTCGAGGTTGGCACGGTTGTCGGCGAGGATCTTGAGCAGGCGCTCGAGTTGGCGGACGCTGCCATCAACGCGGATGTCGTAAAGACCAACACTTCGCGGATCTCGATCAGCAAGAAACCCGGGCGTTTGCTGCATAGAGCGAGCTTGAAGCGAGTGCTCGTAGAAGCAGAGGCGTGCGACGGGTGGCAAACCGAGCATGCGTCGCTGCCAAACTGAAGTCACCGGTAAGGGCGATCTCTCTGAGGCGGCCTACATTGCTGCGGGATCGTCTCCAGATCAAGGTCAACGGGAGTCGTAGATTCTGCGGCCGATCGAGACGCTGGCCAACAGCATGGCCCGGAGATACGACAGACGAGGAAGGGCCATCAAAGACGCTCGCGCGCTTGTGGAAGGAGCCGTGCCAGACGCTCGGCCCAAGCCTTCTGCCCTTCGTCATTGGCGATCAGGTCCTGACGTAGTTCGAGTTCGACATGAACGAGGCCTCGCTTTTCACCGTGAACGGGGATGCCGTAATCCATCTCGTCGCTGACTTGATAGGGTTCGTTGTCACCGACGATGAGATCGCCTTCCCGCCCAAAAAGATCCATCAGGGCATGCGCCAGACGGTCATCCCGATGATAAAGCACGCCCACATGCCATGGCCGGTGGTCGCCCTTGAAAATGGGTGTGAAGCTGTGAATCGCGACGAGGACAGTCTCGCGCCCCGCCGATTGGCGATGGTCGAGTTCCGCTCGCGTTCGCGCCTGATAGGGCTCGAAGATCTCTCGGACACGCCTCGCCCGCTCGGCCTCCGAAAGCCCGATATTGCCGGGGATCGTGGTGCATTCGCTCACCACCGGTATTGAACTCGGTACCGACGGATCCCGATTGCAGTCGATGACGAGCCGTGAATAGACTTGCTCGACGAGACAGGCGTCCAGCAATGCCGAAAGGTGGTGGGCGACGGCTGCCGAGCCGATGTCCCAGGCGATATGGCGTTGCCGCTCCGCTTCCGAGACGCCGAGATCACCAAGAACGCTTGGGATGCGCTGGCCGGCATGATCGCAGGTCAGGAAAAATGGCGATGCTCCCTCGGGTCGCGTGACGATGACAGGACCCGGTTCGTTCTCTGCTAGCAACCCCTGCGCCTTGCGCATCCTGTTTTTTCTCCATGCCGTGGACGACGGAATTGCGATTCTCGACTCCGTGACGACGACGCCTGAGCCCAAGCGTGGAGAGCAAGAGCGCGCGTTCTGGGAAGGCCATGACGCCAGGGACTATGGGGACTGGAGCCAAGCCAAGCCCAGCGCACAGCGCGCAACGCTTCTCAATTTGGAGCCATCTGACCTGAGGCTAAAAAGTCGTTACCTGAAGCGCTAGCCCGCCGATACTCAGTACATCGGATTTCCGTTCTTGGTCTCATCCGGAATTCTCTGAATGGAATCCCAATGCTCTACGATCTTGCCGCTATCGTCGAAACGGAAAAAATCCATCGTGACGTACTCATCGCCGCCGGGCCAGGTCTGGTGCGTGTGGAGAGAGACCAGATCGGCTTCGGCGACCGCGCGCACGAACTCGATTTCCTTCCCGGGATACTGCTCAGCCATTGCCGTGAAGTAATCGATGAACGCCTGCTTTCCATTACCGACCACCGGGTTGTGCTGAATGTAGTCAGCGCCGACGTACGTTTCGACGGCAAGGGTAGGGTCGCCGAGATAGGCCGTGCGATAGAAAGCGATAGCATTGCGCTTGTTGGCTTCCAGGTCATGTTGCATACCGTTGCTCCGTGCAGACTGACTACCATCGAAGGAGCCGCAGAGCAGAACCGTGTGTACCGATAGCGCTCAGTGACCCTCTTCCGCCGCCTTCAACTCCCCCAATGCACCTTTGCACCGTTCTTCGACCTGGTCGAGTTCGCGCTGCATGATGCGGATGTCTTCGAGCTGGCGTTCGAGGTTGGCGCGTTTGTCGGCGAGGATCTCGAGCAGGCGTTCGAGTTGGCGGACGCTACCGTCGTGGCGGGTGTCGTAGAGATCCAGCACTTCGCGAATCTCGATCAGCGAGAAACCCAGGCGCTTGCCGCGCAGGGCGAGCTTGAGGCGAACGCGGTCCTTCTCACGGTAGACGCGGGTCTTGCCGCGCCGCTCCGGGGAGAGCAGGCCTTCCTGCTCGTAGAAGCGGATGGTGCGGGTGGTCACGTCGAAGTGCTGCGCGAGTTCGCCAATGGCGTAGGTCTGGCCGGACACGTCGTTATTCTCTTATCTGATTTCCCCCACCCTAGCGCTGTTTAACCTTTACGTGAAGATCAACTTTAAGCGTTGTTTTCTACACTCATCGGTGCCCGGGGCAGGCGCTCGGCAATGAATGAACGGGTGAAATCGCGGCGAAGAATGGCACTTGAGTTATCAACAGCCTGTTTCAGATTTGGCTAAAACAGCGACTCCTGCCGCTCACCCGGGAAGGCCGCGAGTGGCGGCAATTCGATCCGTTCAACGATCTTGTTGTAGAACTTTCGTGCCAGTTCCGGCGCCTGGCGGTTATCCGGTGTATGCACAAAGAGAAAAGGGGTTTTCCCCTGTTTTATCCACAGGATGAGGCGTTCTATCCACGGCTCGAAACGGGCCAGATTGATGGCTTCGTCGAAGTGTCCGATAAAACGAATAATGGGATTGACCGCCGTGCAGAGCACGTGTAATGGGACTTTCGGCTTTTCGCCTTGCGCTTTGGCGAGCCGGTTGTCAAGCCCTGCGGGTGTCGCAAAGAGCGCTCGCACGTCGAGCATTACCCTATTGGCGTCTTGACTTATCAACAAGCGGTTGAATGCCTGTTCCGCAGGCCCTTTGTGGAAAAAATCACTGTGCCGGACCTCGACCGCACGGGGTATCTCCCGTGGCCAGTGAGTGAGCAATCGCTCCAGCGCCGGTAACTCGGCCTGACCGAAATCTCGCGGCAGCTGAACCATGATCGGGCCTAGACGATCTTTCAACGGAGAAAGCCGTTCGAGGAAGCGCTCGAACTCGTCGTCGACATCGCGCAGGCGTTTGCCGTGGGTCAACTGGCTGGGCAGCTTGAAGCAGAAGCGGAACGTTTCCGGCGCCTGTTCGGCCCAGGCTGCGACCGTTTCCGCCTTGGGGATGCCGCTGTAGAAAGTGGTATTGCCTTCCACGGCGTTGAACACGCTGGCGTAGTCGCGCAGATCGACGTCGCCGTGAGCGGGCAACAGGATGCCCTGCCAGTCAGCGTTGGCCCACATCGCCATGCCCAGATAGAGCGGCGGTGTGTGATGAGCGTTCAGGTTCATGGCCTGATTCAACGCAGTTTCTCGGCGTGCAGGGTCACCGTCGGCGAAACGATATCCTGCTGCGCGGCGATCATCGCCAGTTCGCGGGTGCCGGCACGGCGGGTGTGTTCGAACAGCATCTGCACCGCGGCGGCGGTCTGTTCCAGGGCGCGGGCGGGGCCTTCGTCGGTGAGTCCGGCGCGCAGGCTGTGGGCCAGGAACATCGCGGCGGTGAAATCGCCGGCGCCGTTGGGGGGAATGGTGAAATCCACCCTGGGCGTGGCGATCCGCCAGCTGCCATTGGGGGCATCGACCAGCATGCCGATATGTCGCTGATCGTCACCCGCGACTTCCAGCGAGGTGATCAACACCACTTTGGGGCCCTTGGCACGCAGCGCGGCGGCGGCGTCGAGGGCGTCTTCCAGGGTGTTCACGACGCGCCCGGCGAGAAAGGCGAGCTCGAACTGGTTGGGGGTGACGATATCGGCGCGGGCAATGGCGTGATCGCGCATCCATTCGGGAATGCCCTCGCGCACGAAAAAGCCGCGACCAATATCGCCCATCACCGGGTCACAGCAGTAAAGCGCGGCGGGATTGGCCTGCTTGACGCGGTCGACGCTATCCAGCACGGCGCGGCCGATGCCTTCGTCGCCCATGTAGCCGGAAATCAGGGCGTCGACATCATCGAGCCCGACCAGGGATTCGACGCCGTCGAGCACGTTTCTGAGGTGGTCGGGGCTGAACACGTCGCCGGTGAAGGCGCCGTAGCCGGTGTGGTTGGAGAACTGAACGGTGTTGATGGCGGTGACTTCCAGTCCCAGCCGCTGCAGCGGAAAAACCGCGGCACGATTGCCGACGTAGCCATAGGCGACATGGCTCTGAATGGAGATGACATGGGTCATGAGACGGTCCTGCCGGGAAAGCCAAGGGCGTAAGTCGTGAAAAGACTTAGTTAAAAGACATCGTTACAGGACATAGTGTAATGCGACGGGGAAGGAACTTGCAGCGCCTGTCTTGGGTCGATACCTCGCTCGACGCCGTCGAGCGGCGGCGATATGCTCGCTTTCAGCTTTTATTCGACCGCTTTATTCACCCTATTTGCTGCATCGTGTTCAAGGATCGACTCTGCATGCTTTCAAGCGTCCCGCGCCAGCGCGCCTCATTACTCCGTTTTCCCTCGCTGCTGGCCTCCGTGCTGTTCGCGCTGCTCGTCGCGGGCTGTTCCAGCGGCCCGGTCATGACCACGTCCCCGAGTGGAAGTCCGGAAGCGCGGGTCGAACAGCCGGCACGCAAGACCACCTGGCACAATCTGCCGGGCTGGAACCGGGATCAGCCGATGGCGGCGTGGAGCGCATTTCGGGAGAGCTGCACGCGGCTCCAGCGCAAGGCGGCGTGGAAAAGCGTCTGCCACGATGCCCAGTCGGTGGATCCGCTCAACGCCCAGGCGATCCAGAATTTCTTCGAGAGCCGTTTTACACCGTTCCGCGTGACCAACAGCGACGGCAGTGCTACCGGCCTGATTACCGGCTACTACGAGCCGATTCTGCGCGGTTCTCGCGTGCGCGGCGGGCCTTACCAGACGCCGCTCTACCAATATCCGAAATACTGGAAGCGCCATACCCACGTCGGCCCAACCCGAGCCGAGCTGATGCGAAGTGGCGATCTCAACGGCACCGAACTGGTGTGGGTCGATGATCCGGTGGAAGCGGCTTACCTGCAGATTCAGGGCTCGGGCCGTGTCGAGATGACCGATGGCACCACCATGCGCGTTGCCTATTCTGGCACCAACAATCAGCCGTTCCAGTCCTTCGCCCGGCGCTTGATCGACCGTGGCGAGATCACGCCCGCCGAAGCCACGCTGCCCGGCGTGCGTGACTGGGCGCGCCGTCATCCGGGCGAGGTCGAAGACATGCTCAACGTCAATCCGCGCATGGTGTTCTTCCGCGAGCTCAAGGGCAGCGAGGCCCTGGCTGATACCAGCGGCCCGGTTGGCGCCCTGGGTGTACCACTGACCTCCGAGCGCAGCATCGCGGTCGACCCCAGCGAGATCCCGCTTGGCGCGCCGGTATTTCTCTCTACCACCCAGCCGCTTTCCAACCAACCGCTGCAGCGCCTGATGGTGGCGCAGGATACCGGCAGCGCGGTGAAGGGCGCGGTACGGGCGGACTTCTACTGGGGCCACGGCGATGCCGCCGGAGAGGCCGCCAGCCGCATGAAGCAGCGCGGCGAAATGTGGGTACTGATGCCGAGAACCGAATAGGTCGAGACGTTCGTGGCGTCCGACGCAGACGATCCGCATGAGAAATCGGGAGCCGAAAGCTCCCGGTTTTCGTTGGCGTCTCGAGAATCGACGCCAATCACACCTCTGCCACCCATCGATGATCCGACACGCCATGCTTAGCGACCATCGCCGCCTCAGTGGATGTCACGTGCATACGGGCCCGATCTCCAACGAGTCACTACAGCGCCTGATGTGCTACCGAGCGGACTTCTCCTGAGGTCATGGCGATGCCTCCGGAAAAGCCACCAGCCGAATGAAATAGAAAGAAAAATGTGGATACTGATGCCCGATATCCCCGTTCATTTTTAACTCGAAAAAACAGAATTGAAAGCACGCTATTGAACTGTTTTTCTAAAAAACCACTGACCCATTTGTCTGATTTTCATTCGTCTACCCAAGATTTACATCATCGAAATGAGTGTTGCATAACAAGCACCTATGCTTTCAGCGCTGGTGAGCCTGACCGGCCCAACTGACAGTTCCTGCCCTTTCATCTATAATGGATTGAACATCAATAACAGTCCTAATATGGAGGGAGGTTAATTTATGGAGAAGAATACCGAAAAAGGTTATATCGCACTGCTGGGCTGGAGCTTGGGCGCGGTGGAAGCTGCAGAAAATTTTGATCGACGCTATGTGGTCGTGGCACCGGATTGGGCAGAGGAATACTGCACTCAGCACAATATTCCCTATGTCTCGTGGAATTTCGAACGTCTGAATGATCGCTCACTCGAAATTGCGGAAACGCTAAGAGATATGGGCGTGGATGCTGCCGTTCCACTATTCGAAGAAACCGTAGAATGGGCGGGTGCCATCAATTCGGTGTTGATGAAGAATCCGCGCCTGCATGGCCAAGCCGTGCTGTTCCGCGACAAGGCGCTAATGAAACGACGCGCTCAACTGGGTGGTATTCGCGTCGGTATTTTCGAAGAAGCTCATGAAAAAAGTGACGTCATTCGCTTCTTCAAACGTGTCAACCAGACGCTGCTGAAATTGGATGGCGACCCCGACGATCCCATCCATCTAAAAGCCTTCGATAAAGCCGGTTGCCTTGGGCATCGGATTATTCGCTCACCGGATGAAATAGAATATATTTCGGAAAGCGAGTATCCGTTATTGATGGAAAGCCATCTGGACGGATGGGAATTTGCCGTTGAAGCCTGGGTCTGGAATGGCAAGATTCAGTTTCTCAATATTTCCGAATACGTCACGCTGGGATATTCCGTTTTCGTGCCGGCGACACCGGAACTCGAACGCTATCGCGAGCAAATCACTCGCCAGATAGAACTGCTGATAGAAGCGTTCGATATTCGTTTCGGGCAAATTCATCCTGAATATTTCGTGACCAACGACGGCACCATGTACTTCGGCGAGGTCGCCTATCGTCCACCGGGATTCAAGGCGTTCGAGCTCATCGAGCGCGCTTATGGCTTCAATGCCTATCAGGCATCGATGCTGGTGTTCGATCCCAAGGCAACCGAGGAGGAAGTCGCGGCATTCTTCCCCACGCCTCTGGAAGACGCCAAAGGGTGTGCAGGCTGCTTCGGAGTGTATCCGCGCAAGCGTGTGGTTAGCCGGCTCGAACTGCCGGAGGAAACCGAACAGCACCCTTACTTCGACTATCACGAGCTGACCGCTCCCCTCGAAGCGACGGTGACCAAACGCACGGCGTTCGGCACACATTGGGGGCTGATATTCTTCTTCGGCGACGACCCTCAGCGCATGCGTGACCTGCTCAAGCATCAGGAAGAACTTGATTTTTACGTCTGATCCGCGACAGTGGCAAAAAATTCGTCGATCACTGCCACCGTTGGGTGAGGAGCAATATCGTCATGCCGTTGGATACCGATTCCCCGGCCGTTGAGGCGCGTCTACCGCAACGGCTGGAGCAGTTTGACGAAGCGCTGGCCGTGCTGGCGCAGGCGCCAAGCTTCTCTCGAGCCATGCGTGCCAAGCGTGTTTTCGACATCGCCCGTCGTGTCCTGTTGGAACCTGGTGGCTGTCAGGCGCTGGAGCATCGCGCCGCGGTAATCGATCGCTCCGGGCTCTTCGCCGACTCCGACTGGTCAACGCCGCAGCACCTGTTGCCAGCGTTGACGCCGCTATCCCTAGGTAGCCCCGACGCCGATACGGTGATGATCGAGTCGCTGAGCGAGCTGCGCTTGTTGGCGGTGGCAAAAGGCGATTATCCGCATGCCCTGATCTCCGCCGAGCACGCCCACCACTATCTCACTCAGGTGCTGGCGCTCAATCTGCCTCGGCTATTCGACATGACCAGCGAAGCGGAACGCGAAACTCAAGGTCGTCTGGCCGACGTTCCGCGTGCGCTTTTTCGCTATCTGGCCGAGCGCATCGGCTTCGAGTTCATCATCGATGTGATGATCGATGAAATCTGGCGGTTGCTGGAACAGCGTCCCCTTCTGACGGATTCGATCCGCCAGATGATTACCCAAATCGCGCTCTGCCAGGCCAACCCGGAGATCGATCTTGGTACCAGTGGGCAGGGCGCTGCCCGTCTGGTCAGTAGCCTGTTCGGCCCGACCCAGGGATGTCGTGAAGACCCCGGTGTCGACGTCTATGCGGAAAGACTGTCGGCAATGGACATTCCTGGGTTGCAGCAGGAAGCCTCTGGCATGGCACGCGCCATGCGCGATATCGGGCTCGTATCGCCCTACCACCCGGTACTCCTGCGCTATCTGCTCGACCACAACGATCACCTGATCAGCGAAGCCTTGGGACTGTCGACGACCGGGCGCGACTGTCTGCTGTGTTACCACCAACTGATAAAAGCCCTGGTCGATGGTATTGCCTACCCGGCGACGGCACAGGCCATCTACGGTCTGGCGATGCTGCTCGAGCGCGGCATTCTCTACCAACCGCCATTGGCTCCCGCTCTCTGGCGCCAGTTGGCACTGCCGCTAAGCAATTGGTCGCGCCAGCGTCTGACGTTGGCCTACGGGCAAAGCGCGTCTCCCGAAGCGAGACTGCTCGAGGGCGTGCTGTGCATGCTGGGTCTGCCTCTGGGCGTGGGGCAAGGCAACAACCCGACCTGTCAGTCGGCACGGGCGCTGTCGATGTGGGCTTACAACGACCCGGACTATCTGCTGCAGATGGTGGCCTGGGCGGCGCGCGACGATGAAATCGTGATGCAATTCGAAGGTCAGCCAATCTCTTCGATGACCAGCGGCGCCGGGCTTTCGACGGGACTATCGCTGGATCTCGATCCCGTGTCGTTACTGGTCGTACCGCATCTTGACCGCATCTACGCCGAAATGGGGCGATTGTGCATCGATCGAGAGGGCGATCCGCATCGCTGGGTCAATCCGGAATTTCACGGTTGGTGGGCAGGACGTGGCTTCCATATCATTGTGGATGTCACTACCGGCAAGATTGAAGCGCCAGAGACCTTTTATCGCCATTTCTATGCCACCTACCATCCGTTCTACAACGGCAACCAGCCGCTGGTACATCCTCAGCCAGCCGGTATCGCCGTGACCGATAGCGCATCCCGCTTCATCGGTTGGCACGCGATCACGATTCTGCGCGCCGCACTCGGCCCCGATGACACCATGCGGATCTACTTCTTCAATCCCAACAATGACAGCGGCCAGGATTGGGGCGATGGTGTCGTGGTCAGCACCGCAGGCAATGGTGAACGCTTTGGCGAGGCATCTCTCCCCTTTGCGCAATTCGCCTCTCGGCTCTACATCTTCCATCTCGATCCGCAGGAGCAAGGCGCGCCTGCCGACGTGCACGGCGAGGAATTGGCCGACGTGATGGGCTATTTGCGGCGTAGCTGGGGCGCGGAACGTCTGACGGAGACGTGAGGCAGAATCCTTTCTGGATTCCTGAACCCGTTTGTGGATTCAGAGGCAAAACGATACCGCCGGAAATCTCATGGTTTCCGGCGGCGTCCGTTGAATCGACCGTTCCTGATCTCGCTCAGACGGACTCGCTCTAGCTCCTGCACAGACGGCTTCGCTCAAGCGTTAAAGGGCTTTTCGCAACCGCCATGCTGCCACTGTCTGCGCGATGCCGAAGAGCAAGGCGAGAATACCGATCCACAGCGCGGTGGCGATCAAGCCACTCAACGGACTGACCATCAGGGCAATCCCCAGTAGCAAGGCAATGACCCCGCTCAGTACCGTCCACCCTTCACCCGGCACGCCACGACGCACCCGCAAGCCGAGGATCAGACGATTGACGCCGGCAACGACCAGCCATAGCCCGACGAGCACCAACAGCGCACTGGCCATGGAAAGCGGATTGAAAATGGCAAACAGCCCGAACAGCACCGAGATGACACCGTAGAATACCAGCCAGCGCTTGCGGGCACCTGCCGGCACGGTAGCCAGCGTGACCAGACTGGTAACGCCCTCCGCCAGCGCCATGATGCCCATGATCCAGGTCATCGCGGCGATCGCCGCAAGCGGCCGGAAAATGGCAAACAGCCCGAAAATGATGGCAACGACGCCAAATGCCATCAATATCCCCCAACTGCGACCTACGAATCCTTGTGCTCCGCTCGCCATCGTTCGACTCCTGTCTGATTGCCCCCCTAGAATAGCAAAGTGCCCGAATTTGACCGGGTCGCTATGCTCCACGCCCACTTTTCTCGACTCCATTTTGCTCGACTCACCCTTTGTCAGCGCCCCTTTTCGGCAGGAGAACGCTTGATGCGCGATATGACCTCACCATCCGCCCCTTTGGCCATCGTCACCGGCGCCACCGCCGGGCTCGGGCTGGAAACCGCCAAGGGCCTCGCGACGAAGGGATATCGCGTCATCGTCGCGGCCCGCAATGCCGAAAAAGCCAAGCTTGCCTGCCACGCGATTCGCGCCCATCAGCCCGGCGCCGACGTTCACTTTGAGCTGCTCGACCTCGATAGCCTCGAATCGGTGCGCCAGTTTGCCGCCCGCCTGCAGGAGCGTGAGACTTCGCTGCAACGGCTGATCAACAACGCGGGGATCATGGCGCTACCCAGACTCGAGCTTACCCAGGACGGCTTCGAGCGCCAGTTCGGGGTCAACTATCTCGGCCACTTTCTGCTGACGAGCCTGTTGCTGCCACTGCTCGTTGCCGCCGCGTCGTCGAAACCAGAATCCAGCCCCCGAGTCGTCCAGCTATCGAGCCTCGCGCATCGCAGCGGCAAGATCGATTTCGGCGATCTCGATAGCGGCAAGCAGTACGACCCCTGGCGCGCGTACCGTCAATCCAAGCTCGCCATGCTGCTGTTCGCCCAGGCACTCCAGAAACAGAGCGATCAGCACGGCTGGGGCCTCCTCAGCGTCGCCGCACATCCGGGGCTTTCCCGCACCGCGCTGTTCGATGCCGGCGTGAAAAGCCGCGCGCTGATCGGCAGCGCCTTCAAACTGGTGATGCCACTGATCAGCCAATCCGCCGCCGAAGGCGCCAAACCCACGCTTCACGCCGCGCTCGCCGACGATGCGCGCCCCGGTGACTACTTCGGCCCCGGCGGCTTCAGCGAAACCAAGGGCGAGCCCAAACGCGCGCATCGCAGCAAGGCAGCCAAAGACCCTTCGGTGGAAGATCGGCTATGGGAGGTGTCCTGTGAGCTGACCGGGGCAGTCTGGTCGAGCCAAACTCCTCAATTGAGCTGAATTGTTATAATATAACAAATCTGATTCGATATAGTGACCTGTAGACATCGTGCCTATGGCTGCCAAAACCACCATCCCCATCACGCTGCTGACCGGATTTCTGGGTAGCGGCAAGACGACGCTGCTCAACCAACTGGTCAATCAGCCGGACATGGCTCGCACGCTGGTGGTGATCAACGAGTTCGGCGAGATCGGGCTCGACCATCAGTTGTTCAGTGCCACCGACGAAACCGAGGTGGTGACACTGGATAGCGGCTGTCTCTGCTGCACGATCCGTGGCGATCTGGCGCGCACGCTGCGCGATGCACCGTGGCGTTACTCGCGGGAAGGGAAGCGGCAGTTCGATCGCCTGGTGATCGAGACCACCGGCCTGGCCGATCCCGCGCCAATCCTGCATACCCTGATGACCGACCCCAGGATCGTCCGTCAATACCGGCTGGATGGCATCGTCACGACGGTCGATGCCATCCATGGCCAGGCAACGCTCGATCATCATCCGGAAGCGGTAAAACAAGCCGCCGTCGCCGACCTGTTGTTAATCACCAAGCCGGATCTGGTGGAAACGGCGACACTCGATTCGCTACGATCGAGGCTGAAAGCAATCAATCCCGGCGCGCGTCAGCAAGCGGTCATTCAAGGCGGGATCGGCGCACAATCGCTGATCGGGTTGGGATTGATGGAGTCCGACGGTACCCGGCCCAATCTCGAACGCTGGCTGCAGGCGTATTCGAAACCACTGCCGATGGGTGGGCTCGCCTTCAGCGCCGGCCCGGCCGACCGTGGTTCGCTGCTGGCGCCAGGGCTGGCCGACGCGACCGACCCCAACCGCCACGACGATCGCATTCGCGCTCACTGTTTCACGCTCGACGAACCGATCGTTCTCGCCCGCTTCGAAGCCTGGCTGGAGCTGATGCTCGCGCTGATGGGCGAAAACATGCTGCGCATCAAGGGCATCCTCAACATCGAAGGCCGGGAGAAACCGACCGTCATCCACGGCGTGCAGCACATTTTTCATCCGCCGTTGGAACTCGACGCCTGGCCGGATGAAGACCGTCGTTCGCGGCTGGTCTTCATCACTCGCGATATCCCGCGGGAGTCGCTGGAGAGTTTGATGGTCGCGGTGAGTTGAGAAAAATCCGTCTATTAAACGACCCCGGGTTATGTTTGCCGTCGGCGAAAGTTCCAGCCCCTTGCATGCCACAGCATCGAGAAGCTTACCAGAATGGTTAACCATTAGTCTCGGTCCGAAGGCGCTCAACAATTCGTGGCGTTTTTCTGACAAGCCCCTCCCTTATGCGTCGAAATCCAGTCGTCCCGCATAATCTATTGATTAACTTAAGCTCTTCAGTTGTCTTCTTCTGTCCGTGTCTCGATCTTCCGCCAATCAAGTGTGAGGATCGACGCAACGCGATTTTCATCCCGCGACCAAAGTCTGTCTTCTTTTCTCTTAAAGCTCTCACTACTGTTAATTGGTCAACCAATTTACGGAACAGCATCTATGCATCTGGCCGCTACTACTGCGATCGCCCCCGCCGATATCTCCGCTCTTCGGCAACGCGCCTATCGAATTCGTCGCCATGCGCTACGCATGGGTGAAGTGCAGGGCCAGGGTTATGTCGGTCAGGCGCTGGGTATCGCCGACGTGCTCGCGGTCTCCTACTTCCGTGCCATGAATCTCCGCGCCGACGACCCCGAATGGGAAGAACGCGATCGCTTCCTGTTGTCGATCGGGCATTACGCCATCGCCCTCTACGCGGCGTTGATCGAGGCAGGTGTCATCAGCGAGAGCGAAGTCGAAAACTACGGCAGCGACGACAGCATGCTGCCGATGTCCGGCATGGCGGCCTACACGCCCGGCATGGAGATCACTGGCGGGTCGCTGGGGCACGGGCTAGGGATCGGCGTCGGAATGGCACTAGGTCTGAAGCGCAAACGGAGCCGTTCGCGCATCTTCAACCTTCTCTCGGATGGTGAGCTCAACGAGGGCTCGACCTGGGAAGCCGCTGCCTCGGCTGCACACTGGAAGCTCGACAACATCATCGCCATCGTCGACGTCAACGATCAGCAGGCCGACGACAAGTCTTCGAGCGTGCTCGGCTACGAACCCATCGCCGACAAGTGGACCGCATTCGGCTGGACGGCGCTGCGGGTGGACGGCAACGACCTCTCCGCGCTTGTCGATGCCTTCGATACCGCGCAAGGCCCTGCCGATGGCAAGCCCCGCGTCATCATCTGCGACACCTTGATGGGCTGCGGCGTCCCGCTGCTCGAAAACCGCGACAAGACCCACTTCATTCGTGTCGACGAAGACGAGTGGCGCGTCGCGCTAGAGCAACTCGACGATACCTACGCCAATCAACCAAGCGCCGAAGGGAGCGATCATCCATGAGTACCAAAACGCGACTCAAGACATCGGCGATGATCGCCTCGCTGGCGGCGGAGGGTCAGGCAACCACCTCGGCGCCGTTCGGTCACGCCCTGGTCGAGGCGGCTGCGGCCAACAACCGTATCGTGGGCATGACCGCGGATCTCGGCAAATACACCGATCTGCAAGTCTTCGCCCAGGCCTACCCTGAGCGTTACTACCAGATGGGAATGGCCGAGCAATTGCTGATGAGTGCCGGCGCCGGCATGGCACGCGAAGGCTTCATTCCCTTTGTGACGACCTACGGTGTCTTCGCCTCACGGCGGGCGTACGACTTCATCTGCTTGGCGATCGCCGAAGAGAAGCTCAACGTCAAGATCGTCTGTGCGCTGCCGGGCCTCACCACCGGTTATGGGCCGAGTCATCAGGCGACCGAGGACATGGCCATCTTTCGCGGCATGCCGAACCTGACCATCGTCGATCCCTGTGATGCGGTAGATATCGAACAGGCCACCCACGCCATGGCCGCTCACGACGGGCCGGTTTACCTGCGTCTGCTACGCGGCATGGTCCCCCGCGTGCTCGATCGTTTCCCGGACTACCGTTTCGAGATCGGTCGAGCCCGTAGGCTGATGGATGGCGAGGATGCGCTGATCATTTCGTCCGGCCTGATGACCATGCGCGCCATCGAAGCCGCCGATGCCCTTGCTGAACGCGGCATCCGTGTAGGTGTCCTCCATTCCCCCACGATCAAGCCGCTGGATGCCCGAACGATTCTCGATGAGATCAAACGTGATCCGCAGCGCCCCGTCTACGTGGCGGAGAACCACTCCGTCATCGGCGGGCTGGGCGAAAGCGTAGCTTCACTATTAATGAATTCTGGCGTGCACCCGGAATTCCACCAGATCGGGCTGCCCGATGAGTTTCTCGACGCCGGCGCACTGCCCACCCTGCATGACCGCTATGGCATCTCCACCCAGGCAATGGTGAAGACCCTGGCGTCCCGAATCTCGCTCACGCACGCCAGCTGAGCCGGAAGCGCCATAGCAAGGACGTCACCAAACCCCGTCAGCAACCATGAGCGCAACGACAATGATTAAAGCGATTCTGAAAACCACGGCCTTGGCTGCTGCCCTTGCGGCCGCTACACCAGCAATGGCAGCTCAAACTCTGCAACTGGCTCACAATGCCGCCGAGGGCAACCCAAAATGGATAGCCTCCGAACGCTTCGCCAAACTCGTCGAAGAGGGAACGAACGGAGAAATCCACGTCGACGTGGGCGGCAATGCCCAATATGGCGATGATATGGAAGCACTGACCCTGATGCGCATGGGAAGCCTCGGGTTCAGCGCCAACAGTCAGGGGCCAGTGTCTAGCATCGTTCCGCAGTTCTCTCTGCTTGGCCTGCCATTTCTCTTCGATTCATTGCCCACCGCCTGGGAAGTCATGGATGGCGAGGTTGGCAACGAGCTCAAACGACTAGCGCAAGAACAGGGATTGGTGCTGCTAGCACTGTGGGATAACGGCATCCGTCACGTCAGCAACAACGTCCGACCGATCGAAAAACCCGCCGACCTCCAGGGTCTCAAGATCCGTACGCCGCCATCCGAAATAGCCGTCGATATCTTCGATGCGCTCGGTGCAACGCCGACACCGATGAACTTCTCCGAACTCTATATCGCGCTCCAGCAGGGCGTGGTGGATGGTCAGGAGAACCCGCTAATGAACATCTATTCATCGAAGCTCTATGAAGTGCAGAAATATATTTCGCTTACTGGCCACATGTACGAGTCGATGCCACTGCTGATGAGCAAGGTCGTTTGGGACAGTCTTACGCCCGAGGACCAGAAAGTCATTCAGGATGCCGCCATCGAAGCGGGCAAGTTCGAGCGCCAGGCGTCGCTGGAAGCGGACAACGACCTGCGCGTGAAGATGGAAAAAGCGGGGGTGAAGTTCAACGAAGTGGATCAGGCACCGTTCATCGAAGCGACTCGCAGCGTCTACGACACCTGGCGCGGAAAGTATCCAAAGATGGTGGATATGGTCGTAAACGCCGCGAAGAAGGCGAAAGCATCACAGTAAACGGGAGCGTTCGCCATGTCTAAAGTCAATGCAGGTCGGCATGGCGAACCGGGGCATCCCGGTTCGCCCCCGCTGCGCCTGAAAACCGCGATTCATCACCTGTTCAAGTGGTTCGGCATCGTCTCCCTCCTCACCATGTTCGGCACGCTATTGACGGCCGTATTCGTGCGCTATGTGTGGGAGATGAATCTCAACTGGACGTCGGAAGTTCCCAACCTCCTGTTTCCCTGGCTCACCATGTGCGCCATCGTCGCGACCGCTGCGAAGAACGAACATATCGGGATCGAAGCCGTGGTCGAGAGACTGCCGCGTCCACTGCGTAGGGTCGTCAGTCTCGCCACGAACCTGCTGGCGGCCATCGCTTTCGCCCTCATCGCCTGGCACGGGCTGGAAGTTATCAGTATCGCGGGCAATCAGCTCCTGCCCATTACCGGTATTGCCATGTCATGGGCCTACTGGTCGGTCGTTGTCGGCTTCGCTGGTCTGGCGCTCGTTTCCCTGCTCAATGTTCTCATCGCACTCGATCGCCGGGTATCGGTAGACGAATCGCTTGCGACCCACGGGGAGGAAGCCCTATGACAATCAATATGCTGTTCTCCTTCATCCTCCTCATGCTGATGGCAATGCCGGTGGGCTACTCACTCGTCCTCAGCGGCTGGACGGCGCTCTCGGTCTTCGGCTCCATGCCCTCAAGCATGGTGGTGATGAAAATCTTCCAGCCGACTCAGAGCTTCCCACTGCTGGCCATCCCTTTCTTCGTGCTTTCCGGCAGTCTGATGATGTCCGGCAAGCTCGGGCAGAGACTGGTAGCGCTGGCATCGATGCTGGTCGGCAAGTATCACGGCGGGCTAGGTCAGGTGACCGTGGTGGGCTCCACCATCTTTGGCGGCGTTTCGGGTTCAGCCGTCGCCGAGGCATCGGCGCTGGGTTCGATGCTGATTCCCTGGCAGAAGAGAGAGGGCTACCCCGGTGCCTTCGGCGCCGCGGTAACCGCTTCCTCATCGGTCATTGCCGGCTTGATGCCACCATCGATCCCGCTGATCCTGTTTGCCACGGTGTCCAATGTTTCCATCGCGTCGCTATTCCTCGCCGGGGTGCTGCCGGCGCTGATGCTGGCGATCGGAATGATGACCGCCTGCTATGTGACCGGAAAGCGACGCGGCTTCCCTAGACTCACGCTGAAGTACACGGCACGGGAGGTGAAAAGCACGTTGACTACGGCGCTGCCCGCGCTAATGATGCCGGTAATCATTCTCGTGCTATTGCGCGCAGGCATCGCCACCCCCACCGAAGTCAGCATCATCTCCGTGGCCTACGCGCTGCTCGTCAGCGCGCTGATTTACCGCGATCTGACGCTCTCCCGCGTCGTGTCTGCGTTATCGGGAACGGTCGTGACCACGGGCATGGTCATGCTGATCATCGCCGCCGCCAATATCATCGCCTATATCCTTACCAGTGGTGGTGTCCCTCAGGCCATCGCGCAGTGGGCCGTAGAAACTCTCGGCAATCCGATCCTGGTAATTCTGGCGATCAACCTGTTGCTGCTGTTCATCGGCATGTTCCTCGATCTGCCGGCCGCAATCCTGCTGCTGGGGCCGACGCTCGTCTCGATCGCCAACGCCATCGGCCTGGACCTGGTCCAGCTCGGGATCATCATGTGCGTGAATCTGAGCATCGGACTCTTCACGCCGCCCATCGGTACCACGCTATTCGTCGCATCGGCCATCGCTCGGGAGCGCATTGGCGCCGTCGTGCGTGAACTCGTTCCGTTCTATCTCGTCGCCATCGCCGTGCTGCTTCTCGTCTCGTACGTGCCCGCACTGATCCTTTACTGAGGAACCAAGATGAAGAGAGTCGCTGTTGCAGGATTGGGCGCCATGGGCTGGCCCATGGCCGAGAATCTCGCCCGAACCGGGCTCGAGGTGCTCGGTCTCGATGCACTGACCGAGCGCGCTGAAGCCTTTCACCGCCAAGTGTCTACCCGAAACGACGGTATCGAAAACATCGAGGCGCTGGTGATCATGGTCGTCAACGCCGAGCAGATTCGCTCGCTGCTGTTCTCGGATGCACTCGTCGTCGGCGGCCTGGCATCACGATTGCCGACGGACGCTTGCATCGTACAGATGTCCACCGTCGCGCCGGCCGATGCCGAAGCACTGGCCGCCGACGTCGCGGCAGTGCGGCCGGATCTTCACTACGTGGATGCCCCGGTTTCGGGTGGCGTCGTGGGAGCGCAAGCCGGCACGCTCAGCATCATGGCCGCTGGCGATGCGCCGTCACTCGAGCGCTGCCGTCCGCTGTTCGACATCCTCGGCCAGGCGATCTTCGAGGTCGGCGATCGCCCCGGGCAGGGCGCCGCGATGAAAGCGGTCAACCAGCTGCTTTGCGGGGTGCATATCGCGGCGGCGGCGGAAGCGCTGGCACTGGCCGAGAAAAGCGGCATCGACCGGCAGATCGCGTTGCGGCTAGTCCAGGGTTCGGCGGCCTCGAGCTGGATGCTCCGCGACCGCGGCCCGCGAATGATCGAGCCGCCGGGAGACGTCACCAGTGCCATCGACATCTTCTGCAAGGATCTGGGCATCGTCTGCGACGCCGCCAGTTCGTCTCGGGCCTACACCCCCCTCGCCCACAGCGCGCATCAGCTCTTCGTCGCCACGGCCGAGGGTGGCGAAGGCCGCCTGGACGACAGCCAGTTGATTCGCACCTACCGCCGACTCAATGGCTGCGATCCCGAGGGGGGCGGCCAAGCATGAACTCCCTTTCGTTTTCCGTCAGCACGGCGGCCTACGACGGTTACGACTTCGACCGTATTCTGCCGTCCCTGGCCCGTCGCGGCGTGCGGCAAGTCGAATTCGCCTTTATTGACGGTTACGTGGAGACTTTCACCGACGCCGACCTGACTCTCGCGCTCGCCAACGATCTATGTAGTGAGATGCGCGGTCTCGATCAGCATTGCCGTTATTTCTCCGGCCATATCGATCTCGGCCTCGACAATGCCCCGGAGCGTCTCGAAGCGCGCTGCCGATTCGCCGCAGCACTCGGCGCCAAGTTCGTCATCACCAACGCCGCAACGCTCGGCAACCGCGCGCGCTTTCTCGCCCACGCCGAACGGATGAGCCGCATCGCGCGGGACCATGGCGTTCGAATCCTGCTCGAGAACCCGGGCAACGCCGAACCGAACATGCTCGACCACGCCGGGGATATCCTCAAGCTGATGGCAATGCTCGATGACGATACCTTCGGCATCAACTACGACTGCGGCAACCTGCTCTCCCACCAGCCGGATCGCCATCCCGAGACGGACGTAGAACAAGCCCTGCCTCTGGCGGACCATTTTCACATCAAGCCCTGCCGGCGCGTGGCATCCGGCTATGACTTCAGCGAACTCGGCGACAGCGATATCGACGAGGCCCGGGTGATTCGCACCCTCGTGGCCGCCGAACGGCCGTTCTCGCTGGAACTTCCCTTCCGGCTCCATCGGGACCGCCAGGCACAACCCTGGCGGGACAGGAGTCCACTGCCTCTCGATCTGATCGAGGAAAAACTCGGCCGTTCCCTCGAATGGCTCGATAACCTTCAATGATGCCTGGAGATACACGCATGCTTCTCGACAACAAGGTCTGCCTCATCACCGGCGCGGCCGGCGCCCGCGGGATCGGCTTGAAGACTGCCCGGCTGTTTCACGAACACGGGGCGAACATCGTCATTTCCGATATCGACGAATCGGCCTGTGAAGCGGTGAGGCAGGAGTTCGATCCAGCCCGCTGTCTCGTCGTAGTCGCCAACGTCACCCGCCGCGACGAATGTCTCGATGTGGTCGAACGCGCGCTCGAGCAATTCGGCAAGATCGATGTGCTCATCAACAATGCCGGCATTACCCAGCCAGTGAAGTTCGAGGAGATCGACTCCGAGAGTTACGACCGCATTCTCGACGTCAACCTGCGCGGTATGCTGTACATGTCCCAGGCCGTGGTGCCGCACATGAAAGCGGCGGGCGGCGGCTCGATCGCCAGCACCTCCTCGGTTTCCGCCCAACGCGGCGGCGGCATTTTCGGAGGGCCCCACTACAGCGCCGCCAAGGCTGGCATGCTGGGGCTGGGCAAGGCAATGGCCCGCGAGCTGGGGCCGTTCGGCATTCGGGTCAATTCGGTGACGCCCGGACTGATCGATACCGATATCACCGCCGGCAAGCTGACCGAAGAGATGAAGGCCCCGATTCTAGAGGGGATCCCGCTCAAGCGGCTCGGACTGCCCGACGACGTCGCCAATGCCTTTCTGTTCCTGGCCAGCGAGCTGTCGAGCTACATCACCGGTGCCACGATCGACGTCAACGGCGGTATGCACATTCACTGACATGCTAAGCTGCCGCCGAACTCTTTCCACCGACGGCAGCGACTGGAACGCCTATGAGCGAGATTGACTCCGGCCTTCTGGCCAAATTGCACGACTTCGTATCGGTGTCGGAACTGTCCCGCGATGGACGCCTGAAACTGCCACCGGAAAGGACGCTGTGCGAACGATTCTCGATGCATCGCTCATCGGTCAGGAACGCGTTGTCGGTGCTTCAGAGCCTGGGGTTCATCGAACGCCGACAAGGTTCGGGGACGTTTCTTAAAATGCCCGAGCCCGTCTTTATCCAGCTCTACTTTGAACTGGCCTTGAAGCTGAACTACATCTCCGTCGATCACATGGAATCGGCGCGGGAAATGTTCGAGCGTGAAATCATTCAAGCGGCCGCGACCCATCACACACCCCAGGAACTGGAGAAACTGGAGCGGCTCTGCGAACGCATCGTCAACACAGCGGATATAAACGACGGCCTCCAAGCCGACTACGAGTTTCACGAACAATTGGCGATCATGGCCGGCAATCCTGCCATTTTGATCATATTTCAAGGCCTGTCGTCGGTTCTGAAGAAAGTGCTTCACCATCGCCGGGTGCTTGCCCGCCAGTCCACCCAATCACTGAAGAAGACCAACGAAACCCATATCGCCATCGTCGCCGCGATCAAGGCAAAAGATCCGGATCTGGCGCGTCAAGCCATGTTCGACCACTTCGAGACTTGGAACCAGCAGACAATGCGTTCCTACGCCGGCAGTTGAGCTTTCTGAAAAAGCCTGCGCTCGCCCACGGACTCCGCCGACTGGAATGCCGCAGCATCGTCTTGTCACGGCTACCGATACCCGGGTCAGCCGACACTTGGCGGACGACCGCCTACGACTTACCTTCGTACTGCGCGTCCTGAACCTTTTCCATCCAGGTGACCGGACTGCCATCGATAGATTCCTGGATGGCGATGTGGGTCATCGCGATATCTGGCGCCGCACCGTGCCAGTGTTTCTCGCCAGCGGGGAACCAGACCACGTCGCCAGGGCGAATCTCCTCGATCGGACCGCCGTCTCGCTGAACGCGTCCGAAGCCAGCGGTGACGATCAATGTCTGCCCCGCGGGATGGGTATGCCACGCCGTGCGTGCGCCGGGTTCGAAGGTGACCGCAGCGCCGCTGGTACGACTGGGCGATTCGGCGCTGAATAGCGGGTCTACGCGAACGGTGCCGGTGAAGTACTCTTCCGGGCCCGTCGTCGAGGCCTGTGTTCCTACACGATTGATTTTCATGACACCCTCCTGAAAGTAGCGCTAACGCTAGAATGAAAGCCGCGAGCCGGTCAGCCTCTGCAGCCCGGTGATAAGCGACAAAACGGACCTGCATCGCACCGGCGTTAGGCATCGGTGTCGCTCCCAGAAGAAACGACACCGCAAGGTAAGTCGGCTTCGAACATCAGCCGTCGGTCGAACGCGTGAGCGTTTCCCATGCCTGGATCTCGTCGCTCATCGCTGACAGTTTATCGCGAACCAGTCCGAGCGCGTCGCTGCCCAGCAGCAGATGTGCCGGCGGTGTTTCGCTGGCGATGACGGCCAGCATGGCGCGGGCAGCCTTTGCCGGATCGCCGAGCTGTTGGCCGCTTTTCTCCTCGCGGGCACGCCGGATCGGATCGAACAGCGCGTCGTAGTCGGGAATCGAGCGCGGTGTGCGGGACATCGAACGGCCAGCCCAGTCGGTGCGAAACGAGCCGGGAGCCACGGCGGTGACGTGGATATCGAACGGCTTCACTTCCTTGCCGAGCACCTCGGAGATCCCTTCCAGCGCAAACTTGCTGCCGCAGTAATAGGCAATGCCCGGCATGGTGATGAAGCCGCCCATCGAGGTGATGTTGAGGATATGCCCGCAACGGCGTGCACGCATGTAGGGCAATACGGCCTTCGTTACGGCAACCGCGCCGAATACGTTCACGTCGAACTGGCGACGCATCTCGGCCAGCGTGGACTCCTCCATGATCCCTTCGTGGCCGTAGCCGGCGTTGTTGACGAGAACGTCGATCGGCCCGACGCTCGCCTCGATGTCGGCCACGACACCGTCGATGGCATCGAAGTCGGTCACGTCGAGCACCCGGCCCAACGCGTTCGCCGGGTCGAGCTTCTCGAACGCTTGCCTGGCCTGTTCGTTGCGCACCGTGCCGACGACGCGGTGACCGTTAGCGAGCGCTTCCTGAGCCAGCGCCCGGCCGAAGCCGCTGCTGACACCGGTGATGAGAATGAGTTTGCTGGACGACATGGCAATAGCTCCAATGAATCAGTGAGAGCTGCACATTACGCCTTTGAATTTCACGCTTTCAGGCTTATTGTTCTTGTTTTATTGCCTATTCTTATCATTTCACGCGATACGACATGAACAAGACCATTCCCGCTCCACCGGCTGAACAGCAGCACATGGTGGCGTTGCTTCGGGCGCTGGCGCCGGACGAGGGCTACAACCTGACCGCGTTACCCGACGTGCGTATCCTGCGCTCGGATCACCCCTTATCGCGTACTCCGGTTCTGTACGATCCTGGCATCGTGATCGTATGCCAGGGGCGAAAGCGGGGCTTTTTCGGTGACCAGGTTTATCTGTACGACGAGCAGCACTACCTGGCGGTCGCGGTACCGGTGCCCTTCACGATGGAAACCGAGGCGACGCGGGAACATCCGCTGCTGGCCATTTACATGCATCTGGATTTTCAGCTCGCCGCCGAGCTGATGATCCAGATCGAGCGCGATGCTGGAACAGCACGGCCGAGTGCGCCGCAGAGTTTGATGTCCAGCCCCATGGACCCGGCGTTACGGGCGTCTCTGGTGCGCTTTCTCGAAGCGATGAACCAGCCGCTCGAGGCGACGATTCTCGGCCCGGCGCTGGTTCGGGAGCTCTATTTTCGCGTGCTCACCGGGGCACAAGGCGATGCGATGAGAGCGGCGCTGGCGATGCGGGGGCAGTTCGGAAAGATCGGCAAAGCGCTGCGCTGCATTCACGCGACCTATGCCCAGCCGCTCGATTTGTCGCAACTGGCCGGTGAAGCCGGCATGAGCGTTCCCACGTTCCACAACCACTTCAAAACCATTACCCACACCTCGCCGATGCAGTACGTGAAATCCACACGACTGCATCAGGCGCGCCTGCTGATGGTGCGTCAGGGCATGACGGCGGAAACCGCCTGCCACGCCGTGGGTTATGCGAGCCCTTCGCAGTTCAATCGGGAATTCAAACGGCTTTTCGGATTGACACCAGCCGCCGAGGCGAAGCGGATGAGGGAGAACTTCGCGATACCCCCTGCGTTCGCCAAGACGGATTACGTCTCGTCGCATTGAGATCGGTTCGGGACAAATATAACGCCACGCTGATAATTACCAGCCTTGGCTGAACGCTTATTCGGAATCTTCGGGCGCGGCTAGTCTTCATCACCCGGGATATTCCTCGAGAATCTCTGGAGATCGTGATGACAGCGATAGCTCACTGGCGATGACGGCGAGCTGGGCTGGATTTGGATCGATCGACAACTGAACTACACTACATGCTGATATGCTTGGTGTTTGCTGCTCTGATACTTGTTACTCACTTTCATACGTCGAATTTAGTGTTGTAGCGCAGCTCAAATCGATATTGATATCGATCATTCACAGGAGTCAAAGTGACAAAATTTTTTCAGGTCGGAAAATTTAAGATGACATGGTTGCTCGACGGTACTTACCCATGTACACCCGATTTCATACCGGGAGCACGCTCCGAAGAAGGCCGGCATCTCTACCAGAAAGCTGGGCTTCCGCCAGAAGGGCCCTCGATAGAGCCCTTTCATGCCTTCGCCATCGAGTGGCAAGATCATCTGTGGCTCATCGATACAGGGTGCGGTCAGGAAGCTGGGCCGGAGCGGGGAAAGGTCCCCGAACAATTACGATCAATCGGTTACGCACCTGAAGATGTCGAGGGAATCATCATCACGCATCTTCATAAGGATCACACCGGAGGACTCCTGACGCCGGAAGGTCGCTCCCGCTATCGAAATGCGCAGCTTTACGTTGGCGAAAGTGAAATGGCATTCTGGACTGGATCACACGTTCCCGAAGGCAATATGGGCGACCATAAAGTCACGAAGGCGGTACTCGAGCTGTACGAAGGACGGATCAAGGTCGTGCCGGATAATGCCGTCATCGTGCCGGGACTGAAATTCGTGCCTTTATATGGTCATTCCCCCGGCCATACCGGCGTAATGATCGAAGACCGTGGTCAGCAGATGTTGATGTGGGCGGATCTCATGCATTCGTCGGTGCTCCAGTTCCACTACCCCCATTGGAGTGTGGTCCCTGACATGGATCCTGAGCGTGCGGTAGCCACACGCTTGGAACTTCTCGAGCAGCTGGTCGAGGAAGATACGATGGTGGCGGGTTCGCATACGTATGGTACCGGCCGCGTCCGGCGAGGAGAGATCGCTTACGAACTGGTGCCGATGGATGCCGACGATCGACACTGAAGCTCCTCCTATCGATCGATTCCGAGAATGATTCGTAGGCCTTGAAAAGACGGCTCCTGGGTTATTCAGGAGCCGCCCTGATTTTCAGTTTCCCGTGGCGGCAATTTGAAGCTTTCCCCTCACTCCACCGTCACGCTCTTGGCCAGGTTGCGCGGCTGGTCGACGTCGGTGCCCTTGAGCACGGCAACGTGGTAGGAGAGCAGCTGCAGCGGAATGGTGTAGACGATGGGGGCGAGCAATTCATCCACAGGCGGTACATGGAGCACGCGCAGATTGTCGGCGGCGGTCAGCGCGACGCCTTCGTCGGCGAACACGAACAGCTCGCCGCCCCGGGCGCGGACTTCCTGCAGGTTGGACTTGAGCTTCTCCAGCAGTTCGTCGTTGGGGGCGACGGCGACCACCGGCATATCGGCATCGACCAGCGCCAACGGGCCGTGCTTGAGTTCGCCGGCCGGGTACGCCTCGGCGTGGATGTAGGAAATCTCCTTGAGCTTGAGCGCGCCTTCCAGGGCGATCGGGAACTGGGTGCCGCGGCCCAGGAACAGCGCATGATGCTTCTCGGCGAAGGCTTCCGACAGTTCGGCGATCGGCCCGTCCATGGACAGCGCGCTGTCGAGCACCGTCGGCAGGCCGCGTAGGGCCTGGACCAGTGATGCTTCGCGCTCGTCACCGCGCTGTTTACGCAGCGAGAGCGTCAGCAGCATTAGGGCGACGAGCTGAGTGGTGAAGGCCTTGGTGGAGGCGACGCCGATCTCTGGGCCGGCCTGGGTCATCAGCGCCAGATCGGACTCCCGTGTCAGCGAGCTGCCGGGGACGTTGCAGATCGCCAGAGTCCCCAGGTAACCCGATGTTTTGTCACGGCTCTTGGCACGGCTCTTGGCATAGCGAAGCGCCGCCAGGGTATCGGCGGTCTCGCCGGACTGGGATAGCGTGACGAATAGGGTGTTTTCCGGCACGACGACTTCACGGTAGCGATACTCGGAGGCGACTTCGACCGTGGTCGGCAGGCCGGCCAACTTCTCGAGCCAGTAGCGCGCCACCATGCCGGCGTGATAGCTGGTACCGCAGGCGACGATATGCACCTGCTTGACCCGCTCGAACAGCGCCCTGGCGCCGACACCGAAGCTGCTTTCGAGCACGTGGGAACCGCTCAACCGGCCCTCCAGCGTGGCGGCGATCACGGCGGGCTGCTCGTGAATTTCCTTGAGCATGAAGTGACGATACTCGCCACGGCTGGCAGCGGCATCGCCGTGCTCATAGGTATGTACCGGGTGTTCGGCCGGCTTGCCGTTGGTATCGAAGATTTCGATGCCGTGGGCATCAGACAGGCGCACCACGTCGCCTTCCTGCAGGTAAATGAAGCGGTCGGTGACCTGCAAAAGCGCCAGCGCATCGGAGGCCAGGAAGTTCTCGTCGATGCCGACTCCAACCACCAGCGGGCTGCCCTTGCGGGCGCCGATGATTTCTCGCGGCGCATCGGCGTGCATCACCGCCAGCGCATAGGCACCGTCGATCTTGTCGAGGGTGGTCTGCACGGCGGCGAGCAAGTCGTTGTTTTCGGCAAAGGCGCGGTCGATCAGGTGGGCCACGACTTCCGTATCGGTCTCCGATTCGAACACTACGCCGTCAACTTCCAATTCACGCTTGAGCGGCTCGTAATTCTCGATGATGCCGTTGTGGACGATTGCCAACCGTTCGCGCGCCAGATGTGGGTGAGCGTTCACTTCGGACGGTTTGCCGTGGGTCGCCCAGCGGGTATGCGCGATGCCGATCTTGCCGGTCAAGGAACGCTCGGCGAGTTTCTCCTCGAGGGCGGCGACCTTGCCCTTGGCGCGTTGCCGCATGAGCTCGCCGACGGCGTTCAGTACGGCCATGCCCGCGCTGTCATAGCCGCGATATTCGAGACGCTTCAACCCTTCCAGCAAAATACCTTGCACGTTACGCGCGGCCAGCGCAGCGACGATTCCACACATGATCGATGTCCTTGAAAGTTATCCGTCGGTTCGGCCGGCCGGCTCGGGCGCGACCACCAGCGTCGTGCCCTGGAGCTCGATGGCCTCTGCCGCCGTGGCGTCGATTCGCCAGTCGGTGACGAGCGTATCGATGCGTGCCCAGGGAAGTTCCAGATTGGGGATACGGCGGCCGATCTTGTCGGCTTCCACCATCACCACCACCTCGCGGGCGACCTCGGCCATCACCCGGGTCAGGCCGAACAGCTCGTTGTAGGTGGTGGTACCGCGGTCGAGGTCGATGCCGTCGGCACCGACGAAGAGCTGATCGAAATCGTAGGCCCGCAATACCTGCTCGGCGACCTGGCCCTGGAAGGATTCCGAATGCGGGTCCCAGGTGCCGCCGGTCATCAGTAGCGCGGGTTCCGACTCCAGTTCACGCAGCGCCGCGGCCACGGCGAGCGAATTGGTCATCACCACCAGACCGCGCAGGCCACCCAGCTCGCCGATCAGCGCCGCCGTGGTGGTGCCGCTATCCACGATAATTCGGTTGTGCTCGCGAATACGCGCTCGCGCCGCCCGGGCGATGGCCTGCTTGTAGGGGGAAAGTGCCTGTGCCGGCTCGGCGAGCATTTCCTGGGGCAACGGTGCCGCCCCGCCGTAACGACGCAGCAACAGGCCGCTGCGCTCCAGAGTGTTCAAATCCTTGCGGATCGTCACTTCGGAAATCGCGAAACGACTCGCCAGCGTCTCGACCGGGGTTTCCCCATGTTCGTTGACGTAGGCAAGAATGGCGTGACGGCGCTGAGCGGTGTCGCGTTTCGGCATGGGTTTCGATTAAATTAGAGTAAGTTTCGAATTTCGCGTTTTAGCTTTCGATTTGAAAGATAGCAGGTGCGAATCAAAATCCAAACACTAAAATTCGTCAAGCTTACCCAAGGAATGATACGACGCGGTGGTCACTGCCACACGAGCTGGGCATCATGGTTCGCCTAGTCAACAACCACAATCGAAGAGACATCGCATGACCAGCCAAGAGATCCTCGGCAAGCTGATCAGCTTCGCCACAGTCAGCCGCGAGTCCAATCTCGCGCTGATCGAATTCGTGCGCGATTACCTCGCCCAGCACGGCGTCGACAGCGAGCTGATTCACAACGACGAGGGCAGCAAGGCCAATCTATGGGCAACCATCGGCCCGACTGATCGGGGTGGCGTGGTGCTTTCCGGCCACACCGATGTGGTTCCGGTCGACGGCCAGCCTTGGACCGTACCGACGTTCGAGATGACCGAGCGCGACGGCAAGCTTTACGGCCGCGGTACCACCGACATGAAGGGCTACATTGCCTGCGTGCTGGCGGCGGTGCCGAGCTACAAGGCGGCGAAGCTCGAAACGCCGGTGCATCTGGCGTTCTCCTATGACGAGGAAGTGGGCTGTCTCGGCGTGCGCTCGATCATCTCGATGCTGGAAGGCAGACCGCACAAGCCGCTCGCCTGCATCATCGGCGAGCCGACCGAGCTCAAGCCGGTGCTGGGTCACAAGGGCAAGCTCGGCGTGCGCTGCCGCGTGCATGGTGTGCCCTGCCACTCCGCCTATGCACCGGAGGGCGTCAACGCTATCGAAACTGCCGCCAAGATGATCGTTCGCCTCAACGAGATCGGCGAGCGTCTGGCCGATCCCGCCCGCCATGACGAGCGCTTCTATCCGCCCTTTTCGACCGTCCAGACCGGCGTGATCGAGGGCGGTCGAGCGCTCAACATCGTGCCGTCTGAGTGTCGCTTCGACTGGGAAGTGCGCTCGCTGCCCGGCTTCGATGCCAATGATGTCGAACGCGAGATGCGCGACTACGCCGACCAGGAACTCATCCCCAAAATGCGCGCCGTCGAACCCGATACCGATATCGTCTTCGAGCCGCTACAGGCTTATCCAGGGCTGACGACCGAGGCGACGAGCGACGTGGCGCGATTGATCGCCACCCTGTCGGATCGCGATGACTTCGGCACCGTTGCCTACGGCACCGAGGGCGGACTGTTTCATGAAGCCGGCATTCCCACCGTGGTTTGCGGCCCCGGCTGCATGGATCAGGGTCACAAGCCGGACGAGTTCATCGCCCTCGATCAGCTCGAACGCTGCGATGCGATGATGCAGCGCCTGGTGGAGCATCTGAGCGCATGAAAAAAGCCACGATTTATTCGAACTACCGCTGGCTCTCGGCGCTTGTCGTCACCCTGCTGGCCGGCTGCAGCACGCAGGCTCCGCAACCCGGCTTCGAGCAGCGTCCGGCGAGCGTGAAAAGCGAGCTGGTGACACTCATTCCGGCGAGCGCCGATGACCGTGATGGCTGGGCAACGGACATCACCGCTGCATTCTCGGCCCAGAATCTACCCGCGACTCGAGACAATCTCTGCTCGGTGCTGGCAGTGATCGAGCAGGAGTCGACTTACAGAGCCGACCCCAGCGTGCCCAATCTCTCGACCATCGCCCGGCAGGAGATCGACCGACGCGCCAGCGCGCTACACGTTCCCGGTTTTCTGGTCGACGCCGGCCTGAATCTCGAATCACCCAACGGCAAGACCTACAACCAGCGCTTGAATTCGGTGACCACCGAGCGCGAGATGAGCGAGATCTTCGAGGATTTCATCG
Organism: Salinicola halimionae; assembly: GCF_003206065.1. Lineage (GTDB taxonomy): Bacteria > Pseudomonadota > Gammaproteobacteria > Pseudomonadales > Halomonadaceae > Salinicola > Salinicola halimionae. The sequence goes on along the minus strand of NZ_PZJQ01000002.1, from coordinate 242,301 downwards.
ACATGGCACCGCTGGGTCGCCAGCTCTTCGGCAGCCTTAACCCGGTGCACACCGGCGGCCCGATGCAGGTCAGCGTCGATTTCGCGCAAGAACACGCCGAGAACTATCCCTATCCGATCGATGGCTCGATCCGTCACGAGGTATTCACCCGGCGCGGCGGGCTCTATTTCGGCATTGCCCACCTGTTCGGCTATCCCGCCAATTACGACAAACCCATTTACCGCTTCGCCGACTTCAACGCCGGCTGGTACGCCAGCCGTAACGCCGCATTTCAGGCGGCCGTCACTCAACTCTCCGGTATTCCGCTGGCGCTGGATGGTGACCTGATTATTCCCGGCTCGCTCAAGGCAGGCCAGACCGAATTGGCGGTACGCACACTGAAAGCCAGGTTGGGCATGGACGACGGTGATATTCGCGACGCACTGGAAAAAGAGGATTCTCTCGACTTCGAGCAGACCGACCTCTACGAGAAAGTCTATGCGCTGGCGCGGCAGCAGGAGAACGAGCCCATCTCCTACGCACGGTTACCCGGCATCAAGTTGGAGAGCCCCAAGATCACCCGCAACCTGACCACGGCGTGGTTTGCAAAGCGGGTCGACGACCGCTGGCAGCAGTGCATGGCACGTTAAGTGCCAGGATACGAAGTGGAAACCGGCAGGATTTCCACATCTGTCGGAAAGAAGCACCCGATAGCGCCTCTCAGGCTCAACCCGAGCGACCACCGGCAAGCCGGGTCTAGCGACATGGGTAAGGCGAACCAGACATCTGAGTGATGTTTGGTTCGCCGAACGAGCTGGCCATGGATGGCCAGCTCCGGCCTGCAAGCGGGACAGGATGTTTTAGCGAAGCAGGTCGCTAGAGGCGCGCCGGGACAGGGACGTCCTTGCGCGCCGACCCGAAGCGTCGACGAAGATCGACTCGGGGCTAATTGAGCCTGTGGCGCGAAAAAGGGGAGCGCGAGGAGCTTTCCCCTCGCGATAACGACGACAAGGGTCGTAAGGACCTCGTCAGTAGTTAGCTCTTTTCACTCGAATGAGCGCCAAAGACAATGAATCAAGACTTCGGCATCTTCACCGGCCGCTGCCAGCCCTGCTTGACGACCTGACGACTGCGCCCGATCGCCAACTCGTCGTCGGCCACCGCACGGGTGATCGTGGAACCCGCGGCAATCGTGGCGCCATTACCAATGGTGACCGGGGCGACCAGCGAGCTGTTGGAACCGACGAAGACGCACTCGCCAATCAGAGTACGATGCTTGTTGATGCCATCGTAGTTGCAGGTGACGGTGCCAGCGCCGATGTTGGTATCGCGGCCGATCTCGGTATCACCCAGATAGCTCAGGTGGCCCGCCTTGACGCCGTCACCCAGGGTGGCGTTCTTGGTTTCGACGAAGTTACCCACATGCGCTCTGCCGCCGAGCCGAGTACCGGGACGCAGGCGTGCGAACGGTCCGCAGTCGCTGCCCTCGCCCATCTCGACACCTTCAAGATGGCTGTTGGCCTTCACCAGGGCACCTCGACGCAGAATCGAGTCCTTGATTACGCAGTTGGGACCGATGACGACATCGTCTTCCAGCGTGACCTGCCCTTCCAGGATCACGTTGACGTCGATCTGGATATCCCGGCCGACGGTGACGTCGCCACGCAGATCGAAGCGTTCCGGATCCGCGAAACTGACGCCGGCCGCCATCAATCGATCCGCCTGACGATGCTGGAAGGCACGTTCCAGTGACGCCAGCTGGCGCCGATCGTTGATCCCCTCGACCTCGACCGGCGAGCTCGGCTGCGCGGCCTTGACCTCGACGCCGTCGGCAGCGGCCATGGCGATCACATCGGTCAGGTAATACTCGCCCTGGGCGTTCTCGGCGGAAAGCTGGGGCAACCAGCGCTGCAGCTGTGCGCTGGTCATCGCCATGATCCCGGTATTGCATTCGCGGATGGTGCGCTGCTTGGCATCGGCATCCTTGTGTTCGACGATGGCGACGACCGCATCGCTTCCGTTGCGCACGATCCTGCCGTAGCCGGTGGGGTCGTCGAGCGTCACCGTCAACAGCGCCATGTGCTGCTCGTCGACGCCCTCGAGCAGCGTGTCGAGAGTCCTGGCCTGGATCAGCGGCACATCGCCGTAGAGGACCAGCACCTTGCCGTCACCGAGTCCGTCGAGCGCCTGGGCCACCGCGTGTCCGGTGCCTTTCTGTTCGGTCTGCTCGCAGAAGGCGAGTTCACGATCGTCCGACGTCGAGGCCGACAAAGCCTCGCGCACCGTCTCGCCGCCGTGGCCGACCACCACGTGCAACCGGGCATTGTCCAACCCCGCCGCCGTGTCGACGACGTGTTGAACCAGCGGGCGGCCCGCCAGCTTGTGCAGCACCTTCGGCGTCTTCGAGCGCATGCGGGTGCCTTGGCCGGCGGCCAGTATCACGACGTCGAGGGTCATGGCGTTTATCCTTTTGATCAATGGAAACTGGACGTCATTCTAGCGCTTGAGGACACCACTGACAGATCCTCGAACGCCCCTGCCCTGGCGACCATAAAAAAGGCGACTCAGGAGAGTCGCCTTTCGGGTCTTGCGCGGCGATGCCGTTAGCCGCGACCGCCCTTGCGACGCAATTGTTGCAGCGTACGCAGTTGAGCGGTGGCTTCGGCCAGCTCGGCGGAGGCTCGCGCGTAGTCGAGCTCGGTCTGCTTCTCGTTGAGCGAGGCCAGAGCATGCTGACGCGCCTGCTCGGCTTCCGCTTCATCGAGATCGCTGGCTCGAGTGGCGGTATCCGCCAGCACCGAGACCACGTCCGGCTGTACTTCGAGGAAGCCGCCGGTGACGTAGTAGAGCTCTTCTTCGCCGTTTTCCTGAATCACGCGCACCGGACCGGGCTTTAGCTCGGTCAGCAGCGGCGCGTGACCACGCAGGATACCCAGATCGCCGGCCACGCCGGCAGCAATGAGCTGCTCGACGCTGCCCGAGAAGATCTCCTTCTCGGCACTGACGATGTCACACTGAAATGTGGCCATAGCGATATCTCCCGGGAGTCTGCAGGCTTACTTCATGCTCTTGGCTTTCTCGACGGCTTCGTCGATGGTGCCAACCATGTAGAAGGCCTGCTCCGGCATATCGTCGTAATCGCCGTTGAGAATGCCCTGGAAGCCACGAATGGTTTCCTGCAGCGATACGTACTTGCCGGGCGCGCCGGTGAAGATCTCGGCGACGAAGAACGGCTGCGACAGGAAGCGCTGAATCTTACGCGCTCGGGCCACGGCCAGCTTGTCCTCGTCGGACAGCTCGTCCATCCCCAGGATGGCGATGATGTCCTTGAGTTCCTTGTAGCGCTGGAGCACGTTCTGCACACCGCGAGCGATGTTGTAGTGCTCTTCGCCGACGACCAGCGGATCCAGCTGCCGCGAGGTGGAGTCGAGCGGATCGACGGCCGGATAGATACCCAGCTCGGCGATCGAACGCGACAGCGTCACGGTGGAGTCCAGGTGCGCAAACGTCGTTGCCGGAGACGGGTCGGTCAAGTCATCCGCAGGCACATAGACGGCCTGGACGGAGGTGATCGAGCCAGTCTTGGTCGAAGTGATACGCTCCTGCAGCGCGCCCATCTCTTCGGCCAGCGTCGGCTGATAACCTACCGCCGACGGCATACGACCCAGCAGTGCCGACACTTCGGTACCGGCCAGCGTATAGCGGTAGATGTTATCGACGAACAGCAGTACGTCGCGACCTTCGTCACGGAAGTTCTCGGCGATGGTCAGACCGGTCAGCGCGACGCGCAGACGGTTGCCCGGGGGCTCGTTCATCTGGCCGTAGACCAGCGCGACCTTGTCGAGAACGTTGGATTCCTTCATCTCGTGATAGAAGTCGTTACCTTCACGAGTACGCTCGCCGACACCGGCGAATACGGAATAACCACTGTGCTCGGTGGCGATGTTACGGATCAGTTCCATCATGTTGACGGTCTTGCCGACACCGGCACCGCCGAACAGACCGACCTTGCCGCCCTTGGCGAACGGGCAGACCAGATCGATGACCTTGATGCCGGTTTCCAGCAGATCGCTGGAAGCGGCCTGATCCGCATAACCAGGCGCCTGACGGTGAATCGGCATGCGCACGGCATCGTCGCCAATGGCGCCGGCTTCGTCGATCGGCTCGCCCAACACGTTCATGATCCGGCCCAGCGTCTGCGTACCTACCGGCACGGAGATCGCAGCACCGGTATTCACGACCTCGATGCCACGCTGAAGACCTTCACTGGAGCCCATGACGATGGCGCGAACCACGCCGTCGCCGAGCTGTTGCTGTACTTCGAGAACGGCCTCTCTGCCCGAGACCGTCAGCGCGTCGTAGACCTTGGGTACGTCGTCCCGCGGAAATTCTACGTCAACCACCGCGCCTATGATTTGTACGATACGTCCGCTCATAGTGGTTCCTCGTAAACCTGCAAATGAAACCTGTAGGGCGCCGCACGAAGTGACTTCATTCGCGCGACGCCTAGCCAAGCCGTACTCGAGACCGCCGCCACTCGGGCGGCGATGTCGTCATACCGCCGCGGCACCACCGACGATTTCCGAAATTTCCTGGGTAATGGCCGCCTGACGCGCCTTGTTGTACACCAGTTGAAGATCGTCAATCAGATCGCCGGCATTGTCGGTCGCGTTCTTCATCGCGATCATGCGCGCGGCCTGCTCACAAGCCGCGTTCTCCACCACGGCCTGATACACCTGAGATTCGACATAGCGAACCAGCAGGTGATCGAGCAGGGTCTTGGCATCCGGCTCATACAGGTAGTCCCAGCTCTTCTTCGTATCGCCAGGACCGGGTTGTTCTTCCCCTTCGACTTCGTTACCCACTGCCTCGAGTGGCAGTAGCTGACGCACGACGGGTTTCTGGCTCATGGTGTTGACGAATTCGTTGTACACCACATAGAGCCGATCCAGATTGCCTTCATCGAAGGCATCGAGCATCACCTTGACGCTACCGACCAGATCCTGGGCTTCCGGCGCATCGCCGAGGCCTTTCTTCGCCGCCAGCAGATTACCGCCGCGTTTGCGAAAAAAGCCGCCGGCCTTGCTGCCGATGGCCGCGAAATCGGCACCGACGCCTTTCTGGTCCCAGTCGCGCGCATGCTTGACCACCGCCTTGAACATGTTGACGTTCAAGCCGCCGGCGAGCCCGCGGTCACTGGAAACGACGATATAGCCGACGCGCTTGACGTCGCGTTCGATCATATAGTCGTGACGGTATTCCGGGTTGGCCTTGGCAACGTGGCCGACCACCCGGCGGATCAGTTTGGCATAGGGCTGACTGGCCGCCATACGCTCCTGAGCCCGACGCATTTTCGACGCAGCGACCATTTCCATGGCGCTGGTGATTTTCTGCGTGTTCTTGATGCTCCCAATCTGGGACTTGATCTCTTTTCCAGCTGCCATCTCGGATCACCCTGATTCATGCCGCTCAGTCGGGCAAGCCGGCCCGCTCACATCACGCGATGGAGCGAGCCGCGTCGCTTACCAGGTCTGAGTGGACTTGAACGACTCGAGACCCGACTTGAGACCCTTCTGGATCTCGTCGTCGTAGCCGCCGCTCTGGTTGATCTTGTCGAGCAGATCGGCATGCTCGGACTTCATGTAGTCGTGCAGCGCACGTTCGAAGTCCAGCACCTTGTCGACCGCGACGTCATCCAGGAAACCTTCGTTGGCGGCGTACAGCGTCACCCCCATCTCGGCTACGGACAACGGCGAATACTGCTTCTGCTTCATCAGTTCGGTGACACGCTGGCCATGCTCGAGCTGCTTGCGGGTCGCCTCGTCGAGATCGGACGCGAACTGCGAGAACGCTGCCAGCTCGCGATACTGCGCGAGCGCCAGACGTACACCGCCACCCAGCTTCTTGATGATCTTGGTCTGTGCCGAGCCACCCACACGTGATACCGAGAGACCGGCGTTGATCGCCGGACGGATACCGGAGTTGAACAGGCTCGTCTCGAGAAAGATCTGGCCGTCGGTGATCGAGATCACGTTGGTCGGAACGAACGCGGAGACGTCGCCGCCCTGGGTCTCGATGATCGGCAATGCGGTCAGCGAACCGGTCTTGCCTTTCACTTCACCATTGGTGAACTTTTCGACATAGTCCGGATTGACGCGTGCGGCACGCTCGAGCAGACGAGAGTGGAGATAGAAGACGTCACCCGGATAGGCTTCGCGGCCCGGCGGACGACGCAGCAGCAGCGAAATCTGACGGTAAGCGACGGCCTGCTTGGAAAGATCGTCGTAGACGATCATCGCGTCTTCGCCACGATCGCGGAAATATTCGCCCATGGTGCAGCCGGCATACGGTGCCAGATACTGCATGGAAGCCGGATCAGCGGCGCCGGCGGCAACCACGATGGTGTGCTCCATGGCACCATGCTCTTCGAGCTTGCGCACCACGTTGGCGATGGTCGACTGTTTCTGGCCAATGGCGACGTAGATACAGGTGACGCCCTTGCCCTTCTGGTTGATGATCGCGTCGAGCGCTACCGCCGATTTACCGATCTGACGGTCACCGATGATCAGCTCACGCTGACCACGGCCGATCGGCACCATGGCGTCGATCGACTTGAGGCCGGTCTGGATCGGCTCGTCGACGGACTGACGCGTGATGACGCCCGGAGCGACCTTCTCGATCGCATCGGTCATCTTCGTGTCGATATCACCCTTGCCATCGATCGGGTTGCCCAGCGCATCGACCACACGGCCGATCAGCTCGGGACCCACCGGAACCTCGAGGATGCGACCGGTGCACTGCGCGGTCATGCCCTCTTCGAGTTCCAGGTAGTCGCCCAGTACCACGGCACCGACGCTGTCGCGCTCGAGGTTGAGCGCCATGCCGAAGACGCCACCGGGAAATTCGATCATTTCGCCCAGCATCGCATCGGCCAGGCCGTGGATACGAACGATGCCGTCAGCGACGCTGACGACGGTGCCCTGATTACGGGCCTCGGAGGCGACATCCAGCTTATCGATACGCTGTTTGATGATGTCGCTGATCTCGGAAGGATTCAGTTGCTGCATGCCATGTCCCTCGAACTCAAGCGGTGAGCGCTTCGCGCAGACGTTGCAATCGACCGCGCACGGAACCGTCGATGACGGTGTCTCCCGTGCGCAGGATCACGCCACCTAGCAACTCGCGGTCCACTTGAGTGGTAATGGAGATTTCACGATTCAGGCGCTTCTTCAGAGCCTCGGCGAGCACGTTCTGCTGCACGTCGTCCAGTTCGAAAGCAGAGACGATAGTGACATCGACCCGTTTTTCTTCCTGAGCGCGCAGCGCCTCGAACTCGTCATGGATGTCGGGCAACGCAGCCAGACGCCCCTTCTCGCCGACGAGGCGCAGGAAGTTTCCCACACCCTCGTCGAAGGGTTCGTCACCGCAGACTTCCAGCAGCAGACGCGTCTTGTCTTCGGCAGTCAGCCGCGGGTTGCCTAGAATACGTTCACGGACATCTTTGTCAGCGGCCACCTGGGCGACCAGTGACAGACTCTGGGACCACGCTTGGAGCGCCTTTTGATCGCGCGCGAACTCGAACGCCGCCTTGGCGTAGGGTCGAGCGACGGTAGACGATTCAGCCATGGTGCGCCTCCTTAGAGCTCGGCAGCGAGCTTGTCGACGAGCTCACGATGCTTGGCTTCGTCGATGGAGGACTCCAGGATGCGCTCGGCGCCGGCCACGGCCAGCAGCGATACCTGGGCACGCAGCTCTTCCTTCGCGCGATTGATCTCCTGATCGATTTCGCTGCGAGCGCCTGCAATGATGCGCTCGCCTTCGGCCCGCGCAGTCTCGCGAGCTTCTTCGACGATCTGATTGGATCGCTTGTTGGCCTGTTCGAGGATCTGTTGCGCCTGCTCCTTGCTCTCCCGCAGTGTCTCTTCGGCTTTTTCCTGAGCCAGTTCGAGATCACGGGTCGCACGGCTGGCTGCATCCAGACCATCGGCAATCTTCTTCTGTCGTTCCTGCAAGGCCTGCATGACCGGCGGCCATACATACTTCATGCAGAACCAGACGAAGACTGCAAAGGCTATGGCCTGACCAATCAGTGTAAGGTTCAGATTCACGCCAGCACCTCTCGCGTCACAGGTTTGGGGTTAGGGTCACCGGAGGCCTCGTGGGCCACGAACGGCGACGTTAACCGACAAACGGATTGGCGAAGGTGAAGAACAGAGCGATACCTACACCGATCATGGTCACGGCGTCGAGCAGGCCCGCAACGATGAACATCTTGACCTGCAGTTGCGGGATCATTTCCGGTTGACGCGCGGCGCCTTCCAGAAACTTGCCGCCGAGGATGCCGAAGCCGATCGCAGTGCCGAGGGCACCCAGGCCGATCAACAGAGAAACGGCAATCGCAGTCATGCCCAGAACTTGTGCTTCCATGGTTCTCTCCAGTTTCAGTCGAGTCTTGCTTAGTCGAGTTTTACTAAGGGTCAGGGGTTAACGGAACGCTACTCAATGCTGCTCTTCAGTCGCCATACTCAGATAGACGATGGTGAGCATCATGAAGATGAAGGCCTGCAGCGTGATGATCAGGATGTGGAACACCGCCCACGGGAAGTGCAGCGGCAGCTGCCACAGTCCGACCATCGCTATCAGGATAAAGATCAGTTCACCGGCGTAGAGGTTACCGAACAGTCGTAACGCCAGCGAAACCGGTTTGGCCAACAAGGTAACGACTTCAAGCAAGAAGTTGACCGGAATCAACAGGATCTGGGCAAATATATTGGGCGTGTTGAACGGGTGCAACGTCAGTTCGGCGATAAAACCCGACAGGCCCTTGGAGCGGATGGAATAAAACAGGATGAGTGCAAAGACGGATAGCGACATGCCGAGCGTGGCATTGATGTCGGTCGTGGGTACGACCTTGAAATAAACGTGCGCCGGATCGGCGCCGAACCAGCCACCGATTTTCTGGGCCAACAGCGGGAGAAAGTCCACCGGCACCAGGTCCATGATGTTCATCAGGAAGATCCAGCAGAAGATCGTCAGCGACAGCGGCGCGATCAGTCGGCTCTTGCCATGAAACGTCTCACGGACGGAACCATCGACGAATTCGATCATCATCTCGACGAAATTCTGCAGACCGGTGGGGACACCGGTAGAGACGCGCTTGGCCACCGAGCGGAACAGCCACAGAAACAGCATCCCGAGGCCGATCGACCACAGCATGGTATCGACGTGTATGGCCCAGAAGCCCATGGCTTTGGCATCGGCGGCGGAGTGAGCCATCGACCAGCCATTTTCCGGATGCAGACCGTAAGTCAGGTTCTGCAAGTGGTGCTGGATATACTCCGTACTCGTCATGTTGTTGCCAGCCATGGTTCAGCCTCGAGATTGAATGCGTGACGGTCGGCGCAGGAGCCAGGGCCCCATCCAATGCACCAGCAGCGTCACGACATAAGCGCCAAAGAAGAAAGCGGGGTTTGAGGGGGGCACGGCCACGAATACCAGCGTGAACAGTACCGCCGTCAAACCGAACTTGCCGGCCTCGGCATGATAGAAGCTTTTGACGATGTGTCTTGCCTGTGCCGCCCCCTGATAGCGAAAGGCACACCAAGCAAAGAAGGCATTGGGAAGGGCAGCAACGAGGCCACCGGTCAAAGCGGAAAACGCCGTCCCGCGGCCCCAGACACCCCAGCCGATGAGAACCAACCCCATCACCACGCCGCACTGTAACAGGATCAACCCCGCGATTCGCGGTCTTGCAAGCTTGGCCGGTGCCGCTGGTTGCATGGCTTCGGTCTCGCCGTTGATTCCTGGAATGAATTCGCTGTCGCGACGTGCGATGTCACCATGCGGCGTCAGCCTGACAAATCCCGGCGGATTATAGAGAAGCGATCATGTTGCTTCAACCGAACCTGCACCGATCTGATGCGTCTTCTCGGCCAAACGATCACGAAAAGTGCGCAAATCCCGTTAACGCGCTAAATATTTTCCGTTCGATGCGACCCCAATTCGACGGTCGTCACGCTAGCCGATCAGCGGATGTGTCCCAGTATGCCATCCAGTTCGTCGAGGCTGGTGTAACGGATCGTGACACGCCCTTTGCCCGAGGCGTTGTGATGAATCTTGACCGGAGCACCTAGCAGGTCACCCAGGCGATTTTCGAGCCGTCCGACATCGGCTGGCGGTCGTTTGCCCTCGGCTTTTTTCTCGCCGCTGGCGATCTGTTTGACCAGTGCCTCGGTCTGGCGCACGGTAAGCTCGCGCGACACGACCTCATGCGCCGCATGGCGCTGCTTGGCGGCCGGCAGGCTAAGCAGGGCGCGAGCATGGCCCATGTCCAGGTCGCCACGTTCCAGCAACGTCAGGACATGCGGATCGAGCGCCAGCAGACGCAATAAGTTGGCAACCTGGGCACGCGAACGCCCCACTGCGTCGGCGACCTGCTGCTGGGTCAATTCGAACTCGTCGAGCAGGCGCTTGAGCGCCATCGACTCCTCGACCGGATTGAGATTCTCGCGCTGGATATTCTCGATCAGCGCCAGGGCCAGGGCGACTTCGTCACTGACCTCACGAATGACCGCGGGAATGGTCTCGAGCTCGGCCAGTTGAGAGGCTCGCCAGCGCCGTTCACCAGCGATGATTTCGTAACGCTCTGCGCCAATTTGTCGCACCACGATCGGCTGCATCACGCCTTGGGCACGAATCGAATCGGCCAGTTCCTCGAGCGCCTCCGGCTGAATATCGCGTCGCGGCTGATACTTGCCTCGCGTCAGCTGACGCAACGGCAAGCGTTCCAGTCGCTCGCCGATCCCTTGAGATTCGGGCGAGACCTGCGCCGGGGCCGGCGTGTCGGTTCCCGCTTCCTGCGACAGACTATCGCGGCGACGGGCACTGGAGCCGATCAAGGCATCGAGGCCGCGTCCCAGAGGGCGTTTGCGCGTCGTCATGGGGTGTTCCTCGCAGCAGTCATCGTCATTACAGCGCCAACCGCCGAATCAGTTCCTTGGCCAGGACGCGATGTGCCTGGCTGCCACGCGAGAGGCGCGCGTACTTGGTGACCGGCACGCCGTGACTGGGCGCTTCGGCGACGCGAACGTTACGCGGGATGGTAGTTTTGAGCAGGGAGTCGCCGAAATACTGGCCGAGCTGCTTGCTGACGTCTCGGGTCAAGCTGTTGCGCGGGTCATACATGGTTCGCACGATGCCGAAAATCTCGAGGGTGGGATTCACGCTTTCCTGGATCTGTTCGACGGTGTCGAGCAGCGCCGAAAGGCCTTCCAGCGCATAGAACTCGCACTGAACCGGGATCAGCACGCCGTGGGCCGCGGTGAGCGCGTTGACCGTCAGCATGTTGAGCGAGGGTGGGCAGTCGATCATTACCACGTCGTAATCTGCCGCGACGCTCTCGATGGCGGCCTGGAGTACCCGCTCGCGGCCATCACGATCGAGCAGATCGACCTCGGCGGCGGTCAGATCGCCATTGCCCGGCAGCAGTGCGTAGCCGGCCACGGCGCAGTCGACGATCACCTCGGCAGCGCTCTTGTCGCCGAGCAGCACGTCGAGCACGCTGCCATCGAGATCATGTTTATCGACGCCGCTGCCCATGGTGGCATGGCCTTGAGGATCGAGATCGATCAGCAATACGCGGCGATCGAGTGCCGCCAGGCAGGCCGCCAGATTGACCGCGGTGGTGGTCTTGCCCACGCCGCCCTTCTGATTGGTCAATGCAATGATTCTAGTCACTGGCGACTCCCTTCGTCGAGACTGATCCTGTGGATCGCGAGCGATCCGCTAACGCGTATCCGGCATGGCGTCAGCCACGCGCCCAAGGCGAAGCAGCTGGCGTTCGGCATCATCGACACCGGGCACCGTCAGAGCGAGCCGTTCGTGAACGGCGACGTGGGCCGGTAGCGATTCGAGTTCACGGGAGTCGAGGCCCCCTTTCATCGCCAGCCATTCACCACCCTCGGCCAACAGCGGCTCGGTCAGCGTGATGAAATCGCCCAACGCCGCAAAAGCGCGCGAGATGATCTGGTCGAACGTGGCATCGAACGATTCGACCCTAACCTGCTCGCAGCGCACATTGTCGAGCCCCAGTTCCATCACCGCCTGGCGCTGGAAACGGACTTTCTTGCCGTTGCTGTCCAGCAGCGTGACCTGAAGTTCAGGATTCAGGATCGCCAATACCAGACCTGGAAAACCCGGCCCAGCCCCCACGTCCAGCAAGGTGGGGCCGTGCACGGCGAACGCTACGCTGACGCTATCCAGCAGATGGCGGCTGACCATCGCCTCGGGCGAGCGCACTGCGGTGAGGTTATAGGCGCGATTCCACTTGTGCAACAGGCCGAGTAGCGACAGCAAGCGTTGGCGCTGTGGTCGCTCTATGTCGACGTTCAGCGCCACCAGTCCATCGTCCAGCAGGCGTTCACAGACTGGCGTCATGCGCTCAACGCCCGACTGTCGTCGATCAGGCGACGCTTCTTGAGGTGAATCAGCAAAATCGACACGGCGGCCGGCGTGACGCCGGAAATTCGTCCCGCCTGGCCCAGCGTCTGCGGTCGCACCTGCTCGAACTTCTGACGAATCTCGTTGGAGAGACCCTCGACTCTGGCGTAATCCAGAGATTCCGGCAACGGCGTCGCTTCATGTCGACGCAGGCGGTCGATCTCTTCCTGCTGGCGCGCGATGTAACCTTCGTACTTGGCCTCGATCTGAACCTGTTCGGCGACCGGCTCTTCACTGACGGCTTCGCCCTTGAGCGAAGCCACGTCGGCGTAGACCAGTTCAGGGCGCTTGAGCAGATCCATCAGGCTGTATTCACGCGCCAGGGGCTGGCCGAGCTTTTCGGCCACGCGATCGGCCGCCGGCGTTTTCGGCTGGATCCAGGTCCCGCGCAGTCGTGCGCTCTCACTTTCGATCTTCTCGCGCTTGGTCTCGAAGGCCGACCAGCGATGATCGTCGACCAGCCCCAGATCGCGGCCGATGGCGGTGAGACGCAGATCGGCATTGTCCTCGCGCAGCAGTAGACGATACTCGGCGCGCGAGGTGAACATCCGGTAAGGCTCCTGCGTGCCCATGGTGATCAGATCGTCGACCAGCACACCCAGGTAGGCTTCGTCCCGGCGCGGCCACCAGGCCGATTCGCCCCGGACACGTCTGGCAGCATTGATGCCGGCCAGCAGTCCCTGAGCGCCGGCTTCCTCGTAACCCGTGGTGCCGTTGATCTGACCGGCGAAGAACAGGTTGTGGATAAACTTGGTTTCCAGCGAGTGCTTGAGATCGCGCGGATCGAAAAAGTCGTATTCGATGGCGTAGCCGGGCCGTGTGATATGGGCATTTTCCATTCCGACGATCGAGCGCACGACCTGCAGCTGGACATCGAATGGCAGCGACGTGGAAATGCCGTTGGGATAGAGCTCGTGGGTATCCAGCCCTTCGGGTTCGACGAAGACCTGATGGCTGTTCTTGTCGGCGAAACGATGAACCTTGTCCTCGATCGACGGGCAGTAACGCGGCCCGACGCCCTCGATCACCCCGGAATACATCGGCGAGCGGTCGAGATTGGCGAAGATGATCTCATGAGTGCGTTCGTTGGTGTGGCCGATATGGCAATCGACCTGCCGCGGATGTTGCTCGCGGCTGCCCAGATACGACATCACCGGCAACGGCGTGTCGCCCGGCTGACGCTCGAGTTTGGAAAAATCGACGCTTTTGGCATCGATCCGCGGCGGGGTACCGGTCTTCAGCCGATCGACCCGGAACGGCAGGGCGCGCAACCGCTGAGCCAGCGCATTGGCCGGCGGATCTCCGGCCCTGCCGCCGGCATGATGATCCAGACCGATGTGGATCACGCCACCCAGGAAGGTTCCGGTACACAGCACCACGGTATCCGCCATGAAGCGAATGCCGGTCTGGGTCGTGACACCGACGACGCTGTCGTTGTCGACGATCAGATCGTCGACGCCCTGCTGGAACAGGGTCAGATTGGGCTGGTTTTCCAACATTCCACGGATGGCGGCCTTGTAACGGACTCGATCGGCCTGAGCCCGTGTCGCTCGCACCGCCGGCCCCTTGCGTGAGTTGAGCACGCGAAACTGAATGCCAGCCAGGTCAGTCGCCTGTGCCATGGCACCGCCCAAGGCGTCGATTTCCTTGACCAGATGACTCTTGCCGATCCCGCCGATGGCGGGGTTGCAGGACATCTGGCCCAGCGTCTCGATGTTGTGCGTCAGCAGCAGGGTACGGACACCACTGCGAGCCGCAGCGAGTGCGGCTTCGGTGCCGGCGTGGCCACCGCCGATCACGATGACCTGAAAACGGTCGGGATACTCCACGATTTACCTCACGAGGTGCTGATACGAACGCATCGAATCGGCACCGACAGCAAATGGATCTCGAGACCTCGCCAAGACGAGGTTCAGCGCCGTCGCAGCGACGCTTTTCATGGTGGCCGAGAACGGGTGGCCACGAAAGCCGCCCAGTATAAACCTCCTGTGGGTAACCGTCAGGGGTTTTCCACACCCGATTCGACAGTGAGTCGCTAACTCACAGAGTCATTATTAATTAATGAGAAATATATAAAGAAGTTCTGTTGTGGTAGTAACTAATGGTGTGGACATTTTCAGTGGATAAGTGGAAATACTCTATAAATTACGAGAACTTGCATTGTTATTCGATTGCTTGAAAAGCATGGGGCATGCTGCTGACAGAGGCGTCGATTCCTGTGGACAGAAGCCTTATTTGTGCACAGCCCGCACTGCACACCTGTTATCCACCGCTGCATACGTTATCTGTTACCGCGGTGGTCAACACCCCCTCGATCATTCGCTAGCGTCGCGTGAGTCGGGGCTGCAGCAAGATCGGCAAAAAAACTATCCACAGGCGAAAAAAGGCGGTCTGGATAACCTGAAACGACAAATTTCGACCTTCCTGGGCGGATTTTCTGCTTCCGACAAGCGGGAATGAACGTGCGGGTTCGGCCGGACGGTTCAGAATCGGCAAAATCGATGGAGAACGACGAGCCAGACAACCGCAGAAAAGACGGCGATTCGAACGTCAATGGTTCGAGTCCGAAACAGCCGCCAATGAAACGGAAGGGCGATCAACATGGGAAAAAGCGCTGGGGGAAATCAATGGGGGGAAATCGATGGGCAAAAACCATAGAAAACAGTGCCGAAGAAAAGCGGCGGGGAAAGGGAGCGAGAAGTGAGGCAAGGAGCACAGCGGCGCAGACAGCGAGCGTGACTCGGTCTGGAAATAGGTCTCCGCGGCACTCGACAGGAGAGCCGATCCACCGGGCAGCAGATCGCGTGCAAGCGACTTGAAGGGAGCCCTCAAGCCGCGCACAACCCGGTTATCGACTAGTGCTTGAGCACCCGCGCCAGAAACGCCTGAGTACGCTCATGCTGCGGCTGGTCGAAGAGCTGATCGGGCGGGCCCTGTTCGACGATTCGACCTTCGTGCACGAACACCACACGATCGGCGACTTCACGGGCAAAGCCCATCTCGTGGGTGACGATCATCATGGTCATGCCGTCGTTGACCAGCTCGCGCATGGCGTCGAGTACCTCGCCGATCATCTCCGGATCCAGCGCCGAGGTCGGCTCGTCGAACAGCATCAGTCGAGGTTCCATTGCCAGCGCACGAGCAAGCGCCACGCGTTGCTGCTGACCGCCCGAAAGCTGGGTCGGATACTTGTCGGCCTGATCGGAGATGCCGACCCGCTCCAGCAACTTGTCGGCGGTGGTGTTGGCCTGCTGACGCGTCCAGCCACGTACCTTGCGCGGCGCCAGCGTGACGTTGTCGCGGATCGACAGGTGCGGGAACAGATTGAACTGCTGGAACACCATCCCGACTTCGGTGCGCACGGCCTGCAGTGATTTGCCACTGGCGCCGTTGGGCAGCAACGTCTTGCCATCGACTTCGATGCGTCCGGATTGAAACGGTTCGAGACCGTTGACGCAGCGAATCAGCGTCGACTTTCCCGAGCCACTGGCGCCGATGATGACCACGACTTCGCCGTGGGCCACGCTAAGGTCGATCTCCTGCATCACGTGCAGGTTTCCGAAGTGCTTGTTGACCTTGTCGAGGCGCACGATTGGCGACGCTTCTGCCGGCTGCGCGGTGTCTTTTCGGTTTACGCTATCGTTCATCCCACCAACCCCTTGCGTTCAAGCAGACTCAGAGCCAACGACAGACTCAGGGTAATCGCCAGATAGAGCAGGGCAATCATGAAATAGACCTCCAGCGCAGTGAAGGTATTGGCGATATAGACCTGGCCCTGACGGACCAGCTCGCCGACCCCGATCACCGAGAACAGCGACGTATCCTTGATGCTGACGATGCCCTGATTGCCTAGCGCCGGAATCATGCGACGCAGGGCCTGGGGCCAGATCACGTAGCGGAAGGCTTGAGTCGACGACAGTCCCAGCGATAGCCCGGCTTCTCGCTGACCGCGCTCGATCGACTGCACGCCACCGCGGACGATCTCTGAAATGTAGGCGCCAGCGTTGAGCGCAATGGCGGCAATACCGGCCGTCAGCGCGTTGATGGGACCGCCCAGCAACGTAGGCAAGCCGTAGAAGATGAACAGCACCTGGACCAGCACTGGAGTGCCGCGGAAAACCTCGATGTAGACCACGGCGGGAAATCGCAGCCAGCGCGTCGGGCTGATTCGCATCAGGCCAAAAACGATGCCGACGACGAAGCCGATAGCCAGGCCGACGAAAGAGATGAGCAGGGTGTAGGGCAGACCCTTGAGTAGAAAAGGCAGCGAGTCGATCGCCGCCTGCCAGTCGAACTGGAAGTTGAACTCCACGGGGTGTATCTCCGTTGGCAACGCGAGCAAAAGACCTCACCGGCATGCGATGAGGTCTTCCAAGACTGCCGTCTTTCAGAACTGCTTTGGCAGTCACGGTATCCGTAAATATCGAGGCCGACGCGAGCGCGCCGGCCTCGATCAGAGGTGGTCGGTCATTTGGCGTCAGCCGCTTCGCCGAACCACTTCTTGTGGATCTCGTCGTAGGTGCCGTCGTCGTGCATGGCTTTCAGCGCCTTGTTGGCAGGCTCGACCCACTGACTGTCCTTGGCAAAGGCGATGCCGTACTGCTGCCCTTCATACAGCGGCCCAACGGTCTTGACCTTGTCCTTGCCTTTGGTCTGGGCGAAATAGCCGACATTGGGTGCGTCGTAGAAGACCGCGTCTGCGCTACCGCCCATCAGTGCCATGTACATATCGGAGCTGCCCGGATAAGGCGTGATTTCGGCGTCGTCACCCAACTTCTCCTGCAGATAGTCATAGCTGGTGGAGCCGATCTTGGTCGCGATACGCTTGCCTTCCAGATCGTCGAGTGAACCCACGTCGCTGTCATCCGAGACCAGAATGCGTAGGCCTGAATCGTAGTAAGGGTCGCTGAAGTCGACGATCTGCTGGCGCTCGTCAGTGATGGTGATGCCGGCGATCGCCAGGTCGACGTTACCGGTTTGCACGGCGGGGATGATGCCGTTGAAGTCCATGGTGTTGAGATCGACCTTGAAGCCGGCGCGATCGGCGATAGCGTGCAGGATGTCCATGTCGAAGCCGACCATCTCGCCGCTGTCCTGATCCATCATCTCGAACGGTACGAAACTGGGATCGGTGACGGCCTTGAGCGTAGTGTCTTGTGCATTGGCCAGACTGGAAACGCCCAGCGACAGCGCGAGCGTGGGGATGGCGAGCCAGTAGCTCAGGGTTGTGTTGTTTTTCATGGTTTCCTCGAGTTTTATCGATGGGACAATCGACAACCACCTTGAGGAAAGATGTTACTGAACGTCAAGTCGACCTAGGTTTTGTTCGGAAATGCCTGTGCTCGACCAGACTGCGTTAAAAATTGGCTGGAGCGCCAGCCAGGTCAAAATACTCACCGCGTAAACTCCGCTATTTTCTCAATTTTTTTGCCTTGTCTGCTCGTCGCTCGGCTAATTTTCGATTCAAAACCCAGTTCACCGCCATCCTCCTAGACCGAGAATGAGGCGCCGCAGCCACAGGTGGATTGGGCGTTGGGGTTCCTGATGATGAAACGGGCACCGGCCAAGCCTTCCTCGAAATCCACCGTCGAGCCGACCAGATACTGGTAGGAAAGGGAATCCACCACCAGGCTGACGCCGTCGTTATCGATGACGGTGTCGTCCTCGGCAGCTTGGTCGCCGAGATCGAAGCCGTATTGAAATCCCGAACAGCCGCCGCCGGTAACGTAGACCCGCAGCTTCAGACTTGTGTTGTTCTCCTCGGCAATCAATGCCTTGACCCGCCTAGCGGCGGCATCAGTGAAGAACATCGGGGTCGGAGCGAAAGACTCCACTGTACTCATTGTCACGCTCCCGTGCGTGCCGGCCGTCAATCGTATTGGCCGGTCTATCGAAAATGACGTGGGCGGGAAACCGCCTTGTTGACGTCCATTATCGGTAATACCGAGTAAAAGGGTCAACTTTAGGCTTGGCAAGCGCAGTGCGTGTCTGCCAGCGGGCTTTAAGGATCGGTGTATGATGGCGGTTTCGTTAACCGCTCGCACGTTGTGGCTGCGGGCCCGCACGGGCGTCGGCCAGCATGGCTTCGCGCCAGAAAGACGAGCGCTTTGGATCGGGCAAGGAGAAGGGTTTGTCACGCGTACCGCGGTTTGTCCCCCGACGCCCCAGTCTCGAACGTTTTCGGCGTCAACTGGCGAGCGTCGACGCCATGCCACAGCTCTGCCTGCTGGGCATTCTCGCCGGCATCCTGACCGGGACCGTGATGGTCGTTTTCCGGTTGTTGCTGGAATTCGGCGCGCTTTTTTTCATCCCCGGTGACGATCCGGAAGCGTTCGAGACCCTATCGCCGTTGTTTCGTGCCGGTTTGCCACTGGTCGCCGTCACCCTGATCGGCCTGTGGCTCTGGCCGCAGCCCAGTCGCGCGCTGAAAATGGGGATCGGCCACGTCATCGAGCGTCTTGCCTACCATCAGGGCAAGATGCCAATGCGTAACTGGATCAATCAATGGTGGGTCGGTGTGATCTCGGTCATTGGCGGGTTGTCGGCGGGCCGTGAAGGACCGGCGATCCATCTCGGCTCGGCGGCATCGAGCTGGATCGGGTCGCGTCTTCGCCTACCGCACAACAGCCTTCGCGTACTGGTGGCTTGTGGCACCGCGGCGGGAATTTCCGCCTCGTTCAATACGCCGATCGCCGGTGTCATCTTTGCCATGGAAGTGGTGATGATGGAGTACACCATCGCCGGTTTCATGCCGGTGATTCTTGCCGCCACCATGGGGGCGCTGGTCTCCTGGGCGGTCTACGGGGCCGAGCCGGCGTTCAGCGTACCGCCGCTGCAGTTGAACTCGCTGCTGGATTTACCCTGGATCGTGCTGACCGCGCTGGTCGTGGGCATTCTCGCCGGCGGTTTCGTGCGGTTGGCTCAGGGGCACCCTTCGATCAGTCGAATGCCTTTTGCCCTGCGGCTGGCGATTATCGGACTGCTGACCGGCGCCGTCGCGTGGTGGTATCCCCAGGTCCAGGGGATCGGCTATGACAGTCTGGAACAGATGCTCAACGGGCCAATGGCGCTGGACGTGCTGCTGGTGCTGGCGGTAGTGAAGCTCGCCTTGACCGCAATCTGCATGGCTGGCGGCGTGCCGGTGGGCGTGATTGGGCCGATGCTGGTGTCCGGAGCCGCCGTGGGCGCGGTGATGGGGATGATTGGCGGGACCTTGCTGCCGAGCGTGGTCACGACGCCGGATCTCTATGCGGTACTGGGCATGGCCGCGATGATGGGGGCGGCGCTGCAGGCTCCGCTCGCGGCGCTGCTGGCATTGCTGGAACTGACTCGCAACTCGGCAATCATGCTGCCAGGCATGCTGGCGGTGGTAGTCGCGGTGCTGACGGCACGCCAGCTCTGCCGCTGCCAGGGATTCTTTCTCTCCAGCTTGACCCAGCAGGGGCTTCACCCGTTGCAGCAACCACTGATGCAGGCGCTGTCACGAGTCGCGGTACCGGCGGTGATGGAGCGCAATCTGGCGCGCACGCCACGGGTCATCGACCATGACCGGGCCAAGGCGCTGCTCGATTCCAAACCGACCTGGCTGGTCATCATCCAGGACGGCAAGGACAAGCCGCCGTTGGCGATGAAGGCCGCTCACCTGGCGCGGGTGCTGCATGACGAGACGTGGCTCGCGGAACACGCGCAGATCGATCTCGAGGAAGTACCCGGGCAGCGTCTCGATCTGGCGCCGGTGCATCTGGAGGCGACGCTGTCCGAGGCCTATGACACGCTCAACGAATCCGGTCTCGACGCCCTATATGTCGAGCACACCACGGCGCCGATGATTCGAAAGATTTCCGGTATCATTACTCGCGAGGCGATCGAGAACTATTATCGACGTAAGCGCTGACACGCTTAGCGGTGTCGCTACGGACATCTGTGAATAAGCCCCGGTCCTGTCCGACAGTCGTCGGGTCGCGGCGTAGTCGTTAACGCCGGACAAGAGAAAGAACATACCGAAGCGATCGACGAGGAGAGCATCCATGCGAAAAATGACCGGATACCTCGACACCCGATCCCGAGCGGTGACGAATGTCCCTGGGTGGACGCCATGATTCGTCATGCCGACAAGCCCGTGGTGATGATTCTGGCGGGCCACGATCCTAGTGGCGGCGCTGGACTGGTCGCGGATGCCGAGGCCGTGAGAGGTTGTGGCGGCTGGCCGGTGACCGTACCCACGGCCATGACCGTGCAGTCGACCCGCGAAGTCGCCAGCGTCGAACCCTGCAGCGGCGATTTCATCCGCCGTGCGGCGCGCGTCCTGTTCGATGACTTTCGTATCGCGGCCATCAAGGTGGGGTTGATCCCCAATCTCGACGTGCTGGAAGCGGTGATCGATGTCGCGAGGATGAGCCCCGGCACGCCGCTGATCGTCGACCCGGTGATTCGTAGCGGTGGGGGAGCCGAGTTATCCACACCCGGTTTGCTCGAACCGATTCGTCATCGTCTGTTTCCCCTTGTGGATATATTGACACCCAATCGGCATGAGTTGGCACGGCTTACCTCCCTCACCGAGGTCGATGACGTGTCTCGGGTGGTGGAAGTCATGTCGCTGGGCTGTGCCGCCGTACTGGTGACCGGCACGGATCCGCTGGACGACGAGTCGACCACGGGTAATGTCGTGCATACTCTGCACACGCCGGAACTCAACCGGCAGTGGCAGTGGCCACGGCTTCCCGCCCATTACCACGGCTCGGGCTGTACGCTGGCCTCGGCGCTGGCGACCCGGCTGGCTGCCGGCGAAGGGTTGGCCACGGCCTGTGCTCAAGCCCAGCGATTCACCTGGGATACGCTGGATAACGGCCTGGCGCTAGGTCAGGGTCAATATCTGCCAGACCGGGTCTGGCGCGCGCCGGACTTCGATGCCACGCTGGAATGACGTCGGTGCGCTAGGTTCAACCGCCCCTGACGCGCGTATTGATGAGGATTAATCCAGAGTTTATGCAAAAGTTATGCACCGGTTTATGAACAAGGGGCTCTACGCCATCACCGATAGCCAGTTGCTGCCGGATGATCGAACCCTGTTGGCTGCCTGCGAATCGGCACTGGAAGCGGGACTCGTACTGTTGCAGTATCGCGACAAGTCCGCGGATGCCGAACGCCGTCGCCGCCAGGGCGATGCCTTGGCGGCACTATGCGCACGCCATGACGTGCCCCTAATCGTCAACGACGATCTCGAACTGGCGCTACATCTGCAGCAGCGCTGGGGCAAGGTCATCGGGCTGCACGTGGGTCAGGACGACGTGTCGGTTGCGTCCGCCCGAGAACATCTGGGACGTGACGCGATCATCGGCGCCACCTGCCACGACTCCGTGGCATTGGCGAGCGTGGCCGCCGGTGCTGGCGCCAGCTATCTGGCGTTTGGGCGGTTTTTCGCTTCGCGGACCAAGCCGGAGGCCGCGCCGGCGCCGTTGTCGGTACTTGCCGAGGTCGAATCCCTGGGACTGCCCCGGGTGGCGATCGGAGGGATTGATGTCGGCACCGCAGGCCAGGCTCGAGCGGCGGGTGCCGAGATGCTGGCGGTGGTGCATGCGATCTTCGGTATGCCGGATGTCGCCCGAGCGGTGCGTGAACTCAATGCCCGTCTCGCCGACGTGGCGTTATCGAATTCCGCCATCGATGGAAAACCTGTCATCGATCGATGTCAGTAGAACTTTGCTAGAGAGAACACCATGACGACATCCGCCGAACTGTTCGAACGCGCCTGCCGGCACATTCCCGGCGGCGTCAATTCTCCGGTGCGTGCCTTCAAGGGCATGTCGCAGCCGCCGGTCTTCGTCGAGCGGGCCCAAGGCGCCTATCTCTTCGACGTCGAAGGCAAGCGTTATATCGATTACGTGGGCTCATGGGGGCCGATGATCACCGGGCATGCCGATCCGGACGTGCTGAACGCGGTCCGTGAAAGGCTGGATAGCGGGCTCTCCTTCGGCACCCCGACGGCGATCGAGACCACCATGGCCGATCTGATCTGCGAGATCATTCCCTCCATCGACATGGTGCGAATGGTCAATTCCGGCACCGAGGCGACGATGTCGGCGATCCGTCTGGCGCGGGGTTATACCGGACGCGACAAGATCGTCAAATTCGAGGGCAATTATCACGGTCATTCGGATTCGCTGCTGGTCAAGGCGGGATCCGGTGCGCTGACCCATGGCGAGCCCAGCTCCCCTGGGGTACCGGCATCGCTCGCCGAACACACGATTACGCTCGCCTACAATGATATCGAGGCCGTGCATGAGTGTTTCGAAGCGCTGGGCGAGCAGATCGCCTGTATCATCGTCGAGCCGGTAGCCGGCAACATGAACTGCATCCCGCCGCAGCCCGGCTTCCTGGAGGCGCTACGTGAGGTCTGCAACAGCCATGGCAGTGTGCTGATCTTCGACGAGGTCATGACCGGCTTTCGTGTAGCACTGGGTGGCGCCCAGGCGCATTACGACATTACCCCGGATCTCACCTGTCTGGGCAAGATCGTCGGTGGCGGCATGCCGGTCGGTGCCTTTGGTGGCAAGCGCGACATCATGGAGCAGATTTCACCGCTGGGGCCGGTCTATCAGGCCGGTACGTTGTCGGGCAATCCGCTGGCCATGGCCGCCGGTATCACGCTGCTCGAGAAAGTGCGCCAGCCGGGCTTTCACGAGGCGCTCACCACGCGCGTCGAAACGCTGTGTAATGGGCTCGAGGCGAGAGCCCACGATGCCGGTATCGAATTGATCACGCAGCGAGCCGGTGGCATGTTCGGACTCTTCTTCACCGCGCAGCAGCGGGTCGATAACTTTGGCCAGACCATGGCCTGTGATGCCCAGGCGTTTCGCGATTTCTTCACCCTCATGCTGGAAGCTGGTGTCTATCTGGCGCCGTCCGCGTTCGAGGCTGGTTTCATGTCGAGCGCGCACACCCATGACGATATTCAGACGACCTTGATGGCCAGCGAACGCGCTTTCGCCACCATGCGTCAACAATGAGCCACGAATACCACTGATTAACGCCACTGACAGGGAGACGACGCATGAGCCGAACGCTGATACAGGCGCTCAAGGAGAGTGATTGTTTCGATCACCCGATTGGCGCTGTCGAAGTGTTCGAAACCCCCATCTCCTGGGTGGTATCGACGGGCGAATACGCCTACAAGATCAAGAAATCTCTGGATTACGGCAGTTTTCTCGATTTTTCGACACTGGAAAAGCGCCATCGCCTTTGCGAACAGGAAGTCGCGCTGAATCGCCGCGTGGCGCCGGCGCTCTATATCGGCTGTGTGGCAATATCGGGCTCTGAAACGGCACCGCGGGTCAACGATGACAGCGCCCCGATCGAATATGCGGTCAAGATGCGTCAGTTCAGCAGTCGCCATCTGCTGAGCTCTCTGCAGGCCAGCGGAGAACTGTCGGCGGAGCTGATCGACGATCTGATCGATCAACTCGTCGCGCTGCATGAGTCGGCGCCTAGCGTCTCCGGCGATGATCCGCTGGGATCGCCTTCGAGCATTCACGACATGCTGGTCAATGAGTTCGAGACGATCGAGCCGCTGTTGGAATCGCCGCAGGATCTCGAACAGCTGGCCAGCGTGAAGACATTGACGCTCGAGAGTTTTGCACGACTGGAACCGATCCTCGAGTCGCGCTGGAAGAACGGTTTCATTCGAGAGAGCCACGGGGATATTCACCTCGGCAACGCGGTGCAGTTCGAGGGCAAGGCAATCCTGTTCAACGGCATCGAGTTCAATGATCGTCTGCGCTGGTGCGACGTTGCCTGCGAACTCGCCTTTCTGATCATGGATCTGGAAGCCCGTGGTGAGCACGAGTTTGCCCACTATGCGCTCAATCGCTATCTCGAGCTGTCCGGGGATTATCAGACCGTCCGCCTGCTCAATTTCTACAAGCGCTATCGGGCACTGTTGCGAGCGCGGATCGAACTGGTGCGCGATCAGAATGCCGGCGTGATGGACGATCTGCCCGGAGGCGAACCCATCGAAGTGTTCCGCCGCTATTTGATGATGGCCCAGGCGTACAGCGAGTTTCACTTTCCCTATCTGATTCTGGCAGTCGGTGTCTCCGGCAGTGGCAAGAGCCGGTTTACCGAGGAGATCGTGCGACGTCTGGGGGGGGTGCGGATTCGATCCGACGTCGAACGCAAACGGCTATTCGATTTCGCCGCGATGCCCGCCGATGCCGATGCGGTCTACAGCGATGCGTCCACCGACCAGACCTACCGGCGTCTTGCCGATCTGACGGGCACGGTACTCGAGGCGGGTTTACCAGTGTGTATCGATGCGACGTGTCTGTTGCTGGAACAGCGTAAACGGCTTCGCTTCGAGGCGGAGAAGCGTGGGCTGCCCGTACTGATCGTCAGTTTTGAAGCCGATCAGGCCACGCTCAGAGCGCGTATCGTCAAACGTGCCAGGCGCAGCGGGGAGTCATCGGAGAGAAGCCTTGCGATTCTGGAGCAGCAACTGCAACGCTTCGAGTCGTTCGCCAGTAACGAGACAACCCATCTGGTCCATCTCGACACGACGGCCCCCGATGCCAATTTGACGCTGGCCTCGTTGATTCAGGAACGGATGCGGCTGAACTAAAAAATTCCCGGGAAAGCCACTGGGAGATGGCTTTCCGGGGAATCAGATAAGGCTCGTTACGGCGTACGGCTGGCTAGGTGCGCTCAGCGACGCCCACTCGCGTAGCGCGAGGCCATCACCGGGATCGTGCCCAGGTTCTGGCGCGCCCAGTTGGTGGCCTGAATGCGGTTGTGAACGTTGATCTTGCGGAACAGGTTGTAGAGATGCGATTTCACCGTGTGCTCGCTCACGAACAACTTTTCCGCGATTTCCGTATTGCTGGCGCCGGAAACCAGCAGCGTCACGATTTCGAGCTCACGCCGTGTCAGACCGCACACCGGCCGGTATGTATTGACCTGTTGACGACGATAGAAGTCGATCAACATGGCGGAAAGGGGGCGAGAGATCCACAGCTCGCCCCCCAGTAACTGGACGATACCTTTGCAGATCAACTCGAGGTTGTCCTGACGGTAGAAGACGCCGCGGAGATGGATGCCAATCAGCAGCTCCATGACCTGCTTGTTATCGCGGACGTTGAAGGCGGATAGAATGATTGCGCTGCTTTCTTCCGCGCGAGTATTCCAGGCCAGCAAGTCTTTTTCCTGAACGTGGTCTCCATCCAGAAGTACCAGAACCCGGCGCCCCTCTGCTACGGGAAAGCGCTCCTGGGGGCTGAGTGCCGACACGCGGCATCCGGTTTTCTGATGGATGTAGTCCAGAAATAGGACGGATTGTGAGTTGCAATCCGTAACAAGAACGATATCGGTATTTTCGATGTTCATGGTCTGATCCCTTCGAAGGATTTTAATTAGTGTTTTACTTTTTTCGTTGCAACCCCTAGCTGAGTAACCTACCGCATTCCATGTTTTTGGGAGCTCAATAATGTTAATAAAACCCATCCGTTGTAAATATACTGCATCTAACTTTCAGCAAAGTGACAGCCTGGACACAATTAAGATGGCGGTAAGGTTTCAAAAAAATCATTATCTATCAAACATTTGAAGACAAAGTTGCAATTTAAAGTTACAGAGAGACGTTTCCATTCCGAGAAAAAGCACGCTTTCTTCGCGGGTTGGTAAGAATAGTGGCTAACCAAAGAGGTGAGTTTTCTCATCCCTGTCGGGAATGGGAAATTCATGGGCTAGGCTCGCGGTTGCTATGCCCGACTCGCCGAGCCCCGTAGAATGAACGTTTTGGCAGGAAATCGTCATGAGTGTGGATAGCGGAAATCTGGTCATCGCCAGCGGCAACCCTGGGAAACTGTCTGAATTTCAGCAGCTTTTAGGACCGCTGGGTCTAAGCGTGCAGCCACAATCCGATTTTGGGTTGAACGGTGTCGAGGAGACGGGACTGACCTTTGTCGAAAACGCGATACTCAAGGCCCGGGCCGCTGCCAAGGTCAGCGGCCTGCCAGCACTGGCAGACGACTCGGGGTTGGCAGTCGATGCCTTGTCGGGTGCGCCAGGCATCTACTCGGCGCGCTATGCCGATACGACGAAGAGCGGCGAATCTCAGGACAAGGCCAATAACGACAAGCTGCTGGCGGCACTCAAGGACGTTGCCGAAGGGATGCGCACGGCGCGTTACTGGTGTGTATTGGTCTATCTGCGTCATGCCGATGATCCGGTGCCGCTGATCGTCCAGAGCGACTGGAAAGGGGACATCCTGGCCTACCCACGCGGCAATGGTGGTTTTGGCTACGACCCGCTGTTCTGGATTCCGGAAAGCGGCATGAGTGTCGCCGAACTCAGCGGCGACGAGAAAAACCGATTGAGCCACCGCGGGCGGGCGCTGCAGGCGCTGATGGAGCAGCTCAAGGACTCCGAACTGCTCAAAAATTCAGAGCAGCTCCAGGGACTAGGGTAGTTCAGGAAATGATGGTCTTACCGCCACTGGCTCTCTATATCCACGTGCCCTGGTGCGTCCGCAAATGCCCGTACTGCGACTTCAATTCGCACGGCGTGGGTCGCGGCGCCGAACTTCCCGAGATTCGCTATGTCGAGGCGTTGCTGGCCGATCTTGAGCATGATCTGCCGGCGGTGCAGGGTCGCGAGATCGTCTCCATCTTCATTGGCGGAGGAACGCCGAGCCTGTTTTCCGCCGCGGCGTATCAACGTCTGTTCGACGGGTTGCGTCAGCGGCTGACGTTCGCCGCCGATATCGAGATCACGCTGGAAGCCAATCCGGGGACGGTGGAGCAGGCCCGCTTCGAAGGCTATCGCCAAGCCGGTATCAATCGGCTATCCATTGGAATACAGAGCTTTGCAGCGGGCCAGCTCGAAGCGCTGGGGCGCATCCACAGCGGGGAAGAGGCGGTTCGTGCGATGCGCAGCGCACAGGATGCCGGCTTCGACAACGTCAATCTGGATCTGATGCACGGTTTGCCCGGGCAGACGCTGGAGACGGCGCTTGAGGATATCGAACAGGCGCTGGCGCTCGAACCCACGCACCTGTCGTGGTACCAACTGACGTTGGAACCGAATACCGAATTTTTCTCCCATCCGCCGTCGCTACCCGATGAAGAGCGACTGTGGGATATCCAGGACGCCGGTCATGCCTTGATCGAGTCCAACGGCTTGTCGCGCTACGAGATATCCGCCTACGCCCGGCCTGGGCGGCAGGCGCGGCACAACCTCAACTACTGGCGCTTCGGCGACTATCTTGGCATCGGTGCCGGCGCGCACGGCAAGCTGTCGTCCATTGGCCCGCAAGGCGAATGGCGCATTGAACGCCGCTGGAAAACTCGGCAGCCGGAGTCCTACCTGCGTCGTTTGAATGACCCACGCGGCTTCGTGGCCGGCGGACAGCAAGTGGACGGCAATGTACTACCGCTGGAATTCCTGATGAACGCGCTGCGTCTGGTCGAGGGAGTGAATGCCGAGGATTGGGAAAACCATACCGGCCGGGCGTTGTCTGAACTCACGCCGCGGTTGGAGACGGCACGACTTAAGGGGCTATTGCGGGACACGCCGTCACGGCTGCAAGCGAGCCCGCAAGGCCTGTTATTCTTGAATGACTTGCTCGCGCTGTTCGATGAAGAGAGTTCGACGAAGCGCGTTGATCCTCGGGCAACAGCCGGGTAATGATGGATCCGTCGTCACGTTCTTCTCGATACGACGTGGCGAGTCGCAAGCAAGGAGCTCCTCGAGCATGAAGATGATGAAGAAGACGTTCTGGTTGTCCATTCCGGTTGCCATGGCCGTCGGAATGACCGGCTGTGCTTCCAACGGCCCGGACAATCAGCAGCAAGGTGGTAGCCACACCAAAACCTGGAGCGGCGCTGGCATTGGTGCCGTGGCTGGCGCCGTCGCTGGCGCATTGACCGGGGATGGTGGCAGCAGTACGCGGGATCGCGCTCTGATCGGTGCGGCCGCGGGCGCCGCGATGGGTGGCGGAGTCGGTGCCTACATGGATTCGCAGGAGAAAGAATTGCGTAACCGCCTCGACGGCACGGATATCGGTGTCGAGCGTGATGGCAATAATCTGATCCTCAATATGCCGAGCAGCGTGACCTTCGACGTCGATGCCAGTGATCTGCAGACACCGGCACGCCAGGCGCTCAACGACGTCAACGCGGTGCTGCGCGCCTATCCGGAGACCCGCATCAATGTCGGGGGTTACACCGACAGCACCGGGTCAGATAGCTATAACCAGAAGCTCTCCGAGCGTCGTGCGCAGTCGGTAGCCACTTACCTCGAGCAGGGTGGCGTAGAGTCCGGACGTATCAACTCGGTGGGCTACGGCGAGACGAATCCGGTTGCCAGTAACGATACCAACGCCGGTCGGTCGCAGAATCGCCGCGTCGAGATCACGCTGACGCCGACACAGCAGTCCTGAGGTAATCGATGTCGCGATCGGTACGCTTGTCATAGGCATGTCGATCGATACCTCGATCTCGAGTTCGGGCGCAATCTTCGGGTTGCGCCCGTTTGATTGGATGGATTCTCATGCTTGCCTATCAGCACGCCTACCACGCCGGAAATTTCGCCGATGTGCATAAACATCTGGGTTTGAGGCAACTCGTTCGAGCGCTGACACACAAGTCATCGGCGATCAGTTTCGTCGATACCCATGCCGGGCGGGGGCTTTATCCGTTGACGGCACCGGAGACTCAGAAGCTCGGTGAATACCGTCAGGGCGTCGAGCGGTTGTGGCAACGCCGTCGCGGTTTGGCGGTGGATTCGCCGATCGGAGAGTGGTTGGCGGCGCTCGAGACGCTGCAGACCGGCGCCGAGTTGAGCCGCTACCCCGGGTCGCCATGGTGGCTGGGGGCCAAGTTACGGGCGCAGGATCGTCTCACGCTGTTCGAACTTCATCCTGGCGAGCATCGGCACCTGACGGATCAAGCCTTGCCGGCGGATGCCGCGGTGCAACGCCGGCATGCCGATGGCCTAAAAGGGTTATCCAAGCTGGTACCGGTCGCCACCCCACGGCTGTGCGTGCTGATCGATCCCAGTTACGAGAGAAAAGAAGAATACGAAGAGGTTGCCGAGACGCTGATTCAAGTCGTGCGCAAGGTCCGTCATGCGGTGGTACTGGTGTGGTATCCGCTGTTGCCGGCCGGACGCCATCAGACAATGCTGGCCATGCTACGCGACGCGGGAATTCCGAAACTTTGGCGTAGTGAACTGCAGATACGCGAGCCTACCGCCGAGCGGGGAATGTACGGTAGCGGGTTGTTGATGCTCAATCCGCCCTGGCAGCTCGATCAGACTCTCGACGGGGCCTTCTCCGAACTGGCCCCGATGCTGGCGAACGGCGCCAGCCATCATAGCGAGTGGTGGACCGGCGAGGTGTGATGGCGGCGTCGAACGCCGCCATCAAATACATCTACAGCGCCCCGAAGGCGGGGCTCATCCTACAACGTCCCGAAGCCGGCGTTCTTCCTATAGCACGCCGAAGCTGGCGTTCTCTCTACGGCGCCCCGAAGATGGCGCTTGCCGCCGAGTCTAGACCAGGTCCGTCGAGGGATTGACGGGACTTTCGGTGCCTTCGGGCTCCTCTCCTTTGATCGCGGCGATGAACTCGTCGCCCCAGCGTCGAATATCGTTGTAGCTGACGATATCGTTGAGCTGACGCAGACGAGCCTCGGCATCCGCTCGTGGCAGATTGAGGGCCAGATAGCAGGTTCTAGCAAGATCGCGCCGATCGTGCGGATTGGTCAGAATCGCCCCTTTCAATTCGGCGGCGGCACCTGCGAATTCCGACAGCACCAGAACCCCGCAACCTTGAGTCATGCCCTGGGTGGCGGCGAACTCCTTGGCGACCAGATTGAGACCGTCGCGCAGGGGTGTAATCCACATCACGTCGGCCATGGCGTACCAGGCCACGACTTCTTCGAACGGGAAACCGCGGAAGTAGAACTGCACCGGCGTCCAGCCCACGTCGGCGAAGCGGCCATTGATGTGGCCGATGGTCTGCTCGATCTGTGTCTGTAGCTCGTTGTAGATCGTCATTTCCCGTGCGGCGGGCACGCAGATGCTGACCAGTGTCACCTTGCCGCGCAGCTCCGGGTTCTCGTCGAGCAGCAGCTCGTAGGCCTGCAGTTTTTCGAGAACGCCCTTGGTGTAGTCAAGGCGTTCCACTGACAGGATCAGCTTGACGCCGCTGAATTCTTCTCTCAGTTCCGCCATGCGCGAACTGGCCCCGTCCTGCTCCAACGCATTGCGGATTCGGCCGATGTCCAGTCCGACCGGGTGTGCGCCCAACCGCACGACACGAGAGCCGGTGTCGACCGCCGTGGTCATCGTCTCCAGGCCGACGGCACAGCCGTAGGTCAGAAAGCGCGGTGCGCAGCTCTGCCGCGATAGCGTGGTCAGTGGTACGACGCCGCGGGCAACATCGACGAAGTTCTCGACCTGACGCGGAATATGAAAGGCCACGTAATCGCACTGCAACAGACTGCCGATGATCTCGCGGCGCCACGGCAGCACGTTGAAAACGTCCGCCGACGGGAAATAGGTGTGGTGGAAGAATGCGATCCGTAGATCCGGGCGCATCTCGCGCAGGTACGCCGGTACCATCCACAGGTTGTAGTCGTGAATCCAGATCAGTGCGCCCTCGGCGGCTTCTTCGGCCGTGCGTTCGGCGAAGGCGCGGTTGACCTCGCAGTAGACTTCCCAGTCGTCTTCACGGAAATGCGCGCGTTCCCAGAAGGTGTGCAGCGTTGGCCAGAAGGCCTCCTTGGAGAAGCGCTTGTAGAAGGTATCGACCTGGACCTTGGTCAGTGGCACGCGTGCCGCCGTCAACAGCGGATACTGCTTGGCATCGACACTGGTATGGGTAACGAAATCCTCTTCGTCGTCCTCCTCGTAGATCGACCATGCGATCCACGAGCCACGCTGGTCGGCGAAGAAGCTCAGCAATGTCGGGATGATGCCGTTGGGTGAGGTTGGGCGGCGACGCTGAATCTTGCCGTCGACCCGGTACTCTTCATAGGGCAGGCGATGGTAGACCATGACCAGTTCGGCCTTGCCGGTCTGCGTCTCGTCGCGCCGGTTTTCCGCCGCGATACCATGGGCGCCGAGAAAGCCGAAATGGGCGAACGCCTCGATGATGCCGGCACAACCGGTTTCCACGGCATGCATTACGCGGGTCTGGTTCTGCGTCTGCTCGAGTAGCGCGGGCTCCGAACCACCGACACAGACCGACTTGAATCCGGCAGTCAGCATGGCGAGATCGTTCATGGTGTCGCCGGCGACCAGCACGTCCTCGTCGTCGATCTCTATCCATTCGACCAATTTCTTCAGACTACTACCCTTGTTGACGCCCTTGGGGAGGAAGTCCAGATAGCGGCCGGCCGAGTAGAGCATTTCACAATCCAGCTCTTGCGCCAGTCTCGTCAGAGCTTCGTCCTTGGCATGCTCCGGCGGGCAGTAGTAGGAGCAGCGACGTAGCTGCGGTTCATCCTGACGCACGATCTCGGGAAAGCGCTGCATGGCGCTGGCGATACGTGATTCACCGGGCCAGCGCGCATCGATCTCGTTCTGCAATGGCTGAATGGATTGCAGGCTGTCGCCGTAATAAAGGCTGGCACCGACATCGGCGACAATATAGTCCGGCTGAGGCAGTGTGGGATCCGACAGCAGTGGAAGGATCGCCTCGAGGCTGCGGCCACTGATATAAGCGAGCTTGATATCCGGGTGTGCGGCGATGGTTTGATAGAGGCTGAGGCGGGCTTCGGGGTCGCCGCCAAGAAAAGTCCCGTCGAGATCGGTTGCAAGTAACATGTTTTCCTCCTGCCCGGTCTCGAAGGACCGGATCGATTTTCCCTGCGCGAGCCGTTCATGCGTTCGTCGAATGACTTGGGGCCCAGATTCTGGGTCAGGCCTTGCCGGCCATTTCGACGATTCGCTGGCGTTCGTGCTCTTCATAGAAACTGGGGTCGCCGAACAGATCCTTCTGAACGTCGTCGTACATCATCTCCAGGGCCTGGCTGCTGGTCGGTGTCATGGGTTCGAAATGGGCCGTCTCGCCGCTGACCAGGACCGACACGCGGCGACGACGATAAATGGCATAGCCCGCCAGCAGTGCCATGACCGTGGCAATGTAGATTGGCAGGCCCTGATCGCCAACGCTATGCATGATGACCCCGGCGAGAATGGGGGCGATGGCACTTCCGGCACCCTGAACGACCAGCATATCAGCTGAGCCGGCGACGATTTCGTCAGGATGCAGCTGGTCGACCAGTTGGGCCACGGCAATCGGGTAGATCGAGAACGACAGGCCGCCCCACACGAAATATAACGCCAGAAGCGTCATCTGGTTGGGCGCGAACGGCATGGCGGCGGCGACGATCGCGGCGAGTATCACCACGCAAGTCATCACGCGGGGCCGATCGTGCTTGTCGGAAAAGCGCCCGATCGGTATCTGCAGCAAAGCGCCGCCGAGAATTGCGCAACTCATCACCACGCCGATGCCGGCGACGTCGAACCCGACGCTTCGCGCGTAGACCGGTGTCAGGGTCCAGAACGCGCCCATCGCGAGCCCGGACATTGCCGAAGCCGCCACGGCCAGCGGCGCGAACCCCAGCAGCGCTTTGAGACTGCTCTTGGGCCGCGCGGGGATGACGGGCTGACTGCGTTTGGTGATCGTGATCGGCAACAGAGCCCAACTGATCAGAATCGAGGTGAGCGCGAACAGCAGGAAGCCGTCCGGGGAGTCCAGTCGCAGGATCTGCTGGGCAATGGCCAGCGCTCCCAGATTGACCACCATGTAGATCGCAAAGACCCGGCCTCGCTGGTGGCTGGCGGCCTGACTATTGAGCCAGCTTTCGATTACCGTCATCAATGTGATGAACGAAAGACCGTAGATCACCCTGAGGCCCAACCAGATCCAGGGGTTGATGAATATCAGGTGGAGCAGAGCGGACGACGCGCAGATACCGGCACAGAAGGCGAACGTGCGGATGTGGCCCATGCGCCGAATCAGACGACCGCTGATCCAGGTACCGCCGATGAACCCGATGAAGTATCCGGACATGATGAGGCCGATCAGGCTGGTCGAAAAACCTTCGTCGGCACCACGCAGTGTCAGCAGTGTGTTGATCAGGCCGTTGCCGAGCAGTAGCAGCGCTACGCTACCCAACAGTGCACGAATGGGTCGCAACAACGACCACATAGCTCTCTCCTTGCGATTGCTTGAATGCATCCATGCAGTAAACGTGCCGAGAGGGCGGTGAATCAGAAAAATCGCCGCTATTATAATATGATATTATCGTCGCGGAATTTTAACCTTATCAGATGTTATCAGCCGAAGCGCACCACACTGGTGCTCACCCAATCGTCAAGGAAGCTGACCCGATTCAGCTTAGCAGTAGTGGTCCAGACGGGGGCGGCGATTTCAAGGCACGCGGCGCAGCCATGCCGCGCTGGCGAATTTATCGTTGACCAAGGCATGGGCCGCGTTCAGCTCGTCCTGGGTCAATGAATCCGGTTCCAGTGTGAAACGTGCGGCGAATGAGTCGATCATGCGCTGGATGATCGTCTCGCGATTCAGCCCGGTCTGACGCTTGAGCGGATCGACACGTTTTCCGGCGCTGGTGGTGCCTTTGTCGGAGAGCTTTTCGCGGCCGATCCGCAGCACGCGGGTCAGTTTTTCGGCGTCGATGTCGTATGCCATGGTGACGTGGTGCAGTACGGCCCCGTTGATTCGTTTCTGAGCGGCGCCGGCGATCTTGCCGCCGGGAGAGGTGATGTCGTTGATCGGCACATACCAGGCCGTGATGCCCATATCGCCCAGCGCCTGAATCACCCAGTCATCGAGAAAAGCGTAGCTCTCGACGAAGGTGAGCCCCTGCACCAAGGTTTCCGGCACGATCAGCGACCAGGTGATGGTGTTGCCCGGCTCGACGAACATCGCACCGCCGCCGCTGATGCGACGCACGACCTCGATATCCGCCTCGCGGGCCGCAGCGGCGTCGACCTCATTGGTCAGCGACTGGAACACGCCGATGATGATCGCCGCGCGATCCCACTCCCAGACGCGCAGCGTCGGGCCGCGGTGTCCGGCTGCCACTTCACGGGTCAGGACTTCATCGAGTGCCATGTGCAGTAGCGGCGATTCCGGCGCCCGATGAATCAGGCCGAAGCGATGATCTCGCCAATCCGAGGTCTGTGAGAGCGCGCGCCGAACCACGGTAGCAATGGCGGGCACCGAAAGCCCGACCATCTCTGTCTGCGGCGGCAGCGCGGATCGAATCCTGGCGATCAGCGTACTGGCATCGGCGTCGATCGCCGCCCCCTCGAGGGCACGGTCGATCGTCTCCAGCGCCTCGTCGGGCTCGAGAAAGAAATCCCCGGACAGCTGCACCGAGGCCAACCGGCCCTCTCGGACGGTGACATCCGCGACCAGCAATTTTCCACCCGGCACCTTGTACTCGCCGTGATGTACGGTTTCACGACCCGCATTCGACTCCGTCATTCCGGCTCCTCGAGCAGCGCTGTTCGAGGAGCCAGTATAGCGTCCACTTACGGTGATACATGACAATCAGAGCTTGAAAGCCCTTGACCCGATACCGCCCTTTCGTAAAGAACCTACCGCCAGAAAGCCTGCTGAATCTCCTGTCGGGCCTGGGCTGGTGTCAGGCCGATGTCCTTCAACTGCCGCTCATCCAGTTTTGCCAGTTGCTGGCGTGTGCGCCAGCGTTGCCATGGGCTCGGGCGATAAGGACGAGGAAGGGGGAAACGGTCTGAATCGGGAATGGTGCTCGATTTGGACCTCAGCCATTGACGGCGGATGAAGGCCAGAGAACTCGGGGAAAACAGGGGAAGATGCATGACGGAACTCCCGGTTGCTGAACGATGGGTTCAGGGTACGGAGTGACGTCTTCGTCATACAGATCCAGAAAATCGAAACTTTGGCAATACAGATGGCGTTGATGGTCTTCTGTATGTTGCATATTGATGAAATCTGTATCGTGTCATCACACCGTCGACCATACACAATGGGCCGAGCCCTGACGGAGATGTTTCATGCACCGCTACGAACGACTGGCCGAACATCTACGTGAGCGTATTCAGGCGGGCTACTATCGGCCCGACGATCGGCTGCCGTCGGTTCGAGCGCTGGCAGCAGCGCACGGCGTCAGCCTCTCCACCGTTCAGCAGGCGTATCACCAGCTCGAGGATGCGCAGATGATCGAGGCGCGACCCAAGTCCGGTTACTTCGTCTCTCCGCGGCGAGAGCGCCCGACGCCTCCGCCAGTGGGACGCACGGCGCAGCGACCGGTCGAGGTGTCGCAGTGGGAGCAGGTTCGTGAAGGGACCTGTATCTTGCCGGATACCGAGGTCCTCCATCTGGGTCGAGGCATGCCCGATATCGATGCGCCGACGCTGAAGCCGTTGCTGCGGGCGCTCTCACGTGTCAGTCGCCGTCAGGACCTGGTCGGTTTGAACTATGACACCCTGCATGGTCGTCTGGAGTTGCGCGAGCAGATCGCCAGACTCGCGATTGGCCACGGCTGTCGACTGCATCCGGAGGAACTGGTCGTGACCACCGGCTGCCACGAAGCGATCTCGATCGCCATGCGTGCCGTGTGCGAACCCGGCGGCATCATTGCCGTGGATTCACCCAGTTTCTACGGCGCACTGCAGGCGATTCGGGCTTACGGCATGAAGGCGATGGAAATACCCACCGATCCCGAACACGGTATCAGTCTGGAAGCGCTGGAACTGGCATTGGAGCAATGGCCGATCCGTGCTATCCAGATCACGCCGACCTGTAATAACCCACTGGGCTATACCCTATCGATCGAGCGTAAACGGGCGCTCTATGCGTTGGCGCAACGCTTCGACGTGGCGATCATCGAAGACGATGTCTACGGTGATCTCACCTATGCGTTTCCACGGCCACCGACGATCAAATCCTTCGACGACGATGGCCGCGTGCTGCTGTGCAGCTCATTTTCCAAAACGTTGGCACCGGGCCTTCGTCTTGGCTGGATGGCGCCGGGGCGTTATCTCGAACGTGCCCTGCACATGAAATACGTGGGCACCGGATCCACGGCGACGCAGGGGCAGATGGCGGTCGCCGAGTTCATCCGGGAAGGCCATTTCGAGCCGCATCTGAGAAAGATGCGGGCGCAGTACCAGCGCAATCGCAACGCCGCGCTGGATCTGATCGTCGATGCGTTTCCCGCAACCACCCGGGTTAGCTATCCCGAGGGCGGCTTCATGCTGTGGCTGGAGTGCGATCCACGAATCGATACCGTCACGCTCAACACGCGGTTGATGACGGAAGGCATTCGTATCGCGCCCGGCGTCATGTTTTCCGCGACCGGCAAGTACCGCCACTGTCTGCGGATCAACTACACCCTCCTCGACGAACCCATGAAGACGGCGCTGCGAAGGATCGGGGAGCTGGTGGGCGAAACACTGGGCGAATACAGGGAGACTCTCGCACCTGGCCCGATGCAGCCGGCCTAGCGAGCCGATCAGAGGGGCAGGGGCAGCCGTGTCGTGCTCTTGATCTCTTCCATCACGAAAGAGGCCGAGACGTCGGCCAGCGAGACCCGCGCGATCAGACGCTGGTAGAGCCGATCATAGGCTTTGACGTCGGGGATACGCGCGCGCAGCACATAGTCGAGC
Organism: Salinicola halimionae; assembly: GCF_003206065.1. Taxonomy (GTDB): domain Bacteria; phylum Pseudomonadota; class Gammaproteobacteria; order Pseudomonadales; family Halomonadaceae; genus Salinicola; species Salinicola halimionae. Next base: position 205,146 of record NZ_PZJQ01000002.1, on the reverse strand, counting down.
TCGCCGCTGGTTCGCCATACATCGACGATCTCCGGCAGGGTTTCGACCGCATCTCTGAAGGCATCCAGCCATGCCGGATCGTGACGATTGGTACGGATCTGGATCAATACCGTAAGGCCGCAGCCGACCCGCTCGGGATCCAGCAGCGCGACTCGCCCGCGAATCACGCCGCGTGACTCGAGCGCCTTGACGCGACGCCAGCAGGCATTGCGGGAGAGATTCACGTGTTCCGACAGCGCCTCGACCGAGAGCGTGCCATCCTGTTGCAGCGCATCGAGAATGCGGTGATCGAAGTTATCCAGTTCAGGTTTCATGATGGGATATATATCCCAAAATTTCGTTGTCGGAAAGGAAGATTGGGATAAATATGGCTCTTTAGTGGAATAAGATAGGTGACATTCGATTGTCACCAGCCTGGAGCCACGATATGTCCGTTCGACTCACTCGCCTGTTTACCGATCACCCCGCCTCCGTCGAGGAAAGCTACTTCGAGCATTTGTGTTTTGCCGGTGTCTTCGCCGGCCAATTATGGCTGGCCGGTCTGGCCGCATTGATCCACGCCGTGCTGCCGTTCCTGTTCGAATCCACGGCCAGTCGAATCATCACCCAGCTTCATGCGCGGCTTCAGCGGCGGCATTGAGTGGCCTCACGCAATGACCCTCATTGAACGGGGGGCCGGCCCAGTGTGCTTTTCCGGACTGGTTAGGTAACCGCTCATCTTGTTTCCTCGCCATAGACTCGATACCGCGTACTCCGCCCACCACCAGGCAGTGGTGCCAGACAGTCCTTCGCCACCAAGTCCTGCAGGTGGCGTGTTGCAGTGGCTTTACTGACCTTGGTCACCTTCTGGTACTGAGAAGCACTGATACCGTCCTCGAAGCCACGCTCGCCACCTCCGAGGAGGCGCTCCAGGACTTTGATCTGCGCGTCCGACAAAGATGTTCGAGCATGACGCTGCCAAAACCGCTGACGTTTGAGCGTGCGCTCGATCTTGGCGATGGCCTCGCTCATCGCGGCTTCCAGGGTTTCCAGGAACCAAACCAACCACTGGGTGATATCCAGACCATCGCGTTGAGTAGACTCCAGCACGGTGTAGTAGCCGCTGCGTCTCGCCATGATCGCTTCTGACATGGCGTAAAGTCTGATGCTTTGCGCTTCGGCCTGAGCCAGAGCACGGTCGGTCAGCGCTCGGGTCAGGCGTCCATTGCCGTCCTCGAACGGGTGCAGCGTGATCAGGTAAAGGTGACATAATCCGGCGCGAATCAGGGGGTCCAGCGCGTTATCGTCAAGACTTGCGTTGAACCAATCGACGAAGCGTGTCAGTTCTGCTTCCAGGCTAGTGGCCGGGGGCGCTTCGAAGTGGACTCTGGGTTGGTCGATGCGCCCCGAAACCACCTGCATTGGTCCATCGTCGTCCTGGCGCATTTGTCCGGCGGCGATAGGGTGCAATAGTCCTGGGTCCGGGAACAGCAGCGTGTGCCAGCGCAGTAATGTGTCGGGTGTCAGTGGTGTTTGCAGGGTAGTGACAGCCTCGAGCATTAGCTCTGCCAGCCCTTCGGAACGCTGCGAGACGGGATAGGCCGATGCCTCGCTCAGCCCCATTCGCCTAGCCAGGGAAGATCGCAGCGACTGTACATTCAATCTTTCGCCTTCGATGGCGGAAGAATTCACGATGTTGGTCAACAGTGTATCTAGCGCTTGCGCCGGGTGCGCTGGATCACCGGGGGGATTCAAACCCAGCAGCTCGCCTTGGCGCAGCGTAGTTTTACGCAGCACTGGCAATACGATTTCTGACTGCCAGTGGAATGTCGGCCACTGCGCTTTTTGCCAGATCCACTGGTCTGAGGGAGTGATCATGGCGCTGCTCGCTTGTTCAATGAGCCGAAAGCATAGCATATTCGGCTCAAATTATGAGCCGAATAGAGGTTCTATTCAGCTCATCGCCGACTCATTTACCGATGCAGAAGCTGCCGAAAATCTCGCCAAGCAGGTCGTCGGCGGTGAACTCGCCGGTAATCTCGTTGAGCGACTGCTGGGCTTCGCGAAGGTCCTCGGCGAGCAGTTCGCCGGCAGCGGCGCCTTCGAGCTGTGCCGTGCCGTTGGCCAGCGCCTGCGCGGCGCGCTCCAGCGCATCGAGATGACGGCGGCGAGCGGAAAAGCGGCCCTCGGTGGTGGCGTCGAACCCCATTACCGCCTTGAGATGGGTCTTCAGGTTATCCACACCCACTCCGGTTTCGGCCGACATCCGAATCACCGGAGGCGTTGTGGATAGATCGAAGTCGCTGCCTTCGCCGCTCTGATCGATCTTGTTGCGTACCAGCGTCAATCGGCCAGGATCGGGTAGTCGTTCGACGAATTCCGGCCAGATCTCCTTGGGGTCGAGTGATGACGTCTCGCGTCCGTCGACCAGCAGCAGTACGCGATCGGCCTTCTCGATCTCCGCCCAGGCGCGCTGAACGCCGATTTTTTCCACCGCATCCGGCGTGTCGCGCAAGCCGGCGGTATCGATCACGTGCAGCGGCATGCCGTCGAGATGAATGTGCTCACGCAGCACGTCGCGGGTAGTGCCTTCGATCTCGGTGACGATAGCGCTATCGCGCTCGGTCAAGCGGTTGAGCAGGCTCGACTTGCCGGCGTTGGGCCGCCCGGCGATCACCACGTTCATGCCTTCGCGCATCAGCGAGCCTTGATTGGCGGCGGCGCGCACGCTCTCCAGGGTCTGGCGCAATGTCGCCAGCCTGGCGGCAACCACGCCGTCGGCCAGAAAGTCGATCTCCTCTTCGGGAAAATCGATGGCTGCCTCGACGTAGAGGCGGAGCGCAATCAGTTCGCCGACCAGCTGTGAAACGCGTTGCGAGAACTCGCCCTGCAACGAGCGTAAAGCGTTCTCTGCGGCGGCCCGGGAGCTGGCGTCGATCAGATCGGCGATGGCCTCGGCCTGGGCCAGATCGAGCTTGTCATTGAGAAACGCGCGTTCAGAGAATTCCCCTGGACGGGCCAGTCGCGCGCCCAATTGCACGCAGCGTTCCAGCAGCATGTCCATCAGAACCGGGCCGCCGTGTCCCTGAAGTTCTAGCACGTCTTCACCGGTGAAGGAGTGGGGGCCGGGGAAATAGAGCGCGATACCCTCGTCGATGACGCTGGCATCGCCCTGAAATACCCCATAGTGCGCGTGGCGAGGCGTCGGTCGGTGGCCGAGAATGGTTTCCGCCAAGGCATTCGCCGACGGCCCGGAGACGCGCACGATGCCGACGCCGCCGCGCCCCGGAGGCGTGGCCAGAGCAGCGATGGTGTCCTGGCGGTAAAGCGGAGCGTTGGTAGACGGGGACGGCGCGTTCATGACGGTCTCCAGTGGGTTCGTTCGATAACGGATGGATAAGTCAGCATTATCCGGCGGACAGGATCGGATAGTGTGCGGAAGCGGATATTGTCCGAGGGTGGGTATTGAAACGCCAGACCCCCGCCGAAGCGAGGGTCTGGACGTTGCGGCAAGCTTGGATCAAGCGTCAGCCTTTGGCTTTTACTACCTTACCGCCACCCGCATCGTCCTTCATCACCTTGTTGGTAATGAACCACTGCTGCAGGATCGAGATGCTGTTGTTCACGACCCAGTAGATCACCAGACCGGCCGGGAACCACAGGAAGAAGAAGGTGAAGACGATCGGCAGCATCTTCATGATCTTCGCCTGCATTGGGTCCGGGGGCGTCGGGTTCAGGAACTGCTGGAGCAACATGGTGCCGCCCATGATGATCGGCAGGATGAAGTACGGATCCTTGGCCGACAGATCCTGGATCCACAGCATGAACGGCGCGTGGCGCAGTTCTACGGATTCCATCAGCATCCAGTAGAGCGCGATGAACACCGGCATCTGAATGACCATCGGCAGGCAGCCGCCCAGAGGATTGATCTTCTCCTTCTGGTAGAACTTCATCATCTCCTGCGACATGCGCTGGCGATCATCGCCATACTGTTCCTTGAGCCGTTTCATCTCGGGGCCCATCTTGCGCATCCGTGCCATCGACTTGTAGGCCTTGGCCGCGAGCGGGAACAGCACGATCTTGACGCAGACGGTCAGCAGGACGATGGACCAACCCCAGTTGCCGATCAGGCCATGGATCTTGGTCAGCAGCCAGAACAGCGGATTGGCCAGGAACCACAGCCAGCCGAAGTCGACGGTCAATTCCAGATTCGGCGCCACGGCCTCGAGACGATCCTGCACCTTCGGTCCCACGAACAGCGTGGCCGCGAGCGTCGTCTGCCCACCCGGCTCGATAGTCTGGTTGGGACCAGCGAAGGCGGCTACGGTGCGGTCGCGATTGTCGACGTTGCCGTAATAAAGATTCTGCTGATCCGGATTCGGCACCCAGGCAGAGGTGAAGTAGTGCTGAATCACCGCGACCCAGCCTCCTTTCACATCTCGATTCTGGAAATCACCGTCGCGGATATCGTCAAACTTGACCTTGCTGTAGTGCTCGTCCGGCGAGGAGAACGCGGCGCCCAGGAACGAGTGCATGCCGACACCCGAACCGCTGGCCGGATCGGCGCTCTGATCACGCGCCAACTGGCCAATGAAGCGTGCGGTGACCGGCTGCTGGCTCTCGTTATCGATCAGGTATTCGACCTTGACCGCGTAGTCATCGCGATTGATGACGAAGCGCTTGACGATATCGACACCGTTGACGCTGCCGTGCAGGTCGACGTTGATCGAGTTCTCACCTTCGCTGAGCTGGTAGCTGTTCTGATCGGCGGTAAAGGGAATGCGACCTGAATGCCCCTCAATCTGCAGGCCGGACTTGGCGACGTAACTGCGCACCTTGTTGTCGCTGAGCAGTACGAAAGGGGTATTGGAGTCGAGGGCTTGATCATGGCCGAATAGCGCCGCATAGACGATGTCGCCGCCGTTGGGATTGATGCGCAGATCGAGCACATCGCTCTGGACCTGGATCAAATTGCTGCCTTGGGCGGCGTCGGCGTTGGCCGGCATGTCGTCTTGGATCGGCTTTGCCTTGCCGTCGCTGTCCGTCGGTACAGAAAGAGAACCGACGTTATCACCGTCGTCACCGTTATGGCTGCCACCCGATGAAGCCGCCATCTCCGGCGCCGGGTTGTTCACCACGTTCTGACCATAGTCCTGATTCCACTGCATGATCAGCAGATAGGCCAACACGGCCAGGGGAATCACGAAAAGGAGGCGTTTCAAATCCATATTGGGGTCTGCCCGGTAAGGGAATGGGTCAGTGGGCGCCGGGCATCGGCGATTGACCGGCAACATTCGCCGGTGCTCCCCGGCTTTCGACGCGGGGGTGGCCGATCAAGAAGACGAAACGTCCTGATGCGCCTGACGAGCGGACTTTTCCAGGCGTCGCCACATGCCATTGAGCTGGCGGGAGACGCTGGCATTATCCTGCTCGTGCAACCCTCGTCGAGCGAGTATGACGATATCCACCGCCGGTAAACGATGCTGTTGATGGCGGATGGATTCGCGCACAAGGCGCTTGAGGCGATTGCGGTCGACGGCACGGCGCACGTTCTTCTTGCTGAAGATCAACCCGATCCGCGGATGGCCCAGCGCGTTGGGACGGGCCAACGCCAGTATTCCTTTACCGTGGACCTTATAGGGAGCGTGGTCGAAAACGTGCTTGTAGTCCCCGGCATTCAGCAAGCGCAGTTGCCGAGGAAAACGCTGATCGGACACCCGGCGTCCGATCAGGCGCTCAGACGCTTACGGCCTTTGGCGCGACGGCGAGCAAGAACTTGACGGCCATTCTTGGTGGCCATGCGGGCGCGAAAACCGTGGACGCGCTTGCGCTTCAGAACGCTGGGCTGAAAGGTGCGTTTCATAGCTGCTGATTCCCAATTAGTTGATTTCTAAAGAAAACGGGTTGAAGCGGGGTGCCCGGCACGCGCAACGAGAGCGGGCTCACTCGACTCAAGAGCGGGAATTCTAGTGAATCCGTAGTTCGGGTGCAATTTTTCCGTGAATTATCCACACCCAGGTTGTTCCTGAATGGCGGTCTGCCGAACCGGATTTTGGGGTGCTGTCGAGGCTCGCTGTTACCAGGGACCGGGTTTTCTTCGATTGATCGATCGACCGGCGAGATCGGGGTTTCGAGAGGCTGTCAATCACACCATGTGGTTAACAATGGGGATAACAGTTGTGAACAACCCTATTTTTTTCTTATAAAATAGTGGCTTATTGTTTTAATTGGCTTGTGGGGAAAGTGCTTGTAGGCGGTGTACAGGGCGGGGATGGATGGACGACAGGAACTTTTCCAACACAGGGTTTTATCGATGTGTCCCTCCGCGGTACCGTAAAATCCACAGGGTTGTCATCCTGTTGTCCGCCAGGTTATCCANNTGGATAACCTGGCGGGCCGACGCTACAATGTGCGGCCGTTTTTTCGATTCCATTCTCTCAACGTTCGGTGAGGTCGTGTGTCTGTCGCTCTCTGGCAACAATGTCTGAACTCGCTGCAGGATGAATTGAGCTCTCAGCAATTCAATACTTGGATTCGTCCTCTGCAGGCAGAGGATGGCGAAATGGACGAACTCTGTCTTCTTGCCCCCAATCGCTTCGTCCGTGATTGGGTCAGCGACAAGTATTTGAAACGCATCAATGAGCTGCTGCGCGAATCTGCGTCCAGCAGCAAACCCCCCAAGGTGCAGCTGACGGTCGGCAGTCGCAGGGCAGCGGCAGTGTCGCCGCGCGATCTGGGCGCACCGGTTTCTGCACCCAGCCGCCCGCCCCAGCGGCCGGCGGCGGCTCCCAGCGTGCAGACTGCCCCGCGTTCGAGTGAAGCGGCGGAAGAGCGCCAACTCGACCGATCTCGTGAAGAGAGCGGGCGGCGAGGCAGAGAGCGCCAAGTCCAGGTCGAAGGTGGACTCAAGCACGGCAATGGCCTCAATTCTAACTTCACCTTCGAAACTTTCGTCGAGGGTAAGTCGAACCAGTTGGCGCGTGCCGCCTCGCGCCAGGTCTCGGAAAATCCCGGCGGTGCCTACAATCCGCTATTTCTCTACGGTGGCGTGGGGCTGGGCAAGACTCACCTGATGCACGCAGTAGGCAATCATCTGGCAGGGTTACGGGACAACGCCAAGGTCGTCTACCTTCACTCCGAGCGTTTCGTCGCTGACATGGTCAAGGCGTTGCAGCTCAATGCGATCAACGATTTCAAGCGTTTTTACCGCAGCGTTGACGCGTTACTGATCGACGACATTCAGTTCTTCGCTGGCAAGGAGCGGTCCCAGGAGGAGTTTTTCCACACGTTCAACGCCCTGCTGGAAGGCGGGCAGCAAATGATCCTGACCTCGGATCGCTATCCCAAGGAGATCAGCGGCGTCGAAGAGCGCTTGAAATCCCGTTTCGGTTGGGGATTGACGGTGGCGATCGAACCGCCGGAGCTCGAAACGCGCGTCGCTATCCTGATGAAAAAGGCCGATCAGGCCAAGGTCGACCTTCCTCACGATGCAGCGTTCTTCATTGCGCAGAAGATTCGGTCCAACGTGCGCGAGCTGGAAGGAGCGCTCAAGAAGGTGATCGCCGATTCCCACTTCATGGGCAAGACGATCACCCAGGATTTCATTCGCGAATCGCTTAAGGACCTGCTGGCGCTGCAGGACAAGCAGGTCGGCATCGAAAACATCCAGCGCACGGTAGCGGAGTACTACAAGATCAAGCTGGCCGATCTGCTCTCCAAGCGCCGCTCGCGTTCTGTGGCGCGACCACGTCAGGTGGCGATGGCGCTGGCCAAGGAGCTGACCAATCACAGCCTGCCGGAAATCGGCGATGCTTTCGGCGGACGTGATCACACCACCGTGTTGCACGCCTGTCGCAAGGTCGTGGCGCTGAAGGAAGAGAGCGCGGACATTCGCGAGGACTACAAGAATCTGATGCGATTGTTGACGAGTTGAGTCGCCGCGCTGCGAATTCGACCTCGACAGGGATTGCGGGCGGCGTCCGGCGAGGCAAGAATGGGACGGCACGGCCCGACAGCCTTCACCGCCCAGCCCATTTCAGGATGGACCCGATCCAGATTCGTCGATCCTGTTGAGGCGTATTGATTTCAGCTCAGATTTATTCCAACTACGGAGCCCCAATGAAATTTTCCATCTCTCGCGAAGCCCTGCTGCGCCCGCTGACACTGGTGGCCGGGGTGGTAGAGCGCCGTCAGACGCTGCCGGTGCTCTCCAATGTGCTGATCGAAGTCCAGGACAATCAGCTGGCGCTGACCGGCACCGATCTCGAGGTGGAATTGATCGGCCGTGCCACGCCGGCGCTGGTCGATGAGCCCGGTTCCGTGACCGTTCCGGCACGCAAGCTGATGGACATCTGCAAGTCGCTGCCGGATCAGTCGGATATCAGTTTTTCGCTGGAAGACGGGCGGGTCGTGCTACGCGCCGGGCGCTCTCGTTTCACGCTTTCTACGCTGCCGGTGGCCGAGTTCCCCAACATCGAGGACGGCCAGAACGACACGACATTGTCGCTGCCGCGGGGCACGTTGAAGTATCTGATCGATGCGACGTCGTTCGCCATGGCCCAGCAGGACGTACGCTATTACCTCAATGGCATGTTGCTGGAACTGGCCGATCATCTGGTGCGTACGGTGGCCACCGACGGCCACCGTCTGGCGGTTTGCGAACGCAGCGCCGACATCGAAATGGAAGCGTCGCGCAAGCTGATCGTGCCGCGCAAGGGCGTGCTGGAACTGACGCGCCTGCTCGATGGCAGTGACGAGCCGGTCGAACTGATGCTGGGCTCCAACCACATCCGCGCCAACACCGGTGAGTTTACCTTCACGTCCAAGCTGGTCGACGGCAAGTTCCCCGATTACGACCGCGTCATCCCCAAGGGCGGCGACAAGGTGTTTATCGCCGAACGCGGCGAGCTGCGCCAGAATCTGGCGCGTACCGCGATTCTCTCCAACGAGAAATACCGCGGCGTGCGTCTCCACCTCGAGGAGAACAACCTCAAGGTGATGGCCAATAACCCTGAGCAGGAAGAGGCCGAAGAGAACGTCAGCATCGAGTATTCGGGCGACGCGCTGGAGATCGGCTTCAACGTCGGTTATCTGATCGACGTGCTCAACGTGCTGGATGCCGATCGCATGCAGATGACGCTCTCGGATTCCAACAGCAGCGCGCTGATGGAAGAGCCGGGCGGTGGGGATGCCCGCTATGTCGTCATGCCGATGCGCCTCTGATGAACGGTAATGCCTGCGCGCGCGAACCACTTTGTTGCACGCCCCCCGGCAAGCTCGCCTAACCCCGTTGTTATGTCTCGCTTGCCGGGTGCCGGGTGCCGGGTGCCGGGTGCCGCGTGTCTCATCGCGCTCACCGATTACCCGCGACGTGGATAACGACCCCCGGCGGCACGCCTTCCGAAAAATTGGATTTCCATGCCGCTTGATCGATTGAACTTCCAAGGCCTGCGTAATCTTGGTGCGCTGGAAATGTCGCCGGGGCCGCATATCAATCTGATCAGCGGTGCCAACGGCAGCGGCAAGACGTCGCTGCTGGAGGGCATTCACGTTCTCGGCATGGCGCGCTCCTTTCGGACTCAGAAACTCAAGTCGCTGATCGATCACGACGCTGAAGAGACCACGCTGTTCGGCCGGCTAGCGGGTGATCCGCCGCTGCCGATCGGGGTGCGTCGGCGGCGTGATAGCGCCGAGCTCGACATTCGAGTCAACGGAGAGCGCGCCGCCAGAATTACTCAGCTCGCCGAAGCGCTGCCGTTACAGCTGATCAACCCCGATGCCTTTCGTCTTCTCGAGGGCTCACCGGCGTCACGGCGCGAGTTTCTCGACTGGGGCGTGTTCCACGCTGAACAGGACTTTCTGGACGGCTGGAAACGCGTCAGAAGGGCCTTGAAACATCGGAATGCGCTGCTCAGGCATGATAGAATCGATGTTCAGTCGATACGTATCTGGGAGCGTGAACTGGCGCACTGGAGCGAGCGTCTGGATAGCCTGCGCGAGGGCTATATGGCGCGCTTCGCGCCGGTTTTCGAGAAGACCCTGGCGGCGCTGTTGCCGTTACCGGATCTGACCTTGCGCTACTCGCGGGGCTGGGATCGCCAGCGCGCCTTGCTGGAGGTTTTCGAGACCGGACGCGATACCGATCGCCAGATGGGTTTTACCCAGCAGGGGCCACAGCGTGCCGACCTGCGTATTCGCGTCGGGCGACATGCGGCGGTTGAAGTGCTTTCGCGCGGCCAGCAGAAGCTGGTCGTCAGCGCATTGAAGCTTGCCCAGGGACAGCTGCTAGAACAGTCGAGTGGCCGCACCTGTCTTTACTTGATCGATGACCTGCCGGCGGAACTCGACGGCGACCATCGGCGGATCTTCTGCCAATGGCTCGAGCAGCTCAACTGCCAGGTCTTCATCACCAGCGTCGATCGCGAGGCGCTGGCCGACGTCTGGCAGCCAGACACGGACGTGGTGGCATCGCAACTCGCCGGCGGACGGCTGTATTCGGAATGATTTCACCACGGAGTGAGCAATGAGCGAACAGGCCTACGATTCATCGAGCATCAAGGTCCTCAAGGGACTGGACGCGGTGCGCAAGCGCCCCGGCATGTACATCGGCGATACCGATGACGGTACCGGGCTGCACCACATGGTGTTCGAGGTCGTCGACAACTCCATCGACGAAGCGCTGGCCGGTCATTGCAGCGAGATCCGGATCGTCATCCATCCGGACGAGTCGATTACCGTTTCCGACGACGGCCGCGGGATCCCCACGGATATTCACGACGAGGGTGTTTCTGCGGCCGAAGTGATCATGACCGTGCTGCACGCCGGGGGTAAGTTCGACGATAACTCCTACAAGGTTTCAGGCGGTCTGCACGGTGTCGGAATCTCGGTGGTCAACGCGCTCTCCGAGCAGCTCAAGCTGGTCATCTGGCGTAACAATCAGGTTCACGAGCAGATCTATCAGCATGGTGTACCGCAGGCACCACTGGCGATCGTCGGCGATACCGAAAAATCCGGTACCCAGATCAGCTTCAAGCCGTCGAGCGACACCTTCGCCAATATCGAATTTCATTACGATATTCTTGCCAAGCGTCTGCGCGAGCTGTCATTTCTGAACTCCGGCGTGGCCATCCGGCTGGTCGACGAGCGCGACGGTCGGGAAGAGCTGTTCCACTACGAAGGCGGTCTCAAGGCGTTCGTCGATCACCTCAATACCAACCGCACCGCCATCAACCCGGTCTTCCACTTCGAGATGCAGCGCGAAGACGGTATCGCCGTGGAAGTGGCGATGCAGTGGAACGACACCTTCACCGAAAATGTCTTCTGCTATACCAACAACATCCCGCAGCGCGATGGCGGCACCCACATGGCGGGATTCCGCGCGGCACTGACGCGTACGCTCAACAGCTACATCGAAGCGGAAGACATCCAGAAGAAGGCCAAGGTCGCCACGGCGGGCGATGACGCGCGTGAAGGGCTGACCGCGATCATCTCGGTCAAGGTCCCGGATCCCAAGTTCTCCTCGCAGACCAAGGACAAGCTGGTCTCCTCCGAGGTCAAGACGGCCGTCGATCAGGAGCTGAGCCGACAGTTCTCCGATTATCTGATCGAGCATCCCAACGAAGCCAAGGCGATCGTCAGCAAGATGATCGATGCGGCGCGTGCGCGCGAAGCCGCGCGCAAGGCCCGCGACATGACGCGGCGCAAGGGTGCACTGGATATCGCCGGGCTGCCGGGCAAGCTGGCCGACTGTCAGGAGAAGGATCCGAGTCTTTCCGAACTCTACCTGGTCGAGGGTGATTCGGCCGGCGGCAGCGCCAAGCAGGGTCGCGATCGGCGTACCCAGGCGATCCTGCCGCTGAAAGGCAAGATCTTGAACGTCGAGAAGGCGCGCTTCGACAAGATGCTGTCGTCGGCCGAGGTCGGCACGCTGATTACCGCGCTGGGCTGCGGGATCGGTCGTGAAGAGTTCAACCCGGACAAGCTGCGCTACCACTCGATCATCATCATGACCGATGCCGACGTCGACGGATCGCACATCCGCACGCTGCTGCTGACCTTCTTCTTCCGCCAGATGCCGGAACTGATCGAGCGTGGCCATGTGTTCATCGCTCAGCCACCGCTCTACAAGATCAAGCGCGGCAAGCAGGAGATGTATCTGAAGGACGAGCAGGCGATGACCGATTACCTGACCGCCACCGCACTGGATGGGGGGCGACTTTACGTCAACGCCGATGCCCCGGGGATTGGTGGTGAGCATCTGGAGTCGCTGGTCAACCAGTACCGTGATGTGATGAAGCGGATCGATCGCCTGTCGCGAGTCTATCCCAATACCGTACTGCGCAAGATGGTCCATGCCGTCAAGCTCGACGAGAGCAATCTCGACGACCGCAACACCATGCAGACCTGGATCGATGAGCTCCAGGTAGCGATGGATTCGTTGATCGCCCATGAGGGAGGACCGCGCTATACCTTCCAACTGGAAGAAGATACCGAGCGCGGCCTATGGCTGCCGAGTGTCGCGTTGACCGCCCACGGCGTGACCACTGACTACAGCTGGGGCATCGATTTCTTCCGTAGCGTCGACTACCGGGCACTGGCCGACCTGGGAGAGACCCTGGACGGCCTGATCGAAGAGGGTGCCTATATCGCCCGCGGCGAACGACAGAAGCCGGTCGACAACTTCTACGATGCGCTCGAGTGGCTGATGCTGGAAGCCCAACGGGGTCTCAGCATTCAGCGCTACAAGGGGCTGGGCGAAATGAACCCGGACCAGCTGTGGGAGACCACCATGGACCCTGGTTCTCGTCGCATGTTGCGCGTCACCATTGAGGACGCTGTCGCTGCCGATCAGATGTTCAACACTCTGATGGGTGACGAAGTCGAACCGCGGCGAGACTTTATCGAACGTTTCGCCCTGGTGGCCAATCTGGACGTGTAAGGCGAGGTCGGGACGATAAGATTGAGGCCCGGCTATACTAAGCTGAGGCTGGTATTTAACTGACCAGGCAGAATAAGTTCGGTAAACAGAGCGGCTCATCCTTTTCGGATGAGCCGCTTTTTTATGCGTTGTTTCATGGTGTGTTATTAATGCTCAATCACCAGTTTTTCAGATATCGGCGCAGGGGTTGGCAAGTCGATGAGTCCCCATGACATCGCCTATTAGTCGATGCGACTTAGGGGGTAAACCCAGGTGCTACTCACCGCCAACCCGCGCCATTCTGCGTAACGGGGTCTGCTAACCGAGCGCTGAGCGACTGCATGTGCGTCCATGGTTGTATTGTTAGGTAAATGCAGTTAGGTAATAGTCTCAATTATCCCACTTGGTGCGCCAGATGAGGTGGGTCGTTTCGTAAAAGAACTAGATGTTGCCCCAACAAGAAGAGGAATTAAGGGATGCACAGCAATCACAACAGGACCCTCGTCAATCGTCTGGGATTTGCGCTACTTCCATTCGCTTTAGCGCTATCCACCAATACGATGGCGGCTGATACTTCAACGGATAATCAGGTCGAAGTTCTCAACTGGTGGACGTCGGGAAGTGAGGCCAAAGCGCTGGGTGCGCTGAAAGAGGGTCTGGCGGATCAGGATATCGGTTGGAAGAACATGCCGGTTGCGGGAGGCGCCGGTACCAATGCGATGGCCGTTCTCCGTTCGCGCATCACCTCGGGCAATCCACCGACGGCGGCGCAAGTTCTTGGTTACGATGCACAGGACTGGGCCAAACGGGATGCACTGAGTTCGCTCGACGATGTTGCCAAGGCAGGAAAATGGGACGAGGTCTTTCCGCAGCCGCTGCAGGAATTCGCCAAGTACGAAGGTCACTGGATTGGGGCGCCGTTCGAGATCCATTCCACCAACTGGGTCTGGGCCAACAAACCATTGATGGATGAGTTGGGCATCGAACAGCCCAAGACCTGGGATGATTTCATTGCGTCATTGAAGAAGGCCAAGGATGCGGGCTACACCGGCCTGGCCTATGGCGGTCAGCCGTGGCAGGACACTACGGTGTTCGAGAACGTGGTGCTGGCGACCGGCGGTGCTGATTTCTATCGCCAGGCGCTGATCAATCTCGATCCCAAGGCGCTCGATTCCGACACCATGACGCAGTCGTTCGACCATCTCCGCGAACTGCTGAAGTACAAGGATGACAACTCCCCCGGCCGCGACTGGAACCTGGCCACGGCGATGGTGATCAACGGCAAGGCGCTCTATCAGATCATGGGTGACTGGGCGAAGGGTGAGTTCCTCAACGCCAATCTCGAGCCGGGCAAGGATTTCATGTGCTTCCGCACCCCGGGCACGCAGGATGCCGTGACCTTCAACAGCGATCTGATGATCATGTTCGATACCGATGACGGCGATCAGCAGAAGATGCAGCAGACCATGGCCAAGATCATCGGCTCACCCGAGTTCCAGATCGCTTTCAGCCAGATCAAGGGCTCGGTGCCGGCGCGTATGGACCTCTCTGCCGACAAACTCGATGCCTGCGCTCAACGCGGTTACGAGCAGGTCAAGTCGGCCGCGAAGAACCACACGCTGATGGGTAGCCTGGCGCATGGTTACGCCGCGCCGGCGTCGGTGAAGAACGCCGTCTTCGACATCATCTCGTCATTCGTCAACAGTGACATGCCAAGCGATGTCGCCGCCGAACAGCTGGCGATGGCGGTCAAGAGCGCAACGTCCTGATGATCGGCCCCGCCCACTGGCGGGGCTTCTCATTCACGAATCGAGAGTGATCCGATGTCCAATGCTTCCCCGGATCGGGACGGTGGAGCGCGGGAACGGCTTCAGCGCTGGCTGCCCAAGCTGGTGTTGTCGCCTTCCTGTGTCCTGGTTCTGTTCTTCGTCTACGGCTTCATAGCCTGGACCAGCTACATCTCGTTCAGCGACTCCGGCATGATGCCGGATTACACCTGGGTCGGACTCCATCAGTGGTCGCGGTTGTGGACCTCCTGGACCTGGGGCATCGCGCTGCACAATATCTGGGTCTTCGGACTTCTCTACATCGTCAGCTGTATCGTGCTGGGCCTAGTGCTGGCGATTTTGCTCGATCAGCGCATCCGGGCCGAAGGCGTACTGCGCACCATCTATCTCTACCCGATGGCGCTCTCTTTCATCGTCACCGGTACCGCCTGGCAGTGGTTTCTCAATCCCGGACTGGGGTTGGAAAAGACCATGCATGACCTGGGCTGGCAGAGTTTCAGCTTCAACTGGTTGATCGATTCCAACATGGCGATCTATACGGTGGTGATCGCTGCGGTATGGCAGGCGACGGGTTTCGTCATGGCGATGTTCCTGGCGGGCCTGCGCGGCATCGACGGCGAGATGATCAAGGCTGCCCAGATCGACGGCGCGCCGGCCTGGAAGATCTATGCGCGCATCATCATTCCCCAGCTGCGACCGGTCTTCATGAGCGCGGTCGTGGTACTGGCGCATCTGGCAATCAAGAGTTTCGACCTGATCGTAGCGATGACCGGCGGCGGGCCGGGCAATGCCACGGCGGTACCGGCGACCTTCATGTACTCCTACGCCTTTTCGCGCAACGAGATGGGCATCGCCGCGGCCAGCGCGGTGTTCATGCTGGCGGTGATCGCAGCGCTGATCATCCCCTATCTCTACTCCGAGCTTCGGGAGCCTCGATCATGAGTGCCGCATCTCCCACCGTACGTCAGGGCGCTGCTACGCGGGCCATTCTCTACGCCATTCTGCTGGTGTTTGCGGTCATCTATCTGCTGCCGCTCTACGTGATGCTGACCACGTCGTTCAAGACGCTGGATGAGATCCATCAGGGCAACATGCTGGCGCTGCCCGGCGAATGGACATTCGCTCCTTGGCGGGAAGCGTGGGGAAGCGCCTGCATCGGTCTCGAATGCGAAGGGGTGCACGGCTACTTCTTCAACAGCATCAAGATCGTGATACCTGCGGTATTGATCTCAGGCCTGCTGGGCGCGTTCAACGGTTACGTATTGACCAAGTGGAAGTTTCGCGGCCACAAGATCGTGTTCGGACTGATACTGTTCAGCTGCTTCATTCCGTTCCAGATCATTCTGCTGCCGATGGCTCGTATGCTGGGAATTCTGCATCTGGCCAACAGTACATGGGGCCTGGTGCTCGTCCACATCGTTTACGGTATCGGATTCACCACGCTGTTCTTTCGCAACTTCTACGCCAGCTTTCCGGATGAACTGGTAAGGGCGGCGCAGCTCGATGGTGCCGGATTTTTCGTCATCTTCTTCCGGATTCTGCTGCCAGCGTCGATACCGATCATCGTGGTCACGATCATCTGGCAGTTCACCAACGTCTGGAACGACTTCCTGTTCGGCGTCTCGTTCGCCTCCGGCGACAGTGCACCGATCACGGTGGCACTCAATAATCTGGTCAATAGCTCCACGGGAGTGAAGGCCTATAACGTCAACATGGCGGCGGCGATGGTGGCGGCGGTGCCGACGCTCATCGTCTATATCCTCGCGGGCAAGTATTTCCTGCGCGGGTTGATGTCGGGATCGGTCAAGGGCTGAGGATCACATGAGCTTTCTGCATATCAATAACGTTCACAAGCGCTTCGGCGAGACCCATGTCCTCAAGGGCATCGATATCTCGATCGAGCAGGGTGACTTTCTGGTCCTGGTGGGGCCGTCGGGCTGTGGCAAGTCGACGCTCCTGAACATGATCGCCGGACTCGATTCGATCAGCGAGGGCGAGCTGCTGCTCGACGGCCGGTGTATCAATGACGTGCATCCGTCACGGCGCGACATTGCCATGGTGTTCCAGTCCTACGCGCTCTACCCGAGCATGACGGTGGCGGGCAACATCGGCTTCGGGCTGGAGATGCGCAAGGTCCCGCGCAAGGAGCGTCGTGAAGCGGTCGACCGAGTCGCCAAGCTGCTGCAGATCGAGAACCTGCTTGATCGCAAGCCGGGGCAGCTTTCCGGCGGGCAGCGCCAGCGCGTGGCGATGGGGCGGGCGCTGGTACGCGATCCGCAACTCTTCCTGTTCGACGAACCGTTGTCGAACCTGGATGCCAAGCTGCGCGTCGACATGCGCACTGAAATCAAGCAGCTCCATCAGCGTCTGGGGACCACGATCGTCTACGTTACCCACGACCAGATCGAGGCGATGACGCTGGCGTCGAGAATCGCCGTCATGCGCGGTGGCGAGCTCCAGCAGCTGGGCACGCCGCAGGCGGTCTACGACGATCCCAACAATCTGTTCGTCGCCGGTTTCATGGGCTCGCCATCGATGAATCTGATCGAGGCGCGGATCGTCGAGCGCGATGGCGTGCCGGTAGCGCAGGCGATAGCGGGCGACACCACCCTGACGCTGCCTATCGTGCGTGATCGCCAGGCTCTGCGTGACTGGTGCGATCGCGATGTCATCATAGGCTTGCGGCCCGAGGCGATCACCGATCCGGCTAGCGCCAATCACCGTGAGGGCAACATTCACGAGGCCGAACTGCCGGTCGAGCTGGTCGAGCCGACCGGCGCCGATCTCTACGTGGTGACGTCGCTCGGGGGCGCCCATATCAACGCCCGCATGCGCCCGGGTACGCCGCTACGTCCGGGCGAGCGGGCGAGATTCGCCTTCGACGTCTCGCGCATGGTGGTGTTCGATCCCGAGACCGAAGGCCGGATTCGCGACGAGCGTACTGCCGACGTCGGTGACGTTCTGGAGACCGCCTGAGGCTGGCACGTTGCCATCTCAGCGTTGCGACTCGACGAACTCGCGAATGCCGGCAGCGAGGCGCAGGCCCTGACGGTCAAGCGCCTCGCCCTCGACCATGCCGACGCCCAGGATCAGGCCGCGCCGGTGGTCGCCCGCGCCGCACACTCGGCTCAACGGCCGGGCGACCAGCTGGTATCGGTTCAGCAGATGCTGTGATAAACGCTCGTCGTCCAGATTCGCGGCGAGCGCCAGACTCAGACTGATATTGCCGGCCGGCGGCGAAATGCCGATGATGCCGGGTGTCCCGGCGAGCAGCCCCTGCAGCTGCTGTTGGCGCTGCAGATACTCGCGGGCCATGCGCTGACACCAGCTATCCAGATCGCCATCATCGATGAAGGTGGCGAGCACCGCCTGATCGAGTAGCCTTCCTTCGCGAAAGACGCCGGTACGCACCCGGTTGATCGCGGCACTCAGCCCTCTCGGAACCACCAGATAACCCAGCCGCAGACCCGGGAACATCAGCTTGGAGAACGAGCCGATCAGAATCTGGTTGTCGGCGACGGTATCGAACGCCAGTTCCCGATGACAGCCGTCGCCGAATTCGTAGTCGTCTTCCAGGATCCAGTCGGGTTCAAGATGTCGAACCAGTGAATGTTTGTGAGCACTCACTGACTTCATGCCTAACGGATAATGGTGAGATCCGGTGAAGTAGAGCAGTCTGGGGCGAGCGCTTGGCAACGTGCCCACGTAACCTTCCCGCGGTTCCCAGATGGCGTGCTCGATCTCGAGTCCGCCAGCGTGAAAGACGTTCCGAGCGCCCCAGTAGAACGGGGAATCCATGACCACACGATCGCCGTGGTCAGCCAGCGTCAGGGCGCACAGCTGAAGGCCGTGGTGGGCGCCTTCGGTAATCACGATCTGATCGAGTTCGCAGTCGATGCCCCGCCACCGTGACAGATAGCCCGCGATGGCGCGCTTCAACGGCCCGTAGCCGCCCGCGGCGTAGGAGAGCAGCAGCGTATTGTGGGGCACGGTGATGCGCGAATAGAGCTGGCGCCAGCGGGCGATCGGAAAATGGACGATATCGGGCACCCCCGGCACGAAGGCGCCGCTCTGCAGCGGACTGGCACCGACATCCCCAAGCAGCTTATGTGCGCGGCGAGAAATCGGCCCGCTGGGGACAGCCTCCCGTTCTCGCCGAGGTAAGCGCTTGCACACCCAGGTGCCCCGGCCATGGTCGGTGATCAGATGCCCTTGTCGGGTCAGGCTCTCGATAACGCCGGCCAGCGTGTTGCGGGCCACGCCGAGCGTGACGCATAGCGCTCGATGACCGGGCAGTCGTTGGCCGCCCTGCCACCGCTGTGCAATCAATGTCAGCAGGGTCTGCTCGAGTCGGCAGTGCTTGGTCAGGTGCACCGGCTGCGCGTGGTAACCCAGCTTGATGTGATACAGCGCCTGGTGGCGGTCGTCCATGCGACTCCTCGTGAGGAACGCGGTAGGAATCCGTCGATTATGCGCTGGCCATTGCAGGTGGTCTACCCGAAGCGGAAAGTGGTCTAGTCCCGGGTAGGGCTCGGAGTGGTAGCGTGACAGGTGGATCGCTGTTCCCGGTCTATCGACGACGCTCTCGCCTTCTCAATAACAACCTAAAGAGAAATCCTCATGTCGAATGCTCCTCATCCTCCGGAATTCGTGCGGGTTCTCGCCCGTACCGATGTTCTCGCGTTGGCTTTCGGCGCCATGATCGGCTGGGGCTGGATTGTCCTCACCGGTAGCGCCATTCTCGATGGGGGTAGCGTGGGCGCGATACTCGCCTTCGTCATTGGCGGCATTGCCGTGCTGCTGGTGGGTTTGACCTATGCCGAGTTGGCGTCGGCGATGCCTCAAGTGGGTGGCGAACACGTCTACAGCTATCGAGCGCTCGGCCACTTTGCCTCTTTCGTCTGCACCTGGAGCATCGTGCTGGGCTATGTCAGCGTTGCGTCGTTCGAAGCCGTGGCGCTGCCGACGGTGGTCGAGCATCTGTTTCCCGGTTACGCCGTCGGTGATCTATGGACCGTCGCCGGCTGGGACGTCAAGGCGACCTGGGTCGCGGTAGGCGTGCTCGGCTCGCTGGTGATGATGGCCGTCAATTACGTGGGGATCTCCACCGCTGCGCTACTGCAGAAAGTCGTCACCGGGCTGATCCTGGTGGCGGGGGTGATGTTCGTGACCGGAGCGCTGTTCACCGGCGACGGCGGCAACATGCAGCCGCTGTTCGCCAGCGGCGAGCACGGCGCCTTCGGGGGCATCGTGGCGGTACTGGTGCTGGTCCCGTTCCTGTTCGTCGGTTTCGACGTGATTCCCCAGGCGGCGGAAGAGATCGATCTGCCGTTCCGTGATATCGGCAAGGTGCTGGTGCTCTCGGTGATCATGGCGGTGTGCTGGTATACCCTGATCATTCTCGGCACCAGCCTGATGCTCGACAACGAGGCGCTGCAGGGCAGCTCTCTCAGTGTGCCGGACGCGATGACGGCGGTCTTCGATGCATCCTGGGCCGGCAATCTGATGGTGCTGGCGGGCATCGCCGGGATCATCACCAGCTGGAATGCGTTCTACATTGGCGGGTCGCGGGCCATTTATGCGCTGGCCCACGCCGGGATGTTGCCGGCTTTCCTTGGCAAGCTGCACCCGCGCTACAAGACCCCGACCCACGCCATCATCCTGATCGGCGTGCTTTCCACCGCGGCGCCATTCTTCGGACGTCCGGCGCTGGTATGGCTCGTCGATGCCGGCGGCCTGGGCATCGTGCTTGCCTACCTGTTCGTGGCGCTGTCGTTCGTTATCCTGCGCTATCGCGAGCCGGACATGCCGCGCCCATACCATGTCGGTGCCGGCAAACTGGTCGGCGTGCTGGCGGTGCTGCTGTCGCTGGGCATGACGTGTCTCTACCTGCCAGGCAGCCCGTCGGCGCTGACGCCCATCGAGTGGTCCATCTTCGGTGGCTGGATGGTCGCCGGATTGGCACTGTACGGATGGGCGCGACAGCACTACGGTCGAGAGATGGGCGATCGCCTCATTCGGGCTGCCTACGATAAATCCTGATTTTGATTGTATGGCGCGCCGCCTGCGAACCCGACGACGCGCGACCCACGTTAGCGGCACCCGATGCCGCGTCAGAGGAGTGTTCATCCATGACCAATGCAGAACTCAACGAACTCAAGCAGCGCTACGTTGCCAACGGCGCGGCCAGCCCGGCCGGTCAGTTCGCCGCTCGCGCCGAGAATGCCGAGCTGTGGGACGAGGACGGCAAGCGCTTCATCGACTTCGCCGGGGGTATCGGTGTGCTCAACATTGGCCATCGTCATCCCAAGGTGGTCGAGGCGGTCAAGGCCCAGCTCGACAAGGTGATGCATACCTGCCAGACCGTCATGCCGTATGAGGGATACGTGCGGGTGGCGCAGAAGCTCAGCGAAGTGACGCCGGTGCGCGGCCACGCCAAGGTGATGCTGGCGAACTCCGGCGCCGAGGCGCTGGAAAACGCGGTCAAGGTGGCGCGTGCCGCCACCGGACGCTCCGGCGTGATCTGCTTTACCGGCGGCTATCACGGCCGGACGTTCATGACCATGGCGATGAACGGCAAGGTGGCGCCGTATCGTAACGACTTCGGCCCGATGCCCGGTCAGGTTTATCGCGCGCCCTATCCGGTACCTTCCATCGGTGTCAGCGAAGAAGAGGCACTGCGCCATCTGAAAATGACGCTGAAGACTGATGCCAACGTCAACGACACTGCGGCGATCGTGATCGAGCCGGTGCTGGGTGAGGGCGGTTTCCACGCCGCGCCGGCGAGCTTCCTGAAAGCGCTGCGAGAGATCTGCGACGAACACGGCATCCTGCTTATCGCCGACGAGGTGCAGTCCGGCTTCGGGCGGACCGGCAAGCTGTTCGCCATCGAGCACAGCGGCGTCGAACCGGACATCATCACCATGGCCAAGAGCATGGCCGACGGCATGCCGATCTCCGCCGTGGTGGGTACCGACAAGGTGATGGACGCTTCCGGCGGCAACTCGCTGGGCGGCACCTATACCGGCAGCCCGGTCTCCTGTGCCGCGGTGCTGGCCGTGCTGGAAGTGTTCGAGGAGGAGCGCATTCTGGAGAAGAGCCAGGCGTTGGGCGAGAAGCTTCGAGTGCGCTTCGACAAGTGGCAGCAGGACTACGCCGGTGTCGCCAACGCGCGCAACCTGGGCGCGATGGCGGCCTTCGATCTGGTCACCGACAAGAAGAGCGGCGTGCCCAATGCCGAGCTGGCAGGCAAGCTCTGTCGCGAGGCGCGCGAACGCGGTTTGATCCTGCTCTCCTGTGGCCTTTACGCCAACACGATCCGCTTCCTGATGCCGGTCACCATCAGTGACGAGGTGCTTGAAGAGGGACTCGATCTGATCGAGAAGATGCTGAGCGAATTCGGCGCCTGAGCTGAATGATCTCTGCCCCGAGTGGCGGGGCGGATACGCTGAAAAGAAGCCGACGCTGCTGTTGCAGCGTCGGCTTTTTCGTTTTCTTTAAAGTGAGTGCTTACTGACTCTACGCGTCGCCCGCTCGCTGCATGTCGATATGGGGGATGCCGTCTTCCACATAGATTTCGCCGGCCGGCTCGAAGCCGTGGCGGCCGTAATAACCCTGTAGATGCGCCTGGGCGGACAGCCTGGCGTCGCGGCCGGGCCATCGCGATTCGATTCGCGTCAGCGCGGCGCGCAACAGCTCGTGACCGAGTCCGCCGCCACGGTAATCGGGATGGATGACCACGCGGCCGATGGAGACGGGCCGGTCGATCTCATCCGGGACTTTGAGACGCAGGGTCGCCGCGAGATGGTCAGCTGTCAGTACGCTCAGATGGTGCGTCGAGTCGTGCAGATCGTGACCATCCAGTTCCTGATAGGGGCACTGCTGTTCTACCACGAACACGGCCTCACGCAGCGAGAGCAGCGCATAAAGTTCGGCAGGATCGAGTTCGGGGCCCGTCTGCCATATCCAGTCGTATGATGCCATCTGTCTCTTTCCTCGCGGCCATTCAGCCATCATGATCGAAGCCCTATCCAAGTGTTTCATTTAAGCATTTTGAAGGGCTTTCAATGTAGCGCTGGACGCGATAACCGCGACAACGACGCCATGACAACGGGAGAACGATGACGGCATGAGCACCCTGGCAATCGACTACGATGACGTGGTAGCGGCACATCGACGGCTCGAAGGAATCGCCCACTGGACGCCGGCGCTGCGGTCGGCGACGGCGGACGCGCGCACTGGCGCAACGCTTCACTTCAAGGCCGAGCATCTTCAGCGCATCGGCGCGTTCAAGTTCCGCGGTGGCTACAACGCCATCACTCAGTTCAATGCCAAGCAGAAAGCAGCCGGGGTCATCGCCTTTTCCTCGGGCAACCATGCTCAGGCAATCGCACTCTCGGCCAGACTGCATGGCATTCGCGCCGTGATCGTGATGCCCGAGGATGCGCCAGCGATCAAGATCGCGGCCACTCGTGGCTATGGCGCCGAAGTCGTGCTCTATGACCGTTATACCCAGGATCGCGAGGCGCTGGGCCGGGAACTGGCCGATGCCGAAGGGCTGACCTTGATCCCGCCGTTCAACCATCCGCACGTGATGGCGGGGCAGGGTACCGTTGCCGAGGAGCTGTTCGATGATGTCGGTGAGCTGGATACATTGATCGTGCCGCTGGGTGGCGGCGGGCTACTGTCCGGCTGTGCCACGGTTGCCAGGGCACGTTATCCGAACTGTCGAATCATCGGCGTCGAGCCGGAAGCCGGTAACGACGCTCAGCGGAGCCTGGCCAGCGGCAAAATCGTTTCCATCGACACGCCGCGCACCATCGCCGATGGCGCCCAGACCCAGGCGCTGGGTACGCTGACTTTCCCGGTACTCCAGGCGCATGTCGACGAGATCGTCACTGTCTCCGACGCGGAACTCGTTGATGCCATGGTCTTCATGGCCGGGCGGATGAAGCAGTTCGTCGAACCGACCGGGTGCCTGGCAGCGGCTGCCGCATTCAGTGGACAGGTGCCGATCGAAGGGCAGCGCGTGGGGGTCATTCTTTCCGGTGGTAACGTTGACCTGAAGCGATTTGCAGAGCTGGTCCAAGGCGCTCACAGCTGATCCGGATATTGGGTTCGGGTCAGAGCTGAGGCGAAAGCTCTCGCAACAGTGACCGGGTGATTTCATGCCACTCATTGTCCAGGCTCTGGTCCGGCAATTGACGCCCGGCTTGGCGATACCAGTAGTGGGCGTTATCGATGTCGCCTTCCCAGCGATGGAGATAGGCGTGAACCCAAGCCGCTCGCCGACCCGAACTCGAGTCCACTTGAGCATGCGCCTTGGACCATTCGGATCTCCCAGCCCACCACAGAGCTCGAAGTTCGTGTCCCAGATCTGCTGGCGGCGTCGGTCGGTCGAGGCTGCTCAAGAAGGTCGTCATGTTCGTCATGGCGTTTCCTCTCTTGTCTGGCGTGTCCGTGTTTCTCACTGTAACAGTAATCGAGTGGAGGTTAGCCCGATACAACGTGGATCAAACCGAGATCCGAGAAGCGGACGTATGGAATTGGTGGTCGTCATCGTCGAGCGGGCCTGGATCAGGGCGGCCGAGGTGTCGCGACCAGGGCAGGAAATAATGCGCCGCAAAACCGTCGGGCTTTCCGCATTCCGATCTTTAGCTCCGAGATCCTTTCGGACCTCGGAGATTTGCCCGTTGGCTTAGAAGAAGCCCATCGGATTGATATCGTAGCTAATCAGCAGATTCTTGGTCTGTTGATAATGCTCCAGCGCCATCTTGTGAGTCTCTCGCCCCACACCAGACTTCTTGTAGCCGCCGAAGGCAGCGTGGGCCGGATACTGATGGTAGCAATTGGTCCATACGCGGCCGGCCTGAATGCCGCGACCCATGCGGTAGGCGCGATTGATGTCGCGGGTCCAGACACCGGCGCCCAGACCAAATTCGGTATCGTTGGCGATGGCCAGCGCTTCCGCTTCGTCCTTGAATGTCGTCACCGAGACCACCGGCCCGAAAATCTCCTCCTGGAACACGCGCATCTTGTTGTTACCCTTCAACAGCGTCGGCTGAATGTAGTAACCCCGCGATAGATCGTCGCCGAGGGATTCCCGCTCGCCACCGGACAGAAACTCCGCCCCTTCCTCGCGTGCCACGTCCATGTAGGACATGATCTTGTCGAACTGTTCCTGCGAGGCCTGAGCACCGACCTGGGTTTCGGTATCCAGCGGATGGCCGCGCTTGATCTTCTTGACCCGCTCGATGACCTTGGCCATGAAGTCGTCGTAGATACTCTCCTGAATCAGGGCGCGAGACGGGCAGGTACAAACTTCGCCTTGGTTGAGAAAGCCCAGCACCAAGCCTTCGGCGCATTTATCGATGAACTCGGGCTCCGTTGACATGATGTCTTCGAAGTAGATATTCGGCGACTTTCCGCCGAGCTCCACGGTGGAAGGAATGATGTTCTCGGCCGCACACTTCATGATGTGCGAGCCGATGGGAGTGGAGCCGGTGAAAGCGATCTTGGCGATGCGCTTGCTGGAGGCCAGCGCCTGGCCCGCTTCCTCGCCATACCCGTTGACGATATTGATGACCCCCTTGGGCAGCAGGTCGTGGATGACCTCGATGACCTTGAAGATCGAAACCGGTGTCTGCTCGGCGGGCTTTAGCACCACACAGTTACCCGCGGCCAACGCCGGCGCCAGTTTCCAGGTCGCCATCAGGATCGGAAAATTCCAGGGTATGATCTGGCCGACCACGCCGAGTGGTTCATGGAAATGATAGGAGGCCGTGTTCTCGTCGATCTCGGCAGCGGTACCTTCCTGGGCGCGGATACAGCCGGCGAAGTAGCGGAAGTGGTCGATCGCCAGCGGGATGTCGGCGGCCAGCGTTTCGCGCACGGCCTTGCCGTTGTCCCAGGTTTCGGCCACGGCCAGCATTTCCAGGTTCTGTTCCATGCGATCCGCGATCCTGAGAAGCAGGGACGAACGTTCCTGAACGGATGTCTTGCCCCAGCCGGGCGCGGCCTTGTGGGCCGCGTCCAGTGCCGTATCGATATCTTTCTGACTTGACCGAGCAACTTCGCAGAACACTTCGCCGGTGACTGGGGTGATGTTGTCGAAATATCGCCCCTCGGCCGGCGGTACCCACTCACCGCCGATGTAGTTGTCGTAGCGTTTCTCGAACCGGGTGATGGCGTCCGAAGTATTGGGGTTGGCGTAACGCATGATGAGCTCTCCTGATGGATCGGTAGCCGATCGCTGGATTTCTCTACCAATTTGCGCTCCTGAACGAATGCCTGCCATTACGCTTTAGGCGACCTCCTCTGTCGTGGGCTTGGTGCTTCGACCAATGGCGAACGGTGACAATAAATCGCAGTGGTAGTATGAACCGGAGGGTTCAGCGACTTAAAAGGAGGGTCTGACCATGCTGCAGACTCAGGAGAAAGCGGTTCAGGATCGTCCGCTGACTGACGATACCGGCTGCTGTCAGATGAGTTCGATCAATCTGCTGGATGATAGTGTTTCCACGCAGAAAGAAGTTCAGGAACGCAATGTCCTGCAGCTCTATCTGTTGACGGTCCAGGTGAGGGCATTGATGGACGTGGCTTGCCACCAAGGTCAGGCAGAGTTTCTTACCGAACGGTTGCGCTATCACACCGAGCAGCTGGAATCGCAGTTTTCTCATCTGGTGGATAAGCACAAAGGCGCATCGTATACGCGTCATTTCTACGCTCAGCAACAACACCGCTTCGACGCCGAGATCGAGAAGATCATTGGTGCTCTGGAATCGCTAGGCAAGCAGTACGAGCAAAATTCGCGATAGTCCTTTCTTTCCGAAACCCGCTGCGTGTTGGTTTTTGTCACAGCGGTTCGTCTCTTCTAGCCATTTTGGCCGACACCGCTGGCCGTCATCATGCAGTCAAGCCCGGCCATTCTCTGTGGGACCGGCCGGGTCGCCAGCCAATACTCTTAGCCTGCTGGTCGACCAAAGTGAGCTACAGCTTGGAGGCAGCGGGGGCTTCAAGCGCCGCTGGTTGGTTACAGCAAGTCGTCTTCTCTCCCAAACGAGATTGTGATGTTCCACATGGAACGTGCCGCAGTGTTCCACGTGAAACAATCCGCATCTTCCCAGGTCAGTCTGTCTGGATCTGGCTCAAGAAATCATTGCACGGGGTTTTTCCATCCGCGCTTGGTGATACTAGCGCCAGCAGTGCTGCAGCCGGGGTCGCCACGGTGCCCAGAAATGCACCGATAGCGCCTCGCGCCAGTAAAGACCCCGTGTCCACGCCGGGTGAAGGATTCTTGAAGGTTCCTTTGACGTAAAGCGGTGAACGTAGCGTGAAGACGCGAGCTCCCTTGCTCTCCGGTTCGATAGTCAAATCCAGCGCTTCGTTACCAAAGTTGGCGGTACCATCGATCTTGACCAAGGCGTTTTCTGTATCGATCAGGAAGAAGCGCGTCTTGGCCAGCCCATCAGTGACATTGAAATTGGCTGCCGCACAGTTGATCTTCACCTGTTCATCACCAAACAACTTGCCGACCACGTAGTTACCCACATTGAGCCCGGCCAGCTCCATCAGGTTCTGGCTGATCAGGCCTTCATTGACCAACATCTGAAGGTCGCCGTTGCTGCTGCCTAGAATGTCCGCGACCGAGTTTCCGGTACCACTGAGAGTGGCGTCTCCGTTGAGTTCTCCTCGGCTGTTATCCATCAGCTCGACGTCGGGGAACAGGCGGCTCAGCATGAGATGCCGAATGTGCATGTCCACCCGGCTTTGCATCGGTGTCTGGCTACCGTCGAGACGTAAGGTGGTATTGAGGTTGCCTCCCGCGATGCCGAACCGCAGTGGGTCCAGCAGAATCTCTCCATCATCCAATCTGACGTGGGTATAAATGTCTTCGAGAGGGAGAGAGTCACCGTGCTCGACACGTTTGGCGGTGAACTTCACGTCCGCATCCATGGTCTTCCACTGGGCCGCATCGAATGCTTCGACCGGAAGCAACTTATCATCTGGCTGTCTGTTGGTTTCACCTCGGTCGGCCTTTTTAGCGTTAGAGTCAGCACCAATCAGCGGCGCGAGATCGGCGAACCGCAGCTGTTGCGAGATGACTTCGCCCTTGAGCAAAGGGCGCGGTTCGCCCATTCGGTAGGTAAGATCGCCATGGATATCGCTATCACCGATCTGGCCATCAAAATCACGATAGCGGAATGAGAGTGCATCCTGCGTACCTAGATTGGCAGTGAGATGACCTCGAGTGGAATAAGGTGGCGTATCGGGCAAGGTCACGCCGATGATGTCGTAGAGAGCGCCCAGGTTCTGGCCCGAGAAACTGAGGTCCATATCGATTTCTTGCGGCGATAGCGGGTCGGTTATCGTACCGTTGACCGCGACTTGGGTATCCCCGGCATCTATCTCGGCCTGAGCGGGATACGGAACACCCCGACGCTTGAACGCCTCTGGACCACCCAGCTTCCCCGAGCCAGAGAATGGTTGTTCGCGATAGGTCCCCTCAGCTTTCCAACCAAAACGGTAATCGCTGATCTGCTGGCCTTCGGTCTGGCTGACGGCGCTATCATCGCCAGTCAGCTCTTTGAATGCGATGGGTTTGCCTAGCAGCTGGACCGTGGCATCGATATTGGCCGCCAATATCGCATCTCGATAATGCACATCGATGGGATCGAAATCGATGGCCCCGACATCGACTGTCCAGCCATTTTCTTTCGAACCTTCATCCTTCGCTTGATCTTTCTGGTCGTTGCTACCGAGGTCGAATGTCCAATTATTGCGACCGTCCTCCAAGCGCATGAGTGTTGCTTCCCCACCGTTCAGAGCGATAGCAGGCACAGAGAGAGTCTTTGCGAACAACGGCAGTGGAGAGAGGGTGATATCAATGGCCTTCAAACTGACGAGATCTGCATCGGTAACCTCGCTGGGACTACCGATACGGATGTCTTCGGCATGAATTCTTGGCCAGGGAAACCAGTGCCGCCAACCGCCGTCACCCGAGGGCCACAGCCAGTTGACGTCCAGGTCGCCATCGATGGAGACCTGTCTGTTCAGCGCTTCACTTGCATGTTGATTGATCGTCGGCTTCAGCCGATTCCAGTCAAAGGTGGCTACGATGATGACCAGTGCGGCCATGAGTAGTATTACGATGGCTAGGACCCAAACGCCAATCCTCTTTCCTTGAGTCATCACGCTATCCCAAGTTTCGTGGTGAAGAATTCAAGGATAGTCGAGGGGGAGAGGAACGTCGCCCTGCTCGCTCACTGGCCCGATGGCTCGCTGACGTAGCAGAAAGGCGCACGAGAGCCAGTTGTGTTTCACGTGAAACAATTCGTGGGGTTCGACCCGGATTTCGAGCCATTGTGGATTCAGGAAAGAACCAGCGACGCTGTTGGATCAGATCAGACGGTCGACAAACTCGGCAAGATCTTCACAGAGCCAGTCAGGGCTGATGGATCGAGGTAGATTGGCCGGGGTATCGGCACCGTTCCCTGTTCCAACCAACGCGGTATGGCAGCCTGCAGCTAGGCCGGCCTGAATGTCTCGCAGACTATCGCCAACCATCCAGCTGTTTTCCAATGACTCGAAACCTAGAGATCGTTGAATCTGTAACAACATTCCCGGTTTGGGCTTCCGGCAATCGCAGCCCTCATCGGGTCGATGAGGGCAGTAGGCGATTATGGCGATGCTACCGCCAGCACTTTCCACCAGGTCGGTGAGGCGGCGGTGGATGGCGTGCAGCGTGTCCAGATCATAATAGCCGCGGCCGATGCCAGACTGGTTGGTGGCGATCGCTACTTGCCATCCGGCTTTGTAAAGACGAGCCATGGCCTCGATGGCGTTGGGCAATGGCCGCCACTCTTCGAGAGATTTTATGTAGGCGTCGGAGTCTTCATTGATGACGCCATCACGATCGAGAATCACGAGTCCGGTCATCGGAGAGGTCCTGAAAGAGAGGGTGAAGAACAGTGTAGGGCGACGAACAATATCACTCCGACTCAAACCTCACGTGCGAAGAGGGGTGTTCCACGTGAAACAAATTGTCATCAAGATACTGGAAAGGAGAACTAAAAAGAAATCTCATCGATCGTGCTTCATTCCATTGCGCCCCTTGCGGCGACGCCGGTCGAGTATGTGACTTGATAGCGGGACAACATTATTCGCTGACTCAAAGAAATTCGGAGAGCTGAGGGTAATCCGCTATGAGCTTGGAGATCCCGTCAGGATCCTCGATCAGAGAGCGTCGAACATACTTACCTATAACGCCTTTCCTGCCTCGGTACATTGAAAGCAGTGTTCGCTCGAGATTGCGGCAAACCAGTGACCAATCGAAGCAGGCCTGCCGAGAGCGTAGCGGTATGCCGAAGTAAAATCGCGGGCACGCGGATAAGTGTGCTGTCGGCGGACCGAATTCAATTGAGTCTCCTTGATCGTTACGCTTCACGACTGGATCGGTATCGTAAGCTTCGATAGCTTCTATTGGCCTTAGATCAGGAGAAAGCGAGTTCGTTCTCGAGGTTCGCATCGAGGTCTAGCGACGCGTGAGGCGTGTCCCTGCAGGATAGCTGACTGGACTCGCTCAGAGGTGGCTACGATGTTTCACGTGGAACACTATGCGACTGCTAGGGGCTAGAAGTTGTGGCTTTAGGCATGGTCCAGCAGCTATGAAATGCAGATTGGAATAAAACGCCCGGCTTAAAGCCGGGCGTATGTTTCACGTGAAACAAGCGAGAATCACGATTGTAGTTCAGCGATATCGGCCACTTCGAGAAACAGCGCCTGAAGACTGGCGAGAAGCGCGAGACGGTTGGCGCGGATGGCGGAGTCGTCAGTGGCAACCATCACCTCGTCGAAGAAGCGATCGACCGGCGCACGCAGCGTGGCGAGAATATCCAGGGCTTGCGCATAGTCTGCTTCCTGAAACAGCGGCTCGACCTGATCGCGGCAATCGGTCACGGTGTTAGCCAAGGCGATTTCCGCGTCTTCAACGAGCAGGTCCTCTTTCACTTGGGTACTGCCGTCGTGTTGCTGCTTGGCCAGTATATTGGAAACGCGCTTATTGGCCGCTGCCAGGGCTGCGGCTTCCTCTCGCTGGCTGAAACGATGCACGGCGCGCAGACGGCGGGCGAAATCCAGCGGCCGTGTCACCGGGCGAGCACGTACCGCCAGATAGACGTCGACCGGCAAGCCTTCGTCCTGCGACCAGGCACGAAAGCGGTCGAGCATGTAGGTCAGCACGTCGTCGATCAGACCTTCGGCCTTGGGCAGGTCGCGGTGCTGGGATGCGGCCAGTTCCAGCAATTCGCGCAGATCGAGATCCCGCTCGCCCTTGATCAGGATGTTCAGCACGCCAATGGTCGCGCGGCGCAGGGCAAACGGATCCTTGGCACCGGTAGGGCGATGGCCGATACCGAAGATTCCCGTCAACGTATCCAGACGGTCGGCCAGCGCGAGTGCCTGGCCGGTCGGTGTCTGGGGAATGACATCGCCGGCGAAGCGCGGCAGATACTGCTCGTGAATGGCTTCCGCCACGTCTTCCGGCTCGCCATCGTGGCGCGCGTAATAGGTTCCCATGATGCCCTGCAGTTCGGGGAACTCGAGCACCATCTCCGTGACCAGATCGCATTTCGCCAATTGGGCCGCGCGCGCGGCCGCCTGGGAGTCGCCGTCGATCTTGCGGGCGATGAACCGAGCGACGACTTCACTGCGGGCGGCCTTGTCGGCGAGCGATCCCAGTTCGCGCTGGAAGACGACATTGGCCAGCGACTCGCGCCGAGCTTCCAGCGTCTGCTTGCGATCGATCTCGAAGAAAAACGCCGCGTCGGCCAGGCGGGGGCGAATGACCTTTTCGTTGCCGTAGATGACCTGTTGCGGATCTTCGCTGTCGATGTTGGCCACGGTGATGAACTGTGGCCTGAGCTTGCCGTCGGCATCGAGCAGGTGGAAATACTTCTGGTTGGCCTTCATCGAGGAGATCAGGCACTCGGCGGGCACCTCGAGGAAGCGCTCATCGAATGTACCCGTCAGCGCCACCGGCCATTCCACGAGACCGTTGACCTCTTCCAACAGATCCTCGTCGATAACCGCCTGGGCATCTTGAACTTCGGCCTCGGCCAGTACCTGCTCCCGAATGCGCTCACGGCGGCGCTCCAGATCCACCAGCACGTAGGCGTTTTCGAGTGCGGCTTCATAGTCGTCGGCGTGGGCAAGTTCGATCGGCGCCGGCGCGTGAAAGCGGTGTCCCAGTGTCGTGCGGCCGGACTTCAGGCCGAGCACGCTGGCCGGCACGATCTGATCGCCGTAAAGCAGCACCAGCCAGTGGACCGGACGCGAAAACTCGATACGCGAGGCGCCCCAGCGCATGTTCTTGGGCACCGGCAGGGCATCGACAGCGGCGCTGACGATCGCCGGCAGCAGCGTCTCGACGTTGTCTCCCTGCTGCTGTTCACGGTAGCCGAGCCAGGTGCCCTTGTCGGTCTCCAGGTGAATCAGTTCGTCCACCGCCACGCCGCAGGAGCGGGCGAAACCTTGGGCCGCCTTGGTGGGCTGGCCATCCTTGAACGCGGCGGCCAGGGCGGGCCCGCGTTTTTCGACTTCACGGTCCGGCTGCTTGTCGGCGAGCGCCGCAATGCGCACGGCAAGGCGCCGCGGGGAGGCGAGGGCGTATGCCTCGCCATGGGGAACCTCGGCGTCGTCGAGACCCTTGATGACGCCGTCACGCAGGGCGGACGCCAGGTTGGCGAGAGCGCCTGGCGGCAGCTCTTCGACGCCCAGTTCGATCAGTAGGGTGTTGACTGCCATGCTCATGCGTCTCCCTGAGTGGTTTCTGAGGTTTGCTGCAAGAGCTCGCGACGCAGCGCCTCAGGCGCCAGCGGGAACCCGGCTGCTTCACGTGAGGCGTAATAGGCGTGCGCGACCTCACGCGCCAGCGTACGCACTCTCAGGATGTAGCGCTGGCGCTCGGTGACCGAGATCGCATGTCGTGCATCCAGCAGATTGAACGTATGCGAGGCCTTGAGTACCTGTTCGTAGGCGGGCAACGGCAGATTGGCCGCGAGCAGCTTGTTGCACTCGGATTCGCAATGGTCGAAGGCTTCGAACAGATAGGGCACGTCGGCGTGTTCGAAGTTGTAGGTCGACTGTTCCCGCTCGTTCTGCAGGTAGACATCGCCATAGGTGATGCGGGTGCCATCGGGAGCAATCGTCCACACCAGGTCGTAGACGCTGTCGACGTCCTGCAGGTACATGGCGATGCGCTCGAGACCGTAGGTCAGCTCGCCGGTCACCGGGAAGCATTCGATCCCGCCGGCCTGCTGGAAGTAGGTGAACTGGGTCACTTCCATGCCGTTGAGCCAGACTTCCCAACCCAGGCCCCAGGCGCCGAGCGTCGGCGATTCCCAGTTGTCCTCGACGAAACGAATATCGTGAACCCGCGGGTTGATTCCCAGCCGTTCGAGCGATCCGAGATAGAGATCCTGCAGATCCTTGGGCGAGGGCTTCATCACCACCTGGAACTGGTAGTAGTGCTGCAGGCGGTTGGGGTTCTCCCCGTAACGGCCATCGGTGGGCCGGCGCGACGGCTGGACATAGGCTGCGTTCCAGCTCTCCGGGCCGATCGAGCGCAGGAAGGTGGCCGGATGAAAGGTGCCGGCGCCCACTTCCATGTCGAGTGGCTGCAGCACGACACAGCCCTTTTCCGCCCAGTATTGCTGAAGGGCGAGTATCAACCCCTGAAAGGTTTTTGCATCTGCCGTCGAGTCTGTCATTGACTGCGCACCGTTGCCCATGAATTCGTGAGCCGCCAAGTATACAATTAGCGCTCAATCGGTTATAGGCACTGTCGACGATCAGGCCGTGTCGTCGACGCATTGTCATCGAACGTCCGGCGACGCACGCGGTCGGAGTCTCCATTCACGGTAACCGAGTCGATCGAAGAGGAGTTACGACATGATCGTTGTCACGGGCGGGGCCGGCTTCATCGGGGCCAATCTGGTCAAGGCACTCAACGCACGCGGCCATCTGGACGTCATGGTGGTCGACGATCTCAGCGACGGCACCAAATTCGTCAACCTGGCGGACTGCACGCTGGGTGACTATCTGGACAAGGACGATTTCCTGGCCCGGGTGAAGGCGGAACTAGGCGGTGAGATGCGCGGCGAAGCCGGCGGACTGCCACCGATCGAGGCGATCTTCCACGAGGGCGCCTGCTCGGATACTACCGAGTGGGACGGGCGCTTCATGCTGGAGAACAACTTCGAGTACTCCAAGGTGCTGCTCGAATACTGTCAGGCCAAGCGAATCCCGTTTCTCTATGCCTCGTCCGCCGCTACCTACGGCGGTAGCGAGGTGTTCGTCGAGGACCCCGCTCACGAGAAGCCGCTCAACGTCTACGGCTACTCCAAGCTGCTGTTCGATCAATACGTGCGTGCGCGCTGGGACGAGTTCGACAGCCAGGTCGTCGGCTTTCGCTACTTCAACGTCTATGGCCCGCGCGAACAGCACAAGGGCAAGATGGCCAGCGTCGCCTACCATCATCACAGCCAGGTCCAGCGTGGCGAGAATCCCAAGCTGTTCGGCGCCTGGGACGGCTATGAAGCCGGCATGCAGAGCCGCGATTTCATCTACGTCGGCGACGTGGTCGACGTCAATCTGTGGTTTCTGGACAACCCCGAGGTCTCCGGCATCTTCAACCTGGGCACCGGCCGCGCGGAGCCGTTCAAGGCGATCGCCGAGACGGCCATCGATTTCTATTCCGACAAGGACGGGGCAAAAGTCGAGATCGAGTACATCGACTTTCCCGATGAACTCAAGGGTCGTTACCAGAGCTACACCCGCGCCGACATCTGCCGCCTGCGCGAGGCGGGCTATACCGCCGAGTTCAAGACGGTGCGCGAAGGCGTTTCCGCCTATCTGGAATGGCTGAATGGATGAAGCTGCTGTCGGTGCCGAGGCACCACGAATCCTGGTCGTTGGCCCTTCCTGGGTCGGCGACATGGTGATGGCGCAGAGCCTGTTCATCACTCTCAAGCGACGCCATCCGGGCGCGAAGATCGGCGTGCTGGCGCCGGGCTGGTCGCTGCCGATTCTCGAGCGCATGCCAGAAGTCGACGAGGCCATTGCGCTGGACGTGAAACACGGCGAATTTGGCTGGAAGACCCGGCGCGAGGTCGCACGCTCGTTGAAAGGCCGCTTCGATCGCGCCATCGTATTGCCGCGTTCGCTGAAGTCGGCGCTGCTACCGTTCCTGGCCGGTATTCCCCGCCGCACCGGTTTCACCGGCGAACAGCGCTATGTGCTGCTCAACGATCGCCGACGGCTCGACAAAGGTGTGCTGGATCAAACCGTCAAGCGTTTCGTGGCGTTGGGGCTCGATGTCGAACAGGCCACGGGTAGGAGTTTTGAGATCCCGCATCCTCGACTGCGCGTCGATCGCGGGCGTCAGACTGAGCTGCGCGCCGAGCTGTCTCTAGGCGAGCGCCCGGCCATCGGCATGATGCCCGGCGCGGAATACGGCCCGGCCAAGCAGTGGCCGTTGGAATATTTTCGCGAACTGGCTGAAACACTGATCGGCAAGGGCTACGCAGTGTGGGTTCTGGGTGGGCCCAAAGATACCGAGGCCGGCGACGTGATCGCCGACGGCCTGGAATCCGCCCATAACCTGTGCGGCAAGACCCGACTGGCGGACGCCGTCGACCTGCTCGCCGCCTGTGAGCAAGTGGTCACCAACGACTCAGGACTAATGCACGTGGCCGCCGCGGTCGGCACGCGAATCCAGGCTCTCTACGGCTCTTCTTCGCCGGCTTACACGCCGCCGTTGACCGACAATGCCGATATTCACTATCTGGCGCTATCCTGCTCACCCTGTTTCGAACGCACCTGCCCGCTGGGGCATCGGAACTGTTTGAAACAGATGCTGCCAGGCAGGATCGAGCAGGCGATTCAGGGCTAACGTAAAAGACGGCTGTCCGACTGGCCACTGTAATACTGATCGAGAGCGACCATGCCGCTACTGACTGCCAAACGAAAACGTAAATTACGATCTGCGTTTCGCTTTCTGTATTATCGAATGAAGAATCCATGGTCTTCTCTTCATGTGCCTTCCAGCGGTGATCGGCTCATCATCTCGCTGACTACGCATCCGCCACGTATCCATCAGATCTTTGCCACGCTGGAGTCTCTCTGCGAGCAGGATATCGATGCTTTCGACGTCCATCTTTATCTATCGCAACGTGACAAGGAAACGATCGGAGAGCTACCAAAGTCACTCCGGCGATTGACGCGGCGCGGCGTGAAAATCGTGGTGACCGAAGCGGACTACCGCTCCTATGACAAGTTACTACATGCTCTCAAGCGGTATCCGGAAGCCACCATCATCACCGCCGACGATGACATGCTGTATCCATCCGACTGGGCGCGACGTCTGCTAGATGGCGCGGATCGATTTCCAGGCTGTATCGTCTGCCACCGGGGTCATATGCTTTGTGAAAGCGCGCCGGGCTCGGGTGTCATCTCCTATCAGATGGTCAAGAGCCGTCAGGATCCCGGAGCCACTCATCCTAATTTCGCCCTGATGCCGACCGGAAGCGGGGGCGTGCTGTACCCGCCCGGCTTGCTGGATACCATGGTTTTCGACGTCGAAGCCTTTCAGACCTTGGCGCCCAATGCGGACGATATCTGGTTCAAGATGGCCTCGCTCAAGGCCGGTACGTGCTGCGTCAGAATCAATCCACGTAACGTCGACTTCCTGCCTAGCCCGGCAGCGGGGGAGTCGGCACTGCATGAAGACAACATCAAACAGGGTGGCAATGATCGTCAGTTCGCTAGCTGCCTGGCGCGTTACCCGGAGTTAAGGGCGATGATTTTCGAAACGACTCCAACACGAGAGGCGATGCCGTGAGCCAGAGAGTATTGCTGGTCGTACGCAAGCTAAGTATCGGCGGTATCGAGCGAGTGACCGTTAATCTTGCCAACGTGCTGGCGCGTCAAGGCCACGACGTCCATGTGCTGGTACTCAAGGGTGGAAATGAGTTGGCGCCGGACGCCGGCGTGACGGTCCATCGGGTGGATTTCGACAAGGCCTTTCGCAAGACGGGAGTGGGGCTGGTCTATGACCTGCTCACGCGGGCGCTGCTGAAGCCGCTGATGCCGGGTTCCGGTTTCCTGTGGAGAGGTTGGTATGGTGGTCACTATCTGCAGCGCTTCGTGGCCGAACTCGAGCGTGAACATGGCCCGATCGATCGCATCATCATGCGCGGGCAAGGTGCCTTCGAGACTGTCTGGTCCTGGCGAGACTCCCGCCTGTGGCAGGTGACCGTTTCCTGGCCCGGGGATTATGGTAGCTGGCTCAAGGGCTTCTATCTGCGCAAGCTGTACGAGGACAAGCAGGTCGCCTGCAATACACCCAACGTACGTGCTCAGTTGGAAAAGCAGCTCGCTCATCACGACATTCGGCCCGGTCGCTGGGCGACCATCATGAATCCGTGCGATATCGAGGCCATTCGCCGCCAGGCCGATGAGCCCGTCGAGTTGCCTGACAGACCCTTTATCGTTCACGTCTCCCGGCTTTCCGATGTCAAACGCCAGGCGTGGCTGATTCGTGCCTATCTGGAGGCCACGATCGAGGAGGATCTGGTCATCGTCGGTGATGGGCCGAAGCGCGAGAGTCTTGAGAAGCTCGTCGATGAGCTCGGTGCCCGAGCGCGTATCCACTTCGTCGGCAGCCAACCCAATCCCTACCCGTGGATGAAGCACGGCCGGCTGTTCGTGCTGAGCTCGCGCAGCGAGGCCTTCGGGATCGTGCTCGCCGAGAGCATGATCTGCGGCACGCCCTGTGCGGCGGTCGACTGCCCCGGGGGCGTGCGCAACGTGTTGATTCACGACCAGGCGAGGCTGATCGCCGACAATTCGATCTCCGGCCTGGCAATCAAGATTCGCGAGGGTCTGGAACGCCCCCCTTCTCTGGAAGACGATCCGGAACTGATCGAGCGTTTTCGAGACACCCGGATTATGCAGCAGTTCCTGGAGCTGCCGACGACTTAGCCATGAGGGGAAGGCTAGTGTGGAGAAAAGTGACAACCGCTGGCGGCGACTAACTCTGTAGCATGCTTATCAATGTGCTATGATATGCTCCCCGAACAGTGTTTGATAATGACACACTTCCATACCCGAACGTGTAGGCTTCTCCATGGCGCGCGTCTCCCAGCCTCCATCGTCCTCCTCTCCGCGATTGCCTGCCGAGGACACTGCGTTCAGCGATCTTCTCGACCCTCGTATGAAGTGGGGCGTTCGTCGGGCGCGCTGGCAGGCCAACCTGCGGGACTCGTTTCAGCGTCGTATCGGCGTGCCGTTGGAAGAGTCACTGTTACGGCGTTGGGCCGACGGAAGAGTGGGCGGTCGTTGGGCCGAGCGCCGGGGGCTACCGCGGCGCTCGATCGAGACGCGGCTGGGTGAGGCGCTGGTCGTGCATGTCGACCCGCGTGAATTGATCCGGGATCTCAACGTCAAGGGTGTCGATGGCAGACGCCCGTCTTCCTCGGCATTCATCTGGGACGGTGATTGGGATCGCAGTCGTGGTGACCTGCGGCGTGGTTCGCGCTATCGCTTCATCAGCGACATCGATATCCATCGCGCCGATCTCACCCAGACCGAGCGCTTTCGCCAATACCGCTCACGACTGGAGTCGGGACATCCGTGGTCCTCGTACCACCAGGGTATCCTGCTCGACACGGAGGACAAGATACTCGCCTACCTGCAAACCTATCTCGGCTTTCTCGACGACATGGCAAACCGGGGATTCGATGCCGAACTGGGGAAGGATGCACTGGGCGTTGCCGTTACCCGCGAGGGCCGGCTGCTCAAGATAAACCGAGGGCTACATCGTCTGGCGATGGCGCAGCGTCTGGGCCTGGAGTCGATCCCCGTCGTCGTGCGCGCGGTGCATCGCCAATGGTGGCAGCGAGTGGTCGAGGATGCCAGCGGCGAGGGGGCGTTGGTACGCGTGGCCGAGGCGTTACCGCTTGCCACCCCCGAAACCCGGCCGGGCGAGCTGGATCCCGGCGAGGACCTGGGCCCTATCGAGTGGCCGGCGTCACGCTAGATCATACTCCGGCAGGTGCTTGCCGCTTGCTCCTCGCGATGACGCTCAGTTGACCCCGTTCCAGAGTCTTTCCTGAAGAATGTTCTCGCTACGCATGCGCTGATTCATCTCCTCCAGCGAGTAACGTTCGATCAGGGTGGGGGATGACGAGAATAGCGACACGCCCAGACCTGCGCGATGATCAGGAACGGTATAGCCCATTGCTTCCAGCAGCGTCGGCAGCACGTCGACCATGCTCGCTGGCCGCTCGATCACGTTTGGGCGCAGGCCGTTGCCCAGCATTATCAGCGTATTCTCGCGATCCTCGGCGATGAGATCTTCCCATACGGAGTTCTTCATCGAGAGATGATCACTGGCCACCACGATCAAGGTATTGTCCAGCAGCCCCTCGGATCGGAGTCGTTCGATGAAATTCTTGACGAGCCAGCCGGTACATTTGACCGAATAGAGAATATCGGTGCCGTCGAACGGGCCCTGATTGTCGATACACGACTGCGACGGATTGCCGAACGGCGGATGCGCTGCCAGGGTCAGGCCGAAGAAGGCGTAGGGTTTCTGGCTGTCATGGAGACTCCGGATACGCTTTTCGGCGAGATCGAACAGCGTATCGTCGTAAAGTCCCCAATCATTGAGATAGCCGGCCAGCGCTTTGTCCTCCAGTTCGTCGCGACCCAGGGCGGTATCGAAGCCGTGCCCTCGATAAAACTTTGCCTTGCCGGCGAACTTCGTACTGGCGCCGCCCATGTAAGTGAGGTCATAACCACGTGCATGGAGCAGGTCGCCGAGGCAATCGACGCCCGGGAGCACGTCCGATAGCGGCTCGAACTGGTTATCGTGCATCAGTCCCGCCGGCATCAGTGGTACGCCGCACTGGCTGGCGACCATGCCAGCCATCGTCCAGCCGGTATTGTCGAGCTGCTTGACGCCATCGAAGACGATGCCTTCCTTGCCCAGTTGGGCCAGATCTTCGTAAGCATCACCGAAGCGCCGAGTATCGCTGTAAGTGCGCTCGGTACTCTCCATGTAGAGATAGATCAGATTAGGCTGCTGCTGCGGCGCCGCGACGATCTCAGGGGGCCGATAGCGAGCGTTGAGCCAGGACTCGTCGTCGTCGATCACGGCGGCACCGCGCAGAGACAGCCCGAACAGCAGCGGATTGAAGGCAAGCAGGAACAGACTCAGCACCCGTTCCCACAGGCGCCAGCGGTGATCCGCTCGCACCAGCCAGGTTACCGCGACCAGCATGATGATCGCGGCTATGGAATAGAGTACCCCGGCGATCTGGCGATCAGTACTGCCATTCTCTTCGATACCGGCCTGCAGATGAAAGATCACCGCGCCCAAATCGAGCTGGCCGAAGCTGTCGTCGAGATAGATGTAGACCCACCACAGGATCAAGGGCAGCAACGACCATGGCCACGCCTTGCGCTGGGTTGCGCGTTGCGAGGCATGGCCCCAATGGAAGTGGTAGCCGATGGCGAGCCAGGCGAGAGCGATGACAATGGGTGTCCACCATGGGAGTACCCCGATCACCATGACGGCGTAACCGATGCAGAGGCCGATGTAGGTGAGTGCACACCAACGTCGTGTATCGCGAGAGATGGTCATGACCGGCTTCGATCCGTGAACGTCGTGTGCTGTCGATGCCAATTCCTGGCATCGCATGAGAAGTCGTCATGACTCTATCATGACGACTTCAAGACAAGCAGGTTACCGAAGAGTTCCTGCCCGTTCGGCGGCATTCGCGCCGCGCAGGGGAAGGTCCGTAGCGCTCGGCGGAAATCTCACAGCGCTCGGCGGACATCTCATGACGGTCAGCGGGAATCTCGAAGCGCCAGATCTTCGGCATGGCGCGCCATGGCCAGTTCGATCAGCCGCGTCACCAGTGCCGAGTAGGTAAGGCCGCTTGCCTGCCACAGCTTGGGGTACATGCTGATGCGGGTGAAGCCCGGGAGAGTGTTGATTTCGTTGACGACGACTTTCCCCTCGGGCGTGAGAAAGACATCGACACGAGCCAGGCCGGCACACTCCAGCACCTGGAATGTGCGTACCGCAATTTGGCGGATCGATTCACTGGCGCCGGCGTCGATATCGGCGGGAACGGCGACGGTAGCCGCGTCATCGTCGATGTACTTGGTGTCGTAGGAGTAGAAACCGTTCTCGACCACGATCTCGCCGCAAACGCTCGCCTCCGGCGTGTCGTTACCCAGTACCGCGCACTCGATCTCGCGTCCGATGACAGCGGACTCGACCAGCACCTTGTGATCGAACGCCAGTGCCAGCGCCAGTGCCTGATCGAACTCGGCGGCGTTCTCCACCCGGCTGACCCCGACCGAAGAGCCCTGATTGGCCGGTTTGACGAACAACGGCGACCCGAGCTCCGCACGCAGTGCGTCGAAATCGACGCTGGCTGCCGTGCGACGAGTGAGGGTGACGAAAGGCGAGACCGGGATACCGGCGTCGCGCAGCAGACGTTTGGCAACGTCCTTGTCCATTCCGGCGGCCGAGCCGAGAACGCCGGAGCCGACGAAGGGCAGATTGGCCATCCGCAGCAGCCCCTGCAGCGAACCATCCTCGCCGAGCGTGCCGTGAACGATAGGGAAGACCACGTCCAGTTGGCTCAGTGCACCCTGAGAAGCGTCGGTGGCGATCAACTGCCGATGTTCGCGGCCAGGCACCAGGGCGATATCGCCGGCAGAGGGGTTGAGGGCAATGCGTCGGGGATCATCGGCATTGAGCAGAAAATTGCCGGCATCGTTGATATGCCATTGGCCCTGCTTGTCGATGCCGATGACCGTAACCTCGAAACGCTCTCGATCCAGCGCATCGACGATGTTTCTGGCCGACTGCAGCGAGACTTCATGCTCCGCCGATTTCCCGCCGCAGATGATGCCAACCCGAATCTTGCTCATAGTTCTGCTCCACTTCGCTAACGATCTCGACGCCGCCCGGGCGCTGTCACTCTTTATGCCACTCGGCCGTCATGATGCCACGTTACTATCGATCGAGTATTCCGCCGCCTAGGTATTGCCTTGTTGACGCGCATCGACGAGTTGCCGGTACAGCGCAAGATAGGCTGTAGCCATGGCATTCGGAGTGAACGCCGACAGGCGTCGACTGGCGCCGGTGGCCAACCGCTGCCGACGTGCCGGGTCTTCCAGCAGCGCGGTGAGAGCCGCTGCCAACGCATCGGAATCGCCGACGGGTACCAGCACTCCGCTGACGTCATCCTCGATCAGATCCGGTATGCCATCGACGTTACTGGCCACGATCGGCACGCCGTGATCCATGGCATCGAGCAGCGTCGAGCCCAGGCCTTCATTGCGTGAGGGGAAGGCGAACAGCGTCATGATCTCGAGATAGTCGCCGACATTGCGCTGGAAGCCTTCCCAGATCACGTTGTCGAGCTCCGCGCTTTCGGCCTTCAGCGCCTCGCCATCGTCGCCTTCGCCGAGCAGCAGGAAGCAGACGTCGGGATGCGTCTCGCGAAGCCGTCGCGCCGTCTCTATCAGCACGCGCTGGCCCTTGTGGCGATCCACCAGCGCACCGATATGGCCGATCACTCGACGTTCGGCAAAGCGCTCGCGTAGCGCCTTGACCCGGCTTGCATCGCTCGGCTGACCCGACAGCACGCTGGGAATGCGAGTGACGGGACACCAGTTCCTATCGCGAAGATGGCTCTCAATCACCGACGAAATCGCCACGGCGGTCGCGGCGCCGCGATAGGTCAAACGATTGAAGCGCTTGTCCTTGACCGGCTGGGGTACACGGCGCGTCAGAAGATAGGGCGTGCCGCGCAGGCGACGTTCGGCCCACGCCCAGTGCACCGCCTTGGCTTCGTGGGCATGCGTCAGGGTCGCCTTCGGGCGGTGGCGATCATGATGACAGTGACCGGCAAGGGCATGATCGGCGTCGATCAGTGTGATATCGGCATCGATATCCAAATCAGCCAGCGCTTCTCGCATGGGGGAGTCGCGACGGCAGACCAGGCTCTGATCGATACCGCCCTGTTGTTTCCCCAGGCGTGCCAGCGCTTCGATCAGCAGCAGCGTCTGGCGCTCACCGCCACGGAAACCCCGAGCCAGATTGACGTGACGGACGTGCAACGGACGAGTCGTCATATCGTCACCATATCCGATCGAAATTTTCGGCCTCGCGCACCTTGGCGTCGCGCTGCAACTCGAGCAGCTTGGCGTATTTCAGATAGGCGTTGACCGCCGCAGACAGCGCCACCGAAATGCCGTCGAGCCCACCGAGAAAGCCGCGCTGGAATACGTACTTGCGCATGAAGGCATTGGCACCATGAAGTGCCGGTGACAGCGCATTGGCGCGCTTGCCCTTGAGGTACATGATCTTGGCCGCGCGATTGGAAAAGCGACCGCTGGCCTTGCCGAAAAGCTCGGCGAGGTTGGCGAACGAGTAATGTTCCAGGTCGGCGTCCAGACGCTGCGGATTCGTGGCTTGGACGGATGCATGCTGGCGGCTCTCGGAGAACCCGCAGCGCTCGCGATCGAACAGCCGGATGCAGTAATCCGGATACCATCCGCAGTGGCGGATCCAGCGGCTGCCGATGAAGTTTCGCCGGCGCAGCGCATAGGCGTCGTGGCCGCCTTCTCCATTTTCACCGGCATCCAGATCGAGGGCCTGGATGACTGCCACGGCGTCGTCGGTTAGCCGCTCATCAGCGTCCAGTGACAGCACCCAGCGATGGCTGGCCGTCTGCGGTCCGACACGCTTCTGCGGGCCATCGCCCAGATAGGGCTGATGGATCACGCGGGCGCCGAACGCCTCGGCCCGGGCCACCGTCTCGTCTAGGGAGCCGGAATCGACCACGATCAGTTCATCACAGACCCGCTGCAGCGAGGCCAGGCAGGCTTCGATGTTGTCAGCTTCGTCGAGCGTGATCACCACGCCGGTAATGGCGGCCATGAGCCCTCCTGGATCGTCGATGGATTTACGGACTCGGTGCCAAACGATAGCGGGCGTCGCGATAATCGCGACGCCCCGCCCAGGATGTTCGACAGCGTCTGGCGCATTGTAGCGCTAGTCATTGTGACATCGACAAGGCTACCGGTAGAACTGACGGAACCACTGCATGGCGTCGAATACCGCCGGCGAGAACTCGGCATCATCGATGGGATCGAGCTGCCGATCGACGATGTTCCACTGACCGGTACCGTCGACCACAGTGATGCGCTTCGGTTCGATGATGCCGTAATCGATATAGCTGCTGGCCTGGACCCAGGGATGGTCGAGGCCCGGATCGAGCAGGTCCTCGCCCTGGGCGTAGTCAGCAAGCGGATTGCTGCAGCCCAGGGCATGTCGCATCAGCATCGGCATCACATCGAGGTGACTGGTTATGCCCTCGACCCGGCCGGGTTCGACCCCGGGGCCGTTGACGATCATCGGCACGTGAGTCTGCGGTGAGGCGAAGTTGCTGTTGTGGCCCCAGTAGTTCTTGCCGAAATCATTGAGCGACTGACCGTGGTCGGCGGTAACCACCAGCATCGTGTCGTCCCACTCGCCCTTGGCCTTGAGATCGTCGATCACCCGACCGAGCAA
This sequence comes from Salinicola halimionae, assembly GCF_003206065.1. Lineage (GTDB taxonomy): Bacteria > Pseudomonadota > Gammaproteobacteria > Pseudomonadales > Halomonadaceae > Salinicola > Salinicola halimionae. The sequence goes on along the minus strand of NZ_PZJQ01000002.1, from coordinate 160,805 downwards.
CTCGTCGTCGTAGTGCACCGCGTTGCGATGGCGATTGAAGTAGGGCTCTGGGTCGGTATCGGGGCCCAGATCGAGATAATCCATTCCCTTCACCGAAGGCTGGTACGGCTGGTCGGCGCCATCCGGCACATCGTAGCCATGGGGCGCGTCGTAGAACAGCATGCCGAACCAGGGGGATTCGTCGTTCTGCTCCTGCTGAGCGAGCCAGCCCAGCCAGTCGTCGGTCATCCGTTGATCTCGACCTGCGGGAGAATCGCCTTGCGTGCTCAGGCGCAGCGAATCGACCGACGAAAAGATCGTGCGATCGAACCCGACGCCATCGAGGCTGGCCGAGGAAAAGATGCCCAGCGCATAGCCCTGTTTCTGTAGCTGGGTGATCAACAGGGGTGGCGTCTGGGTATCATCCAGATAAGCGTAATAGTTGCCGCTGAGCCCGTAAAACAGGCTCATGGCACCGTTTCGGGTGGCGTTGCCACCGCTGTAATGATCGAGATAGCGGCGTCCACTGTCGTTCAGCGCGGCGTAGAGGTTCGGCGTGTTCTGGGGTCCGTACTCATCGGCGCGCCAGGAGTCGATCAGCACCACCATGACATTGGGGGCTGCCTCGTTCTGGCAACTGAGAGGCGTCTTGGGCCAGTCGAGATTCTGCGCCTGCTTGGCATCGATATCGGCCCGTTCGGCGCGGGCGGCGCGGGGGTCGAGCCAGCCGTGTTTCTCCATGAAGCCCTTGGCGGTAGCCGGAAACAGCAACGGATAGATGCCGACCTGCTGGGTCACGCTACGCTGATAGCGGGCGTCGGCGACGACGTGCAGCCCATGGCTGCCGATCAGGGTCACCAGAATCACGCCGCAGGCGAGCCCCACCGGCAGGCGACCGCCGCGATTATCCACGATCAGGCGGCGGGCGAGCCAACCTTCCAGCGCCAGTGCCGCGATCACGCTGCCCACGACAGCCAGCCAGGTAGTCGTGGTAAAGCTGAAGATTTCGCCGTCCTTGTCGTTCAGGAACAGCGACACCATGAAGGCGTTCACGTGAAAGCGATACTGAGCGTAGACGATCGTGTCCAGCAGCAGCGCGCTCAGCCCCAGCGCCCCGAAAAGTGTCGCCGGCATCCATAGCCAGCGCGCCTTGAGCACCAATGCCATTACGGCGAGCGGTAGCCAGCCGAGCAGGACCAGCATGCCGAAGTGGCCAACCCAGGTCAGGATTAGATAGGCGATCCCCATAGGGTCATGCGGAGTGGCCAGATAAGGCGAATAACGCAGAGCGATCAGCCAGACGAGCGGCAGTTGAAAAAGGGCAAAAAGCAGAGTGCTGCGCCAACGGCGCTTCAGCGTGTCATGCATGAACAGGAAGAGCCTTAGCGTGAATGAGTGCCTAGCGCGCCGCCATACCCTTCGACGACGAGATCGTAGGACGCTTGGGCACCCAAGGGCGAGAAACGAAGAAGAGAGCGCTTGAGCCGTAACAGGTTGCGCTGTCGCCATCTGCCTTTCGGGCGAATTCGACAGCGGTCGAAATCTATCAGCCAAACCTTATCATCGGCTGAAACCAGCAGATTGCGTGCGTTGAGGTCGACGTGATCGAGGCCGGCATCGTGAAATCGTCGAATGGTGGCGCCAACGTCGGCAAGCAGCGCAGGCGAGGCATCGGCCAGCCGCTCGGCCAGCGCCTCGCTGTTCGCCAGGCGCTCGGTGATCAGCGCAGCGCGATAGCTCAGGCCGTGACGTATCACGATGGATGCCACCGGCGCCGGTACCGGCAGCCCCTGCTCGAACAGGGCGCGCGTCAGTCGCATTTCGCGGAAACCCCGAGTGCGCTCTAGCCCGGTCCATAGATAGTCGACCTGGCTGACCTTGGCTACCATGCCACCGCGGCGGTAGGGTCGTAGCACCCACTCGGACGCCTCGATCTCGAGAAACTGACTGGCACCGCGCCCCGGAGCCGAACCGATCACCAGGCCGCGTTCGGCCCAAGCATCTGGATCCAGCCAGGCTTCCCCGAACTCGGGAAGAATCGGCAGGTCGGGATGAGCGAGGCGCGCAGGATCGTATAAGATATGCGCGTCCCGATGATGGTAGGTCGATAGCGGCATGACCGATCCTTGACGTTGGGCCGAAGCGAGGTTGCGGTGTCGCCGGCCAGCGGAGAGACAAGATAGGCGACAATGAGCCGCCGGGGCGCATTGTAACCGGGCAAACCTGCCACCGCATGTTGGCGATTCGTACCGTTCGGCATTCGACGACCGTGCGGGCATCCATCGAACATCGAGGAAGCTTTCGTGACTGAAGATCCGCAAGCGCCGTTGGCCGTGATTGCCATTCGTCAGGTGGAAAAGAGTACCGGCGCCAGTCGCAACGCCTTCGAACAGGCCGCGGCGTTGAAAGCGCTGGGCTATCGGGTGGTAATCCTTGCTGAACGCGGTCGGCGGGAACTGGCTGAAACGGCCGGCGCCGAGCTCGTCCGGTTGAAGCGCTGGCCGTTCAAGGGGCCCTTCCGACGCTTCTGGTTCAACCGTCGTGTGCAGGCCTGGTGCCGGCGTCACCCCCCCGCGATGCTGGTCAGTCACGGTGATGTCGAGACGCCCGATGTGGTTTACATGCACAACTGCGTGCACCTGGCCAGCCAGCGCATTCATGGCCGCGACCTGCCCGCGGGCCACGAAGTGGCCGCCATTCACGATCATGTGCTCGAGGGCGGCAAGTTTCGTCGGGTGGCGGTCAATTCCCGCATGATGGCGGAGGATTTCCACGATCGCTATGGCATCGACGAATCGCGTATCGAGATCAGTTACCCAGGCTACGATCCCGACATCTTCAACCTCGAACGGGCCGCGACAGGACGTGAGGCCCGCCGACGCGAGTTAGGCATCGAGGATGACACCCGCTTGATCGGCTTGATCACCTCCGGCAATTTTACCAAACGCAACGTCGCCGGATTCGTCGAGATGGCCGCCGGTCTGGAACAGCGCCTGCCAGGGCAGTGCCGCTTTCTGGTCGTCGGCAAGGACGACTTTGCTCCCTACCAGCGCCAGGCTGAACAGGCTGGCATCGCCGAGCGCTTTATCTGGCGTACTACCGTCAGTGACGTCGAGACACTCTACGGGGCGCTGGACGTGTTCGTGCTGCCGGCCCACATCGAAGAGTTTGGCCGCGTCTCGCTCGAGGCCATGGCCTGTGGCACGCCGGTTTTACTTTCCTCCACTACCGGCGCCGCCGAATTGCTCGAGGCAGACCATGCCGATCTGATGCTGGAAAGTCGTGACACCGATGGGTGGGTCGATCGTCTCGAGCGACTGCTGATCGAGTCGGATCTCGAGACGCTGGGCCTGAGACTTTCCGAGTTGGTAAGTGACTACTCCTACCGGCGCCAGACAGAAAAGCTGCGCGTTTCCTTTGAGAGGTTGGGCAATTGACGCACCCATTCTCGGTCTTGAGCTGACACTGCATCTTTCCGCTGCATACCACTATCGCATGGGAAGATGCTGCGGTTGTTCTGTGAACCCAGAAAAAAGCTGAATAATCTATGAAAATGATGGAAGACCCGACAGCACTCTCCATAGCCCCCGGGAGCTTGTTACATAAGCTCAAAGAGACAACAAGAGTAGTGCTGGTAGCTAGCAATCCCAACATAACACAAAAGCATATTCGCCAAGCGGCAATTACTTCAGACTGTTTGATTTTTAGCTTTAATAAATGCCGCCAGCTGTACAAGCTTCCCCTGAAAGCGAATCATTGTTTTGTGCATAGATACGGCATTCGGAAACAGAGTTTTTTTGGATTTCCCCATAAATTACGGATTCGAGTCTTTAAAAAGCTGGCTAGAGATACTGAAACATTTCTTCTGGATGGGGATGTTGGATCCATCGAGAAAGGGAACATACATTTTATTCCTATGACTAGAAATCTTTCTCTACTGGAGGACTATCCTTTCGATGATCTGCCGGATCGAGGCGGTGCTTCCACGGGTTTTTATATGATAGCGCTACTAATGGATCTAAAAGCGGCGCTTGAACTGGACTTTACCGTCTCGTTGATTGGTTTTACTGAAGGCGGCGGTGGTCGACAGTGGTATGGCCATGCATGGAAGTTCGAGCGCCAAGCGACAGCGCGGCTGAATTTCGAAACGATCCCGGTATATCCCAAAAAGCAGGCAAGGTAGTTTGGGTCAATGGAGGGATATCGACTGCCTTTAGTCTTGAATGGTCCGACTCTCTCATGTCGATAAGCTGATGACCGAGGCGCGGGACGCATTCCACCCTCGCTTCCGCTAGAATGCCCGTTTTATCCTGTGGGAATTCATCCAAGCCCATGAAGCAATCTCTGCCAGAGCGCCCGCGACACATCGGCATCCTGCGCCTTTCCGCGCTGGGCGACGTCTGCAATCTGGTGCCTACGGTGCGCGCGCTGCAGCGCCAGTGGCCCGAAGCACGTATCACCTGGATCGTCGGCAAGGCCGAATACAGCCTGCTGAGCGGGCTCGATGGCGTCGATTTGGTGATCTACGACAAGGCCACCGGTTTTGCCGGCATGCGCGAGATCTGGCGCCAATTCAAGGACACCCGCTTCGACGTCCTGCTGCACATGCAACAGGCGCTGCGCGCCAGCGTGCTGTCGTTGGGGCTCAAATGCGGCGTGCGCGTGGGCTACGACAAGGCGCGGGCCAAGGACTGGCAGCACTGGTTCACGCATCGCCAGCTGGCGCCACATCCGCGGGCGCACGTGCTCGAATCCTTCATGGACTTCGCGCGTTTGCTGGGCGTCGAGGATACGCGTCTCGACTGGTCGTTGCCGGTGCCCGATGCGGCTTATGAAGAGGCTCGCCATTTGACCGGCGACCAGCCCTATCTGGTCATCAGCCCGTGCGCCAATCCGCGCCTGCGCAATTTTCGCAACTGGTCGGCTGAGGGCTATGCGGCTGTCATCGAACATGCCTGGCAGCGTCATGGGCTGAGAACCGTGATGAGCGGCGGGGGTAGCCCTCAGGAACGTGACATGGGTGAACAGATTCGGCGGCTGTGTCCGAACGTCGAGATCATCGACGCCATTGGCCGGACGTCGCTCAAGGGCTTGCTGGCCCTGCTGGGGCGCGCCCGTGTGGTGATCGCGCCGGATTCCGGCCCGGTCCACATGGCCAATGCGCTGGGAACGCCGACGCTGGGGCTCTATGCGACCACCAACCCGGATCGCGCGGCGCCATACTGCTGGCGCGATCATGTCGTCAATCGCTACCCTGACGCCGTACGCCGCTACCTGAATAAATCCGTCGAGGCCGTCAACTGGGGCACACGGGTCCGCCACGCCGATGCCATGGCCCTGATCACGCTGGACGACGTGGTCGAGCACCTGGATCGGCTACTGGCCGATACCGCTGCATCCGTCGACGGCGACGCGCTGGAGTCACGAGGATGAAAGTCGACCTTTCGCAACTGGAGCATGCCCGTCTGCTGGTGGTTGGCGATGTCATGCTGGATCGTTACTGGCATGGCGGCACATCGCGCATTTCACCGGAGGCCCCGGTGCCGGTGGTCAAGGTGGAAGACGCCGATGATCGCCCCGGCGGGGCGGCCAACGTGGCACTCAATATTGCCTCGCTGGGTGGGCGAGCAAGCCTAGCCGGCGTCGTCGGCGATGACGATAACGCCGGCCATCTGGAACGTGCGCTGGAAGCCGCCAGCGTGAGTGCTTACTTCCAGCGCAGCGGCGATGTGCCCACGATCACTAAATTGCGTGTCATGAGTCGCAACCAGCAGCTGATCCGTCTCGATTTCGAATCATCGCTGTGGAACGTCGACACCGCGCCGCTGATCGAGAAGGTGGCAGCGGCGCTGAGTGATGCGGATGTGGTGATTCTGTCCGACTATGGCAAGGGAAGTCTCAATCGGGTCGAGACGTTGATCGCGACTGCCCGCGCCGCCGGCAAGCGGGTGCTGGTCGACCCCAAGGGAAGCGATTTCAGCCGCTACCGTGGTGCCAGCGTGATCACCCCCAATCTGACCGAATTCGAGGCGATCGTCGGGCCCTGCGCCGACGACGCGCAGCTGGCCGACAAGGGCGAGCAGTTACGGGCGAGTCTCGAGCTCGAAGCCTTGCTGATCACGCGCAGCGAGCGTGGCATGACGTTGATTCGTGAAGGTCATGCGCCGCTGCATCTACCGACGCATGCCCGCGAAGTCTTCGACGTGACTGGCGCCGGCGATACCGTGATCGGGGTGCTGGGTCTGGCGCTGGCGGCCGGCCATGGTTTCGGCGAGGCAGTGATGCTCGCCAATCTGGCCGCCGGACTGGTAGTGGCCAAGCCCGGCACCGCCGTACTCTCCGTGGCGGAGCTCTATACCGCGCTTCATGGCGACAGTCTGGCCGAGTACGGCGTCATCGAGGAAGTGTCGCTCATCGGTGCCGTGCGCGCAGCCCAGGCACGGGGCGAGCGTGTGGTCATGACCAACGGCTGCTTTGACATCCTGCACGCCGGACATGTGGCTTATCTCGAACAGGCGAAGCGGCTCGGCGACCGGCTGATCGTTGCGGTCAACGACGACGCCTCGGTGGCGCGGCTCAAGGGGCCCAAACGGCCCATCAACACCCTGGCGCGTCGGGCACAGGTGCTGGCGGGGTTGGCCGCGGTGGATTGGGTCGTCCCTTTCCGCGAGGATACGCCGGCACGGCTGATCGAGGCGGTGCTGCCTGATCGGCTGGTCAAGGGCGGCGACTACCGGCCCGAGGATATCGCCGGTGGCGAGGCGGTCATCGGCAACGGTGGCGAGGTTCTGGTGCTGGGCTTCGAGGATGGCGTGTCGACCACCACCATGATCGACACCATTCTCGATCGTGAGCGCTGATTGCCGATGCGCTCTCGGCTCCAAGTGTCGCCGCGACTCGCGCGCTGGCTCTATTCACTGACGATCTATCTGTTGTCTCCCCTTATCTGGTGGCAGGTGTGGCGTGAGTGGGCACCTACTCACCCGCGTCGCGAGCGACTCGGCTTCATCTCGATCATTGGCGATCGTCCACGACTCTGGCTACACGCGGCCTCGGTAGGAGAAGTCGTCACGGCAACGCCATTGATTCGGGCATTGCTCGACGACCACCCCGATCACGATCTCGTCATCACCACCATGACTGCCACCGGCGCCGAGCGCGTGCGCCAGACCTTCGGCGAGCGTGTTTCCCACCATTTCCTGCCGCTGGATTTCCCCGGTAGCGCGCGTCGATTCATCAAGCGGCTGGATCCGCGTCTGGCGATCATCGCCGAGACCGAACTCTGGCCCAACTTGCTTGAAGTCTGTCGCCAACGAAACGTGCCGGTGGTGGTCGCCAATGGGCGCCTGAGTGCTGGCGCGTTCCGCCTCTATCAACGCTTCGGGGCGTTGAGTCGGGGCATGCTCGAGACGATCGCCTGGATCGGTGCCAAATCCACTGTCGATAGTGAACGCTTCCTGGCGCTCGGGGCTTTGCCGTCGCGAGTGGCCGTGACCGGAGCGCTGAAGTTCGATCTCGACGTCGACGAAGCCACGCGTGAGGCCAGTCGGCGGCTACGGGAGAGCTGGGGGGAGCGGCCGGTCTGGATTGCGGGCTCTACTCATCCCGGCGAGGATGAGCAGGTCCTGGCCGCGCATGCCTTCCTCAAGCGTCGTTTTCCCGAGGCGCTGCTGATTCTGGTGCCGCGTCATCCGCAGCGCTTCGACGAAGTGAACGCTTACTGCCTCGAGGTCGGCGAGCAGGTTCGGCGCCTGAGTGCCGGGCCGACGCTCACCGCCACCACGACACTGCTGCTGGGCGATACCATGGGCGATCTGATGACGCTCTACGGCTGTGCCGATGTCGCTTTCGTCGGCGGCTCGCTGGTACCGATCGGCGGGCACAATCTGCTCGAACCGGCGGCGCTGGGTGTCGCGGTGGTCAGCGGCCCGTATCTGGATAACTTGCGCGAGATCGCCGATACCCTGGCGCAGAGCGACACACGGGTCGAGGTCGAAGACGGCCAGGCGCTGGGCGAGGCTCTCGTGGCATTGCTGAGCGACGACGAGCGCCGTCATCGGTTGGGTGAAGCGGGGCGGGCGGTGGTTGCCGCCAATCGTGGCGCACTCGTCCGGACTCGCCGAGCGATCAGCGCGCAGCTGGCGGCAACCACCGAGAGCGACTCCCGGGACTGACAGACGACCCTTGCAGATGGCCCTTGCAGAAAGCCCTTGCCGCCGACCGGGCAGGTCGGCGGCAGGGAGTCGCTTTTGATCGGAACCTACTTTTCGTACAAAACCTAGAACCCTTCCAGCACGACCTTGCCTCTGGCCCGACCACTCTCGATCAAAGTGTGCGCTTTCTTGAGATTGGCGGCGTTGATCGGTCCCATCGTTTCGGTCAGGGTGGTTCGGATTCGGCCGTCGTCGATCAGTCCGGCGACGCGATTCAGCAATGCGCCCTGTTCATCCATGTCCGGGGTCTGGAACAGCGAGCGGGTATACATCAGCTCCCAGTGAACCGAGAGGCACTTGCGCTTGAAATCGTTGATGACGAAGTTTTCGGGATCATCGATCAGGCCGTATCGACCCTGCGGCGCCATCAACTCGACCACTTCGTCCTGGTGGCGCTGGCTCTGGGTGGTGGAGAACACGAACCCCGGCGCGCCCAGATCCAGCTGTTCGATCTGAGCGGCGAGCGGTTGGCTATGATCGATGACCGCATGGGCGCCGAGGCTTTCGACCCAGGCTCGGGTCTCCGGGCGTGACGCGGTGGCGATGACGGTCATGTCGGTCAGGGCACGCAACAGTTGAATGGCGATCGAACCGACGCCACCGGCGCCACCGATGATGAGGATGGCGTTGGCGGCGCCGACGACCGGACGATTCACCTCCAGCCGATCGAACAGCATCTCCCAGGCGGTTATCGTGGTCAGCGGCAGAGCGGCGGCTTCGGCGAACCCGAGCGTCTTTGGCTTGTGGCCGACCAGCCGCTCGTCCACCAGATGATATTCGCTATTGGTGCCGGGGCGGGTGAGTTCGCCGGCATACCAAACCTCGTCGCCGGGTTCGAAGCCGTCGACGTCATCCCCAACGGCCTTGACGATGCCCGCCGCGTCCCAGCCCAGCACTTTCCAATCTCCCGGCTCTGGCGATGCGCGCGCGCGGATCTTGGTGTCGACCGGATTGACCGATATCGCCTTGATTTCGACCAGCAGGTCGCGGCCTTGGGGCGCGGGCATCTCGCGTTCGATATCGACCAGCGAATCCGCGCGCTGGATTTCGCCCGGCGTCTCGTAAGCGACAGCTTTCATTTCGACTCTCCCTCTTGATTGACGATTGTGCCTCTCGTTATCCGATCATAAAGTAAGGGCTTCAATGGCTCATACGCACAAAAAACGCCAGTAGTATCAAAAAGGATACCGTGATGGCCAAGACTCACTATTCGCGTTTCGACTGCCAGCCGGGCTGTTCGGTCGAAGCCGCGGTCAGCCTCATCAGCGGCAAGTGGAAATGCGTCGTGCTGTGGTATCTGCTCGAGGAAGGAACGCTGCGTTTCAACGAGCTAAGACGACGAATCAACACTATCACCCCGCGCATGTTGACCCACCAGTTGCGAGAGCTGGAAGCCGATGGACTGATCCACCGCGAAGTCCATGCGCAGGTTCCGCCGAAGGTGGAATACAGCCTTACGGCGCGCGGTCGAGAGCTGACACCTATCCTGATGGCGCTGAAAGCCTGGGGCGACGCACACATCGATCTGTTCGGCAGCAAGGGAACTGCGGGAAAACCCTTCACGACGGCTTCCGGAGAGCAGAAGTGATCTCGTTGCCGGTGATGAATGGGTATTTCGATGCTTCCTGCCAGCTAGCCGCTTAACCAGGACCTTTGCGGCCGAACCTGGAATGCAACGCCAGCGCGGCGAGAAACAACTGAGCATGACGATCCGCCAACGCCTCGAGATCCCGATCGTAGCCGCCACCGATGACGCCGGCGACGGGAACGTCCAACCGCCGACAGCGCTCCAGCACGAAGGCGTCACGACGATAGAGCCCGTCGGTGCTCAGCGAAAAATGCCCTAGCCGATCATCGGCATGCACATCGACGCCGGCGTCGAAGAACACGAACTGCGGCCGAAAATCGGTCAAGATTGGGTCGAGCTCGCGTGCGAGACACGCCAGATAGGCGTTGTCACCCGTGCCGCGCGGGAGCGCGACGTCGCGGTCACTTCGGCGCTTCTCGAAGGGGAAATTGGCCTCGCCATGGAGCGAGAGCGTGAAGACTCTCGGCTCATCGCGGAAAATCCAGGCGGTGCCGTCGCCCTGATGAACGTCGCAGTCGACGACCAGAATGCGCTCGAGACCATGCTGAGCCAGCAGATAACGTGCCGCGACCGCCAGATCGTTGAGCAGACAGTAGCCGCTGGCGCGATCGGCGTAGGCATGATGAGTGCCACCGGCGCTATTGAGTGCTAGACCGCTCTCCAGTGCCGCTTCCACGGTGGCCAACGTACCGCCGACTTCCAGCAATGTGCGCTCGACCAGCGCCGGCGACCAGGGGAAGCCGCTCGGCGTACGTCGCGTGGTCAAGACTTCACCTAGATAGAAGCGCTGCAAATAGTCCGCGGTGTGAGTGCGGAGTAACGCCCCGCTGGTTGCCGGGCTCGGTGTTATCCATCGAACATCGTCGCGGGCATCGAAGCCCAGCGCTGACAATCGCTCCCGCAGGACACGGAATTTCGCCATCGGGAACGGGTGTCCTTCGGGCCACTCGCAGCTGTAACCAGGATGGTGGATGATCGGCAGGGACACGGCATCTTCCTGGATTAGTCTGAATCCTGTTTCTTAGCGTTTCTTCGAACACTTTGTCCGAAGTATTCTGCTCGTAGGGCCTCGCTCGAAGCGCTTCGCCCGGAGCATTTTGTCCGAACAGGCTTTGGTGAGCCCGCCCTGGGTGCGGCGAACGGTCTCTGGCGGCTGCTCGGAGATTCTCTACCCTAGGGAAAGAGCCCTCTTGCTGCGAGTGTGACGTCATGCGCCCGACGCCAACCATGAGAATCACCGTCTACAGCGCCCAACCCTACGATCGCCGCTTTTTCGACGAGCTCGTCGAATCCCGGGCCGATGCCGGTCTCGAGTGGATCTATCAGACAGCCAGCCTCGATACCGGTACCGTGACGCTGGCCGAAGGCAGCGATGCCATCTGCGTGTTCGTCAACGACTGCCTCGACGCTGAAGTGCTCGAGGCACTGGCGGCAATGGATATCCGCGCAATCGTGCTGCGTTGTGCCGGCTTCAACAATATCGATCTCGAGACCGCCCATCGGCTTGGTCTGTTCGTGGCACGTGTGCCGGCCTACTCGCCGGAAGCCGTGGCGGAGCACGCGCTGGCGATGATCATGACCCTGAATCGCAAGACGCATCGCGCATTCAATCGCGTACGCGAGGGCAATTTCGCCCTCGATGGGCTATTGGGAGTAACGCTTCATGGCAAGACGGCCGGGGTGATCGGTACCGGGCGGATCGGTCTTTGCATGGCGCGCATTCTGAAGGGGCTCGGCTGCGAGGTGTTGGGCTACGATCCCTATCCCAGTGACACGTTCCTTGCGTACGGGGAAGTGGTGCCGCTGGAGGCGTTACTGGCTCGGTCCGATATCGTCTCGCTGCACTGCCCGCTGACCGAGCAGACGCATCACATGATCGATGCCGAAACGCTGGCGGCCATGAAACCCGGCGCGATGCTGGTCAATACGTCGCGCGGTGCACTGATCGACACGCCTGCCGTGATCGCTGCGCTCAAGTCGCGACAATTGGGGGCATTGGCAATCGATGTCTATGAGCAAGAGAGCGAGTTGTTCTTCCGCGATCACTCGGCCGAGATCATCGATGACGATATCTTCGCCCGCCTGACGAGCTTCCCCAACGTGCTGATCACAGGCCATCAAGGTTTCTTCACGGTCGAGGCGCTGCAGGAGATCGCGCAGGTGACCTGCGCGAATCTAGTGGCGTTTGCCAACGATCTGGAGTGCCCCAATCGGTTGTAGCGCTTTGCCTCAACGCGTGAAGCGCTCGACGCCATTGTCGCCGCCGAGCAGCAGCACGTCGGCCGGACGCCGCGCGAACAGGCCGTTGGTGACCACGCCGACGATGGCGTCCAGCGCCGCTTCCATCGCTTCCGGCTCGTCGAACAGCTTGTCGTAGCCGTCGAGGATGCGGTTGCCGTTATCGGTGAGCACGCCATCCCGGTAAACAGGCGTAATGCCGAGCTTGACCATCTCGCGGGCGACATACGAGCGCGCCATCGGAATCACTTCGATCGGGAGCGGAAAGCCGCCCAGCACCTCGACACGCTTGCTGGCATCGGCGATGCAGATGAAACGCTCCGCGCAGGCCGCCAGGATCTTCTCGCGGGTCAGTGCCGCGCCACCGCCCTTGATCATGCGCAGTTTCGAATCGATCTCGTCGGCGCCGTCGACGTAGACAGGCACCGTGCCGACGTAGTTGAGTTCGAGCACGTCGATACCGTGCGATTTCAGGCGTTCGGCGGTGGCTTCCGAGCTCGCCACCGCGCCACGGAAATCATGTTTGCGTCCCGCCAGCAGATCGATGAAATGATTGGCCGTGGACCCCGTTCCCACGCCGATCACCGCATCGGGCGTCAAAAGATTATCGATGTCGTCGAGGGCTGCAGCGGCGACGGCGCGCTTGAGATCGTCCTGAGTCATGTCGGTTCCGGCAGGCTGATGGAGAAGATCGAGGTTCTGTCGGAAAGCCGGGCATGGGCGCGTGATCGGACAGAAACCGAGGGTAGCCATTATAAAGCAAGCGGCATGCGCTGCCGATGGCGCTGGACGCTCGGTGCCGGGGTCTGCTAACAATACGGGTCCACTATTATCCACCGTTCTCGTACCCGCCGGTTTCGAGGCGGAAGCGCTGCGCCCCAGCTGTTCGCCAGGACATACCCGAATGCAACTCGAAGACATCGTCAAGAAGATCCTCCAGGCCCGCGTCTACGAGGCGGCTCGGGAGACGCCGATTTCCCCGCTGCCCGCGCTCTCCCGCCGCTTCTCCAACCGGATTCTGATCAAGCGCGAAGACTTGCAGCCGGTGTTCTCGTTCAAGATTCGCGGCGCCTACAACAAGATGGCGCAGTTGAGCGAGGAGCAGAAAGCCAAGGGAGTGATCGCTGCCTCCGCCGGCAACCACGCTCAGGGGCTGGCGATGGCGGCGAAGCAGATGGGGGTCAAGGCGGTGATCGTGATGCCGCGCGTCACGCCGGATATCAAGGTATCCGCGGTACGCGGCTGGGGCGCCAAGGTGGTACTCCGAGGCGATGCTTTCGGCGAGGCGTTGAGCCACGCTCGGGAATTGATCGCCGAGCACGGTTATACCTACATTCCGCCCTACGATGATTTCGATGTGATCGCGGGTCAGGGCACCGTGGCGATGGAAATTCTACGCCAGCACTCCGGCCCGCTCGATGCCATCTTCGTGCCGGTCGGCGGCGGCGGTCTGTTGGCGGGTATTGCCGCTTACATCAAATATCTGCGTCCGGAGATCAAGCTTTTCGGTGTCGAGGCCGAAGATTCCGCCTGTCTCAAGGCGGCGCTGGAAGCGGGCGAACGGGTGACGCTGGATCAGGTCGGGGTGTTTGCCGAAGGGGTCGCGGTGGCTCAGATCGGCGAGGCACCGTTCGAGATCCTGCGCGATCACGTCGACGGCGTGATCACCGTCAATACCGACGAGATGTGTGCCGCGGTGAAGGATACCTTCGATGACACGCGGGCGGTGGCGGAGACCTCCGGTGCGCTGTCGCTGGCGGGGCTTAAAAAGTATATCCAGCAGACCGGGGCGCAAGATCAGACGTTGATGTGCATCAATTCCGGCGCCAACATCAATTTCGATCGTCTGCAGCATGTTGCCGAGCGCACCGAACTGGGCGAACAGCGCGAGGCGATACTGGCGGTGCAGATCCCCGAACGGCCGGGCAGCTTCAAGCAGTTCTGCCGGGTGATCGGGCGGCGCATGGTGACCGAGTTCAACTATCGCTACGCCGATCCCGACGGTGCGCACATCTTCGTAGGCGTGCAGGTCAAACCCGGCGGGGAGGATCGTGAAGAGGTCATCCGCCGGTTGCGTGAAGCGGACTATCCGGTCGAGGATCTCACCGACAACGAACTGGCCAAGCTGCACATTCGCCATCTGGGTGGTGGTCGACCCAGGGAGCGCTTCGAGGAAGAGGTCTACCGTTTCGAATTTCCCGAACGACCCGGGGCGCTGATGAACTTCCTCACCCATCTGCCGGCGGACTGGAACATCTCGCTGTTCCACTATCGCAACCATGGTGCCGCTTACGGCCGGGTACTGGTGGGGCTGCAGATGCCCAATGGCGATCGCGCCCATGCCGAGGAGCACTTCGATCGCATCGGTTACCGCTACTGGAAAGAGACCGACAATACGGCGTATCGGCTATTCATGGCCTAACCTCGTGTAGAGTCACTACAAAAGCGTGAAATAGGCCTCGAAAGGGTCTGAATCCGACTTAAACCTTTTTGTGTAAAGGCCGATACTGTTGGGTAACGAAAAAGGTGTCATCCGGGCCGGAAACGCTCTTGTCAAGATTTTGGCCTGACCCTATAGTCGTGCGCGTCGCTGCTGGGGGCAGCGGCCGAACCCAACGCAGCGGAGTCGACATGAAACGCAAGCCCGACTTGGTAATGGCATTGGTACTGATCTTCGGCGTCGGCGTCGTGGCAACGGGCTATGCGCAGACGTTGCTGGGCGCTTGAGACCCGTAAACCCTCTGGATCATCTGGCTCATGCGGTCGGTATATCACGGGGTGGCGAAGAGCGTGAAGCCAATGGGGTGTGGCTGAGGACGGCCGGTAGCGGAAACGCTGCCGGCCGTCGTCGTTTGGGCTCCCGTCCCGTCTCCGCTAGCGCCGTGGCTGAATGATCCGTCGATCGCTGACGATCGCATCCAGCGGCACATCCCAGCCGGCCACCGGTAAGGCGTCCACCCGCTGGCAGTCGTGAGCGAGCCCGATCAGACGTGGCCGTGGGCGTTGGCGGCGGGCAAATGCAAAAGTGCGATCGTAGAAACCGCCGCCCATGCCGATCCGTTGCCCTTCATCGTCGAATCCCACCAACGGCAGCAGTACCGTATCCAGCGCCCAGGCCGGCAGGCGATTGACGCGATGAGCGCCGAATCGCGTATCCGGTTCGGCAATGCCGAAGCGATTTCGTGTCATCCGTGTGCCGGCGTGATAACGAACGAACCACAATCGATTATCGGACAGCGGCCGCAGCACCGGCAGATAGACGTGGGCACGACGTGTGGTCAGCCAGTCGATCAGCGGTTGCGGATCGATCTCGCCATCATTGGGCAGATAAAGCGCCACGCGACGAGCGCGTTGCAGCTCGGGCAGGCGTTTGAGGTGACGGCAGAGTTCGCGGGAAGCGATGCGTCGCTGGTGCGGGGTCAGTGCGCGTCGACGTCGGCGCAATTGGCGACGAAGTTCACGTCTATCGAGGCTGCCGTCAGCGGCCGACTCGCCGTTCGGCGGTGTCGTGGCTGGTTGGGCAAACTCGGTGGTGATCGTTGCGGTGGTCTTGTTGAGAGACAAGAGAGTTCCCCAGAGTGCCGCTGTCATTCTGGCCCTGAACCTACTGGTTCAAGGTGGGTGGCCGCAGGCAAGCCTTCAGGCTTTCCGTCGCGCGGACATGCACACGGGCCTGCCTAGCATTTGGCCCCCTGGGTACTGCGCATAGGCTCGAGGGACTGTTATGACTGGCGCACACTCCAGGAAACACCACTATCGTAGCAGAGCGGCCCTCGTAGCCCAATGAAGGATTGAGAGAGTTGCTAAAGCTTTCAGGAGGCAGGCGTCTTCTGGCCGGGTTCGCCCGCCTTGGCCAGCGCGCGTTCCAGTCTCTCGCTCAGATCACTCAAGCTCTGTTCACCGGCGCGGTGTGAATCCAGCGCCGTCAGCAGCTCGTGGGTGATGTTGAGGGCGGCCATGATCGCGATCTTCTCGGCGCCGAGCACTTTTCCGCGAGAATGGATGCCGTGCATGGCGCGATCCAGATAGCGGGCGGAGCGCTTCAGCTGTTCCTGCTCTTCCGGCGGACAGGCGATCACGAAGGATTTGCCCAGCAAGGTGACTTCGGTCGTCGGGCGAGACGTGTCGCTCATGGTGTCGCTCCGGGGTGGGCGGTGAAGATCGATGCGGTAAGATGGCAGGCATTCGCGCGGTGTGTCGACCGGCCACTGTCTGCATTCGCTACCCTGCCAGCGGTCGATGATCGGCTACGCTGGGGAAGGATCGAAGGCCCAGACCGATCGCCGCCGCGATTGATCCGTCACTATAGAGAGCCGATTATGGGCGGTCAACGCGACGCCTGCCGCGCTGCACGCTCATCAACGCTCGCGATTCACCAATCTTGGATGCCGACATGTCGATCATCAACGACCAGCTCGATTTTTCCACCGTCGCCAACGTCTTTCTGGTGCATGGCAGCCTGCAGTCACCGGCGTTTCTCGACGGTCGTCTGTGCGCCGAACTCGGCCTGCAGGACATCAGTGCCGAAGGCTGGCTCGAGGAGGTCTGCCGCGCACTCAATGTCGAGCAGCCGGAAAGTCGCGACGATGCCGACGTACTGCTGGGCTGGCGGCGCCAGACGCTGGATGCGCTGTCAGCGGCCGAGCTGAACTTCGAGCCGATGCTGCCGGATGAGCTGTTCTCGCTTTCCGAGCGGGCTCAAGGTCTCAAGGAATGGACCCAGGGCTTTCTCGAGATCGTCAACGAAGTGGATGGCGAAACCTACGAGAATTGGTCGCCGCCCCTGCGTGAAGCGCTGGAGGATCTCGGTACACTATCGGCGATCGATGTCGATATTGCCGACGATCCCGAAAACGAGAACGATCTGTTCGCGCTGACCGAACACGCCCGAATGGCGGCAATGCTGCTCTATACCGAGCAACATCCCGGCGAGCCTCAGGTGGAACAGGTCGAAGCCGAAGACGCTGACCTGGCCGCCAATGACGGCGAAACGCCGCCGTCGCTGCACTGAATCCGTTCGCGCTTCGAGGCCAGGGTCTCGGAGGACCAGGGCCTCGGAAAACCAGGGCTTCGGAAAACCAGAGGCACGATCGTCAAACTTTCAGGCGTCTCTTCAAGACTCGAGACGCACCGCGCAAGGAGAGAGGCATGTTACCCGAGCCGTTATCGCATCCTGCGGCCATCTCGATGGAAGAATTCGCCGCTCGCCGCGAACGCCTGATGGCCGAATTGCCCGAAGACAGTGCCGTGCTGCTGCCAGGTGCTGCGCTCAAGACGCGCAATCACGACAGCGAATATACGTTCCGTCAGAACAGCGACTTCCACTATCTGTGCGGATTTCCCGAGCCCGACGCGCTGTTGCTGCTGTTACCCGGCCGTGAAGCCGGAGAGGCCATTCTCTACTGTCAGGAGAAGGACCCCGAGAAAGAGGCCTGGACCGGTATTCGTATCGGTCCCGAGGGTGCCGTCAACGCGTACGGCATGGACGAGGCTTTCGATAATACCCAGCGATCGAGCCTGGCTGAACTGCTGGATGGTCGGCAAACCGTGTATCTGCCGCTGGCCGATGCTGGAGCCATGGGCATTGCCGAAGGCGTGCGTGCCCAGTTGAGCGCCCGTGCTCGGTGTGGCGCGGTCGCGCCCACCCGCTTTGCCGATGTGAGCGCCCTGGTTCACGAATTACGACTGACCAAGAGCGAGGCCGAACTGGCGCTGATGCGTCACGCCGCCCGGATCAGCGCGTTGGCGCATTGCCGGGCCATGCACGCCAGCCGCGCTGGGCGCTTCGAATATCAATTGCAGGCGGAGATCGAGCACGAATTCGTCTGGCACGGGGCGCGGGCGCCGGCCTACGGCACCATCGTCGGCGGCGGTGCCAACGCCTGCGTGCTGCATTACATCGAAAATGCCGCGCCACTGGCAGACGGTGATCTGGTGCTGATCGACGCCGGTGGCGAGTTCGATCTCTATGCCGGTGATATTACCCGAACGTTCCCGGTCAACGGCCGTTTCAGTGAAGCTCAGCGCGCACTCTACGATATCGTGCTGGCGGCAGAAGAACGCGGCGTGGCCTCGGTGAAGCCCGGCGCCACGCTGGAAGCCATTCATCAGGGCGTTGTGCGTGATCTTACCGCCGGGCTGATCGAACTCGGCTTGCTGGAAGGTGAGTTGGAAGCGTGCATCGAATCCCAGAGTTTCCGCCGGTTCTATCTGCACTCGACCTCGCACTGGCTCGGTCTGGACGTTCACGACGTCGGCAGCTATCGGGTCGACGGTGAGCCACGACCGCTGGAACCGGGAATGGTGCTGACGGTCGAGCCCGGCCTGTATATCCCCGACGCCGAGGATATTCCGCTTCCTTATCGCGGCATCGGCATTCGTATCGAAGACGACGTGGTGGTGACCGAGTCTGGCGGTGAAGTGCTGACCGCAGGAGTCCCCAAGGCTGCGGACGCGATCGAAGCGCTGATGGCGGGTCAGATCTGATCGTTTTTTGATCAGCGCCAATCGCGCCGCAAAAATTACGTAACTCATGTAAGGCGACTGTAGGCCACATGATGAGCGGCTTGTGAATTTCCAATCGTAATGGAGTGGTCGGCCCTGATGCCCCAGACGCAGCAAGTAACCACGGTCGACGTGGCGATCATTGGTGGAGGCCTGGTGGGCGCCAGCCTGGCCTGCGCGCTGGGCGACCTGATAGAAGCCGAGCGAGATGAGAGGGCGAGGGCGAATGAGGGCGAGCGGCGAGCGCCGCTGCGTGTCGCGATCATAGAACCGCAGCCGTTGCCCAGAGCCGACGAGACCAACGCCTATCAGCCCAGCTTCGATGCTCGCGCCAGTGCCATCGCCTATGGATCGCGTCGGCATTTCGAGCAGTTGAAAGTGTGGCCGGCGATGCGGGAGCAGGCATCATCGATCCGGCATATTCATATCAGTGAGCGCGGCCACCTGGGGGCGACCCGGCTGCACGCCGATGAACTCGGCGTCGAGGCGCTGGGTTACGTCATTCCCAACGCCTGGATGGGGCGAGCGCTGCACGCGCGGCTCGATCAGCTGCCGATCGACTGGCATTGCCCGGCGCGGGTCGAGACGCTCGAGGCCGAGCACGGCGGCTATCGTCTCACGCTCGATACCGGCGAGATCATCCAGGCGGGCCTGACGGTGCTGGCCGACGGAGGACGCTCCGGTTTCAAGGAGCGTCTGGGTATCGAGAGCAACCACCATGCCTATCGGCAGACCGCGCTGATCGCCAACGTCGAAATGAATCGGGCGCATGACGGCTGGGCATTCGAACGCTTCACGCAGGAGGGCCCCATGGCGCTGTTGCCGCTGACCGGGCGCCGCATGGAACTGGTCTGGACTCATGAACAGGGCGACGTCGAGGAAGCCCTGGCACTCCCCGACACTCTGTTCCTCGACCGTCTGCAGCGGACCTTCGGTGATCGTGCCGGTCGCTTCCGACGGGTGGGCCAGCGGCACGCCTATCCGCTGTCATTGGTCACGGCGCGAGAGACGATCCGCCCGCATCTAGCCATTCTGGGCAACGCCGCACATTCGCTGCATCCGGTGGCGGGGCAGGGCTTCAATCTGGCGCTGCGCGGCGTCATGGATCTCGCTACCGCCATCGAGAAGGCGCGAGCGAACGGTCGCACGGCCGGTGATGCTCTTACGCTGGCGGAATTCGAAGCCAGCCGCACGGCCGACACGCATCAGATCGTACGCTTCAGCGACGGCCTGATTCGGCTCTTCGGTATCGATCATGCGGTACTCGGCCACGCCCGCGCCGCCGGGCTGATCGGACTCAATGCGCTCGGGCCGTTGCGTCGCACTTTGGCACGCCGCGCCATGGGAATCGAACGCTAGGCAAATCCCAGGAGGGAAGACGCGTAATGGATGACAGCGACGTACTCATCGTCGGCGGCGGGATCGTCGGTTCGACACTGGCCCTGTTGCTGGGCGAAGCCAACTGGCGAGTGACAATCGTCGATGCGGCGCCAGCACCCGAGGAGATCGAAACCCTGGGTCAGGGAAAACCGGCACTGCGCGTCAGCGCCTTGACGGCAGCATCCCGGAGGTTGCTGACGACACTGGACGTGTGGCCCTGGCTCGCATCGCGTCGCGTCGCGGCCTATCGCGGCATGCAGGTCTGGGACGCCGAAGGGAGCGGCGAGATCCGGTTCGATGCCGAAGACGTGGGTGTCGATTCGCTGGGCCATATCGTCGAGAACGATCTGCTGCTGGCGGCGCTGGCACAGCGGTTGCAGGCATTGCCCAACGTGGAATGGCTGCAGGAAGTGCGCCTGACGGGCTACGTGCGTGAGAAAACGGCGCGCGGGAACGAGATTGACCGCGAAGACGTTCGCGATGCCGGCCGCGCCTTGGTCACGCTGGATAACGGCGAACAGCGCCGGGCGCCGCTGATCGTCGGGGCCGACGGCGCGAATTCCCCGCTGCGCGGCATGGCCGGGATTCCGGTTCACGAGCGCGACACCGGACAGGCCGCCATGGTCACCAGCGTGCGTACCGCCATCGGTCACGGCGGAATTGCACGGCAGGCTTTCCTTTCCACCGGGCCGTTGGCATTTCTGCCGCTGACCATCGACGGTCGGGACGATCACTGCTCGATCGTGTGGTCGACCACGCCCGGCGAGGCCCGGCGACTGACGGCGCTGGGCGAAACCGACGAGGGGCGGTCGCAGCTGGGTATCGAGCTGGCACGGGGGCTGGGCGGCCGACTGGGCGACGTCGAAGTCATCGATGCCGCTCCGCATTTCCCGATTACCCAGCGCCACGCACAGCGATACGTCGACGAAGGATTGGCACTGGTCGGTGACGCCGCGCATAGCCTGCATCCGTTGGCCGGTCAGGGCGTCAACCTGGGGCTGATGGATGCGGCCGTACTTGCCGAAGAGTGGATTCGTGCCCGCCAGCGGGGGGCCGACCCCGGCGATCCGCGCATTCTGGCTCGCTACGAACGTCGTCGACGCAGCGAGAACGCCGCCATGCTCGCCGCCATGCAAGGGTTTCAGCGGTTATTCGGCAGTGATCTGCCGGCGCTGCGGTTCGTGCGTAACTGGGGCCTCAGCGGTGTCGACCGCTTGATGCCGATCAAGCGGCTGTTGATTCGTCAGGCGCTGGGGGAATACGGCGATCTACCCGAGCGGTGTCGGTAGTTGACGCTTCGTGATGACAGACCCATCAAAAACGGCTGCCTGAAAGGCAGCCGTTTTGGTTTGGCGTTCGTTTCCACGTTCAGGAAGCCACTCAGGGGGATGGCGCCTTGTCGGTGGTGGCGGCCGCCGCACCCGAACGGTTCCGCTGCACCACGTTGAGCGCCTTGAGCAGGTTCAGCGCTTCACTCAGTTGGTAATCGTCGGCGGCGACCGGCGTCTCGGGATTGTCACCAGGAGTGGTGGGGTCACCATTCAGCAGATGACCGCGCAGGCTGGATTCACGCAGCTGCAGGCCGCTGCTCTCTTCCACTTCCAGTCGGCCCCTGACCACGCGAACGTCCGGGGCGATACCTTCGGCCTGAATCGAGCGTCCGCTGGGGGTGTAGTAACGTGCGGTGGTGAGCTTGAGACCATCGCCGTTGCCGAGCGGCATCACCTGCTGTACTGAGCCCTTGCCGAAGCTGCGCGTGCCCATTAGTACCCCTCGCCCCTGATCCTGCAACGCGCCAGCGACGATCTCGGCGGCGGAAGCGCTGCCGCCATTGATCAGCACCACCAGCGGCACGTCCGGGGCCACGGTCGCGGTGTTTGCGGTAAAGCGCATGTCGTCGTCCGGCAGGCGTCCCTTGGTGTAAACCACCAGCCCGCTGGAGAGGAACTGGTCGGCAACGTCGACGGCGCTGGAAAGCACGCCGCCCGGGTTGTTGCGCAGGTCGAGCACCAACCCTTGCAGCGGCCCCGATTTCGTCAACGACTCCAGCGCGTCGCGGGTCTGCTCACCGGTGCGGCTCTGGAACTGGCTGATCCGCAGATAGCCGTAGCCGGGCTCGACGAGACGACTGGAAACGCTCTCGGACTGGATCGACTCGCGTGTCAGCGTGAGATCGCGCGGCTCCTGCTCGCCGTCTCGCAACAGCGTCAACTCGATATCGGTGCCGGCATCCCCGCGCATCAGATCCACGGCTTCCTGCAGGCTCAAATTATTGGTCGGGGTGCCGTCGATGGCGACGATGCGATCGCCCGGTTGAACGCCGGCGCGGGCGGCCGGAGTGTCGTCGATCGGCGCGATGACGGTCAGTTGATCGTCGCGCAAGCCAACCTCGATCCCGACGCCGCTGAACTCGCCTTCGGTCGTTTCACGGAGATTCTGGAAGGCATCGGCATCGAGATATTCGGAGTGCGGATCGAGCTGGCTGAGCATGCCGCGCATGGCATTGCGCAGCAGCGTCTTGTCGTCGACCTTTTCCACATAGGTGCGCTTGATGCGTTCGAAGACCTCGGCGAAGGTCCGGACGTCCTCCACCGGCAAGCCGTTGGCGGCATCCTGTTCGGCCTGGCTGAGACCGCCGCCTTGAGTCTGAGCGGGAACGTCGCCAGCGCTGTCGGTCTGCGCCTGAGCGGCCGGAGCCAATCCCATGACGGGGATCAGCGCGAACAGCAACGAACCCATTAGCGGGCGGGCGAAGGCAGCACCTCGAGTCTGGCGTCCGGCAGTACGTAGCCTTTTGGCACGTGGAATCAGGCGGCTTGAATGCATGCGGTCTCCGCGACTCGAGCTGAATAGGTTCGTTGGCGCCGCGGATCCCGATCCGCCGACCTCGAACCTGGGCTTGTGAATAAAAGCCCTGTGTACGAAGCCCTATGTACAGAGGCCTGTGAACAAACGGCGTGTGAAAAAAGCCTCTGACGCCACCCAGCCGTCCCGGTGAGGGAACGGCGTTTGATAACCAGCATAGCGTTTCGGCGGGGGGATGATCCAGCGCAACCGGTGGTTACAGAGAGCCAGGTCGATCAGCGTCGTCCGATCCAGCGGCTCGGATCGATCGGATTGCCGTTCTGGCGCACTTCGAAATAGAGCGCCGAGCGCGACTGGCCGCCGGTATTGCCGACGGCGCCAACCGTCTGGCCATTGTCCACCTGCTGTCCGGGATCGACGTCGATCTGCTGAAGGTGGGCATACAGCGTCAGAATGCCGTCGCCGTGATCGAGAATCAGCAGATTGCCGAAACCGCGCATCCAGTTGGCGAAGACCACCCGGCCGGCATGCACTGCCTTGATCGCGGTGCCTTCCGGCGCGCCGATCAGAATGCCGTTGCGATTGACCCCGTCGCCACTGCCGTAACTCGACAGCATCGACCCTTGTACCGGCCATGGCAGGCCGCCGCGCGTCTGCCGAATAGCGGTCGAGGGCGGCGGCTTCTTCAGATTGGCGAGCTCTTTCTGCATACGGTTCAGCAGACGTTCGACGTGGGCCCTGTCCTGATTGAGATCCTCGAGCCGAGACTGCTCGCTGTCATAGCGGCCACTGAGCTTGGCCACCAGTGCCTGACGTTCCTTCAAGCCCGAAGCCAGTTGCTGGCGCTGCTGTTCGAGGTCGGTCTGCACCTCATCCAGGCGCGAGCGGCGCTGGTCGATCGCCGCCAGATTGTCGTCCAGTTGCTGGTTGAGCGCGCGCAGCTGCTCGAGCTTGTCGCGCCGCGCCGAGGAGAGCGCATTGAGATAGTGCTGGAGCCGGTCGACCTCGGCAGGATCATCCTGATTGAGTAACAACTTCAGTTGGGGCGTGGTGCCAAGACGATAGAGCGCGTCGAACTGGCGTGCCAGCGCCTCGCGCTGCTGGTCGCGATCGGCCGCCAGCGTCTTGCGCTTGTGCTGAAGCTTGTCGACTTCGCCATCGAGCTGATGGCGCTCGGTCTGGAGGGCATCCAGGCGCTTGTGGGTCTGGCCGATCGCCGTCTCGACCTGTTCCAGCTCGTCCTGGGCATCACCGCGAGCAGCCTGGGTATTTTCAAGCTTCCCCTGTAGTGCCTGGATATCGGTCGCCAGACTATCCAGTCTGGCTCGGGCTTCCTGCGGATTGGCCTGACCCAGAGCGGGACCGGCCAGCAGCAGGCTGCTGGCCAGCAAGAATGCAATCGTACCGCTACCTGATCTGGACCGAGAGAGACGCCTGACTTGCCTACGATTCACGTCGGGCGGACTCCCTCGTGGATGACGATGAATGGCGAACCCGCGTCACGCATCTTCGATCAGCACATTGCCGGTCATCTCTTCGGGCGCGGGCTGCTGCAGCATGTGCAGCAGTGTCGGTGCCAGATCGCACAGTCGCCCATCCGGCTTGAGCCTGGCCGCCCTATTCTGATCGGCCTGGTTTTGACAGACATAGACCAGCGGCACCATGAACGTGGTGTGAGAGGTGTGGGGATTGCCGGTTTCGGGATTAACCATCATCTCCGCATTGCCATGATCGGCGGTGACCAGACATTCGCCGCCGGCCTTCTGGATCGCCTCGACCACGCGGCCGAGACACACGTCTACCGTCTCGATCGCCTTGGTGGCCGCTTTCAAGTCGCCGGAGTGGCCGACCATGTCGCCATTGGCATAGTTGCAGACGATCAGATCGTACTTGCCGGCCTCGATCGCCTTGACCAGCGTATCGGTCAGCTCGTAAGCGCTCATCTCCGGCTTCTCGTCGTAGGTCTTGACGTCTTTCGGCGACGGGATCATGGCGCGATCTTCACCCTTGAACTCGGCCTCGCGACCGCCGGAGAAGAAGAACGTGACGTGGGCGTATTTTTCCGTCTCGGCAATGCGCAGCTGGGTCAGGCCATGGCTCTCCGCGACCTCGCCCAGAGTGTTGACCAGATCGTTGGGCGGGAAGGCGGCGGGCGTGTCGATGTCGTCGGCGTAGTGGGTCAGTGTCACCAGACCCTCGCCGGCCAGTTTGATCCGCTCGCCACGATCGAAGTCGTTGAAATCCGGATTGACGAAGGCGCGGGTCAGCTCGCGGGCACGATCGGCGCGGAAATTCAGGAACAGGGCGGCGTCGCCGTCGGCCATGACGATCTTGTCGCCGACTCTCTCGCCTTGTGGGGGCCGCACGGCAGTCGCGCCGACGAACTCATCGGTCTCGCCGCGTTCGTACGCCGCTGCCAGCCCGGCTTCGGCACTGTCGGCGACGTACTCGCCCTCGCCGAAGCGCACCACGCGATAGGCTTTCTCGACACGATCCCAGCGGTTGTCGCGGTCCATGGCAAAGTAACGACCCACCACCGACGCGACGAAGCCATGGTCGGCACCGACCAGCTCGGCCAGCTTGGCGTTGGCTCGCTCGATCGAGGCGCCGGCACTCTTGGGCGCGGTATCGCGGCCGTCGGTGAAGGCGTGGAGGTAGATCCGCTTGGCGCCACGGCTGGCAGCGAGTTCCGCCATCGCCAGCAGGTGGTCCTCGTGGCTATGCACGCCACCGGGAGAGAGCAGACCCATCAGATGCACGGCGCCGTCGTTGGCGACCGCGTCATCGATTGGCGCGGTGAGCGCCTCGTTCGTCTTCAACGCGTCGTCGGCGATCGCCTTGGTGACGCGGGTGAAGTCCTGGTAGACGATTCGCCCGGCGCCGATGTTCATGTGGCCGACTTCGGAGTTGCCCATCTGCCCGTCCGGCAGGCCGACGTAAGGGCCATCGGTGTGAATCAGGGTGTTGGGGAAATCGCGCTTGAGACGATCCATCACCGGTGTATCGGCGGCGGCAACGGCATTGTTGGCGCTATCATCGTTTTGACCATAGCCATCGAGAATCAACAACGCGACGGGGCGCGGAATGCGAGAAGTATCTGCCATGACAAGCCTCGAAAATTCGGATGAACGGGGTGAGTCGTGTCGAAACCAGCGGCGTCGGGATCAGTCGTCCTGGAATCTGCCGTTTTGATATTCGTCGTTTAGTAATCAGAGTCCTGAAGGATAGCGCACCGAGTGAGTGGGGTCAGCCGCCGACCTCGGAATGCCGGAGCACCCGCGCCTTCCTCGTTTCAACGGCGGCCTCGTGTATAATGGCCGGCGCCCGCTAGCGGGCCAGGATTATCAGCCGCTCGCGTCCCGAGCAACGAAGGCTTTCATGCCAGCTTGCGGACGTGATTTGATGCAGACGCGCCAAGGGCGGAGTCGCACGCCATGAAGGCGTTTTGCGATCCCATTGGCCCCAGATTTAGAGTGTCGGCAGACCCATGATCGATCAGTTGTTCGAATTCGTCGAAAACCACCCGCTGCTGGTCAGCGCCTTTCTGGTCGTGCTGCTGGCGTGGCTGGCATTCGAGGCCAAGCGCGGCGGCGCTTCAGGCGTCTCCACCACCGAAACCACTTCACTGATCAACCGCGAAGACGGTGTGGTGATCGATATCCGCGAGAGCAACGAGTTCAAGGCGGGCCATATCGCTGGCGCCAAGAACATTCCGCAGTCACGCCTCAAGGATCGCCTGCCGCAGATCGAAAAGCACAAGGACACACCGGTCATCGTGGTCTGCAAGCAGGGTCAGACATCGACTGCTGCGGTCACCGAGCTCAGCCAGGCCGGCTTTTCCCGGGTCTACAAGCTCAAGGGCGGCATGGCTCAGTGGCAGGCCGATGGCCTTCCGGTGGTTCGGCGCTAGGCGCCGGCCATCGAGACCTCATGGTCAGTCAGGCTGGTCAGGCAGGAACGCTCTTAGTTACTCCAAAACGCTTTTAGTCACTCGGAAACGCTCTTAGTCATTCAGGAACGTACAGGAAACGCATCATGGCGGAAGACAACAATCAGCAGGGTTCTCAGGGCGGTTCTCAAGATAAGCCGCAGCTGCAGTTCTCCCTGCAGCGCATCTATGTGAAGGACATCTCGTTCGAGTCGCCCAATGCGCCGAGCGTGTTCCAGCAGCCGTTCAAGCCCAAGGTCGGCCTGGACCTCGATACCACCAGCCAGTCGGTGGGCGAAGACCTCTACGAGGTCGTGGTCAAGGTGACGGCGCAAGTATCGAACAACGAAGACGGTGCCACGGCGTTTCTGGTCGAGGTCGAACAGGCAGGACTGTTCCGTATCTCCGGCCTTGCCGGCGATCAGCTCGATCACACACTGGGCGCGTTCTGCCCCAACGTGCTGTTTCCCTATGCGCGTGAGTGCATCGATAGCCTGGTCAGCCGCGGCAGTTTCCCTCCGTTGATGCTGGCGCCGGTCAATTTCGAGGCGATGTACGCTCAGAAGAAGCAGCGCACTGCCCAGGCCAGCGAAACCACGCAGTAATTCGAGCCATGGCCAAACCGCGCATCCATGTCGCCGCCAGCTTCGTCGTTGGCGGCGACATCGTTCTACCCGAAGGCCCGGCTCGCCACGTTGCGCTGGTGTTGCGACTCCGTGAGGGCGCAGCGTTGACGCTGTTCGACGGTAGCGGCCAAGAGGCGCAGGCCAGGCTCGTCGAGGTTGGCCGCAAACGGGTCGTCGCGCAGATCGAGCAGGTGATCGAGGGCAGTGGCGAGTCCCCGTTGAGCGTGCATCTTGGGCAGGCGATCTCCAAGGGTGATCGCATGGACTACGCGATCCAGAAATCCGTCGAACTCGGCGTGGCCGCGATCACCCCTCTCTACGTCGAGCATGGTGATGTGCGTCTGAAAGGCGATCGCGAGGCCAAGAAGCTGGCGCATTGGCAGGGCGTCGCGGTCAGCGCCTGCGAACAGTGCGGGCGTGCCAGCGTGCCGCCGATTCACCCGCCGCGGTCGCTATCCGAATGGCTCAGTGAGCGTGAAGAGAGCCTGCGTCTGGTGCTGCATCCCGCCACCGACGATAGCTGGCAGCAGGCGGAGACGGTCGACGCCGCCGCGTTGTTGATCGGCCCCGAAGGTGGTCTCAGCGACGCCGAAGTCGACGCCGCCCGGCGTGCCGGCTTCCAGGCGCTCACCCTCGGCCCGCGCATTCTACGTACCGAAACCGCACCCGTGGTCGCGCTGACGCTGCTGCAGCATCACTTCGGCGATCTGTAAGAGCCTCGCGCTTATGTCCTGATGGCGGCCGAGTAACCATCTTCAACCCGACTTCGCCGACACTCTCCCATGGATCAAGACGCCAGAGCCGACGCTGCCAACTCTATAGGCCCAAAGCTGTTGGCCAAAAGTCGTTGGTCGAAAATCGGGTATCGCGGTGCGCGTTGAGCCTCTAACTTGAATCAGAATCGCCGTATTGGATTCGATACGAGAGGATTGGAGGGAAATATGCCTGTGACTATCAATGGTCAGCGCTTGTGGGAACGTGTCGAAGCCATGGCCAAGTTGGGAGGTACGCCCAAAGGCGGCGTTTGCCGGCTGGCACTGGACGACAACGATATCGCCGCGCATCGCCTGCTGGCGGATCTGGCCAAGCAACGGGGCTTTCGTCTGTTTCTGGACGATGCCGGGAACCTGTTTCTTCGCCGAGAAGGCGCCGACGCCTCATTACCCCCTCTCGTCAGCGGCTCTCATTCGGACTCTCAGCCAACGGGCGGGCGGTTCGATGGTATTTTCGGCGTGCTGGCGGCTTTCGAGGCACTGGAAGCGATCGACGACGCGGGTGTTACCACTCGGCATTCCATGGAGTGCGTGATCTGGAATAACGAAGAGGGGTCGCGCTTTACGCCTGGCTGCATGGGCTCTGGCGTCTACGCTGGCATCAAGACGCTGGAAACGGCGCGCGCAGCGCTCGATGCCGATGGCATCAGCATGGGTGAGGCCATCGACAGGTTGCACGCGCAATTCCCCGATGCCGAACGGCGTGAATTGGGAAGTCCGTTCTCTGCACTGCTGGAAGCTCATATCGAGCAGGGGCCATTACTCGAGTCCGGCGGCGAGGTACTCGGTGCGGTCACTGGCATGCAAGGCATGCGTCGGTTCCGAATCGAGGTGGTTGGCAAGGAAGATCACTCCGGCACTACACCGCGTAGCCTGCGCCAGGACGCGCTGGTCGATGCCGTGGCGATCATCAATGAGCTTCATGCGCTGTTCTGGGACGAAAAGGACGAGATCCGGTTCACCATTGGTCACTTCGCGCTTTCGCCCAATGCCTGGTCGGTGGTACCCGGAAAGGTGACCTTCGGAGTCGACTTCCGCTATTCGGATGCCGAGGTGCTCAAATCGTTGGGCGATCGGATCGAGCCTCTCGCGCTGGCGGCAGCCAAGCATTGTCAGATCAGCGTGACGCAGACCGTCAGCGAGGCGCCGGTGCATTTCGACGGTGCGGCATTCGAGGCGATAAAGGCCTCGGTCAGTGCCAGCGGCCAGCCATGGCGAACGATCTACTCGGGGGCCGGCCACGATTGCCGTTATTTCCCGCCGCGCTGCCCCACCGGTATGGTCTTCATTCCCTGCGAGAAGGGGATCAGTCACAACGAAGCGGAAAACGCCGAGCCCGGACACGTGGCCGCCGGCGCCCAGGTGATTGCAGACAGTTTTCTGCGACTGGACGCGAGTCTTGCCTGATCGGCGATGCCGAGGCCCGGGTCTGCCAAACGAAACACCCCGCCNNGGCGGGGTGTTTCGTGAGAATCGCTGACGGCTGCTGGCGTGCGGCTGGGTCGGGCGATTACAGCTCGAGGTCGTACTCGACGATCAGCGGGGCGAACTCGCTGAAGGTCGCATCGGTATCGATCCAGGCGTCTTTCACGTTTCGACGGAAGTTGGGTCCGACGATCTGATAGTCGAGGCGCCAGCCTTCCTGACGGGAGCGTGGCATTTCCTGATCGAGCTTGGGCCACCAGGTGTACTGGTCGGCGTCCCGATTGACTTCACGGAAGGTGTCGATGAACCCCGTCGGGCCGAAGACCTGATCCATCCACGCACGTTCTTCGGGTTTGAAGCCGGGCGTCGTCTGGTTGTCGGCCCAGTTGGCCAGATCCAGCGTCTTGTGCGCGATGTGCCAGGTGCCACAGATGATGTACTCGCGACGTTTGCGAGCCATCTTGCTCAAGTACTCCAGATACTGGGTCATGAACGCCTGCTTGGTGGCCGGATCGTCACCGTCGGGCATCAGGAACGTCGCGATGCTGAAACGATCATAGTCCGCCTGCAGGAAGCGACCTTCGTTGTCGCACTGCTCGAAACCCAGACCATACATGATGGCCTTGGGAATCTTGCGGCAGTAAAGACCGACCCCGGAGAAACCATCCTGTTCGGCGTCCAGGAAGTAGCCTTCGTAGCCTTCCGGATAGAGAATGCTGTCATCGAGCTCGAAGCTCTTGGCCTTCAGGTTCTGCACGCAGACGACGTCAGCATCCTGTTCGGCCAGCCAGTCGAGAAAGCCCCGCTCGACGGCCTCTCGGATCCCGTTCACATTGATGCTGGCGATTTTCATACAGTGTTCCTTCTTTGTCGCGCGTGTATGATACCCGAGCTTGAAAGGTTTAGGTAAATGACTGCTGCGTTTGACCAAAACGACGGCGGCCGTCAAGAAACATGAGGCAATAGGGAGACCAGGGGTGAGCGTCGAGATTCAGCCGTATCAGCAGGAGTTCATCGAATTTGCGATCGCCGAAGGGGTATTGCGCTTCGGTGAATTCACGCTCAAGTCTGGTCGTGTCAGTCCCTACTTTTTCAATGCCGGTTTGTTCCGTTCCGGCCGTGCCCTGGCCCGTCTGGGACGTTTCTATGCCAGCGCCATTGCCGACAGCGGTATCGAGGCAGATGTACTATTTGGTCCAGCTTACAAGGGTATACCGCTGGCGGCGAGCACAGCCGTTGCACTGGCCGACCATCATCAGCGCGACATACCCTTCGCCTTCAACCGCAAGGAAGCCAAGACTCACGGTGAGGGCGGCAATATCGTCGGCGCCGAATTACGCGGTGACATCCTGATCATCGATGATGTCATCACTGCCGGGACGGCGATCCGCGAAGTCATGCAGATCATCCAGGGGGCCGGTGCCCATGCCGCTGGGGTAGTTATCGCGCTTGACCGGCAGGAGCGAGGCCAGGACGCCGATGGCCTTAGACCGCACAGCGCGATTCAGGACGTCGAGGCGACGTATAATATGCCGGTTGTGAGCATCGTCAACCTCGATCAACTGCTTGCCTACCTGGAAGCCCGCGAGCCCCGTGGCGGCGAAGATGACTCCTCCATCGCCCATCACGCGGAAGCGATTCGCACCTATCGCGACCGTTACGGCGTGACTCTCGCCCACTGAGTTTTCGTCCACCCTCAGCCATTCGTTGACCCGATACTCACGGTCGATGCTCGCGCCTGCTTCAATCCGCCGCAGCAAGATCGTTGGCAGGGAGCGTTACAAATGGTTTAAAAACACCGTTTGATAAACGCGGAAATTATGCCACGCTTACGCCGTTAGTCCAACGCGATTTAGCGGGAATGCCGGGAGACCTATCATGATCAAGCACAGCAGAATGAAACCCTGGGGCTTTGCCCTTGCGACAGCGACCTTCGTTCTGGCCAGTCAGCAGGCCATGGCGCTGAGCGTATCCGCCAACGGCGGCGACGAATCCTTCGGTGTCGAAGCCAGCCAGACCATCTTCCCCACGCTGCGGGCCGGTGTCGGTTATCTGAATACCGACGACAGTGGTCACAATGCCAAAGCCTATTCCGGTTCACTGATGTTCACGCCCTACCTGCCCGGCATCGACCTGGCGGTCGGCGGTCGTTATCAGTACCAGGACACCTATTACGGTAATGGTGGGGGACTGGGACTCGGCGGTTCCGCCTTCATCGATACGCCGATCCCGCTGACCTCGGTCGGTGGTTACGGCTTCTATACCCCGGAAGGCCTGACCAGCGGTGATGTGGAAAAGAGCTACGAGTACGGCGCCCAGGCGCGGGTCAACATCATCTCGCAGACCTACGTCTACGGTGGTTATCGCTACATGCGTACCGATTTCGACAACGACAACGGTCACACGCTGGATAGCGGGCCGGTGCTAGGCGTCAGCGTTGGTTTCTAGACTGTACTGAGCTACGACCGCGCCGGGTTCGGGTGCGGTGGAAATCGGCGCCGCCTCCCAGTTGTTACAGTGGAGGCGGCGCCGGTTCTGGGGCGCTATAGAAAGCTGCGCCGATTGCGTATGATGCGAGAGGTACCCGTATCCGAGCTGGCCGCCATGCTTGATATCGTGCTCTATGAACCCGAGATTCCGCCCAATACCGGTAACATCATCCGGTTATGTGCCAACACGGGCTTTCGCCTTCACATCATCGAACCGATGGCTTTCGAACTCGACGATAAACGCCTGCGGCGCGCCGGGCTCGACTATCACGAATGGGCGCGGGTCCAGGTCCACGCCAGTTGGGCCGCTTTTCTCGAAACGATCGGCCCGGAGCGCGTGTTTGCCGTCTCCACCCGCGGCCGTCACGGTTACAACCATATCCATTTCCGCGAAGGCGACGCGCTGGTCTTCGGACCGGAAACGCGTGGCCTGCCGCAATCGATGCTCGAAGCGCTGCCACCGGCGCAGCGTCTGCGCATCCCCATGCTGGCGGATAGCCGCAGCCTCAATCTTTCCAACGCCTGCGCCATCATCGTCTACGAAGCGTGGCGGCAGCTCGATTTCGTGGGAGCAAACGGATGATTTCGGAAAATGATAATCGTGGCAGTCGCGAGTCGTCTCAGTCGATTACTGCCGTTCGAATAGGGTATTTTTTACTTGCGCTGCCAGTTGCGGCAGTGCTGATGTGTTTATGGCTAACGTGGTTTCCCCCGACCAGTGGTAGTAGTTTCGAGGGCGCCTCAGGTGTCGGTGTCCTCCTCATGTTGCCCGTCTATTATCTTTTCACTTATGCAATTGTTTGTTTGGGCTATCTACCTGTTCGGCATAGTGCCAAAGGCTTGCAAGTCATGCTTTGGGCGATGGGATGCTCGGTATTAGCTTTGATGGTTGTTTTGGCTTTCTCCGTTTAGAACGTCTATAGGCCTCTTGGGTTGACGCGTTTGATTTTTGTTTTTCACAGCCGACGCGTCATGAACACGCTATACGGATCTTCCCGGTAACTGCCGAACGGCTCGCAGGTCTCGAATCCAAACGCCTGATACAGCTTTCGAGCCGGGGCGAAGTGCGCCATCGGGCCCGTTTCCAGGCTCAGCCGTTGCAGGCCGGTGGCACGCGCTTCCTCGATCAGGTGCGCGAGAATCGCCCGCGCCACGCCCTTGCGCAGGTGGACGGGGTCGGTGCGCATCGATTTGATCTCGGCGTGGGTGTCGTCGAGGCGCTTGAACGCGCCGCAGCCCAGCAATTGGCCATCATCCCAGGCGCTGTAGAAGTGAATGCTCGGCTGGCGGAGACCTTCAAGATCCAGCGCATGGCGGCTTTCGGGTGGTGAGTGCGGCTCGAAGTCCTTGAGATGGGCTTCCAGCATGGCGGCAATTTCGGGACCGCGTAGATCGTCTCTTTTGATCTGCATGAGGTGTATCATTCCCGCTCTGTTGTTCTGATGTCGTCGTTCTGATTCTATCGTTCTCTTTCTCGAAGCTGTCTTCACCTCTGCGATTCTGCCCTCATGTCCGATATTCGCCAACGTCTCGCCAAACTCAATCCGCGTCAGCAGGAGGCGGTGCGCTTCATCGACGGCCCGTGCCTGGTGCTGGCGGGCGCCGGTTCCGGCAAGACCAGCGTGATCACCACCAAGATCGCCTACCTGGTTCAGGAGTGCGGGATGAGCGCGCGCAAGATCGCCGCCGTCACCTTCACCAACAAGGCGGCGCGGGAGATGAAGGAGCGCGTCGGGCAGTTGCTCAAGGGGCGTGAGGGCTACGGGCTGACGGTATCGACGTTTCACAACCTGGGGCTAAACATCATCCGCCGCGAACTCAAGGCGCTGGGCTTTCGGCCGGGATTCTCGCTATTCGACCCGGAAGATGCCAAGGCGCTGCTGCGCGATCTGATGCAGAAAGAGGCGGATACCGATGCCGAGCAGATCAACGGGGTGCAGAGCCAGATCTCCCAGTGGAAGAACGACCTGGTGCTGCCGGGGCCGGCGATTTCCCACGCCGAAGATGAAGACCAGCAGTACGCCGCGCGTATCTACGAAGCCTACAACCGCCATCTCAAGGCCTACAACGCGGTCGATTTCGATGATCTGATCATGCTGCCGGTGGTGCTGCTGAAGACCGATCCCGAGGCGCTGGCGCGCTGGCGCAAGCGGATCCAGTACATGCTGGTCGATGAGTATCAGGACACCAACGTCAGCCAGTACCAACTGGTCAAGATGCTGATGGACGAGCGCGCGACGTTCACCGTAGTGGGCGACGACGACCAGTCGATCTACGCCTGGCGCGGTGCCCGGCCGGAAAATCTGGTTACGCTGGGCGAGGATTTCCCGCGGCTCAACGTGATCAAGCTGGAGCAGAACTACCGTTCCACCGCCACGATCCTGCGTGCCGCCAACACCCTGATCGCCAATAACCCGCACGTCTACGAGAAGACCCTGTGGTCGGACATGGGGCCGGGCGATCCGATTCGGGTGATCGTCAATCGCCATGAAGAGGCCGAGGCCGAACGCGTGGCTGGCGAGATACTGACACGCCGAATCAAAGAAAGCGCCGAATGGCGCGATTTCGCGGTGCTCTATCGCGGCAATTTCCAGGCTCGGTTGCTGGAGCTCAAGCTGCAGCACCACCAGATTCCCTACAAGCTTTCCGGCGGCACCTCGTTTTTCTCCCGCAACGAGATCAAGGATTCGATGGCCTACCTGCGGCTGTTGATCAACCCCGACGACGACAACGCCTTCCTGCGCATCGTCAACGTGCCGCGCCGCGAGATCGGCCCCGGCACGCTGGAAAAGCTTGCCAACTACGCCAGCGAACGCGGCGGCTCGATGTTCTCCGCCTGCCATGAGATGGGGCTGGAACAAGTGCTACCCACTCGCGCCGTCGAGCGGCTAGGGCGCTTCGGCCACTTCATCGACGGCGTGCGCAAACGCATGGACCAGGGCGACGCCATCGCTGCCATTCGCGAGATGATCCGCGACATGGATTACGAAGCCTGGCTCTATCAGAACGCCAGCGCGCCGACCATCGCCGAGCGCCGCATGGCCAACGTCTGGACGCTGATCGACCAGCTCGAAAAATCGATGCATCGCGACGATGAGGACGGCGAAGCCTCCGAGGAGACCGACGACGTGCAGTCGGCCATTTCGCGGCTGGTACTGCGCGACATTCTCGAGCAGCAGGCCGAAGAGGACGACTCCGACCGCGTTCAGCTGCTGACCATGCATGCCTCCAAGGGCCTCGAATTCCCCCATGTCTACCTGATGGGGCTGGAGGAAGAGCTGCTGCCGCACCGCAACTCGATCGAATCCGGCACCGTGGAAGAGGAACGGCGTCTCGCGTATGTCGGTATCACCCGTGCCCGGCGCACGCTGACGCTGACGCTCGCCCGCCAACGCAAGGCCTACGGCGAGCTGCTCGACTGCACCCCGAGCCGATTCCTCGACGAACTGCCGGCGGACGATCTGGAATGGGAAGGGCGCGCCGATAAGGAAAACCCCGAGAGGAAGCAGGAGCGCGGGCAGAGCGCCATCGCTGGGCTACGTTCCCTGTTGGGCTAACGTCATTTCGTTAACTCGGCGTCAGGCGATCCGAGAGAAAGGCCGCCAGATCGACGCTATCCAGCGCATCCAGCCACGCCATTGCGAAACTCCCCGGGCCGCGAGCGGCTCGTTCGGCCTGTTCGGCGGCTGCGGCGGCGTGTGCATGGGCGATGACCATGGCGTCCAGCGGTGTCTCGGCGACCGCGAGATAGGCCGCGATCAGCGCCCCCAGCGCACAGCCGGTTCCGGTCACGCGGGGCTGCCAAGCGCTCCCGCCGTCAAGATCGATCGTCTCGGGAACAGTGGCAGCGCTGGAACGCCCCAGCAGGCGGTCAATCTGGCCGGAAATCGCGACGCCTTCCGCATCAGTCAGCAAGCCAGCGGCAGCCGTGAGCGCATCCTGCGTTTCGTGCTGCGTATCGACCCCGCGCCCGCGAGTACCGGCTTCCGCCAAGGCCATGACCTCCGACGCGTTGCCACGAATCACCGCCGGCCGGTGCGCCATCAACTCGAGGCTCACCGTTCGCCGCATGGGCAGCGCCGCCGCCCCGACCGGATCGAGTACCCAGGGTTTGTCTGCCGCACTGGCGGCCTGGCTCGCTCGTCGCATCGCGTCCAGGCTCGCCACGCTGGGTGTGCCGAGATTGATCAGCACGGCGTCTGCCGCACTGGCCAGACCCGCTGCTTCCTCGGGATGATCGGTCATCGCCGGGGAGGCGCCCGCTGCCAATAACGCATTGGCGACGAAATTGACGGTGACCTGATTGGTGAGGCAATGCACCAGCGGCGCCCGCTTGCGCAGGCGTTCGCGGGTCGCCAACAGGCGTTGTTGCCACTCGCTCGTCAGAGGCTGCACTTCTGTCATGGCATTAGCGCTTTTATCGAGTATGTCATTGATGACTGCGTCAATCTCATCGTCGGTTTGGCGTCGGATCCGAGTGCCGCCACGTCCTCAGTATAATCACACCCTGTCATTGCGAAAGCCGCCCTGGTGGCAACGACGCCATGTCTGGACAGCCCATGGCCGAGCGGTTAGGATGGCCGCGCTGTTTGCGGCAGCTCCCCCGGCCACCCTGGTCATCGCCGCTGCCGGCACGACGTCATGTCATTACGCGCCCATAGCTCAGCTGGATAGAGTACTGCCCTCCGAAGGCAGGGGTCGTAGGTTCGAATCCTACTGGGCGCGCCAAGAATTCTACGAAAGCCGCCGTTCGAGACGCTTCGAACGGCGGCTTTTTCTTTGTCTGGCGTTTGAGGTTTCTTTGCTGTGCTCCTCGATGGCACGGCTTATGGAAAGGCCTTGATAGCCGGGCGACCCGACTGATCCTTTTCGCCACTCGACAACAAAGAGTGTTCTACGAGCGTGACAACATAAAC
The DNA here is from genome assembly GCF_003206065.1 of Salinicola halimionae. Lineage (GTDB taxonomy): Bacteria > Pseudomonadota > Gammaproteobacteria > Pseudomonadales > Halomonadaceae > Salinicola > Salinicola halimionae. The sequence goes on along the minus strand of NZ_PZJQ01000002.1, from coordinate 123,941 downwards.
CATATGGCGGATAATCAATTTAAATCGCCATTTGGAGAGCGATATGGCCATCGCCATGATGTCACATGATCAGCGCCAGGATATGAGTGCCGCTGCCATGCGCTCCTATCCCAACATCGTCCGAGACTGGCAGTTGAAGGAGCAGGAGGCTGCGCTTTTGCTCGGCGTGCCCGGCTCGACCTACCGTCGCTGGCAAAAACATCCCGAGAAAGCGGCTCTGGATGTGAATCAGCTCGAGCGCATGTCCCTAATCCTGGGGATCTACAAGGCGTTGCAGATCCTGCTGCCTCGCAGTGATGCGGCGGATAGCTGGCTGCGCCGGCCGAACCGTAATCCCTTGTTCTCGGGGCAAGCGCCTCTCGAGCGGTTGCGTAGCGGGCTGGTGTCCGATCTCTACGTGGTGCGGCAGTATCTCGACGCCGCACGCGGTGGCAGCCACGCATGACGTTTCCGCGCTCGAAGGTACATTGGCGGCCAAGCTATCGCGTCGTGCCTTCCCGGTTTCCGCCGATCGATCTCTTCGAGCGTGTGGCGACGCCCGACGATTGGGATCTTCTCAATCGGCTGGAAGGGCAGACCTCCACCCGGTTACGGGAGGAAGCCGGCGCGATCCACATGGTCCGGGAGGAAGACCGCCGCTACGGCCCAGGCTGGACGCCCGTCATGGCGGCTTTTTGCCACTTCACGGGTCAGGGCTCACGTTTCAGCGATGGGGCTTTCGGGGTCTACTACTGCGCCCTGGATGAGGCCACGGCCATTGCCGAGACGCGATACCATGCCGAACGCTTCCTGCGCGACTCCAGCGAGCCGCCCATGCAGCTACAGCAACGGGTTTATCTGTCCGATCTGGAAGGCAGTCTGCACGATCTGCGGGACGATCCTGCAGCCATACCATTGCTCGATCCCGAAAATTGGCATGCGGGCCAGGCCTTTGGCCGGCAAGCCTGGGAAGCCCACGCGGATGGCATCGTCTATCCCAGCGTGAGGGATCCTGATGGTGAATGCGCGGCGGTGTTGCGACCCCCCGTCATGTCCGCCACGCGGCAGGGGCGCCATTTGGGCTACGAATGGGATGGCGAGCGCATTCGCCACGTCCTCGAGCTCAAACTGATCGAGTAGGTTTATATTCAGCGGTCGTTTTTGTCCGTCATCGTCTCGATCCGGTATTCGCAACAGATCGGATGCCCTCCGTGACGCGTTTGAATCCCCATTAGTCACAGCATGACGATTTCGATCCATAGCAAGACCCAGTGCTTTCTGTGTTGGAAGGCGGCGAGGAAACATCCGCCTTGAGCTGCCCTGTCCCTCGCCATTCGACAATCGCCTCGGTCGAAACTTGCCAGGCCGAATGCAGAAAGAGCGCAGCGATGGCCAGACCGACCACCACATCCGGCCAAACCGTGCCGGTCACACCGACGGCTATGGCAGCCAGCACCACGCTGGTATTCGCGATGAGATCGTTACGCGAGCAAAGCCATGTCGAACGCATATTGAGATCCGCCGAGCGGTAGCGCAGCAGCATGATGAAGCAGACCGTGTTGGCGGCCAGCGCCAGCATTCCCATGATGCCCATCGCGCCGGCCTCGGGCACGCTGCCTACCACGCTCTTATGGACGGCCTCGGCAATGACCGCCAAACCAAAGACGAACATGAACAGGCTTTTGACCAACGCCGCCCCAGCCCTCGTTCGATCACTTCGGTTCAGCGCGTATAGCGTCAGTATGTAGACGGTGGCGTCGCCGAACATATCGAGCGAGTCCGCCAGTAGCGCCGTCGACCCGATCAGCCAACCCGCCACGAACTCGATCACGAACATCGAGCCGTTGATACCGAGTACCCAGTACAGCACCTTGGCCTGCGCGCCTCGCAATTGCGCCAGCTCGCCAGCCTTGTTCTCGCAGCAGGAATCCATGCCAGTGCCTCATCAAATGATTGGCTGATAGCATGAAGGTTCTAGCCGCTATAGGGTCAAGCATCATGGATGCGCGGATCACGATCGGTCAGCTTGCCAAGGCCACCGACACCAAGGCGGTAACCATCCGCTATTACGAAAGCGCGGGGCTACTCTCGCCGGTGACCAGAACACAGGGCGGTTATCGGCTCTATACGGATCGGGAGAGAGATCGCCTGATCTTCATCAAGCGCGCGCGCCACTTGGGGCTGAGCCTGGAGGATGTGAAATCGCTACTTGGGCTCGCCGATGACGAGAACGCACCGTGCCGACAGGTCGACTCGATCATCCATGAGCAGCTGGAGCGGGTCAGGTCGAGGCTCAAGGATCTACAGCAGCTAGAACGGGAACTCGACCGGCTCGAGCAATGCTGCCAGGCGGATACGGTAGCCGACTGCAAAATCATCGAGTCGCTGTCGCGGTAACAGCGACGAATGGGTGGCCACGTCCCTGTGGCCACCATCCTGCCCTTATCTCGCTGCAACCTGCCGGCGCGCTGTCGACTCCCCGCCCCGCCTGCGCGCTAAATGGGTCGGTTTTGATGCAGCGTTGCAGAGGACTTCAACTCCTGCCGTCGCTGATGCTGCGGGGCGAAGTAAAGGCCGCCATCTCGGGTATGAGTCGGACAAAGCGAATCCGCAACTCCCTCGAGCTCGTCTTACTCGAATGAGTTAGATCCAGCGATTGTTCTCGGCAGTCAGCTCTCCACCTTCATCACCGGTGTTTTTTACGCCTTTGGGTTCTATCAGCATCAAGCGAACCTCCTGTGCAGCGTACGGCTTGTGCTTGATACCCTTTGGCACGACGTACAGATCGCCGGCCTGCAATGTGACTGCGCCATCACGGAAATCAATACGCAACTCGCCATCCATGACATAGAACGCCTCATCGGTGTCGGCGTGACGGTGCCAGACGAAATCACCTTCGATCCGCACCTTGAACTGGTAGTCGTTCATCTCGGCGATGACGTGTGGCGACCATAGATCGTCAATCAAGGCGCTTTTACTTAGTGGATGGATGGCCTGGGAGGGGCGCTGTGAGTTCATGCTGGAACTCCGTCTCGATAGAGCTGCCGACTGTAGATTCCTGCCTCTCACTCGTCTTGAACGATCCTGCAGACGCATCAACCCTGACGCAGTAGCGAACGCCAGCGCGACGGGGTAACACCGAAGGCGCGTCCGAAAGCGCGAGTCATATGGCTTTGATCGGCAAAACCCGCCGAGAATGCCGCGTCGCTTAGGCTGACGCCGGTCGAAATATGCTGCCGAGCCTGGTCCAGCCGGCGCAGTGTGAGATAGCGATAAGGGCTGGTGCCGAATAGCGCACGAAAGTCTCGAGAAAGCGTCCAGCGCTCTTGCCCTGATATCATCTCGAGATCCTCCATAGCGACAATTTCGCAGCGGTGCGCGTCGAGGTAATCTCGCACTCGGCTCGCGGCGCGGTAGTCGACTGTTAGCCGTCGGTGGGAGAAGCGATTATCGCCGTTGGCCTCTATCGCGGCGGCAAGATCCGCGATGCCGTCTTCTTCTTCAAGTAAGTCGAGTGGTGAGTCAAGCGAGAACAACAGGGACCGCACCGCTTGAGTTAGGCGAGGCTCAATCGATAGACCACCAGCGACATAGGGAAGTGCCTTGCCGCCCAGCGCAGTTTGAATGAGCGACGGCGGCACATAGAGCATACGGTAGTGAAAGCCACGCTCATCACCGGCATGGCCATCGTGTGCTTCGTCCGGGTGAAGCACCATGACCGTACCGGGGAGACTGTGCCGGTGATCCCTACGGTAATGGAAGCTTTGTACGCCGCTCAGGGTGATACCTATAGCGAAAGTGTCGTGGCGGTGCATGCTATAGGCGTGACCTTGAAAGCTCGCCTCTAGTCGCTCGATACGAGACGAGGGTGCAATGACGCACCAATCTCCAGCAGTATCCGTCACGATCAGCTCCTCAAGTGTCAACGTCCACCACGGAAGCATACCGCCCCGACTGTGAGCGCTTCAGAGGGGGCTAACACAATGCAACACTAGCCCCGTTGCCCTTGTGGCCACCACTCGGCTCGACATCGCTCTGCTACCCCTCGGCGCGCTGTCGATTCCCCGCCCTGCCTGCGCGCTAAATGGGCCGGTTTTGAAGCGAACGCCAAGCCGCGCGATTACTGGAGTTACGGGCGATTTTATAGACCCGGAAAATGATGCGTTTTGACTCTTATCCGACGAAAGACGGGGAAGCGTTAGATAGAGTTATGAAACGAAACGTGTAAAATTGATGCAAACAGTATTCTTGGCAGTGCTCAAGAGAGCTGACAGGTTCCGACCCAAAGCAGACGTAATGGCAGAGGCTGCCTACGCGTCAAGAGAGGAAATTGGTGCGCTATCTACGGTTGTTAAATTAAATCGCTATAGGGAGTTAGTATTTTGACAAGTAAAATAAAAATTCGTATCGGTCAAATTGAGATTGAATACGAAGGATCGGAAGAGTTTCTTAAGGAAGAACTTCCCGATCTTCTGAAAGCGGTAACAGCTCTGCACAAAGAGGCTGGGGGCTCTCTGCCAACCAACGTACCTGAATCAGACTCCGCTGCGAGTTCAAAAACGGCGGCGGCATTTGATGGAAGCAACCTTGGGACGACCAATTCAATTGCTGCAAAGTTGAGTGCGAAAACCGGATCAGAGCTAGCAATAGCAGCTGCCGCAAGGCTTGTTCTCGGTACTGGTCTTGAGCAATTTAATAGAAAACAGCTTCTCCAAGAAATGCAGAATGCTACTCAATACTACAAGTCGTCCTATGGGTCTAACCTATCAAAAACAATTCGTACTCTAGTGGGAGATCATCGATTCATTGAACGTGCTAAAGATACTTACGCACTGAAAGCTGACATGTTGAAGACTTTGGAGTCTCAGCTTGCTTAGTTCTCATGATTTAAAAAAATTGCTCGCTTCTCCTGATCTGAGTAGACGGAACGCAATTCTTCTTATATTGGCATTCAACGAATGTTCAATCAAAAGAGTGCTAGAAATAAAAAGTTTAGCAAAATCTCATGGGCTCCGACGAATAGAAAAATGGAACATTTCGCAAGTTCTGAAAGACCTAGGTGATAAAGCAGTTCGCTTGGATGAGGGGTGGGAGGTTACTCCTCAAGGGATTCATGAGCTTTCGGCCACAGGGCTTTTGGCACAAAGTCCTTTAGTCATGGCGAACTCAAGTTTGCGAGGCAGTCTTTTCAACATTAGCGAGAAAAATACTCATGCCTTTGTGAGCGAGGCGATCGCCGCGTTAGAACACGGCCTAGTACGTTCCGCTATTGTCTTAAGCTGGGTGGGTGCTGCATCAACGCTTTATGATTATGTAGTAGCCAATAAGCTGCAAGAATTCAATGCTGAAGCTTTGCGTCGTGATGCCAAGTGGAAGCTTGCAAAAAATCAAGACGACTTATGTAAGATGAAAGAATTCAGTTTTTTGGAAGTGTTAGAGGTTATTTCCATCATAGGAAAGAATTGTAAAAAAGAGCTTCAAGATTGCTTGGCGAGACGAAATTCTTGTGGTCATCCTAACTCCTTGGCAATTGGCGAGAGTATGGTTGCTGCACATATTGAGATGTTAATACTTAATGTTTATCTAAAATTTTAAGGGTTGATGGGATGCTATTGCTACACCATTTTAAACTGCTTCGGGGCTTCAGGTTGTCGCAAAGTCCGCGTTAAATGAGCATAGATAAAATACCCCTCTCTGGCCGGACGCTGCCACTCACGAGTCACTCGCTACGGATCGCGCTTTGACAAATTTCATCAAGCCACGATCCCGCTTCTCAACGGGAAGCCAGCCAGCACGCTCGTAGAATGTATAGGCTCGACTGCCAATCTCGGTTTCCAGCCAAATTTCATCGAATTTGGCGAATAGATGGCGCTCGGCTCTCTCGAGGAGTAAGCGGCCTGCACCTCGCCCTTCATGGTCGGCGCGGACGAACAGTCCAAATACGCACCCGGTCTCATTGCGAACTATCGAAAAGCCCACGGGTACTCGGTCAATCTCCGCAACCCAGACACAAGGGCCCTCGGCGATCATAGTGGCAACGGCCTCCGGCGTGATGCCAATTTCGGCGAGCTGCTCGAGCGAAAGGTGGTTCTCCGCCACGCTGGTGCGAATGGCGAAGATCTCCCCAATGTCTGTCTCTCTCGCTTCTCTCACTTGAATTGGCATGGATTGATACCCTTAGCAGTGATTGACAGCCCCATGGGCGGTCATTGTAGGCGCACCGTGCCCACAATGAGCTGGCTTGGCGACGTGGAGCCGTGGCTACTTGGTCGTGCGATGCGCAACCATACAGCCAGCTTTTGAAGCTGAGAGGTATATCGGATGGTATATCTAGATTATCGAACTTGGATAATTTCCAACCAAAACAGATGTCTAGATATCATTATTGAATCCTACTGGGCTCGCCGACTCAATAATTCCTCACCCGTCCATGCCCCTTACAACCGCCCACAAAAAAAGGGCCCGCAGGCCCTCTTTTTACGTCAATCAGCAGCTTAGCTGTTGCTGGCAAAGTCCATCTCGACATTGCCGCGGTCGTTGCCGCCACTCTGTGTGGCATTCTGCAGCGCCTGGGCGGCAGCTTCACTCTGGCCTTGGCCGATCAGGGCGTTGTGGCTCGCCGGGATATTGGTAGCCAGCTGAGTGGCATCGGCCACGTTCTCCAACGCTTGAGTTGCAGAAGCGCTGTGGCCACCGGTGACGGTGTCGACGCTGTAGCGAGTCGGCAGCGCGTGATACTGCGCGGTCTGCTCGATATTGAGCGCTTCGCTCTGCTGGTCGAAGTGACGCTCGGTCACGAGGCTGTTGGCCTGGGCGGCGGTGGGTAGAGCGACGGCAATGGCGATAGCGGCGAGAATGCGAGTTTTCATGGTGTTGCCTCCAATGATCATCTGTTTTGGTGTTGGGCTCTTGGCCTCAACCGGTGATGTCATTATCAGTCTGTTAGCTGTCTAACAAAAATCGAATGGCGCGAAATAAACTATCGACAGGAATGATGGTGGTTGCAGCGTCTGAAACCTTTCGTTTTTGCAGGATATAAAACCATCAAGGGAGCCGAGGGCTCCCTTGATGGTCTAGCGCTGTGGCGGTGCCCGGAGGCGAAGACTTACAGGCTGGCGAAGTTCACTTCGACGTTGCCTTTGTCATTGCTGACAGTTTGCGTAGCGTTCTGCAGTGCCTGGGCGGCGGCGTCGCTCTGGCCTTGGCCGATCAAGCTGCTATGGGACGCTTCGACTTCGGTTGCCAGCTGGGAAGCGTTGGCGACCTGCTGTAGAGCCTGGTCCGCCGCGGCGCTGTGGCCACCGGTAACCGTGTCGACGTTGAAGCGAGTCGGCAGTGCGTGATACTGCGCGGTCTGCTCGATATTGAGCGCTTCGCTTTGCTGGTCGAAGTGACGCTCGGTCACGAGGCTGTTGGCCTGGGCGACGGTGGGTAGAGCAACGGCAATGGCGATAGCGGCGAGAATGCGAGTTTTCATGGTGTTGCCTCCAATGATCATCTGTTTTGGTGTTGGGCTCTTGGCCTCAACCGGTGACGTCATTGTCGTTCTGTTAGCCGTCTAATAGAAATCGAATGGCGCGAAATAAACTATCGATAGGAATGATGATGGGTGGAGTCTCTGCGTCTATTCGATTTTATAGCGCATAGAACCAAAAAGGGAGCCAGTGGCTCCCTTTTTGGTCTAGCGCTGTGACGGTGCCCGGAGGCGAAGACTTACAGGCTGGCGAAGTTCACTTCGACGTTGCCTTTGTCATTGCTGACAGTTTGCGTAGCGTTCTGCAGCGCCTGGCCGGCAGCGGCGCTCTGGCCTTCACCGATCAGGGCGTTGCGAGACGGCTGCACGTCGGTGCCCAGCTGAGTGGACTCGGCCACGTTCTTCAGAGACTGGTCGGCGGCATTGCTGTGGCCGCCATCGACGGTGTCGACGCTGTAGCGAGTCGGCAGCGCGTGATACTGCGCGGTCTGCTCGATGCTGAGCGCTTCGCTCTGCTGATCGAAGTGACGCTGTTCGACGACGCTGTTGGCCTGAGCGACGGTAGGCAGTGCGACGGCGATTGCGATGGCTGCGAGAATACGAGTTTTCATGGTGTTGCCTCCAATAATGTCTTTTTTATGGCCTCTCGGCCTCAACCTGTGACGACATTATGGGAGCCAACTCTTTAGGCTGCTAATCACGCATAGTGAATTCGACTATCGATGGGATTGATACGAAGGTCTAAGTCATGCGAGATCGCGGGAGTGTAAACCTTCTTTCCACTGAGGAGGAATTTCGCCCCGGTTCTTCATTCGCGCCGCCCGGTTCGAACGGGCTTGCGGGGGTGCTTTGCTCGTTACCGTCATGCCCCCCATAATGGCGCCACCTCATTCATCGCTTGCCAGCAGAGAACGCCCTATGACCCGCCCGCCTCGGGATAACGCCCCCGTCGAATCGCCACGCGCTGCCGAGCCCCAGGTCAACGTGGGGGATGTCGCGTATCTACGGGTGACGAAGGTCACCGATATCGGTGCGTTCTTGAACTGGGGTCGGCCCAAGGATCTGCTGCTGCCGTTCGGCGAGCAGCGCTTCCGCCCGGACGCGGGCAAGCGGGTGCTGGTGATGATCTACGTCGATGATCGCATGCGTCCGGTGGCGAGCATGAAGATCGACAAGTTCCTGCAGGATGAGTCGGAAGGCCTGAAGGCGGGCGATCGGGTGTCGCTGACCATCGCCGACCTCACTGATCTAGGCGCCAAGGCGGTGGTCAATAGCCGGTTCTGGGGATTGCTGTATCACGACGATATGTCGCGCCCGCTGCGTCGCGGCGACCGCATGGACGGTTATGTCCGCCGTGTGCGCGACGACGCTCGCCTGGATCTCTCGCTATTGCCGCCGGGGCAGGCACGCCTGGACGTGGTCGGCGACAAGGTGCTGGCAGCGCTGAGCGCCAACGACGGGTTCCTGGCCCTCGGCGACAAGAGTTCGGCCGATGCCATCAAGGCCCGGCTCGGCGTCAGCAAGAACGCTTTCAAGCAGGCCATCGGCCGGCTCTACAAGCAGCGCCGGATCGTCATCGAAGACGCAGGGATCCGGCTGATCGAGGGCGATTGATCCCCGCCTGTCAGCGCTGCTGCCAGGCGCGATACCACCCCAATCCTGCCTCCGTATCACCGCGCGGCTTGTACTCGCAGCCAAGCCAGCCGTCATAACCGGATCGGTCGAGTTCGGCGAATAGCCATGGATAGTTGACCTCTCCGGTGTCCGGTTCATGCCGCTCGGGCACGCCGGCAATCTGGATGTGGCCCACGCCATCGCGATAGCGCTCGTACGTCTTCCAGATATCCCCATCCATGATCTGGGTATGGTAGAAATCCATCTGCACCTTGACGTTGGGTTCGTTCAGCTCGGCAATGATCGCGTGGCCTTCGGCCTGGTGGTTGAGAAAGTAGCCTGGCATGTCGCGAGTATTGATCGGCTCGATCAGTAGCGTCAGGTCGTGCTCGGCAAGCTTCCGTGCGGCGAAGCGCAAATTCTCCAGATAAATCCGATGGTTATCGGAAAATGTTTCACGGGAAACATTTTCCGAAGCCGGCTTTGGCGCTGACTCCCACTCCCGTACCGGTTCGGCAATGAGCCCGGCCATGGCGTGCAGGCGCGGGCAGTTCAACGCCTTGGCATAGCGAATGGCGGTATCGACGCTCTCCCGGAACTCCGCTTCACGGCCGGGCAGGGCTGCCAACCCGCGCTCACCGGCAGCCCAGTCACCCGGCGGCAGATTGAACAGCACCTGCTCGAGCCCGTGGCGCTTGAGCTCGGCGGCGATGGCGTCGGGCTCGAAGTCGTACGGAAACAGGAACTCGACCCCCTCGAAGCCGTTGGCGGCGGCCTTGGCGAAGCGCTCCATGAACGGGACTTCGTTGAACATCATGCTGAGATTGGCGGCGAAGCGCGGCATGGCCTGAATTCCTCGGTTATCCCATCAATAGTGCGCAGAAAGGCGCAGTAGCGCCGCGGTTCTCGGATGCGCGGTTCCGGCTACCACTGGGCGCCAAACGCATCGCGCAACTCGTCGATCTCGTTCTCATTCAGCGTGCGTACATCGTGGTGGCGCAGCAGCAGATAGAGCTTGGCGGTCTCCTCCAGCTCTTCGATGGCGTTGCGCGCCGCTTCCAGCGTCTTGCCGGCGACCACCGGGCCGTGGTTGGCCAGCAATACCGCCGCATGATCGGCGGCATAATCGCGCACGGCGTCACCCAGCGCGGCGTCACCGGGGCGGTAGTAGGGCACCAAGGGCAGGCGGCCGACACGCATCACGAAGTAGGGCGTGATCGGCGGCAGGCAGGAGTGTTCGTCGAGCCCGTTGAGACACGAGACTGCCGCCGAGTGCGTTGCGTGCAGGTGAATGATCCCGCCGGTATCCGGGCGCTGTTCATAGAAGGCGCGATGCAGAAACGACTCCTTGGTCGGCGGCTTGCCGGCCAGCAGATTGCCGTCCCAGTCGAGCTTGGAAATTTCCGCCGGATCCAGCGCGCCGAGGCTGGCGTTGGTCGGCGTCATCAGCCAGCCGTCTTCGAGCTTGGCGCTGATGTTTCCGGAGGTGCCCGGCGCCATGCCCAGGTTGCGAAACGATCGACCGATCTCGGCGATCTCTTCGCGCAGGCGATTTTCGGTGGCGGATGTCGAGGTGTGGATCGCGGTCATGGCATCAGTTTCCAGGCTTTGGTCATGAAATCGGGGGCGCCGAAGTTGCCCGACTTGAGCGCCAGCGCCAGCGGTTCTTGGGTACCCAGCGTGGCCGTCCAGGGCACGCCGGGATCGATGCTGTCGCCGATCCGCAGCCCCTGAACGTCGAGCGCGCTAACCACGGCACCGGAGGTTTCGCCCCCGGCAACCAGCAGCCGACGCACGCCGAGGCGGCCGACCAGCTCGCTGGCGATCTCGGCCATGGCGCGCTCGACCAGCTCGCCGGCCTGCTGCACGCCGAGCCGATGTTGCGCACGGCGCACTTCCTCCGGCGAGGCGCTGGCGAAAATCAGTATGGGGCCGGCGGCGTTCTGGGAGTCGAAATGGGCTTCGGCGTGTTCCAGCGCCGCATCGACGACGCCTTGATAGTCATCGTCCAGCGCCTGGGCATCGAGGTGAACGCTCGGCATGTGCTGCCGGGCATGTTCGATCTGGGCCAGCGTGGCCCGCGAGCAACTGCCGCTGAGTACGGCTTCGCGTCCGCCGATCGAGTCGAGCCGCGCGGCATCCTGTTGATGGTCGAGCCGTTCGGTGACGTTGGCAGGCAACCCCAGCGCCAGGCCGGAACCCGCCGTCACCAGCGGCAGATCGCGGCAGGCGCGGGCCAGTATGAACAGATCGTCGTTATCGATGGCGTCGCAGATCGCAATACCGATGCCTTCGGCCTTGAGTGCGTCGATGCGTGCGGCAACGGCAGCGTCGCCCTGGCGCAGCGTGGCGTAGTCGATCAGACCCACCTTGCGCGTCGTCTGCGCGCCGAGCACCCGCACCAGATTGGCATCGGTCATCGGCGTCAACGGGTGGTCTTGCATGCCACTTTCGTTGAGCGGCACGCCGTTGGCGAACAGGTAGCCGTTGAATACGCTACGGCGGTTGGCCGGCAGTGCCGGGCAGGCGACGGTGAAGTCGGTGCCTAGTGCGTCCATCAACGCCTCGGTGACCGGGCCGATATTGCCGGCCGGCGTCGAATCGAAGGTGGAGCAGTACTTGAAGTAGAACTGCTCGCAGCCCTGTTCCCGCAGCCAGTCGAGCGCCTGAATCGACTGTTCGATGGCGTTCTTGGCAGGAATCGTGCGCGATTTCAGCGCCACCACCACGGCGTCCACGCCCGCTTCCAGCGGTGTCTCGGGGATGCCGATGGTCTGCAGCGTACGCATGCCGGCGCTGACCAGCTGGCTCGCCAGATCGGTAGCGCCGGTGAAGTCGTCGGCGATACAGCCGAGAATCGGTCGGGATCGGGTCCGTCGTTCGCCCGCATTCGGAACGAAATTCGCCATCGCTCAAGCCCCTCCGTGGTCATTGGGATCGGCGTTGGGGCCGCCGTCGCCGAATCCGGCATCGTTGGCGGCCGTGCCGGGAAGCGTGATACCCGGATAGACCTTGATCACGGCGATGTCGTCTTCGCGACCGAGATCTTGTGCAGAGGCCAGCGTGAACTGGCTCAGCGCCTGGGCGGTGAGTGGCAGCGGAAATTTTTCGCGGTGGGCGGTATCGTGAACGATCCCCAGATCCTTGACGAAGATGTCCACCGCCGAGTGCGGGGTGTAGTCGCCGGCGAGGATATGGGGCACCCGATTCTCGAACATCCACGAGTTGCCGGCACTCTGGGTGATCACCTCATACAGCGTCTGCGGGTCGCAGCCGCCGCGAATGCCGTAGGCCATCGCTTCGGCGGCGGCGGCGATGTGCACCCCGGCCAGCAGCTGGTTGACCAGCTTGACCTGCGAACCCTGACCCAGCCCTCCTCCCAGGCGGAACACCTTGGCGGCGAGGGCATCGAGCACGTTTTCGGCGCGCTCGAACAGCGTCGCCGGACCGGAAGCCATGATCGTCAACTGACCCGCAGCGGCCTTGACCGACCCGCCCGAGATCGGCGCATCGAGCAGGTGGATATCGTGGGCCGCCAGATCGGCGCCCAACGCTTGCACGTCGTCCGGGGCGCAGGTCGCACACGAGATGACCACGCTATCCGGCGCGAGCCCCGGTAGCAGACCGCCGTCGCCGAACAGCACCGCTCGGGTCTGTTCGGCGTTGACCACCACGGTCAGCACGATCTCGACCTCGGCAGCCATTTCGGCGGGTGTCGCCACCGCATGGCCGCCGGCCTCGGCAAAGCTCGTCCGCGGTTCCTCGCGCAGATCGCAGCCCCAGGTCTCGAAGCCGGCACGCACCAGCGAGGTGGCCATGCCCATTCCCATCGAGCCCAGCCCGATGACCCCGACGCGCGGTCGTTGTGTCGTACTCATCGTGAGTTGTCTCCCGTATGTTCTGTCGATCCCGATCCCGATCCCGATCCCGATCCCGATCCCGATCCCGATCCCGATCCCGATTCCGAAGGCGTGGCGGCCACCGAGCCGCGCTGCGCTTCCACGCGCTCGAGCACGCTCTTGAGAAGGTCTGTAGGCGCCTGACGCAGGCGCGTTTCGGCGTGTTCCAGATGAATGGCCGCGGCGCGGGCGGCAGATTCGGCATCGCCAGCGGCGATGGCATCGAGAATGGCCTCATGCTCGCCGACCACCTGCAGCATGAAGGTCTCGCGCAGCGACTCGTTGGTGCGCGTCACGCGGATCGCGTGATGCAGAAAGCGGTTGTAGAAATCGAGCACGGCGGTGAAATGCGTGTTGTTGGCTGCTTCGGCGATAGTGCGATGAAAGGCGAGATCCTGATCGACACCGGAAAGTCCCGCCTCGACGGCTTCGTCGATATCGACCATGGCGTTGCGAATCCGCCGCAGCTGAGAGGGCGTTCGCCGTTCGGCGGCGAGCCGGGCGGCCTCCACTTCCAGCGGACGGCGCAGTTCCAGCACCTCGACCACCGACTGAATGTCGGGATCGGGAATCGCCAGGCGCAGCGATACCGTCGGGGATTCGGCGACGAAACTGCCGCTGCCCCGGCGCGAGGTGACCAACCCGCCGTTGCGCAGCATCGAGATCGCTTCACGCACCACCGAGCGGCTGATGCCGAAGCGCTCGCCCAGTGCCGCTTCGGTCGGCAGGCGCGCGCCGCGACCCCATTCGCCGGCCTGGATGGCCTCGCTCAAGCGCTGGGCGACCTGCTCGGAAAGCTGCGGTCCGCGTGATGGCTGTTCCCCGTTTTCATTCATGTGTTTTCACTCATGGGGCTGACTCACAGTTCTCGACTCCAGTTCTTGGCTCACGTGTCGTCACTCACGCTGAAAACCCCTTATGCGTTCGTCGAAGATCCGTCTCGGCGGACGCCGTCATGATGGCGATTGGCGATGCTCTCCGACCAATGGCGGTGTTGCCTGTTAGGCTAATTTGTCAGACAAGATGTTAAATCTCAAACGCCAGCGCAATTCGCCTTTCGTCACTTCGGCGCCATTCAGCGAGCGAAAGCGGCGCCTAAAAGGAGCCACACCATGCATGTGATCGTAACGGGAGGCGCCGGTTTTCTCGGCGCGAGGCTGATCCAGCAGTTGCTCTCGGGAAAGGTCGGCGGACAGGCCGTGACGCGGGTGACCTCGATCGATCTGGCACCGTGTCCGGTGACCGATGATCGGGTCGAATCGCTGACCGGCGATATCGCCGATCCCGATTTCATAGAGTCTGGGCTGATCCAGCAGGCGCTGGCCGACGACACCGGCGCCGTCTGTCATCTGGCGGCGGTGGTGAGTTCCCAGGCGGAAGCGGATTTCGAGCTAGGCATGCGGGTCAATCTGGATGCCACGCGCACGCTGCTGGAAGCCTGCCGACACCATTCCGCACGGCCGCGGTTCCTGTTCGCCAGCTCGCTGGCGGTGTTCGGTCCGGGGCTCTCTCAGCCGGTGCCGGAAGCCGTCGGGCCGCAGCCACGTTCGTCCTACGGCGCGCAGAAGGCGATGGGTGAGTTGCTGGTCAACGATTACAGCCGGCGCGGCTTCGTCGATGGCCGAGTCTGTCGCCTGCCCACCATCGTGGTGCGTCCCGGCAAGCCCAACCAGGCGGCATCGTCGTTCGCCAGCTCGATCATCCGCGAGCCGCTCGCGGGCGTCGAAGCGGTTTGCCCGGTGGATGCCGGCCTGCCGCTGTGGCTCTCCTCGCCCCGGGCCGTGGTGGCCAATCTGGTCCATGCGCTGTCTCTCGACGGAGAGACACTCGGCGACTGGCGCACGCTCAACCTGCCCGGCCTGACGGTGACGGTCGAAGAGATGCTCGATGCGCTCGAGCGCCAGGCCGGCACGTCCGCGCGTGATCTCGTGCGGTTCGAGCCCGATGCCGCCATCGACGCCATCGTCGCCAGCTGGCCGGGCGGGCTGGCGGTGGAACGGCCGCTGAGTCTCGGCTTCCAGGCCGACAGCGATTTCGACGCCATTATTCACGCCTATCTCGACGACGAGCGCGGGGACGAACTCGACAACTGAACCGTTCCCCCGAAGAGACGCTCCGGACCCGACAGATCCGTTCCTTGAACCAGACAGGCAACAACACTCAATAAAGCCCACAAGGAGTTCAGACCATGTCAGACGCCACTGTCGCAGGCCCTCAGGTCATCATCGGCCTGGGTATCGCTATCTTCGTGATGATCGCGCTGGTGCTCAAGACCCGTGTTCATGCACTGCTAGCCCTGGTCATCGCCGCCTCGATCGCCGGCCTGATCGGCGGCATGTCGCCCAATGCGGTAATCGATTCGATCACCACTGGATTCGGCAAGACGCTCTCCACCATCGGTCTGGTAATCGGCTTCGGTGTGATGATGGGGAGGATTCTCGAGGTCTCCGGCGCCGGCCAGCGCATGGCCTATTCGATCCTCAAGCTGCTCGGCAAGGAGCGCGAGGACTGGGCCATGGCGATTACCGGTTATATCGTCTCGATCCCGATCTTCTGCGACTCGGCCTACGTGATTCTCAACCCGCTGGTGCGGGCATTGGCACGCAACAGCGGGCGCTCGGTGCTGACGCTGGGCATCGCGCTGGCCTCGGGGCTGGCGGTCACCCACAGTGCGGTACCGCCCACGCCGGGGCCGCTGGGCGTCGCGGGGATCTTCGGTGTCGATATCGGCCTGATGATCGCCTGGGGCCTGGTCTTCACCGCGCCGGCGCTGATCGTGATGGTGCTCTACGCGCGTTTCATGGGGCCGCGCATCGAGGCGATGATCGAGCGTGACGTGCCGGGATCGCTGAAACGCGATACCGAAGACGATCCGATGGCGGCCAATCTGTCCGAAAGCGAGCTGCCGACGCTATTCAAGTCAGTGTTGCCGATCGGGCTGCCGATTCTGTTGATCTTTTTCAATACGCTGGTCACCGCCGTGGTGGGCGATAGCGATGCACCGGGCCTGTTCGTGCAGGTGGTCCAGTTCGTCGGTCATCCGGTGATCGCGGTGGGTATCGGTGTGCTGGTGGCAGTCTACGGCCTGGTGCCGAAAATGCCGAAGGATCAGGTACTGGCGCATCTGGAAAAAGGCGTCGAAAGCGCCGGTATCATCCTGCTGGTGACCGGCGCCGGGGGGGCGTTGGGGGCCGTGCTGCGTGCCAGCGGCGCCGGAGATTACATCGGCCAGCACATTGCTTCGCTGTCGCTGCCGGCGGTGTTGATCCCGTTCATCATCGCCACGCTGGTGCGCTTCGTGCAGGGCAGCGGCACGGTGTCGATGATCACCGGCGCGTCGATCTCGGCGCCGATCCTGGCGTCGATGCCAGACGTCAACATGGTGCTGGCGGCGCAGGCGGCCTGTCTCGGCGGACTCTTCTTCAGCTACTTCAACGACAGCTACTTCTGGGTGGTCAACCGTCTGCTCGGGGTCAAGACAGCCAAGCATCAATTGCTGGTGCTGTCGGTGCCGACCACGCTGGGCTGGGCCACCGGGCTGGTGGCGTTGCTGATCGCCAATGCGTTCGTGGGTTGAGACTCATTCGTCAACGACAACTATCAACGACATCCGCCAAACGACATCCATCAACGAACAGGAGTCCCGCCATGAAAATCACTCGAGTCCGCGCCCGCGTATTCGAATGGAAGGGCGAGACGGTAGCCCCCAAGGCGCACTTCTGCACCAACGCCATGGATGCGCTGTGGGATCGCGGCGATGCGATGCAGAGCTTTCGCTTTCATGGATGGGCGGTGATCGAAATCGAAACCGACATCGGTCTCGTCGGTCTCGGCAACGTGGCGCTGGCGCCACGGGTCGCCAAGACCATCGTCGATCAGCATCTGGCCCCACTGATCGTGGGGCAGGATCCGTTCGACTACGAATACCTGTGGCAGCGCCTGTATCGCGCCACGCTGGCCTGGGGGCGGCGTGGCATTGGCATGGCGGCGATCTCTGGCATCGATATCGCGCTCTGGGACTTGATGGGCAAGGCGCTCGACAAGCCGGTGTTCAAGCTGCTCGGCGGTCGTACCAAGGAGAAGATCCCGTGCTACGCCTCCAAGCTCTACCACGACGATCTCGACGTGATGCAGGCCGAGGCGCAGGGCTATCTCGACCAGGGGTTCCAGGCGATGAAGATGCGTTTCGGCTATGGGCCCAAGGACGGGCCGAAAGGCATGCGCGAGAATCTAAAGAGCGTCGCGGCGGTTCGCGAGGTGATCGGCGAGGACATCGACCTGATGGCCGACTGCTACATGGGCTGGAATCTCGACTATGCCCGGCGCATGTTGCCCAAGCTGGCGCCTTTCGAGCTGCGCTGGCTGGAGGAGCCGGTGATTGCCGATGACATCGATGGCTACGCGGAGCTCAATCGCATCGCGCCGATGCCGATCTCAGGCGGCGAGCATGAATTCACTGTGCACGGATTCCGTCAGCTGCTGGAGAAGCGTGCGGTATCGGTGATCCAGTACGACACCAACCGGGTTGGCGGCATTACCGTGGCGCGCAAGATCAATGCCATGGCGGAGGCCTTCGAGGTGCCGGTGATTCCCCATGCCGGGCAGATGCACAACTATCACCTGACGATGTCGTCGCTGGCGTCGCCAATGTCGGAGTTCTTTCCGGTGCATGATGTCGAGATCGGCAACGAACTTTTCTACTACCTGTTCGAAGGCGATCCGGAGCCGGTCGAGGGTCATCTCGACCTTGCCGACGATGTGCCGGGGTTAGGCCTTTCCCTCAACGAGCGCTACCTCGATGGCTTCCATGTCCTCGAGTGATTCGCCGAGGCGGCGCGAGGGCTTTCGCGCCGTCCATCACTTCACCACATCCGCTTGAGCAGGTTGTCCTTGCGCACGAACTGATGCCAGACCACGGCCGCGATATGCAAGCCGATCACGTAGTAGAACACCGTTCCCAGCGTTTTGTGGATCGATTCCAGCGAGTGGCCCACATGCGGCAACACGCCGAAGGGCGAAGGCACCGCCAGCGACGTACCGGGAATCGGGATTGCGCCATTGCTTAGCCACACTGTCGAGATGCCAAGCAGCGGCTGCGCGAACAGAAACGCGTAGAGCGCCCAGTGCGTGAGGCGCGACAGCAGCTCGAGCTTCGGATGCAGTGGTGGCGAAACGGGTGGCGGAGACTTCCGGAGGCGTTCGATCAAGCGGGGGAACGCCAACAGGAGCACGCCGATACCCGCCCAGAAATGGCTCTGGAGCAGAAAATCCGGTATGCCGGTATCGCGCGGGAAGAGATCCGTCGACAGGATGAGCGCGTAGGCCAGCACGACCAGTGCGGCAACCGTCCAGTGAAAGTGACGGGCTTTTGCCGAATATCGGTTGATGGGCGTGGTGTTCACGACATGCGATCCTCTGATGGACGAGCCAACATCCATCCTAGTCGGCGCCGGCTTAGGGCTGACTTAATAGGGCTGACTTAATAGGGCTGACTTAAGCCGGGATCGCGCATTGCCTTCAAACCAATCCGCCGTGGTGCGTCCTGCAGCACCACGGCGTGAGGTCTCAGGGGGTCTTGGTTTGCAGGCGCTCTGCCAGCCAGGCACGAGTGCCGGGATGACCGCTGCGCTCGGCCCGTTCGGCAAGGTCCAGCGCGAGTTCGACGTCACCCGCCTTGAGCGCGGCGTCGATCATGCGGCGGTAATCGAAGTCCGGCGCATTGGTCGCTGTGGCAGGAGCAGTCGCTGTGGCCGGAGCGGGAGTTGCCGCGCCGGGCTGCGGGCTGGAGTCGGTCGTCTGACGCATCGGCGCGGGATTGCTGCCAAGCAGTGGCGCCATGCCGGTATCGCGGGTCAACGAGGCGATCTCGAGCGCGACTTCGCCAGTCGCGGCGTGCGTGGCGCGAGGATCCGGCCCAGCGGGTTCGGCGAGTCCCCGCACCCGGGCATAGGCTTTATCTTCCGATTCATAAGTCGTCGATGCCCGGCGATCTTCATCGCTGGTATAGATGACGACGTACTGGGCGTCCGGGCCGGGCGTGACACTGAATTCCCCCGCCAGACGCGCGGCAGAAAATCCGGTGGGGCGATGGACCGCGAGGGACCCGCTCGAGACCTTTCTGACCGGCCGAAAGTTTGCATCGAGCACCAGAATCGTCGGTGCGAAGACCTGGCCGTCGCGGATCGGGCTGGAGACGCTCAAGGCGATCGGCCCGTTGTTCCGGGGTAGCTCGAACGCCTGGAAGAAACTTTTGCCATCGTTGAAATCATGGGCCGGGGACTGCGGCGTGAAATTCAGCGTCAGCGTCTCCTGCGCCGTGATGGGGCGGTACAACAAACTGGCGAGAGAACTGCAACAGTCCGTCGTGCGCATCAGCGCCTGCTGCCCTTCCTGCGCCGGAATGGTAGGGGCCTGGGGTGCCATCAGCGGTGTACTGCATCCCGCCAGGGCGAAAAGAAGCGTGCTCAACGGCACGGCTAGACGATACGAACTCAACATTCGGGAACTCCTGCTGGAACCGAAAATGGCTCCGGGGCTGTAAGCCGCCGGAGCCCAAAGGATCGAAACAGCGCGAGCATGGCTCTCGCGATGGGGGATCAGCTACCCCACCACACCTCCATCTGCGCACCGAACGTCAGGCCATTGTTATCGTCGATGTCGACGTTGTTGGGGCCGGCGCCGGTGTCGAGCGAGTTGGCTTGACGGGCATCGGTATAGGCGTCGCCGTTCCACTGCGCGTAAGTGGCGAACAGGCGGATGGTCGGGCGAATCATGGCGCCGCGACCGGCCGACCATTGCTGTGCGAGGGTCAGTTTGGTCAGATGGTGGTCTCCACCGTCGTAACCAACGTCACCGCTCTGCGGTTCGATACGGTCGTAGCCCAGCTCGACCGCCGTGCTCATGATGTCGCTCCAGTAATAGACGGGGCGAACACCGGCGGAGAACCACTTGCGGCCAGTGTTATCGTCCATGTCCTTATCCTCGTAAACGAGGGCGTAGAGCATGTCGAGCTTGTCCGGCGCCAGCCAGATATGGCCGTGATCGAGCGCGCGCCACATGCTGCCTTCCTGGCGCAGTGCGCCGGTACCACGACCGACGGCGTTACCGTCGCGGGTGATGATGCCATCGGTGGCGTACTGCACGGCGAAGGTGTTGCTGCCGCCGAACCAGCCGCTCTGGGTGTGCTCGATGGTGCCCATCCAGCCTTTGTCGCCCTCATCGTAGTCGACGCCCTGGTCGTCGTAGTAATCCTTCTGCCATTCGGACAGCGACGAACGGCCGTAGTCGACGCCGAGCTCCAGCGAGCCGCCGGGATTGACAGGGATGTCGCTCCAGCGCGCATCGATCGTGTCATCCGAGATCTGCTGGCCGGAGTCGGGGAACAGGCCGTCGCCGTCGTCGTTACCTTCGCTGCGGGTCCAGGCGAAGCTGAGCTTGCCGGTGCCGACATCGATATCCGAGATCCCGACCCCGGGGCCGGAAACGTCCCAGTAGTAAAAGTCGTTCATGTGAATGTCGTGGCGCTTGTAGAAGCGCTTACCGGCCCAGAGTGATGCGCCGGGAAGCCCGCTGACGACGTTGGTACCGGAGACGTACATTTCTCGCAGCGAGATGTTGTTGTCGTCGTCCTTGAGCGATTCGTCGTCGTTGTCCTGCGCGGTGACATAGGCAACGCGGCTGGCGAAGTCGAACGTCGTGTCCTGCTGCTGGTAAAGCTGCGCGCCCAGGCCCAATTCGGCGTAGGTCTCGCATTCGTTACCCAGGCGATACTTGGCGGGAGCTCCCGCCGATTTGAAGCAGGTCTGGCTGCCGCCGCCGGAGGTCGAGCCGATGCCGGAACGGGCGTAGCCGAAGAACTCGGGATTGATGTCGGCATGGGCCAGGGCCGGCATGACGCAGGAAGCGCCGATGACGGCGGCGAGGAGCGGCCGGCGTAGCACGTAGTGTGAGGCAATCATTATTGGTGTCCCTCGTGGTCTTGTCGTTGATTGCTGTTGTTGATTGCTGTTGTTGATTGCTGTTGTTGATTGCTGTTGTTGATTGCTGTTTTTGGCAGCCGTGTGAATCATTCGGCTACGCAAGGCGCTCTGGAAGAAACCTGCCACCTGCGTGTCGAAGGACACGCAGGTGGCTCTGCCAAAGCGTCGTGCTCGGCGTACTCACATCGTGATTGATACCAAAGGGGATATGCGCAAATCCGTTTTTTGGAAATTATCGATGTGACTGTGTTGCGTTCCCTTGTTGTCTGGTGCCGGGCAAGTCGCTTTTGGGTTAACCATCAGCGGCTGGCCTGCGGTCGAAAAGAGATTGGCGAAATGTGCGCCCATTGTTTATTCGTCTCTGAAATAGCCGCCAGAGTTATTAAAATCCTGGATGTCATCAATCAAGCTTCGCATTGGTGCCGTATCGACTTTTCATCACGAACTCTGGATTCGTATCCAGGAGTTTCCGGACGGCATACATGGTGCTATGGACCATCGACGTTGGGGGGCTATTATTTCGATTAATTCGTAAACTTTCATTGTAACCATGGTCTAGATAGACAAAGGTCTGAACTAACTCTTTTAGTAGGCCCATAAAAACAATATATTACAATGATTTATGAGTTTTTAGTTGGCTGCGTAAGCCTTGTCCTACATACCAAAGTAGTAAATATTACTAACCACCTGTTGTGATAGCGACGGCCGCCTGTGTTGCCTGGATGTGTATCGAGACGGTTGGGCGATGGCGGGGGATTTTGGGGGCAACAATGAAATAACAGAGGCTGATCAGAACCAGTGTTTTAATAAAAAAGGTCCTGATTTAGTCATATTGGTTTTGTCTTTAATGATCGTAATCGACATTGCTGTTGCAAAGTGGAAGGTGAAAGGTGGGTCGTTTTCTGCGACCGAGATGCATGGAGGAGCGGGACGAATTCCCCTGATCTACCGGCCTGGCGTAAAATTGAGATATAAGAATGGAGAAATGAGGGCGAAGCCTCAGGATGGAGCGGTGAGCAGGGCCAACGCCAAGCCACCGAGTGATGGGAGTCTCATGAAATCGGAGCTGGGGCAGGAGTCAGGCATGTCCATACCCAAGGAGCGCCACTATTCTGACCGTGTGGGCTGGCTGCGGGCGGCGGTACTGGGCGCCAACGACGGCATCGTCTCCACCGCCAGCCTGATCATCGGCATGGCAACGGCGGGTGCGACGTTGGTAGGCGTACTGACTGCCGGTGCGGCAGGGGCGGTTGCCGGGGCGATGTCGATGGCGGCGGGCGAGTACGTTTCGGTCAGTTCGCAGAAAGATACCGAGCGTGCCGACCTGGCGCGCGAGCGGCGCGAGCTGGACGCCAATTATGCCATCGAGGTGCGCGAGCTGGCGGTTATCTATGAAGAACGCGGCCTGCCCCCGATACTGGCTCACGAAGTTGCCGAGAAGTTGATGCATCATGATGCATTGGCCGCCCATGCCCGTGATGAACTCGGTTTCAGTAGCACCAACCAGGCGAAGCCGCTTCAGGCGGCCATCGCCTCGGCGCTGACTTTCTTGTCCGGCGCGGCGTTGCCCTTGATCTGCGTCCTGTTCGCGCCCTTCACGATGACGACCTCCGCGGTGGTGGCGGTGGGATCGCTATTGGCGCTGGCGTTGCTCGGTGCGCTCTCGGCTCGAGTCGGCGGCTCGATCATGCGCGTGGCCATCTTGCGAGTCACGTTTTGGGGGGCTCTGGCAATGGGGACTACCGCGTTGGTGGGATGGTCCTTCGGCTTGGCCGCTGGGTGATTGAATAGCCTGCTGGGTGATTGAATAGCCTGCTGCGTGATTGAATGGATCGATGGTGCCGATGTGAATGCGCGCGATTGGGAAAGAGTTAATGTCATTCATGACACAAGGCATCCTCAAGAGTGGTGAGTGACATGTCAGAGCTGGGAAGCGACCGTTACGCGAGTCATTCGCCGCTGTATCAGCTGATCGCTGATCTCTCCGATGGCATTGTGCTGCTGAACCCCGACGGGGCATTGTGCTGGGCCAACCCGGCCGCGCTCGAGATGCACGGCGTCGAGACGCTCGAGGAACTGGGGCCGGATGTCGATGCCTATCGCGAACGGTTTGATCTTTATTATCGCAATCATCACGAGGTCGGCGAGGGTCGATCTCCGATGGAACGGCTGCTCGATGGCGAGTCGTTCGACGACGTGATTCTCGAGGTGCGGCCTGCCGATGCCGACGCGGCCAATCGCTATCATCGGGTTCGTGGAAAGACGCTGATTCGGGAGGGGCGGCCCGATGCATTGGCGTTGATCATCGAGGATATAACGGAACTGATGAGCGCCGAGGAGCGTTTCGAGCGCTCCTTCAATGCCAACCCGGCACCGGCGCTGATCTGTCGGCTCGACAACCAGCGCTTCATTCGGGTCAATCAGGGCTTTCTGGACATGATGGGTCTGACGGCCGAGGAGGTCGTGCAGCGCTCGATCTACGAGTTCGACGTCTTTGCGCATTCGCCTCAGCGCGATTCGGCGATCCGTAGGCTGTGCGCCGGTCAGCCGATTCCGCAGACGGAAGCGCTGTTGCATCTCGGCAATCGCAGCGACGAGAGCAAATGTGTGATCGTTGCCGGGCAGCCGATCGAGGTCGACAGGACGGCCTGCATGTTGCTTACCTTTACCGATCTGGAACCCGCCCGCCAGGCTCAGCATGCCTTGCGTCAGAGTGAAGCGCTGTTCGCGACGGCGTTCCAGATGTCGCCAGTGCCAACGGCGCTGGTATCCGCCGATAGTTTGACGCTGATCGAAGCCAACGCGGCCTTCGAGAAAGGTCTGGTGCGACGAGTCGACGCCTCGGATCCGCCGAGCCTGGAGGACTACTCTCCGTTCACGCCGCACACCCGCCGACAATTGCTGAGTGCTCTGGAGTCGGCTGACCGTGTCGAAGACATGGAGGTGCACGGCACCGGTGACGAGAACAATGCAGCGAGTTATCTGCTGGCGGCCGAAGCGGTCAAGATCAACATGCGCGATTGTCTGCTACTGACGCTGGTCGATATCAGCGAGCGCAAACGTTACGAGAGTCAGCTTTCTGACGCCATTGACGCGGTGATGAAGGATGCCTCGTGGTTTACGCGCACCCTGGTCGAGAAGTTGGCCAACGTTCGCGACACCAACACCGATGCCTCCTTGTCGGAGCAGACTGTTTTGGCGGGCCTCAGCGCTCGAGAGCGAGACGTGTTGAGTCTGATCTGCGAGGGGCTCTCGGACAAACGCATCGCCGGGCGATTGAAGTTGGCTCACAGCACCGTGCGTAACTACGTAGCATCGCTCTATCAGAAGTTGGGGGTGCACAGTCGCGGCGAGGCAATCGTATGGGCGCGGCAGCGCGGGTTTCATAGCCGCATGGAAAATTGATGTAACTATTTGTTATTTAAAGGCTGGGTCCGGGCAAATGCACTAGATGGGTCAAGGCATTTGAATCTATTGTTCCGGTCATCAACGGCCTATCTTGACGTTACCGCGAGGAAGCGCCAGGAAGGCGCGGCGAGGGAAGGATCCCTCGGAAACGAGCAGGATGCTCGCTCCTCGGCGGACCACCTATGACTCAGCTCGTCTCGGGTTGAGGTCAGGCGGTGGTGGGAACCCAAAGAACGAAGGACCGTTTGGCCGTCCGGTAACGCTCAGGATGAGTAGCATCGCAGGAAGCGATAGAGTCGAGGACCGACTTGCCGGATCGCTTCCCCTTGCCCGTACTTCGAAGTTTCCCCTAACGCGACTCCGCTCGCATCTCGGCCCCTTCCGCTGATCCCGAAGCGTGGCATGCCTGCGAAGTCATGATCGTCTGCCAGCCCGAAACGTTCGGCCAGCGAAGTCATTCAGCATGGCCGCGCAGCGCTGAGACGTGCTCTCCGGCGCTGCCCCCCCCTGGTTTCCGTTGCCTTGTTTCGACTTGCCTGTTCGGGCTTGCACCATCGATGCAGCTGAACTAGGACTAATTCTACGCCGTAGTCAGTTTACAGACATCGAGCTATGCCTCTTTCCGGCGTACTCCTCTTCGTTACGATAGTGGAGGTGACTCGATTCATCTCATTCGGTTACAGGGAGAACGCGACGTGGTTAAGAAAACCGAAATTCACGCGCAGCAGCAGTCGCTACCAGGCAAGGAAAGCCTGATGCAGCCGCTGGCGGAGTTCATTCGCCCAGGGTATCGGGGCAGTGGCAAACTGGAAGACAAGATCGCCCTGGTTAGCGGTGCAGACAGTGGTATCGGCCGCTCTGCGTCCATTCACTTCGCCCGCGAAGGCGCCGATGTCGCCATCATGTATCTTAGCGAAGACGACGATGCCAAAGAGACGCAGCGTCTGGTGGAGGCGGAAGGGCGCCGATGTCTGCTGATCGCCGGCGACATCCGCGATGCCGCGTTTTGCCGATCTGCGCTCGATCGTGTCATCGAGACCTTCGGCGGGCTCAATATTCTGGTCAATAACGCAGGCACTCAGCAGGTGTGTACCGATCTCACCGAGCTCGACGACGAACAGTGGCGCGAGACGTTCGCTACCAACATGCATGGCATGTTCTACCTTACCAAAGCGGCGCTGCCTCATCTGGGCGAAGACGACACGATCATCAATACCACCTCGGTCAACGCTTACATCGGTCCTGATTTTCTGGTGGATTACACGGCGACCAAGGGGGCGATCGTCAGCTTTACCCGTTCGCTATCGAACCAGGTCGTCGGACGTGGCATTCGCGTCAATGCGATCGCGCCGGGGCCGGTATGGACGCCGCTTCAGCCCGCCACGCTAGGCGCTCACGACCCGCAGATGCTCGAGGATTTCGGCTCCGATACCCCGATGGGGCGCGCCGCGCAGCCGTCAGAACTGGGGCCGTGCTACGTCTTCCTGACCTCGCTGGATTCGTCCTTCATCAGCGGTCAGACGCTGCATCCCAATGGCGGTATGGTCGTCAACGGATGAGCTCCTCCGGACAGCAGCTGCGAAGGTGGAATGGACATTTACGCCTTGGGCAGGGTGAATAGGCGCACGATTCCTCGATGAGATATCGTCGACAAAGACGACAGAGCTGAGGAGGCTCTAGAAAGCATGCCAGGTACGACTCCCAATCTGCCGCCACGCCAGGACAGCTGGCTGGACCGACCGGCGCATCTTCATTGGCTGGAAAGTGAAGGCCAGCGTCTGCTGGCATTCTATCGCGCCTCGCGCCATCCCGAGTGCGGTTTCGCCGCGCTCGATGAGGATGGCCGACTGCCCGGTGATGCCAACCCCGACACCATGATTACCGCTCGCATGACGCACTGCTTCGCCTTGGCCGCCATGCGTGGCGAGCCAGGCATGGCACCGTTGGTGGCGCACGGCGTCGCGGCGCTGAAGGGCGCGTTAAGAGATGACGAGCATGGCGGTTGGTATGGCGAACGGCCCAAGTCGGGTGAAGCGCAAACCAAGCAGGCCTATATCCACGCTTTCGTGGCACTCGCGGCCGCCAGTGCTTGGCAAGCCGGTAACGAGGAGGCCAAGCCACTGCTCGACGACATCGTCGGTGTGA
Organism: Salinicola halimionae; assembly: GCF_003206065.1. Lineage (GTDB taxonomy): Bacteria > Pseudomonadota > Gammaproteobacteria > Pseudomonadales > Halomonadaceae > Salinicola > Salinicola halimionae. The sequence goes on along the minus strand of NZ_PZJQ01000002.1, from coordinate 97,443 downwards.
TCGAAACGCGGTTCTGGGCAGAAGACGAAGGGCGCATGCGTGAGGGGTTCTCGCGCGACTGGCGCGAAGACGAAGCGTATCGTGGCGGCAACAGCAACATGCACGCCACCGAAGCCTTTCTGCAACTGGCCGACGTGCTCGACGAGCCCAAGTGGCGGGCGCGGGCGCTCTCCATCGTCGACAGGATCATTCACGCCCACGCCAGGCCCAACGACTATCGCGTCGTCGAGCATTTCGACAGCGAGTGGAACGAGTGGCGCGACTACAATCAGGATACCCCCAAGGATAAATTTCGCCCCTACGGCGCCACGCCGGGCCATGCCTTCGAGTGGTCGCGGCTGATGCTGCATCTCGAAGGCGGGCTGTTGCGCCATGGCGAAGAGACACCGGGCTGGTTGCTCGAGGATGCCCAAGGGCTTTTCCATAGCGCGATCAAATTGGCCTGGCACGTCGATGGCGAACCGGGCCTGGTCTATACCCACGACTGGGATAACCAGCCGGTCGTGCACGAGCGCATGCACTGGACGCTGGCGGAAGCTGCAGCGACCTCGGCGGCACTGCTCAAGCGTACCGGCGATGCGATCTACGAAAGTTGGTATCGCCGCTTCTGGGATTACATCGATCGCTACCTGATCGATCGCGAACGCGGTAGCTGGTGGCAGGAACTCGACCGCCACAACTATCCTTCCAGCGAAGTCTGGAGTGGCAAGTCGGATCTTTACCATGCCTACCAGGCAACGCTGCTACCCCGGTTGCCGCTGTCACCGACCATGGCGCGGGCGATCGCCGACGGCGCGTTGTAAGGGAGCGGTTTTCAGCTCGACAGGGAGCGTTTGGCGACCGGCTCATGAACTTCCCGGCCGGTCGCCAGTTCGCGATCCAGCTGCAGGCTCGCTCTCAGCGTGAGGATGGCGACCAGCGAGCCGTTGGCGAACCATCTGCCGATCAGAAGATGACCACTCGTACGGAGCAGCGCCAGCGTGCCCCCGAGTATGGCCGAAGCGAACCCGCCGTACCATTAAGACGGGAAGCGACCGAAACCCGGGCGCCATCGCTTTGATAAGGTAGTCCATCAGTTAATCGTTATCTCCTGCAAGAGCCATCCCCCTCAAGACGATCCCTCGTGTCGATCCCGCGTCTTCTCTAGCGAAGAACTGGCGAATGGTCATATGCCATTCATGCGAATGCGAATATTTATCATAATCGTTGACACTTTCATCGGAGGTTTTCACAATTCGTCATCGTTAATGACTAATAAATTCGACGCCTTAGACGCGTCATCAAGGGAACATAATGAAAAAGTCGTCATGCTCATCGAGCAAGGCCCGCGCCCAAGTCTTGCCCGAATCTCGCTGCGTATCCAACCGAACGCTGTCGCTGGCGTTGCTCTCCTCAGGTTCCCTGTTGCTGGCATCGTCGGCGCTGGCCCAATCCAGCGGTGACTCTACCCAGCTGGATACGGTGACCATCACCGCTCAGGGACTCTATGACAACGTCGGCTACACACGGCAGTCCACCGCCGCCGGCACGCGTTTCGATCTGAGCCCCAGGGAGATCCCGCAGGCGGTGAGCATCATCACCGAGCAGCGAATCAAGGATCAGGATCTGGAGGATGTCGAGGACGTTCTCTCGAACACGACGGGCATCTCCGCACGCAAGATCGACAGCAGCCGGGTGGGATTCTATTCGCGCGGTTTCCGTATCAACAGCTATCAGTACGATGGTATTCCTACGCTCAACACGGACAGCCGCTGGTACTTCGGCGAAGGTGCGCTGAATACGGCGATCTACGATCGGGTCGAGGTGGTGCGTGGCGCCAACGGGCTGATGACGGGGGCAGGTAACCCCGGCGCCTCGATCAACTTCGTACGCAAGCATGCCGATAGTCGCGAGGTGGCCGGCTCCGTCACGGGTTCCTACGGCAGCTGGGACAACGCTCGTGGGGTCGTCGATGTCACGACTCCACTGACGCAGTCCGGTGACGTACGTGCTCGTTTCATCGGCGGCTACGAGGATGGTGATTCCTATCTCGACCGTTTCGGCGAGCGGAAAAAATATGGCTACGTGGTGATCGATGCCGATGTGACCGAAGACACAACCCTTTCGCTGGGCTACGACTATCAGCACGGCCGCACGTCTTCCCCAACCTGGGGCGGTTTCCCGCTGTGGTACAGCGATGGCAGCAAAACGGATTACACCCGATCATTCAGCGTGGCGCCGGATTGGTCCTACAACGATTGGGAATCCAAGAAGGTTTTCGCCCAGCTCGAGCATCGCTTCGATAACGGTTGGGAATTACATGGCACGGCGACACACGAAGAGTCGGATCTGGACTCCAGGCTCGCCTATCCGTACGGCTTTCCCGATAAAAGCACGGGACAGGGCGTTTTCTACTACACGGGGTGGAATACCGGTGAACGGAAAATGGACGGCGTGGATGGCTATGTCAAAGGACCGTTTACACTCTTCGGCCGCCAACACGAACTGGTCATTGGAGGCAGCTACAACGACCAATCCAACGATTACGAAAACCGCTACACCGACGGGTTCAATGTCGACGATTTCGATAACTGGAACGGCTCGACGCCCACTCAAGCCTGGCCGGATTTCGCGCCCTCGGAGCGTGCGAGCACTCGTCAGCAGGCCGTCTACGGTGTGGCGCGATTCTCGTTGACCGACCCGCTGACGCTGATCGTCGGTGCGCGCTACACCGATTGGAGTAGCAGGACGTGGTCGACTGGCCTGGGCAACAACTCGCAAGGCGAAGACGACATCACGCCCTATGGAGGGCTGGTCTACGACATCAACGATGTCTGGTCCGCTTATGTCAGCTATACCGAAATCTTCCAACCGCAGAGCTATCGACTGGAGGGAGGCAACGGCTATCTCGATCCGCTTGTGGGCAAGAACTACGAAACCGGCGTCAAAGCTGCCTGGTTCGACGGGCTGGTCAATGCCTCGTTCTCCGTGTTCCGACTCGAGCAGGACAATGTGGCCGATATCGTCAGCACGCCCGGCTCACTGATCACTACCGCCACGCCGGTCAGCGGTGTTGTCAGCGAAGGCTTCGAGGCCGAAATTACCGGCGCCGTGACCGAAGATCTCGATATGATCGCAGGCTTCACGCACTATACGGCGACGTCTTCCGACGGTTCATTCAACACCGATCGCCCTCGTACCCAGGCCAATCTCTTTGCCAGCTATCGCGTGCCGCAGTGGCGCCAACTGACGGTAGGCGGTGGTTTGAGATGGCAGAGCCATACGTTCGTCGACGATCAGGTCGGACCCGATAGCGGGACTCGCGACTTCGAGCAGAGCAGTTATACGATTGCAGATGTTTTCGGGCGTTATCGGTTTACGCCGGATCTGGCGCTACAGGTCAACGTGCACAACCTGTTCGACAAGAAGTACTACAGCTATTTCGATACCTATGGCGTTTACGGTGAGCCGATGAATGTGACCTCGACGCTGACGTATTCGTTCTGAGCCACCGGGCGCCATCCTGATCCCTGCGGGCAATCGTTGGCCGCTATCCACGACCTCCTTCCGCTACCGGCGAATGGAGGTCGTTTCGTCTCGTCATCAAGCGCCCTGTGGGTATATGGGCTGCCGCCAGACCTTCAGTCTTCGATGCGCGAAAGCAGACGTTGGCCTCGGCGAGTACGACGGGCGCGGCGCATGCCGCTGGAGGCCATCTTCCAGCCCAGGATCCTGCCCACACCCACCGCGATGCCGGAGGCGGCGCCCCACGCCAGCGCTTCGCGCCAGCGTACGTCGGGATCGTCCGGGTTGATTGGCGGCTCGAAAGCGTGACGACGGGTGGTGTGCTTGAGCGCCTCGCGGGTCGCCATGCCCGAGATGATTGCCGAGGAAGTGCCGATTATTGTCCAGAGCGTGTGGGGTTTCATGCAGGCCTCCTTGCCGAATTCGAGGCTATCAGCATGGCCGATGATGAGACATCTCTCCACCCGGGAGCTCGAATCGCTTCTACCGTTCGCAACCGGCTGAGCGCCTCGCGCTGCGGCGGCGCTACGGGGTGCGACCTTCGACCCGAGATCGCTCAGGCACTGTCCCTCTCCACCAGCCTCACCCCCAGGTCCAGGCGTTTCTCCGCCTCTGGGAGTTCGCTGGCGAGACAGGCTAGCAGCAGCCGGGCGGTGTGTTGGCCGATCTCTCGGCGCGGCGGTTCGATGGTAGTCAGCGGTGGCACGGTACTGGTGGTGAAGTCCAGATTGCCGAAGCCGGCCAGGGCGATACGGCCGGGAATCGGCCAATTGTGGCGTTGGCATTCCATCATCACGCCGAGTGCGACCATGTCATTGGAACAGGCGATAGCCTCGGTTTCGGGGTGGTCCTGCATCAACGCCTGCGTGAGCCGGCCGGTCTCTTCGGCATGGCTTCGCCCGCTCAGTTCACGGAGCTCGACCGTACCGCCGGCGGCTTCGACGGTGTCGCGAAAGCCGCGATAACGATCCCCGGCGCGAACGTCACGCTGGAAGTTGGTGCTGACGAAGGCCATCCGGCGCCGGCCCTGACGGAGCATATGCTCGGCGACCAGGCGACCACAGGCGTGATGCGAGAACCCTACCACCATGTCCAGGCCCGGCTGGCCGTAGTCCCACATTTCGACGATGGGCGTGTCGTTGTTGGCGAGCAGCGACAGCGACTTGCGGTTATGCAGGAAGCCGGTCAGTACCAGCCCGGCGGGGTTCCAGCTCAGGATCGAGCGGATCAGCTCCTCTTCCCGCGAATCATCGAATTCGGTGTTGCCGATCAATAGCTGGTAACCGGCGCTACGCAGATGACGTTCGAGGGTCTCGAGTGTCTCTGAAAAGAACGAGTTGGTAATGGTGGGTACCAGCACGCCGATGACATGGGAGCGTGACGAAGCCAGCCCGCCGGCCATGGTGTTGGGTAGATAACCCAGCCGGTCGATGGCCGATTGGATCTTCTCTGCACGCCGGGACGAGACTTCGTCGGGTCGACGCAGGTAGAGCGATACCGTGCTGGGTGACACGTTGGCCAACTGGGCGACTTCTCCCATGGTCACGCGCTGTGAGCTGCGTCTGTTTCTGGTCACTACTCCGGTCCCTTATGCGCGTGCGTCATCATTTCCTGAATTTGTCACTGATAACCACATCACGTTTCCTTCTGACTTTGACTCAATCCGATAGTGTACCGGGTCAGTGGTAACGTTTCGTCTTCCCCGCTGGCCCGGCAGGGTGGCGAAGGTCGTTGCTCGGTGATGGCGATCAAGCCCTAGTCCTTTTGTCTAGTACTGCGACTAATGGACGATAGGCGAAGATTGTTTCGTTAAAATCGTAGCGCTACGATTTTAATTCAAATCGTCGGGTCCTGTTATTCGCCCAAAGGCTTAGATAAGGGCAGAAATAGGATTGATAGCGGGAAGATCGCATACGAGTCTGCCGACGACGGCAAAGCACTTTTTTCCGCCGTATTCGCAGCGCTACGAAAATTGGAGCTAACCATGACATCATTGCGTTATTCGCTGGCCGCCCTCGCGCTGATCGGCGCGACCCAGTCGGCCGTGGCTGCCGATAATCTGGACATCATCGTGCCTTTCGCGGCGGGTGGCGCCACGGACATCGTCGCGCGCAGCTTCGAGCCGACTTTCTCGCAGCAGCTAGGTGTCACCTCGGTGGTGCGCAACGTCGCCGGGGCCAGCGCCACGGTCGGCACGGCTGAAGTCGCCAATAGCGAGGGCAATCCCAACATCATCGGTTACGAACCGGCCGGTGCGTTGACGATTCAGCCGTCGCTGAAAAAGCTGCCCTACGGTCCGGATAGTTTCACTTACATCTGCCGCACCGTTTCCAATCCGATGTTTCTGATGGTCTCGAAATCCTCCGACATCACCTCGTTCAAACAGCTGGTCAAGGAGTCCCAGGATCAGCCGTTTCTCTATGGTTCCTCCGGTCCGGGGACGCTACCGCATCTCGCCATGGCGGCGACCGTGGTCAATAGCGACCTGAAAGCCGAACACATTCCCTACAGTGGTTCGGGGCCGGCGATGAATGCGCTGGCGGGCAACGAGATTCAGATCATGGCCGATACCGAGACCATCCTCGAAAACTACGACCTACGCCCGCTGGCGGTATTCGCCGGCCATCGCCTCGAGGGTTACGACGACGTACCGACGATCGAGGAACTCGGCTTGCCGGAACTGGATTTCGCGGTCTGGCAGGGTGTCGTCGCGCCCAAGGGGATCTCGGATGAACGTGCCCAGCAGTACGCCGATGCCTGCAAGGCGACGGTCGAATCGGACAAGTTCAAGACCTTTGCCGACAAGGCCAAGGCAGGTATCGCCTATCTCGGGCCGGATGATTTCAAGGCGTTTGTGGAAAAGCGCTTCGAGGCCAACAAGCAGGTGCTGAAGGACGCGGGCCTGACGCAATAACTCGGTCTCCCGCTCTGTTGTTCGCTCGGGCTATGGCTCACTCGATCTCCCAGGAGTCGCGATTCATGTTCGCATCCTTGATCCACCCCCGCATATTGACCGCGCTGGCGCTGCTGCTGGCCGGTGGCGGTCTTTCGGTCTCGGCATGGCAGGGGCCGGGAAGCGCCATGCTGGTGCCACGCATCGTGCTGACGATCTGGTGCGCGATAGCGCTGGCGATATTGATCGGCGAGCTGGTTCGCCGCGTGCCGGTGAAAAACGTGAAGCTGTCACCACTGCCGCTGCTGATGGCGGCGGTGCTGATCGCTGCCATCGCCACGGCCAGCCTCGGCTTCCTGATCCCGGCGCTGCCACTGGTGGCGCTGACGCTGTGGCTGTTCCGTATCCGTCGGCCGTTGCCGCTGCTCGTGGGCACGATCGTGATCGGTGGCGGGCTGTGGTTCCTGTTCCACCATGTGCTGCTGATTCGGCTGCCGGCATTGCTCACGAATGGAGTGATCTGACATGGACGTGATTCTGGCGGCAATCGGCGATGCCTTCACCTGGCAGGCGCTGCTCGCCATCGTGATCGGCACCTGGGCCGGCATCATCATCGGCGGGCTGCCTGGCCTTGGCTCGGTGGTCGGATTGACGATCTTCCTGCCGTTTACCTTCGGCATGGACGTCATCACCAGCATGGCGCTGCTGATCGGTGTCTACTGTGGCTCGGTCTACGGTGGTTCGATCACCGCGATCCTGATCAACACGCCGGGCACGCCGCAGTCGGCCGCTACGGTCTTCGACGGTTATCCGATGACTCAGCAGGGTAGGGTCGACGAAGCCTTGGGCTGGGCGACCTTTGCCTCGTTCTTCGGCGGCGTGCTCTCCTGCGTACTGCTGATTTTCTGCGCGCCGCAGCTGGCCAAGTTCGCCGTCAACTTCGGCTCGATCGAGGTCTTCGCGCTGGTCTGTCTGGCGATGCTGTGTATCGTCGGGATCTCTCGCGGCAGTCTGCTCAAGGGGCTGGTGTGCGGGATGATGGGCTTCTTCTTCTCGATGGTGGGTAGCGATCCGATCACTGGCGCCGACCGATTCACCTTTGGCACCTACGCTCTCAGCTCGGGACTGGATCTGATTCCGGTGGTGGTGGGGGCCTTCGCCCTGTCGGAAGTCTTCGTGCGCTTTTCGGCGCGAGACGAAGAGGCGACGACCATTCCCGAGGCGCGGCTGCGTTTTCCCAGCTGGCGCGAGATCGGCCGTCGTCTGATCGAACTGGTGCGGGGTTCGTTCATCGGCAGCTTCGTCGGCGCACTGCCGGGCACCGGCGCGGCCGCCGCGGCCTTCATCAGCTATGCCGCGGCGCAGAAACTGTCGCCGCGGCGGGCCAATCTGGGTAAGGGCGAGCCGGATGGCATCATCGCCTCGGAGTCTTCCAACAACGCGGTGACCGGCAGCGCCTTCATTCCCACGCTGGCGTTGGGCATCCCGGGCGACGTGGTCACGGCGATGATGATGGGCGCCATGGTGATCCATGGCATCACGCCGGGCGTACGCCTGATGGCGGACCAGGCGCAGACGGTCTACGCGCTGTTCGTGGTGCTGATCATCGTCAACGTCGCCATGCTGATCCTCAGCAAACCTTCCATCGGGCTGTTCCGCTACCTGTTCAAGCTGCCGCTGGGCTTCGTGATGGCCGGCATCGTCATGTTCAGCTTCATCGGCGCGGTCTCGGTGCGTGGCAATCCGCTGGATCTGGTGGTCGCCGCGTTGACCGGGATTCTTGCCTACGTGCTACGCCGCGGTGGCTATCCGCTGGCGCCGCTGGTCATCGGCATGGTGCTGGGGCCGGCGCTGGAGAGTTCGCTGCGCCGAGGTCTGCTGATCTCGCGCGGTGACTTCTTCTCGTTCTTCACCCATAGCGGTATCGCCACCACGCTGTTCGTGTTGATCGCGCTGTTTCTGATCTGGACGGTGGCGGCGGGCGTGCTCGAGTGGCGGGCGAAAGTCGCGGCTCGCCGCGAGGCTTCCTCCGCTCAACCCGTTTCCGAATAAGGGATCATGCATGAAGATCACCGATGTAAAGACTCACGTCCTCGCCGCGCCGCTGGAACAGTCGTTCTCCTTTTCTCAGGGCTGGGTGCATCAGCGCACCGCCATGCTGGTCGAAATCCACACCGACGAGGGGTTGGTGGGCTGGGGCGAATGCGTCAACCACGGGCTGCAGCCACCGCAGGTCGCCCAGGCGATGGTCGAGCATGCGCTAAAGCCGCTGGTGATCGGGCGCTCGATCTTCGAGCGTGAAGTGTTGTGGGAGACGATGTACAACCACACCCGCCCCTACGGTCAAAAGGGCGCGGCGCTGTTCGGCATCGCGGCGATCGACATCGCGTTATGGGATCTGGCCGGCAAGGCGCTGGGCCAGCCGATCCATCGCTTGATGGGTGGGGCATTCCGCCACGAGATCCGCCCCTACGCCACCGGCTTCTATCGTCGCGAGGGAGGGAACTATCCGGAGGAAGTGGTCGAGGAGGCATTGCGCCATCAGGCCAACGGCTATCGGGCAATGAAGATCAAGACCGGCTTCGGTATCGAAGCGGACATTCGCGACATGCGTGCGGTACGGGAGGCGGTTGGCGAGGACATCGCGCTGATGATGGACGCCAACTGCGCCTACAGCGTACCGGCGGCGCGGCGCATCCTGATGGAGCTCGAGGAGACGCGGGTACATCTGTTCGAGGAACCGCTGAGCCCCGAAAACCGCCACGGCTACCGCGAGCTCAAGGGCGTCTCGCGTACCTGGATCGCTGCCGGCGAGAACGAGTATTCCAAATTCGGCTATCGCGACTGGATCAGCGAAGGCGCACTGGACGTGATTCAGCCGGACATCGGTGCTGCTGGCGGGCTCACCGAATGCCGCAAGATCGCCGCGCTGGCCCAGGCCTGGCACGTGCCGATGATTCCGCATGTGTGGGGTTCCGGTGTCGGGTTGGCCGCTGCGGTCCAACTGATCGCCACCTTACCGCCGCAGCCGCTCTCGCTGACGCCGGACGAACCGATGCTCGAATACGATCAATCGGCGCACCCGTTCCGTCAGGAGCTGATCGGCGGCGAGTTCCAGCTCAACGCCAACGGCTGCGTCGATGTACTCGATAAGCCGGGGCTGGGAATCGAGATTGATCGGTCGGTTATTGATCATTACCGCATCGCTTGAACGCCCATTGATCGCCATCGGAGTCCTAGATGAATCAAGCCAAGAAAATCCTGCTGCTGGGCGTGGATGGGTTGATCCCCGAACTCGTCGAGCGCTTCTGCGCCGAGGGTGTGCTGCCGAACATCCGGCGCCTACGTGACGAGGGCGGTTCGACGCGGCTGCTGCCGTATATTTCGACCTGGGGGGATACCAACTTCGTGACCTTCCTGACCGGGCAGGCGCCGGGCACCAGCTGGATCGGTCAGCGCATGTCGCCCCGCGGCACAATGCACCTGCTGGAATTGATGGCGACGGCGGGCCAGCGTGCGGCGCTGGTCCATTTTCCGGAAAGTCTCGTCCCCGAGGGCGAGAACGATCTCTGTTTCGCCCCGTTCTGGAGCGGTAACGGTCCCGCGCCGATGGAGCTGGCGCCGGCATGCCTTCACAGCACGCATCTCGACCAGTGGACATCGACGCCATCGACCGAAGCGCTGGGCTGGCCGCCGACCGGCACGCTGGCGCATCACCAGAAGCACAATCGCTTTGCCATCGAGCGCACGGATGATGGCTTCGTCGCGCTGATTCCCGCCCATCGCGGCGAACCGGTGCCGATAACGCTGTGTCTAGAGGGCGGAAGTCTTCGACTCCAGGTGGCACAAGCCGAGGCTAGTCTGAGTATCGGTGACTGGAGCGACTGGCTGGCACTGGCAGATGAACATGCACTCGAGGGCAAGCCGGCGGCGGTACGCTTCAAGCTGCTCGAATTCGACGCCGCCAGCGGCAGGATCGACCTGCTGCAGTCGCAGATTACCGCGCCGGCGGGTAGCAGCGGCAGACCGGGCTTGGCGCGCCGCCTGATCGAGCGCCATGGCCCGTTCCTCTCCAAATGGGCGGTCTCCGCCGACCCGGATGCCCGCTACTTCGAGACCAGTTTCGAAGAGGGTCGCTACCAGCTCGAGTGGCTGGTCGATAGCGCTCTGACGCTGCTCAACGACGAGGGCTTCTCGCTATTTGCCACCGTTTTTCGGCTCAATGACGAAACGCATCACACCTGTCTCGCCCAGTGCGATCCGGAGTCAAAGTTCTACCAGGCTGGCGATCACGCGCGTTATCTCGAGGTGATCCGCCGTTCCTATCGGATTCTCGACGATGCGGTGGGTCGGGCGCTGGCGGGCTGCGACGACGACACCACGCTGGTGCTCGCCTCCGATCACGGTGACGTACCCAATTCCCATCTTTGTGATATCCACAGGCGGTTGGCCGAATTCGACCTGTGCACGATCGACGCCGAGGGCCAGCCCGACGTCTCCGCGAGCCAGGCCTTCCTCAAGGACGAACGCGGCGGACTGGAAATCTTCGTCAATCGCGACCTGGTTGCCCCCGACGATATCGAGCGAGTACAGACGCGTATTTTCAAGGCGCTCACCACCTGGTACGTCGAAACAGCCAGCGGCGAGCGCAACGTGGTCGCGCTGGCAGTCAAGAAACAGGATGCCAGCGTGCTGGGTTACTGGGGCGAACGCATGGGAGACGTGCTGTTCGCCTACGCTCCCGGTTTTGTCTGGGGAACCAACCAGCGCGGCGATACCGTTGCCGAACTCACCACGCCCGGTGCCAACCACGGCCCGCAGGTGCCCACCGCCAGCACCGCTTTTGCCTCCAACCACGGCGTGGCGTTTTTCCGCGGTGCCGGGATTCGATCAGGCGTCGAGCTGCCGTTCGACACTGTGCGCGGCATCCAGCGGATGGACAGCGCTGGCGCCACCTTTGCCAAGCTGCTCGGGCTTTCCACCGATTCGTTGGACGGAAAGGTGCTGGAGGGAATGATCGAGGAGAGGCCCGCTCGATGACGGCATTGCCATATTAATCAACTCTTTCTGGCTAATATGGGCCAAAACAGAGCTTTATCACGCACAGGACACTCAGTTCGAAAGAATGTTCTGGTTGATGCGGAAGAGGTTGTCCGGATCGAACTTCTTCTTGAGCTCCACCAACCGCTCATAACTCGCACCGTAGGCGAAGGCAATTCGGTTGGTTTCATCTTCGGTCAGGAAATTGATGTAGGCACCATTACTGGCGTAGGGCTGTGACCGAGTGAAGAATTCGCGCGCCCAGACGATGCAACGCTCGTCATCGGCAGCCGTCTCCCAACGGGCATGTACGTTTATCACGTAGTTGGCATCGCGGTTCGAGTAAGCCATCGCTTCTGGTTTCACTCGGCCCGTTTGACCGCCTACCGTTGCGATGAATATCTCGCACTGGGAAGACGGTAGTACACCAGCAGAGTCGATGATGGCATCGATTGGCCCGTCGTCGATCCTGGAAAAATTATGTGATTTCCAATAGTTGCGTGCCCCAGAGCTCAACAGTGGGTCGAAAGCCCGTTGCCAGTCGGTGTATGGCTGAACACCGATATGCTCGCCGTATGCAGTACCGAATTCTCTTAGCGGTTCGATATGTTTCTCGCCTTCGGTGGGGTCGCCCGCATAGCAAATGGCAAGTGCGATGATTTCTTTTCCGTGGACCGTTTCGGGCAGGAAAGGCAAAGGTGGCGCCTTGCGAGCAATCATCCAAACATTCAGGTCGTCCGGCATCGTTTCAGTGAAACGGGCAAATTGCGTAATGATCGATTTCGCCTGATCGAAGGGAAAGGCGATGAGGCCGCACAGAACGTTCGGGCCTACGGAATGCAGCTGATACTCAAAACTCGTCACGATACCGAAGTTCCCGCCTCCACCACGAAGCCCCCAGAACAGGTCGGGGTTCTCTGATTCACTGGCGTGTAACTGACGGCCATCGGCGATAATGACGTCCATGCCGAGCAAGTTGTCGACGGTCATGCCATACCGTCGACTGAGCCAGCCGAATCCCCCGCCCAAGGTCAGGCCTGCCACACCTGTGGTGGAGTTGATGCCTAGAGGGGTAGCGAGACCGTGCGCTTGGGCAGAGGCATCGAAATCAGCGAGTGTGCAGCCTGGCTCAACAAACCCTAGATGACGTTTCTGATCGATGAGTACTTTCTTCATTAGCGAGAGGTCGATCATCACCCCATCATTGCAGACGGCATTGCCTGCAATGTTGTGACCACCTCCGCGTACGGAGAAGGGCAGGTCGTGTCGCCGTACGAAGTTCAGGGACTGGGCAACCTCTGAAGATGAAGTGCAGCGAGCAATCATGGAGGGCCTGCGATCGATCATGGCATTCCAAATCTGACGCGTTTCCTCATATTGCATATCATCCGGAAGAATTACGGATCCCGGAAAATCGGCCTTGAACTCCTCTATTACGGGTTGAGAAAGCTGGCTCATGATAACCACCGTTAAGTACGCTCGGGGCGTGGGGAAGGCGGCCCCGGGCGGAAAATGGAGGAAAATGACCAAGCTGGCGATTAGCTCCAATCCTCACAGCGATTCCCTGATGGGCATTTCGTCAGTTGAGGATCACAGTATAGATAGAGTTGTCAATAACCGCTCTTGTTTATTCAATCAATGCATTGAGGACCCGGGTCTCATTCCGCCAGTTGGTAGATCCACACGCTGAAGCCGCCCAGTGTATTGGGACCGAAGGTGTGGGTCAGCGGAACGTCCATGGCATCGCGGCCCTGGGCGATCAACACGCGGCCGATACAGGGCGCATTGTTGCGCGGGTCGAAAGTCCACCAGCGCCCGCCGAGATAGACTTCCATCCACGCGGCGAAGTCCATGTCTGCGTAGGGTGGCGGGTTACCGATGTCGCTGACATAACCGGTGCAATAGCGCGCCGGAATGTTCATGCAGCGGCACAGCGTGATGGCGAGATGGGTGAAGTCGCGACAAACGCCGACCCGCTCTCGGTAGGCTTCCGCCGCGGTGCGGGTCGCGCGCGAGTGCTCGTAGCCGAAGGTTATATGGTCGTGGACGAAGTCGCAGATCGCCTGTACTCGCTGCCATCCCGGCGGCGTACCCTGGAATTGCTGCCAGGCGATTTCGCTCAGCAGATCGGTTTCACAGTAGCGGCTGCCGAGCAGGTATTGCAGGGTGTCCGACGGGAGCGTTTCCACCGGATGCTGCTGCGCCGTGAGATCGACGGGATCGTAGCCGCCATCGTCGTGCAACACGGTGTTGGTGCCCAGGGAAAACGTGCCCGCCGGCGCCACCAGCCGGTTGCACCAGTTGCCGAAGCTATCGCGGTAGCTCGATAGCGGGACGATGGGGGAGGTCGTCAGATGATCGGGCTGCTCCAGGCTCGCAAAGCGCGAATGGTGCACGTTGAGCATCGCGATCATCGGCGTGGGCGCGGCGAACTGATAGATCATCTCGCAGCCTAGTTGAATTCTCACAGTGGTATCTCCGGGCGAACCTGTCGAGAGCGAAAAGGCGCTGGCAGTGGCCAGCTCGAACGGGTAAGGCGTCAGCGGTGAGACGTAAACAGTTAGCCGTAAACACTGAGACTGCAGGCAGTATGACGCAGCAGCAAACGGCACGGCGAGATGGAAAAGCTCAGTAAAGGCGCGCTCGTTATGAAATGCTGTCGTGAAGTGACCTCATGACGCACTGTCGTGAGCGGTGCCCATCATTGGAATCGTGAGGGCATGTCGACCCGTAGAAGCCATCAAGGTACGCCATTCATTTCGAGTATGGGTTGCCTTCGGCCATTAGGCGAATCGACGACTGGGCGCTGCCGACTCTCCGGTGGTCATCGCCAGGTTGCCCCCGACCGGGCCCCGCTGCAGCCGTTCGACAAGCCAGGGTGTTTAGAGCTGAAGGGTGCGTAGTCGTTCACCGAGGCCGCCCGGAGCGCGGGCATCCTGACGAGTACTGGTGAGAACTTTCAGGGTTTCGCGCCAGTCGATGGTATAGCCGTGCCGCTGCAGGGCGTCTACCAGATGCACGTCCTCCTGGGAGGCGAGCGGGGCGAAACCGCCGACCGCTTGATAGGCGCCGACGGAGACGCCCAGGTTGGCGCCGTGGATGTGGCGGCCATCGGGCAGGGCGCGGCGATAGGCGACGAAGCGGCGGCGCAGATCCCGTGGCAACTGATCCCAGCCTTCCAATCGGATACCGCCGCACACGGCATCGGCGCGACTGCCGAGTTGCTGGGCGAGCCAGTCGGGCTGAACGATCGTGTCGGCGTCAGTGAAGGCCAGCCAGCGCGCGCCGTTTTCGATCAGCCATTGCGCGCCGACATGGCGCGACATGCCGACGTTGGTGAAGGCAACGTCGAGCGTCGTCACTCCCCGCTGGCGAGCGACCGCGTAGGATCCGTCGCTGCATGCGTCCAGCACGACGACGATACGTACCCCTTCGTCGATGACCGCCGGGTGTCCCGCCGCCGCCTGCAGCGACTCCAGGCAGGCGCCGAGCAAGGTCTCCTCGTTGTGGGCCGGCACGACGACACCGATCATGCCGTGGCCTCGGCAGACCATAGATCCAGACGAAAATCGCGCTCTATCAGAGTGCTGACTCGGGGCAGTTCGAGGATGTCGTGCAGCCGTTCGTGTACGGCATCGCCGCTCATCCGGCCATCGGCCAGCGGATGTCGCCAGTGGCATGCTACCAGCTCGCCGGATTCGTGCAGGGCTTGCTTGAGCCCTCTGATCGTTGCCTGCAATGCTGCGGGTTCCAGGTAATACCCCAGTTCACTGAAGACGATGAGATCGAATGTCTCTGTGGGGAGTGCCTCGGAAGGCGTGTTCGACAGCTCGTGTTGTTCGATCCGCACGTGGGGCCAGGGCGTGAGTCGTCGGCGGGCATGAGCAACGGCGCTGGCGCTGACATCCCAACAGAGCAGTTCATCGCAACGCGGCGCCAGTTCGGCGCTGAGCGCGCCCACCGAGCAGCCGGGTTCGAGAGCGCGGCGATAACGCGCGCGAGTCAGCATGGCCAACGTCAGAGCCCGTTTGCGCTGTTCGTACCAGGAAGCATCGTAGTGCCACGGATCGCTGGAATGGGCGTGCAGGCGCTCGAAATGTGCGTGAAGTTCGAGCCTGGTTTCGGCTTCGGCGGCGTCTCCAGTGCGGTCTTCGGCGACGGAGGTCAAAAAATCAGCGCTGGTACCGGAATCTTTCATGCCGCGGTCGCTCATGTCAGCACCACCTCGTGATTCTGCATCAGTCGAGCAAGCGCCTGGGCAGAGAGAATCGGTGGCCGACCGGTCGAGGGGTCTGGCTCGCACTGGCTGACGTGTTCGAGCATGGCGCGTTGCTTGCGTTCGATTTCGGCGGGGGCGGCGGGCAGCCGGCAAGCGCGATGCCACGGCACGCGCGGGTCGTCCGGCGTCGCCCAGTGCCACATCCAGATCGGCATCTCGAGCAGGGTACGCTGGCTCTCCTTCAGCAGCTTGGCACAGACCTCGCCGACTGCTTCATGATCGGCATGACCGTCCCCGCGCCATGTCGTGACGATGACGTCGTCGTCACGCAGCACTTGGTGCAGCCGGAAGGCGAGTTCCGCCTTTTCCGTGGCGACCTGCGTGTCGGGCAGTCTCAGACGAATCGTCGCGATGTCGTCGAGCCCCAGGCAGGCCAGTGCGCGCTGGCTCTCCTCGGGTCGCGTGGCGGCCAGCCGCTCGGGTGGCCAGCGTGTCGAGTCCGGGTGGCTGCCGGTGCCGTCGGTCACCGAGAGCATCAAAAGCTCGCGACCCAGGGCATGACACTGCTGCAGCAGGGCGCCGCAACCGAGGATCTCATCGTCGGGGTGCGGCGCCACCACTACTACGCGTCGACCGTTGGCGATTCGCGCTTCCAGATCGAACGTGGGCAATGTCGCCAGCGCCGGCCAGCCAAGCCAGGTGTCCAGCGGCGTGCCATCGCCTTCGATTCGCCGCTCGTCTTCGATCATGGCCATAGATTCCATTCCGATATTTCCTCGTGATCCTGTCGGCGATAGTCTCCGATCGCCTGCAGGTCGCGCTCGGCGTGGCACTGGCGGACGAATACCGGCAGGTCGGCGATCAGCCGGGCAAAGGCCGGATCGCGACAGTAAGGGCCGGCACCGACGCCGCGCCCGACATGATGAATGACTTCCTCGACAACGGCGTCGACGGCGCCGCGTACCGACAACGCCAGATAGCGGGCGTCGCCGAGGGGGTGCTCATCGACCCAGCGGGCGGCATCTCGCAGGCGCGCTTCACCATGGCGTAGCGCGATGTCGACCGCGCCCAGATGCGCCAGGGCGTGAGGGTCGTCACGCTTGGCGACGCTCGCTCGCAGTATGTCGCCCAGTCTGGCGGCAGCGCCCCACCAGCAGGCGGCGATGCCGATGCCGCCCTGCCAGAAACCGGGGCGTTGTAGATAGCCTTTGGCGGGTCCGACGAGAAACGCCTCGGCACCGTCGAAATCCACATCCACGCTCTGCGTGGCTGCCATGCCGACGGCGTGCCAGCCGGTTTTCGTCACCTGAACGCCAGCCGCGCGCATGTCGACGGCGGCAAGATAAGGGATATGCTCATGCCAGGCGGTGACCAGCGCATGAGAGACCGTCGCGGCACCGGAGCACCACGCCTTGCGACCGTTCAGGCGTACGCGCTGGTGGTCCGACAGCGGCCCGGTATCAGCGCCAACGGGTATGATTTCAACCCTGGCAAACGGCGGTTCCGCCGCCCACACGGCCCATGTCGCCGCTGGCGGGAAGCGATCGGCGTCGCTCAGCTCGGCGATGATCGCCAGCGCGTCGGTGTGGCCTTCGAACAGTTTGACCAGCGCGAGATCCAGGCCGGCAATGTCTGCCAGCGTCGCCCAGCGGGTCAAAGTCTCGCCCACGGCCGGCCGTGGCAGTCGATCGAGCTCCAGCGCAATCAACTCTTTGAGACGCCGCGCGAGTGTCTGAGGCTCTTCCGCCGGTGTTGCCCACTCGGCACGGAGCCGACGCAGCGTGCGCCGCCAATCGGGGTGGGGCATCGTACGCTCCTTCGTAAAACGTTGCGCCCGCCTTGGCGCATCACATGCTCATGCTCGACAAGATACTGTTTAAGAGAGGCCCGAGGATTCGATCCAGGTTAAGGAGGAACCGATATAAATTGCCGAGAGGCCCCAGGGCGTCGCAATGTGCTCGTCGATGGGTCTCAGATACTCAGATAGTCTCCCGGCAGCCGCTGTGCAAGAAAATCCATCAGTAGCCGGGCGCGACGGGAGAGCGCGGTCTGACGATAGTAGACGACGTTGATGCGCTGGGTCTGGAACTGGGTCTGATCGGGTAGTATGTCGATGAGCGTACCGAGTTGGCGGGGCCGAAGGGTCATGTAATCGGCCAGACAGGCGATCCCCTCGCCGGCCGTCACCAGCTCCAGCAGGGTCGGACCGCTGGAGGCAGAGAGCGAAGGTTTCACGTGAAACGGCTGGCCTTGGGCGTCGAGCAGCGGCCAGTCGTTGAGGTGGTCCAGCTGGCTGAAACCGAGCAGGCTGTGGTGAGAGAGATCCTCGATGCGTCGCGGCACGCCATGGCGCTCGAGATAGCGGGGGCTGGCGAGAAGCCGTAGCGGGCTGTGGCCGAGCGGACGGGCATGCAGCGAGGAGTCGTTCAGCTCGCCGATGCGGATGGCGAGGTCGACGCGCTGCTCGAGCAGATCGATGAAGCGGTCGTGGGTGTCGAGTTCCAGCGTGATGCCGGGGTAGCGGGCCCGAAATTCGCCGATCACCGGCACGATAACGAGCTGCATGAAGCTCGGCGCGGCGTTGATGCGCAGCCGACCTTGGGGCTGATCATGGTGACCGATGATCGCCTCTTCCGCAATTTCCACGGCAGCCAGTATGCGCCGACAATGAGCGAGGAAGGTTTCGCCCTCTTCGGTCAACTCCAGCCGGCGCGTCGTTCGCCGCAGCAATGTCGTCGCCAGTTTTTGCTCCAGCCGGTTGAGGGAACGGCTGACGCCGGAAACGGTCATTTCCAGCCGCTCGGCGGCGGCGGTGATCGAGCCGCTGTCGACCACGGCGATGAAGGCCTGCTGCTCTTCCAGGGTGCTTTTCATGGAGTGCCGATCGCCTTTCGATAGGTTTGTTGATTTTAAATCAAAAGTGACTTGTCGCCAGTCGGGTTTTTCTTTTGCGGGAAGGCGTCACAATCGTTGCATCGACCAGTGGCCTTGCGCTGCAAGGCCGCTTCGTTATTTTTATCGAGAGACGACATAATGAAGATACTTTTGATCAATGGCGGTAAGCCGTTTGCCCATTCCGGCGGTGAACTCAACAATACGTTCCACGAAGTTGCCGTGGAGGAGCTGCGGGAACTGGGTCATCAGGTTCACGAAACGATCATCGAGCAGGGCTACGACGTCGACGCCGAAGTGCAGAACTATCTATGGGCCGACACCATCGTCTATCAGATGCCCGGCTGGTGGATGGGCACGCCGTGGAGCGTGAAGCGCTATATCGACGAAGTCTTCACCGCCGGCCACGGTTCGCTCTACGCCAACGATGGGCGTTCGCGTCACGACCCGAGCAAGCAGTACGGCAGCGGCGGGTTGCTGCAGGGCCGACGCTACATGCTCTCGTTGACCTGGAACGCCCCGCGAGAGGCGTTCGACGAGTCGGACAATTTTTTCGAAGGACGTGGCGTCGACGGCGTCTACTTCGCGTTCCACAAATCGCAGACCTTCGTCGGGCTGGAAGGATTACCCATCTTCATCGCCAACGATGTCATGAAGATGCCTGACGTCGAACGGCACACGGCAGAGTACCGCGAGCATCTGGAGCGGGTTTTCGGTAAGGCGGAAACTGTCTCCAGCCGGGATGCTCGCGAAAGAGTGACGGACTGACAGGTTCAATATCCGGTATGCTGGGATGATAGATAGCTTGCTCACTGTCTGTCATTCCTGGTCTATTCGAGGTTGTCTTTCATGTCTTTCGCCGCGCTGCCTACCGATCTTTCCCCTCGCCCCTCCGCTGCCACGATTCAGGCGTTGGTCGCCGGCCTCGACCCGGTTCTCGGTGATCGGATTACCACGGCGGCGGGGATTCGCGAGCAGCATGGGCATGACGAGTCCTGGCATCATCCGGCGGCGCCGGATGCGGTCTGCTTTCCGCATTCCACCGAGGAAGTCTCTGCCGTGGTGCGGGCCTGTGCGACGCATCGGGTGCCGGTGATTCCCTACGGCGTTGGCACCTCGATCGAAGGCCAGGTGATCGCCGATCGGGGCGGGCTGTGCGTCGATCTTTCGCAGATGAATACGGTCATCGAGGTTCGCCCGGAAGATATGGACGTCACCGTCCAGCCGGGCGTGACGCGCACCCAGCTCAATACCCATCTACGCGCGACCGGGCTGTTCTTCTCCGTCGATCCCGGTGCGGACGCCAGCATGGGCGGCATGGCCTCGACCCGCGCCAGCGGCACCAACACCGTGCGTTACGGCACCATTCGCGAGAACGTGCTGTCGATGACCGTGGTAATGCCGGATGGCCGCATCGTCGAGACCGGTACCCGGGCACGCAAGTCTGCGGCCGGCTACGACCTGACCCATCTGATGATCGGCGCCGAAGGTACGCTCGGTATCATCACCGAGTTGAACGTGAAGCTGCATGGGCTGCCGGAAGCGATCTCCTCGGCGACGGTCGCGTTCGACGACGTCGCCGGCGCCATCGATGCGGTGATCGCCTCGATCCAGTACGGCATCCCGATGGCGCGGATCGAGCTGATGGATACCCTCGCCATGCGCGCGGTGAATGCGTTCTCCCGGCTCGACTATGCCGAGAAGCCGACGCTGTTCCTGGAGTTCCACGGCACTCATGCCGGGGTGAAGGAGCAGGCTGAATCGATGGCCGAACTGTGCCAGGAGTTCGGCGGCAGCGACTTCGCCTGGGCGACCAAGGAAGAGGATCGCCAGACGCTATGGCAAGCGCGTCACGATGCCGCCTACGCGGCCAAGGCGCTGCGCCCGGGGATGGAGTTCCTGGCCACCGACATCTGCGTGCCGATTTCGAAGCTGGCGGAATGCATCGAAGCAACCCAGCATGACGTAACGGAGAGCGGCCTGATCGCGCCGCTGCTGGGCCATGTCGGTGACGGCAATTTTCATCTGGTCGTCGCTGTCGATCGCCATAGCGAGCAGGAGCTCGATACGTTGGCGGCATTCAACCAGCGCTTGATCGAGCGCGCCCTGGCCGTCGGCGGTACCTGCACCGGCGAGCACGGCATCGGCACCGGCAAGCGCGCCTATATGGAAGCCGAGCACGGTGAAGGCTGGGCGGTGATGCGCGCGATCAAGACTGCGCTCGACCCGCTCGGTATCATGAATCCGGGCAAGCTGGTTTAGACAGGTTGATGTAAAGACTTTGGGGGGAAATATCCCTCTCACACAAGAGCAGGCCGAGCCTGAGTGCTCGTTAGTGGCGTTGTATGATATCGATAAAGCAATTGAGAGCCTGAGAGAATCCGACTCTTGCATTCCACACTAACTCCATTGATGTGGAAAACGGGGGATTGGCTGTCAGCAGTGGTGCCATACGACGCTGTTCAACGTACTGTTTAGCGTAATGATGTGGTAAAACTCCGACGTAGACACCCGATAGAATTAGCATGGCCACGGCTTCTACCTGCGTGGCAGATGAAAGATTATCGAACTGACTTATTAGCTGTCTTCTTTGTTCACTGTTGACGTAACTGTGGGTGACGAATTTATACGGTTTCAACGTGTTTATTGTCTGCTGATCGGCACTGCCGAAGACCGGATGATTGAGGCCGCAGTAAAGTCCACTGTGTTCCTCATAGAGCGCTATTTTCTCGAACTGATCTGGTCTGTTGGCAGAGATATCGGTTTCGTAATTTGGCATAATTGCCCCATGAAACCGACCCGACTGTAGCCCTCTTTCGACCTCCTCGAGAGAGGAAATGCTTAATGAAACGCGCACTCTTGGGGCGCAAATATTGAGTTGGTTCAGCGCATTAATGACCGGAGATTCCGGGTCGCTAATGGTGTTATCGATCACCGCGAGACTCAGCTCTCCCACGATCTCGTCCGAGGCGGTAATACGATCGCTGAAATCCTCAAGGGTGCGGAAAAGTGACAGCGTATTGCGATAGACAATTTCGCCTTCTTCACTGAGTTCGAAACCATCCCGACCTCGTGTACACAGGCGCATCCCCAGTCTGACCTCCAGATCGGAAATCTGCTTGCTGATCGAGGCGAGGCTGATTCCCAAAGGATGCTGTGCCGACGAAAAACCGCCGGATTCCACCACCGTCTTGAAAACTCTCAACAATTTCAATTCCATCGCGCCAACGCGGAATCCCGCTCTGGGGCCGTTGCGCGCGCGGGCACTTTCCGTTTTTGAAAGCTCACTTTCCATCTTTGATATTTCCCATCGCGTTTCTCTCGTGAGATAGCTGTTATTAGCCGCTTGTGTCAGCCCTGAGATGAGGTCGCTGCCAAAACATTGTTATCGAATTCAATCGGCGGCGACCGACAAAAGACAACTACAAACAGCAGGAATATTCAATGAGCCACACCAGTGATCGACTCTGGGGTGCCCGGTTTTCGACCGGCCCCAGTGATGCCATGGCGCGTTTGTCACGCTCTCCCGTCCGATACTTCGATCTTCTCCCCTATGACATTGCCGGCTCTCGGGCCCACTGCGTCGAGCTGCAACATGCCGGCATCCTGACCGCTGACGAGGCGACCAAAATCCAGGCCACACTGAATGAAATTGATCAGGATTTCCGCGCGGGCAAGGTCGAGCCTATCGAAGCCGATGAAGACGTCCATACGTTTCTCGAACGACTTCTTACCGAGCGTTTGAGTGCGCTGGGTGGAAAGCTACGGGCGGGGCGGTCTCGCAATGACCAGGCAGCCAACGACATGCGGCTGCTGCTGAGGGATCGGATTCGTCAGCTGGCGGCACAGATTCATGAATTGATGAACGCTCTGGCCGAACAGGCGGAGGTACACCTTCATTCCGTGGCTCCCGGTTTTACCCATCTGCAGCAGGCTCAGCCGATCGTTTTTGGCCACCAGCTGCTGGCGCACGCCCAGTCGCTGCTGCGTGATGTGCAGCGGATCATCGATTGGGATCGACGCTTTTCGCTCTCGCCGCTGGGCGCGGCTGCGTTGGCCGGTTCGGCCGTGACCCGAGGCGCTGAGCGTGCGGCCCAGTCCATGGGCTTTGAGGGCGCCTGCGAGAATTCGATCGATGCGGTGGCAAGCCGAGATCATGTGGCCGAGTTTCTGTTTATCGCCAGCATGGTCGGCGTCAATCTATCGCGTTTGGGTGAGGAGGTTTGTCTGTGGACCTCGCGACAGTTCCAGTGGGTCGTGCTGGATGACGGTTATGCCACCGGCAGCTCGATCATGCCTCAGAAGAAAAACCCCGATATTGCCGAGCTGACCCGAGGCAAGTCCGGCCGTTTGATTGGCAATCTGACCGGGCTGATGTCGACGCTCAAGGCCCAGCCGCTCTCCTACAACCGGGATCTGGGCGAGGACAAGTATCAGGTGCTGGATGCGCTTGAAACGCTGGATCTCGTGCTGCCGGCAATGGCGGGCATGATCGCGACGATGACGGTCAACGTTGATGAGCTGCGCCGTCAGGCACCGCTGGGCTTCACGCTGGCCACCGAGATTGCCGATTGGCTGTCGATGCGCGATGTCAGTTTCCGCGAAGCCCACGAGATCACCGGACAGGTGGTGCGCTTGTGCGAGCAGGAAGGCATCGAGCTCAGCGAGATCTCGGCGGCGCAGTTGCAATCGATCGATCCGCGTCTGGATGCCGGTGTGCTTGATGCGCTGACGCTGGAGGCCGCTCTCGAAGCGCGTGATGGATATGGCGGCACCGCGCCGGCTCAGGTCGGTAGCCAGCTTGAGCGGCTGCGAGTGGCGATCCAGCAGCAGCAGGGCTCGCTAAGTGATTATCGGGGGCCACGCGTCGCCTGAGCGCCGTGCTTGCGTTTCCCGACCACCGCTTGATCGTGCAGGACTTTCCAATGCAGACAACGACTCATACGTCGAACCAGACACCGTCAGCTTCGTCGACGAAACTTTCCGATTATAAAATCGTGCCGCGCCGACATTACGGACGCCTTGTCTCCTCGATCATCATCCTGGGGCTTTTGGGCGCGCTGATACACGCGTTTGCCAATGGCGATATCGAGTGGAGCATCGTCGGACGCTTTCTAACAGCCAAGGCGATTCTGTGGGGTTTGGGCAACACCGTATTGATGTCGATTCTGGCCATGATTCTCGGTGTGGTCCTCGGCGTTATCTTCGCGATCATGAGGATGTCGAGCAATCCCGTGCTGCGTTATGTCGCCAAGGGATACATCTGGTTCTTTCGCGGCACGCCGATCATTCTTCAACTACTGCTGTGGTTCAACCTCGCGCTGGTCTTCCCCACGTTGGGTGTCCCGGGCGTTTTCGAAGCACGAACCGTGGATGTCATGGTGCCGTTTGTCGCGGCGCTACTCGGTCTGGGTATCAATCAGGGGGCTTACACGGCAGAGGTCGTTCGCGGTGGTTTGCTATCGGTGGATAACGGGCAGTACGAGGCGGCCATGTCGATCGGCATGACCCGGCTCAAGAGCCTGCGCCGAATCGTACTGCCACAGGCGATGCGCGTCATCCTGCCGCCGATCGGTAACGAAACCATCAGCATGATCAAGATGACCAGTCTGGCCAGCGTCATTCAGTACTCGGAAATTCTCCACAACGCCCAGAACATCTACTACGCCAATGCCCGCGTCATGGAGCTGCTGATCGTGGCGGGTATCTGGTATCTGGTCGTGGTGACCATCATGTCGTTTGGCCAGAGACAGCTCGAACGTCGTTTCGCCCGCGGTTCCGGCCGCGTCGATCACTAGGGAGCGAGACAAGCCATGAGTTTCATCGTCCAGGGGCAGTCCGTCGTCAAGAAATTCGGTGATTTCGTCGCCCTCGATCATGTCGACATTGATATCGAAAACGGCGAAGTCGTCTGTATCGTCGGGCCTTCGGGCTCGGGCAAGAGCACGCTACTGCGCTGCATCAATCAGCTGGAAAAGATCGACGGCGGTGGGCTGTGGGTCGACGGCGAGCTGATTGGCTATCGCATCGAGGGCAGCGCCCTGCATGAGCTGGATGACAGGCAGATCGCGCGCCAGCGATTAGCCACCGGCATGGTGTTTCAGCGTTTCAATCTGTTCCCACACATGACCGCGCTGGAGAACATCATCGAAGGGCCGATTCAGGTGCTCAAGCGCTCACCGCGAGAGTGTCGCGAGCAGGCACTTGAGCTGCTCGAGCGTGTGGGCCTGTCGGACAAGGCCAATGCCTACCCGGTCGAGCTTTCCGGCGGACAACAGCAGCGCGTGGCGATTGCCCGGGCGCTGGCCATGCGGCCACGCTTGATGCTGTTCGACGAGCCGACTTCAGCGTTGGATCCAGAACTGGTCGGCGAAGTGCTACAGGTGATGCGAGACCTTGCCCGCAGCGGAATGTCGATGATCGTGGTGACCCATGAACTGGGATTTGCGCGTGAAGTCGCCAACCGCGTGGTGTTCATGGATGCCGGACAGATCGTCGAAACCGGCGCACCGGAAGAAATACTCATGTATCCGCGCAACGAACGCACTCGCGGGTTCATTTCCGCGGTACTCAACTAGCGAACCGCCGCCGCTATTATTCAACGCATCATTGGCAATTGAAAAAATCATTCATGCCATGAACGCAAGATCCATCAACGACAACCACAAGAGATGATCCCATGAAGAAATCCCTACTGCTGATGGCATTGACCGCAACCTCGCTGTGCCAGGTCGTTCAGGCCAGCGAATTGCCAAAGGATATCGTCGACCGTGGCTATCTCAGCGCGGCTATCGTTCCCAACTATCCACCGATGGAGTTCAAGGACCCGGCGACCAACGAGATCACCGGCTTCGATTACGACCTCGGTGTCGCGCTGGGTGAAAAACTGGGTATCGAGATTCGCTGGGAAGAGACCGCCTTTGAGCAAATGATCAGCGGGCTCAAGACGGGTCGCAGTGATTTGGTGCTATCGGGCATGACCGACACGCCGAAGCGCCAGGAGGTAGTGGACTTCATCGATTACCTGCGCACCGGGCCGCAGTTCTACACCATGCTGCGCAACGAGGGGATCAAGGCCCCGCTGGATCTGTGCGGCAAGAACGTCGGTGGTAGCCGGCGCACGACCTACCCCGATGAGGTCAAGGCCTGGAGTGCTGCCAACTGTGAGGCTGCAGACAAGCCGGCGATTACTTTCGTGGGTACCGAAGGCTCGGCAGATGCCCGCGCTCAACTGCGCCAGGGCCGACTGGACGCGGCCGTGCAGGGTAGCGAGACCTTGCCCTATTTCGCATCCAACGAACCGGACACCTATCGCATTCTCGGCAAGCCGCTGAGCCATCAGTACACCGGCATGGCGGTCTCCAATGACAACGAGGCACTGCGCGATGCGCTCTCGTCCGCGCTGGATTCGATGATCGAGGACGGCAGCTACGAGCAGATCATCGAAAAGTGGGGGCTGCAGGAGTCCGCGGTAGAGAAAGTGAGTATCAACGCCGGGACCTGAGCTACTGGCATCAGCGTCCGCGCCGCCTACCTGATTGATGAGGTCAAACTCTTGAGACCTTCCATTGCCTGGCCGGGCGGCGCACGTTCGTGTGTCGCGCTGGCTTTCGATCTCGATGGCCCTACCGGTGATGCCATGCTCGATGGATCGCTGAAGGGCAATCCTGCCTATTTCACGCTGGGCGCCTATGGCCCGTATCGCGCTCTGCCCAGAATTTTGACGATGCTGGAAACCTTTCGCCTACCGGCCACGTTCTTCGTTCCCACCTGGGTGATTGAGCACTGGCCCACTCAGTGCCGGGCGATTATCGAGGCGGGACATGAAGTCGCCTATCACGGACACCGTCACGAACTTTTCTGGACGCTCGATGACGCGCAGCAGCGCGAGATCATGACTCGAAGTCAGGCGATTTTTCACGATTTGCTGGGTGTTCGCCCGGTGGGCTTTCGCACGCCCTCCGGTGACTGGGGCGCACAAACGCCCGATATTTTGAACGAATTCGGTGTGCGTTATTCCAGCAGCATGCGCGGTGATGACCGCCCTTATCATGTCGCGGTCGACGGCCATCCTCAGGGGCTGATCGAGATTCCGGCGCGCTGGGAACTCGATGATTACGCGAGTCTCGCTTATCAACGAGCGCCCGACTTTCCCCGCGGGCTCGATCGCACCGCACCCTATGCGCAGGTGTTGGCCAACTGGTGCGCGGAATTCGACGGCAGCCATGAAGAAGGGTTGTCGATGACCACGCTGTTGCATCCCAAGGTCTCAGCGAGACCCGGGCGCATGGCCTTGCTGGAGGCTTTCCT
Source organism: Salinicola halimionae (assembly GCF_003206065.1). GTDB lineage: Bacteria > Pseudomonadota > Gammaproteobacteria > Pseudomonadales > Halomonadaceae > Salinicola > Salinicola halimionae. The sequence goes on along the minus strand of NZ_PZJQ01000002.1, from coordinate 70,585 downwards.
GGCCCATATGACGGCGCATGAAGATGTGTGGTTCGCACGCTGTCGTGATGTGGCGGAATTCTGGCAGCAACTGCCGGCTCAGTCTCCGGGGCAGTCTCCAGATCAGGAGCCCCGTCATGCAGGATAATACCGATCCGATCTGGCCTGAGGGCAAGCGCAGCGCGGTAGTGCTAACGGTCGACTACAGCGATGTGTTGGGTATTTTGGCGCAGGTGCCCGCCATGGCCGGGCGCGACAAAAGCCTGTCGGTCTGGCGCTACGGCAGCCAGCGTGGCGTGGAACGACTGCTGGCTCGGCTGGATGATGCGGGGCTTCGCGTCAGTTGGTTTTTGCCCGGCCGGCTTGCGGAGACCCAGGGTGCGCTGGTCGATGAGATTGCCGCTGCAGGTCATGAAATCGCCTGTGCCGGTTACGAGTACGAGGATTTTTCGACACTGACGCCGCAGGATCAGGTTCAGGTTTTGTGGCGTGGGCGCGATGCGCTGGCGGCGCGGACCGGTAAGCTGCCCACCGGCTTTCGTTTGCCATTGGGCGCCTGGGCGCCGGGATTCGAACGTGAACTGACGCAGGCCGGTTTTCACTGGTCGTCATCCTGGCGCGGCGATGATCTGCCGTATCGACACCCTGAAGCGCCGAGCCTTATCGAGCTACCGCTGCACTACGAGCTCGATGACGATGCCTATCTGGCGTTCAACCTGTCGCCGCCGGTACCGCCCGGGCAATCGCGAATCGCCGGCTATCGTGAAACCCTGGCCAACTGGCAGGCCGATCTCGATGGATTCCACCGTTTTGGCCTGTGCGCCGTGATGCGCCTGCACCCTGAACTTATCGGCACGCCGGGGCGGGCCGATTTGCTCCGTGAATTGCTGGCGGGTTTACGTGATCAGCCTGCGCGCTGGGTGGCTACCGGGGAAGGCGTCGCCCGTTGGTGGGCCGCCAATGGTCCGGACATTCCTCCTGATCATCCCGCCAGCGCGTTCCAGCGCTACAGAAGTGAATCCCAGTGACGCGTCACACGCTCGGTCCATTGGTGCATTTTTTGCACGCGCTGCGTTTCGAGGAGATTCCCGCCGCCGTGGTGGCGCAGGCCAAGCGCCACTGGCTGGATACGCTGGGGGCCGGTCTGGCCGGGGCAACCAGCGATATTGGCCGCAAGATAATGAACGGGCTGCATGAGCCGAGCGGCGAAGCCATCGTCTGGGGAACCGATCAGCGCTTATCTCCGCGAATGGCGGCCTTCGTCAACGGCGTATCGGTGCATGCATTGGAGCTGGATGATACCGGTGGCTGTGATCATTCTGGTGCTGTCGTGATACCCGCGTTGCTTGCGATATTGCCGCTGATCGAACGTCGCATCAGCGGTCCGGAGCTACTCACCGCGATGATCGTAGGTTACGAGGTCGGGCGTCGCGTGCTGGAAGCCTGTGGCGGTTATGCCCAACACAACGGCGATGGTTGGCATTCTACCGGCACCTGCGGCGTGTTCGGAGCAGCCGCGGCCTGCGCTAAATTGATGAATCTGGAGTTCGAGGCGTTGCGCTCGGCCATTACGCTGTCCGGCAGTTTTAGCTCCGGACTGTGGGCGTTCATTCACGATGGCGCCGAGAGCAAGAAGCTGCACGCCGGCCAGGCGGCGCAGGGCGGTGTCAACGCCGCGCTGATGGCGCGCGCCGGTGTGGTCGGGCCGAGCCAATTGTTTGATGACGTCTGGGGCGGATATCTGTCGACGCTCGCGGCAGGGCATGCCGAGCCCGCCGCGCTGACGGCGGAACTGGGGCAAACCTGGAAGCTGTCGCGCTGTTCGATCAAGCCCTACGCCTCCTGTCGCGGTGCGCATGCGGCGATCGATGCGCTGTCGGCCCTGATGCGCGAGGCCGAACTCGACGCGAAAGCCGCCGAAGCAAACATCCAGCGAATCCAGGTTCGACTCAGCCCCTTTCTGAACGACATGTGCAGCACGCGTGACATCGACTCACTGGCCAGCGCTCAGATGAGCCTGCCCTATGCGCTGGCGGCGATGGCGACACTGGGTTCCGCGGGCCTTTCCGCCTACACGCTCGAAAATCGGCAAGCGACGGCGTTACGGGATTGCATGCTGCGGGTGGAGTTGATCGTCGATGACCAATGCCCTCGCGATGGTGAGCCGGAGGTGACGCTGATTACACAAGACGGCCGACACCGCACTCTGCGCGTCGATATGGCGCTGGGTAACCCGCTCAATCCGCTAAGCGATGACGCCTTGTTCAGAAAATTTCGCGAAGGCGCTGAGCTTAGTTTGCCGCCACGACGCTGCGAGACGCTGATGGGACTGAGCATGGGAATGGAGATGCTGGAAGGTGCCGGAGTCTGGAGCCAGGCCCTTGCGAAGTAGGAAAGACGAAAGCAGATCAATATCGATGTCTGGACCCTGGTCAATCCACTCAAGGACCTCGTGGGGTCCGTGCGACTTGCTATCCAGTAGCCTGGATCAAGGCCGCTCTCGACCCGCTGGGCATCATGAATCCGGGCAAAGTGGTGTGAATGGCTGCTCACCGCCCGTGTCCGTCAGGCGTTGGCGGAACGGGCCTCGGGCTCCAGCACTTGCGTATGCAGCGTCTTGCCGTCGCTGTCCTTGAGGCGGATCGTCAGCGTCTTGCTCTCGGCGTCCAGGTCGGCCTGGCCGAAGAACTGATAACCCGCCGACGGCGGCAGGTTCGACTGGCCCTCCGGCGGCGCCTTGAAGAATGTCACTTCAGGGCCGAAGGTCGCGTCCATCTCGCTGGGGCCGAAGGTGCCGGCGTGGAGCGGCCCGCTGACGAACTCCCAGAACGGTTTGAACGCCTTGAAACTGGCGCGCTCCGGGGCGTAGTGATGCGCGGCTGTGTAGTGCACGTCGGCGGTGAACCAGACGACGTTACTGATATCGTCATCGCGAATGGCCTGCAACAGCCGGGCGATCTCCCGTTCTCGCCCGAGCGGCTGACCGGGATCATTGTTGGCGATCGCCTCAAACAGTTCGCCATCCGGCACCACCATTCCGATCGGCATGTCGGCTGCGATGATCTTCCAGGTTGCGGTGGAATCGTTCAGCGCATGCCGCAGCCAGCGGAACTGGTTTTCGCCAAGGAAGGCGGTGGCCGCTGATTCTTCCTCTTGCAGATTGGCACTGTTGGGGCCGCGATAGCTGCGCATATCCAGCATGAACACTTCCATCCCCGGCCCGTAGGAAAAACGGCGGTAGATCCGCTGCGGCGCGGAGGAGGGCAGACGAATCGGCATGTATTCGAGAAAGGCCTGACGACCGCGGGCGGACAGCAGCGCGACGTTCTTTTCCGTATAGAGATCGTTGTCGAGGAGCTCCTGCGGATACCAGTTGTTGGTCGTCTCGTGATCGTCCCACTGGGCCAGCATCGGCACTTCGGCTGCAAAGCGGCGGAAGTTGGCGTCGAGGTGGTTGTAGGTATGTTGGCCACGATATTCGTCCAGCGTCTCGGCGACTTTCTGCTTGGCGGGCGTGACGATATTGCGCCAGACGCCGCCGTCGGGGAGAGCCGCTTCCGCTTCCAAAGGGCCGTCCGCATAGACCGTGTCGCCGGAGTGGATGAAGAAATCAGGCCGGACCTGGCGCATCGTTTCCCAGGTACGCATGCCGCCTCTGGACTCATCGATGCCCCAGCCCTGACCGACCACGTCACCGGACCAGACGAAGCGAATGTCTCTCGGTTGAGAGGGCGGCAGCCGCAGCCGTCCGACGACGGGTTCGCTGATCGCCCGTGGATCACCCAGGGCCGCGAATCGCACGCGGTAGTGAACGGCATCGAGACCCTGAAGGCCGGTCGCATCGATCTTGCCGATCAGGTCGGTGCTGGGCAGCACATCGACCCAGGGCAGCTGACGCGCGCCGCGGAAATCCGGGTTGTCGGCGACCTCGACCAGCATCCGAGACGGCATGCTCGCTCGTCCCCACAGCATGGCGCGGTCGGTCAGCGCATCGCCGCTCATTACGCCGCCTTCGACGGTTGGGCGGCGCCCCTCTGCCATGATGATTGCCGGCGCGGCTAGAAGCCCGGTGCTGGCCAAGCCAAGGCCGATGCCGAGACGACCACCGGTGGTCAGAAAGTCACGCCTGGAAAAATGCTTTCGATCCGTCGTCATCGTGTGGTCCCCGTGCGGCCGCTGTCGATAGTGCTCGTGACAACAGATTAGGGGGTGCTAATGACGAAGATGTGAAGCTATGTCAGGAAAGTCGCACCGGCGGAAAGTCGCACGCTGGCAGTAATCGATCTGGATCTGGCGGCGATCTCACGCCATTCGTCGTTTGAGCATATCGATCAGCTTTTCCACTAGGGGGAGTCGCTCGCTCTGCGTGCGATAGAGCAGCCAGGTCTTGTTGGTGAGCTGTTGCCCATCCGCCTGAACGATAGGGAAGCGGAAAAGACGATCTGCTTCCTGCAAGGCGATGCTCGATACGATGGTGTAGCCGAGGCCGTGCCTCACCATGGCCATGCAAGCCTCGATCTTATCCACTCTCATGGCGATACGAGGCGGCTCCGAAAAGCGCGCATTCCACCAGTCGGCCACCAGTCGGTTCTGAAACGTGCTCGTATCCAACGCTATCTGAGGCAAGCGCGGCAGGTCGTCGAAGTCGATCGCCTCGCGACTGAAGACGTAAAACGGGTCCTCATCGACGATGAACTTGCGCTCCTTCCAATTGAACGAATCACGCACCAGGGCGAGATGAATCTCTTCGCGCTGCAACTGCACGAACAGGTCATGGCTGAGACCGCTCACGAGCGAGAAGCTGGCGCCGCCATGGCGTGCCTGGAATGCCGCGAGCAGTCGGGGGAGCCGGTAGGCAGCGTAATTGCTCGACACGCCCAGCCGAATCTCACCGTGTGGATGCTGCTGCATACGGGTCAGTTCCTCTCGCATGCGCAGATCTTCCCGCAGCATACGCCGTGCATGATCGACGAGATGTTCACCCTCCTGAGTGAAATTCAATTTACGACCGTCACGCTCGAAAAGGCACACACCGAAGTGCTCCTCGAGGCGCTTGAGCCGATAGCTGAGTGCCGGTTGAGAAGTGAAGAGCTTCTCGGCAGCTCCGGTCACGCTTCGCGTCTCGAAGACGGTGTGCAAAATTTGCCAGTCGCGTTCGTTCATTCGAGCCGCCCTTGTTATCACATAAAAATATTTTATGGGGCTGTCGGTCAGCGGCCAAAAAATCCGTCTTTGTGTCTCATCATCGTCTGGCCTTATAACCGGAACAGCCCTTTTCATTGGCTATCCAGTGCCATAAACGATACGCGAGGAATACTCCTTTGCCACAGGTTCAACACAGCGATAAACGAATTTTGGCGGATGTCGTCGACGGGCTCGACGCGCAACTAAGGGAATTGGCGTTAACGCTTCACGCCAATCCAGAACTCAGCTTCCAGGAACATCAGGCCATGGCGTGGCTGACGGCCCCGCTGCGTGAGGCCGGGTTCGAGGTCGAGGAGGGGGTCGCCGGGCTGGAGACGTCATTTCGCGCGCGCTGGCAGGGGGCCGAAGGTGGGCCCACGGTTGCATTGCTGGCGGAGTACGACGCTCTACCGGAGATGGGGCACGCCTGTGGCCACAACCTTATCGGCACGGCCTCCGTCGGCGCGGCGCTGGCACTCAAGAAAGCGTTTCCCGATCTGCCGGGAACGATTCTGGTCATCGGCACACCGGCCGAAGAAGAGGGCGGCGGCAAGATCATTCAGTGTCAGCATGGCATTTTCGACGAAGTTGATGCGGCCATGCTCTGCCATCCGCGCAGCAAGAATATGGTGCTGCGGGGAGGACTGGCCTGTGTCGACGCCGTCTTTCGGTTTCACGGTCGCGCGGCCCACGCGGCTTCGGCGCCGCAAGAGGGTATCAGTGCCCTCGACGCAGTGATTCAGACCTTCAATGGGGTCAATGCCCTGCGCCAGCTGCTGACCGACGATGTGCGGGTCCACGGCATCATTACTCACGGCGGCGAGGCGACCAACATCGTGCCGGCATACGCCGAGGCGAAATTCCTGATGCGCGCCGCCGACGTCAAGGGGTTGGGCATGGTTCGCGACAAGGTGTTCGCAGCCGCCCGCGGCGCCGCCGAGGCGAGCGGTGCGAGGCTCGAGATCGAGGAAGGTCTCACCTACGCCGAGCGCAATAACAACCATGCGCTTGCGGGTATTTTTCGACGTCATCTCGAGGATCAGGGGTTGGAAGTAGAAGAGCCCACCGCGAAAGGGGGAATCGGCTCCTCCGATATCGGCAATGTCGGTCAGATCACAGCAACGATTCATCCCTATATCCGCATTGGTGACTGTGTGCCGCATACGCCGGAATTCGCCGAGGCGGCCGGTTCGGAGGCTGGCATGCAGGCGCTCAGCCAGGCGACTCGCGCGTTGGCGCTGACCGCTTTTGAGCTCTGTATCTCTTCAGAGACCATGGCTGCCGTCCGAGGTGAATTCGAGCGCTGGCGAGCCAACCGCTAGATCCGATAGAGCGTGGATCGCGACAAGACGCCGTCCAATGACAACGGCGTTGGTTAGGAGTCGGTCCAACAAAAGCGAGCAGCAACAGACTCTTCATAACAACAGTAATTCGGAGACATCGACATGGCTTACGAGAATGACTCTCGGGCATCTGCTCAAGCCCTAGCGACGCCAGGCTTGTTTCGGCAACTTTTCCGCATGCCGCACACCTACGTGATTCTAATCATCATGGTACTGGTGGCGGCGGTGATGACCTGGCTGATTCCCGCCGGCGCTTTCGACCGCGTTGCGGACGAAGCTTCCGGCAAACAGTTGATCGTGCCGGGCTCCTTCCACGCCATTGCGTCGACTCCGGTGGGGATCACCCAGATTCCCATGGCCATCGTCGAAGGGCTGATCGACGCGGCCGATGTCATCTTCTTCATTCTCATCATCGGCGGTGCGTTCCAGGTGATCCGATCGACTGGGACGATCGATGCGTTGACCGGACGCATCGCCAAGGCGCTGGGCAATCGTGGCCTGCTGGTGGTGCCGGTGTTCCTCGGCTTCTTCTCGATCGGTGGTTTCACCATGGGTATGTCGAGCGAGGTGATGGTATTCGTGCCGATCGGTATCGCCGTGGCGCGCTCGTTAGGGTTCGATGCCATCACTGGCACGGCGATCATTTCGCTGGGTGCGGCGTGCGGTTTTACCGCCGGCCTGCTCAACCCTTTCAACGTCGGTGTCGCTCAGGCCATCGCTCATGTACCACTGTTCTCGGGAATGTGGATGCGTACGCTGCTGCTGATCGCGATGCTCGTCGTCTCGAGCGCCTACATCATGCGTTACGGTGCGCGGGTCCGCCGAGATCCTTCGCGTAGCGTGGTTGCCGAGCTGGAGCGTGAACAGTGTGGTGATCGGCTCGAGTTGCTCGATTCACTCCCCCGGCTCCAGAGGCGGCATTACTCGACTCTGCTGGTCATGGTGGTCGGTTTCAGCGGTCTGATTTGGGGCGTGATGGCTCATGGCTGGTACATCAAGGAACTGGCAGCGCTGTTTCTGACCATGGGCATTGCGGTTGGCGCCTTCGCCGCCTACCGCGCCAGCCGCATCGCCGAGGAGTTCGTGGCCGGCGCCAAGACCGTGCTGTTTGGGGCGTTGATCATCGGCATCGCGCATGCCGTGCTGGTGGTGTTTCAGGAGGGCAATATCATCGATTCGGTGGTCTACTACTTGGCCAACGTGGTCGGCGAATTACCCCACGTACTGCAAATTGTCGGTATGTTCTTGTTCCAGGTCATCATGAATGTCTTCGTGACATCGGGCACCGGCCAGGCGGCAGTGACGATGCCGATCATGACGCCACTGGCGGACCTGCTCGATATCAGCCGTCAGTCGGCGGTCCTGGTATTTCAGATGGGTGATGGCTTCACTAACATGATTTTACCGACCTCATCGGCGCTCATGGGCAGTCTGGCGGTCTCCGGCATTCCCTATCAAAAGTGGTTCCGATTCGCCATGCCGTTGATCGGGCTATGGATTTTGCTGGGAGTCGGTTTTGCACTGTTCGCCACCGCCGTGGGTTACTGAATCGCGTGAGTTATCAAGATGACGATGCGTCGAAGCGCTATTCTATCGTCAGCGGGTCCAAGCCTTGAATGCAGCGAGTCAGGCGCAAGTGGCGCTCGAACGAGCGCCTCGGCAGCCTAGGCCTGGCATCGTCAGGTCACGCTGAAGATAATCTCCTCTGCAGGAAGACAAGCCCATGATCAAGCGCATCGGCAATACCGACATCCAGCCGCGCCATCGTTTGAGTTGCCACTGCGGTGCGGTGGTACTGGAGCTTGAATTACCCGATGGCGTGGTCGACCCGCATCGCTGCAATTGCTCGCTATGCAAACGCAAAGGGGCAATCACTTCGGGCGTGCCGCTGGACGCGTTGCACGTCATCGCCGGTGAAGCCGAGCTGCGCTGCTATCAGTTCAATACGATGACGGCGAAACACTATTTCTGCGGCAACTGCGGGATCTACACCCACCACCAGCGACGTTCGAATCCCGACCAGTACGGCTACAACATCGGCTGTCTGGAAGGTGTCAATCCGTACGACCTGGGTGAAGTCGATGCCACCGATGGCGTGAATCACCCGGCCGATCGCTGACGGCCGGGTGACGCTGGAGTTCAGGCTTGCCGGGCCGCCCGCGCCGCATGCAGCTTGCCGTAGCTTTCTAGCAGGCGGTGGTGGCGATCCAGCCCGTCCAGTTGCAAGTTGGTTGGAGTCAGACCGTAAAAACGCACCGAACCATCCACCGAGCCGACTACGGCGTTCAGGGTCTCTTCACTGAACATGCGCATCAGATTATGACGGTAGTCGTCGAGCTCGAGCTCGAGCTCGTCGTCGAGCGTGATCTGCAGCACCGCGAGCAGTGCCTGATAGAACAGACCACGTTCGACGGTGTTGTCGTTGAATTGCAGGAACATCTCGACCTGATCCAGAGCGTCCTCGGGCTGGCCGAGCGCCAGATTGACCAGCAGTTTCAGTTCGAGAATGGTGAGCTGCCCCCACACGGTGTTCTCGTCGAACTCGATGCCGATCAGCGTAATGATCTTCATCTGCTCGTCGAGTTCGCTCTCGTCCAGGCGCTCCAGCAGGTCGGCCAGTCGTTCATCATCCAGCGCGTGCAGGTTGAGGATGTCCTCGCGGAAGGCGAGTGCCATGTTGGTGTTGTCCCACACCAGATCCTCCACCGGGTACACCTCGGAGTAGCCCGGCACCAGAATGCGGCAGACCGGCGCGCCCAGGTCTTCATGGATCGCCACGTAGGCTTCCAGGCCCTCGGTTTCGAGAATGCCGAACAGGCTGGCGGCCTCCTCATCATTCGAACCCGAGAAGTCCCACTCGACGAATTCCACATCCGCGCTGGCGTTGAAGAAACGCCACGAGATCACGCCGGAGGAGTCGATGAAGTGCTCGACGAAGTTGTTGGGCTCGGACACTGCCTGAGAGTTGAAGGTAGGCGGCGGCAGGTCGTTCATGCCTTCGAAACTACGCCCCTGCAGCAGCTCGGTGAGGCTGCGCTCGATCGCGACCTGCAGGCTCGGGTGTGCGCCGAACGATGCGAAGACGCCGCCGGTGCGCGGGTTCATCAGCGTTACGCAGGCGACCGGGAACTGGCCGCCGAGGGAAGCGTCCTTCACCAGTACCGGAAAGCCCTGTGCCTCCAGCGCGGCGATGCCTTCCTGGATACCGGGATATTTCGCCAGCACGGTCTCGGGCACGTCCGGCAGCGCGATCTCCTGCTCGATGATCTGCCTTTTCACCGCTCGCTCGAAGATCTCCGACAGGCACTGCACCTGCGCTTCGGCGATGGTGTTGCCCGCGCTCATGCCGTTGCTCAGGTACAGGTTCTCGATCAGGTTCGAGGGAAACCAGACCGTCTCGCCATCCGACCGGCGCACGAAAGGTAGAGAGACGATGCCACGATCCGTGCGTCCGGAGTTGGTGTCGAACAGATGCGATCCGCGCAGTTCGCCTTCGGGATCGAAGATCGCCCGGCAATGGTCGTCGAGAACCTCGGCCGGTAATTCGTCATGCGGCCCCGGCTGGAACCACTTTTCGTTGGGATAGTGGACGAAATCGCTAGCGGCGAGCTCCGGGCCAAAGAACTGATCGTTGTAGAAGAAGTTGCAGCTCAAGCGTTCGATGAACTCGCCCAGCGCAGAGCAGAGTGCCGCTTCCTTGGTCGCGCCCTTGCCGTTGGTGAAGCACATCGGCGAGGCGGCATCACGAATGTGAAGCGACCAGACGTTCGGCACGATGTTGCGCCAGGAGGCGATCTCGATCTTCATGCCGAGATCCGAGAGGATCTTGGTCATGTTGGCGATGGTCTGTTCCAGCGGCAGGTCCTTGCCTTCGATCCAGGTCGACTCCCCCTCGACGGTCCCTGACATCAACAGCGCCTGGGCGTCCTCGTCGATGCTCTTGACCGTCTCGATCTGGAAATCCGGATTGTTCTGGATGACCCGTTTGACCGAGCAGCGCTCGACGGAGCGCAGAATGCCGATGCGATCCTTCTCGGAGATATCGTCTGGCAGCTCTACCTGGATCTTGAATATCTGGTTGTAGCGGTTTTCCGGGTCGACGATGTTGTTCTGCGACAACCGGATATTCTCGGTCGGGATCTCGCGCGCGTTGCAATAGACACGCACGAAGTAGGCCGCGCAAAGCGCCGAGGAGGCCAGGAAGTAGTCGAACGGCCCCGGTGCGGAGCCATCGCCCTTGTAGCGGATCGGTTGGTCGGTGATGACGGTGAAGTCATCGAACAGCGCTTCCTGACGCAAGTTGTCGAGATAGTTGACCTTGATTTCCATGGAGAAGGACCGCGTTGGTAAGTGGCTTGCCTCGACGTCTGGGCCGCGGCGGATAGCGTCCATTATCCGGATTTGGAAGCGCTTCGTCTTGGGCCCGTTTGTTGACGAGGTGTATCGCTTCGCGGAAGGTTCTGTTCCGATAAACAACGACAAGGCCCGAGCCCCTTACAGAAAAGGACCCGGGCCTTGTCTCTTGCTGGCCGGCCTTGCTAGATAGCCTCGCTAGCGAGGCCGTCTGGCGATCGGAGGACCGCTCATGTGCGGCAAGGTTTCCGCCAGCGGCGAAGCCGACTTACGAAGCGACGTGAAAGGCCATGGTCGCTTGCACGGCGCGCTTCCAGCCATCGTACAACTCATTGCGCCTGTCGTTGCCCATGCTGGGTTCGAAGCGTCGTTCGATCGCCCATTGCTCGGAAATCTGCTCGCGTGACTCCCAGAACCCTAGCGCCAGCCCGGCAAGGTAGGCAGCGCCCAGCGCCGTCGTTTCGCTGATTTCGCTACGCAGCACGTCGACATTGAGAATGTCCGCCTGGAACTGGGCCAGGAAGTTATTGGCGATGGCGCCGCCGTCGGCGCGCAGCTCGGTCAGATCGAGGCCGGCGTCGGCCTGCATGGCCTTGAGGACGTCCGCCGTCTGATAGGCCATGGACTCGACGGCCGCGCGGATGAACTGCTCCTTGCTGGTGCCGCGCGACAGGCCGAACATCGCCCCTCGCACATTCGAGTTCCAGTAGGGTGCCCCGAGGCCGGTGAAGGCCGGGACGAGATAGACGCCGTCGTTGCTGCCGGCGCGCTCTGCGTAGGCTTCGGAATCCGAGGACTTGCCGAGCATGCGCAACCCGTCGCGCAACCATTGGACCACCGAGCCGGCCACGAATATTGACCCTTCCAAGGCATACTCGACCTCGCCGTCGATCTCCCAGGCGATGGTCGTCAGCAGCCCGTTGTCTGAAATCGTGGCTTCGGTACCGGTGTTCATGAGCGTGAAGCAGCCGGTGCCGTAGGTGTTCTTGGCCATGCCAGGCTTGAAGCAGGCCTGGCCGAACAGGGCCGCCTGCTGGTCGCCGGCGATACCGGCGATCGGTAATCTGGTCCCGAACAGAAACTTCGGCAGCACGTGGCCATAGACTTCGCTGGAGGATTTGACCTCGGGCAGCATCGATTCCGGCACGCCGAACATCTCGAGCAGTTCCGGATCCCACTGACGCTCACGAATGTTGAACATCATCGTTCGAGACGCGTTGGTGACGTCGGTAACGTGTTCAGCGCCGCCGGTCAGGTTCCAGATCAGCCAGGAGTCCATCGTGCCGAACAGCAGCTCGCCTTTTTCGGCCTTTTCCTTGACGCCATCGACGTTATCGAAGATCCACTTGATCTTGGTGCCCGAAAAATAGGCATCGATCACCAGGCCGGTCTTGTTGCGAACCATATCGGCATGGCCGGCTTCACGCAGCTCGTCACAAATCTCTGCCGAGTGACGCGATTGCCATACGATGGCGTTATAAACCGGCTGGCCGGTGTTCTTGTCCCAGATCACCGTGGTTTCACGCTGATTGGTGATGCCGATCCCAGCGATCTCTTCAACGCTTATCTGGGTGTTGTTGATCACTTCGGTCAGCGTGGTCAGCACGCTGGTCATGATGTCGCGGGGATTGTGCTCGACCCAGCCCGGACGCGGGAAAATCTGCTCGAACTCTCGCTGGGCGACGCCGACGATCTTGCCGTCATGATCGAACAGCATGGAGCGTGAACTGGTGGTGCCTTGATCGATGGCCAGAACGTACTTTTTTTTGTCACTCATTGGAAAACTATCCTTCTGAATGGGGAGTCCTGAATAAGGAGTCGACATGTCTCTGAACAGCCCGTTGCGGTTTAATAGATCGTTGCAACGAGTGCGGCGAGGCTGCTGCCAATGATCGGGCCCACGAAGGGAACCCATGCGTAGCCCCAATCGTTGGCGCCCTTGTTCTTGATCGGCAACATGGCATGGGCAATCCGTGGTCCCATGTCGCGCGCGGGGTTGATTGCGTAGCCTGTCGGTCCGCCCAGCGATGCGCCGATCGCAACCACCAGCAACGCCACCGCCAACGGCCCCAGTCCGTTAGGCGTGTTACCGAACATGATGATGACGAACACCAGCACGAATGTCCCGATGGCCTCGGTCATGCAGTTCCAGAAACGCGAGCGGATCGTGGGTATGGTAGAGAATGTCGCCAAGATGGTGGTGGCGTCTTCGGTGTCGTCGTATTGCTTCTTGTAGGCAAGGTAGCAGAGCACGGCACCCAGCCACGCACCGATGAATTCGCCAGCGAAGTAGGCCAGCGTATTGTCCAGGGTGATAGGAATACCCTTTGCATACTCTGTCGCCGGGCCCAGCCATAGCGCGAGCGTAATGGTCGGATTGAGGTGAGCCCCGGTATCGAACGCGATCCATACGCCACAATAGACCGCGAGTCCCCAGCCGAAGAAGATCAGCAACGGCCCGCCATGATGACCGCCGGTCTTCTTGAGCAGCACGTTGGCAACCACGCCGCAGCCGAGCAGCGTCATACAGGCCGTACCGGCGATTTCATGAACCAGAATTGTTTCTATAACACCCATTAAAACCCTTGCCTTAGTTGACGTGATGGCCGGATGAGGCCTGGTGTGCATGCGCCTCAATGGCGATGCGGTTGACTGTCGAGTCCTGGGCTTGCTTCTGCTCTGTATTGCCACCTTTCACGAGGGTTGCCGAAATCACCTTTGGAGCGCTGACTCCCCGATTGGCGTTGCGAACGATGGCGCCAGATGATCGGCTAGTCGCCGCTTCTCGCTGTCGTTGAGACGGAGACCGAGCTTCGATCGTCGCCAGAGGATGTCGTCCGCCATGCGCGCCCATTCGTGTTCGCGCAGGTAATCGACTTCGGCGGCATAAAGATCCGCGCCGAAGTGCTCACCCAGATCGTCCAGGCTGTTGGCATCACCCACGATGTCGCGCACGCGGGTGCCATAGTTGAAGACCATGCGATTGGCCATGCCCAAGGGAATGAAGGGATGGCTGACCTGTAGCGACTCGAGCAGGTGCTGGGGTTTCGCTTCTTCGCCGCCGGGTAGGGGATCGCCTTTGCCGGTCCAGGCCTTTGCGTGATGACCCAGTTCGGGCGCCAGCTTGTCGACGGCGTCTTCGGCCAGACGTCGATAGGTCGTCAGCTTGCCACCGAAGACATTGAGCAGCGGGGCGCCGCCGGATGTGTCGAGCTGAATGCGGTAATCGCGGGTGATTTCGCTGGCGTTATCCTCGCGATCATCGAGAAGGGGGCGCACCCCGGAGTAGCTCCAGACGACATCCCCGGAGTCGATAGACCGCTCGAAATAACGATTGGCGGATTCGCAGAGATATCGGATCTCGTCTTCTTCGATGGCAACCTTGCCCGGTGCGCCCTCATGTTCGACGTCGGTTGTCCCGATCAGCGTGAAATCGCGCTCGTAGGGGATGGCGAACACGATGCGGCCATCGGGCTGCTGGAAGATATAGGCGTGATCGTGGTCGAACAGCTTTTTCACCACGATGTGGCTGCCCTTGATCAGACGCAGCGAATACCGGTGATGCTGCGAGGCGACCTCGTCGAGAAAACGGGCTGCCCAAGGTCCGGCTGCATTAGCCAGCCCGCGGGCGGCAACCTGGATGGTCTCGCCCTCGGTCGTCTTGAGCGTTACCTGCCAATCGTCGGCACGGCGCACCGCAGACTCGGCACGAGTGCGCGTCATGACGCGGGCGCCGCGATTGGCTGCGTCCATGCAGTTGAGCACCACCAGTCGGGCATCCTGAACCCAGGCGTCCGAGTAGGCAAAGCCCTTCGTGAACTCTGACTTCAGTGGGATCCCGGCTGGATGATCGGCAAACTTGACGCCATGCGAACCCGCGAGCGTCTGCCGTCCACCCAGGTGGTCATACAGGAAAAGCCCGATTCGGATCATCCAGGCCGGCCGCAGATGCTTCTGATGAGGCAGGATGAAACGCATCGGCCAGATGATGTGCGGTGCAGCCTTGAGCAGTATTTCGCGCTCGGAAAGCGCCTTGGCCACGAGCTTGAATTCGTACTGCTCCAGGTAACGTAGGCCACCGTGAATCAGCTTGGTCGAAGCCGATGAGGTATGGCTGGCAAGATCATCCGCTTCGACGAGCAGTACCGAAAGCCCGCGGCCTGCGGCATCACGAGCAATACCCGCACCGTTGATGCCGCCGCCAATGACAATCAGATCGTAGGTTTCATTGCGCATGTTCGGATCTGCTCGTTAATGTTCGAATGAGCACATTGTGGCGCGAAATCGAACATTTTGAAGTAGTCCAAAAGTATAAGACGTCAATCCGGCTTCGGATCGAGACCGATCGTTCGGGCCCGGATATCCGGTTGGAGGGCCATCTAAAGGAAGACTCCGCCAGCCCGGCTAGCAGGTTTCGTCAGTGAAAATGCATCAATTCCACGAATGTTCGCAATGAAGATCATAGGGTTGAAGCCAGCTGCGTCTTGACTGGCAGTTGGCAAGAGCTGGCACGCGGTCTTCATTAGGAATTGAATGACGGGCATGTGGTTGTAGGGACGAGATGACAGAAGAACGACATAGAGGCTTTCGCTATCGAACATTCGAATAAGCTCGGAACCGAGTTCGGTTGCACTAAGAGGCCTCACGGCGACCGAGAAGGGCAGCACAGTATTCCCATCAATGATCAGTGGCGCATTTGCTTTCGGTTCGAGAGTGGTGACGCCTATAACGTCGAAATTGTCGATTGTCACTAATGTCGACTCAAACTAGGGAGATGAATCATGACGGAAGAACGACTCCCCAATATCCATCCCGGCGAGATTCTGCTGGAAGAATTTATCGAGCCCATGGGCCTGACCAGGAATGCCTTGGCGACGGCCATCGGGGTACCAGCAACGCGTATTGGCGAAATCACACGCGGTACGCGATCAATCACGGCGGATACGGATCTGCGTCTGTCGATCTACTTCGGCACTAGTCAGGGTTATTGGCTGCGGCTGCAGAATGCCTATGATCTGGAAGAGGCTAGACGCCACGGTCACTACGGCGGGATTCGCCCCCGGGTGGCTTGACGCAAACCGGGCCTTTTGGACGTTACCGAGAAAAAATGGGCAGCGACAAACGTCGCTACCCATTTTTTTGTTCC
This sequence comes from Salinicola halimionae, assembly GCF_003206065.1. GTDB lineage: Bacteria > Pseudomonadota > Gammaproteobacteria > Pseudomonadales > Halomonadaceae > Salinicola > Salinicola halimionae. The sequence goes on along the minus strand of NZ_PZJQ01000002.1, from coordinate 54,580 downwards.
ACTTTGCTTGGAGCAGCCAGATTGGCAGCGTATCCAGCGCTCACCGGATGCTAGTTAGCCTGCTGTAACTCGGGCTCTTTTTCTTCGCTGTAAACCATGAGTGTCGAACCCGCCAACGCCAATACGATACCGATGGCACTGAATAGCGAAGGCAATACACCGTAGAAAGTGAGCGACAGTACGATGGTCAGTACCGGGGCCAGTGCGTTGGTGCACGGTGCCACGATGACGGCTCGGCCGCGGCTTAGAGCCATGACGAGGAACAGTGCGCCAACGGCATTGAGGACCTGAGTCACCATGGTCAAGGCAGGCGCTTGCCAGGGATAGTCGAGGCCACTGCCGGGCATCATCCAGAACGCGACCGGGACGAGTAGAAGTCCACTAATGGTCATCCAGGTGAAGGTAGTGCCGTCATTGACGCCGGCGAGAGACGCCCGCTTCATCAGGAAGGCCTGAACCCCCCAGCAGAGGCAGATGATGATGGCGAGGAATAGCCAAGGGCCATAGTCGACCTGATCGGCGCCACCGCTGGGGAGCGAGAACATCACGATGGCGACCAGTGCTGCGATGACCCCGGCACCGCCGAGCGGCGTGATCTTCTCGCGCAGAATGAAGTAGGCCATGAGTACCGTGATGGCTGGCGAGATCGAGATGACCGGAAAGATCAGATAGGCCGGGCCGATGGCCAGCGCCTTGAACAGCAGCAGTTGCCCGCCGGCGCCGGCCAGGCCGATGGCGAGTCCGTATAGCGCAGCGATGCCTCGTTTATCGAAGGTGTCCCGCTTCAGCGAAAAATAGCAGGGGATCAACATGGTGACAGCCCAGATGATATAGACCATCTGATCGGGATAGCCGTATTTCTCGGTCGGGAGCCCGGAAAATGCGCCCCACACCCCCCAGAACAGTACCAGCAGAAACGTGTAGAAGATCCAGCTCTTGTTGTTCATCGGTATCTCCAGTCGTGGATGATTATTGGATTGATTCAGTCCGTGGTGATGACATCGAGAGAGACGTCGGCCAGCCTCGCGGCATAAAGGGCTGCGCCGATGTCCGGGGTGTGAAGCGGCTTGCGAAGTTCGTGACGGATGCCGAGGTCAGAGAGCGCTTGCGTGAAGGCGTCGAGGAACGTCTTCTCCCGGAACAGGCCGCCCGAGTAGGAGACGGGAATGCACTCGGACGCCTCGAAGCCGAGCAGTCGGGCGGTGGTCTCCACGATGAGTGCCAGCTCGCCGACCGCATCCTCGAGGATCGTCAAGGCCTGAGGATCCCGGCGATGCGCCGCTTCGATCACGGTGAGCGCCAGTTCGGCGATGCGGGTGCGGTCGGCATGCCACTCGTTCAGCACGATATCGATCACGTCGAGGTCGCTGGTCAGGGCAAAGTGCTGCTTCAGTAGTTCGTAAAGCGGCCCTTGTGGCAGGCGCCCGTCGCTCATGCGGGTGAAGGCGCTCAATCCTCGACAGCCGATCCAGTAGGCCGAGCCCTCGTCACCGAAGATTTCTCCCCAACCGCCACAGCGCGCGCCCACACCATTGCGTTCGCCATAGGTCATCGAGCCGGTGCCGGCGATGACATTGATGCCGTCAGTGCCGCCCAGCGACCCGGCCCAACCGCAGATCATGTCGTTACCGCACTGGTAACGGTCATGACCGAGAATGTCGCGGGGCATCGCATTCAGGGTGTCGATCACCGATGAACCTTCTCCGTAGGCGGGCAGCCCGAAGAAGGCGTAAGCGATCTCGGCCGGGGCGATGCCGGCTTTCTTGCAGATCTGTTCGACCCCGTCGGCCAGCACCTGACGAGAGGCTTCGAGCCCGATCGACAGGTAGTAGCAGGTGCCAGCCTGGAACGTCGCTACGACCCGGCCGGACTCGTTCAGGAGGCAGAAGGACGTCCTCGTCCCACCGCCATCGACGCCAAGAAACATGCGCAACCTCCGGTTTTCGGTTGGCTTCAGTGAGCGGTCGGCTCGAAAGTATGGATGGTGACGCCCTGGACGACGCGATTGACCTCGCCCGAGGGGAAGGGATTGTCGGGCGTTCGGCCCAAGGCGAGCGATGCGTGGAGCGCGAGCAGCTGTGCGTGCACCAGGAAGGGAAACAGCAGGGCCCAGTCCGGTTCACGGGCCATCCCCGCCACTGACCAGAGCGCACACTGGGGCGCCGGATCCAGGGTCTCGGCGGCAATGGCGATGACGGCGTCGCTGCCGATCTGTCCGCAGAGCTCGTCGAGAATGTCGAGATCGTAGCGACGGGCGTAGTCATCGTTGGAGACGAACACGACCACCAGCGTTCGCTCGTCGAGCAGGGATTTGGGGCCGTGGCGAAAACCGAGCGGGGTGTCGTGATAGGCCATGACCCGGCCCGCGGTGAGCTCCAGAATCTTAAGCGCGGACTCCTGGGCGAGATCCTTGAACGGACCGCTGCCCAGATAGACGATGCGTTCGAAGCCGCGCTCTGCCAGCGCCGCGATGTCCGACGAGCGAGCGCTCATGAGTTGCTCGGTGGCCGCCGTCAGGCGATCCATGGTGCCGCTCCCGACGAGTGTCGGCGCCAACGCATAGAGCACCGCCAGCATCATGGAGGTCACGCTGGAGGTCATGGCGAAGCCCTGATCGTCCGCTGCCTCGGGCATCATCAATACCAGCGAGCGCTCGGCATCGGCATGGGCGCCATATAGCTTGCCTTGCGGGTTGCAGGTCACCACCAGGTGATGACACTGCGCGCTGCACTGCTCCGCGAGCTCGGTTGCCGCGATACTTTCGGGGCTGTTGCCGGAGCGAGCGAAGGAGATCAGCAGCACGGGTCTGTCGTCGAAAAAGCATTGCTGGGGGCGCGAGACGATATCGGTCGTGGCGATGGCTTCCACCGGGCGGCGCAAATGCGCGGTCAAGGTGGATACCAGCATCTGCCCGCCGAAGGCAGAGGTACCGGCGCCGGTCAGCACGACGCGCAGATCGGATCGCTCGAGCAGCGGCTCGAGGAACGCATCGATCGACTCGCGTTGCGATCGGAGTTCATCGAAGGCGGTCCGCCAGACCTGTGGTTGCTGAGCAATCTCGCGAACCGTATGGCCGGCTCCACGCGCAGAGGCGTCGGAAACGCTCAGCATGTCATCGGACTTCATGGTTGATCTCCGCAATGATAGGAAGGGTCGCAGGCTGCGGCGTAATCGCGCAGCACGGTGCTGACATGGTCCATCAGCAGGACATGAGGATGGTTTTCCAGATGGCCCTCGCGTACCCGGCGGTACTGCAGGGGCATATAGCGGCTCAGCAGCGGCAGGGGAATCTCCTGTTCGGCCAGGTTGTTCACCAGCGTCTGCTGTGCTGCCTGAATCTCGGGGTCGGGCCAGTAGTAACGAATTCGATCGCTGAGGCTGAACCGGCGCGCAAAGCGCTGCTGGGCTTCGTCGCCGTGGTAATGACCCTGCCAGTAGCCGGGCGCTTCACACATGCGGCGCTCGACGGTCTCGCTCAGGCAAGAGCGCTGGGCGGCGGGGATCAGCAGGGTCTCCATGTCCTCGAGGGCAAACAGCGCTTCACGAAGCGCGAAGGTCAACCCCGGCCCGACCTTGAGAATGGCGAAATGATCCTGCACCAGCGCCTCGAGAGCCGAGCGCGTCTGGTAATCGGTAGAGTGCGCCTCGAACACCAGATGGTCGTATTCGTCGACCACCCGAGTGAGCGCTTGCGCATCATCGCGCTGGTAATCGATGACGTGCAGATGATCGAACTCCACGCCTGGCTGAACGACCAGCCCGATGACGCGGGGCCAGATGGCATCCAGTCCTACCCGGGAAAACGCCTGGCGGTGGGCGGCGATCGTGTCGCGCGCGGCCTGCGGCGACGTCGGCGTGATTCCTGAATCGAGCGACTCACGGGCGCCGCCGGGAACGGGGACTTCAGTGCCGACGATGTACAGAAGCCGGCTTTCGCCGAATTGTTCCTCGGCAGTCTGCTCGGCAATAGCGGCGAGGCGGGCGGCACGTTCGGCGGCGCGTTTGTCGCCCAGCGGCGTGGGGTCATCGGCGCAGGACATACTGCAATCCAGATGAATCTTCTCGAAGCCTGCCGCGACGTAATGGCGAATCAGCTCTTCGGCGTTGACCATGGCCACCTCGGCGCTTTCGTTCTGCCAGCGATTGGGGCCGAGGTGATCGCCGCCCAGGATGATGCGCTGGGCGGGCAGCCCGACTTTTTCCGCGATCGAGATGACGAAATCACGGAAGTCGGCGGGCGTCATGCCGGTATAACCGCCGGTCTGATCGACCTGATTGGAGGTCGCCTCGATCAGCGCCAGGCCGTTCGAGGCGTGGGCCTGGCGCAGCGCAGCCTCCAGCACCAGCGGATGCGCGGAGCAGACGGAATAGATCCCGACGGGCTCGCCCTGCTTGTGGCGAGCGATCAGCTCACTCAGCGGATTCATGTCATCACCTCCCGAATTGATCCTGTGTTCGATGCGGCTATGAAAGAATGACGTCGACGTTGTGCTTCTGGCGCAGTGTGTCGGTATACGCGTCAGGCAACTGATCGTCCGTGACCAGCCGGTCGATGCCGTCAAAAGTGCTGACGAGATGCACGCTCTTGCGCCCGGCCTTGCTGGAGTCGGTGACGGCGACCACTTCATCGGCAATCTCGATCATGGCGCGATTCAGGCTCGCTTCGTTCTCGTGATCGGTCGTCAGGCCCCGGTTCAGCTCCATGGCGTCCACGCCCAGGAAAAGACGGTCGAAGCGATGATGCGCCAGGCTGCCTTCCGCTTCGGCTCCCGAGCACGAGAGCGCCGTCTTGCGCAGTCTTCCGCCTAGCACGATGACTTCGATACCCGGGGCGTGGGACAGCTCCATCGCGATGTCCAGGCCGTTGGTCATCACCAGTAGCCCCTCGTGCTGTTTCAAGTGGCGGGCGACCTCCAGGGTGGTGGTACCAGCGTCCAGAATGATCGAGTCGCCGTCCTTCACAAGCCTTGCCGCTTCCGCGCCGATCCTGCCCTTCACGCCCGAGTGTTTCTTGCGGCGTTCCGCAAACGCGATTTCTGCGGAGGTGTTCTGGCTCAACACCACGACGCCATGCATGCGCAGCACGTAGCCGGCTTCTTCGAGCAGTCGCAGATCGCTGCGTATGGTGACTGCCGAAACCTCGAGATGGCTGGCCAACTCATCCACGCGGATACGTTCGTGTTTGGCTAGGTGATGAACGATCGCCTCACGTCTTTCCTGTCCAGTCATTCTTCATATCCTTTCGAATTGATTAAACTATCTTTCGTTTTCTTTCTCAAATGCTTTATTGGTTTTCAATATTCTCCATTGGTCGCATGTTTTTGGCAGCCGATATGGCTTTTCCTTTCATTCCCATCGTGGCATGAGATCGCAAGTACAGGCAGCGATGTGGTTTTTCAGCGAGCGCGTGCCTTGGGAAGCTTGCATGAGCGGTGATGAAGAAGAGCCTTGAGTCAGCGGCGGGAGTGGCAACTTATCAAAACAGGAAGGTATTGAGGGATTCTATGAAAACGCTGTGAAATTCGATGAAGGCACTTGCCGAAAGCGCAACTGGATAGACCAGCACCACGGCGATGATGGAATGGCAGACAGGAATTGGAAGCGCCACGACGGAGCGCGCGGGAGCAGACCCTCTCCGGCGTTGATACAGCAGGCTCTTACGTCAGCTTCTGCAGCTCTTTATACAGTCGAGCCGGGATAGTGACGCCATTAACGCGACTGCGCTCCCGTGCCTCGAAACGGCGCTGCGAGGGCAGCCGGGCGCCTTGATCGATGATGCTTTCGAACAGCACTTCCGCATGGGCCAGATGCTCGTCGGCGCGGTCGCCTAAAAACGTGGCGGGGGAGAGGGCGAGGATGATTTCGCCATGGTAAGGCTTGCCGGTGCCGTCGTCGTTGGCGGGCTGAGTTTCGTGGCTCAGCACGTCGCCGATCAAAGGGCCGGCGAGGAGTTCGATCATGGTCGAAAGCGCCGAACCTTTGTGGCCACCGAAGGCGAGCATGGCGCCGTCGAGCGCGGCTTGCGGGTCTGTGGTCGCGTTGCCCTGGTCATCCAGTGCCCAGCCTTCGGGGATCGAGTCTCCGGCGCGCTTGTGCAGCTCGATCTCTCCTCGAGCGACGACGCTGGTGGCAAAATCAAAGGTGTAAGGCTGCTTGCCCGGTCGCGGCCAGGCAAACGCGATGGGATTGGTGCCGAGCAGCGGGCGGTTGCCACCTGTAGGAGCGACGAAGGCGTGAGTCGGGTTCATCGCCAGGCCCACCAGGCCCATCTCTGCGAGCGCTTCTACCTCGGGCCATAGCGCGGAGAAGTGGAAGCAGTTGTTGATGGCGAGCACGGCAATGCCGTTACGCTCGGCTTTTTCCTTGAGGAACGCCTTGCCTCGTTCGAAAGAGAGCAGCGAGTTGCCGCGATTGGCATCGACCCTCACGATGCCGGGTGCCTGATCGATGGTCTCCGGCTCGGCTTGGGTATCGACGCCTCCCTTCCGGGCCGTTTCCACGCAGCTAACGAGGCGATAAAGGCCGTGGGAATGGCACTCGTCGCGTTGTGCCGCGACGACGCTGCGCGTGATCGCACTGGCGTGGGCCTCGTTGAATCCGGCATTGCCGAGAATGCGCAAACTTAGCGCTTCGGCATCTCGAAGCGAGAGAGTGACGTCTTGTTCCATGATCTGGCTCTTCGGCGGGTGCGTAAGGCGATGACAAAGGAAAGGCACGCAAAGACATCCAGCGGTGCGCTAACCCCTTTGTCATACAAAGAGTGGGCCAGCATAAACGCCTACCCCGTCGACGCCTGTTAGACGAAAGTTATAGGACATTGAGCAGAATAACCCGACGTATGTCGGCATGTGTCGATCTACATTGGATCCTGCGGATTGCCCGATATCGTCGCCAGCGCATCTAAATCCAGCATCTGGATGGCGCTGATCGCGGCTTCGATGGCACCTTCCTGGCACAGGCCGGAAAGGGCGGCATTTTCGTAGCCCGCCAGAGCGGCCTCGATGCAGGCTTTCTGAACGCTCGCGGCGAGATGCAGCGCTTCTGTTTCGGTCATCGTTTTTCTCCCGCCGATCATCGAACGTTTGTAGATACTCCTTGCACACCCTGGTTCTTGGACATTTCTCGAGGGCGGTAATCCTGAGTGTAGCCAACCTGCTTGCGTGAAAATGGTCCTGGGTAAAGGAAAAGCAGGTTGGCCGATATCCCTTGGGACAGTAATGGCTGATGGGCGTCAGCGGTAGCAATCTCCTTTAATATCCGGATACTCATAACGCTGTGTTTTGATTTTTGACGATGAGCAGGGATACAAGATTATGGAAAAAGCCTTTTACCCTTTCGCCGCTGTCGCGCTATTCACCCTGGCAGCTACCGCTCAGGCACAAGCTCAGGAAAAGTCGTTGGTCATCGGCACCAATAATTGGGCGGAAAACGTCGCTGTGGCCAACCTGTGGAAGCTGGTCCTCGACGACCAAGGCTACGATGTCGAGCTGTCGGATGTCGGCAAGAGCGCTCTCTTTGCCGGGTTGGCCAACAGTGACTTCGATCTCTCGCTGGAACTGTGGCTGCCGTATACCGACAAGGCATTTCTGGCACCCTACAAGAATACGCTCGAGGTTCATGATGCCTGGTATGACAGGACCGGTCTGGGGCTGGTGGTGCCAAGCTATGTCGACATCGACACCATTCCGGAGCTGGCGAAACACGCTGAAGAGTTCGAATATCAGGGCAGCCCGACGATCCTGGGTATCGATCCGGGTTCCGCCATTGCCGGAATGACCGACGATGCCATCGAGACCTATGAGTTGCCGTTGGACCAGGTAAACAGTTCCGAGCCGGCGATGATGTCCGCGCTCGATAATGCCTATCGGAACGAAAAGCCGATCGTAGTCACGTTGTGGAATCCGCACTGGGCGTTTGCCGACTATGATCTGAAGTATCTGGAAGATCCCGATAAGGTCTATGGCAACGGCGACACCATCTACTGGTTCTCTCGCGAGGGATTTTCCGAGGATGATCCGTGGCTGACCGCTGTGCTCGATGCCTGGCACATGAGCGACGAAAGCCTCGGCGAGCTGATGTCTGAGATCGAGTCTCAGGATGATCCGGTCGCGGGTGCGCGAACCTGGCTCGACGAAAACCAGGGCCAGGTCGAAGAATGGCTGGCCGCCGGCGAGCAGATTCAACAGTAGCGACAGCGCCGGCCCGATCTTGTCCGGCGTGGCTGAGCGGGCCTCTTGCAGCTATCTAGACTGAACGGCCATTCAGTGCAACCGGTCTATCTCACGCTATCGGCCAATTGATTAAACGCTACTTCACGCTCTAGTCTGTGCCGACTGCTGGCTGCCTGACCGGCCGGCAATACAATGACAATCGGCCACAAGCCGACACCACAATAACAGCGAGTGCTGTGCAGGAGATTGATGATGAAGAAGACGCTGCTTGCGGCTGGCATCGCCGCCATGATGCTGGGCGCGACTCCGGTCATGGCCAAGACGCTGGTCTACTGCTCCGAAGGTTCGCCGGAAGGCTTCGATCCTTCCCTCTACACCGCTGGCACCACCTTCGACGCGTCGAGCAAGACGATCTACAACCGTCTGGTGCAGTTCAAGCCGGGTACGACAGAAGTCGAGCCCGCCATCGCCAAGAGCTGGGAAGTCTCGGATGACGGCCTGAAAGTGACTTTCCACCTGCGCGACGACGTCAAGTTCCAGACCACCGACTTCTTCACACCGAGCCGTATGCTCAACGCCGACGACGTCATCTGGACGTTCGAGCGTCAGATGGACAAGGAAAACCCGTATTACAAGCTCGCCAACGGCAGTTTCGAGTATTTCAACTCGATGTCGATGGGCGAATTGATCAAGTCTATCGACAAGGTCGACGATCACACCGTCAAGTTCGAGCTCACCACGCCCAATGCGCCGTTCGTCGCCAATCTGGCGATGGACTTCGCGTCGATTCACTCCAAGGAATACGAGCAGCAACTGCTCGACGAGGGCAAGCCGGAGCTGGCCAACCAGCAGCCGATCGGCACCGGTCCGTTTCAGTTCGTCAATTATCGTGAAGATGCGGCCATTCGCTACAAGGCGAATCCGGACTACTTCCGTGGCAAGCAGCCGATCGACGACCTGGTCTTTGCGATCACCTCCGACGCTCAGGTGCGCTATCAGAAGCTGATGGCGGGCGAGTGCCAGGTGATGCCGTTCCCGAACCCGGCCGATGTCGATGACATGAAGCAGAACGACGACGTCAACGTACTGCAGGAAGCCGGGCTGAACGTGGCCTACCTGGCCTACAACACCCAGATGGCGCCGTTCGACAAGCCGGAAGTGCGCAAGGCGCTGAACATGGCAATCAACAAGCAGGCGATCATCGATGCGGTGTTCCAGGGCGCTGGCGAAGTGGCCAAGAACCCGATCCCGCCGTCCATGTGGGGCTATGCCGACGAGGTCAAGGACGACCAGTACGATCCCGACAAAGCCAAGCAGATGCTGAAGGATGCGGGCGTCGAGAACCTGAAGATGAATATCTGGGCGATGCCGGTTCAGCGTCCGTACATGCCCAATGCGCGGCGTACCGCCGAATTGATGCAATCGGATTTGTCCAAGGTCGGTGTCGATGCACAGATCGTCACCTATGAGTGGGGCGAATACCTCAAGCGCTCTTCGGATACCAAACGCGATGGTGCCGTGATCCTGGGGTGGACGGGCGACAATGGCGACCCGGACAACTTCATGGGCGTGCTGCTCGGCTGTGATGGTGTTGGTGGTGCCAACCGCTCGCAGTGGTGTTACAAGCCATTCGACGAGTTGATCAAGAAAGCACGTACGCTGGATGATCAGGACGAGCGTGCCAAGCTCTATAAGCAGGCGCAGCAAATCTTCAAGGAGCAGGCACCTTGGGACACCTTGGCCCACTCTACGGTCTTCATGCCGATCCGTAAGGAAGTGACCGGCTACAAGATCGATCCGCTCGGCGGCCATAGCTTCGAAGGCGTCGACATCGAGTGATTCTCTCCTAGCGAGGACGCGGGGCGGCTTCAACAGCCGCCCCGCGTCTTAACGCGTGACTAGCAGTACTCCAAACATGTTCAAATTTTTTCTGGTCAAGCTGTCGCAGCTGGTCCCGACGTTCATTGGCGTCACCATCGTTGCGTTCTCTTTCATTCGTCTGTTGCCAGGCGATCCGATTCTGCTGATGGCGGGGGAGCGCGGCATTTCCGCCGAGCGCTACGCTCAGCTCAAGTCTCAAATGGGCTTCGACCGCTCTCTGGTCGTCCAATATTTCGATTTTCTCAAGGGATTGCTGCATGGCGATCTCGGCAATTCGCTGGTAACTCATGCGCCGGTGATGAATGAGTTCCTTAGCCGCTTTCCGGCCACGCTCGAACTTTCGCTATTCGCATTGACGTTTGCCGTCATCATCGGCCTGCCCGCCGGCGTGCTGGCGGCGGTCAAGCGCGGCAAGACGCTCGATCACTCCATCATGGGTATCAGTCTGACCGGCTACTCGATGCCGATCTTCTGGTGGGGCCTGCTGCTGATCATGCTGTTCTCCAGCACGCTGGGATGGACGCCGGTTTCGGGACGCATTTCGTTTCTGTACTTCATCGAGCCCGTCACCGGTTTCATGACTATCGACAGCCTGCTCGCTGGCGATTGGGGCGCGTTCCTCTCGTCGCTTCATCACCTGATTCTGCCGGGAATCGTGCTGGGCACGATTCCGCTGGCGGTCATTGCGCGGCAGACCCGCTCCTCGATGCTCGAGGTACTTGGCGAGGACTACGTGCGCTCCGCGCGGGCCAAGGGGCTGTCGAACTTCCGTGTGATCATGGTGCATACCCTGCGCAATGCGCTGATCTCGGTGGTAACGGTGATTGGCCTTCAGGTCGGCCTGCTGTTGGCGGGGGCGATTCTGACCGAAACGATCTTCTCGTGGCCGGGGATCGGTAAATGGATGATCGATGCGATCTCGCGACGCGACTATCCCTCGGTACAGGGTGGTCTGGTGCTGATCGCGTTCATCGTGATGATCGTCAATCTGCTGGTTGATCTCGCCTATGGCGTCATCAATCCGCGCATTCGTCATTGAGGGGGCTTCCATCATGACTGCGATTTCTACCCCCGCTGCGCCCGGTACCCTTCGCTACCAGTTGGCGTCTTTCTGGAGCGACTTCAGCGCCAGCCGCGGCGCGCTGGTCGGCCTGATTTTCATTATTTTCATCCTGCTGGTCGCGCTGTTCGCCCCCTGGGTCGCCCCGCATGACCCGGCGATGCAGGATCGTTCGGCGTTACTGATACCGCCGGTATGGCATGCCGAAGGTAGCTGGAGTTATCTACTGGGGACGGATGCCGTCGGCCGCGATGTGCTTTCGCGATTGATCTACGGGGCGCGCTATTCGCTCTCGATCAGCGCCATGGTAGTAGTGATCTCCATGGGCGTAGGCATTTTTCTCGGTCTACTGGCCGGGTATTTCCGCGGCTGGGTCGAGACCGTCATTACCCGCGTGATGGATGTGGTGCTGGCATTTCCCAGCCTGCTGCTGGCGCTGGGCCTGGTGGCCATTCTCAGCCCCGGCCTGACCAGCGCGATGATCGCCATTGCAATGGTACAGCTGCCTTATTTCGTGCGTTTGACTCGGGCGGCAGTGATCGGCGAGAAGGATCGCGAGTACGTCATCGCCAGCCGGCTCTCCGGCGCCGGGCATCTGAGGTTGATGTTCAACACGCTGCTGCCCAACTGCATGGCACCGCTGATCGTGCAGGCGACGCTCTCTTTCTCCACTGCGATTCTCGATATCGCGGCGCTGGGCTTTCTCGGCATGGGCGTGCAGCCGCCGACGCCGGAGTGGGGCGCGATGCTGGCCAATGCCCGTGAGTTCATGGGTAGCGCCTACTGGGCAGTCACGTTCCCTGGGCTGATCATTCTGCTCACGGTACTGATGATCAACCTGATGGGTGACGGTTTGCGCGATGCGCTCGATCCCAAGATGAAACGCTCTTAACGCGCGAGGACCCATCATGGCATTACTAGATATCGAAGGGCTCAGCGTTCGCTTCAAGACCAGTAGCGGCCTGTTTGCCGCCGTGGAGGACGTCGACATCAACGTCGACCGCGGCGAAGTGTGGTCGATCGTGGGGGAGTCCGGCTCGGGTAAGTCGGTGTCGATGCTCGCCACCATGGGCCTGTTGCCGTGGACGGCGCAGGTCACCGCCGACAAGATGGCCTTCGACGGCCAGGATCTACAGCAGCTGAGTTCACGACAGCGCCGGCGTATTGTCGGTGGCGAGATGTCGATGATCTTTCAGGAGCCGATGAGCAGCTTGAACCCCTGCTTCACCGTCGGCACCCAGATCGACGAGATGATCAAGCAGCACCTAGGCGGCTCGCGCCGCGAGCGCCACGAGCGGGCGTTGGATCTGCTGGCGCAGGTCGGCATTCCTGACCCGGCGCGACGGATCAAGGCCTATCCCCATCAGCTTTCCGGCGGGATGAGTCAGCGCGTGATGATCGCCATGGCGATCTCCTGTAATCCGCGCCTGCTGATCGCCGACGAGCCGACCACGGCACTCGACGTCACTATCCAGGCGCAGATTCTCGAGCTGCTGCTGCGACTGCAGGAAGATACTGGCATGGCGCTGATCCTGATCACTCACGACATGGGTGTGGTCGCGGAAACCGCCAAGCACGTAGTGGTTCAGTACGCCGGCCGTCAGGTCGAGAAGCAGGACGTGAAGTCGCTGTTTGCGCATCCGCGCCATCCGTACACGGAGGCGCTGCTGTCGGCGCTGCCGGAGCGCGCCGGCGATCAGGATCGCCTGCCGACCATCCCTGGCGTCGTCCCCGGCCAGCACGATCGCCCCAGCGGTTGCCTGTTCAATCCGCGTTGCCAATATGCCACCGAGCACTGCCGAGAGGTGGAGCCGGTGGCGGCGCCGGACGATCCCGCCAGCACGCTGTGTCACTATCCGCTGGATCATCCGGCGGCCGGCACTCCGCCTTCGGCCGCTTCATCGCAAGATTCACCGCCGCAGGATCCGCTGTCGTCGAATCCACCTTCCCCGAATCCGCCGCGACCGGAGGTGCGTCCATGAGCCGCGACGCCGTACTGAGTGCCGTCAATCTTACGCGCCATTATCAGATCAAGGGTGGGCCGTTCTCCAAACCGGCGACGGTCAAGGCACTCAACGAAGCGAGTTTCGAACTCTATCCCGGGCAGACGCTGGCCGTGGTCGGCGAGTCCGGTTGTGGCAAGTCGACACTGGCTCGCGTGCTGACGATGATCGAGCCGCCCACCAGCGGCAAGCTGACGATCAGCGGGCACGAGGTATCGTTGAAGGAAGGGCAGCGCCCCCCGGCCGCACTGCGCCGCGAGGTGCAGATCATCTTCCAGAACCCTTACGGCTCGCTCAATCCGCGCAAGACCGTAGCGACCATGCTGGAAGAACCGCTCAAGCTCAACCGCAAGGAGATGAGCGCGGCCGAGCGACGTGAAGCGGCGCTGGAGATGATCGCCAAGGTCGGGCTGCGCCCGGAACATGCCGATCGCTACCCGCACATGTTCTCCGGTGGCCAGCGCCAGCGTATCGCCATTGCACGGGCCTTGATGCTCAATCCCAAGATTCTAGTGCTGGACGAGCCGGTCTCGGCGCTGGATCTGTCGATTCAGGCGCAGGTGTTGAATCTGCTGGCGGATCTGCAGGAGGAGTTCGGGCTGGCCTACGTGTTCATCTCGCACGATCTCTCGGTGGTACGACGCATCGCCGACGACGTGATCGTGATGTACTTCGGTCAGCCGGTGGAAACCGGGCCGGCGGAGGAGGTGTTTACGAAGCCGCGGCATCCTTACACCCAGGCGCTGTTTTCGGCCACGCCGGTGGCGGATCCGAACCGCAGGCGCGAGCGCGTGCATCTCAAAGGGGAGCCGCCGTCGCCACTGGCGCCGCCGCCGGGTTGCCCATTCGCGCCGCGCTGCCACTTGGCGACTGATGAGTGTACCCAGGTCGATCCGCCGTTGGAGCACGTCAACGACCAGGTCGAGGTTGCCTGTATCCATGTCGATCAGGCCGCGGCTAAATACGCCGAAGCGAGTTGAAGGTATCGCGCTGAAGCGGGCTAATTAGACTTTTACGCCATCTCCCATGGCGCGGGATTGACTATGCTGAACCCAGGGCATCCGCCTGTTAACGTCAGTGGTCAAACCGCGTCAGTTCCTACTCTGGGGGATGGCGATCATGACACAGCAGATTCTGGTTCCTATCGATGGCTCCGAAAACGCGCGCAAGGCGCTAGAGCTCGCTTGTCTGATTCAGCGTGCCAGCGGGGCCAAGCTTCATCTTCTTCATGTACCCGAGCCGCCGCCAGCCACTGATTCTCTCGGTGCCCGCCTTGGCGCGAGTGCGCTCGACTATACGTCGACGAAAGGGCGAGAGCACGGTGAACAGCTGCTCAGGGAGGCCCGGCTGTCCGTGGGCGATGAGGTGGGTGATGTTGCCTATCTCGTGGTGGAGGGGCCACCGGCCCGTGTCATCGTCGAGCAGGCCGACAGGCTTGGCGTCGACACCATCATCATGGGCAGCCGTGGCCTCAGCGATCTGAAGGGCTTGTTGGTCGGCAGCGTGTCTCACAAGGTGTCGCACGTCGCCTCTTGCCCGGTGATCACGTTGCACGAACCCGACTGAGGTCTTTTTCTCGGCCATCGCTCGGAGCGAGACGTCAGGGAAATGGCAGTTGCGAGGATCTGGCTGGGGGCTCAGAACTTTCTCGAGCGGGGGCTCGGGCGCCACCTATTGCGATGGCGCCAACCGGACAGACTCGATGTCAGGTGATATCGACCTGATAACGGAAGGTGCTCGCGGCGCCCCGGGAGCGCCGATATTCCAGCGGCGTGCGGTCATAACCCAGCGCCAGTCGCTCTATCAGGACTACCGGCTGACCGGCATCGAGATCGAGAATATTGGCAACATCGGGACTGGCTGACTCGACGCTAAGCGTTTCCCGGGCCGAGCCGATCAGCTGGCCGCATCGTGACTCGTAGAACGGATAGAGCAGATTGCCGAAGTCGTCGATCTCGATCTGCATCAAGGCCTCGAAACGTCTTGCCGGCAGCCAGATATCTTCGTGATAAAGGGTAGCTCCGTCGAACTGACGGATCCTCTCCAGCCGAATGACCTTCTCCGAAAGTTCCAGCTCAAGGGCGTTTGCGACGTCCTGAGCGGGAGATTCCAACTGGCGCTCGAGAATTCGGCTCTCAGGTATCCGGCGATCACCCTTGGCGTCAACCTGACGGAAGAAGCGGAACAGCGAACCTTCGAAGTTGGGCCGCAGAATGAAGGTGCCACGCCCTTGGCTGCGCTTCATCAGCCCGTCCTGGACCAGCGTGTCCACGGCCTTTCTCAGGGTTCCTACGGCAACCCCGTAATGTTTGGTCAGCTCGGCTTCGGTCGGAATGGCGCCGCCGGGCGTCCATTCTCCGGCCGCGATCTTCGCCAGCATGTCATCACGCAGTCGCTGGTACAGCGGCAGACGTTCGTCTGTCATGGAGCTTATTCCCCTCATAGATGTTCCCCATGTTATTTCAAACAACTGTATCACCAATATTCTCATCTTTAGTCGAACAAGAATAAGAGTACGACTAATGCGATGTATGATTGCTGTAGCTATACAACTATATGAATAGTTCTTTTGCCAAGGTATAACGTGTCGCTCGCCGTAAGGTGTTCATGCCAATCAACAAAGGCCATCCATGACGCTACTTTCCTCTGCCGGGCTGACCGGAGTCGACACTCACGCACACATCTTTCATCGCGGGCTGAAGCTGGCCGGAGATCGTCGCTACAGCCCGGATTACGATGCGACCCTCGAGCAGTATCTCGAGCATCTCGAGCACTGCGGCCTCTCCCATGGCGTACTGGTACAGCCTAGCTTCCTGGGGACCGACAACCACTACATGCTGACGGCGCTACGTCGATTCCCGCAACGCCTGCGCGGCACCGCGGTGGTGAAGCGTGACGTGAGCGACGAGGAGCTTGACGAGCTGGCCGAGGCGGGCGTCGTAGGCATCCGACTCAATCTGATCGGTCAACCACTGGATGATTATCGTAGCGCGCCGTGGCGCGCGCTATTCGCCAAAGTATCGAAGCGCGGCTGGTCGGTAGAGATACAACGTGGCATGGACGATCTGGACCAGATCTTGCCCCAGATCCTGAACGCCGGTGTGGCGGTGGTGATCGACCATTTCGGCTTGCCCTCGGGTGAGATCGATCCGGTCAACTCGCACCATCGGGCACTGTTGTCTCTGCTTTCGAGCGAAGAGATCTGGGTCAAACTGTCGGCCACGTATCGCAGCCGCGCGCATTCGGTCCAAGCGTTGCGTTCGATCGATCGCCTACGCGACGCCTATGGCCATAGCGAACGACTGCTATGGGGCAGCGACTGGCCACATACGCGGTTCGAAGCCCAGACCGATTACGACACGCAGTTCGCGCTGATGCAGACCTTGCTACCGGATGCCGCTGAACGTCGAAGCATTCTGGTCGATAACCCGGCGAGACTGTTCCACATCGATCGAAGCGGCTGAAGGTCGGTGCGCCAAGGGGTAGCGCGGGTCTGTCACGACGAGCCCGTCAGGCCGAATGCATTAGAACAAGTCCATCAAGACAAGCACCAAGGGGAGCGGGAACATGATGAGTCTATTGGTGGTGGGAGCGATCATCGTTTCTATCATTCTCGGGTATCGCACCAGGATCAATATCGGGCTGTTCGCGATTGCCTTCGCCTACCTGATCGGTTGCTTCGGGCTGGGTTTGAGCCCCAAGGAAGTGATCGCCATGTGGCCGCTGAAGATATTCTTCATCATCTTCTCGGTGTGCCTGTTCTACAGCTTCGCGATCGTCAACGGCACGCTGGAAAAGCTCGCCGAACATTTGATGTACCGCTGCCGGCATTTTCCACATCTGCTGCCCTTCGCGATTTTCCTGGCAGCGGTAGTGATTTCCGCTCTGGGGGCCGGTTATTACACGGTATTGGCATTCATGGCACCGATCACGCTACTGCTGTGCGAGCGCACCAAGCTCAATCTGATCGTCGGTGCCATGGCGGTCAACTACGGTGCGCTGGCGGGCGCCAACTTCGTTTCCAGCCAGAGCGGCATCATCTTCCGCACGCTGATGACCAACTCGGGGATCTCCGACAATCAGGCTTTCATCAACAGCTTCGGCATCTTCGCCAGTACCATGATCGTGCCGATCGTCGTGCTGTCCGGCCTGATTCTGTTCGGCCGCAAGCGGGGCACGGCCATGGCGTCGTTGGAGCATATCGAGCACCCCAGCCCGCTCGATCGGGATCAGCGTTCGACACTGATCTTGACTCTGTTGATGATGGCCACCGTGCTGCTGCCGCCGATCGCCAGCCTGTTACTGCCCGATAACGGCGCCGTGACCTTCGTCAATTCCAAGGTGGATATCGGCCTGATCGCCAGCGTGTTCTCGGTCATCGCGCTGCTGATGAAACTGGGCGACGAGCGCAAGGCGATTGCCTCGCTACCGTGGGGCACGATCATCATGATCTGCGGCGTCGGCATGCTGATCTCGGTGGCAATCAAGGCCGGGACTATCGATCTGCTCGGCTCCTGGATCGGGACCAACATTCCGCCGGTGCTGATTCCCGTCGCGTTCGGCATCGTCGCCGCGTTCATGTCGCTGTTTGCGAGTACGCTGGGCGTGGTCACGCCGGCTTTGTTCCCGTTGGTGCCAACACTGGCCGGCACGCTCTCGATCGATCCGATGATCATCTTCATCGCCATCGTCGTCGGCGCGCAGGCCACCTCGATCTCGCCATTTTCCTCCGGCGGCAGCTTGATTCTCGGCTCCTGCCCGACGGACGAAGCGCGTTCGGGCCTGCTGCCCAAGCTCCTTTTCCGCGCCGCGCCTCTCGGCTTCATTGCCGCGCTGGTGTTCAATCTGTTGCTGACGTTCGTATTCTGAACGTGGCGGGTGAGTGAGCGTATAGGGAAAACTCCTTGCGCTCACTCTCCATAGCGCGGGGGCGCATATTCTTTTGAGACCAGGCGTGTGACGGGATGGGTAAAATGTTGACAATTCGCCAATGATTTATAGATATTGGCGAGCTAGGCGGCACCCCGCTCGATAAAAATAACCAGGCAGCGTTGATGTCAGAATTCGAGAAAGTCTCCTCCTCGGACCTACGTGTGTCCGATTCAGTCCCCATTTGCCTCCATTTCGCCTTGTTTCCAGGACGGCTCTTCGCGCTTTCCAAACGGGCCTGGCTGCCGGAATATCGATCGGGTGCCCGCAAATCGGGCTGGCGAAGCGGCCAAGACATCCAGGGATGCCATGAATAAGCAGGGGTTGACCCCGATTCTTCACATTGACGAGTTGAGTGTCAGCTTCGGCAATTCGCCAGTGATCAAAGATTTGTCTTTCGACGTGTTCCCAGGGCGTACCACCGCAGTGGTGGGGGAGAGCGGCTCGGGAAAATCGGTGATGTCGATGTCGATCATGCGGCTTGCCGATATGGCGGGCGCCCGTTTCCCCAGCGGACGCATTCTGTTCTCGTCGGGGGCAGGCGAAGGCGTCGATCTACTGAAGTGCGACCAGGAAGCGATGCGTCGGATTCGTGGCAAGGAGATCGCGATGATCTTCCAGGAACCGATGACTTCGCTCAACCCGGTATTTACCATCGGCGATCAGCTCTGCGAAGTGTTGATCCTCCATGAAAAGCGCTCGCGCGCTGAAGCCATGGTCGAGGCCGAGCGCCTGCTGGTGTTGGTTCGCCTGCCGGACGCAAAGGCTCTGCTTGCGCGCTATCCACACCAGCTCTCGGGTGGCATGCGCCAACGCGTCATGATTGCGATGGCGCTGGCCTGTCGGCCGAAGCTGCTGATTGCCGACGAGCCCACCACCGCCCTCGATGTCACCGTTCAGGCGGAGATCCTCAATATCATGAAGGATCTGCAGGCCGAGCTCGGCATGGCAATGATCTTCATTACGCATGACATGGGCGTCGTCGCCGAAATGGCCGACGACGTCGTCGTGATGTGGCAGGGCGAGAAAGTCGAAGCGGGGGCGGTCGAAGAGATTTTCTCCTGCCCCCGGCACCCCTACACGCGAATGCTGCTTGCCGCCGTGCCCAAATTGGGCGCCATGCAGGGCTTCACGCATCCTCGACGGACACCGCTGACCGTGCTGCGAAATGGTGAACTGGTAAAAGAGGGTGACGATCGGCAGCAGGACACGGCCGACTACACGGTACCGCCGCTGCTGCGCGTGGAGGACCTGTCGATTCACTTCGACGTGAAGAAGAGTTTTTGGGGACGTACCACCCATCGTAATTTCGCGGTCTCTCGGGTCGGGTTCGAGATCTACCCTGGTGAGACGCTGGCGTTGGTCGGTGAAAGTGGTTCGGGCAAGTCTACGATCGGGCGTACGATCCAGCAGTTGCAGGAGTCGGCCAACGGCGAAGTCTGGTTCGATGGCAAGCCGATGTCGAAGATGAAGCTTGCCGAGCGACAGCGTCTGCGTCGCGAGGTGCAATACATCTTCCAGGATCCGTTCGCCTCACTCGACCCGAGACGTACGGTCGGCGACTCCATCGCCGAGCCGATTCTCACCCATGGCCTGCTCGATCGCGGCGCTCCTACCCGCCGCCGTGTCGGTGAGCTACTGGAGCGGGTCGGCTTGTCAGCGGATATGGCTAGCCGCTATCCCCACGAATTCTCGGGAGGCCAGCGTCAACGGGTCTGTATTGCTCGTGCCTTGGCTTCCAAGCCCCGCCTGATCATCGCCGACGAGGCATTGTCGGCGCTCGATGTCTCGGTTCAGGCCCAAGTGATCAATCTATTCATGGATCTGCAACGAGAAGAGGGGCTGTCATATCTCTTCATCAGCCACGACATGGCGGTCGTCGAGAAAATGAGTCATCGGGTCGCGGTACTCTATCTGGGCCAGATCATGGAAATCGGCAAGCGGACCGACGTGTTCGAACGTACGGCGCATCCTTATACCCAGCGTCTGCTTTCTGCCGTTCCGTTGGCGGACCCGTCGGCTCGTCGTCAGCGGGTGGCGCTGACCGGTGAAATCCCCTCGTCTATTCATCCGGTGAATGCGCCCCCGGCGCTAAACCCGCTACGCGAAATCGCCAGTGGCCATTTCGTCGCGCAGGAACGTGTTTGAAAGACAGAAACGTGTCCGGCATAGGAAAGAACAACACCAATCAAGCAAGGGAGATATCTCGATGTCGTCAATGATGTCCTTCAAGAAAATCACTGTTTCCGCTTTGGGCCTTCTGCTCGTCAGCGGCGCTCTCGCCTCGCCGGTCTGCGCGGATGGCAGATTGACGGTGTCATCCCCGCAGGACCCTGGCTCCTGGGATCCTGTGGATACTTTCTTGATCAACTGGGCTTCCGTAGGCACCAATCTGTTCGATGGCCTGACCTACCGGGGGCCGGATATGAAACTGGTGCCTGCACTGGCTACCAGCTGGGACGTTCTGGACGATGGCACGCGCATTCGCTTCAAGCTGCGCCAAGGGGTGACGTTCCATGACGGCGAGCCATTCGATGCCGAGGCGGTCAAGTTCACTTTCGATCGTCTGCTGGGCGAGGAAGGGGCCAAGGGGCCGCAGCAGTCGAACTACACGGCCATCGAACGCGTCGAGGTGATCGACGACAATACCGTCGATTTCCATCTCAGGGCCCCGGATCCCGTACTGCTCACCAAGCTCGCCGGTTACGGTGCGATGATCGTGCCGCCACAGTACATCAAGGAACACGGCGAGACGTATTTCAATACTCATCCTGTCGGCACCGGTCCGTTTCAGTTCGTCTCCTACGAGCCGAAAGTGGGCATCAAGCTAAAGGCCTACCAGGGCTTCTGGGGTGACGGCCCCAAGCTATCGGAGCTGGATTATCGTTTCATCTCGGAGCCGTCGA
The DNA here is from genome assembly GCF_003206065.1 of Salinicola halimionae. Taxonomy (GTDB): domain Bacteria; phylum Pseudomonadota; class Gammaproteobacteria; order Pseudomonadales; family Halomonadaceae; genus Salinicola; species Salinicola halimionae. Next base: position 33,630 of record NZ_PZJQ01000002.1, on the reverse strand, counting down.
CCGCCGTGGCCGAACTGCAGTCCGGTGGCGTCGATGTGGTCATCCCGCCGACCATTCCGATCGCGATGATCCCGACGATCGAGGAGGACGACAATCTCGATTTGGTCACCACCTCGGGCCCGACGGTCTATGCCCTGCGTTTTAATACCGCCGAAGGCATTACCGCAGACGAGCGGGTGCGCAAGGCTCTGATCATAGCGGTCGACCGTAGATCCATCGTCGACGGGATCCTCGGCGGCCAGGCCCAGGTCATCGCCTCGTTCCAGGGTGAGCGCTCCTTCGGCTTCGATCCGGACATGCAGCCGCTGCCCTACGATCCCGACAAGGCCAAGCAGTTGCTCGAGGAAGCCGGCGTGTCGCCGGGAGCACAGGTCCAGATCGATATTCGCGGTAACGACGCGACCTTTACCGAAGTTACCCAGGCGATTTCCGCCTATCTATCGATGGTCGGGATCACGGCCTCGATCCATCCGGTCGAGACCAATACGCTGCTCAACGACATCATTCCCCAAGGCAAGACCGGCGCCATGTTCCAGCAGTCATGGGGCGGCTGGACGTTCGATTTCGACAATACCGCCTATGCGATGTATCACAGCGGTCAGAAGTGGAACCCCTACGATAGCGACCCGAAGATGGACGAACTGCTGGAGAGCCAGCGCTCGTTGACCGATCCCGCGGAACGCGAGCGGATTCTGCAGCAGATCGCCCACTACGCAGCGGACCGCGCGCTGGAGATGCCCCTTTACAGTCTCAACGCGATCTACGGTGTCAATAAACGCGTGAAACACTTCGTGCCGGCGCCGGATAACCGGATGCGACTCAATGATGTCGAAGTCGAATAAGCCGCTTTTCTTGCCTCGCCCCCTCCGCGGGCGGGGCTTTCTTCATTCGACGGAGCCCGGGATGTGATTGGATTTATCGTGAAGCGCTTTGCGCAGGCGGTCTTCGTCGTGATTGCGGTGAGCCTGATCGTGGCGGTGGCGATCCGGATGACCGGCGATCCTGCGCTGATGATCGCCCAGGGTGCGACCAACATCACCCAGGCGGATCTCGACCGGATCCGAGAAGGACTAGGGCTCAATCAGCCGTTTCTCGTTCAGTACCTCGATTCGTTGCGCGGTCTCGTGACCTGGGATCTCGGTAACAGCTTCGTCGGTGGTACCCCCGTCAACCTGTTGGTCGACAAGGCGCTACCCGCAACGCTCTCGCTGGCATTCGCCTCGATGTTCGTGTCGATCGTCGTCTCGATTCCGTTGGGTATCCGTGCCGCCGTGGCGCGGGGGCGCGGCAGCGACCAACTGATTCGCATCTTTTCGTTGCTGGGCCTGAGCTTCCCTAATTTCTGGCTGGCGACCATGCTGGTGCTGCTGTTCTCGATCACTTTGAGGTGGCTGCCGCCCTCCGGCATGTCCGGCTTTGCAAGCTTCATCATGCCAGCGGCGACGATGGGCGTGATTCTGACCGCGACCAACGTGAGGCTGGTGCGAACCACTATGCTCGAAACGCTGAACTCGCAATACATCATGGTGGCGCGCGCCAAGGGGTTGTCAGAGCGCAAGGTGCTTTACAAGCATGCGTTGCGCAATTGCGCGATTCCCTTGATCACCTATTTCGGTCTGCAGTTCGGTGCTCTGCTGGGAGGAATCGTGGTGATCGAAAGAGTTTTCAACTGGCCTGGCATGGGAACGCTGGCCTTCGACGCTGTCGCGGCCCGCGACTACCCGGTACTGCAGTCGGTGATCATGATCCTGTCGTTGCTGATTGTCGGCATCAATCTGCTCGTCGACATCGCCTACGGCATTGTCGACCCTCGAATTCGGACGAAATAAACCATGGCTTTTGCTGCGCCACCTCGCTTGCGCCGCTTTGCGTCGCTGGAGTTCGTGCTCGGCTTCCTGTTGCTGGGCGGGGTCGTCTTCTGCGTGGTCTTCTCGGCCTGGCTGTTCGCACCTCCGGGTCAGATAAGTCTTTCCACGCGGCTGCTGATGCCGTTCCAGGACGCTGCGCATCTTTTCGGCACGGATGCTCTCGGGCGTGACGTGCTGGCCCGTGTGGCGGTCGGCGGCTGGATATCCCTGAAGGTCGGTTTTCTCTCGGTGATGGGTTCGGTGGTGTTCGGTGTGGTGATGGGCCTCGTCTCGGGTTACTACCGCGGGATCTGGGATATGATCGTGATGCGCTGTGCCGATATCCAGCTCGCATTGCCGTTCATTCTGCTCGCTATCACCTTCGTGGCCATCCTGGGTGGCTCATTGACCAATACGATCACTCTGCTGATCGTCAGCCAGTGGGTACAGTACGCAAGGCTTGTCCGTGGTTCGGTGCTTACGCTTCGGGAGCGCGAATTCATCCTGTCGGCGAGAGCCATCGGGGTGAAGAACGGTGCCATCATCCTGCGTCATATCCTGCCCAATTTGATGGGGCCGGTGGTCGTGCTGATGACCTTGAACGTGGCCAACAACATTCTTCTCGAAAGCTCGCTGACGTTTCTGGGACTGGGGATCGATCCAACGATTCCCTCCTGGGGCGGGATGCTGGCCGAAGGCCGTACCTACTTGCAGACCGCCTGGTGGATCTCTGTATTCCCGGGACTGGCCATCCTGTGCACCGTGCTCGGCCTCAACCTGCTGGGTGATTGGTTGCGCGATCTGCTCGACCCCACCGGAAGGACAAACCGTTGATCCTGTTCGAAAAACGCTATTCCGCCACACTCGACCGTTTTGTCGCCGAGTCTAAGGCGATGACGCTGGAGACCTGGACGTTCGACGACCGGGCGACGCGGCTGGCTGCGGAGGAAGGACTGGCGAGCCGAGGCATCACCGCACGCTGTCGCTCGGCCTACAAACCGCTGGTCTGCGCCTTCCGCGAGGAGATCGTGATCGAGGGTCTGGAAAGCGTCGAGGTCGTCTATCCTCGGCATCCATCCGCCAAGCCGGCGCGCTTCCTGCTGGAAAGCTATCCGCTATCGGCGCTCTATCCCGGCGTTGGTTTTCAGTTCACGGCGGGCGACGTGCGTGATGAACTGCCTGTCTATCGTCTGCGGTTGACCTACGCCGGTGGGCGAGACGAGAGTCTGGAAGTGTTAGCGCCCAACCGTCGTCATGTCGACTTTGCGGATGAGACGACCCTTTCTCCCTGCGGCTGGCAGATCGTCGATGGCTCCGCGAGCGTGTTGACGACGGCCTACGAGCAGCTGTTCGTCGAGACGATGACGGCGATTCGCGACGCCGACTGGCAGTGCGAACCCTATTTCGAAGAGCTTAGCATCACGGCGACGGTGCCGATCTCGGACGAGACACTCGGCTACGCCGATGAAGCGCTGTCGCTACGCGAGGCACTGCACGAGGAGTTCTATTTCTCGCTGCTGGAAGTGTTTCAGCGCCGCTCGGGAAGGCCATTGGGGGATCGCCACCTGCAGCCGGGGCAGATCGTGCCGGAGATCCGTTACGGCAAGGAGTGCGAGATTCGGGTGGAAACCCGAGCCTACGATCGTGAGTCGATTTCCACTCACCGCGAGCCGCTCGAGGCGGTTACCCGCCCGTTATCGCAAATACAGATCGCCGACGAGCTGGCGACCCTTGGCGGGGTCGAGTTTCACGCGACCTCGGTAGCGGGGCGCCGAATCACAGGGCGTTACCTTGCCGGCAGCGATCGCGCGATGATCATCTCGGCGGGCCAGCACGCCAACGAAACCAGCTCCCCCTCGGGCACGTTGCAGGCAGCGGCTGTTCTCGCTGCACGAGAAGGGGTGCATTTCACGCTCTGCCCGCTGGAGAACCCGGACGGCTATGCACTGCATCAACGTCTGATCGGCGATAATCCTCGGCACATGCATCACGCCGCCCGCTACACGGCGCTGGGCGATGATCTGGAGTACCGTGAAGGCGCGACCCTTCACGAGAAGGCAATCCGCGTCGAAGCCGAGCGGCTGGCCGATGCGCCATTACACCTCAATCTTCACGGGTATCCGGCGCATGAATGGACGCGCCCGCTGTCGGGGTACATCCCGCGGGGGTTCGAGATGTGGACGCTGCCCAAGGGGTTCTTCCTGGTGTTGCGACATAAGCTCGGCTGGGCCGACACTTCACGTGCGCTGATCGAGGCGGTCACGTTGGCGCTGAACGAGGTGCCGGGGCTGCGCGCGTTCAACGACCGTCAGATCGCGTTGTTCGAAATCCATGCCGGCGACACCGGCTTCGACATGATCAACGGCTTTCCGTGTCTGGTCGCCGAGGATGATCGTCACCGGGTACCGATGACGCTGATTACCGAATATCCCGACGAAACGATCTACGGCACCGATTTTCAGGCTGGCGTGGCGGCACAGCGGGCTACGGTGTTGGCGGCTTACGACGCGCTGCAGGCGCTCCCCGAAGAGCTTCTGGCCTCCTGACCCAGGTCCGGTCGCGGTCACATGCCAAGCGTGGGCGGCATCCTCGCCAGATCGCCACTGGCCTTTTCGAAGGCGCGCGCCAGCTGTAGCACGCCCCAGTCGTCGCGGGGCTTTCCGATCAGCTGAAAGCCCATCGGCAGACCGTTATCGCTCAACGCCGTTGGCAGATTGATCACCGGGGCGCCGAGCATCGAGGCAGGAATCACCACTTCCATCCAGCGGTGGTAGGTGTCCATCGTTCGCCCGGCGATTTCGCGAGGCCAGTGTGTCTCCACGTCGAACGGAAAGACCTGCGCGCTGGGCATGATCAAGTAGTCGCAGCGCTCGAACAGGGCGTTCCAGGCGCGGTAGGCATCGCCACGTTGCACGTTGGCAACGTGAATGTCCTGCGCCGAGAGCCGCAGGCCATGCTCGACTTCCCACCGGGCTTCAGGTTTGAGCTGGGCGCGGTTGTCGGTGTTGGCGTAGTGCGCGCCCAGATTGCCGGCGACGGCCCAATGGCGCAGCGTCGTCCAGCTCTCCCAGAGCGCCTCGGGATCGAGGGGCAGATCGACTTCCTCAACATCGCAGCCAACCCGGATAAAGCGTGTCAGCGCCGCTTCGCACAGGGCGAGCAAGCCGGATTCCATGGCCAGATGTCCTTGCCAGTCACCCATCCAGCCGATTTTTACGCCGCGAACGTCACGTTCTAGCGCCGGAGAAATACCGACGCCGTCGGAGACCAGCGGCTCTCCCAGCGACAGCGGAACGCGCGAATCGAAACCGGATTGCGTGTCGAGGAGCCGCGCCACGTCTTCGACGGTTCGCCCCATCGGGCCGTTGGTGGCAAGCTGCTGGCCGAACGGGTCGGCGGCGAGGCCGGGCACCCGACCGAACGAAGGGCGAAAGCCGATCACGTGATTGAAGGCGGCAGGGTTTCGCAACGAGCCCATCATGTCGCTGCCGTCGGCGACCGGCAGCATCCGCATGGCAAGTGCCGCCGCCGCGCCACCGCTTGACCCGCCGGCGGTAAGCGAAGGATCGAAGGCGTTACGAGTGGCGCCGAATACCGGGTTGTAGGATTGCGAGCCCAGGCCGAATTCCGGTGTATTGGTCTTGCCGATGATGATGGCGCCGGCGGCTCGCATGCGCTCCGTCATCAGGCTGTCCTCGGCGGCAATTTGCCCGACGAGAAGCGGCGAACCTTGAATGGTCGGCAGGCCCTCGGCGTCAGAGAGATCCTTGATCGCCTGAGGAAAACCATGCATCCAACCGCGTGACCGCCCGACAGCAAGTTCGCGGTCGGCGATCTCGGCCTCTTCGAGTAGCGGCGCGCGTTCGCGGCGGGAGACGATGGCGTTGACGAGAGGGTTCATGGCGTCGATATGGTCGAGGTAGGCGATCATGACCTCGCGACAGGAAACCGATCGATCATGGATGCGTCGCGATAGTGTGGTGGCGTTCCAGGTCACGATCTCGGCCAGCGGCGGTCGAGCGGATGTTTGAGCGGAGGTGTGAGCGGAAGCGTTGGACATCGGCAGAGGTTCCGGCAAAAGAGGATGGCAATCAGCATACCGCAGAGGCGTGGCCGGCACGCCTCTGCGGTTTTCGGAGTTGTCGTCTTTCGGCTCAGCCCTGATGAAACAGCTCGGCATAGGCGCTCAATGCCGGTGCGCCGCCCAGATGAGCGTAAAGCACTTTCGAACCCGCCGGAAATTCGCCCAGGCGGATCTTTTCGATCATGCCGTGCATCGACTTGCCTTCGTAGACCGGATCCGTGAGTACACCTTCGAGTCGGCCGCAAAGGCGAATCGCTTCCAGCGTGCCGTCATTGGGCAGGCCATATTCCGGATAGCCGAAGCGGGTATCGAGCACTACGTCGTCGGCGCTGATCGGCTGCCCGAGCTCGACCAGTTCGGCGGTGTTCTGGGCGATCCGCAGAATCTGGGCGTGGGTCTGTTCCGGCTTGGCCGAAGCATCGATACCGATCACCTGGCGGGCGCGCCCATCGGCAGCAAAGCCCACTACCATGCCGGCCTGAGTGCTGCCGGTGACCGAGCAGACGACGATATAATCGAAGGTGAAGCCCAGCTCGCGCTCTTGCTGGCGGACTTCCTCGGCGAAACCCACGAAACCCAGCCCGCCGTAGGGATGTTCGGAACAGCCGGCGGGAATCGGATACGGCTTCCCACCCTTCGCACGTACGCTTTCCATGGCGCGTTCCCAGCTCTCGCGGATGCCGATATCGAAGCCGGCGGGATCGAGACGCACGTCGGCACCCATGATGCGCGACAGTTCGATATTGCCGACTTTGTCATAGCTGGCGTCGTGATAGTTCACCCAGTTTTCCTGCACCAGCACGCACTCGAGCCCCAGATGCGCGGCGACGGCGGCAACCTGACGGGTCTGGTTGGATTGAATGCCACCGATCGACACCAAAGTGTCGTAGCCGCCTTCGAGCACTTCGGGGATCAAATACTCGAGCTTGCGCGTCTTGTTGCCGCCGAAAGCGAGGCCGCTATTGCAGTCCTCGCGCTTGGCATAGAGTTCGACGTCGCCACCGAGATGCTCGCTCAGGCGCTTGAGCGGGGTGATCGGTGAGGGGCCGAAAGTCAGCGGATAACGGGAAAATTTATCAAGTTTCATGGCGGATCCGGTTGTTGTTGTGGCGTCGTCGTGGAGTTGTCTCGAAAGGAACCCGATCTATCCTAAAGTGAAATTGGAAAGGTTGAGTTGCAAATTAAAGGCTTTTTATGACATTAAGATTTGCTAATTTCGGCCATAAGTGATTTATATTCTGTCATTGGGTATTTAAGCGAAATTAAATTAATCGAGAGTGGATAAGCAGCTGTGCCGGAATCCGACAACCACGCTAGTGCATCGCTGGATCGCATCGACCGCCAGGTTCTCGAGCTGCTGCAGCGTGATGCATCGATCTCCAATGTCGCTCTGGCGGAGCGCGTCAACTTAAGCCCTCCTGCTTGTCTTCGCCGTGTCGAACGGCTCAAGCAGGCCGGTATCATCAAGCGCACGGTGGCGCTGCTGGATGCCGAGCGCCTCAACGCCGGTATGGTGGTATTGATCGGAGTCGTGCTGGATCGTTCGACCCCACAGTCGTTCGCCGATTTCGAAGCCGCCGCACAGCATATTTCAGGCTGCATGGAGTGCCATGTGGTCACCGGCGAATTCGATTATTTCCTGCTGATTCGCACCCGCGACAACCAGAGCTTCAATCGGTTGCATGCCGAGCAGTTGATCTATTTGCCCGGCGTACGCCAGATCCGTTCCTTCATGGGATTGCGCGAGGTGCTGTCGACGACTCAGCTACCGTTCGGACGCTGATGGGTCGCCTGCAAACTGAAATTCATCTAAGGTCTAACGGCATTTTAGTATGATGTATGACAACATGCGCCCATCAAATACAGCTGCGCTTTGGTTGGCCCGGTCAGGTCTTGCGGTCGAGCGACTGAATGGCAGATTGACGTTAACCCACGATGAGGGGAATCCAGGTGAATTTTTCCAAAGAAGCGGTTGTTGCCTCCATTACCGACGGTCTGCTGTCGTTCCCGGTCACCGATTTCGATGCCAACGGCAAGTTCGACGTCGAGAGCTACCGCCGCCGGCTGCTGTGGCTGAAGGACTACGAGGTTTCCGCTCTCTTCGTGGCCGGCGGCACCGGCGAATTCTTCAACATGACGATCGAAGAGTATCGTGAGATCGTGACGGTCGCGGTGGAAACCCTCGGCGGGCATGTGCCGATCATCGCCAGCGCCGGTCAGAGCGCGGGACTCGCCAAGGCGCATGCCAAGGCCGCCCAGGAAGCCGGTGCCGATGGCATTTTGCTGATGCCGCCGTACCTCACTGAATGTCCCCAGGCCGGTATCGTCGAATATGCCGCCAGTGTGTGCGATTCCACCGATCTCAGCGTAATCTACTACAATCGTGCCAATGGCTATCTCAACGTCGACGCCGTTCAGGCGCTAGCTGATCGCTGCCCGAATCTGGTCGGTCTGAAAGACGGCAAGGGCGATATGCAGGCGCTCAACATCATCATCAAGACGCTGGGCAATCGTCTCGCCTACGTCGGCGGCGTACCGACGGCCGAGATCATTGCCGAAGCCTATCTGGCCATCGGTGTCAGCACCTACTCTTCTGCCGTGTTCAACTTCGTGCCCGAAATGGCGGTGAAGTTCTACCAGGAACTGCGCAAGGGCAATAGCGAGTTCGTTCGCCAGGCAACGCGCGACTTCTTCGTGCCGTTCGTCACCCTACGCGATACCCAGAAAGGCTATGCCGTGAGTCTGATCAAGGCCGGTGCCGATCTGGTCGGCTATCCCGGTGGCGAGGTGCGCGCGCCGCTGACCATGCCCAGCGAGAAAGAGCGAGCGACTCTCAAACAGCTGATCGAAAAAGCCAACGCGCTCTGATTCTGAATTCAGAATCACCGGGGCGGACCGGTGCCGCCCTTCGATTGTCGATGAACGCCCTTCGGCGTGAGCGAATTTCAATGAGAATCAATGGCTCGGTGGCCCTTCGCTTTGGGTCAGCGTACGCCGTGCCTTCGATGAATGGAGACCCTCGCTATGCCGAGTCATGCCACACCCACGGTTACGGACATGAAAGTGATTCCGGTCGCCGGCCGGGACAGTATGCTGCTCAATATCGGTGGCGCGCACTCTCCCTATTTCACTCGAAACCTGATCATTCTCGAGGATAGTGCCGGCAACGTGGGCGTTGGCGAAGCGCCAGGTGGTGAGACGATCCAGCGCTCGCTGGAGCAGGCCCGGCCGCTGGTCGTGGGCCAGCCTATCGGCAAGCTGCGTTCGATGGTGTCGTCGTTGCATTCCGCCGGTCGCGGTGCCGATTTCGAGGATTTCGGCAAGGGGTCCTGGACCTTCGAGCTGCGCGTCAACGCGGTAGCGGCACTCGAGGCAGCATTACTCGACCTGTTCGGCAAGTTTCTCGATGTGCCGGTGGCCGAGCTGCTGGGTGACGGCAAGCAGCGCGATAGCGTCGAGGTGCTGGGTTATCTGTTCTTCATCGGCGATGGTCATGCCACGCCGCTCGGCTATCGCCACGGTACCGACGGTGCCAGCCACGACTGGTATCGCCAGCGTGATGAAACGGCGATGACGCCCCAGCGGATCGTCGAACTCGCCGAGGCGGCGCATGATCGTTACGGCTTCAAGGACTTCAAGCTCAAGGGGGGGGCGCTACCGGGCGAGCAGGAGATCGAGGCCGTTACCGCGCTCCACAATGCCTTTCCCGAAGCGCGCACCACCATCGACCCCAACGGGGCCTGGTCGCTGAACGAGGCGATCCGGCTATGCAAAAACCTGCATGACGTGATTGCTTACGCAGAAGATCCGTGCGGCGCTGAACAGGGCTTTTCAGGTCGCGAGATTCTGGCCGAATTCCGCCATGCCACCGGGTTGCCGGTCGCCACCAATATGGTCGCGACCAACTGGCGCGAAATGGCCCACGCGTTGATGCTGCGTTCGGTCGACATTCCGCTGGCCGACCCGCATTTCTGGACGCTCTCCGGCGCGGTGAGGGTCTCTCAGCTGTGCCAGGATCACGGCATGACCTGGGGTTCTCACTCCAACAATCATTTCGATATCTCGCTGGCGATGTTTGCCCAGGTCGGTGCAGCCGCCGTCGGTCGCACCACTGCGTTGGACACGCACTGGATCTGGCAGGAGGGCGATGCCCGGCTAACCCGTAACCCGCCGGAGATCGTCGACGGCAAGGTCGCAGTGACGGACGCCCCCGGACTGGGTATCGAGATCGATATGGCGCAGATCGAACAGGCCAATGCGCTTTACCGCAGTTTGCCAGCCGGGGGGCGCAACGACGCCATGGCAATGCAGTACATGATCGATGGCTGGCAGTTCGATCCCAAGCGTCCGGCCCTGGTTCGTTGAAACGGTGATGCGTTGGCCCCACCTATCAATGACGGCCCGACATGAAGGATCTGACGCGAGAATGGCCTCAGCACACTACCTTGTATAAAGAACGTTCTTGTGCAAGAAACGATGTCGGGAAACAACGATATCGAGCAGTAACCGGTGTTGTGCAAGCACCGACGCCGTGAAAAAAAATTGTGCCATGGCGGGCAGAACGCAAGTCGTATCCGGCCAAGGCTGGAGAAGAATCCGTATCCACCATCACTGCAGGAGGCAAGATGAATCTGACAGGTGAAATGCTAATCGGTCAGCAGACCGCGAAAGGCAGCCGTGACCCGATTCAGGCAATCAATCCGGCCACCAACGAGCGTCTCGAGCCGGCCTATCCTGGCGGCACCCAAGCGGAAGTCGAGCGTGCCTGCGAACTGGCCTGGAGCGCTTTCGACAGCTATCGCGAGACCTCGCTCGAGGATCGCGCCAAGTTTCTGGAAACCATTGCCGACGAGATCGAAGCGATTGGCGATGACTTGATCGAGCGTGCCGTGGCGGAGTCTGGTCTGGCCCAGGGTCGAATTCAGGGCGAGCGCGGCCGGACGTGTGGTCAGCTGCGCCTGTTCGCCAAGACCGTGCGTGCCGGTGAATGGCTCGACGTTCGCATCGATCCGGCGCTGCCGGATCGTCAACCGATGCCGCGGGTCGACCTGCGCCAGCGTCACATCGCGCTGGGCCCGGTCGTGGTATTCGGTGCCAGCAACTTCCCGCTGGCGTTCTCCGTGGCCGGCGGCGACACGGCTTCCGCACTGGCGGCGGGCTGCCCGGTCATCGTCAAGGCGCACGGCGCGCACCCCGGCACCAGCGAACTGGTGGGCCGTGCGATTCAGGCTGCGGTCAAGAAGTGCGGCCTGCCGGAAGGCGTGTTCTCGCTGATGTTCGGCTCCGGTCGCGAAGTCGGCACCGCACTGGTCACCGATTCACGCGTCAAGGCGGCCGGCTTCACCGGTTCGCGCAGTGGCGGTCTGGCACTGTGGAAGGCCGCCCAGTCGCGTCCCGAGCCGATCCCGTTCTATGCCGAGATGAGTTCCATCAACCCTGTCTTCCCGTTGCCGGCAGCACTGAAAGCGCGCGGCGAAGAGATGGGCAAGGCGTTCGTGGGTTCGCTCAACATGGGTGCCGGTCAGTTCTGTACCAATCCGGGGCTGGTCGTCGCGATCAAGGGACCGGAGCTGGATGCCTTTGTCGCCGCCGCGGGTGAAGCGGTCAAGGGTAGCGCAGCCCAGACCATGCTCACGCCGGGTATCTTCGATGCCTACGAGAACGGCGTCAGCGCATTGAGCGGTAGCGGCAAGGCGAAAGAAGTGGCACGCGGCCAGAAAGGCGAAGGTCCCAACCAGTGCCAGACGGGTCTGTTCGTGGCGTCGGCACAGGATTTCCTGGGTAGCGAGGCGCTGCAGGACGAGGTCTTCGGTTCGACTTCGCTGGTGGTCGAGTGCGCCGATGCTGGCGAGCTCAAGCAGGTTGCCGAGCATCTGGAAGGTCAGTTGACCGCCACGCTGCAGATGGACGACGCCGACCTGGATGCCGCCAAGGCGCTGCTGCCTATTCTCGAGCGCAAGGCAGGCCGCGTCATGGTCAACGGTTGGCCGACCGGGGTGGAAGTGTGTGATGCCATGGTTCACGGCGGTCCGTTCCCGGCGACTTCCGACTCGCGCACGACCTCTGTGGGCACGGCGGCGATCTTCCGCTTCCTGCGTCCGGTCTGCTACCAGGATCTGCCGGATGCGCTGCTGCCGGAAGCGATCAAGCATGACAATCCGCTGAAACTGAAGCGCCTAGTGGATGGCAAGCGCGAAGCCTAAGAAGGCCAAGCGACTGCGATGTCGCCAACGGCGACGTCATCGCCCAACGACCCTCGCCCCCGTGGCGGGGGTCGTTGCGTTCTGGGCTCGTGTTTTCCTTGATGGACAGCATGGGACCAAGGTCGCTGATCGGTAGCCCTGTCCTCGACGAACGCCTAGAATAAGCGCCGAGTCAAAACGACCCAATGAATTCGACAAGTAAAGGAAAGCCCGTGAACCCGGTTCAGACCACATTCCAGTACGGTTCGAGTACCGTCACGCTAGAAACTGGCCGTATCGCCCGTCAGGCAACCGGTGCCGTGCTGGTCACCATGGACGACACAGTCGTTCTATGTACTGTCGTTGGCCGCAAGACGCTCAAGCCCGGCCAGGATTTTTTCCCGCTCTCCGTGCATTACCAGGAGAAGACCTATGCCGTGGGCAAGATCCCCGGTGGCTTCTTCAAGCGCGAAGGGCGCCCGACCGAAAAAGAAACGCTGACCTCGCGTCTGATCGATCGACCGATTCGTCCGCTGTTTCCCAAAGGCTTCATGAACGAAGTCCAGGTCATCTGTAACGTGCTGTCCGCCGATCGCAATCAGGACCCCGACATCGCCGCGATGATCGGCACGTCTGCGGCATTGGCGATCTCTGGTCTGCCATTCAGCGGTCCCATCGGTGCGGCACGTGTCGGCTTTACCGAATCGCGCGGCTACTTCCTCAACCCGACCGTCGAAGAACTCGCCACGTCAGAGCTCAACATGGTCGTGGCCGGTACCGACAAGGCCGTGCTGATGGTCGAGTCCGAAGCCAAGGAGCTGACCGAAGACGAAATGCTGGGTGGCGTGCTGTTCGCGCATCAGGAGATGCAGGTCGCGGTCGATGCGATCAAATCGCTGGTCAGCGAAGCGGGCAAGCCGAAGTGGGACTGGCAGCCGGCCGCCGACAACGTCGAGCTCAAGCAGGCGATTGCGGCGTCTTTCGAAAGTGCCGTGGGCGAAGCCTACCGCATCACCGACAAGATGGCGCGTCAGGACGCGCTGGCCGAGATCCGCACCAAGGCCATCGAGCAGTTGGCCAGCGGTGACGCGGCGCAATTCAGTGTCGACGAAGTCTCCGGTGCGCTGGCGGGTCTCGAGAAGAAAACCGTGCGCAGTCGGGTCGTCGCTGGCGAGCCGCGCATCGACGGCCGCGATCACAAGACCGTGCGCCCGCTCGACATCAAGGTCGGCGTGCTGCCGCGCACCCACGGTTCGGCGCTGTTCACCCGCGGCGAGACGCAGGCGATGGTCATCGCTACGCTGGGTACGCTGCGCGACGCCCAGCTGATCGAATCGCTGGAAGGTGAGCGCAAGGATCGCTTCCTGATGCACTACAACTTCCCTCCGTACAGCGTGGGCGAAGCCGGTTTCATGGGCGGACCCAAGCGTCGCGAGATCGGCCATGGCCGTCTGGCGCGTCGCGGCATCCAGGCAATGCTGCCCAACGATGACGACTTTCCCTACACCATTCGCGTCGTCTCCGAGATCACCGAGTCCAACGGTTCCAGCTCGATGGCTTCCGTATGCGGCGCGTCACTCGCGTTGATGGATGCGGGCGTGCCGATCAAGGCGCCGGTAGCGGGTATCGCCATGGGTCTGGTCAAGGACGACGATGGTTTCGCCGTGCTGACCGATATCCTGGGTGACGAAGATCACCTCGGCGACATGGACTTCAAGGTGGCCGGTTCCGTCAACGGCGTGACCGCGCTGCAGATGGACATCAAGATTGAAGGCATCAACGAAGAGATCATGGAGACCGCGCTGCAGCAGGCGCATCAGGCGCGTATCGATATCCTCGATCAGATGAACGTCGTGATTGCCGAGAGCCGTAACGAAGTCTCCGACTACGCGCCGGCGATGCAGACGATCAAGATCTCGCCGGACAAGATCCGCGATGTTATCGGCAAGGGCGGTGCGACCATTCGCGGCATCTGTGAAGAGACCGGCGCCTCCATCGATATCGATGACGACGGCACCGTGCGCATCTACGCTGAAGACCGTTCCGCGGCCAAGCGCGCCATCGACACCGTGCTAGGCATCACCGCCGAAGCCGAGATCGGCAAGCTCTATCGCGGCAAGGTCGTGCGTCTCGCCGACTTCGGCGCCTTCGTCAACTTCATGCCGGGTACCGACGGCCTCGTGCACATCTCCCAGATCGTGCCGGAGCGCGTCAACGACGTGAAGGATTACCTGAGCGAAGGCCAGGAAGTCACGGTCAAGGTGCTGGATATCGACAACCGCAACCGCGTGAAGCTGTCGATCAAGGAGATCACGCCGGAAGAGAAGGCCGCCTTCGAGGCGACGCTCGAAAGCGAAGAGTGATTCCCCGGCGGTAACCGCCAATGCTCCATAAATAACGCCCGGCCTGGGTCACGCAGGCCGGGCGTTTTTTTATGGGCGTTTTTATGAATTAGCTCATGCCGCGGCGGTTCGAGGGCTCGGCGTCGGCAGATGCCGCTTGAGCCGACGCGAGAATTTCTTCTCTACGAATTCGAAGCTTAGCCAGGAGCAGAGTGCGATGATCGGCAGACAGACCGCCAGCGCCAGGTAAGGGCTGAGGCCGAACTGCTCGGTCAGGACGTAGTTTCCTGACCACAGGACGATCACGTGCAGTAAGTAGGTGGAATAGGACCAGTCCCCCATCGCCTTGACGACGCGGTTATCGCCGATCCGTGACTCCAGGCCGATGAATGCGATGACCAGCAGGGCGCTGGGCAAGCCCCAGACGAAGAAACGGACGGCGCCGCTGGGGTCGTTGAAGCAGAGAATCGTCGCGGTGCTGGCAAGCGCCAGAGCCATTGGCCACCAGCGACCGCCGGGAATTCCGTAACGGTGATAGACGACACCGATACCCATTCCTAACAGGAATTGGAAAATGATCGGATCCGTGTAGAAATTGCTGATGAAGGGTTGCCGGGCAAACAGGGTATTGATGACGACGATGGTCAGAACCACCGCCCACAACCGCCATTCGCGCTTGAGCACCAGCGAGGCGGCGAAGACCACGTAGAACAGCATTTCGAAGTTGAGCGTCCAGCCCACCGGCAGGATGGGAAAGTAACCATAGCCGGCCGGGTTCTCCGTCGGGATGAAGAACAGCGACAGAATCAGTTGCTTGAGGCCCAGGCCGTACTCTGGCATGACATCGCTGGCGAAATAGATGACCAGCGCGGTGATGGCGGTATAGAGCCAGTAGGCGGGAACGATCCGGGCCAGACGATGCAACAGGAACTGCGGCATCGTTAGCCGTTTGCCACGGCTCGAAACATAAATGACGAAGCCGCTGATGACGAAGAAGATATCCACGCCCACCTGCCCGCGGGTGGAGAACAGGTATTCGACCCAGTTGTTGGCATCGAAACCAAAAAACACCTGCATAAAATGGTGAAAAACGACGATCCACGCCGCCAGGGCTCTCAGTGCCTGCACGGATACCAACATTGCTGCTTTCCCTAGCTTGAACGAACGGTGAGTTCACTCAGAAGGCCAGCGGCGGAAAAAGTTCTACGGTTTGACACGAAATTACAAAACGCTGTTCGTGATGACTTCACTAGTCTTTCGATCCTGCGGGAGAGTCGTGTTCAAACCTTGCGCAGCGCGACCTGCTCCACCAGGTGATCGCAGCCCTTGCGCAGGATCAGGTCGGCGCGGGGACGGGTGGGCAGAATATTCTCGCGTAGATTACGTCGGTTGATGTCTCGCCACAGTCCCTCCGCGATCTCGACCGCTTCGGCTTCCCCGATCTGGGCGTAGCGATGAAAGAACGAATCGGCGTTCTGGAAAGCGGTCTGTCGCAGCAGCTTGAAGCGCTCCAGATACCAGTCGTGGATATGGTCCTCCTCGGCATCGATATAGATCGAGAAGTCGAAGAAATCCGACACGAATGGCACCATCTTGCCGTCTTCCGGCAGGTCACGGACCTGAAGCACGTTGATGCCTTCGACGATGAGGATGTCGGGGCAGTCGACGGTCTGATACTCATGCTCGCGCACGTCGTAGGTCAGGTGCGAATAGAGCGGGGCCTGAACATGGCGGGCACCGGCCTTGATCCAGGAAAGAAAACGCAGCAGGGCGCCGATGTCGTAACTGTCGGGAAATCCCTTGCGAGCCATCAGATCCTTGTCGCGCAGCACAGCGTTGGGATAGAGAAAACCGTCGGTCGTGACCAGATCGACCTTGGGGCTCGACGGCCAGCGCGCCAGCAGCTCCTTGAGAATGCGCGAGGTGGTGGATTTTCCCACTGCGACCGAACCGGCGATACCAATGATGAACGGCGTCTTCTGGGTATCATCGATGTCCAGGAAGCGTTTGCGTTGGGCGTAGAGACGCTGACTGGCTTCGACGTAGGAAGAGAGTAGCCGGGATAGCGATAGATAGATCCGCCGCACTTCGCCCAGATCGATTGGATCGTTGAGTGAGCGTAGCCGTCGCAGCTCTTCGGCAGATAGTGTCTGCGGCGTGTCGGCTCGAAATTCGGCCCACTGCTCGGCCGTGTAGAACTGATACGGAGAGAAGGGGTCCGGTCTCAATTGATTCATCGGGTCTCTTTCGCTGACGAGCTGGCGGCGGGGTCAAGGCGCTGCCAGGCGCTATGGGTCTGTATTGTCGACATTCTGGGTAAATTGTCGCAGCTGCATGGGCTGAATGCCACGGGTGTCGATCACACCATGGTTGACGAAACCCAGCCGCCGATAAAGATCGAGCGCGGCATGATTGTTGACGAAGACGTTGAGCGTCACCGTGTCAGCCTTACGGTGGCGGGCTTCGGCGAGGAGATGCCGGCATAGGCGCTCGCCAAGACCCTGGCGCCGGTGGACGGGCGACACGATGATTCGAGCCAGGTGCGCGCGCCGCTCGCCCTTGTCCACGAGTTGACCGAACGCGATGGGGGTGTCGTTCACGACCAGACTGAAAGAGGCGTTATCGCTGGCGGCGATCTCCTGCCACAGCGTCGGGCCGTCGGTGGGCCAGGTGAGACCCGGTCCGGCCCAGCGCTCGAGTGCTTTGGGCGTCTCGATCCAATGGACAATGACCGTGATATCGGAGGATAGGGCCGGGCGCCAGCGAACGTCAGCCATGTCGAAGATCGGCTCCGGATGGCTGGGGAAGTTCAACGGCAACGTTATCGATCAGTCGCGTCGAGCCGAGATAAACCGCAGCCAGAAGGTGCGCCTCGGCATCGCGACCGGGTTCGAAAGGGGAAAGATCGCGGGCCCGCAGTTCGAGATAGTCGAGCCGGAAGCCGGCTTCCTCCAAGGTTTGCGAGGCAGCGGCCAGAATGGTGCCAGGCGGCTCGCCGCTCGCCAGCGCGCTGCGACATTGCGCCAGCGTTTGCTGCAGAGCCGGGGCGAGCGCTCGTTGGTCGGACGTGAGATAACCATTGCGCGAGGATAGCGCCAAGCCGTCCGCGGCGCGCACGATTGGGACACCGATAATCTCGATGGGAAAGTGGAGGTCGTCGACCAGCTTGCGAATCACGGCCAGCTGCTGGAAGTCCTTCTCGCCGAAACAGGCGATATCCGGCTGGATCAGATGAAACAGTAGTGAGACTACCGTGGCGACACCGTCGAAGTGACCGATACGCGTTCCACCGCACAACCCTTCGGAGACGTTCGGCACGTGAACCTGGGTCTGGGTCCCCAGCCCGCCGGGATAGAGCGTCTCGACGCTAGGGGCGAACAGTAGATCGCAGCCATGCGCCGTCAGCCGTTCGCGATCGCTGTCGAGCGTGCGCGGATACTGGCCGAAGTCCTCCCCGGCGCCGAACTGCAGAGGATTGACGAACAGTGTCGCCACGACCACGTCGGCGGACTCTCTCGCGCGGTCGACCAGGGCCAGATGACCTTCGTGCAGATTTCCCATGGTAGGGACCAGCGCGATACGCTGCCCGGCCAGGCGGTGTGTTCGAAGCCGTTCACGCAGCGGTGCGATCTCGTGGAGCGTCTGCATCAGAAGCAGTGCTCCTCGGCCGGAAAACGGCGCGATTTGACCGCCTCGTCATAAGCGCGAAACGCTGCCTCGATACTCTCCTGACCCTTCAGGAAATTGTGTACGAAGCGTGGCACGTAGCCGCTGTTCAAGCCCAAGGTGTCGTGCATGACCAGGATCTGTCCGTCCACATCCGGCCCGGCGCCGATACCGATGACGGGCGCGTCGACTGCGTCGCGTACCGCACGACCTACGGCGCGAGGGACACATTCGAGCAGAATGACCGCGGCGCCGGCGTCGACCAGCCGTCGGGCATCATCGACGATACGCTGGGCATCGTCTTCCGCCTTGCCCTGTACCTTGAAGCCACCCAGTTGATGGACGCTTTGCGGGGTCAAGCCGAGGTGAGCACAGACCGGCACGCCGCGACGCGACAGTTCGCGAATGCCGTCGGCCATCCATGCCTCACCTTCGATCTTGATCAGCTCGGCCCCGGCGCGCATCAGCTCGCCGGCATCGCGGAGTAGCTGGCCGATGTCGGCATTGCTCATGAACGGAAGGTCGACCATCAGCAGACTTCGCTGCTTGCCGCGCGCCACGCAGGTCGTGTGATAACGAATGTCTTCGAGGGTGACCGGCAACGTACTCCCGTGGCCCTGCAGGACCATGCCCAGCGAATCGCCGACCAGCAGCACATCGATACCGGCAGCGTCGGCGCAGCGCGCCAACGTGGCGTCATAGGCGGTCAGACAGCTGAAGGCCTCTCCGCGTGCCTTGCAGTCGCGCAGCGTATTGAGGGTGACGCGCTTCATGCTCTCTCTCCCATGAACAGCGAGGCTCGCTCGCGGACGCCGACGACATTCCCCACGTGGCAGGGGGCGCCGGCTTGTCGCCCCCGAAGAGACGATGCGGAGCAGAGTGTAATGGGTTGTCGACAGGACGCAACTCGACGTTGGCGGCATGAAAGGTCTTCTGACATACCCATTACCTAACTGCCCATCGCGCCGGATTTACTCTACCAGTCGAGTCAGCGCCTGATCCTTGAGGCTACCTGCTAGTGTCAGAGGCAGCTCGCCTCCCAAAGTCAGGGTGGGGGCGATTTCGGCGAGGGGCTCGAGCACGAACCGGCGGCGGGACATTTCAGGATGGGGAAGCGTCAGGCGTGGAGAACGTCGTGCGAGTCCGTCATACCACAGCAGGTCCAGGTCCAGCGTACGCGGACCCCAGTGGCGGTTACGTACGCGGCGGTGGTGTTGCTCGAGCGCCTGCAGTTGGTCGAGCAGCGCCAGCGGCGACAGCCGAGTACGAATGGCAGCGACGGCGTTGATGAAGTCCGGCTGATCCCGGGGACCGACCGGTGCACTGGCGTAGAGTGAGGAGCGTGCGACGCACTCGCTCAAGGGCAAGAGTGCCAATGCCGAGAGCGCCCGCTCGAGTTGATCACGCGGCGCTTCGAGATTGCTGCCCAGGCCGACGTAGGCCAGGGCCGAACGCTGGCGTTCAGTCATTCAGCGTCGGCGGCGTCGGCTTGTTGGTCGGACGCCGACGTTTGCGCGGGCGTCGACGACGTGGCTTGCCGCTCGCGCCGTCGGCAGGAGGGCCGCTATCGGCATCCGCCATCAGCTGACGCTGGCCGTCCTCGTCGGCTTTCTGAAATTCGGTCCACCACGCGCCGAGGCCCGGCGTCAATTCACCGGATTCCTCTCGCAGCAGCAGGAAATCGTACGCCGCGCGGAAGCGCGGGTGCTCGAGCGTCTGGAAAACCCGGCGACCGCGACGACGGGGTAACTGCTGCTGCAGGTCCCAGATATCACGCATCGGCATGCTGAAGCGCTTGGGAATCGAGGTGTGCTGCAACTGGCGACTAATGACCTGCTGTGCCGCCGCCTGTTGCGCCGGAATTTCGGGCAGGTCCTGTTCGTGCGCGATCTGAGGGGTGCGCTGCTGTACGCAAGGCCATAACAGGGCGCCAAACAGGAAAGCGGGCGTCACCGGACGATCCTGAGCGATTCGCGCGTCGGTATTGGCCAGCGCCTGCTCGACGAGCTTGACCGCCCACGGTTGCTCGTTGAGGGCTTCGTCGCTCTCGGGAAACAGCATGGCAAACAGTCCGCGTTCGCGAAGCACGCGAAAGCTTTGCAGGGCGTGACCGGAGAGGAACAGCTTGAGGACTTCCTCGAACAGCCTGGCCGGCGGAATCTGCAAAAGGAGCGGCGCCAGCTCGCGGATCGGCGCTTCGGTGTCTTCGGCGATCCGGAAGTCGAGCTTGGCGGCGAAACGTGCGGCGCGCAGCATGCGAACCGGGTCTTCGCGATAACGGGTTTCCGGATCGCCGATCATCCGCAGTACACGGTCATCGAGATCCTGGAGCCCGCCGGTCCAATCGTGAATGGCGAAGTCGGTAACGCTGTAGTAGAGCGCGTTGACGGTGAAGTCGCGACGAATCGCGTCTTCCTCGACGCTGCCCCAGACGTTGTCGCGAAGCAGCAAACCGTCGTCCGACTGCTGGCTCAAATTGCCGGTGTGTTCTTCACCATGACGTCCACGAAAAGTCGTGACCTCGATCACCTCGCGCCCGAAGCGGACGTGAACGATGCGAAAGCGACGGCCGATGATGCGAGAGTTGCGGAACAGCTGGCGGACTTCATCGGGCGTGGCGTTGGTAGCGACATCGAAGTCCTTGGGCCGATTCCCCAGCAGCGAGTCGCGAATGCAACCGCCGACCAGATAGGCGTCATAGCCGGCACTGTTCAACCGGTACAGGACCTTGAGTGCGCTTTCGCTGAGATTCTGGCGCGAGACGTTGTGTTCGTCGCGAGGCAGGACTTGTCGAGTGGGCGTAGCGTCTTCGCCAGCCTGTGCAGATTCCGGATTGAAGAATGTCTTCAAACGCTCACCGGGACGCTGGAGAAAACGGGAAAATCCTTTGAACATGCGACGAAATCGACTCGCGAGGTAGCAAAACTCCAGTGTAGCGGAGCCCCGAAGCCTTGCAAAGGCAACGGTCGCGACGGGAGAAAGGAAAGGGGATGGGGGATGCGCGTTTGGGGCACCGGAAGGGGCTGTCGATCAACGGGTCGGAAACCGGATTTGCTCCGGGAGGAGTCATAGTAAAAGGGGAGACCCGGTGGGCCTCCCCTCTAAAGATACTTCGCAACGTCCATGCCGCTTTTTCTTGTTCGTGATGGCGCATCGCCTTGAATACGTAACACAGTCGCTAAACGCTACTGCAGCCTTCGGCTTGTCATTGTCAGCCTTGCTGCGTAGCGACCACCTCGTATTCAAAACAATAATCCAACCACGACAGGCAATGCCCTTTCTCGGTTCTTGTCGTTGTTCCGAGAAGTCTTCGGACCACGGGGAGGCTTGTTCTTGTTGCCCCGCTGATGAAGAGCGTCGCGTCCTGATTTTGCTTAGGCCCGAGAACGATTGTTGTTGTTCATGCTCTCATTCGTGCCTTCGGCCAAGTTTGTTATTGTTGGGCCGTTGACGATCTGCCTTTTAGGTTGAGTGCCATGTTGTCATTGTCGTCGGCACTTGGGGACATCCGATCAACGATTATTGTCGTTGGGATTGATCGGCACCCGCTGTTGTTTTTCTTATCTTACTGATTGCACTTGCCGTGCCACTCCATATTCTTTTCTTATAAAACAATATCTTGCTGAATTCTTTCCATGCCAAGTTTCAACTGGCTCCGGACACGGTCGATCTCGCTGATTCATGACGGGGCACCTTAGACCGCTTATGCTTGATTGTGGTGCACCCTCATGCGATGGCGACAGGGTGACGCAAAATGGCGCAGGTTGCGCTTAGACAATAGTCTTCAACCGAATGTAGGAGAGGGTTACAACCGGCCAAAGGAAGGGGGCGCGGGCTACTTCAGCTTCGATTTTTTGGGGGACGACGAGAAGATACTGTTGCCTGGCCAAAGCGTCGCACGAGGGATGGAACGGGTAGCCGAACAGGAGGGAACAGGTATCCTCGTCTGGCTTCAGCTTCGAGTTCGCCCCGGCGTTGCACTCAACGCCTGCGGCGACCAGTTTTGGCAGGCGTGAGCGAGCTGATCGGCCACCGGCGCCTCGCGTAGCGTCATAGGGGGATGCTGATCGAGCAGCTGCAGCGCTTGATGAAGCAGTGGTCGAGCCAGGTCGGCATCATCGGGAATGGCGGTCGCGAGATTCTGTTTGGAGAGCTTCTGACCGTCGTCGCCCAGAATCAGTGGCAGATGTAGATAGCGGGGTTCGGAATAGCCGAGGGCGGTCTGGAGCTGGCGCTGCCATGGCGTGTTATCGAGCAGATCGAAACCACGCACGATGTCGGTGACGTTCTGGTCCGCATCATCGACCACCACGGCCAACTGATAAGCCCAGAGCCCCTCCTTGCGTTTGATGACGACGTCGCCCTGCCGGGTCGGGTCGAGGCTCTGGTGGCCGAACAGGCGGTCCTGCCACGTTACGGGTTGAACGCCTTTGTCAGTTCGCAAGCGCCAGGCTTGCGGCCGTTCAGGGTATCGCGACCCATGGCGACACCAGCCCGGATAATAGCCATATTGCTGCCATTCTCGACGCGAACAGCCACAGGGATAAGCCATGCCAACGGCGAGCAGCCGATCCAGCGCTGTCTGATAGGCTTCCCCGCGCTCGCTCTGATAGCGAATCTCTCCATCCCATGCCAGGCCGAAGGCTTCCAGTTGGCGACGGATGGTGTCGTCGGTACCGGGTGGGCAGCGGGGCGGGTCGATATCCTCGAATCGCAGCAACCATTGGCCGCCAGCGGCTCGAGCGTCCAGCCAGCTTCCCACCGCTGCCACCAGCGAACCCAGATGCAAGGGCCCCGAGGGTGTGGGAGCGAAGCGGCCGACATAATCAGGCGTTGCCGAGAGAGGCGCAGTCATGGCATGGCTCCGGATTCGACGCAGGGTGCATGGTGGTTCCGATCACGGAGGAACGGGCGTGGAGCCGCAGAACGCAAAACGGGCACCGATGAAGGTGCCCGTCGCGTGGCGAACGCAATCATGACGCTCAGCCGCCGAGCTGTTTTTCCTTGAGCTCGGCCAGCGTCTTGCAGTCGACGCACAGCGTGGCCGTGGGGCGAGCTTCGAGACGACGAATGCCGATTTCGACGCCGCAGGCTTCGCAGAAGCCGTAGTCATCCTCATCGATCTTCTCGATCGTTTCGTTGATCTTCTTGAGCAGCTTGCGCTCGCGATCCCGGGTGCGCAGTTCCAGGCTGAACCCCTCTTCCTGCGTGGCGCGATCGGCAGGATCGGCGAAGTTGTTGGCTTCTTCCTGCAGATGGCGAACCGTGCGATCGACCTCTTCCATCAGATCCTGTTTCCAGCCCAGAAGGATCTCACGGAAATGCGCAAGTTGTTTGTCATTCATATACTCTTCACCCGGCGCCGGCTGGTACGGGGTGAATTGACTGGGCGCTTCCGCTTTCTTTTCCGCTACTGGCATGTGGGCTGCCTCGTTACGCAAGTGTCGTGACGCGTGTGATCTGGCCGAGTATCGACCGTGGGCAGCGATTGCCACTGCCCGAAGCCATGCTTATTTAGCGAAAAAGTTGCCGCTTTGCAACCCAATAGGCGCTTTATTTTTCTCATGCCGCGTTTGTGAAACCGGGGAATCGAGCCGTTATCGGCCGGTCCGGCAGCGGCGACAACGTTTATCTTCCTGACCTCACGCTCAAGGGATCGGCACCGCATGAATTATCCCGCTCTCGTTTCCGGCATTCTGCTGCGACGCTATAAACGCTTCTTGGCCGATATCGAGCTCGAGGATGGCCGCGAAGTCGTGGCGCACTGTCCCAATACCGGTTCGATGCGGGCCGTCAATGCGCCCGGTTGCCGGGTCTGGCTGTCGCCGAGCACCAATCCGGCTCGAAAGCTTGCCTGGACCTGGGAGCTGATCGAGCTGCCCGACAGGAATGGAGATATCGACTGGGTCTCGGTGCATACCGGGCGAGCCAACGCGCTAGTGGAAGAGGCGCTGCTCGCTGGCGCCATTCCGGAGCTGGCAGGCTTCTCTGAGCTCAAGCGGGAGGTCGGTGTCGAAGGGGCCAGACTCGATTTTCGACTGAGCGCACCGCCGGGTCGCGATACCTTCGTCGAGGTAAAGCAGGTCACGCTGCAAGAGAGCGACGGTCATGGCTATTTTCCCGACTCCGTCAGCGAGCGGGGCCGACGTCATCTGGATGTGCTCGCCGATCTGGCCGACCAAGGGCACCGTAGCGTATTGCTGTTCTGCGTGGCACATACCGGCATCGATGACGTGGCACCCGCAGCGCACCTCGATCCGGCCTACGCGCGGACATTGCAGGCGGTGAGCGAGCGCGGGGTGGAGATATTGGCCTACGGCTGTCGCGTCATGCGGCGATCGGGTCGGCCCGAGGCGATGATGCTGAATCGCCGTCTGAGTATCGATCTCGATCGCCGCTGGTCCGCGAAGCCGCTTTGATTCTCGTCAGCGGTCATGCGTATGGTCTGACTAGCGCCCGCGGCGCACCCGAAAAATTGCCGTCTCGCCGAAAAGATTGGGCCAGAGCCGCGAGGTCCAATGTCCTTCATGCTCGGCACTGCCCACCGCTTCATCGACGATGGTGACGCCCTTGTCGCGGCACAGCTGGGCGAAGTCCTGAAACGTCGACAGGTGAATGTTGGGCGTGTCGTACCAGGCGTGCGGTAGCGAGCGTGACACCGGCATGCGACCGCGGAATGTCAGATGCAGGCGGTGCTTCCAGTAGGCGAAGTTGGGGAAGGCGATGATGCACTCCGGGGCCACGCGCAGCATCTCGTCGAGCATGGCGTCGGGGCGACGCAATACCTGCAGCGCCTGAGTCATGATTACCAGGTCGCAGGCGTCGTCGACGAAGTTGCCGAGGCCATCGTCGAGGTTCTGTTCGAGCACATTGACGCCCCGGCCGAGGCAGGCGGCAATCCCCTCGGGATCGATCTCGAGGCCGTACCCGGTAACGTTCTTGTGGCGTGCCAGCGCTGCCAGCAGTGTGCCATCACCGCAGCCCAGGTCGAGAATACGGGCGTCGTCGGGAATCCAGTCGTAGATCAGCTCAAGATCCGCGCGCATCAGACTGCCTCCCCGGTGATATCGGCGTGGATGCGCCGCATGTAGCTGCCGAATACGGCTTCGTACTGATCGTTGGGCAGCAGAAACGCGTCATGGCCGTGGGGCGAGTCGACATTGATATAGCTGACCGCCTTGCCGGCTCGCAGTAGCGCACTGACCAGTTCCCGAGAGCGTGCCGGCGCGAAGCGCCAGTCGGTGGTGAAGCTGACCACCAGATAAGGGCAGGTCACCGGGGCCAGTGCCGCCGCCAGATCGCCGCCGTGCTGGCCGGCGGGATCGAAGTAGTCCAGCGCCTTGGTCATCAATAGATAGGTGTTGGCGTCGAAGCGGGTCGAGAACGTATCGCCCTGATGGCGCAGATAGGATTCAACCTGGAATTCGACGTCGTAGCCGAAGTTCAACTGATCGCTGCGCAGGTCGCGGCCGAAGCGCGACCCCATCGAGTGTTCCGACAGATAGGTGATGTGGCCGATCATTCTGGCCAGTTTCAACCCGAGCTTGGGAATCGCATCGTGATCGGCGTACCAGCCATCGTGGAAATCGGAATCCGAGCGGATCGCCTGGCGCGCCACCTCGTTGAAGGCAATATTCTGCGCCGACAGGCGAGGGGTGGCGGCGATCACGGCCACGTTGGCGACGCGTTCCGGGTAGGCGATTGACCACTGCATTGCCTGCATGCCGCCCAGACTGCCGCCGACCACTGCGGCAAAACGTTCGATGCCCAGCTGATCGGCCAGGCGAGCCTGGCTATGGACCCAGTCCGCCACGGTCATGACCGGGAATGTCGGCCCCCACTGGTGACCTGTCTGCGGATTGAGGCTGGCAGGCCCGGTGCTGCCGTGGCAGCCGCCCAGGTTGTTGAGCGAGATGACGAAGAAGCGATCGGTATCGATCACCTTGCCGGGACCGATGTAAGCGTCCCACCAGCCGGGTTTGCGCTCATCGGCCGTGTGATAACCCGCGGCATGGTGATGTCCCGAAAGGGCGTGACAGATCAGCACCGCATTGCTGCGCTCGGCATTCAGCGCACCGTAGGTCTCGTAGACCAGTTCGAAGCGCTCTAGGGTCTTGCCGCAGGCCAGCGCCAGCGGCGACTCGAACGTCGCGATTTGCGGTGTGACCACGCCGACCGAATCGGACGGGAAGGAAGCGGACATGAAGCGGGATAATCTCCAGGTTCAGCAGGGGCATGTCACCGATGACGTATCGGGGGTGCCCTAGCGCCGCCGCGGAAGTCACGACGCCGCGATAGTGATGGAACCGCGGCCCTGATAACGCTGCGACAGTCATGCTGCAACAGTGACAGGGCCGTGATCACGACGGTTCAGAAACCGATCAGAGCACCCGGCAAGCCGGCGGCGCGGGCGAGCGAGCCCACCACGACGCTGTCGAGCAGGTTGATGATGATGAACACCACGATCGGCGACAGATCGATCATGCCCAGCGGCGGGATCACACGGCGCACCGGGGCCATGATCGGTTCGACGATCTGCATGACCAGCAGCGCCCCGGGATGACTGGCTCGAGGTGCCACCCAGCTCAGGATGATCATGATGATCAGGGCGAAGAAGTAGATCTTGAGAATCGCGTTGAGGACACCGGCGATGCCGGCCAACAGCAGCCCTTGAAGCGGCGGCATGCCGAAGCCGGCAATCTGGAAAATCGCGATGATCACGATCACTTTCAGCAGAAAACCCACGAACAGCGTGGCGATATCGATACGGCCGACAGGGCGCAGAATTTTCTGTACCGGGGCGACGACTGGCTGCGTCGCCTTGACGATTCCCTGACTCAGAGGGTTATAGAAGTCCGCCTGCGAAAATTGCAGCAAAAAGCGCAGCATCAACACAAACAAATAGATGTTGACTAGCGTGTTGACCAGCATCAAGCCGGCGCTTCCGAGATTACTGCCCATTACGTTCTCCTAATGATTCGGCGGGTTCCATTCCGACTGGGTTCGATCTTTGTTTCATTCGCGCGACAATTCGCGAGATAGCTCTCGGGCACGTTCGGCGCAGGCCTGGGTCGCGCGGCCTACGATGTCCTTCAGGCCCGCCTCCTCGAAAGCGTTGATGGCCCGCTCGGTAGTGCCATTGGGAGACGTGACGCGGCGGCGTAGTTCAGCGGGGTCGAATTCGCTCTCCCGCGCCATCTTGGCGGCCCCGAAGGCGGTCTGCAATGCCAGTCGGCGCGCGCTTTTCGCAGGCAAACCCAGTTCGATACCGGCAGCCTCCAACGACTCCATGAAGAGAAAGAAGTAGGCCGGGCCGCTGCCGGAGACGGCTGTGACGGCTTCGATCTGCGCTTCCTGATCGACCCATTCGACCAGCCCGACCGACGTCAGAAGCTCGGTGGCGAGCTGGCGCTCCCCATCGCTGACGCGGGCGTTGGCGTAGAGGCCGCTGGCGCCAGCGCCTACCAGCGACGGCGTGTTGGGCATGCAGCGAATCAGCGCCAAGCCACCCCCCAACCAACCATCCAGCGTCGCGGCGTCGAGCCCGGCCGCCACCGAGACGACCAGGGGACGGCGTACCTGGACGGTTTCTCTCAGCGACAGGCACAGGTCGCGCATCATCTGCGGCTTGACCGCCAGCACCAGCACGTCGGCCTGCTCAACGGCAGCTAGATTATCCTGCATCGTGCGGATGCCGTAGCGTTGGCTGATGTCATCGCGCTTCTCTTGGCTACGCGACGTGGCGACGATGGCCTCGGCGGGATAGCCGCTATCGAGCATGCCACCGAAGATGGCGCTGGCCATGTTGCCGGCACCGATGAAGACGATACGGCTGGCCTGGGGCGAGTCGGTCATGACTAGGTCCTATGGATGAGTCCTGTGGGAAAGCCCTTTGGCAAAGCTCTTGGAGAAGCCCTGTGAAAAAGCCCTATGGTCTGGCGTCGAGAAGAGCAAGCCATTGGAGCCGTCAACTCCCGGCTGGCGGTCGGCTACCGAAGACGGCGGTGCCCAGACGGACGATGGTGGCGCCTTCGGCGACGGCCGCTTCCAGGTCGCCGCTCATGCCCATCGATAGCGTATCCAGTGGTGCTTCGGGAAAGCGCTGTCGTAGCGTTGCCAAGGCATCGGCGACATGGCGGAAGGCCTGGCGCTGCTGCTCGGGGTCGTCGCTGGGCGCGGGCAGTGCCATCAGCCCGCGCAGACGCAGATTGGGAAGCGCGAGAATCGACTCGGCGAGCGCCGGCAATGCCTGAAGTTCGACGCCCGCCTTGCTCGCTTCGCCGCTGACATCGAGCTGCAGACAGATATCGAGGGGGCCTAACTCGGCGGGGCGCTGTTCGGAAAGACGACGTGCGATCTTTTCCCGATCGACGCCATGCACCCAGCTGAAATGCTCGGCCACCTCGCGAGTCTTGTTCGATTGTAGTGAGCCGATGAAATGCCACTCGATATCGTCGAGATTGGCCAGTGCCTGTTGTTTGTCCAGAGCTTCCTGCAGATAGTTCTCGCCGAAAGCGCGTTGACCGGCGATATAGGCCTGGCGCAGCATGTCCGCTGACTTGGTTTTGCTGACAGCAAGCAGGTGCGCGTCATCACCCGGACGACCGGCAGCAGCCAACGCCGCTCCGAGGCGCTCGCGGGCACGGGATAGGGACTCGGACACCGATGCTTCTGACATACTGATTAGCGACCTTACGCAGGGGAGCGAATAAAAGCCCATGGATATTACCGAACTGTTGGCGTTCTCGGCAAAACACGACGCCTCCGATCTGCACCTTTCGGCAGGATTGCCGCCCATGATACGGGTTGACGGTGACATGCGCCGACTCAACGTGCCGGCGCTCGACGACAGCCAGGTGCGCCGCCTGATCTACGACGTCATGAACGATCGTCAGCGCCGCGACTTCGAGGCCGTACTCGAAACCGACTTTTCGTTCGAGGTTACCGGAGTTTCGCGTTTTCGCGTCAACGCTTTCACTCAGGGGCGAGGGGCGGGCGCCGTATTTCGTACCATTCCCAGTAATGTGCTGACGCTCGATGATCTTGGGCTGGGCGATGTCTTCCGGCGTCTGGCGATGCTACCGCGGGGCCTGGTGCTGGTCACGGGGCCGACCGGAAGCGGTAAGTCGACGACGCTGGCGGCGATGATCGACTACATCAATAGCAATCGTCAGGAACATATCCTGACCATCGAGGATCCGGTCGAATTCGTTCACGAAAGCAAGCGCTGCCTGGTCAATCAACGTGAGGTCCATCGTGATACCAAGGGCTTCGCGCCCGCCCTGCGCTCGGCGCTGCGCGAGGATCCGGACGTGATTCTGGTGGGCGAGCTACGAGACCTGGAAACCATTCGACTGGCACTGACGGCGGCGGAGACCGGTCATCTGGTGTTTGGTACCCTGCATACCACCTCGGCGGCCAAGACCATCGACCGGATCATCGATGTGTTCCCGGGGGACGAGAAAGGCATGGTGCGTTCGATGCTGTCCGAGTCCCTGCAGGCGGTGATTTCTCAGACACTCCTCAAGCGCGATGGTGGTGGGCGAGTCGCCGCTCACGAAATCCTGGTGGCCACGTCGGCGATCCGCAACCTGATTCGAGAGGGCAAGGTCGCGCAGATGTATTCAGCGATTCAGACCGGCGGCAACCTGGGGATGCAGACGCTGGATGCGGCGCTATCCCATTTGGTGGCCGAAGGCTTGGTGACACGCCAGGAAGCCCACGCCAAGTCGCGCGCCGGGCTCGATCAATGAATCGGGCCCCTGATTCCGGTTTTCAGGACATGTCATGACACCCTCTCAATGGTTTGAGCAATTACTCGACATCATGTTGGCCAAGCAGGCTTCGGACCTGCTGATTTCCATCGGGGCTCCGCCCTGTCTGAAGCTCGATGGAAAACTGGTGGCGCTAGGCGAAACGCCGTTGCATCCGGAACAGGTACGCGAACTGGTGGCTGTCGCCTTGCCTCAGGGGCGCCGGGAAGCGTTCGAAGCCGAGCACGAAGCCAATTTCGCCCTGAGTCTGAGCGGCAAGGGGCGGTTTCGGGTCAGCGCCTTCTACCAGCGCAGCCAGCCGGCCATGGTGGTGCGGCGCATCGCGTTCGATATTCCCGATCTCGAATCGTTGGGGCTGCCAGTGGTGACAGGAACCCTGGCCTCCATTCGGCGCGGGCTGGTGCTCGTGGTCGGTGGGACCGGCAGCGGCAAGTCGACGACGCTGGCCTCGATGATCCAGCATCGCAATCGTACGGTTGGCGGTCACATCATCTGCATCGAAGATCCGATCGAGTATATGCATCCCCACCAGCGTGGCATCATCAATCAGCGCGAAGTGGGCATCGACACCGAGTCCTATGAGGTTGCGCTGAGAAACGCGCTGCGCCAAGCGCCGGATGTCATCATGATTGGCGAAATTCGAAGCCGCGACACCATGGAGCTGGCGCTTAGCTTCGCCGAAACCGGGCATCTGTGTCTGGCGACGCTTCACGCCAATAGCGCCGACCAGGCGATCGAACGCATCCTCAGCCTGTTTCCGCCGTCCCGGCAGGAGCAAATCTGGATGGATCTTTCGCTCAACCTGCGTGCCGTGGTCGCTCAGCGATTGCTGCCTCGCCAGGATGGTGCCGGGCGCTGTGTGGCGACGGAGATCCTGCTCAAGTCGCCGTTGATCAGCGAGTTGATCCGGCGCGGCGAGGTGGCAGAACTGAAGGATCTGATGCGTCGCTCCCGCGAGCAAGGCATGCAAACCTTCGATCAGTCGCTCTATGAGCTGTTCCGGCGTGGCGATATCGGTGAGGAGCTGGCGCTGGCCCACGCCGATTCAGCCAACGATCTGCGTATGCTGATCCGATATGGCGAGCGGCGTCGTCCCGGAGAGCGAGGAGATGATGGCACCCGGTTTTCATTGATCGACGACGCAGATCGGCAGTGATTCAGTGTCTCTAGAAGCAGGAGCAAACCTGGTGTCAGCCTCCGCCGGAGGTCTGTCAGGGCGAATAGATACCGCCCAGTACTCGAGGTCCGCTGGCGCCGGTCACTTCTGGCAGATTGCCTGGCAGTTGGTGAATCCGCCGCCAGGCTAGCCAGGCGAAAGCGCCAGCTTCCAGCCAGTCGGCCGACCAGCCAAAATCCTCGCAGTGCAATAATGCGACGCCGGGCAGATGTGTTGCCAAACGCTGCATGAGATGGCGGTTATGAGCCCCGCCGCCGCAAACGATCAGGTCGGTGTTATTCGCTTCGATGAACTCCCCCGCAGCCTGCGCCACGCTGATCGCGGTCAGCTCCGCCAAGGTGGCCTGAACGTCGGCCGGTGCTTCATCGCCGCGCAGGCGCTTTTCCACCCACCCGAGATGAAACTGCTCCCGTCCTGTGCTCTTGGGCGGCGCGGAGGCAAAGTAGGGTTCGTCCAGTAGGCGTTCGAGCAAGAGATCATCGATGATGCCACTGGCGGCCCAGCAACCATCTTCATCGATCGGGCCATGCTGGTGCCGGGCGTGCCAGGCATCGATCAGCAGGTTAGCCGGTCCGGTATCGAAGCCGATGACCGGCAGCGATGATCCCGAAGGCCTTAGGCGCGTCAAATTGGCAATCCCGCCCAGGTTGAGAATGAGCCGGGTGCGGACGGCGTCGGTAAACAATGCCTGATGGAAAATCGGCGCCAGTGGCGCAGCCTGACCGCCGGCCGCCATGTCGCGACGGCGAAAGTCGGCGACGACCTGACAACCGGTCAATTCGGCCAGTCGGCTGGGGTTGTCGAGTTGATAGGTAAAAGGTGCGTCTGCATAGGGGGCATGCTCGATGGTCTGTCCATGGCTGCCGATGGCGGTAAGCGACGCAGGAGTCAGATCGTGGCGTGCCAGCAACTGGTGCACCGCTTCAGCTTGGCGATCGCAGAATGCGCTTTCGGTGGCGCCCAGTGCAGCAAAGCTCACCTGCGACGCTTGCGTCAGTTCGAGCAGGGCTCTCCCCAGCTCGGCGCCCAGCGGCAGGCAAAGCGCATCGACCAGCCGCGGGCGTTGATCGATGTCATCGTCGATCTCTACCAGGGCCGCATCGATGCCGTCCAGGCTGGTGCCGGACATCAAGCCCACGAACAGTGACATGAACCTCTCCCTCGTTGTTGTAAATCGATCGCATGAATCGATAGCGTGAATCGGCGACGTGAATTCGTAACGTAGCACGGCGGCTGGGCCGGGGCGTGGCTCAACGATGGTCAAAGACTCGTGCTAAGATTGCCGCCTTTCAAGCTCGATAGCGTTGGTAAGGGAGACGGATACGATGGCCGAGGTCGATGAGGCGCTGGCGTTGATCAAGCGCGGTACGCAGGAGATTCTGATCGAAGATGAGCTGGTGAAAAAGCTCGAATCCGGTCGCAAGCTCCGCATCAAGGCAGGCTTCGACCCCACGGCTCCCGATCTGCACCTGGGACATAGCGTATTGCTGACCAAAATGCGCCAGTTTCAGGATCTTGGCCACGAGGTGATTTTCCTGATCGGCGATTTCACCGGCCGAATCGGTGATCCGACCGGCAAGAACGTGACGCGCAAGCCGCTTACCGAGGAAGAGGTCAAGGCCAATGCCCAGACCTATCGGCAGCAGGTCTTCAAGATCCTCGATCCCGACAAGACCGAAGTGCGTTTTAACGCCGAATGGTTCGGAGAGATGTCGGCGGCCGACATGATCGAGCTCTCGGCGCAGTCCACCGTGGCTCGCATGCTGGAGCGTGACGACTTCGAAAAGCGTTACCGCGCCGGGCAGTCGATCTCCATTCACGAGTTTCTCTATCCGCTAGTGCAGGGCTACGACTCGGTGGCACTGAAGGCGGACGTCGAGCTTGGGGGCACCGACCAGAAGTTCAATCTGCTGATGGGGCGCGAGGTTCAGAAGCATTTCGGCCAGGAGCCGCAGGTGGTCATCACCATGCCGTTGCTCGAAGGGCTGGATGGTGTCCAGAAGATGTCCAAATCGTTGAACAACTATATCGGTGTGGACGATGCGCCGGGAGTGATGTTCAACAAGATCGTGTCGATGCCGGACAGTTTGATGTGGCGCTATTTCGAACTGCTGTCGCTGAAGTCCAATGAAGAGATCGAAGCAATTCGCCAGGAGATCACCGGAGGCGCCAATCCTCGAGATATCAAGATGGCGTTGGCGAGAGAGTTGATCACGCGTTACCACGGTGAAGAGGCGGCGGCGAACGCGCACCGCTCCGCGGGTAATCAGCTGGCGGAGGGCGAGCTGCCCGAGGATCTGCCGGAAGTGACGGTCGACTTCGACGGCGCGACCCAGGCGCCAATTGCCGCCGTGCTCAATCGTGCCAATCTGGCCAACAACAGTGCCCAGGCCAAGGACATGCTCGGCAACGGCCGGGTCAAGGTCGATGGGGAAGTGGCTGCCAAGGATACGATGCTCGAAACGGGCAAGAGCTACGTGATCCAGGCTGGCAAGAAGCGCTACGCTCGCATCACGCTTGGCTGAGCCAGCTCGAGTCAAGTTGTTGAATAGTGCTGA
>NZ_PZJQ01000011.1 GCF_003206065.1 Salinicola halimionae | reverse complement strand
GTCACCGTGCGACCGTTGGACATTGTCGCCGCGGCAAACGACAGCTGATAGGTACCCGCCGTGGCGACGTCGACGGTGTACTCGACCCATTCGCCGTTGGCGATCGAGCCGATCGAATTGCCATTGTCACGCAGGTCGACACCCTCGTTTCGGGTGTTGTCACCCAGTTGGACTTCGCTGCTGTCGTGATAGGCGACTTCGGGACCGCCCTCGTCATAGAACCCCGCGTTTAGCGTCAGCCCGCCGTCAACGGCCCAGGGCGTTCCCGATTCATTGAATGCCGTTTGAGAGGCCGGCGCCAGGCTAAAGGATTCCAGGTTCTGGGCCCCGCCGTTGAAGGTCAGGCGCAGCGTCTGCGTGCCCGCTTCCAAGGCCACGTTCTGACTCTCGGTCTCTGAGAAGGTGTTCCAGCCACCCGTATAACCGACACCGATCGTCGCGACTTCGTAGACGCCAGCGCCGTCGTCGAAAGTCGCCGTGATCGAACGTGCGCTGCCGCTCTGCGCGCCCAATGCAGACAGGAACGAAAGATCGTAGACGCCGGCCTGATCGACATTCAGGGTATATTCGACCCACTCGCCGTTCTCGATCCAGCCGATGGCATCCCCGTTACCCTGAATGTCCACCCCCCCCTCACGGAAGTTGGTCCCCATTTGGGTCGCGCTGGAATCTTCATAGGTCAAGTAAGACGCGCCCTCATCGAACAGCGCCGCGTCCAGCGTCAGGCCGCCATGGTCGACCTCCCAAGGCGTCGCCGTTTCGTTGAAGGGCGTTCTGGCGGCCGGTTGGATACCTTCGACCAGAAAAACGTTATCGTTATAGTCGTAGTTGATGCCGGTGTAGTCCATGACCACGAAATACGTATTGGCAATAGCGATACCATCCGTGTCGTAAGCCTGGAAAACGCGCACGGTATGGCCCCGCTCGATCCCGGCATCTTCGGCCGGCGGCGTATTGCCGCCATGAGGATTCAGCGACGGGTCGGTCGAAAGGCCGGCAATCGAAATCCCGAAGATGTCGTCACCTGCCCAGCTGTCGGGAATTCGGCCTGGATTAAAGGTCGACGTGGCATAATCGCCATTGGCTACGTGCGGTAGCAACGACTGACTATAGAGACTGTCGTGATTGCTTAGCGACACTCGCGCCGAGGTGTCACCCGGGGCGTGCAACGCCAACAGTGCACCGCTGTATCCGTGGAACGCCGCCAGTTGCGTGACCGCGACCGACTGCACGCCGTCGGCAATCTGCCAATAGCGTGACAGCACTTCCTGATCATTGGCCGCTCGGTAGAGATCGAAATCCTGCAGCACGGAGCCGCCCCCGCCATCCAGCGTCGATAGACCATCGATGTGATTGCCGAAGCCGAACACCCGCCAGATCTCATTGAGATTGGGCTCCCACCCGCCTTCATCGCGAGCCTGCCAGAAGCCAGCCAGCTGGATCTCCGTCACGGGTTGATCGGCGTCATCCGAGACGATCGTCATGGTTCCTTCGAATACACCATCGGCAGCGTTACTGGTCGGGGGGGTGTAAGCGTCGCGATCGAACAAGACGCCGACTTCAATGGATTCACCGGGCGCCAGTTTCAAACCGTTCAGGGCGTCCGAATCCGCCAGCATGAACGGGCCGCTCAGCGTTACGCTACCCACCGCCAATTCTCCGGTACCGTTGTTGGTGATGATGACAGAGCCACTGTCTTTGTATTCCCTCGCCACGGGAGAAGAGCTGGTAGCGTCGTTGTCCTCAAGATAGTTGAAGGCGATACGATCATCGAAGTAAGCCGGGTCCGTGCTGACCACGCTGATTTGGCCGTCACTGGGGACCGACAAAGGCTCATCGGGCACTACCAGCGAATCGATATCCGGTCCGACGCCGTTGGGCGCCGTCACCGAGACCGAGTTGGTGCCGGCAGCCAGCGTTACATTGACGGTCTGAGTGACCCAATCGCTGACCGTCTGACTCTCGGCAGGGAAATTGACCGTAGGATAGCTGACGCCGTTGACCGTCAGCGCCAGCGGACGATCAGCCTTGCCTGTCGTCAGCGAATAACGGAAAACGACTTCGTAGACACCGCTCTGATCGACATCCACGTTCCAGGTAATGGTTTGATCGCCAGTGCCGACGAAGTCGACGAAACCGGTGCCTGAAGCGTCACGATCACTCTGTGTCGTGGGCACGATGATCGCGCCGCCCTCGAGGGTGGCGGTCTCTGCTTCATAAGTCGCATAGCCCGGTGTCGTGTCTTCTTTCAACAATTGCAGCCAATCGATATTGGGTCCGGTATTGCCCACGTTGGCGAGTCGGACCGTGTTATCGCCGGCACCGAGATCGATCTGGATAGTGGTTTCCGTCCAATTTTCCCAGCCCGCGCTACCCACGCCAGTCGATGCGAAGGCAATCGTTCCCTGCGGATCGCCATCTACCGAAAGTGTCATCGGGCGGCTGCTCGTTCCACTGGCGGCGTAGCGAATCGTCAACAGATAGGTCCCCGCTTCGGCGACGTTGACCGAGAAAGATCCTGCATCCCCCGCCTGAGAGCCCATATCCAGATAACCGGATCCGCTGAAATCGCCCCACAGATTGTCGGCACCGCCACCACTCGATTCGGGGTTATCCGCATTGCGAACGACGGTATCGGCGGTCGAGATTCCATCGTCGGTCAGCAACGATTCGCCTTGGATAGTAAAGACATCGCCCGACCACCCTTCGGCGTTGACGATTTCGATATCGATCGACTGCTCGCTACCCGTCAACAACTGACCGTTGTCATCCAGCGCGTCCAACTTCATGTGTGTCAAACCGCAATCCAGATCGGACGATAACGTGAACCGATAGGGACTCTCGGTAGAAACCAGTTCGCTGGCTACGCCGGTTGGATCGGTCACAGTCAATGCGACGCCGGCGACGTCACTGGCGAGAAAACCGCTGCTGTCGATGGGCGTCACCTCGAGCCGGTAATTGTCGCCGATAAAATGACGGGTGATGGCAGCGCCCTGTGCCAATGTTTCGACGGTGCTGCCTGTCTGGGCATCGATGATGGACAAAGTGAACATGTATGAAGCCTCTACGCTTTATGTGGGTGGTTATAAAACGAGCGAAGATGACCGTCGTCCGCTCGACGCCTATCGAAACGATGCAATCCCTGTTTGCTGACGAACGAATGTTCCTTTTCAAGAAACCAGCCCCATTAGACCCAATTCACTCAACGGGTCTCACCACATCTACCCTACTAGACACGCTCGACTTCGCTTCTTTTGATCCCGGAGCCAACAACCTGGGCGACCCCTTGGGGCCGCCCGGCTCATTGATCGATAGATCGGAGCGTCGTGATGCGTCCACAACAGTCAGGGCGGTTACACCGGGTACCGCGACATGATTGAAATTCGTCACGGAC
>NZ_PZJQ01000010.1 GCF_003206065.1 Salinicola halimionae | reverse complement strand
CGGCGGCCTCGAAGGCGGAGCAACGTGGGAATATTCCACCGATGGCGGCGATAGCTGGACGACCGGCATGGGTAGCAGCTTCGAACTGCCGGAAGGCGACTACGGCGCTGACGACGTGCAGGTCCGCCAGACCGATGCCGCAGGTAATACCGGCGAGGCGGGCGAACTCGGTGCAGTGACCATCGATCTGACCGCCCCGGAAGTCCCTGTCATTGAAGGCGCCGAAGACGACGTTCCTCCCGCAGGGTCGATCGGCGGAGGCGATATGACCAACGACGTGACGCCGACACTGATTGGCAGCGCCGAAGCCAATGCCATCGTGACCGTCTACGCCGACGGTCGAAACCTGGGCACCACCACGGCCGATGGCAACGGCGACTGGCAGTTCGCAACCGACGAGGAGGATCAGCTGTTTGGCGGTGAAACCGTCTTCACTGCCACCGCGACTGATATCGCCGGCAACGTTTCTGCCACCAGCCCGACGTTTACGCTGACGTTCGACACGACGGCCCCTGCGGCGCCGACGATCGAGCCGACCAATGGAGACGAGATCACCGGTACCGCCGAACCCGGCAGCACGATTACGTTGACCGGAGATGGCACCCCGATCGGCAGCGTCGACGCCGATCCTGACGACGGCAGTTGGTCGTTCACGCCAGACGATCCGCTACCCGACGGGACCGAAGTCAACGCCACCGCGACCGATGCCAGCGGTAACGTCAGCCCTGAAGCCACGGCCACGGTCGACGCGACCGCGCCCAATGCCGATGGCAACGACATTCATATCGATGACGGCGGCGATGGCTTCCTGAACGTCGACGAGGCCGGCAATGTCACCTTGACCGGGCGCATGGAGGGCGGTGCTTCCGTCACCGGCTTGACGATCAGCGATAGTGACGGTGTCATTTTCGATGTCACCGATTTCAATGTGGACGCCGACGGAAATCTGACAACCACAGGCATTAATCTGTCGAGTCTCGCCGACGGCGAACTGACAGCCACCCTCTCCGTGACCGATGCCGCCGGCAACACCGGCACGGTCAGCGATATCACCACGCTCGATACGGCTGTGCCTGACGCCCCGACCGCAACGCTGGCCAACGATTCGGGAACTGAGGGTGACGGCGTTACCAACGATGCCACGATCAACATCGGTGGCCTCGAAAGCGGCGCAACCTGGGAATATTCCACCGACGGCGGCGATAGCTGGACAACCGGCATTGGTACCAGTTTCGAACTGTCGGAAGGCGACTATGTCGCTGATGCCGTGCAGGTTCGTCAGACCGATGCCGCGGGTAACACCGGCGAGGCGGGCAACCTTGGTGCCGTGACGGTCGATCTGACCGATCCTGTCGCGCCGACAATCTTCAGCGCCACAGATGATGTCGACCCGACCGATACGCTCGACGACGGCGACACCACCAACGACGCCACGCCGACGCTGACCGGCAGCGCCGAAGCTAACACCACGGTGGCAATCCTCGCCAATGGCACGCAGATCGGCACTGCCGATGCCGACGATGACGGCAATTGGTCATTCGCTATCGACGACGCCGACGCTCTACCCGATGGCGATGTGGACTTTACCGCCGTAGCCACCGATACCGCGGGCAACGTCTCGCCGGCCAGCCCCACCTTCACGCTGACGGTGGATACCACCGACCCCGCTGCCCCGATACCCACACTGGCCAACGACACTGGCGATAATGCGGAAGACGGCATCACCAGCGACGCCACGGTCAATGTCGCCGGCCTAGAACCGGGATCGACCTGGGAGTATTCCACCGACGGCGGCACTATTTGGAACACGGGAGCCGGTAGCCGCTTCGAGCTAGACGCGGCGCCTTACGACGATGGCGACATCCTGGTGCGTCAGACCGATGTCGCCGGCAATACCAGTGATATCGGTAGCCTGGGGCCGATTACGGTCGACCAGACCGACCCGGCGGCACCGACCATCGTCAGCGCGACGGATGATGTCGACCCGGCTACCGACGATCTGGTCAACGGAGATGCCACCAACGATGCGACCCCGACGCTGACCGGTACCGCCGAAGCCAATACCACGGTGACCATTTTCCAGAACGGTACGGAGCTCACCAGCGTTACCGCCGATGCCGATGGCAATTGGGCGTTCACCCCCGCCACGCTCGATGACGGCGATTACACTTTCACTGCCCGGACCGCTGACGTAGCCGGCAATGTTTCACCGGTCAGCACCGAATTCACCCTGACCGTGGATACGCAAGCGCCCGCCGCGCCGACGCTGGACGCCACCGACGGCTCGCCGATCACGGGTACCGCCGAGCCCGGTGCCACGATCACGTTGACCGTTGACGATACCGTGATCGGGACGGCGACTGCCGGCGCCCAGGGCAACTGGTCGTTCTCTCCGGATGCACCGCTGGCAGACGCCACCATGGTCAACGCCACGGCAACCGATGCCGCCGGCAATGTCGGGCCGTCCGCCAGTACTACCGTTGACGCGGATCTCAATGACGTCACCCCGCCCGCCCCACCGACCATCGAATTTGCGGTCGACGATGTCGATCCGCAAACCGACGATCTCGCCGACGGCGACAGCACTAACGACCCGCTGCCCGTCCTGCAGGGTATGGCGGAAGCCGGCAGCACGGTCGCCATTTCCCTCAACGGTGTCGAGGTCGACTCCGTCACTGCCGATGATCAGGGCAACTGGTCTTACGCCCTGGTCGATGCGCTGCCGGAAGGCGACGCCGTCTTCACGGCTACCGCCACCGATGGCAACGGCAATACATCCGGAGCGAGCGATTCGTTCACGCTGACGGTCGATACCGACATACCGGACGCGCCCACCATCGACAGCGCCACCGACGACGTCGACCCGACCGGGACGCTCATCGACGGCGACAGCACCAACGATGCCACGCCGACACTGACCGGTACCGCGGAAGCCAATGCCACGGTCACGGTTTCCGCCAACGGCACTCAGATCGGCACCGCCATCGCCGACGGCGACGGCAACTGGTCCTTAACGCCAGAAAACATGGACGCCCTGGCCGACGGCGAAACAACTTTTACCGCCACGACGACGGATGTCGCCGGTAACGCATCCGGCACCAGCAACCAGTTCTCACTGAACATCGATACCGGCACTCCGACCACGCCAACACCGACACTGACAACTGACACCGGCACGAATGGCGATGGCATCACCAGCGATGCCACGATCAACGTGGACAATCTCGAGGATGGCGCGACCTGGGAGTATTCCACCGACGGTGGTACCAACTGGACGACCGGGTCCGGCACCAGTTTCGAACTGCCGGAAGGCATCTATGCCGATGGCGACGTGCAGGTCCGCCAGACCGATACCGCGGGCAACACCAGCGATACGGGCAACCTCGGTGCGGTGACGATCGATGCCACCGGACCAGAGGCACCGACCATTGTCAGCGCTACCGACGATGTCGACCCGACCGGACCGCTAGCCGATGGCGACAGCACCAATGACGCCACCCCGATGCTGACTGGCACCGCCGAAGCCAACGCCACGGTGGCGATTCTGGCCAACGGTACCCAGATCGGCACGGTCGCTGCGGATGAGAATGGC
>NZ_PZJQ01000001.1 GCF_003206065.1 Salinicola halimionae | reverse complement strand
TCAGCACTATTCAACGAGCTGGGCTATTCGTCAGAGGCTAGTCATCCTGAGCGTTCTGACCGCCCGCTTCGCTGCGACGCTTCTCTCTACGCGCTTTATTCATGCGCCCCAGTGCGAGCACCGGACCCGAAACCACGTAACACCCGAACAGTGCCAGCAGCATCACGGAAGGTTCGATCGAGATCAGCACGAACAGCAGGACGATTGCCAGCAGGAACACGAATGGCACCGGCCCCTTGAAGTCGATCTCCTTGAAGCTGTGATAGCGCACGTTGCTCACCATCAGCACACCGGCCGCTGCCACTACTACGGTCATCAATATCTTGAAGCCCAGCGATTCAGCGTCAAAGGTGTGGAACACCCAAACGCAGCCGGCAACCACCCCCGCCGCCGACGGACTCGGCAGGCCAACGAACCACTTCTTGTCGATGCTGCCGATCTGCACGTTGAAACGTGCCAGGCGCAACGCCGCACCGGCCACGAAGATGAACGCGGCGATCCAGCCAATCTTGCCGATGTCCTGCAGGATCCAGGTAAATGTCACCAGCGCAGGCGCCATGCCAAACGAAACCATGTCGGAGAGGCTGTCAAACTCTTCCCCGAAGGCGCTCTGAGTATTGGTCAGACGCGCGACTCGCCCATCCAGCCCGTCCAGCACCATGGCCACGAAGATGGCGATGGCGGCCTTGGCATAGTCTCCGTTGACGCCCGCGACGATCGAGTAGAAGCCGGCGAACAGCGCGGATAGCGTGAACAGGTTGGGCAACAAGTAGATGCCGCGACGGCGTATCCGCTTGCCGTTCTCGACCGTTTCCTCGATCACCTCGTCTTCGTCATCGTACAACGGAGACGTGGCGCCGATAGTAATGGTCTCGGGCTCTTGCTCGTGGTGGCGGTCATCCTGCGTCATGAAGCGAGTCCTTTATTGGCGAGTGCGCTCGGGCTTGATAGCCGGCTCATTCTACAGCCTAGCGGGAATCACGATAGATGCCCGCGTAAAACCCGATTCCACTGTACCAGCAATACGAAAACGGGGGCACGACCGTCGTCGCACCCCCGCTCCCTGCCTGCTGTCATCGAAAAGCGTTCAGTTCTTGCTCTTGTCGACCAGCTGGTTGGCCGTGATCCACGGCATCATTCCGCGCAGCTTGGCACCGACCACTTCAACCGGATGCTCGGCGGTCTGACGACGGCGGGCGTTCAGTGACGCATAGTTGCAGGCGCCCTCGGCGATGAACATCTTGGCGTACTCACCGTCCTGGATACGCTGCAGCGCCTTCTTCATGGCGGCGCGGGATTCGTCGTTGATGATCTCGCGGCCGGTGACGTACTCACCGTACTCGGCGTTGTTGGAGATCGAATAGTTCATGTTGGCGATGCCGCCTTCGTACATCAGGTCGACGATCAGCTTGAGCTCGTGCAGACACTCGAAGTAGGCCATTTCCGGTGCGTAGCCCGCTTCGGTCAGGGTTTCGAAGCCGGCCTTGACCAGCTCGACCGCGCCACCACAAAGCACCGCCTGCTCGCCGAACAGATCGGTT
Source organism: Salinicola halimionae (assembly GCF_003206065.1). Taxonomy (GTDB): domain Bacteria; phylum Pseudomonadota; class Gammaproteobacteria; order Pseudomonadales; family Halomonadaceae; genus Salinicola; species Salinicola halimionae. Next base: position 104,625 of record NZ_PZJQ01000001.1, on the reverse strand, counting down.
TCGGTCTCGTCCTTGAACGTCGTTTCGATGATGCCGCTACGACCACCGCCGATGGCCGCCGCGTAGGAGAGCGCAATCTCCTTGGCTTGGCCCGAGGCATCCTGATGGATGGCGATCAGATCCGGGATACCGCCGCCACGGACGAACTCGGAACGCACGGTGTGACCCGGCGCCTTGGGGGCGATCATGATGACGTCGAGATCGGCGCGTGGCTCGACCTGGTTGTAATGGATGTTGAAGCCGTGAGCGAAGGCGACGGTAGCACCCTCTTTCAGATTCGGCTCGACATCCTGCTCGTAAATCACTTTCTGGTTCTCGTCGGGAGCCAGCATCATCACCACGTCGGCGGTCTTGCACGCTTCGGCAACGCTTGCCACCTTGAGCCCGGCGCTCTCCGCCTTGGCAGCAGAGGAGGAGCCCTTGCGCAGGCCGACGGTCACATCGACGCCGGATTCCTTCAGGTTGTTGGCATGAGCGTGCCCCTGAGAGCCATAGCCGACGATGGTGACCTGCTTGGCCTGGATCAAGGATAGGTCACAATCTTTATCGTAATAAACGTGCATATGTCGAACTCCGAATCTGATGAGCGTATCGCTCGAACGTCTTGCTAAAACGGTCCTGCTAGAAACTGTCTCGCTAGAAGCCGTGCCGCTGGAACTGATGCGGCTAAAAAACATGTCAGCGTTGATAGCCATTGGCGACGTCTAGTGCGACGCGCTTCAAGACTCCGTCGATGACGAAATCAGAGCCTGGCGCCACGATAAGCCAGGCAATGTGTTGCGTAAAACGCTATATTTGCAACGCAACATCCCAATAAATGAAATAACGACGACTTGTATGGACTACCGCCCGCTCATCCAATTCCTGGCCCTGGCCGAACACCTGCACTTCGGCCGGGCAAGCGATGCCTGCCACGTCAGCCCGTCGACGCTGAGCCGTTCGATCCGCCAGCTGGAGGAAACGCTCGGCGTCATCCTGTTCGAGCGCGACAACCGCCATGTCACGCTGACGCGGGAGGGCCAGCTATTTCATTCCTACGCCCGGGAGACTCTGGAACAGTGGCAGGCGATGCAGTCCACGCTGATGGCGGAGACTCGCGAACTGGCCGGCGAGATCAGCATTTACTGCTCGGTCACCGCCAGCTACAGCTTTCTCTATCGATTGCTGAGCGAGTTCCGCCTGCGTCATCCGCGTATCGAAATCAAACTGCACACCGGCGATCCGGCGGACGCCATCGCCAGAGTTCAGGCCGAGCAAGAGGACATCGCCATCACCGCTCGCCCGCGCAGCCTGCCGGACGCACTGGCATTCAAACCGCTGACGACGTCGCCGCTGGTGTTCATCGCCCCCCGTGATGGCGCCGACTGGCTACCGGCCACGCCGGAAACGCCGACGCCTTCGCAGTGGAAAGGCGTGCCGATGATTCTGTCCGAATCCGGTCTGTCGCGAGACCACGCCGATACCTGGTTCCGGGCCATGGGCATCAGTCCGCGTATCTACGCCCAGGTCGCCGGCAACGAAGCGATCGTCAGCATGGTCGGGCTGGGGTTCGGGGTTGGCATCGTGCCGCGCATCGTGCTCGACAACAGCCCGCTGCTGGACCGCATCACGATCCTGCCGGTCAAGCCGGAACTGCCCCACTACGACGTCGGCCTGTGCGTGCTCAAGCGCCGCTTGAAAAGTGCGCTGATCGAGGCGCTATGGGCCCAGCTACCCAACTGACCCGGCCCCGACGCGCCTGAAAACGCAAAACGCCCGCCAGAATCGCTTCTGCCGGGCGTGGGTCTGGCGATGGATGGTAACTAGAGCGTGAGCAGCTTGTCGCCACGGGCAATGCCCGAAACGCCGGTCCGCGCGACCTCGAGAATGCCGATCGGCGCCATCGCCTGGACGAAGGCGTCGAGCTTGCCGGCGTCGCCGGTGATCTGCACGGTGTAGACGCTCGGGGTGACGTCGACGACCTGCGCCCGGAAGATATCCGCCGTGCGCTTGACCTCGTCGCGGGCCGCGCCCAGCGCCTTGACCTTGACCAGCATCAGTTCGCGCTCGATGTGATTGCCCTCGGTCAGGTCGACCAGCTTGACCACGTCGATCAGCTTGTTGAGATGCTTGGTGATCTGCTCGATCACCCGGTCATCGCCCACCGTGGTCACGGTCAGCCGCGACAGCGACGGATCTTCGGTCGGCGCCACGTTGAGGGTTTCGATGTTGAAGTTGCGCTGGGAGAACAGCCCCACCACGCGGGACAGAGCGCCGGGTTCGTTTTCCAGCAGAATCGAGATGATATGGCGCATCAGGTCCGCTCCGTCTTCGAAAGCAGCATGTCACGCATGGAGCCCAACGGCACCTGCATCGGATAGACGTGTTCGAATGGATCGACATAGATATCGAGGAACACGAGCTCATTGGTGTCGGCGAAGGCGCGTTCCAGCGCCGGCGCCAGCTCCTCATGCGTCTTCACCGTGATCGCGGTGAAACCGTACGCTTCGATCAGCTTGGCGAAATCCGGCAGCGACTCCATGTAGGAGTGAGCGTGGCGGGACTTGTAGTTCAGATCCTGCCACTGGCGCACCATGCCCAGCGAGCCGTTGTTGAGGTTGACGATCTTGACGCCGACATCGAACTGCTTACACGTCGACAGCTCCTGCATCATCATCTGGAAACTGCCTTCCCCGGTGAAGCAGACCACGTCGTCCTGCGGATAACCGAGCTTGACGCCCATCGCCGCCGGGAAGCCGAAGCCCATGGTGCCGAGGCCGCCCGAGGTGATGAAACGATTGGGCTTGGCGAACTTGTAGTACTGCGCCGCGAACATCTGGTGCTGGCCAACGTCGGTGGTCACGAACGCCTCACCGCGGGTGGCGCGATAGACCGCCTCGACCACCTCCTGCGGCTTGAGCGCTTCGCCCGGTTTCGAAGGCTCGTAGAGCTTGCCTTCGCGCTCGCCACGCCAGCCCTCGATGCTCTTCCACCACTCGCCCAGCGCCTCGGCGTTGGTCGCCTCGCGCTCCTGCACCAGGCTGATCATCTCGTTAATGACGCTGCCCGCCGCGCCGACGATCGGCACATCCGCCCGCACGGTCTTGGAGATCGAACTGGGGTCAATGTCGACATGCACGATCTTGGCCGTGGGGCAGAACTTCGAGGTGTTGTTGGTCACGCGGTCGTCGAAGCGCGCGCCGATGGCGACGATCAGATCGGCGTGATGCATCGCCATGTTGGCCTCGTAGCTGCCGTGCATGCCGAGCCAGCCCAGCGACTGCCGGTCGCCCTGGGGATAGCCGCCAATCCCCATCAGCGTGGTGGTGATCGGGAAGCCGAGCCGCTGGACCAGGTCGGTCAGTGCCTCGCTGGCGCCGCCGGTGACGACGCCACCGCCGGTGTAGAATACCGGCCGGCGCGCCTTGAGCATCATGTCGACGGCCTTCCTGATCTGGCCGCTATGCCCGCGAGTCACCGGGTTGTAGGAGCGAATCTTGACCTTCTTCGGATAGACGTATTCGTAGCGCTCGGTGGGCGCGGTCATGTCCTTGGGAATATCCACCACCACCGGGCCGGGCCGGCCAGTCGCGGCAAGATAGAAGGCCTTTTTTAGCACTTCCGGAATCTGGCTGGGGTGCCGGATCGAGAAGCTATGCTTCACGATGGGGCGGGTCACGCCGACGATGTCGGTTTCCTGAAAGGCATCCTCGCCGATCAGATGGCTGGCGACCTGGCCGCACAGTACCACCATTGGGATCGAATCCATGTAGGCGGTAGCGATACCGGTGACGGCGTTGGTCGCGCCGGGACCGGAAGTGACCAGCACCACGCCGGGCTTGCCGGAAGCGCGGGCATAGCCATCGGCGGCGTGGGTCGCGGCCTGTTCGTGACGAACGAGAATGTGTTGAACGCTATCCTGACGGAACAGGGCGTCATAGATGTGCAACGCCGCGCCGCCCGGATAGCCATAGATACGCTCGACGCCTTCGTCTTTCAGAAAGCGGGCGATCATATCGGCGCCGGAAAGTAATTCCACTGGTAAGTCTCCCCTGGAAGTTCGAGTGCCGCTTCGTGGTTCCGCTTCCGAAACCGGTCCGTGAGCGCCTGGCGCTATCCACGGAAACGAAGCTCAATCACGGCGGTAAGCCGCTGTCGACCTGCGGTCGACGCCTGATGCCATATCCTGGCGTCCTGGGCCCGGGGTGGGGACCCGCACTCATAGGAACCGCTCGCGCCATGGCGCTGGCAATTCCTGACACGGCAGATAGCCGCATCGGGGTTGGCGGGAACAGGCGTTTGGCCCGCGCCCTAGGTTTCTCAACAACGCTGAGAAAGAGATCCTTCGACAGGCGGGTAGAGGTCACTGGGAATCTACCCTTCACGCAGCGGCCGGGGATCGCCCGTGGATGACTGCGCCCACAATCAGGAACCGCATAGATTCCACCAGCACCCGGGGGCTGTCAACCTTCGACGCTAGCCAGCCGCTCTTCAACGGCAACAATGTCTGAACGCCGCCAGTATCGGCGACTAAAGTTGGATCGTTTTGCGCGGCGCCATCGAGTCATCCCTGCTGTACTGAATTCGACTGCTAACGCATGACTCGCCAATCAATCGGGGTAACGCGCATGTCTCCTATCGTGAAATGGTCCGCATTCGTCGCCATGGCAGGTTTTCTGTTTGGCTTCGATACCGCCGTGATATCCGGTGCGGATAGACCGATCCAGGAGCTGTGGGGGCTGAGCGATCTTCAGCATGGCCTGTTCATCATGTCGATGGCGCTGTGGGGGACGGTACTGGGTGCGATCTTCGGCAACTGGCCGACCGATCGCCTGGGTCGCCGCGCGACGCTGTTCATCATCGGCGTGCTCTACTTCGTTTCCGCCGTCGGTTCGGCGCTCGCCACCGACCCGTTCTGGTTCTCGTTCTTCCGTCTGATCGGCGGCTTCGGGGTGGGGATGTCCTCGGTCGCTGCACCGGCCTACATTTCCGAAATCGCCCCGGCCGAACGGCGCGGCAATCTGGTGGCGCTCTATCAGTTCAACGTGGTGTTCGGCATCTTCATGGCATATGTCTCCAATGCCATTCTCGGCAGCCTGCTCGGCGACGACGCCTGGCGCTGGATGGTCGGCGTCGAAGCCGTGCCGGCGCTGGTCTATACCCTGGCGCTGCTGAAGGTGCCGGAAAGCCCGCGCTGGCTGATCCTCAACCGAGGCGATACGAAAACTGCCGCCGGTGTGCTGAGCCAGATCGATCCGCAAAGTGACCCCGCAAAGCAGATCGAGGAGATCCAGGCCGCCGATCGCGAAGACAACAAGGTCCACTCGCGCTTCTTCTCGCGCCGCTACCGCTTGCCGATCACGCTGGCGTTTCTGATCGCGTTCTTCAACCAGTTCACCGGCATCAACTTCGTGCTCTACTACGCGCCTCGTATCCTCGAATCGGCGCAGCTGGGCGATAACGCCGCCCTGCTCTCCACCGCCGGTATCGGTCTGATCATGGTGCTCTTCACCATGCTCGGCATGGCCTTGATCGACCGTTTCGGCCGCCGCAAGCTCATGTACGTCGGCTCGGTGGGCTACATCATTTCGCTATCGATCATCTCGCATGCGTTCTTCACCGATAATCTCGGCGGCGCACTGATCCCGATTCAGCTGTGCCTGTTCGTGGCCGCTCACGGCATCAGCCAGGGCACCGTAATCTGGGTGTTCATCTCGGAAATCTTCCCCAACCGCGAACGCGCCAGGGGCCAGTCGCTCGGCAGCTTTACCCACTGGTTCTTCGCCGCCGTCATCACTCTGGTCACACCGTGGGTGCTGAGCGTGTTCAACGGCGGCCCGGTGTTCGCCTTCTTCGCCTTCATGATGGTGCTGCAGATCGTCTTCGTCGCCTTCCTGATGCCGGAAACCAAGGGCGTGTCGCTGGAAAAACTGCAGCAGAAGCTGTCGCCGCGCGGGGAATCAGGGGCTTGATGACGGATAACGAAAGGCGGATACGAAGGACAGACACGAAAGACAGACATGAAAAACCCGCGACGTTGAACGCCGCGGGCGGGAAAACGGTCAGGACGCGACCGTATGTCGAAATGAATCTCGCCAGTGAACCGGCCCGGCGTCGCAGCCGGGCCGATCGTCTTACTTGTCGAACACCAGATGATCGCCGTCGGCTCGGACGCGAATGGTGTCGCCCGGCACGAATCGACCCGACAGCAGATCCTGGGCCAGCGGATTCTCAATTCGGCTCTGGATCGCCCGCTTGAGCGGACGCGCGCCGAACACCGGATCGAAGCCGACCACTGCCAGCTGCGCCATCGCCTCGTCGCTGATGTCCAGCTTGAGATCGCGCTCGGTAAGACGGCTGCGCAGGCGGTCGAGCTGGATCGAGGCGATCGCCTGGATCTGCTCCTGCCCCAGCGAATGGAACACGACGACCTCGTCGATCCGATTGATCACTTCCGGCCGGAAGTGGTTGCCCACCACCGTCATCACCGCGTCCCGCATCGCCGAGTAGTCGCTCTCCTCGCCGCCCATGCGCTGGATCACGTCGGAGCCCAGGTTCGACGTCATCACGATCACGGTGTTGCGGAAATCCACCGTGCGGCCTTGGCCATCGGTCAGGCGGCCGTCTTCCAGCACCTGCAGCAGGATGTTGAACACATCTGGGTGCGCCTTCTCGACCTCGTCGAGCAGCAGTACCGAGTAGGGTTTGCGGCGCACCGCTTCCGTCAGATAGCCACCCTCCTCGTAACCGACATAGCCGGGAGGCGCGCCGATCAGACGAGCCACGGAGTGCTTCTCCATGAACTCCGACATGTCGATGCGCACCATCGCTTCCTCGGTGTCGAACAGGAAGTTGGCCAGCGACTTGCACAGCTCGGTCTTGCCCACGCCGGTCGGGCCCAGAAACAGAAACGAGCCGTTGGGTCGATTCGGATCGGAAAGACCCGCCCGCGAACGCCGCACCGCGTTGGCCACGGCAGTGACCGCTTCGTCCTGACCGATCACCCGCTCGTGCAGTGCATCTTCCATGCGCAGCAGCTTGTCGCGCTCGCCCTCGAGCATCTTGGCGACGGGTATGCCGGTCCAGCGCGAGACGACTTCGGCGATCTCCTCCTCGGTGACGTTGGAGCGCAGCAGTTGGTGCTGAGCGGGATCGGGGCCCTCACTATCGTTGACGGCATCGTTACTATCTGCGATCTGCTGCTCGAGCTTGGGAATCACACCGTACTGCAGCTCGGACATGCGTCCCAGATCGCCCAGCCGGCGCGCCGCCTCGAGATCAATGCGTGCCTGTTCGAGCTCCGCCTTGTACTGAGCCGCACCCTGGATACTCGCCTTCTCGGCCTTCCATACCTCTTCGAGGTCGGCGTATTCGCGGCCGAGCTCGTCGATCTGGATTTCGAGATTGTCGAGTCGCTTGCGGGAGGCTTCGTCGGTCTCCTTCTTCAACGCCTCGCGCTCCATCTTGAGCTGGATCAGGCGCCGATCGAGGCGGTCCATCTCTTCCGGTTTGGAGTCCAGCTCCATGCGGATACGCGAAGCGGCCTCGTCGATCAAATCGATCGCCTTGTCCGGCAACTGCCGGTCGGTGATGTAGCGGGTCGACAGCTTGGCCGCAGCGATGATCGCCGAGTCGGTGATATCGACGCCGTGATGGACCTCATAGCGCTCCTTGAGACCGCGCAGGATTGCGATGGTGTCCTCCTCGGACGGCTCGTCCACCAGCACCTTCTGGAAGCGACGCTCCAGCGCTGCATCCTTTTCGATGTACTGACGATACTCGTTGAGCGTGGTCGCGCCGACACAGTGCAGCTCGCCCCGGGCCAGTGCCGGCTTGAGCATGTTGCCTGCATCCATGGCACCTTCACCTTTGCCGGCACCGACCATGGTATGCAGCTCGTCAATGAACAAAATGACGCGCCCTTCTTCCTTCGAGAGCTCATTGAGTACGGACTTCAGCCGCTCCTCGAACTCGCCGCGGAATTTGGCACCGGCCAGCAGCGAGCCCATATCGAGAGACAGCACGCGCTTATCCTTGAGGCCCTCCGGCACTTCGCCGTTGACGATACGCTGCGCCAACCCCTCGACGATTGCAGTCTTGCCCACGCCGGGTTCACCGATCAATACGGGGTTGTTCTTGGTGCGGCGCTGCAGCACCTGGATCGTGCGGCGGATCTCATCGTCGCGACCGATCACCGGATCGAGCTTGCCCTCGGCAGCACGGGCGGTCAGGTCGAGCGTGTATTTCTCCAGCGCCTCGCGCTTCTCTTCGGCGTTGGCATCATCGACGTTGGCACCGCCGCGCAGCTCGCTGATCGCGCTCGCGAGTCGCTTGCGATCCAGCCCCGCCTGGGTCAGTACCTTGGTAAGCCCGTTTTTCATGTCCAATGCGGCGAGCAGCACAAGCTCTATCGCGATGTACTGGTCGCCGCGATTCTGAGCTTCACGGTCGGCCAGATTGAACAGCCGTGCCAGGTCCTGACTCATGCCGACGTTTCCATCGAACTGGCCGACTTCCGGAAGGTTATCGAGATAACCGACCAATCCTTGACGCAGACGGCTAACGTCGCCGCCGGACTTCTGTACCAAGCCTTTGATACCGCTATCGCGCATTTCGAGCAGGGCCATCATCAAATGCCCCGGGTCGAGCTGATTGTGCCCGCGCCCTACCGCCAGCGATTGCGCCTCGGCCAACGCGTTTTGCAGCTTGGTCGTCATGCGATCCATACGCATATCTTCTCCTCCAGAAACCGCCACAGGTCATGGCCTGACGGTTCAGTTGTTCATTAGTTGACACTTAAATGGAGGTATGTTGAAGCTTTTCAAGCATGGCGCATGAAAAATTCGCTGCGATAGAGCGCCACAGACGAATCAAATTCATGAAAAGCCTGGCCGACATTGAACTGGCGGCCGAGAGATGAGGTGATGTCAAAAAAGACAGCCGAGAACAACGACCGGGACGCGAGTCAGCGCAACCAGATGACGCTGGCCATTCGCCCCGTATGGCCGTCGTCGCGACGATGCGAGTAGAAACGCGTGTCGCAGGCGGTACAGAAATGCCCGCCGCTGATCGAGAGAACCCCGATGCGCTCCAGCCGTAGCCGGGCGAGGCGATAGAGATCCGCCATGTAGTGGTTCAGGCGATAGGGACTGCGCTCGAAAGCAATTTCGGCTTCGGGCTGCATCGCGACGAAGGCGTCGAAGACTTCAGGACCGACCTCGAACTGCGCATTGGAGATCGCCGGTCCCATCCACACCATCACCTCTTCCGGGTCGACGCCAAGCGCGGCCACGGTGGATTCCAGCACACCGCCGGCGAGCCCCCGCCAGCCGGCGTGGGCCAGCCCGACGCGACTGCCCTGCCGGTCACAAAAGAAAACCGGCAGGCAATCCGCGGTCAGAATGGCGCAGGCGTGCCGCCGATCGAAGGCGACCGCCGCGTCGGCTCGTGGCGGCTGCTGACGGTAGGCCGGCTGGTAGTTCTGCATGACACGAGCGCCATGCACCTGATCGAGCCACAGTAGCGGACGCTCGTCGCCGATTTCGGCAACCAGTCGGTCCCGGCAGCGAACCACGCTTTGCGGATCGTCCCCGACGTGGGCCGCCGGATTGAACGCCGCGAAGTCACCCCGACAGGGCCCGGTCTCGCGGGTCGTGACGAAAGCCCCCACCGTGCTTGGCGCGGTCCAGTCGGGCAGCAGCAACGTCGGCGCCTCGCGCAGCGATGATTCGGGCGCGGTCGTCAGTGTCGGCGAACAGGTTTCAGAACTCATCGATCCGACTCCCGATCCTCGCGCAATACATCCAGCAGCAGAAACATGTCGTCCGGCAAAGGCGCCTTGCACTCGACCGGCGCCCCGCTGACCGGATGCTGGAAGCGGAGTTTGTGAGCGTGCAGCGCCTGACGCGGAAATTCTCGCAGCACGGTCTTCAGCGACTCGCTACTGCCGGCCGGCATCTTCAGGCGCCCCCCGTAAACCGGATCGCCGATCAGCGGATAGCGAACGTGCGCAAGATGCACGCGGATCTGATGCGTGCGCCCGGTTTCGAGCCGGCAGCGGACGTGAGTGTGCGCACGAAAGCGTTCCTGGACCCGGTAGTGCGTGACCGCGGGCTTGCCCGCCTCGGTCACCGCCTGACGCTGACGATCCTTGGGGTGGCGGCCGATCGGCGCGTCCACCTTGCCACCCGCTGTCATCGCGCCGACCACGATGGCATCGTACTCTCGCGATACCGTTCGCGCCTGCAGCTGTGTCACCAGGGCGGTCTGTGCCGTCAAGGTCTTAGCCACCATCATCAGCCCGGTGGTGTCCTTGTCGAGGCGATGGACGATACCGGCGCGAGGTACCGCCGCCAGCGGTGCATGGTGATGCAGCAACGCATTGAGCAGCGTGCCATCGGGATTACCGGCAGCGGGATGTACGACCAGGCCAGCGGGCTTGTCGATGACCATCACGTCGTCGTCCTCGAAAACGATCGACAACGGGATCGCCTGGGGCTCCCAGCGGGTCTCTTCCTGGAGCTGGGTATCGAGCGCTAGCCGCTCGCCCCCGATCACCTTATCCTTGGGTCGCGCCTGCTGGCCGTTGATCGTCAGTTCACCCTGTTGAATCCACCCTTTCAGGCGTTCTCGCGAGAATTCGGGGAACATTTCGGCGGCAGTCTGGTCCAGACGTCGCCCGGCCAGATGTTCGGGTATGCGCTCGTCACGCTTTAGGATGTCGGCCATACGTGGGGGTCGGTTCCGTTTCGCCGGTACGTTTCGCCGGTGCGTTTCGTCGGCGCGTTTCGTCGGTACAAGGGTTTGCTTTATAGTGAGTCGGATTCGGCGGATTCTAGCACGGCCGCCAAGGAATGGTTGATACGAGGATGATGATGCGATTTTCTGCGCGATGTTCCGCTCTGGCCGCCCTGTTGGTGGCAGGCACCTTGCTCGCTGGCTGTGCCAGCAACGAGCCCGCCCCCGACCTGCAGGAACAGGATCTATACCAGCAAGCCCAGAGCTCCCTCGATGCCGGCCGTTACACGACTGCCGTCACCCAGCTGGAAGCCCTCGACACGCGCTTCCCGTTCGGACGTTACGCCGAGCAAGCCCAGCTCGAACTGATCTACGCCTATTATGAGGTCGAGGACTGGGAAAAGACTCGTGCTGCCGCCAGCCGGTTCATTCGTCTCCATCCGGATCATCCGCAGGTCGACTACGCCTACTACATGCGCGGTCTCGGGGCCTACCAGGCAGGTCGCTTCAGCCTCGAGAGCCTGGCCTTGATCGATATTTCCAAGCGCGACCTGGGCGCATCGCGGGATGCCTACGTCGATTTCGGCGAACTGGTGCGTCGCTTCCCCGATAGCGCCTACGCCCCGGACGCCCGTCAACGCGTCATCTATCTGCGCAACGTCCTGGCACGTCATGAACTGCAGGTTGCCGATTTCTATCTGCGTAAGGGTGCCTACGTCGCTGCCGTCGAGCGTGGCCGCTGGGTCATCGAGCACTATCCGAAGGCCGAAGCAACGCGAGACGCGCTGGCAGTCATGGTGGAGGGCTATCTCGGTCTCAACATGCGCGATCGCGCCCAGACCGTACTGCAGACGTTGATTCACAACGATCCCGACAACCGCCAGCTCGATGGCGATACCTTCGTGCCCAAGCACGTCGATGTCGATCCGCCGCTGACGCTGAAAGGTTAAACGCTACGAGCTACGCGAGAAAAAGCGCCGCTTGCCGACCAGGCACGCGGCGCTTTTCATCGAGCATGCATCCTGCTAGCTGCCCGGCTGCCAGCCATTGACGATGGGGTAACGGCGATCGCGGCCGAAGCCGCGCAGCGTCACCCGTACCCCGACCGGCGCCTGACGCCGCTTGTACTCGCTTCGGTCGACCAGCTTGACCACCTGATAGACGTCGTCGCGCTCAAAGCCCGCCTCGATGATCGCCTCGGCGCTCATGTCTCCTTCGATATAACGCTCGAGAATCGCGTCCAGCACGTCGTAGCCCGGAAGGGAATCGCTGTCCTGCTGATCCGGCGCCAGCTCGGCAGAGGGCGGACGCGTAATCACGCGCTCGGGGATGGCCGGCTCCTGAGCGTTGCGCCAGCTGGCCAGACGATAGACCCAGGTCTTGTAGACATCCTTGAGCGCATTGTAGCCACCGACCATGTCACCATAGAGCGTGGCATAACCCACCGCCATCTCGCTCTTGTTACCGGTGGTCTGGACCATCAGGCCCTTCTTGTTGGAAATCGCCATCAGCAGCACGCCGCGCACCCGAGACTGCAAATTCTCTTCCGTGGTATCCGCTGCCAGCCCATCGAAGCTCTCGGCCAACGTCGCGGTAAAAGCTTCGACCATGGGGGCAATCGGCATGACTTCGTAACCGACTCCGAGCATTTTTGCCTGTTCGGCAGCATCGGCCTGGGATATCTCGGCGGTGTAGTGATACGGCATCATCACTGCATGGACTCGCTCTGGCCCCAGAGCGTCGACCGCGATGGCCAACGACAGTGAGGAGTCGATACCGCCGGAAAGCCCCATGACGACGCCCTTGAAACCACTCTTGTTGACGTAGTCACGAAGCCCGGTCACGAGCGCGCAATACAGGTTTTCTTCGCCACCCAGCAGCGGCTCACGCTCACCGACCTGAGGCGCCCAGCCATTGTCCTCAAGGGTAAAGCGAACCGGCATCAACCCGACCTGCCAGAACGGAGCGCGCACGGCGACTTTGCCCGAAGCATCGAGCACCAGCGAGCCGCCGTCGAACACCAGTTCGTCCTGGCCGCCAATGGCATTGACGTAGACCAGCGGCTTGTCCACCTCCCGCGCTCGCTCGGCAAATAGACGCTCGCGCTCGGCGGGTTTGTCGAGATGAAACGGCGAGGCGTTCAGCGTTACCAGAATGTCGGCGCCCGCTTCGGCAGATTGACGCACTGGCACTCCGTCCCATAGATCTTCGCAAATCAGGATTCCGAGCTTGGCTCCCCGGTGCTCGATCACCAGGGGCTCGCGCCCCGGTTCGAAATAACGATCTTCATCGAAGACCAGATAGTTGGGCAGGGCCTGCTTGGCGTACTCGCCGCACCACTGCCCGCCCAGCAACGCGCCCGCCAGGTTGCGACGCTGACCGTCTCGCATGCCGGGATAACCCACGATGACCAATGTTTCCGGTGCGATCTTGCCGATCTTGCAGGCCATCTCCTCCAGCGCCTCTTCCAGGCGCGACTCCATCGCTCCACGCAGCAGCAGATCCTCCGGCGGATAACCGGTCAGGAACAGCTCGCTGAACACGACCACATCCGCACCGTGTTCGATGCGGGCTTCGCGGACCGCTTCGATCGCCGCGGCGGCGTTACCGGCGACATCACCCACCATTGGGTCCAGTTGCGCCATCACCAGGGTCAGATCTTGCATGAGTAAATTCGTCTCCAGACAGATGCGGCGCTCGGGCGCCTCGTTGGCTACCGCTCATTTTCGCGCATGCCATGCGCAGAGGCAAAACCCGACGCCGCTGAACGCACCGATCGATTCAGCTTGTTGGCCGGTAGGGTCCAGGATCGACGATGGGCTCGCAGCCAATCAGTTGATCGACCAGCAGTCGCGTAGCAGCTGGCGCCAGCACCAGGCCATTGCGATAGTGGCCGGCGTTGACATGCAGTCCCTCGAATCCCGGCACCGCACCGATCGTCGGCACGCCACCCGGCGAGCCAGGGCGCAGGCCTGCCCAATGGTGCTCCACCGGACACTCGGCCAAGGCGGGGATGATGGAGAGCGCGCTGGCATGCAGCGAGGCGTAAGCCTCCTCGGTCGTCCGCTTGTCGAAGCCGACCTCCTCGAGGGTCGATCCCGCCAGCACCCGGCCGTCTCCACGGGGAATCACGTAGCGCCCGTCCTTGAGAACGACCCGCTCGACCAGCCCCCGCGGCGCCTTGAACAGGATCATCTGTCCCTTGACCGGCCGAACCGCCAGTTCGACGCCGATATCTGCCAGCAGTGCTCGCGACCAGGCGCCGGCACAGACCACCGTCTGCCCGGCGCGGATCGCACCCTGCGACGTCGCAACGCCTTGGATGGCATCTCCCTCTCGAATCAATGCCGAGACCTCGACATCCTCATGCAGACTCACATTCGGCATCTGCAACAGCCGCGCCCGCAGCGCCTGGCCCAACCGCGGATTGCGAATGCTGCCGAGCGTCGGCATCCACAGAGCATCCTCGAAACCTGGCGCCGCATTGGGCTCCTTGGCATAGAGCACATCAGCATCGACACGTGCCAGCGGTTTGGCGACATCTCGGGCCCAGGCGAGCGCGTCGGCGACATCCTCGACGCGCAGGTAGAGCAGGCCCTTCTGGCGATATTCGGGATCGATACCGGTTTCCTCGAGCAGCCGCCCGGCCAGTTCGGGATAACGACCTTCGGACCAGCTGGACAATGCCGAAATCGCTTTCGAATAACGCCATGGATAGAGCGGCGAGACGATACCGCCGCCAGCCCAGGAAGCCTCGCGGCCACACGTGCCGCGCTCGACCAACGCCACCGAATGACCGGCATCGGCCAGTTGCAGTGCCGTCATCATGCCGATGACGCCTCCGCCCACGATCAAGAAATCCTGCATGCTGTCGATATCCTGATAAAAGGACGATTCTATCATTCGCCCAGAACCCGGACGCCGCAATGGTCTCTCGAGCTTCATCTCCGCAATCCCGTAATGACCGGCACTCCGCGAGACGGCGTCAACGAGGTTTCACGTTGATCGAACTGATGATCTGCGTCGTCATTCTCGGCATTCTGGCGAACTGGGCCGCGCCGGGGCTGGCGAACCTGAGCGCGCGCATGACGCTGGACAGTGAAGTGGAACGGGTATGGCAGTTGTTGCGCCGGGCAAGACAGGAAGCCGCCAGCAGTGGGCAGCCGACCTGGCTATGCGCCAGCCTCGATGGGAAACAGTGCAGCGACAAGGCGGGCTGGGGGCAGACGCTGTTGCTGTTCGTGGATACGAATGAAAGCGAAACCCTAGACGGCGACGAGCGGATCGTCACCATCAGCCAACCCGCCGGCAACCAGGTTTCCATCACCACCAATATTGCCAGTGGCCTTGGCTACACTCCGCTGGGCTTCACCCGCGGCCGCCAATCAGGCACCTTCACGCTAACCAACCCTGCCCTGACGAGTAATGGCAAGAAGATCATCGTCCACTTCGCGCGAATCCGAACCGAAGATATCAATGACAAGATCATCGATCCGGATGACGAGAGCGAGTCCAGCAGTACTAACGGCTAGGGCCAGCAATAATAACGGCTTGGATCAGCTACAGATGTCCGGGGCCGGAGAGCGATTGCCCTGACTGTCAAGGGTCAAGCTATCGCAGGGCTCATCAGCGTCGCCGTTCACACGTTTACCGGTGATGGTATAGCGCTGCCCTGAACTCTCGATATCCAGCGTCAGTTGATATTTGGCCGGTCCGCTCTCCGGCGACTGGCTGGGAGAGAGATCGACCGACGATGGCACCACCGAGTCGGCATCCGAGCCGTAGCTATACGTCTGCGAGTAGTGCCGTTCCAGCGCCAGTGCCAGCGACTGCATGGCGGCCTGAGCGTCCCGAGTCTGCGCTCGCTCGACGTAGCGTAGATAACTGGGGATCGCGATCGCCGCGAGGATGCCGACGATCACCACCGCGATCATCAGCTCGATCAGGGTAAAGCCTCGCGCTCGCGATAGGGACTGTTTCATTTTCCCCTACTCCAAAGTTCGCCAGGCCACGCGACCCATGCGTATGTTGTTCAAAGGCGTCTCGGCGATCTTTACGATCTGACCACCGGTACTCGCGCTAATTTTTTTTTCTTGCTGGCCACTTTCACTGATCGACACCTCTGGCGTGAAAATCGCGCCCTTCGTGGCCAGACCGATAGGCACGTAGCGGCTGCCTCCATCGGTATCGTTCGAGGGATCGTAGATGTCATCGTCATCGACCGTACCGTCTCCGTTCACGTCAAGCACTGGAGAGGGAAATGCCGAGCCATACCACGCATTCAGTTCGTAGAGGTAGCCGGAGTCCTCCGCACCACACATGCCATGCCCCGGGATCAATGAGGAAAAGAGGACTCGATTTCCCCGTAATAAGGGACCGTCGACGATACGCTCATCCCCTTCCAGATCCAGATACCACCCATTTTCAGGATAAGCTTCAGTGGATACGGTTTCGAGATAGCGGATAGGCGTCGAATTGCTGTCGGTATCATCCAGATGCGCGGAAAGGAATGCACGGCCATTTAGTGAGCTACGGGCCAGCGTATCTGCACGCAGGACGTTACCGAGGTCGTCGCGAATCGCGTAAAAGCTGTCGATCGTGCCGCGATCCTGAGAGGTCGGTAAGCCACTGGTTTCTTCGGCCCCGGTGCCGAAAAAGACCATCAGCCCACCGTCGGGATGATTGCCGATTTCCAGGGTGGAAGTGAGTATCTGGCGCTGACCACCGTTCTCTGCCGTAAACAGTAGATGGATTTTATCCTTCCATGTGTCGGCGTCACTCGAGGAGAGGTCAAATCGCCAGACATTCCCTTGGATGTCGGCGCCGTAGGCAAGATCCACTCGACCATTCTCATCACGATCGACCAGAGATACGGTCGTCATGCCATTGCTACCGGTATTGGCAATGGTCGGCGTCAAACGGACCACATCGGCAGCTTTCCAGCTTCCTTTGGATCCGCCATCGACATACAGGATGTAAAGGCTGGCTTTACCTGACTCGCTGAAATAACCATTCCCGAATACCACTGCATACCGGTCGTTCTCGAGGCGAACGATACTTGGCTGATTGTAGATATATCCCAGCTGCTGCTGATCACGCGCTTCGCCAAAGACGGCAACGTCGTCTTCCGGGCCGTACTCCCACAAGGCAATGTTCTCGGCATGGGCCTGGTCAAACTGCTCTGGATGAGTGACGTCCAGAGCGAACAGCCCTTTCCCCCCCGAACCGAGCCCGCTCGATAGCAGCGAGAACCACTCACCTCCACCTTTATCGCCGTGGCGTGCATCCAACACGGTTGGACTACCATCGACGTAATAACGATGCCGATAGTCAGGGTCGGCCAGTTCCGGTAGCGCAGTGAGCAGCAGCCCGGGAATATACGCCAACGTCTCCACCCCCGACAGCGCGTCAAAAGCATGTAACATGCCGTCGTTGCCGCCAACGTAAAGCATGGGCTTTCGCCCAGCCAAACCGGTTCGGAAATCGGCGTAACTGGTATCCCCTTCACCCGGCACGTAATAAGTATTCGGCTTGTTGACGAGATAAGGCTGAGAACCGATGAAGTCCCCGAGACGGGCACTTTCCTGTCCGTTGAACCACAAGCGATTGCGGAACCCACCTCCATTTCGCTGCTCGAGCTCGGTTTCGCCACGGACGTACCCGATCAAATTGCGCAGCGACGAAGTCATGTTCAGGCCCGCATCTTCAAACGCAGCAGCAGAGAAGGACATGCCCGTACCGGTATAGGGATTGCGGGTAATGATTTGACGACTAGCCGGTAACGGCAGCTTATTTCGAGCACTCCAGACTGTCGCCGTAGTGCCATCGTCTGCGATTTTGAAGCCTTGCACGTCACCCGACCAGCTATACTGATTGTTGTAGAGCGTCTGAAATAGATAGTTGTCGACATCGCCTTCATATCCCAACGTGACACCTGCACCGGTGCGGTTGGTATTGTTGAGCACCTGGTCAAGCAGTTCGCGCAATGAATCCGCGAGTTCACTAATACGGTTAACCTCGAAGTAGGCGCTAGGCGTACCGTCGTCTTCACGGTCATCATTGCCATATTTCGCTGCGTAATAAAGCGGTGGCTGAAGCTCCTGACCCGAATTACCAGAAACAAGATAGGATGCCGTAGTAGGACCATCACCATCGTTGCAGGAATCGGCACTCGGACAAAGAGAGACAGGGTATTTATTCTGGTAATTATTGATGCCCGAATGTACGTTGAACCCATCGCTCTGCTCCACCACGATCTTATCGCGTTGATCGCCAATCCCATACCGCCCGCTGGTACCACTGAGAATGTAGCCCAGACCCAATGTCAATGATGCCGCGGAACGCGTCACCTCTGTCGTTATAGAGAGCCGATCTCCTTGAAGCCGATAGTTCAGGTTGAGTTTGACATCCATGTCGTGATCGCCGCCGAACTCCGAATCCTCCCAATCGACCTTGAAGCTGCCACTGGAACCATCGTTAGCCTGCTCGACCACCTGGAAATTGACGATGGCGCATTTGCCATTAACACCGGGTGAAGTATTAGCGCATGCTGGAATCAGTGATACGTTCCGATCGTTCCCGATCGGGATTTTGACCACTGGCACATTGGACGCCAACTGCACGGCATAGGTATCGAGCGGTCGCCCGACATGATCATCACTGCTGTGAATGACTGTTTGAGTGTGTGCGAAGCGCGCCAGGCCTGCCACGTTGTAGCTTCCCTCAAGACCTGGAGCAGTGGGGCAGAGTCCGCGAGCGTCACCAAGATTACCTAACGTTTTGGCGGTACAAAATTTGTCGTTAATGGTATTTGCGCTAGCGACTGTCTGGCCAACGAAGTACGCGCCGGACAACTTCTCGTAACTGGGATTGCCGATGATGTTGGTCTGAGATTCGATCTGCGCCTTGGATATCGGTGAAGAACTCGGTTTTCCCAAGTCATCACTGTCGAACGATATCTCGCTGGCGTTGACCAGAAGCATCGAATGGGCTGCGCACCACTTGCCGTCGAGATCATTATCCCACACCGGAGAGGTTAGCCCCGGCACGTAAGCCGTCTCAACGCTTCCCGTTCCCACGGAAAAACTGTCGGTCGGCGAAGATTCGCCTGATATGTAGCGTAGCGCTTCCAGAGCAATCTCCGCCAACGGATTACCCCAGTTGGAGCAACTGCCGTTAGTGAACGAGCCTTTTCCCCAAGGGCAGTTATCACCGGAAGATGAATTATAGTTGCCATCCTGATAGCTATACTTGGCTATCCTGAATGCATCCAGATTACTAACGATCCCGGAATTATTTCGGTTAAATATTCCCGTAGCAGCATCGAACTCATTGCCAAAATTCTCGAAATTAGCGCGTAAGACGCCGCCTTGCTTGTTATTTTTATAGGAGCCCGTAAACATGCCAAACTCGATATCATTAGCATAATCGTGCAGCAGCCCCGTCGGCTTTGAATAGGCGGAATCCGGATATGAATTGCAGTTATCACTCTCGTCCGTGTTAGCGCAGACCTCGACTCGTGCCCGATACTCTTTGGAGTCGGAGGCATTCTTCTCAGGATAATCCTTCAAATTGGATCGTTCGTTCCGCCAAGGGCATTGCCATATCTCATTACCGGCCCAAAGAGGCCATCCTGATTCGCTGCCTCCCCCATCACCTGTGGCAACACGGATCAGAGGAGGATCCGTCACTGATCCCGAATAGATATTTTCCCGCGGGTGATAAGTCGTATTACAGAAAGTGACGGCTTTTGACCCATTAAACGGAGTGCTACTATTGATGACATTTTGATCGGAGATTATCTTGTTGAAGCTGTGCGAATCCATGGGGAGAAATGCACGTTCCAGAATCGTCGTCTCCGTAGAATTATCGCGGAATCGTTTGCCACCATACAAGGCCTTACGGATAATATCGATTCGAGTCATCGTGGCCCAATTGAGAAGATTTCCGCTCCACGATTTATTACCGCTACAACTGTAGCCTTTTTCTTTCCCGTTTTCTTTACCCTTATTCTTTTCGCTTCCATTCCCAGCGCCTCCGACACGCTTGAATGCCCCACCACCCAAGCTATTGTCATAATCATAGCAGCCGCGACTGTCGAAATAGCCGTAGTATTCGATATCGCTGCGGTAAGTAGAGTCGATCGTACCATCACCATCAAGATCCACCCAATCCGTATACGCCTTGTAAAACCATTGATGATCATTCGACATAACCAGCATGCTACGTGGCGACGCATCAGCCTGAGCGCTCAAAGGAGGATAATAAGGCACATTATCATCCGCTAACACCAAGCTATTCATGAGGCAGAAAACAGTCAGCACACCCCACTTTCTAATAGACATATCGTGCCTCCAGACGCTGTATGGCTCTACCGCCTGGCCCATAGCCAATGCTGAAAATACGGAAGAAATAACGCTGCTCCAGCTTTTCCTCGGATTGACCTTTAACGGCAGGATCGGCTTTCACATAGTTATCGATAAGCTCGGGGGCGATGCAGCCGATCAGATATCGTGGTGTGGGAATGAAGGTATCGCTATCATAAAGCGAAAAATCAGCCTCGGTTCCCAGGGTTTCCAGCGATTTCCAATGGGTGTCTTGCTCGAGCTCTGCCATAGTCGTAATACTGTAGCGTGCAGCGTCCTCGCTGCAGAACAGGGCCAACTCGCTGGTGTTATTGATACTGTTTTCCGCAGAGCGCTGCGCCGCTTCCGCCGCCTGGAAAGCAATCTGGCTGGCTGCTTCATTGGTCGCGAGCTGTTGTTGCATTCGCATTGCCTGGCTAACACCGAATGCCAATAGCGAAATCAGCGCCACCAGCACCAGTGTTATCAGCAGCGCCGCGCCACGCTGAGTGTCGTAACGTGTCATTGGGCGGCGTCCGGCAGGTTGCGCAGCGCTGTGGTGAGGCTGACCAACGACCTGGCCTTGCCGTCATCGAAATTCAGGGGGTTGCCCTCCCACTCGAATACCTGCTGAAAATGACTGCCGGTAGACTCGCTCGACGCCACTATCAATCTCATTTGAATGGCTCTGACCGTGCTCCAGTCATCAACTGTCGTGAGCGTCTGCCATTGATCGGAATCGTCCAGATAGCGCCATTGCAGTGCATCCACATCGTTGAGCAACGGCAGCGCATCGTGGGGTTCGCCGCTGTCGGGATAGACCTTGCAGCGTAGGGTCCGATCAGAGAGATAGAATCGCGTCATGGCGATCGAATTGGCGTCATTGCCTCCACTGCTCGGAAAGCTCGTACCATCACAGTTTACCAATGGCTGGTTGGCGAGCTCTGGCGCGCGGTATCGAATCCAGATGTCGTCGTCCTGCGAGGCAGCGACGAGCTGGGCTTTGCCGAAGTCGGGCATCTCGCCATTCGAACCATCAGAGGCGGGGAACGTTACGTCGAAATCTTCCCACCTATCGCTGTAACCGGTCATCCATAGCTGATTCTGAACCACGCTGAGGGCGAAGCGGCGGGCGTCCTGGACATCGACGTTGGCCATCGATGTTTGATAACTCTGCCGACTGGAAATCAGATAGCTGGTCACCATCATTACCAGCATCAACCCGATGGTCATGGCGACCATCAGCTCGATCAAGCTGATGCCACTTTGCGTGCGTGGTACCTTCATAACGCCGTCTCCACGAGGATGCAGCCACCGTCATCGATCTGCGCGCCATCCTGAGGGCGGCATTCGGTTGCTGGCGGGTCACTCGCCACCCGCTGCCATAGAATCGAGACGCTCGCCATGACCAGCTCATCGGTCGACCCTTCCAATTGCAGCTGGA
This sequence comes from Salinicola halimionae, assembly GCF_003206065.1. Taxonomy (GTDB): domain Bacteria; phylum Pseudomonadota; class Gammaproteobacteria; order Pseudomonadales; family Halomonadaceae; genus Salinicola; species Salinicola halimionae. Next base: position 83,121 of record NZ_PZJQ01000001.1, on the reverse strand, counting down.
TCACGGCATTGGGCAACTGTTCACCGACCTGCGATTGCCATTTGCCGACCAGGTTGCACAACCATTGATTGGTCGCATCGCAACCGCTGAGCGCGTTACCGCTGATAGCGAGCTTTTCGGCCGCTACTGTGTCGGTTCGCAGCTGCTCGATGAGACTGCCACTCATGGCGACGGCTATCGAGCGCCAGCGTGCGTCGATTTCCTGCCGCTGCGTGAGCAACTGCAGACTCGCCACCCCCAGCAACGCAATGGCAAGAACAAGCAGCGCGATCAAGGATTCGATCAGCGTGACGCCGTGCTCACGCCTGCCAGGTCTGAGGCGCGACGCCGACAAGCGTCTGAACGATTCGGCAGCGAGACGTCGGGATTGGATGGCGGACACGCATGACCCCGCACCAGATAGGCGGCCGCGGCGGGGGCGACCGATAAGGGTTCAGCAACCCGTCGACGAATCACGACGGGTTACATTTAATTACCCTATATCGGCCAACAGCTAAGGGAATTTAGCGCGCGTTCAGCTAGCGCTGGTAATGACACGCTCGCGCAGTTCGCGAGGCATGGAGAAGGTGATGGTCTCGGCACGTCCAGACAGCTCTTCCGGGGCACTGGCGCCGAGTGCCTGCAGTTTGTCGATGACGCCTTTGACAAGCACTTCCGGCGCGCTGGCGCCCGCCGTGATACCGATGGTCTCGACGCCTTCGAGCCAGTTCGGCTCGATCTGATCGGCATCGTCGATCAGGTAGGCTGGCGTACCGATTCGTTCGGAGAGCTCTCGCAGCCGATTGGAATTGGAGCTGTTGACGCTACCGACCACCAGCACCAGTTGGGAGTCAGCTGCCAGTTCGCGCACGGCATCCTGGCGATTCTGGGTCGCGTAGCAGATATCGTCGTTGCGCGGACCCTGTATCTCGGGAAAGTGCTTGCGCAGCGCATCGATCACCTTGGCAGTGTCGTCCATCGACAATGTCGTCTGGGTGACGAACGCCAATCGTGAGGGATCGCGCACCGGTAGCTTGGCGACGTCATCTTCGTCCTCGACCAGATAGATCGAGCCGCCGTGACTATCGTCGTAACGCCCCATGGTGCCCTCGACCTCCGGATGCCCGGCGTGGCCGATCAGAACGCACTCCTGGCCGCGCTTGGCGTAGCGCAGCACTTCCATGTGTACCTTGGTCACCAGCGGGCAGGTGGCATCGAAGATCTTGAGACCGCGATTTTCGGCTTCCAGCTGCACGGCACGCGATACTCCGTGAGCGGAAAAAATCACGATGACGTCGTCGGGCACTTCGTGCAGCTCTTCGACGAAAATCGCCCCGCGCTCGCGCAGAGAATCCACCACGAAGCGGTTGTGCACGACTTCGTGACGGACATAAATGGGCGGTCCGAAGACGTCGAGCGCACGATTGACGATGTCGATGGCGCGGTCGACGCCGGCACAGAAACCGCGGGGATTGGCCAGCTTGATTTGCATGGGAACCTTTGACATGGCGACCTCGCTTGATACGCTCGAATCTGGTGGTGAAAACCGAATCTGGATTCAGTGAGTCGTCGCTGGCTTCACTGCCAGAATCTCCACCTCGAAGGTCAGGGTACGCCCTGCCAACGGATGATTGAAGTCGACCTCGACATGACGCTCGTCGACGCTGGCGATCACGCCTGGGACTTCGCCACCGGCAGCGTCGGCGAACGACATCACCGTACCCGGCTCCACCGCGTCTTCAAAGCTGTCACGGGACAGACGCTGTACGTTCTGCGGATTGTGCTGACCGAAGGCATGTTCCGGGGTGATCTCGTAGGCACCGGTATCACCTGCCGTCATTCCCTTGAGGGGCGCCTCGAAGCCCGGCGGCAGGTTGCCGTCGCCAAGCTGGAATGTAGCCGCTTGCTTGTCACGGGTCGAGTCGACCACTTCCCCGTCCTCGAGCTTGACCGTGAAATGCAGCGTGATCTCCATACCGTCGTCGATGCGATAGTCGTGATCGTCGTGGTGGCCGTTATCGCTCATGAGTCACCCTTGGTCGAAGAGGAATCAGCCGAAGTAGATTTATCAGCCGAAGTAGATTTGGCAGTCGAAGAAGGCTTGTCCCGGCTGGCGACGGGAGCGGCTTTCGGCCGGCGCGACTCGAGCAGCGACTGCAACACCAGGCCGATCGCGCCCAGCGTGATCGCAGTATCGGCGAGGTTGAATGCCGGGTAGTACCAGTCGCCCCAGTGGAACGAGAGATAGTCGACCACATAGCCGTGCGCCAGACGATCATAGAGATTGCCGATGGCACCGCCGATGACCAGCGTCAACGAGATCGCCGTCAGCGTCTCGCCACGCTTCAATCGTGATAACCAAACCGTCAGGCCGATACTGGCGCCGATGGCGATCAGCGCGAACAGCCAGCGCTGCCAGCCCGCGTGCTCGGCCAGAAAGCTGAACGCCGCCCCGGTATTGTGCAAAAGCGTCAGGTTGAAGACCGGCAGCACTTCCAACGGCCGGCCATAGTCGAGATGGGCCGTGGCCAGCGCCTTGACCCCGAGGTCGAGCACGACGACCACCAGCGATAGCCACAGCCAACGCAGCGGACGGTGCATTGGAGGTGTCCGCTCGGTGGATTGATAAGACACGGAATCAGGCAAAGCGGCGTACCTCACCCGGACCGTCCGGCAGATTGGCGATCGAGCGCGCCGACAGCGTCGGGTGGTCCGGGTTGGCGCCCACATCGGGACGACGCTCCCAACTACGTTCATCTTTCTCGTACGGGCTCATGCGAACCGCCATCTTAAGGCCATCCAGTTCGGTGGCCTTGGCCTCACCCGCCTTCTCCAGCGGCTCGAGCGTCGCCTCGGACGTGATCAACACGAAACGCAGCTCGTCCTCGAAGCGTGACAGCAGCGCATTCAGCGAGTCGTCTACATAGAGTGTCACTTCGCTATCCAGCGCGCCCTTGATGATGCCAGCGTTACGCGCATCTTCGAGCTGCTTGTTGACCGCTTGCTTGACCGCGATCACCCGCTCCCAGAACTGGCGACCCATTGCAGCGCTTCCACTCTGAGTGGCGGCCGTGTCTTCGGGCAGCGTGGCAAGCCCGTCGTAATAGGTCTCGAGGTGCACGCTCGACCCGCGCTCGCCGGGAATGTTCTCGTAGATTTCCTCGGCGGTGAACGACAGGATCGGCGCCACCCAGCGCGCGAGAGCCTCAACGATATGGTACAGCGCGGTCTGACAGCTGCGCCGAGCCAGCGAATCGGGCTGGGTGGTGTACTGGCGATCCTTGATGATATCGAGGTAGAAACCGCCCATGTCTCGTGCGCAGAAGTCGTGAACCTGCTGGTAGACATCACGGAAACGATAGTCGGCATAGGCCTTCTGAATACGCGCCTGCAAGTCGGCGGCGCGATCCACCGCCCAGCGATCCAGCGCCAGCATGTCGTCGAAAGCCACGACATCACGGGTCGGCTCGAAGCCGGCCAGATTGCCGAGCAGAAAGCGCGAGGTATTGCGAATCCGCCGATAGACGTCGGCGGTACGCTTGAGGATTTCGTCGGAGACCGCCATCTCGCCGGAATAGTCGGTGGAGGCGACCCATAGTCGCAGGATATCGGCGCCCAGCTTGTCCATCACCTGCTGTGGTGCGACCACGTTGCCCAATGACTTGGACATCTTGCGGCCTTTCTCGTCGACGGTGAAACCGTGGGTCAACAGCGACCGGTAGGGAGGATGCCCGTCGATGGCACAGCCGGTCAGCAGTGACGAGTGGAACCAGCCGCGGTGCTGATCCGAACCTTCGAGATACAGATCCGCGCACGGCCCCTGACCCAGCCCTTGGAAAACGGAGGCATGCGAACCGCGCAGCACGTGCCAGTGGGTGGTGCCGGAGTCGAACCATACATCGAGGGTATCGGTGACTTTCTCGTAATCGTCGGCCTCGTCGCCCAGCAGTTCGCTCGGCTCGAGCTTGAACCAGGCGTCGATGCCCTCCTGCTCGACGCGCTGGGCGACGGTTTCCATCAATTCGACCGTGCGCGGATGCAGCTCGCCGCTCGCCTTGTCGAGAAAGAACGGGATCGGCACGCCCCAGTTGCGCTGACGCGAGATGCACCAGTCCGGACGATTGGCGATCATCGAGTGCAGTCGCGCCTGACCCCAGGCGGGGATGAAATCGGTCGCATCGACGCCTGCCAACGCCTTGTCGCGCAACGTTTTGCCATCGGCGCCTTCGAGATCCATGCCTACGAACCACTGGGCCGTGGCACGATAGATGACCGGCGTCTTGTGACGCCAGCAGTGCATGTAGCTATGGGTGATCTTGTCGTGGGCCATCAGCGCGCCCGCCTCTTCCAGCTTGGAGACGATCTGCGGATTGGCCTTCCAGATCATCTGCCCGCCGAACAGGGGCAGATCGGCGGCATAGACACCGTTGCTCTGCACCGGATTGCGAATCTCGTCGAAACTCATGCCGTAGGCGCGGCAAGTGTAAAAGTCGTCCTCGCCATAGGCGGGCGACGAGTGGACGATGCCGGTACCGGCGCCCAGCTCGACGTAGTCGGCCAGATAGATCGGCGAGATCCTGTCGTAGCCGTCGTCCAACGCTGCCAGCGGGTGGCGAAAGGCAAGGTTCTCGAGACGCTCGCCCGGTGCGGTCGCGAGGGTCTTGCCGCTTATCCCAAAGCGTTCGAGGCTAGATTCGACCAACTCCTCGGCCAGCAGCAGCAGGCGCTCGCCGGTATCGACCAGCGCATAGGTAAACTCCGGATGGACGTTCATTGCCTGGTTGGCCGGAATGGTCCAGGGCGTGGTGGTCCAGATCACCGCAGCTGCCGGCTTGGGCAGCGAGTCGAGACCGAATGCCGCCGCAAGACCGGCATCGTCGACACTGGGGAACGCGACGTCGATGGCGTCGGACTGCTTGTCCTGATACTCGACCTCCGCTTCGGCCAGCGCCGAGCCGCAGTCGAAGCACCAGTTGACAGGTTTGAGACCCTTGAACACATAGCCGCCCTTGACCATCTCGGCCAGAGCGCGAATCTCGCCCGCTTCATTGGCGAAGTTCATGGTCAGGTAAGGGTTGCCCCAGTCCCCCTGGACGCCAAGACGCACGAAGCCTTCCTTCTGCACTTCGACCTGCGCCGCGGCATATTCACGACACAATGCTCGCGCCTCGTCGGCCGGCAGATGCTTGCCGTGAGTCGTTTCGACCTTGTGCTCGATCGGCAGGCCATGGCAATCCCAGCCAGGCACGTAGGGGGCGTCGAAACCGGCCAGATTTTTCGACCGGACGATGAAGTCCTTGAGCAGCTTGTTGACCGCATGACCGATATGAATGCTGCCGTTGGCGTACGGAGGGCCGTCGTGAAGTACGAACCGCTCCCGCCCCTGCCGGGTTTCCCGCAGCCTGGCGTAGAGATTCATGTCGTTCCACTGCGCAATTCGACCCGGCTCCCGCGCCGGCAGGTTGCCGCGCATAGGGAAGTCGGTCGATGGCAGATTCAACGTGTGCTTGTAGTCGCTCATGGATTTTCGGGTCCGCTCAAGGCTGTTTTGGCCCACTCAGGGCTGTGTCAGTCAGGCCGTTCAAGGCTATGTCGTTCGTCCGTGTCATTCGTCCGAGGCATCGGTGGATACCGGCCCCGAAGGAGCCTCAATGGTCGAGGTATCAGGCGGCAATGGTGCCGAAGCAAGGGGAAACTGCGCCTGTGGCAATGTCGCGGCACACAGACCTCCGCTATCGACGGCCTCAGCCTCGGCATCGGTCATTTCTGGCCCATGGGGCTCGGCCAGTGGGAACGTCTGCAGGGAAGCCTGCAAGAAATATTGCCGGGCACTATCGAGGTCACGGTGTATCTGGGTTACCAGCGCGCTGAAATCTTCGAACTTGGTTTCGCCACGCAGTCGTGCACAGGGCACGACGGTCAGCGGCCGACCGTACAGCTCGATTTCGCGGTCCAGCAGGTGCACTTCGAGCATCGGCCGGTCGGCGCCGACGGTGGGTCGCCAGCCGATATTGGCCACACCCGCCACCCATTCACCGTCCGGCAGACGCGTGGCGCAGGCGAACACGCCGCGCAGTGCCAGGGGCCGCGAAGTCAGCGGTATGTTGGCGGTCGGCACGCCAATGGTACGCCCCAGTTGACGATCGCGAACGACCCGCCCCTGATAGCCGTAGGGGCGGCCCAGCATGCGCGCGGCTTGAAAGAAATTGCCGCTGGCCAGCAGCGTACGCACTCGCGTGCTCGAGACGCGTTCGTCGTCGAGGGCGAAGGTGCGCGTATGATCGACGGCAAAACCCCGCTCCCGCCCCACCGCCTGCAGCAAGGTAAAATCACCCGAACGGTCGCAGCCAAAGCGGAAGTCATCGCCGACCACCAGATGCTTGACCTGCAACCCCTCGATCAACACGCGCTCAATGAATTGCCGTGCGGTCAGACTCCGCAGGGCGTCGTTGAAAGGCAGGCACAGAATGCGGTCGGCGCCGTGCGCCTTGAGCAGCGCCACCTTGTCGCGCAGGCGAGTCAGTCTGGGCGGCGCCTGATCGCCGGCGAAAAATTCTCGCGGCTGGGGCTCGAAGATCACCACCGTGACCGGCAGCCCCTCCGCCCGGGAGAGCGTGCGCAACTGTTCCAGGATGGCCCGGTGGCCAAGATGCACGCCATCGAAGTTGCCGATGGTGGCCACGCAGCCACGCAGCGTCTGCCGCTGGGTGGCATCGCTGGTGTGCGGCAAATTGTGCAAACCTCGGATCAGTTCCATAGGGTCTGTTCCCGTTTCAGCGCGAACCGCGTGGCTGCATAAAATAGAAGAGTGCCATTATAACCAAAGGGCTCGTCCCGTAACCAAAGCCCCCTGCTCCTGTCAGCCGCGCAGGCGGAAATCCCGCAACCGGATACCGCTCAGCGCCAGCCACCCAAAATAGACAACGACGCCGCCGATCACTAGCGCCGCCAGCATGCCGGCCCGGTGCAGTGCGTTCCACGTGACCCAAGTGTGCCAGTCGGGCGATAGCCACCAAAGGCCGATTCCCATCAGCAGGCAGCCACCCACGACCTGCATCGCGTAGCGCCCCCAGCCCGGCTGGAAACGGAGGACACCCTGCCGGTAAAGGCCTATTCCCAGCAGCCCGGCGTTGAGAAATGCCGACAATGCCGTGGCCAGTGCCAGCCCGGCATGGGCCAGCGGTACAATGAGCGCAAGATTCATGGCCATGTTGGCGAACATCGCGATGATGCCGATCTTGACCGGCGTCTTGGTGTCCTGCCGCGCGAAATAACCTGGCGCGAGAACCTTGATCAGCATGAACGCCAGCAGTCCCAGTGCATAGGCCCGCAGACTTCGGGAGGCCATGACCACGTCATGATCGGTCATCGCCCCGTAATGGAAAAGACTGATCAGTAGCGGCTCGGCCAGCAGAACCAACGCCAACGCCGACGGCAGGCCGATCAGCAGAACCATTCTCAGCGCCCAGTCGAGCATGCGCGCGAAGTGGTCTCGGGACTGGTCGGCATGACGCTTGGAGAGAGCCGGCAGGATCACCGTGGCGATGGCGATCCCGAAGACGCCCAGCGGCAGTTCTACCAGGCGATCGGAATAGTAGAGCCAGGAGACGCTGCCTGACGCCAGAAAAGAGGCCAGCACCGTATCCAGCAGCAGGTTGATCTGCGATACCGAGACGCCAAACAGTGCTGGCGTCATCAAACGCAAAATACGCCGCACGCCGGGATGCTTGAAGCGCGCCCGCGGGCGTGGCATCAACCCCAACCGCGCCAGGAACGGCAATTGGAACAGCAGTTGCGCCGCGCCGGCAATCAGCACGCCCCAAGCCAGTCCCAACGCCGGATCGCGCATCCAAGGGGTCAACCACAAGGCTGCGCCGATCAGGCAGACGTTGAGCAGGACCGGCGTGAAAGCGGGGATCGCAAAGCGCTCCCAGGTGTTGAGCACGCTACCGGCGAATGCCGTCAACGAGATCAACAGCAGATACGGAAACGTCAGTCGCAGCATTTCCGTCGTCAATGCCAACTTCCCCGGATCGGACTGGAAACCCGGTGCGAACAACCAGGCGAGCCAGGGCGCGGCGGCGATGGCCAGCGCCGTGATAAGCGCTAGCACCACGCTGAGACTGCCGGAGACCGCATCGAGCAGCTCGCGGACTTCTGCCCGCGTACGCTGAGTAGCGTACTCCGACAGTACCGGCACGAAGGCTTGGTTGAACGCCCCCTCGGCGAATAACCGGCGCATGAAGTTGGGGATCTTGAAAGCCACGAAGAACGCGTCGGCGCCACTGCCTGCACCCAGCAGCGCCGCGATCACCACATCCCTTGCCAGACCCAGCACGCGTGACAGAAGAGTCATCGTGCTGACGACCATGCCGGAACGCAGCAGGCCGCCACGAGAAACGGGCGTCGCCGTATCCGCCGTCATGGCGTCGGCTACCGAGTCATCCGGAAGGTTGTCTGCAGGTCCGTGCTGATCGCTCATTGAGAAGCCGTCAGAAAAAGCAGGTACAAAAAAACCGGCCGAAGCCGGTTTCTCGTCAAGCGCGTCCGGCTTAGGCAGCCAGCGCCTTGATTCGCTTGTTCAAGCGACTCTTGATGCGCGCAGCCTTCTTCTTGGACATGGCGTCCTTGTCGGCGATGCGATCGATGACCGGCTGTGCGGCCTTGAATTCGCTGTTCGCCTGAGTCTGATCGCCAGCCTGAATGGCCTTGATCACGCGCTTGATATAGGTCCGCACCATCGAACGCTGACTTGCGTTGTGCTGGCGGCGCTCTTCCGCCTGACGTGCGCGCTTACGCGCCTGCTTGGTATTCGCCACCGTCGCCTCCTTGGAGATATGGGCAGTCAATTCTGTAAGTTAAATCACCCAGGCCAGCCTCGAAACCGCTTCAGGCCAACCCTGAATGATTCGGCCGAATGTTCAATGACACCCGAAATTGAAACGTTTCGGAGCCACTTCCGACTGCGGCTTAAGCAGTCTTCAACGGGCCATGTCTGAGAGGATGCGGGAGTCTATCACAAGGCCCACGCGCGATACCAGCGCGAACTGCCCACTGGCCTTCACGCTCGGATCGCCACCGGCTCGAACTCAGATCACGACCAGATTATCGCGATGGATCAACTCCGGGGCTTCCATATAGCCCAGTATCTCGGCGATGCGCTGACTCGGCTGCCCGATCAGCTGGACCGCATCTGCACTCGAATAGTTGACCAGGCCCTTGGCAACGCGCGCGCCACGCTCGTCGACGCAAACCACCATGTCGCCACGCCGGAAAGCGCCGTGCACCTGCTTGACGCCGACCGGCAACAGGCTGGAACCCTGAGATCGCAACACTTCGACTGCACCCGGGTCCAGCGTCAGCGTGCCGCGCACCTGCAGCTGACCGGCGAGCCACCGCTTGCGCGCCGCCAGCGGTGCGTGATCGGGAGAGAGCAGCGTGCCCAGCGATTCGCCTTCGAGCAGCCGTGTCAGCACTTGAGACTGGCGCCCGCTGGCAATTGCCGTGACCGCGCCGGAACGGGCCGCGAGTCGTGCCGCGCGCAGCTTGGTCGCCATGCCGCCGCGACCCAGCACTCCACCGCCACCGGCCATGGCATCCAGCCCGGGATCGTCGGCCTGACCTTCGCCGATCAGGCGGGCCTGGGGATTTTGCCGCGGATCGGCGTCGAACAGTCCTTCCTGGTCGGTCAGGATCAGCAGCGCATCGGCCTCGAGCAGGTTGGCCACCAGCGCGCCGAGCGTGTCGTTGTCGCCGAAGCGGATCTCATCGGTGACGACGGTATCGTTCTCGTTGATCACCGGGATCACGTCGAGCTGAACCAGCGTTCGCAGCGCCGAACGCGCATTGAGATAACGTTTGCGGTTGGAGAGGTCGTCGTGTGTCAGCAGGACCTGGGCGCTACGCAGGCCGTGGCGAGCAAAATGCGTCTCGTAGCACTGCGACAGCCCGCTCTGGCCGACGGCGGCAGCAGCCTGAAGCTCATGAACGGCAGTCGGTCGTGTGTGCCATCCCAGTCGCACCATGCCCTCGGCGATCGAACCGGATGAGACCAGCACCACTTCGACCCCGCGCCGGTGCAACTCGGCCATCTGATCGACCCAGCCACCGATCGCCGACTCATCGAGCCCGCGACCGTCATTGGTCAGCAAGGCGCTACCGATCTTGACCACGACCCGCTTTGCGCCTTCGAGCACCACTCGCCCCACCTGCCGATCCGTCGTCATCCTCGCCTCCGCCAGGGAGCCAGCCGGGACATTGATCCTCCCGGCCAGTCACATTGCCAACGCGCTTCACATTGCCAACGCGCTCGATACAGCGATCAAGCCGCCGCCGTCAACGCGTGTATTCAACCTCGACATCATGATCGTCGTCATCATCGTCGCTCTCTTCGACCACCTCGCCACGTTTGACGCGCAGCCGGGTCTGATGCGCTTCCACCCGCTCCACCGACTCGGCTTCCATGCGACGACGCATCTCACGCTCGCGTTCGGCGGCCTCTTCATCCTCGTTTTCCAACTGGCGCTGCTCGGTCAGCCAGCGATGCGCCGCTTGCACCAATTCGCCGGTACCGTCGCTGGAAATCGCCGAAATCTGAAAGACGGGCCCCTGCCAATCGAGCCGCGAAACGATGTCCGTCACACGTGTCTCGCGCTCTTCCGCCGGCAACAGATCGAGCTTGTTGATCACCAGCCATCGCGGCAGTTCCGCCAGCGTGTGCGAGAACTGCTCCAGTTCCTGGGCTATCGCCTCGACGGCCGCAACCGGATCGGACTCGTCAAACGGTGCCGCATCGACGACGTGCAGCAGCAATCGCGTGCGGGTCAGGTGTTTGAGAAAGCGCAATCCGAGGCCGGCGCCATCGGAAGCGCCTTCGATCAGACCCGGCACGTCCGCCATCACGAAGTGCTCGTGGGTACCGAGCTTGACCACACCCAGGTTGGGCACCAGCGTGGTAAAGAGGTAGTTGGCGACTTTTGGCTTGGCGGCGGAAACCGCGCGAATCAACGTCGATTTACCCGCGTTGGGCATGCCCAGCAGCCCGACATCGGCCATCACCTTCATTTCCAGGCGCAGCTTACGCCGCTCGCCATCGGTACCCGAGGTAGTCCGGCGCGGCGCGCGATTGGTCGAAGACTTGAAGTGAATATTGCCCAGGCCGCGTCGCCCGCCCTGGGCGACCAGCACCACCTGCCCTTCGGCGGTGACATCGGCGATCACTTCGAGGGTCTCCTCGTCGATCACCGTAGTTCCTACCGGCACCTTGACGTGCAGGTCATCGCCGGCTCTGCCGCTCATCTGGCGCCCCTGCCCCTGATCACCACTCGCCGCCTTGTAGAAGCGCTGAAACTTGAAGTCGATCAGGGTGTTCAGCGATTCGTCGCCGATCAGGTAGACGTTGCCGCCATGGCCGCCGTCGCCGCCATCAGGGCCACCCTTAGGCACATACTTTTCACGCCGGAAGCTGAGACAACCGTTGCCGCCCCTGCCGGCTTCGACGGTGATCGAGGTTTCATCGACGAACTGCATGTCACTCTCCCGGCGGCAGGCGCCGCACGCGTGGATGCTGCAAAGCACTGTTGCAAAAGTACTGCTGCAAAAACGAAAAAGCCCCGCCTGGGCGGGGCTTTTCATACAAGGTTCGTGACGTCTCAGGCGGAGACTACACTCACGAACTTGCGGTTCTTCGGGCCTTTCTGTTCGAACTTGATGACGCCGTCATTCAGTGCAAACAGGGTATGGTCCTTGCCGATACCCACACCGGTTCCCGCATGGAAACGGGTGCCGCGCTGGCGAACGATGATGTTGCCGGCGATCGCCTTCTGTCCACCGTACAGCTTGACACCAAGACGTTTGGATTCGGAATCGCGACCGTTACGAGTACTACCGGCAGCCTTCTTATGAGCCATGGAGAAACCCTCTCTCTGGGGGAATGTTCCGCTTAAACGGAGATTCCGGTGATCTTGACTTCAGTGAACCACTGACGGTGGCCCTGACGCTTCATGTGATGCTTCCGGCGGCGGAACTTGATGATCTGCACCTTGTCACCACGACCGTGGGAAACGATTTCGGCAGCCACCTTGGCACCGCCGACCAGCGGCGCGCCGACTGTGATGTCGTCGCCATCGGCAACCAGCAGAACCTGGTCGAATTCCAGGGTATCGCCGGTGGGCACTTCCAGCTTCTCGAGCTTGAGTGTCTGACCTTCCTGCACGCGGTACTGCTTACCGCCGCTCTTGATAATAGCGTACATAACATTCTCCGGGAGCTCTTAGAGCCAAAGCTCAAATCGAGCCAAAGCTTATCGGTCCACGCTCATCGAGACAGAACGCTCTTTCATCGACCTGCGGCGAGTGGTGCCCCTTCCGGCAACCATCTGACAGGGAGCATGATGAGTTGGGCGGCGGATTATAACGACTACGTCGAGTCCAGGCAAGCATTCGCCGCCTGGTCTTCATCGACGGCCAACGCCGCGGCGGGCAACGCTCAGCGCTCGCCGGCTCTCGTCGGTTGACGCACCTGTGGGCGCCACCTAGCATACCCCCTCACATCGCCTCTCTCGGTCACCGGCTGTCAGCCCGCGACCGGCGTCGAGCGGCCCCACCCGCTTCATTGACAAGTCGCCCATGCAATCCAACGCTGCATCCATCCATGCATCGGTGGCTGAGGACTTCGCCGCCGTCAATCGCACGATCCTCGATCAACTGGCGTCGCGAATCCCTCTGGTCGAAGCCATCGGTCAGTACATCATCGAAAGCGGTGGCAAACGGCTACGCCCGTTACTGGTGCTGCTGGCTGCGCGTGCACTCGACTATTCCGGCGACAGGCACATCACCCTGGCAACGCTGATCGAGTTCATGCATACCTCCACGCTATTGCATGACGACGTTGTCGACGAATCCAGCCGCCGCCGAGGCAAGGCCACCGCCAATGATACCTGGGGCAACGCGCCGTCGGTGCTGGTTGGCGACTTTCTCTACTCGCGCTCTTTCCAGATGATGGTCGAGGTCGGTTCGATGCGAATCATGCAGGTGCTCTCCGGCGCCACCTGCGTCATTGCCGAGGGCGAAGTCCAGCAGTTGACCAACATCGGCAACGCCGACATCGCGGAATCGGACTATTTCGACACCATCCAGGGCAAGACCGCGATGCTGTTCGAGGCGGCGTCGCACAGCGGCGCGATCCTCGCCGAGGCCACCGCCGAGCAGGAACAGGCGCTACAGCTCTACGGCCGCTATCTGGGCCTTGCCTTTCAACTGATCGATGATCTGCTCGATTATCAGGGCGATGCCGAAACCATGGGCAAGAACGTCGGCGACGATCTCGCCGAGGGCAAGCCGACGCTGCCGCTGATCCATGCCATGCGCCGTGGGTCCGCCGAGCAGTCCGCCCTGATTCGTCAGGCGATCACCGATGGCGGCCTCGAACGGCTGGACGACGTGCTAGCTATCGTGCGGGAGACCGGCGCGCTCGAGTATACCCAGCAACGTGCCGAAGAGATGGCCGAGAAGGCCCGCAGCCAACTGCAGGTTCTGGCGCCGAGCCCCTACCGCGACAGCATGGAGACGCTGACGCGGGTGGCGGTGGAGCGCGACGTTTAAAAGGCGTGAGATCGGGCTTGCACCGCGCCCTTTGATGAGTATAATTCACCCCCGTCGAGCCGGCCCGAATGGCAACGGATCGATGATCAGATCGGAATATAGCTCAGCTTGGTAGAGCGCTGCCTTCGGGAGGCAGAGGTCGTAGGTTCGAATCCTGCTATTCCGACCACCGTATTCTAAAACGCCCGCTCAGGCTCTGCCTGGCGGGCGTTTTTCATGCTCGGGCCCAGCCGGTCGATTCGATTGGCGCGCGCTTTATGGCGATCCTTTTGGCGTCGCATCGCCCATCGTGACGCGTTCAGGGTAAACCCCAGTCACACTTAAGATTAATGGCAATGCCGGGCGCTTTCCCTAGAATCAAGACAGGCGACCTTCTTGGTATCGAGACAGGCATACCTTATCCAGAATAAAAGCAGGTCAGACTAGGATAAAAACAGGCTCAGGGTTGAAAACAGACGCGTCCTCCAGATCGATCCAGATGCACGCTGCTTAAAATAGACGATATCACTCTGAAAGCAGTCAGCATCGCTCACGGAAACAACGCCTACCGGCACGAACGATTGCCCTGAACGCCCACCGAGGACCGCCTCCTCAGGAGAACAACCATGTCGACATGGCCTCGCTCGCTCCCCGCCGCGTTCACTATCGCGCTCTTTGTCACTTTCAGCACCGCCAGCGCCCAGGATGACAAAGCGGCGGCGCCGCCATGGTCGGCAAAAGCCGTCGAAACGACTCAGGCCCAATGTCACGCCAACATGACCGCCAGCGGCATCGAAGGTCCCAAGGTCGAACGCTACTGCGAATGCGTGACGACAGCCCTGCAGGCTCGTTTCACCGCTGAAGAAGTCCGCAAGATGAAGCGAGAATACGACCCCGGTGATGGTGAAGACAGCCGCCCACCGGAGCTGGACAAGACTCTCGACCAGTGCTCGGCGGTGCTGGAGTCCCAATAAGATTCAGCAATCTCGCGCGCCGAACATACCGTTCGACATCCAGCTCCGGACTCTCGACGTCCTCGTCAACGAGCCATCCCGTCGAGACGACGCCATGATATGCATGTGTGCTCTCCGCACGACATACCGACACGATGCGCCAACGAGGCATGCGCTGGCAGCCTCCCCCGCCACTGATGCCGAGGATCCGGGTTCATGAACAATTCCATCCAACACGCCAGCCGGCATCGCGAGCGTCGCCATCGCCTTCCCGTTCGTCTGTGGCACTGGATCAATCTCTGGTGCCTGATCGTGCTGCTGATGAGCTGCTTGCAGATCTTCAATGCGCATCCGGCACTTTACTGGGGTAGCACCTCGAATTTCGATGATCCATGGCTGGAAATGTATGCCATCCGGGGCGCGGACGGCGATATACAGGGTCAGACGGCGCTGGGCCCATGGACTTTCGATACCACCGGCATACTGGGCTACTCCGGCAGCGGCGATCACGCCAGCGTACGAGGGTTCCCCGACTGGATCACTCTCCCGAGCTATCAGTTCCTGACCATGGGCCGACTATGGCATTTCTTCTTCGCCTGGCTGTTCGTCGGCGCTGGCGCGCTGTTCGTGCTGTACGCGCTTTTCAGCGGACACCTGAAGCGCGATCTGTGGCTGCCGGCTTCCCAGTGGCGCGGCCTGGGTCGCGATATTCTCGATCATCTGCGCCTGCGCTTTCATGCCACACGTATCGGCTACAACGGCCTCCAGAAGCTTAGCTATCTGGGGGTGCTGTTCGTGGCTCTGCCCCTGATGATTCTGACTGGCCTATGCATGTCGCCCACGTTCAACGCTGCTGCGCCCTGGCTACTCGACCTCTTCGGCGGTCGTCAGAGCGCGCGCTCGATTCACTTCATCGTCGCCGGCTTACTGGTGCTGTTCGTGATCGTTCATCTTTTGATGGTGTTGCTGAGCGGGCCTTTTCGTCAGGTTCGCGACATGCTCACCGGGGGCAGGCGCAACGTGACGCCCGTCGATAACGAAGGGAGCACACATCATGAAGGGAAATGACGCCTCATCCCGTATCTTCGGTCGGGGCCGTAGACGCTTTCTGCAACGCACGGCGCTGGGCGTGGCGACGCTGGGGCTGGCCGGTTGCGATCGTCTGTCCCAGAACGAACAGGTCGTGAAAACGCTGGGTCTCGCGGAGCGACTCAACTTGCGAGTCCAGCGTTTCCTGGCCGGCGAACGTGGCTTGGCACCGGAGTATCCGGCGTCGATGATCGACAGGCATTTCCGCCCCAACGGCTCCACCGATCCGCAGGCGTCACGCTATCGTCAGCTAGCCGCCTCTCAGTTCCGTGAATGGCGTCTGGAAATCGGCGGACTGGTCGACGAGCCCTTGTCGTTGTCGCTCGCCGAGCTGCAGACAATGCCGTCCAGAACCCAGATCACCCGCCATGATTGCGTCGAAGGCTGGAGCGCCATCGGCCAGTGGCGCGGCCCGGTATTGGCCGATCTGCTCGAGCGTGCCGGGGTGCGGCCGGAGGCACGCTATGTGGTGTTTCACTGCATGGATCAGCTCGGCGGCGAAGACTATTACTATGAGAGCCTGGATCTTAGCGAAGCGCGTCACCCGCAGACGATCCTGGCCTACTCACTCAACGATGAACCGCTACCGATCGCCAACGGCGCACCGCTGCGGCTTCGCGCAGAGCGCCAACTGGGCTACAAGATGGCGAAATATCTCTCCGGCATCACGCTGGTCACCGCTTTCGACGACATCGGCGGCGGCAAGGGCGGCTACTGGGAGGACCGCGGCTACACCTGGTATGCAGGAATATAGCCAACGCCCGCTACTGGCATCACCGATAGGCTTGACAATTTTCCACGATGAACTGAACTCAAACGGTCGGGGCTCTCAGAAAACTTAATCTTTATATCAGCCCCATACACGCCAGGAGCCGCATTCTCATGCCAATCACGCCTAATGCCATTCGCACGCTTCGCCAAGCGCTACTCGGCCTCACCATCGGGTGTCTCGCGACTAGCGCCCTGGCAGCTCAGGACATGCCCAAGAACCTGCGCGGCACCATCACCGAAGTCAGCGACGACGGCTTCACGGTCGAATCGACGACCGACGGTAGTAGCCATCGGGTAACGATCGGAGACAACACCCGGCTTGCAGCCGTCAGCGAGAGTAGCCTAGACGAGATCGAGAAAGGGACTTTCATCGGCACAGCCAACGTGCCCGGCGAAGATGGGCAGCCCGCCAAAGCATTGGAAATGGTGATCTTCCCGGACTCCATGAAAGGAACCGGCGAAGGGGATTATCCGTGGGACATGCCGCGCGGCGCCACCCAAGGTGGCTCTGGGGGTGAAAAACTCGGCGGTAGCGGTAGTGGCTCGACCATGACCAACGGCACCGTCAGTTCTACCGATGCCAGCGACGCTAAAAGTGATACCGGCGGCAAGATGGGCGGAGCTTCCAGCGGCTCGACCATGACTAACGGCACCGTGGATAACGCCGCCGACGAGGACGGCATGATGACGCTGACCGTCGATTACGGCGATGGCAGCAAGCAAATTCGAGTACCCAGCGACGTGCCCACCGTGAAGGTCAGCAAGGGTTCGAAGGATGATCTCGAGGAAGGCGCGGCAGTCTTCGTCGCCGGCGACCTCACGCAAGATCCGATCCAGGCCAAGGCGGTAATCGTGGGTCGTGACGGCACCGTACCGCCAATGTAAACGTCGACCACTCCGGTATCACCGCCGACCGGCATGTCTCAAACGTCGTCATGCGCCTCGCGCTGACGACGTTTCTTGTTGCGTCGATAGCGTCGCATCAGCGCCAGGAAAGCGGCCGTGGCCAGCATCGCGGCGAGCGTCGCGCCCTGCCATGGCCTGGCGTCGTCGCCCAGCACGGTCTCCAACGTGATGATCAGGATAAATCCCGCCGCCTGACTGGCAATCGCGACTCGGCGCAGATTATCTCCTCCACTCGCCCCCGCCATATGCTCTCCTCAAAGGCTCCGCTGCCCGGTTCCTGCCAACCACAGGGCCCGCCTTTCGTCAGCGCCCTGCTCCATGCCAACCGCCAGCCCTGCTCTCCGACTGCATCGCCGAGCGCGCGACTGGTCGTCCGTAGCTCTCTCGCGGTCTTCCGTACCTCTCTCGCTGGCGCAGTGTAACGCCGATCACGGACGACGCCGATACGTTCAACGCTTAAGGCCGCACGCCGTTTACGCTAGAATGCGTCGCCCATTCGATCCGTTCCCGTAGCGTACACACGACCGAGGCATCATGAGCGACTTCTCTCCCGGCCAGCGTTGGATCAGCGACGGCGAAACCGAGCTCGGGCTTGGTACCATCCTCACCGCCGACACGCGCAGCGTCACCGTGCTGTTCAGTGCCAGCCAGGAAACCCGTACCTATAGCGCCCGCCAGTCTCCGCTGACCCGCGTGGTCTTCGGCCCCGGTGATCGTATCGATACCGCCGACGGCTACCAGCTGATCGTCGAGCACATCGAAGAACGCGACGGCTGCGTGATCTACCATGGCCATACCGACGATGCCGAACCGGTCTCGCTCAGTGAAGCCAAACTCTCCGACACCATGCGCTTTCATCAGGCTCAGGATCGCTTGCTGACCGGCCAGGTCGATCGTAACGACTGGTTCGAGCTGCGCTATCGCTCGCTGCACCATCACCAGCGCATTGCACGTAGCCCCGCGCTAGGGTTGGCGGGCCCGCGTATCGATTTGATCCCCCACCAGCTCTACATCGCCGACGAAGTCTCCCGACGTCATGCACCCCGCGTGCTGCTGGCCGACGAAGTCGGGCTGGGCAAGACTATCGAAGCCGGGCTGATTCTGCATCGCCTGCTGCTCACCGGGCGCGCCAACCGAGCACTGATTCTGGTCCCCGCCAGCTTGACGCATCAATGGCTGATCGAGCTGCTGCGCCGCTTCTCGCTATCGGTCACGCTACTGGACGAGGCACAGAGCGAATCGTTCGACGAGGAAAACCCTTTCGAGAGCGGCCAGTGTATTCTCGCCAGCCAGCAGTGGCTGTTCGCCAATCCTCAGCGTCAGCGTCAGGCGGAAAGCTGCCAGTGGGATCTGCTGATCGTCGACGAAGCGCATCATCTCGACTGGACGCCGCAGGCGGAAGGCCCCGGCTACGCCTGCATCGAGCGGCTGTCACGACGTATCGCGGGGCTACTGTTGTTGACGGCGACACCTGAACAGATGGGCCTGGAGAGCCACTTCGCCCGACTGCGTCTGCTCGATCCCGACCGCTATCACGATCTCGAGCGCTTCCGTGAGGAAGAGACCGGCTATACCGCGGTCGCGGAAGCGGTCGAAGCGCTAGGGCGGCTGCCCGGAGACGCCGACGATCGCGAGCGGCTCGCAGCGATCATCGACGACAGCGACAGTCTGGCACTGCTCGAAACGCTACTCGACCCCGAAAGCGACACCGCGCAGCGCGATAGCGTACGACGACAGCTGCGCGAACAACTGCTGGATCGCCACGGCACCGGCCGAGTCATGTTTCGCAACAGCCGACGCCATGTCGGCGGTTTCCCGGCACGTCATCTACACACCGCCTCGCTGGAGATGCCGGCAGCTTATCGCGACCAGTTCACGGAGCTGCGTGAGGGGAACGACCATTTCGCTGCTCGACTGACCGCCGCGGAACTGAGCACCCATGAGGCGCGTCTCTATCCCGAGGCGGCCTATCGCGCGATGCATGACGCCGCGCTCCATGACGCCACGGCGCAGAGCGATACGCCCTGGTGGCGATTCGACCCCAGGGTCGAGTGGCTGCTGGGTCAGCTCGAGGCGCTGGGCAGCGAGCAGAAGGTGCTAGTGATCACTCACTGGCGCCAGACCGCCATGGATCTGGCCGAAGCACTGCGAACGCGGGCCGGCATTCAGGCACCTGTCTTCCACGAAGAGATGAGTCTGGTCGAACGTGATCGCGCGGCCGCAGCCTTTGCCGACGATGACGGCGGTTGCCAGGTACTGATCTGCTCCGAGATCGGCTCCGAGGGCCGCAATTTCCAGTTCTGCCATCACCTAGTGATGTTCGATCTGCCGTGGCACCCCGACCTGCTCGAACAGCGTATCGGACGCCTCGACCGGATCGGTCAGTTGCATCCGATCGACATTCACGTACCCGTGATCGAGAAAAGCCCCAGCGCAACGCTGCTGCGCTGGTATCACGATGGCCTCGCCGCCTTCGAGTCACCCCATGCGGCAGGGGGGGACGTGCTGGCGGCCTTTGGCGATGCGCTCCGCGAAAGTCTGGACGATAATGGGCTCACTGATAACGGCGGCCTCGACACGCTCATCAGCGAGACTCGCGCCTTCAACGACGCCCGCCTGGCCGAGCGTGAGGCAGGCCGGAATCGTCTGCTGGAGTGGAACGCCTGCCGCCCCGAACGCGCCGACGCCGTGATCAGCGCCGTGGTGGAGCAGGACAACGACAGCGCCCTGCCCCGCTACGTCGACCAGGCACTGGATGTCTTCGGGGTCGATAGCCGCGAGCTGGGCAACGGTCAGATACACTTGGCGCCCGGGGCGCACATGATCGACAGCCTGCCGGGGCTAGCCCAGGGTGACGAAGGGTTCACCGTGACCTACTCGCGCAGCCGAGCGCTGGCACGAGACGACATTCAGCGCCTGTCGTGGGAGCACCCGCTGATCACCACCGTGATGGAACGGGTACTCGACTCCAGTCTGGGCAACACGGCGCTTGCCCTGCTCAAGCATCCGAGCATTCCCGGCGGCCGCCTGATGCTCGAACTGATCTTTCGGACCCACTGCCCGGCACCGAAACGCCTGCAGCTGGGCCGCTTCCTGCCGGATACGGGGGTTCGGGTGCTGCTCGACGAAAGCGGCGCCAACCTGTCGGACAAGGTCACCTTCAGCGGTCTGTCGCGCAACCTTCAGCGGGTCAAGAAAGGCGTCTCGCGGGAGCTGCTAAAATCCCGCCATGACCAGCTGAGGGAGCTCCTCAAACGGGGCGAGCAGGAGGCCCAGCGCGAGCTGCCAACACTGACCGAACGCGCCCAGCAGCAGATGCGTGAGACGCTCGATCTCGAGCTGTCGCGGCTCAAGGCGCTGGCTCGACACAATGGCGCGATTCGCGACGACGAATTGCAGGCACTGAGCGATGAGCGTCACGCCCTAGACATCGCCATCGAAGGCGCCTCGCTGCGACTCGATGCCGTACGGGTAATCGTGACCGTCGACAAGGACGCGCGCTAGAGAAAGGCGGGCGCTCAGCGCGCGACGATTGCCGCCAGCGCCTCGTCCAGTGTGTGATAGCGGAAGGTGAAGCCGGCCTCCTGCAACCGCACCGGGCGCATGCGCGCGCCGGTCAGCAGCAATCGGGACATCTCGCCCAGGCCCAGCTTCAGTAACGATGCGGGTACACGAAACGGCGTCGGACGATGCAGATGGCGACCCATCGCCCGCGTGAACTCGGCATTGGTTACCGGCTGCGGCGCTGACCCATTGAACGCGCCGCTCAGGGTCTCTTCCTCGAGCAGGAATTCGATAGCACTCACGAGATCTTGGCGGTGAATCCATGGCATGTATTGGCACCCGTCTCCCAACTGACCACCGACGCCGAACTTGAAAGCCGGCATCATCTTGGCCAGCGTGCCGCCACCGGCATCCAGCACTAGCCCGGTCCGTAGGCACGCAACGCGCACGCCGAACGCCTCCGCCTTGAGCGCCTCACGTTCCCACGCCTGACACAGGCGATGGGCGAACTCGTCATGCGGCGAGGTCTGTTCGGTGACATCGTTGTCTCCCTGATCGCCGTAATAGCCCATGGCGGAACCGGACACCAGCACCCGCGGCGCCTGATCCCGATGCGCCAGCTGCTCGCACAGCGCGACGACATCCCGCGTCGCGTGACGGCGTGACTCGACCAGCCGTGTCTTCTGGGGATCGCTCCAGCGTCGGTCGGCGATCGGTTCGCCTGCCAAATTGACGATTGCCTCCGGCAACGCGGCAGCGAAGTCCGTGGCGTCATCACCGATCTGAACGCTGGAGGGCAACTTTTGCGCCGCCCGCTCCGGGTCCCGCGAAACCACCATCACCTCGTGGCCCGCCGCCAACGCGCGTTCGACCAGCATCCGCCCAACGAATCCCGTACCGCCCGTGATCAATAGACGCATCGTTGATGCCCTCCGTTATACCCATGTTGTACAATTTATCGCAGCCTATCGGCCCGCCGAACTCCATTTCGGCCCATTTTTCTACGATGCCTTGGCGCTTTCTTCGATATCGAAATCCGCAAGGATCGATCACCTCATATCAGGAGGCAGCATGACACATTCCGCCATGATCCTGCTGGCGCACGGCTCGAGTGACGCCCGCTGGCGTGCGCCCTTCGAAGCCCTGGAGCGGGATCTTCAGCCACGGGTCGAGAAACCCGTCGTGCTCGCGTTCATGGAACTGAGCGAACCGTCACTGGAGACGCGCGTCGCCGAGCTGACGGCTCGCGGCATCACTCATATCGAGGTGCTTCCGCTGTTCTTCGCGGCAGGCCGCCATCTCCGGGAAGATGTACCCGGCCAGCTCGAAGAGATCGCCCGCGACCACCCGGTCGACCTGCAGCTACTCGCTCCCGTCGGTCAACATCCGGCATTTGTCGACGCACTAGCCGGCATCGTCGAATCCCGTGCACAACATGGACAGATCTGACGCACCCATGACATAAAATTGTACAGATTGCTTGAACCGTACAATATATTGCCCCATTCTGAATGCATCGAGACAGTCGTCATCGTCTCGTCACGACTCGTCGAAGTCATTGTCTTTTAATTGAACGTTTCTGAGTCAATTGCCCTTGAGCCGAACGCTCATGTTTGCAGACGGGTATCAGGGAAGACTTTCCGATTACAGCCGTCGATCGTTATCGAGTACTGACAATTTCGAAACCCGTAGCAATGACTCGCAGCAATGATATGAATCATCCCATTCGACGAGACGGCGCACGCAGAGACCTCGCAGGAGGACTTGCATGACTTACAAGGCCTTGGATTCCAGTGCCGCGCCGCTCTACCCGATTCGTGAAGTATCGCGACTCACCGGCGTCAACTCCGTCACACTTCGCGCCTGGGAGCGCCGCTACGGGCTCATTCGGCCCCAACGTACGCCCAAGGGCCACCGCCTTTATGGCCGCGACGATATCGAGCGCGTCGAACGCATTCTACAGTGGCTCAACCGCGGCGTTCCGGTCAGTCAGGTACGCGAGCTGATCGATCAGCCGGAAGCGGTCGAAACTCCCGCTCCGCAGATGGGAGACTGGGCCAGTCAGCGCCAGCATCTGATCCACGCGGTCGAATCGCTCGACACCGGTCGCCTGGAAGTGCTGTTCAATCAGAGCTTGTCGCTCTATCCGGTCAGCTTGTGCATCGCCGAACTGTGGCAGCCCGTAATTGCCCATCTCGAAGAGCGCTGGGGCGATCAGTTTGGCGCCACGCTGCAACGGCGAGTGCTGGAATCGTTCCTGCGCACCCGTATCGGTACCCGCATCTATCACACCAATCAGGTCAGCAACGCAGGTGAAATCCTGGTTGCACGGCTACCCGACGACAGCAGCGGCTTCTGGGCCATGCTGATGGGCCTGGCGGCTTCTGCGGGGGGTTATCGGGTTCAACTCATCGATGGCGACATTCCGTTGAGCGAGTTTCCGCTGGCCACCGAACGCCTGGGTATCAAGGCGCTGCTGCTTGCCAGTAGCCATGCCGAGCGTAGCGATGTGATTCGTCGGCAACTCCCGCGGCTGGCGGAGCAGAGTGACGTGCCCGTGTGTCTGGTGGGGCCAGTGGCTCGCATACGTGCCACTGATTTCGAGAACACCCCGGTCGCGATCTTGGGTGAAGACATGAGCCAGGCTCTGAGTCGAATGCGTTCGGTCATCGACGCCGGCCACTGACCTCGCTGGCGGAAGGCCATGATGGTATCGATCACGGTTTCTCGCACGGCGAGTCGCTGAAGGTAATGACATGGGCACACGAACGTTGACGCAGGGAAGCGTCGATCACTCATTGGCAACAGGGACGTATCCATGGCAGTCACGACACCGGCGTCATCCACTCAGCTCGTATGGTTTCGCAACGATCTCAGGACACTCGATCACACCGCATTGAGCGCGGCTACCGAGAAAGGGCCGGTGATCGGCATCTTTCTGGCTTGTCGGAACCAGTGGCGTCGCCAAGGCCATGGAGCCAACAAGATCTCGTTTCTGCATCGCGGCGTTGTGGCGCTGCAGAGCGAATTATCTGCGCTCGACATCCCGCTGCTCTATCGTGACATCGGCGACTTCGACGCCGCACCGGGGTCGCTGCTGAAAGCTGCCCGAGACGTTGGCGCGCAGACGCTGCACTTCAATCGCGAATACCCTCTGGACGAGCGCTCGCGTGACGAAAAAGTCGCGGCTGAGCTTATTCAGGCGGGGCTGGGAGTGTTCGACTACACCGACCATATCGCGTTCGAGCCTGGCGACCTGCTCACCGGCCAGAACGAGTATTACAAGGTTTTCACACCCTTTTCCAAAGCCTGGCATCAACGCATCAGCGGCGAGCAGCTGGCGCTTCGTGATACGCCTTCCCGTCAGGCCAAACCGAGTGTCTCAGGCGACGACATTCCCGAACTTCCTCAGCAGGACCGCTCTGCGATTGTCCTTGCCGCATCGCCCAAGGTAGAGGATGAACCTTGGCCAGCGGGGCAGGAAGCCGCCGCCGATCGGCTGTCGCGATTCCTGCAGCAGCGTTCGCGCCGCTACGATAATGATCGCGACTTTCCCGCTCTGGCCGGTACCAGCGAGCTCTCGGCCTATCTTTCGGCCGGCATGATCTCCTACCGACAATGCCTTCAAGCGGTCATGGCGAACAACGGCGGCCATCTCGGCGACGGCGATGCCGGACTGACAAGCTGGACCAACGAACTGGTCTGGCGTGAGTTCTATCAACACATCGCCGTGGGTTTTCCCCGTGTCTGTCGTTATCGGCCGTTCAAATCCGATACCGACAAACTGAGCTGGCGTTACAGCGACAAGGATTTCGAGGCCTGGTGCGAGGGCCGCACCGGCTTTCCACTGGTCGATGCCGCCATGCGGCAACTGGTCGCTACCGGCTGGATGCACAATCGGCTGCGTATGGTTACCGCCATGTTCCTAAGCAAGCACCTGCTGCTCGACTGGCGCCGCGGCGAGGCTTTTTTCATGCAGCATCTGGTCGACGGCGACTTTGCCTCGAACAACGGCGGATGGCAGTGGGCCGCATCGACCGGCACCGACGCCGCACCCTATTTTCGGATATTCAACCCGACCACCCAGTCCCGGCGCTTCGATCCGGACGCCGAATTCATCACCCATTGGCTACCGGAGCTGGCCGCGCTACCGGTCAAGTCGCGCCACCTACCCAGCGCGGATCAGCGCCAGCAGACGGGCTACCCACAAGCGATCGTCGACCACCGGCGGGCTCGAGAGCGGGCTCTCGAGGCCTTCAAGAACTTGGGCTGACCTGTCGCCACGACTGCTGGCAGCGCCGCCTATAACGCTCGCCCATGATTTTGCTGGGGCCCTTGCCCTCTTCTATTGCCTGCGATCCAGGAGGCCATTGTGACGACACCCGAGATGCCCAGCACCGATTCGGTGACTCATTTCTGTGCTCGGTTTCAGCCACTGACGACGAGCGAACTGCCGGCGCTGGCCGAGTGCTACAGCCACGATGTGGATTTTACCGACCCGCTTCATCATCACGTCGGTCGTGAGCGCGTCATGGCTTATTACGCCGAACTGCTTCATGGCGTACAGCACTGCCACTTCGATTTTCATGATCGTCAGACAGTCGGCGACACGAGCTTTTTGACCTGGACCATGCAGCTGACGCATCCAAGATTGAACGGCGGCCGTACCGTCAACGTGGCCGGCTGTTCGCGGCTGCAATGGCAAGGTCAGCGTGTCTGCCTCCACCGCGACTACTTCGATGTCGGCGCCATGCTGTATGAACGGCTGCCGCTGCTGGGCTGGATGATTCGAGGCGTCAAGAAACGCCTGTAGTCGTCGTTTTACGGATACCGACATCGTCTACTGAAATCCGTCCACTGACACCGGCTATCGTTATCAGCCGTCGACAGCGGAGGCGCGTTTTCCAAGGGAAGGGGAAGAGTCATGGCGAGTCTATCGGGGTCCCGACGCATCTGGCTGACGGGGGCGACATCGGGCATCGGTGAAGCGCTGGCCAAGCGCCTGCTGGCCGATGGCCACCGCGTGGCGTTAACCGCGCGTCGAGAAGAGTCGCTCCAGGCACTGGCGGCCACCCATGATAACGCATTGGTGGTGCCCGCCGATCTCACCGATCGCGACGCGACGCGACGCGCCGGCAACGCCATCGACAACGCCTTTGGCTGCCTCGATATTGCCTTGCTCAACGCCGGTACCTGCGAATATCTGGACGTGAGCCAATTCGACGTCGATCTGGTCGAGCGGGTGTTCTCGACCAATTTTCATGGCACGCTTTACGCCATCGAAGCTGCCCTGCCACTACTGCGCCAGGCCAGAGGTGGTGACCGCCCCCCACTGTTAGCGGGCGTTTCCAGCGCGGCCGCTTACCTGCCGCTACCTCGGGCAGAAGCCTACGGTGCATCCAAGGCCGCGATCTCGCATTTCCTGGAATCCCTGCGTCTCGACCTCGCCGCCGAGTCGATCGACGTCAGCGTCATTCATCCGGGTTTCGTCGAGACGCCGCTGACCGAGCGCAACGATTTCTCGATGCCGATGCAGATCGACGCCGGCCAGGCCGCCGACTACATCATCGACGGTCTCGAGCATCGCCGACTCGACATCCATTTCCCCAAGCGCTTCACCTTCATGGTCAAGGCGCTCGGCATTCTGCCACCAGCGCTACGCCGGCGGTTCGGCTTGCGTATCGCCAATCGCGAGCGCGCCGGAGCCTCGTCATGATGCCGCCGGCCCAGCAGATCGTAGTGATCGGCGGCGGGATCGCCGGGATGACCGCAGCGCATTATCTCGCTCGCCGGCATCAGGTCTCGCTGTTCGAGGCTGACTCACGTCTCGGCGGCCACACCGCGACCATCGATGTCGACACCGGGGCCGAACAACACGCAATCGATACCGGTTTCATCGTCTACAACGATCGGACCTATCCCCATTTCGAGGCGTTGATGGCGTCGCTGGGGGTGTCGGGGCAGGCGACCGAGATGAGCTTTTCGGTCCACGAGACCGGCCGCGACTTCGAATACAACGGCCATACGCTCGCCAGCCTGTTCGCCCAGCGCCGTAATCTGCTGAGCCCCCGCTTCTACCGGCTGCTGAAGGACATCGTTCGTTTCAACCGCCGCGCCAGCCATGATTTCCAATCCGAGCGCCTGCCGGAAACACTCACGCTGGGTGACTATCTGGCCAGTGGCGGTTACGGCGAGGATTTTCACCGCCGCTATCTGCTTCCCATGGGCGGCGCGATCTGGTCCGCCAGCGAAGCCAGCATGCGCGATTTTCCGGCGCGGTTTTTTGTGCGCTTCTTTCATCATCATGGCTTGCTATCACTGACCGATCGCCCGCAGTGGCGCACGATCGCGGGCGGCTCCCGGACCTATATTGATCCGCTAGTCGCGCCCTATCGTGAGCGGGTTCATCTCGAAACGCCCGTCACGGGTCTTCACCGCGACGCCGAGGGCGTGACGCTCGCGACCGCTGCCGGCGAACGGCGCTTCGATCAGGTCGTGTTCGCCTGCCACAGCGATCAGGCTCTGCGCATTCTCGATGCGCAGGCCAGCGATACCGAGCGAGAAATCTTGAGTGCGATCGGTTATCGCCGGAACAGTGTCGTGCTGCACACCGATATCGCCATGCTCCCGCGACGGCGGAGAGCCTGGGCCAGCTGGAACTATCGTCTCGATGGCCGCAATGCCGATGCCTGCGTGCCAGTCACCTACAACATGAACATCCTCCAACAGCTGAACAGCGACACCACCTTCTGCGTGACGCTCAACGATGACGACAGCATCGATCCCGCTCATGTGCTAGGTCGATTCGAATATGCACACCCCCAGTTCACCTTTGCTGCGCAGCAGGCGCAGGCTCGCCACGACGAGATATCCCGAAGCGCCCGGCGCACCCACTTCTGCGGCGCTTACTGGCGCAACGGTTTTCATGAAGACGGCGTCTGGAGCGCCCTGCGCGTGGTCGAATCCATCGACGGCAACACGCCACAGGCGGCGTCGGCCACCTCGGCTGCAACGGCCGAGCGCCAAGGTGAAACCGCATGAGCAACCCCTGTTTCCATAGCCGGCTCGCGGTAGGACATCTGCGGCATCGGCGGTTCCTGCCTCGTTGGCACGCCTTTGATTACCGCGTGTGGATGCTGTGGCTGGATCTCGATGAATTGCCGGCGCTGCTGACTCGCACCCCAGGATTCGGCACCCGGCGCAGCGCACCGGCCCGCTTCCGGCGCGAGGATTATCTGGCGCCCCATGAGCTGCCGTTGGCCGACGCCGTACGCGCCCGCCTGAGCGCCGAGCTGGGCAGCGCACCGGACGGACCGATTCGCATGCTGAGCCAGATCCGCCTGTTCGGCATGCTGTTCAACCCGTTGACGCTGTATTACGCCTACGATCGGCAAGACAGACTGCAGGCCATTCTAGGCGAAGTCACCAACACGCCCTGGCGCGAACGCCAGGTCTACGCCTGCTGGGTCGATCCCGATCGACATTCGCAGCAGGCCACTTTCGACAAGCGTCTGCATGTCTCGCCGTTCAATCCGATGGAGATGCGCTATTACTGGCGTTTCAACACGCCGCGCTCCCACACGCCGAATAGTCGGCTGATGATGCACATGGAAACGTGGCACGCAGAGGCGCGCCACTTCGACGCCACCCTGACCCTGACACTCAAGCCGGCGACACGCCGTGCGCTGGTGACAGAGCTGATCAAGCATCCCGGCATGACGCTCAAGACCATCGTCACCATTCACTGGCAAGCGCTCAGGCTCTGGCTGAAGCGCACGCCGATTCACGACCATCCCGGACGGGAGACACCTTCGTCATGACGACCGCCCGCTCTTCGGCCGCTCAACGTAATCCGGAAGCGCCACGCCTGTCGCGCTGGCTTCGTCCCCGTCTGATCAAGGCGCTCGATGCGCTCGAAGGTGGCCGGCTCACATTGCGTGAGGGCAACGAGATCCTCGAGCTGGGCCAGCCGACACCCGATACTCCTGCGATCCAGGCCGAGATCATCATTCACGATGCCGACGTCTGGCGCCGCTTCGCCTTCGGCGGCACAGTGGGCGTTGCCGAGGCCTACATGGACGGCGCTTGGGAAGTCGATGATCTGGTCGGACTGATTCGGCTGTTCGCACGCAATGTCGAACGGGTCAATGACCGCATGGAGAACGGCACCGCCCGGCTCAGCCGTTGGGCACTGGCCGCTCTCTACACGCTGCAGCGCAACACCACCCGACGCTCGAAACGCCACATCGCAGCGCACTACGACCTGGGAAACGCGCTATTCGCCACGTTCCTGGATCGCGAACACTGGATGTATTCGAGCGCCCTGTTTCCCCATCCGCAGGCCTCGCTGGAGGAGGCGTCGACGCACAAGCTCGACGTCATTCTCGACAAACTCGCACTCGAGCCTCATCACCACCTATTGGAGATCGGCACCGGCTGGGGAGGATTGGCGATTCATGCTGCGAGGACCCGAGGCTGTCGCGTCACCACCACGACCATCTCCGAAGAGCAGTATGCCTATACCGCGGCCCGCGTGCGCGAGGCCGGGCTCGAAGACCGGATCACGCTGCTCAAGGACGATTACCGAAATCTCGAAGGACGCTTCGATCGGCTGGTCTCGGTCGAAATGGTCGAGGCCGTGGGCCATCAGTACCTGGGCACCTATCTGAGCTGCGTCGACCGGTTGCTGACGCCGGACGGCCTGGCGCTACTCCAGTGCATCACCATTCGCGACCAACGCTTTGAGGCAGCCAAGCGCGAGATGGATTTCATCAAACGCCATATCTTCCCCGGCGGCTTTCTGCCTTCCCACACCGCCCTGCTCAATGGCTTGAGTCGAAATACCCAACTCAATCTGCTCGATCTCGACGAGATCGGTCTGCACTATGCGCGCACGTTGCGCGAATGGCGCCTGCGTTTCGAGTCCAGTCTCGAGCAGGTCCGGAAGCTGGGCTATGACGAGCGTTTCATTCGCATGTGGCGTTACTATCTCTGCTACTGCGAGGGCGGCTTTCTGGAGCGCGCGATCGGTACCTGCCACCTGTTGCTGGCCAAACCCGGCGCCCGCCGTGCCCCCTTGACCGGTGGCGTGTGACCGCGACTGATGGGCTGGGATCCGCTTACTGCCGATTACCCGGTCAGGAGTAGACGCTTTCCACTGCCTGTCGAAGCCGGTTCTCCACCTCGCCAGCCGGTTGCGGTCGCGCGTAGAGGTAGCCCTGTACGTGGCGGCACCCTCTTGCCAGCAGAAAGTCCCGTTGTTCGATGGTTTCTACGCCTTCGGCGATCACATCGAGATGCAGACCCTGGGCCATCGCCAACACCGCCGAGGTGATCGCGGCATCGGCATGGTCGTGCGGCAGCGCGCGAATGAATTCCCGGTCGAGCTTCAGCTTGTCGATCGGCAGGCGCTTGAGATAAGCCATCGACGAGTAACCGGTACCGAAATCGTCGATCGCGATTTGCAATCCCTGCCGCCGTAGCGCTTCGAGGCGCAACGAGATATCGCCGGCGCGCTCGTCGAGTAGTACCGATTCGGTCAGCTCCAGGCCCAGCAGCCGCGCCGGCACTCGATACTGATTCAATGTCGAGATCAGGTGGGATTCCAGGTCGCCTTGAATCAACTGTAGTGCCGATAGATTGACCCAGATGGGGACCACTTCGAGCCCCTGACCTCGCCAGGTCGCTAGCTGTGCCACGGCCTGGTCGATGACCCAGCTTCCCAACGCTGGCATCAACCCATGGCGTTCCGCCAGCGGAATGAACTCGCTGGGCAGAATCAGCCCGTGTTCGGGGTGATGCCAACGCAGCAGTGCTTCCATACCCACCATTCCGCCATCGTCGAGACGATGCTGGGTCTGATAATAGACCTCCAGCTGGGAGCCCTGGGCCAGGGCCTGGCGTAGTTCGTTGAGGATGGTCAGTTGGCGGTCGGCTTCGATTTCCAGCGAAGGGCGAAAGCGTCGATCATGATTCCGACCGTGGCGCTTGGCACTATAAAGCGCGGATTCGAGCCTCTGAAACAGCACGTTGGGGTCGTTACCATCTTCGGGTGCCCGACAACTGCCGATGGTCAAGCCCAGGTGTAACGAGCTCTCGTCGATTTCGAAGGGTTCGCTCAAGTGGTCGCGCAGGCTGGCCACCCACTTTTCGTGATCGTCGTAGGTCGTGGTACGAATGACCATGAATTCGTCGCCGCCCAGACGCCCGACGATGCCACCGGCCACCTGAGCTGCCAGGCGCTGACCGAAGCGAGACAGCAGGCGATCCCCGCTATCGAAGCCCAGATTATCGTTGATCGCCTTGAAGGCGTCGATGTCGATCAGTGCCAGGTCCAGCCCTTCTCCTGCACGCAGATGGCGAAGCCGTGAGGCCAGCAGATCATGCAGACGCCGCCGGTTGGGCAGGCCAGTCAACGGATCCTCGAAACCGATGCGGCGTAGATCCTGCTCCCGAGCCTTGTGTCGGCTGATGTCGGTGAATATCCCCACATAATGGGAAATCTTCCCCTTTCCATCGCGACAGGCCTGGATCCGCACCCACTCGGGGTACTGGTCGCCGTGCTTGCGCTGGTTCCAGATTTCGCCTTCCCAGTGGCCAGTGGTTTTCAGCGTCTGCCAGTAGCGATCGTAGAACGCCTTGTCATGGCGGCCCGCAGAGAGCGCGGACGGATCGAGTCCCCGAATTTCGTCGAGGGTATAGCCGGTGATCTGAGTGAAGGCGGGGTTGATGGTCACGATACGATTAGCCGCATTGGTGATCATCACTCCCTCCTGGGAGAGCTCGAGGGCCTGCTCGCTCAAGCGCCTCAGCTGATGTTCGCGTCGGATCTGGCGCCAGCCATCGGCCACGCCAACGGCCACGACCGCCACTGCAGCCAGCCGGAGGGTGAGCAGTGGCAATACACTAGCGGCAGCCAGCGCCGCTACTGCCAACCAGATCAGCGGTCGATTCAGCGTAAAGTAAGGCCACATAGCTCGTCGTTTATCGTCGTTATCGTTTGCCTGGCGGCTGTTGCGGAGATCCCTGTCCCGTTTGGCATCATGCCCCGGAGACATTCGCTAGAGCAAGCGTGACACGGATCATTGCGCCGTAGGTCGCACACGACTAGGCTGCAGCCGACGTGCAATCAATGCCCGCAGCCATTAGACTGGCCGCGCCTCGGAAGCCACGAGGTAAACTCTTTTTCGATTCTCGGAATGCGCCAGTGACCAGACAGCACTCTTTCAGCCAAGACGATCTGCTGAAATGCAGCCGGGGGGAACTGTTCGGCCCCGGTAACGCTCAGTTGCCCGCTCCCAACATGCTGATGCTCGATCGCATCACGCGGATCAATGAGGATGGCGGCAAACACCACAAGGGCGAAATTATCGCCGAACTGGATATCCACCCTGACCTGTGGTTCTTCCAGTGCCATTTCCCCGGCGATCCGGTCATGCCCGGCTGCCTCGGACTGGATGCCATGTGGCAGTTGGTCGGCTTTCATCTGGGCTGGCTGGGCAATCCTGGCCGCGGACGCGCGCTGGGCTGCGGCGAGGTCAAGTTTTCCGGGCAGATCCTGCCAACCGCCGGTCAGGTTTCGTACCATATCCAGATCAAGCGCGTGATCACTCGAAGTCTCGTGCTGGGCATCGCCGACGGTACGCTGTCGGTCGACGGCCAGGACATCTATCAGGCCAATGATCTGCGTGTTGGCCTGTTCACCAATACTGAGAAATTCTGAGCGGGAGGCTTCCATGAAACGAGTGGTAGTCACCGGCCTGGGAATCGTTTCCTGCCTGGGCAACGACGCCCAACAGGTGCTCGATTCTCTGCGCCAGGGGCGCTCCGGTATTCGCTTCAAACCGGAATATGCCGAACTCGGTTTTCGTAGTCAGGTCGCCGGTGTGGTCGATATCGATATCGAGGCCCTGGTCGACCGCAAGCAGCTGCGCTTCATGGGCGATGCGGCGGCCTACGCCTATATCGCCATGCAGCAGGCGATCGATGATGCCGGCCTCGAAGCCAGCGACGTCTCCAATCCGCGGACCGGCCTGATTGCGGGCTCCGGCGGTGCGTCCAGCGCCAACCAGGTCGAAGCGGCCGATGTCATGCGCGAGAAAGGCCTGCGTCGCGTCGGCCCTTACCGGGTGACCCGAACCATGGGCAGCACGGTATCGGCCTGCCTGGCGACGCCGTTCAAGATCAAGGGCATCAACTACTCCATCTCATCCGCCTGCGCTACGTCGGCCCACTGCATCGGTAGTGCCGTCGAACAGATCCAGCTCGGCAAGCAGGATGTGGTTTTCGCCGGCGGCGGCGAGGAAGAGCACTGGACGCTGTCGTGCCTGTTCGACGCGATGGGGGCGCTGACCACCCACTACAACGACACCCCGGAAAAGGCCTCGCGTCCTTACGACGTGGATCGTGACGGCTTCATCATCGCCGGCGGTGGCGGCATGCTGGTGGTCGAAGAGCTCGAACATGCCAAGGCTCGCGGTGCCAAGATCTATGCCGAGATCACCGGCTATGGTGCCACGTCCGACGGCCACGACATGGTTGCTCCTTCCGGCGAAGGCGCGGCGCGCTGCATGCGTCAGGCGCTCGCCGGATTGGAAGGCAAGGTCGACTACGTCAACACCCACGGCACCTCGACGCCGGTGGGCGACGTGGCCGAGCTCAAGGCCATTCGCGAAGTGTTCGGCAACAGCACGCCGGCAATGAGTTCGACCAAGTCGCTGACCGGACATTCGCTGGGCGCCACCGGCGTGCAGGAAGCGGTCTACTCATTGTTGATGATGCAGAACCGGTTCGTCTGCGCGTCGGCCAATATCGATACGCTCGACGAGCAGGCCAACGGCTTCGATATCGTCCGCCAGCGGCGCGACGATGTCGACATCAGACGGGTGCTTTCCAACAGCTTCGGCTTCGGTGGCACCAATGCCTGTCTGGTGCTGGATCGCTTCGAGGACTGAGGGCGAGGCACTGTCGTTATCGATAGGACTGTCGTTGCCAATAAAAAAGGCGCCCCGCGGGGCGCCTTTTTCGTGACTCTCTCATGCGCACCTCATCATGCACACCACGTCATGCACACCTCGCGTCCTATCGTCTCAGGAAGGCAGCTCGGCCGGCGCGGCCTTTTCCGGCAAGGGCGGACGCGGGACTTCGGATATCTCGTCCAGCGTGCGCTCGATCCAGGCTTCCATCTCGGCCATCACCTCTTCCGGCCTGCGGCCGATAGTGGCGATCGGCTCACCCACGACCACATTGAGCACGCCGGGCTGTTTGACCCAATGGCGCCCCCAGCGCTCGCCAGCATTGTGGGCGACGGGCAGAACCGGCACTCCCGTACGACAAGCGATCACCGCGCCGCTCTTGTTGAAACGACGGCGCTGTCCCGGCGGTACCCGCGTACCCTCAGGGAAGATCAGAACCGACAGCCCCTCCTCCAGACGCTGCCTGCCGTGAGAAAGCACCTGACGCATCGCGGCCGAGGGCTTCGAGCGATCCAGAGGAATCGGCTTCAGCAAACGCACGCCCCAACCGAATAGAGGGATGCTGAGCAGCTCCTTCTTGAGCACGGTACAGATCGGTGTCTTCAGCAACTGCAGGTAGACGGTCTCCCATTCGCTCTGATGGTTGGCCAATACCACGCAGGGGCCTTCGGGCACCCGTTCGCGCCCCTGCACGTGATAGCGAACGCCGCAGGTCAGAGCTAGCCAACCGACGATAAACCGATTGTGCCAATTGAATAGCTGGAATCGCGCGCGTACCGGCAGGGCGAAGCCAATGGGCAGCATCAATAGGCCGGAAACCAGAATCGCCAGAAAATAACCGATGTAGAAGATCACACTGCGAAGGACTTTCATGCGCGGACCGTTTCTCCCCTGCTGCTGTCTCGACTGCCATCATCGGAATCATCGTGCTCAGGATAGTGCTGCTGACACCAGGCATCGAGCATCAAGCCAAGCTCCAGTCGCCAGGATTTCTGGTGAATACCGAAGACATCGAGCAGTCGCCGACAATTGAGCACTCGCCGCAATGGCGTATCGTGGTGCTGATTGAGCGCCTGCAGCTTGCCAAGCTCCATGGACGCTCCCACACCTTCGAGGCGCGTTTCCAACTGAGTCCGGACGACGGAGCAGAAAGTAAATACGCTGACCGGTTCCGTGCCGCAGAGATGATAGGTACCCCAGGTAACCGCGCCACTCTCGAGTTGCAGCAGCACGCCTGTCAGCGCGCGCGCAACGGCCATGACCGAGGTCGGACAGACCACCAGATCCTGAGGCGCTCGAACCGACTCGCCGCGCATCAGCGCCTCCATCAAGTCACTCAACCAGGCATCTTCGCCTTCGCGGCCAAACAGTGGACCCAGACGCAATATCAGATGCAGGGGATGACGGCGCACTCGCTCGCCAACAGCGACCAGGCGGCGCATTGCCGTGTCGCGCGGCCGCGGCAGAATATCCTCGTCGATCGGGCCTTCCGCGCCATCCTCGTATAGCGCGTCCGAGACGCACCAGACCAGCGGAATCTGTAGCGCTTGGCACGCTTCGAGCAGCGCTTCGACCTGATCGGCATGGCGATACACTACCGCCGGCTCGCAGCGACCAGGGTCCGCCAGCGGTGGCACGATCACCGCATCCGGCGGCATCGCCGCCAGATCCTCGATATCGATTATCTCGGGCGCCGGCACATAGGCGATATCACTACGCTGCGCCGCGGTGTCGCGCAGCGCCAGATTCAGGCAGTGCTCCGCTTGCAACACCAGACACTTCACGATGGCACCTCGACACGCCTCATCGCTTTGGAATCCTTACTCATTGAGAACGATATTCCCATTGCCGACACCCGCACTATGATAGTGAAGGCGGTGACAACGGAAGCATTGAACATCACAGCCTCGATCGTGACAGAGATCGATACCGGCAGACACCACCGACACTTCGCTAGCCCATGGAGAGAGCCATCATGCACAAGGACGCCACCGTTGCCTGGAAGATTGGCGCCGAACTCGGCGAGGGCCCCATCTGGTCCGACAGCCTTCACGCCCTGCTGTTCGTCGACATTCGACAAGCCAGACTGCACGCCTATCATCCCGACGACGGCGAACGTCAGAGCTGGGACCTCGATGAGGCCTGCTGCTGGCTGCTGCCGCGTGAGGGCGGCGGCTTCGTTGCCGGCCTGCTTTCCGGCGTGGTCGAGCTCGAATTCGACGAAGACGGCCCCCGCGTCGGTAAACGCCTGACGCCGATCGAATGGCTCCCGGCCGGCGATCGCCTCAACGACGCCGGAAGTGATACCCACGGTCGGCTATGGTTCGGCTCCATGGACGACGCCGAGACCGAGGTTCGCGGTCATCTGTTCCGCCTCGATAGCCGCGGCCTGATCGAGATGGACAGCGAATACCACGTCACCAACGGCCCCGCCATCAGCCCCGACGGTGGCACACTTTATCATAACGACAGCGCGCGCCAGATCGTGTTCGCCTTCGATCTCGACGCCGAGGGCGAACTCTCGAATCGACGCGAGCACATTCGATTGGCGCCAGGCGCCGGCTATCCGGATGGCATGACCTGCGACCGCGAAGGCGGGCTATGGGTCGCGCTATGGGATGGCGGTCGGATCGCGCGCTATCACGCCGATGGCTCGCTCGACCGCGAGGTCGAGTTACCCGTCTCCCGACCCACGTCCTGCATTTTCGGCGGCAAGGCAATCGATCGCCTGTTCGTCACCTCGGCGGCAACCGGCTGCGACGACGAGCCGCTGGCCGGGGCGCTGTTCGAGGTCGACGTCGAGATCGGCGGCATGGCCACCACGCCGGTGGTCATGCCTAATGACTCTACCCTATAGCGCGGGCCGGATCAGCCGGCCTTCGGCGCCGCCAGCACGCGCCGGTAGAAACCGAAGCAAACGGCGACGAACACCGCCAAACCCAGCCACTGGGCGATAGTGGCGAAGTCGTCACCGACCAGCGCCAGCGGTGCTGGTGCTCCGCTCAGCCCAATGATGCCGGCAAGTAGCACGCCGACCAGACTCTCGCCGACGATCAGCCCAGAGGCGAGCAGCACACCGCGGCGGCGCGGTAGCTCCGAGGCACGCTCGACATCGTCGCCTCGCGCCAGCGCACGGGCTCGCAGTCGGCGGTCGATCAGCCAGCCCAGCACAGCCCCGATCACCAGCGGCATGTTGATGCTCGGCGGGAGATAGATACCGATGCCCACGGCCAGCACCGGCAAACGCGCAATGCCGCCCCGCTTGCGCAGCCACTCGTCGACGCCGATCAAAACGGCACCGATCGCCAGACCGATGACGATCATCGTCCATTCGAGATCGTGGGAAAACACTCCGCGCACGATGGCCGTCATCAGTGACGCCTGTGGCGCCGCCAACGCCTGGCCGGGTTCCATTCCCTCGCGCGGCATGGCTCCGACAAAGCCATAGGCGTTGTAGAGCAGCGACAGCACCGGCGGAACTACCATGGCACCGATCAGACAGCCGATGATCAACGCAACCTGCTGACGCCAAGGCGTGGCGCCGACCAGATAACCCGTCTTGAGATCCTGCAAATTGTCATTGGAAATCGCCGCCACGGCGAGAATGACCGAGGTCACGAACAGCGCCAACGCCGTGGGGAGCATACGTGCGACCGCCGGATCCAACGCATCGAAAGCATCGCTGACGGCGGTGAAGCCCAGCAACAGCAGCGACACCAGAATGACCGCGACGATGCCGATTCCCGAAATGGGACTGCTCGACGAACCGACCAGTCCGGCCATGTAACCGCAGGCAGCCGCAATCAGAAAACCGAACACGCCGGCGAACGCCACGCTGCCCAGCGTCAATGCCCAGAATGCGCCGCCGCCCAGTTGCGGCGCTGCCTCATGCAGAAAAATCGCGAACACACCGGTCAATAGCACCAGCAGCACTCCGGTCAGGGCCAGAATGATGCCGGCCGGCAGATCACGCTCGGTGCGCGCCTGCTCATGGAACGTACCTTGATCACCGCGCATCGCCCCGAGCGACGTGCGAATGCCGATCAGCATCGGCTTGAACAGCGTCGCCAGGGTCCATACCGCGGCAATACCGATGGTGCCGGCACCGATGAAACGGACCTTGTCCGACCATAGCGCCATCCCGGCATCGGCCAGCGACTGCCCTGCTTCCAATGGCGTGATGCTGGTCAGCCACGGCACGGCGATTCCCCAGGCGATCAGCGTGCCGATCAACATCGCCATGCCGCCGACGATGCCGACCAGGTAGCCCGCGCCGACCAGCGCCAACGAAAAGCCGGTGGAAAGCTGAAAGGCCGCACGCCCGGCCGAGAACCACACGCTGACACTTTCCGCCAGCACGCGTAGACCGCCGCTGGCGATCGAAAACGCCGCCGCGACGACGCCCCCCAGCAGAATCTCTCGGGCACCAGGCTCCCCTGCCGCCGGGCTTTCATCGTCACTGGCCCGCTCTTCGCCAGCCCTGTCCCGGCGCTGGCTTTCATCGACCGGACTGCCGTCGGTCGGTTTGCTACCGGCGGAGTCTTGCCCGGCCGACACACGTGAATCACGGCTGCCCACCTCGAGGATTTCCGCCGCCGCGATTCCTTCCGGATAGGGAAGATCGCTCTGCACCACCATCACCCGGCGTAGCGGAATGGTATAGAGCACCCCCAGAATGCCGCCAATGGCACAGATCGCCGTGGTCTGCCAGAACGGGAAACCCTGCCAGTAGCCGATCATCAACAGCCCCGGTAACACGAAGATGATCGCCGAGAGCGTCCCCGCCGCAGACGCCTGAGTCTGGACCATGTTGTTCTCGAGCTTGTTGGCTCCCTTCATGCGACGCAGGACGGCCATCGAAATGACGGCGGCAGGGATCGCCGAAGCAAAGGTCAACCCGACCTTGAGCCCGAGATAGACGTTGGAGGCAGTGAACAACAGCGTGATGACGGCACCGAGAATGACGCCCCGCAGCGTCAGCTCGGGCAGGCGAGCTTCATCGGGAATGCGTTGCGGCATGGAAACACTCTTGACGTAAAGGAGCTGACATAAAGGGATTGGCGTAAGGGCACGACGAAAGCACAGCGCGCCTTCACCCAGGAGGGAGAAGGCGCGAGGCATCGGATTTGGCAATACACGCAAATCATTAGAGGCCTATCGAGAGCGTTATTCTAGAATCCGCGGGCTTCCGCGTCGAGACCATCGGCGCGGTGGCCGCGCCTCGTGCCCTGATGCGTCAAACGACTTCACCTCTCGACGTTCCGACGATGTTGCCTTGCGCATCGTGCTCGAGCGTCACGCTGCGGCTGCGCTGCAGCTCGGCGACCTGGGTCGAATTCATGCCGAACGAGAGCGCCAGCCGTTCGGAGGTCAATGGAGAGGCTGGTTGTCGACGATCGGCATGCCGAAACCGGCGGTAGTTGTAGAACGCCCAGATCAGCAATGCGATCCCCGCCAGCGCGATGGTGATCGCGTAGATCGTCAGCGAGGCCCAGCTATGGCCATGGTTGTCGATGACATAGGCATCGAACCGATGCACGCCGAAGATCCAACTGCCGATCGTGGCCAAGGGCAGAAACAGATAGAGCCACAGCATCCAGCCGACGCCCGCTATCAGTGCGAGAACGCTCCGCTGTCCCCGCGACTGCAGATCGGGACGGTGAATGATGCGAGGCAGCCTGACGGCGCCTCGCTGACGATGAAGGTCGTGATGGGGCTCTTGCATGGCAAAGATCCTGTCAGGGTTGAATGCCGCGATCCGGGCTTTTCCAGCGGGCCCGCTGACGGCGCGACGCCAGCAGCGTCTTGGGCACGGCGACGACCGCGGTCAGCGTCGATAGTGTCCAGTAGAGCAGCGGATACCAGATCACCCAGAAATAGTGACGTAGAAACCCGGCCCGTTCGTAGCGCTGATCGATGCTCAGGCTGACCAGAAACTGAATCAGACAGGTAGCCCCCAACAGCAGGCCATTCCACTGCGGCAACAGCGTCGCCACCTGCCACCGCGGGGGCAGCGGCACGAACCAGCCGACACAGAACAGCACCGCGATGGCCAACATGACGTACGCCCACACCAGGCTAGTGAGATACTCGAGGGCAACGCCCCAGAACCGTCGCTGGCGCCAGGACAGCAGCCGACGCCCGTAGCGCAGCATCACCTCGACGCCACCCTGGGCCCAGCGCAGGCGCTGCTGCCACAGCCCTTTCAGGGTTTCCGGCATGTAGATGTAGCAGAGCGCTTCAGGCTCGAAACGGATGTCCCAGTGGTTGACCTGCAGCCGCCAGGAGACATCGATGTCCTCGGTCACCATGTCCGCGCGCCAGTAACCGATGCTGTCCAGCGCCGCGCGATTGAAGCCCGTGATGACGCCGGAGACGGTGAAGATGCGGCCATAGGTACGCTGCGCCCGCTTGATCAGGCCGATGATCGAGGAGAACTCGCCCACCTGGATCTTGCCCAGCAGCGTCGAGCGATTGAGAATGCGCGGATTGCCGGTGACCGCCCCGACACGCGGCCCGCCGGTAAGGTGCTGCATCATCCAGTAGACCGCGAACGGGTGCAGCAGCGCATCACCATCGATACACACCAGGTAGTCCGAAGGCGCGGCCAGCGCCCCGGCTCGCAGCGCCACCGCCTTGCCCTGATTAGTGGCAAAATGGATCACCCGTAGCCGTTCATACTGTTCGGCCAGACGGTCGAGGATGACCCCGGTCTCATCCTGGCTGCCATCGTTGACGGCGATGACATCGAAATACGGGTAGCGTGTGGCCAAGGCATAGCGGATCGTCTGCTCGACCTGATCCGCCTCGTCGTAGCAGGGCACGATGATACTGACGTGAGGGGCTTCGGGGCCCAGCGCCTCAAGCCGCGGCGTCATATCCTTGCCGCGCTCGCGACGCAGGTAGAACCATAGCCCGCCGGTGATCCACATCCAGGCCATGAATATCGGGTAATAGAACGCGAAACCGAACATCACGTCCCGCCAGTCGATAGCCCCGATCCAGGCTTCGATATCGGCGATCATGGCTGACTCCGGAGGTGGGAGGTTGAGTAGGGAAATTCGTTGAGGCTCATGCCCTCGAACGTTGGCTGAAATGACGGCTTGCCGGTGATGAAATCATCCGGGTAGTAGGCCAGATTCAGCCCACCCCTGCGCACCAGCTGCTGCATCCATCCCTTGAAACGCTGGGGCTCGATCCAGCGCTCGCGCGCCCAGTCATACGACTGCAGCTCGAACACCGTCTTGTCCAACCCCTCGGGGTGACGCATCACCCGATCGATCAGCGTATCCAGCCAGCGGCTGGCCGTGTCGCCGTCCCGGGCCATGCCCGCATCATCGAGATAGGGCATCGCCATCAACGCCACTTCGTCGTAACTTTCGAGGAACGGCCCCAGCGCCTGTGCGAAACGCGACTCGGCATCGGGATCGAGCACCACTCGCGCGTAGAGATTGCGTGCCACCCGAAAGCGGTTGCTGAGATTGACGTACTCGCGGGCGCCAGCGATCGCCTGCTGACTGAAATCGATCAGCGCCCGGGTCTTGTCGCGAGCGCTCAAATCGCAGTCAGTGAGTACCCGCTGACTGCCCGGCCAGCGTGCCTCGGGCGAACAGGCTTGAGCGTCTTCGTCGTCGGCCAAATAGGCATCGTCGTGAATCAGAATGCCGTTGATACCCGACGTATTACGCGCCAGATCGGCATAGATACCGCTCACGATCGACAGTACCGCGGGACGGAACGGGCTCAGCCGGCGATAGTCACGATCCGCGCTCTGACTATTGCCGTCGGCGCCATGTGCCCGCACCGCCAACCGCTGCTGCCGTGCGCCATCCGGCAGATCGAAGGCAAGCAGCGGCAGCCATGCGTAGACATCGACCCCGGCTCGGGTCTTGAGCTGCCAGGCGACACGATTGAACAGATCGGCGCGCATCGGCAGGTAGTCATTGGGGAAGTAGAGCGAAGAAGCGGTACCGTCGCCATCCGGATCGGCGAAGGCCTGCAGATAGACCGTACGCACCTGCATGGCCTTGATCCGGTCCAGCAGCGCACTGAGGTTGGCATTGATCTGTTCGGGATCTGGGTCGTAAAGCATGTCGATATCCACCTGCACGGCACGCTGAATCCGCTTGGGCGGATCGACCGTCTGGGCGATCTGGGACTCGATGGCAACCGGGTCGGGGTCGTCCATGACCAGGAAGCGGCCGAAATCGGGCCCGCTCGCCGGCGTCGACAGGCGCTGATCGCCGAGACTGAACGTGAATCGATAGCCCGTGTTCCTCGCTATCGCCTCGGTGGCGGTATTGGTGGCGCCATAGGGCCAGACCAGTGTGCGCGGACGAATGCCGGTGTTGTCCTCGATGAGGTCTGCACTGCGCACCAGATCCTCGTGAATTCGCTGGCGATAGTCGGCATCGCTTTCGTATTGGCCGCTGGCTTCGTCGTATTGCCGCGTCAGCGCCGCAGGTTCGACGTTACCCTGCGGATTGGCCAGAATTCCGCGGTGAAGGCCGTCGGTATGCGAGGCGACTTCCACCAGACCGGAGGCCTGCATCTCGCGCACCTGCTGCCAGTCGACGAAGCCCGCACTCCCCCGTTCGCGACCGTTGTAGCGCACCGCATTCGCCGTGTCGCTTCCGCCATCACCACGGATGACGGCGCCGTCGTCGAGCTGCGATGCCACCGGATCGGTATCGGCTGTCGTCACGATGTCGCCGCGGCTGACTCGCGTGATCCAGCCGGTTTCCACTGCGAACAGGGCCGGGTAGTCAAACGCCTGCAGCAGCGGAAAAACTCGGGTA
This sequence comes from Salinicola halimionae, assembly GCF_003206065.1. Taxonomy (GTDB): domain Bacteria; phylum Pseudomonadota; class Gammaproteobacteria; order Pseudomonadales; family Halomonadaceae; genus Salinicola; species Salinicola halimionae. The sequence continues at coordinate 40,567 of NZ_PZJQ01000001.1, read as the reverse complement.
TAGAAGCTTTCCAGGCCGTCGTCGAAGCTCAGCAGTACCGCGTTGTGCGGCAACGATCGTTCGCCGTTCCGGGCAGCCTGGACGTCGTCCAGCGAGATGGGATGCCAATCATTGGCCGCCAGCCAGTCGAAGAGCGCAGCCAGCCGTTCGGTGCTGACCGCGTACGGATCGTGATCTACCGCGGGCCGAGTGCCGTCGCGCACGTCGTGGAAACCTAACGTGACGAAATGACCGGCGGGGATCTGCAGCGTCCCCGTGAGATGTCCCGGCGCTTCGCTGCGGCCAGTCGCCCGGGCATTGGCCAGAGTTGCAACCGAAGCAGCGCCATGAATGACGGAAGACGCTTCCGCCTGCGTGTCGGCCAGCGCGGGGGGTTGCGCCAACGCCTGCGGCACCGGTCCGCCCAGCAGCGACGCCATCAGCATGAAACGGGTGATGAGCGATCGCATCACAGAACTCCTTCGAAACCGAACTGACCTAACCAGCGCTGCTCGCGCTCGCCCTCGTAATCATGCTGTCCCCAACCGACGCCGTAGTTGATCGACCAGGTACGGGTCAATTGCCAGGTGTGGCCATAGGTGACGTCATAGCCTGGCGCACTGCCGTAGCCGGTCTCCCATTCGGAAGCCGCTCCCAACGACAGGTTCTGGGTGAGGGAGCGATTGTAGCGACGCCAGGTGAGCCAATCGTGCTCGAGCGTCAGCCCCACCGAGTGGGTATCCTCGGGGTTGTAGTAGTCGCTATCGAGCTGGCTGTTGTGTTCGGCGGAGAGCGAGCCGATCAAGCGCGTCTGATGATGCGCGCTGGCCTGAATGCGCTGGGTCAGATCGGCCGCCGCGTCGCTGCGCAGGTTGCCGTCGCTGATATCCAGTGCGCCCAGCGTCAGCGTGGCTTCTCGAGATTCATTCTGACGCCAGATCAGTTGGGCCTGATAGAGACGTCCGTCCAGATCGTCACGCTCGGCACGTAGCGGCGTTTCGGGAGACTGCGTCTGGGTGCGCAACTGATACTGCCAATGATCATCGAGCCACTGCGACCAGCCGAGCTCGAGCCCGAGATCGTCACTGACATGCTCGCCGCTCAGCCCCGCCCACCAGTGCCGACGCAGCCATTGACGCTCGACGCCGACACCTTCGCGGTCATGACGCTCGGCGCCCTCTTCGTAATCGCCCCAGCGATAGGACTGCTCGACATAGGCTCGATAGCCACCCTCGATCCAGGGCGAGTTCAAGCGAAGTTGGTACTCACCATCCTGACTACCGTTGACGGCGTTGCCGCCGTGAGAGCGGCCGAAACTGCCTTGCCCCTCGACGGAAAAGTGTTGTCGATCCTGCCACTCGAGGCGGTTCCGCCGAATCGCGCTATCGGTTGGAAATTGTGCGGCCAACGGCTCGATGGTGTGTTGCCACCGTGGAAAATTCTCGAGGTCTTGCGCATTTTCGGCAATGTTCAGCCGGGTTGCCTGATCGCTGGGCGCGTAGGCAGCCGCCAGCTCGGCGGTCGACTGAGCGTCTTCGTACCACCCTCTCGATCGCTGAGCGGTGGACAGACCGTTGATCACGTCGGTGTTGCGTGGCGCTTGCCGATAGAGGTCTCTGGCCTGCTTCAGAGCGTCCTCTTCGTGGTGGCGGTAAGTGGCATCGAGGACCAACAGGCGATCGACCTCGCTGCGTTCCCAGTTCGGCACCGGCGAGGCTTGATTCGGTCGGGAACGCCAGACCGGCGTATTGGCATCCAACTGCCGGAGTACCTCGGCCGCGCCCGCATAATCTTCGCTTTCGATCAACGCATAGTAGTAACCGGTGCGCACCGCCAGAGGTGCCCGAGGGTTGGCACCGATCACCTCGCGATAGAGGCCCGCCGCGATTTCCGGCTGACGATGCGCCAGATAGGCATCGGCAACGGGGCCCTTGGCATAGGTCGGCACGCTGACCGACTCACGCTGCAAGGCTTGATAGTCATCGATCACCGCCTCGAAGCGGTTCAGTTGACGCAACACCACCAGCCGATCGAAGCGCGTCCGATGGCTGGCTTCGCTACCCGGCGGGAAGCGAGCAAGATTGGCATTCAGTGATTCGAGCGATCCAGCCAACTCGACATCGCTCGTTGCATAGTGCTGGCGCCGCTCGAGTCGGGTCTGTTCCTGCGTGCCGTCACGGATCGCCACCGTCGCGACATCGGCCTCGAATCGGTTCTGCGTAGCCTGCGGCCAGTCGGGGTGATGCTGCTCACGCAGTTGCTCGGCACGGCGATGAGCGCCCAGATTGGCCAGGCTGGAAATACGGGTCTGGATGGCTTGAGGATGGTCCGGCGCATACACCAGAACGCGCTGGGCAAGGCGAAGCGCGGTCGCGGGATGCCCCTGCTGGCGCTGGTGTTCCGCAATACCGGCCAGATCATCGGCATTGGGTTGCCCTGCAGGCCCGGCACGAACGTCATCGCCATAGGCAGATGCCGGCGCGTCGGCAGCCGGCAAGTGACCATCAGGGAAGCGTTCGGCCGCCTGGACCGAGGACGTCAGCAGAGATAATAGACACAGCACAAACGGGACGTGATGAAAGCAGCCGCGAGCTCGGCCTGAGCCGGTCCGACCAGCCATCGAAAAGTCACGGTCTTCGACGGCCTTCGCGGACCGACCGCGGAAGCAGGATATTCGCATTACAGGATAGAACCACCGTTATTTCCGTTAACACTCTGTTGCGAGAGCACTCAATTCCTTTGAGTGAGGCGCTAAAAAGCTAGGTCAACTTAGAGGCAAAACAGCAGATTTACAAATTAGTAAATATTGATGTATTTATGTGTATCGATCCTCACCAAGCGCACCGGACACATGGCGGTGAAACGGTGCAGAGCCGCCAACGCCCGCCGAACGGATACAAAAAACGCCTCGCGTGGCGAGGCGTTGAAGTGATGTCGACAGACGTGGTCTCTGTCTAGCGGTCTACCCAGGTAAAACCCTAGAACGGGATTTCGTCATCGAAATCATCGAAGCTGCCCGGGTTCGGTGCGCCGTAGTTGGGATTCTGATTGGGTTGCGGCGCCGGTTGGCCCTGCTGTGGTGGGCGCTGCCCTTGAGCCGGACGCTGCTGCTGGGGCGGCTGTTGGGGCGGCGCGTTACCACCGTGATTACCTTGCTGTGGCTGCTGGTCATAGCCACCTTGTTGATCATAGCCACCCTGAGCGCCTCCGTATTGACCCTGAGGCTGGGCGTAGTCGCCACCGGCCTGGCCGCCAGCGCGGGAATCCAGCATCTGCATGTCGTTACCGACGATCTCGGTCGAGTAGCGATCCTGACCGTCCTGACCCTGCCATTTACGGGTTTGAAGGCGACCTTCGATATAGATCCTCGAACCTTTCTTGACGTACTGCTGAGCGATCTCCGCCAGCTTGTTGAACAGCACGACACTGTGCCATTCCGTGCGCTCCTGACGCTGACCGCTCTGACGGTCGGTCCAGCTATCGGTCGTGGCGATGCGCAGGTTGCACACCGGATTTCCCGAGGGCAGGAAACGGACTTCCGGATCCTGTCCCAGGTTGCCGATCAGGATGACTTTGTTTACACCTCGGGCCATCGTTGTCTCCTCGCATTCCTGCGTTGCGACGCCTTCAGGCGTCGGTTCGTTGCCATTGATTGCCTGCAATACCGGCCAGCGCCTCGACATCCAGGCGCTGACGGTCGACCTTGAGATAGGCGACCCGCTCTTCGGGTACGACCATGACGTCCTCGACACCGGTCACCGAGGCAAAGCGCTCGAGTAGTGTATCGAGCCTGTCCATGGATTGCGCGTCGAGCGCGATGATCTCGCTGGAGAGATGACGCGGCGTCGGCATTTTCCACACCACCGCCAGCCAGATCGCACCGACGACCGCCGCCCCCAGGAAGACACTCTGTACGCCGAAACCTTGCGATAGCGCACCGCCCAGCGTTCCGCCAAGGAAAGCCCCGAAGAACTGACTGGTCGAGTAGACGCCCATCGCCGTACCCTTGGCGCCGGCCGGCGCCAATTTACTGATCATCGAGGGCAGAGTTGCCTCCAACAGATTGAAGACGACGAAAAAGCCCCAAAGTAGAGTGATCAAAGTGACTCGGTTGTTCGCCAGCTCCCCGAAGCCCAGCAGAATCAATGTCATCGCCGCGACGGCACCGACAAAAATGGGCTTCATCTTGCGATACTTCTCGGCCACGATGACCAGCGGAATCATGCCGAGAAACGCCAGCGCCATGACCGGGAGATAGACCCAGCCGTGATCGGCCGGCGCAAATCCCAAGGCTTCCAGGCGAAATGGCAAAGCCGTGAAGCAGGCCGTCAGAATCAGATGCAGGGCGAAGATCGAGAAATCCAGCCTTAGCAGATCGCTCTGGCCCAGCGTGGCGCGCAGTTGACGTCGGTCGATGCCGACATCCTGATGCATGCGCTGTGGCGCCTTCGGCACCAGTTTCCACAGAATCAGCAGGCCGCAGGTAGACAGCACAGCGGTAAACCAGAATACGCCGGCGAGCCCGCCGATATTGGCCACTAGCGGGCCCACGACCATGGCAATGGCGAAAGCGACGCCGATGGAAAGACCGATGGTGGCCATCGCCGCAGTGCGAATCTCTTCCCGGGTCTGATCGGCAAGCAGCGCCATGATGGCACCCGCGACAGCACCACTGCCCTGCAGGCAGCGACCGATGATGATACCGGTGATGGAAGTGGCGCTGGCGGCAACGATACTGCCGATAATGAAAAGGACCAGGCCCCCGCCGATGACCGTTTTGCGGCCGATACGGTCGGAGAGCAGACCGAAAGGAATCTGAAGGATGGCCTGGGTCAGGCCGTAGCCGCCCAGGGCCATACCGATGAGCAACGGCGTGGCGCCATCGAGATGATCGGCATAGAGCGCCAGCACCGGCAGGACCATGAACAGCCCCAGCATGCGCGAGGCATAGAGGCTGGCCAGCCCGACGATGGCACGTCGTTCGGTAACGAGAAAACGAGAAGTCATGGAGGTCACAGCGTTGGGTGAACTCGGCCAGGCCGAGGATGGTTCGGAATGAGCGACGCATTTTACCGCTCGCCTTCCATCAGTGAAAGCAACCGGCTTTGCCGGGCATTTGATCCGCGACCTATAATGGTCGTTTCCCGCGTCGCAGCACGAGGTAGTCATGGACAGCATTCTGGTCAGGGGCGCACGAACCCATAACCTGAAGAACATTGATGTCGAACTGCCGCGCGACAAGTTGATCGTGGTAACCGGTCTATCCGGTTCGGGTAAGTCTTCACTCGCATTCGACACGCTTTACGCCGAAGGGCAACGACGTTACGTCGAGTCCCTGTCGACCTACGCCCGCCAGTTCCTGTCGATGATGGAAAAGCCCGACGTCGACCATATCGAAGGACTGTCGCCGGCCATCTCCATCGAACAGAAATCGACCTCGCACAACCCGCGCTCCACCGTGGGTACGATCACCGAGATCTACGACTATCTGCGCCTGCTGTTCGCACGGGCCGGCACGCCACGATGCCCGGACCACGACGAGGAACTCGAGGCTCAGACGGTTTCACAGATGGTCGACCAGGTGCTCACATTGCCGGAGGGCAGCCGCCTGATGCTGCTGGCACCGGTGGTCAAGGGCCGCAAGGGCGAGCATCAACAATTGATCAGCGAGCTACGGGCCCAAGGGTTCGTGCGCGCGGTGATCGACGGCCATACTGTCGAGCTCGACGACGTGCCGGATCTCGACAAGAAGCGCAAACACGACATCAGCGTCGTAGTCGACCGTATCAAGGTACGCCCGGACCTGCAGCAGCGCCTGGCTGAATCCTTCGAGACCGCGCTCAACCTGGCGGATGGCACGGCGATCATCCACTTCATGGATGGCGAGCAGGAAAATCTGGCGTTCTCGTCGCGTTTCGCCTGTCCTATCTGCGGCTATTCGCTTTCCGAACTGGAGCCGCGGCTCTTCTCGTTCAACAATCCGGCCGGTGCCTGCCCGACCTGCGACGGCCTCGGCGTGCGCCAGTTTTTCGATCCCGACAAATTGATCAGCCATCCGGAGCTCTCGTTGGCCGAAGGAGCGATCAAGGGCTGGGATCGTCGCAGCATCTACTATTTCAGCCAGTTGCAGGCCGTCGCCGAGCACTACCGTTTTACGCTGGACACGCCGTGGAACGAGCTGGCCCGGCACGAGCGTGATCTGGTGCTCAACGGCAGCGGGAAGGACGAAGTCGCGTTCAGCTATGTCAACGACCGCGGCCGCAAGGTCACACGTGAGCATTCGTTCGAGGGCGTACTACCCAATCTCGAGCGGCGCTACCGTGAGACCGAGTCATCGATGGTGCGCGACGATCTTTCCAAATATCTGGCGGTGCGTCCTTGTCCGACCTGCGACGGCACTCGTCTCAAGCGCGAAGCCCGTCACGTCTTCATCGACGGCAACAGCCTGCCGACTCTGACCCGGATGCCAGTGGGCGAGGCCTGGGAGTATTTCCGCCAGGTCACTCTACCCGGCCGCAAAGGCGAAATTGCGGTCAAGATCGTTCATGAAATTCACGCTCGCCTGGAATTTCTGGTCAACGTAGGTCTCGACTATCTGACCCTGGAGCGCAGCGCCGACACGCTCTCGGGCGGCGAGGCTCAGCGTATCCGCCTGGCCAGTCAGATCGGCGCCGGCCTGGTCGGGGTGATGTACATCCTCGATGAGCCGTCGATTGGCCTTCACCAGCGCGACAACGAGCGCCTGCTGCAGACGCTGGTTCGATTGCGCGATCTGGGTAACACGGTGATCGTGGTCGAGCACGACGAGGACGCCATCCGCGCTGCCGACCATGTACTGGATATCGGTCCGGGTGCCGGCGTTCATGGCGGCCAGATCGTTGCCCAAGGCACGCCGCACGAGATCGAGACGGCGCCAGACTCGTTGACCGGACAGTACCTGTCCGGGAAGCGTTGTATCGAAGTACCGCCTTATCGAATTCCGGGCAATCCGGAAAAGCAGCTTCATCTGCGCGGCGCCAGCGGCAACAACCTGCAGAACGTCGATCTGGCGCTTCCGCTGGGCCTGTTCGTCTGCGTGACCGGCGTATCCGGCTCCGGCAAGTCGACGCTGATCAATTCGACGCTGATGCCGATCGCGGCGCGTGAGCTCAATCGTGCGACAACGCTGACGGCTGCGCCATATCGCAGCATCGAGGGCCTCGATCAGCTCGACAAGATCATCGATATCGACCAGAGCCCGATCGGCCGCACACCGCGCTCCAATCCGGCCACCTATACCGGAATATTTACCCCGATCCGCGAGCTGTTTTCCGGCACCCAGGAAGCCCGCGCACGCGGCTACAAGCCGGGGCGCTTCAGTTTCAACGTCAAGGGTGGCCGCTGCGAGGCGTGTCAGGGCGAAGGCATGATCAAGGTGGAGATGCATTTTCTGCCTGACATCTACGTACCCTGCGATGTCTGCAAGGGTAAACGCTACAACCGCGAGACGCTCGAGATTCACTACAAGGGCAAGAGCATCCACGAAGTGCTCGAGATGACCATCGAGGAAGCGCTGGAGTTCTTCAGCCCGGTGCCGGCGATCGCCCGCCGCTTGCAGACATTGATGGACGTGGGGCTCTCCTACGTCCGTTTAGGCCAGAGCGCCACGACGCTTTCCGGCGGCGAGGCACAACGCGTCAAGCTTGCCCGCGAACTGGCCAAGCGCGATACCGGACAGACGCTCTATATCCTGGATGAACCAACGACGGGCCTGCATTTCGAGGATATCCGACAGCTGCTGGGTGTGCTCCACCGCCTGCGCGATCATGGCAACACCGTAGTTGTGATCGAACATAATCTGGACGTGATCAAGACCGCGGACTGGGTCATCGACCTGGGTCCGGAAGGAGGCTCAGGCGGCGGGAAAATCATCGCGGAAGGAACGCCCGAGCAGGTGGCTGCGCTCGAACACTCTCATACGGGCCGCTTTCTGGCACCGCTGCTGCCCGAACCCAAGGTCCGCAAGGCAAAACGCGCCTGAGGCCCAGACGCGGCGCCATTCGGCGCCGCTATCGATCGCCTGGGTTCCGCCCCCGGTGCTGCAAAGTTTCGTTGAGCAGATCCGGCATTCAGCAAAACCCTAGCCAAAAGAAAACCGGCTGCCCANNTGGGCAGCCGGTTTTTGTCGTGCTGAAAGCTGTGGGGTTATTCTTCCCCGGCAGCTTCTTCGACGACCGGACGATCGACCAGCTCGATGTAAGCCATCGGGGCGTTGTCGCCGGTGCGGAAACCGCACTTCAGCACACGGACGTAACCGCCCGGGCGATTGACGTAACGCGGACCAAGCTCGTTGAAGAGCTTGCCAACAGCTTCCTTGGAGCGGGTGCGGCTGAACGCCAGACGGCGATTTGCCACGCTATCCTGCTTGGCCAGGGTGATCAGCGGCTCGATATGACGACGCAGTTCCTTGGCTTTAGGCAGGGTAGTCTTGATCACTTCATGCTCGACCAGCGAGATGCACATGTTCTTGAACATGGCGTGCCGATGCGAGCTGGTCCGATTCAGATGACGACCACTCTTACGATGACGCATGATTGCTATTCCTTACCAAACTGGTGATTCGAGTCGGCACGCTGGAAGACGGCGCCAGAGTCTGAACCCCGACGCTATCGTTCTTAGGCTGAAGCCTTGTCGTCTTTCAGACTCGCGGGCGGCCAGCTTTCCAGCCGCATACCCAGCGAAAGACCGCGCGAAGCCAACACGTCCTTGATCTCGTTCAAGGACTTCTTGCCAAGGTTCGGCGTCTTGAGCAGCTCGACTTCCGTGCGCTGAATCAAATCGCCAATGTAGTAAATATTCTCGGCCTTCAAGCAGTTGGCGCTGCGAACCGTGAGTTCGAGATCATCCACGGGGCGCAGAAGAATCGGATCGATCTGATCTTCTTCCTCTTCGATTTCCTGCTCTCTGTCAGCTTCGAGGTCGACGAAGGCGCCCAGCTGTTCCTGAAGGATGGTCGCACTACGGCGAATCGCTTCTTCGGGGTCCAGGGTGCCGTCAGTTTCGAGATCGATGACCAGCTTATCGAGGTCGGTGCGCTGTTCGACACGGGCCGCTTCCACCGCATAGGACACGCGGCGAACGGGGCTGAAAGTCGCATCCAGCTGCAGACGACCGATGGCGCGAGATTCGTCCTCGTCGGAGAGCCGCGCATCCGCGGGCTCGTAACCACGCCCCTGAACGATCTTCAGCTGCATTTTCAGCTCGCTGCCATCGTTGAGGTGAGCGATTACATGCTCCGGATTGACGATCTCGACGTCATGACCGACGGCAATGTCACCTGCGGTCATTACACCGGGGCCCTGCTTGTTCAAGGTAAGAACGGCTTCGTCGCGACCGTGCATCTTGATGGCCACGTCCTTGAGATTCAGTAGAATCTCGATGACGTCTTCCTGAACACCTTCGATGGCGCTGTACTCGTGCAACACGCCTTCGATTTCAGCTTCGACAATGGCACAGCCAGGCATCGAAGAGAGCAGGATGCGACGCAGCGCATTCCCCAGGGTATGCCCGAAACCACGTTCGAAGGGTTCCAGCACGATCTTTGCGTGATGTGCACTGACCTCTTCGACCTTGATGTCGCGGGGACGGAGAAACTCTGTCACTGAACGCTGCATATGAACACCTTCCCAGGCTGCCAAACGAAATTCGGTACTCCAGGCTGGAGTCGGGCCGACGGGCGGCCCGATTCCAGACTTACTTGGAATACAGCTCGACGATCAGGTTTTCGTTGATGTCGGCAGACAGGTCACCGCGTTCCGGGACAGCCTTGAAAGTGCCTTCCATCTTCTTCGAATCGATGTCGATCCACGTCACGTCGCCGCGGTTGGCAGCGATGGACAGGGCCTGCTGGATACGGGCCTGATTCTTGGCCTTCTCGCGAACAGACACGACGTCGCCGGGACGCACCTGATAGGACGCCACGTTGACGGTACGGCCATTGACCGTAATCGCCTTGTGGCTGACCAACTGGCGCGATTCATTACGCGTAGAGCCGAAGCCCATGCGATAAACCACGTTGTCCAGTCGGCATTCCAGCAGCTGCAGCAGGGATTCACCGGTCGCACCTTTCAGGCGAGCGGCTTCCTTGTAGTAGTTGCGGAACTGTTTTTCGAGTACGCCGTAGATACGACGTACTTTCTGCTTCTCGCGAAGCTGCAAGCCGTAGTCGGAAAGACGCTGACGGCGCTGGCCGTGCACACCCGGGATCTGCTCGGATTTGCACTTCTTTTCGAAGGGAGTGACACCGCTCTTGAGAAAGAGGTCGGTACCCTCACGACGAGAAAGTTTACACTTGGGACCTAGATAACGAGCCATGAGTCAGTCTCCTTAGACGCGGCGTTTCTTCGGCGGACGGCAACCGTTGTGCGGGATCGGCGTCGCGTCAGTAATGCTCTGTACACGGAAGCCGGCGGCATTCAGTGCTCGCACGGCAGACTCACGGCCAGGACCTGGGCCCTTGACCAGCACGTCGACGTTTTTCACACCATACTCGGCTGCAGCAGTCGCTGCACGTTCACTCGCCACTTGAGCTGCGAACGGGGTGCTCTTGCGAGAACCACGAAAACCCGAACCACCGGCTGTTGCCCAGGAAAGCGCATTGCCCTGGCGGTCTGTGATCGTCACGATCGTATTGTTAAAAGAGGCGTGGATGTGCGCAACGGCGTCCACAACCTGCTTTTTAACCTTTTTACGGTTACTACGCGGGTTAGCCATGTTGATGTATCCTGATCTTAAACGCCGGAACGTTAATTACTTACGAATCGGTTTACGCGGTCCCTTACGGGTACGCGCATTGGTCTTGGTACGCTGACCACGCAGCGGTAGACCACGACGATGGCGCAGACCACGGTAACAACCCAGATCCATGAGACGCTTGATATTCAGCGTCGTATCACGGCGAAGGTCGCCTTCTACGGTGTACTTGCCCACTTCGGTACGTAGGACGTCGAGCTCTTCGCCAGACAGTTCCTGGACCTTGGTGGTCGGTGCGATGCCGGCAGCGACGCAAACTGCTTCTGCGCGCGTGCGGCCAATCCCGTAGATGTAGGTCAGCGAGATCGCCGCATGCTTGTTGTCCGGGATATTGACGCCTGCAATACGGGCCATCAGCTTACTCCGAATGTTGAGCGGCTTGCTCGTTAGTCTTCCACAAAGGGCGCAATAGCATACACCCTGACCTCTCTCAAGGCAAGGGGTATGCCATGGCCCGCTTTTTACTCACAGCGTTAGGATCGAATCAACCCTGACGCTGCTTGTGACGAGGTTCGGTGCAAATTACACGAACCGCGCCATTGCGCCGAATGATCTTGCAGTTACGGCACATTTTCTTTACAGAAGCTCGAACTTTCATCGTTCTCTCCAAATGCTCTCTGGCGGAGGCTCAGCGCGTCAGGCCGCCGCTACCGTAGCCCTTCAGGTTCGATTTCTTCATCACCGACTCATACTGGTGAGACATCAGGTGAGACTGAACCTGGGCCATGAAGTCCATGATTACCACGACCACGATCAGCAGCGAAGTGCCCCCGAAGTAGAACGGCACCTGCCAAGCCACCATCAGGAACTGCGGCATCAACGAGACCAGTGTGATGTAGAGCGCCCCGAAAAGGGTCAGACGCGTCATCACCTTGTCGACGTAGCGAGCGGTCTGCTCTCCCGGACGGATCCCCGGCAGAAAAGCACCGGACTTCTTCAAGTTGTCAGCGACATCCTTCGGATTGAACACCAACGCCGTATAGAAGAAGCAGAAAAACAGCACTGCCGCCGCGAACAGGATGATGTACAGCGGCGCCCCCGGAGCGAGCTGCTGTGAGGCTACCTGCAGCCACTCGAAGCCATCGCTCTGGCCTAGCCACTGACCGATCGAGCCAGGAAACAGCAGAATACTGGACGCGAAGATCGGCGGAATGACGCCCGCCATATTGACCTTCAGCGGCAGATAGCTGCTCTGACCGGCATACATCTTGTTGCCAACCTGACGACGCGGATAGTTCACCGTGATGCGGCGTTGACCGCGTTCGATGAACACCACGAAGGCGATCGTGGCGATACCTAGAATCGCCAACGCCAGCAGCGGCAGAACGTTCCAGGCACCATCATTACGCGCCAACTCGAACGACTGACCGATCGCATTGGGTAGGCCTGCCACGATCCCGGAAAAGATGATCAACGAGATACCGTTGCCGATCCCTTTTTCGGTGATCTGCTCGCCCAGCCACATCAGGAATACTGCACCGGCCACGAAGGTGACGACGGCAGTGAAATAGAAACTGATGTCACCAGAGTAAGCAACGCCCTGACTGACTAGACCAACTGACATTCCGGTTGCCTGGATCAGCGCCAGTAACACCGTGCCGTAGCGGGTGTACTGGTTGATCTTGCGACGCCCGGCTTCGCCCTCTTTCTTCAGCGCTTCGAGCTGAGGCGATACCGCGGTCAGAAGCTGCATGATGATCGACGCGGAGATGTACGGCATGATCCCCAGTGCGAAGATACTCATGCGCTGCAGCGCACCCCCCGAGAACATGTTGAACATGCCCAGGATGGTGCCCTGGTTCTCCCGAAACAGGGCAGCCAGCTGGTCAGGATCGATGCCGGGGACGGGGATGTGGGCACCAATGCGGTACACCACGATCGCGATAAAGACGAAACGCAGGCGTGCCCACAGCTCGCTGAGACCACTACCCTTGTTCGCCGGCATGTTTCCTGACTTAGCCATTTAGTCCTCTACTTTGCCACCGGCCGCTTCAATCGCAGCACGCGCACCTTTGGTGACCTTGAGGCCACGCACGGTAACCGCCTTGCTCAACTCGCCGGAAAGAACAACCTTGGCGTACTCGGTAGCGTTCTTGAGCACGTTGGCTTTCTTCAGGCTAGCGAGATCAGCGACGTCGCCATCGACCTTGCCGAGTTCGGCAAGGCGGACTTCTTCGGACACCAGCGACTTGCGCGAAGTGAAACCGAATTTCGGCAGACGGCGCTGCAAAGGCATCTGACCGCCCTCGAAGCCCGGCTTGACCGAACCCCCGGAGCGCGATTTCAGGCCTTTGTGACCGCGACCACCGGTCTTGCCCAGGCCAGAACCGATACCGCGACCAAGGCGCTTTTCGGCGTGCTTGGAACCCGGAGCCGGGCTTAAGCTATTGAGTTTCATGGATTACTCTCCCTCGATTCGAACAAGGTAGTTGACCTTGTTGATCATGCCGCGAACGGCGGGGGTGTCTTCCAGCTCGACCGAGTGCCCAATGCGACGCAGACCGAGACCGGTCATTGTCGCCCTGTGCTTCTGCAGGACACCGATGGTGCTGCGGGTCTGGGTGATTTTGATCGTCTGTGCCATGGTCACTTACCCCGCCAACTCTTCGACAGACAGGCCACGCTTGGCGGCGATGTCATCCCGAGATTGCATGGATTCGAGCCCCTTGATCGTGGCACGAACCACGTTCACCGGATTGGTGGACCCGTAGCACTTGGCCAGAACGTCATGCACACCGGCCAGTTCTAGCACGGAACGCATGGCGCCACCGGCGATGATGCCGGTACCTTCGGAAGCTGGCTGCATGTAGACCTTGGACGCACCGTGACGGGAGCGCACCGGGTACTGCAGTGTGCTGCCGCTGAGGCTGACCTTGACCATGTTGCGGCGAGCCTGGTCCATGGCTTTCTGGATCGCGACAGGCACTTCACGTGCCTTGCCGCGACCGAAGCCGACCCGGCCGTTGCCATCGCCAACGACGGTCAGCGCGGTGAAACCGAAGATACGGCCACCCTTGACCACCTTGGCGACGCGGTTGACCTGCACCAACTTCTCTTGCAGATCTCCGCCCTTCTGTTCGTTATTCGCCATCGTTAAACCCTTTAGAATTGCAGACCGCCTTCGCGTGCGGCATCAGCCAATGCTTTGACACGCCCGTGGTACTGGAACCCGGCGCGGTCAAAGGCAACCTTAGAGATGCCAGCATCCTTGGCACGCTCGGCGATCAGAGCGCCCACTTTGGCAGCCGCGTCAGCGTTGCCCGTGGCACCTTCGCGCAAATTCTTGTCCAGCGTGGAAGCGCTGGCCAGGACCTTGCCGCCGTCCGGTGAGATGATCTGCGCATAGATGTGTCGCGGGGTGCGATTGACGCACAAGCGAAACACACCCAAATCGCGGATCTTGGCACGGGCGCGGCGGGCACGACGGAGACGAGATTCTTTCTTCGCGTTCATAACCCTGCCTTACTTCTTCTTGGCTTCTTTGCGGCGGACACGTTCGTCGCTGTACCGAACCCCTTTGCCCTTGTAGGGCTCCGGCGGACGGAACGCGCGAATTTCCGCTGCCACCTGACCGAGCTTCTGCTTGTCCGCGCTTTTCAGCACGATCACGGTGTTCTTGGGCGTTTCCGCCGTGACACCTTCGGGCAGCGTATAGTCGATCGGATGTGAGAAACCGAGTGTTAGGTTCAGCGTCTTGCCACTAGCCTGGGCACGATAGCCGACGCCATTGATTTCCAGCGACCGAGTGAAACCCTCGGAAGCGCCGGTGACCATGTTCTGGACCAGGGCACGAGTCGTGCCGACCATGGCCCATGTTTTCGCCTGTTCGCTCGGGGCGAAAACCAACTGGCCGTCTTCCTGAGTGATCTTCACGTCGGGATGTACGGTCAGTTCAAGCGTGCCCTGGCTGCCCTTGACGGACAGCTGGTCGTCGTCGAGCTTCGCTTCGACGCCGCTGGGCAGTTTAACCGGATACTTGGCTACGCGAGACATTACTCACTCCTAGAATACGGTGCAGATGACTTCACCACCGACACCCGCCTGGCGTGCGGCACGATCGGTCATGACACCCTGAGAGGTGGTGACGATCGCCACACCCAGACCGTCCGCGATCTTGGGCAGTTCACTCTTGCCCTTGTAGATCCGCAGTGACGGCTTGGACATACGCTGGAGGTGCTCGATGACCGGCTTGCCCTCGAAGTACTTGAGGGTCACGGTCAATTCGGGCTTGGCGCCTTCAGTGACCGTAGCGTCGGTGATGTAGCCTTCCTGCTTGAGTACGCGGGCCACTTCAACCTTGAGCTTGGAAGACGGCATGGTAACCGTCTCCTTGGTGGCCATCTGCGCATTGCGAATACGAGTACACATATCCGCCAGAGTATCTTGCATGCTCATTACATTGCGCTCCTGAATTCCTCGACGTGGCTTACCAGCTGGACTTCTTCAGTCCAGGGACATCGCCACGCATGGCAGCTTCGCGCAGCTTGTTACGGGCCAGTCCGAACTTGTTGTAGTAACCGTGCGGACGACCAGTAATGCGGCAGCGGTTGCGCTGACGGACCTGACTGGAGTCCCGCGGCAACTGTTGCAGCTTCAGCTGAGCGTCGAAGCGCTCTTCGTCAGAAGCGTTGACGTCATAAATGACGGTTTTCAGCGCGGTACGCTTGGCGGCGTATTTGTCGACCAGCTTCGCGCGCTTGAGCTCACGCTCAATCATGCTTTTCTTTGCCATGAATCCACCCTTATTGCTTGAACGGGAAGTTCAGCGCGCTAAGCAGCGCACGACCTTCTTCGTCGGTGATGGCGCTGGTCGTGATGGTGACATCCAGACCACGAATCCGGTCGATCTTATCATATTCGATCTCCGGAAAGATGATCTGCTCCCGTACGCCCATGGAGTAGTTGCCACGACCGTCGAAGGATTTCGGGTTCAGACCGCGAAAGTCACGTACGCGAGGAATCGCGATGTTGACCAGACGGTCCAGAAATTCCCACATCCTTTCGCGGCGTAGCGTCACCTTGACGCCAATCGGCCAGCCTTCGCGGACTTTGAAGCCTGCGATGGACTTGCGCGCCTTGGTCACCACCGGCTTCTGACCGGAGAGTTTCTCCAGGTCGCCGACAGCGTTGTCGATCAGCTTTTTATCGCTGGTCGCTTCGCCGATGCCCATGTTCAGGGTCACTTTGGTGATCCGGGGCACCTGCATAACGTTGGCATAGCTGAACTGCTCTTTGAGCTGAGCCATGACTTCGTTTTGATAACGTTCTTTCAAGTTCGCCATTTTGCTACCCGACTCGCGTTAGGCGTCGATCTGCTTCTGCGTCGACTTGTAGATACGTACCTTGGTACCGTCTTCCTGCAGCTGGAAGCCGACGCGATCCGCCTTGCCGGTCTCCGCATTGAAGATCGCCACGTTAGACGCATGGATCGGAGCCTCTCGCTCGACGATACCCCCCGGGTTGCCAACCATAGGATTGGGCTTGGTGTGGCGCTTGATCATGTTCACGCCCGAAACGACATAACGGTCGTTTTCGAGGACGCGTTTGATCGTGCCACGCTTGCCCTTGTCCTTGCCGGCGATGACGATAACTTCGTCGTCACGTTTGATCTTGTGCATATCCGCCTCGCTCCTTACAGCACTTCGGGCGCCAAGGAAATGATCTTCATGAACTTTTCGTTACGCAGTTCACGAGTTACCGGTCCGAAGATACGGGTGCCGATCGGCTGTTCGTTGGTGTTATTCAACAGAACCGCCGCATTTCCGTCGAAGCGGATCAGCGAACCGTCGTTACGACGGACACCGCTGCGCGTACGCACCACCACCGCCTTGAGGACCTGGCCTTTTTTGACCTTGCCCCGCGGGATGGCTTCTTTGACCGTCACTTTGATGACGTCGCCAACGCGAGCGTAGCGGCGGTGTGAACCGCCCAGCACCTTGATGCACTGCACCCGGCGCGCGCCGCTGTTGTCCGCGACATCCAGCATTGTCTGCGTCTGAATCATTGGTTTTCTCCAAACCTAATCTGACTGCACTGGTTCAGAAGGCGCCTATCGGGCTCAGCCCTTGGCCTGCTCGACCACCTCGACCAACGCCCAGGCCTTCTTCTTGGACAGCGGACGGCATTCCTGAATGGAAACCAGATCGCCGGCCTTGGCCTGATTCGTCTCGTCGTGGGCGTGCAGCTTGGTGGAGCGCTTCATGTACTTGCCATAGATCGGATGGCGCTCACGGCGCTCGATCAATACGACAATCGATTTTTCCATCTTGTCGCTCACCACCCTGCCGGTGAGCGTACGAGCTTTGCTTGCTTCAGCCATCATTGGTCACCTGACTTCTGGTTGAGCACAGTCTTGACGCGAGCAATGTCGCGACGAACCTGCTTCAGCAGATGCGTCTGGCTCAGCTGGCCGGTGGCCTTCTGCATGCGCAGGTTGAACTGCTCGCGGAGCAGTTCGAAGAGCTGCTCCTGCAGCGCATCGACTGACTTTTCACGCATTTCGTTGGCTTTCATCACATCACCGTCCGTTTCACAAAGGTGGTGGAGATGGGCATTTTCTGGGCCGCCAGGGAGAAGGCTTCACGCGCCAGCTCCTCGGAGACACCTTCGATCTCGTAAAGCACCCTGCCCGGCTGAATCTGGGCCACCCAGTACTCGACGGAACCCTTACCTTTACCCATACGAACCTCGAGAGGCTTGTTGGTAATCGGCTTGTCCGGGAATACACGGATCCAGATCTTGCCACCACGCTTGACGTGACGGGTAATGGCACGACGACCCGCTTCGATCTGACGTGCAGTGATACGGCCGCGATCGGTAGCTTTGAGACCGAAGTCCCCGAAGCTCACCTTGCTGCCGCGATGCGCCAGGCCGCGGTTACGACCTTTCTGCACCTTGCGGAACTTTGTACGCTTGGGTTGCAACATCGATCAGTCTCCCCTTACCTGGAACCTTTCTTCTTCGATGCGGGTGCCTGAGCCTGTTGCTTCTGCTTGGCACGCACCTCTTCGATGCCCCCGAGGATTTCGCCCTTGAAGACCCAGACCTTGACGCCGATGACGCCGTAGGTGGTGTGGGCTTCATAAGTGGCGTAATCGATATCGGCACGCAGCGTATGAAGCGGCACGCGACCTTCGCGATACCATTCGGTACGTGCGATTTCGGCACCACCCAGACGACCGGAGAGCTGTACCTTGAAACCGCCGGCACCCAGACGCATGGCGTTCTGAACGGCGCGCTTCATGGCACGGCGGAACATCACGCGACGCTCGAGCTGACCGGCGATGTTCTGCGCGACCAGAGCGGCATCGAGTTCCGGCTTGCGGACTTCTTCGATGTTGACGTGTACCGGCACACCCATCATGCGGGTGACTTCCTGGCGCAGCCGATCGACGTCCTCGCCTTTCTTGCCAATCACGATGCCCGGACGGGCGGTGTGAATGGTAATACGGGCGTTGTTGGCCGGACGCTCGATGGTAATGCGGCTCACGGAAGCGTTCTTCAAACGCTCCTCGAGATAGCGACGCACTTCCAGATCGCTGTTCAGCTTGTCGGCATAGGCGCCACGCTCGGCATACCATACCGAGGTGTGATCCTTGACGATGCCCAGTCGGATTCCGACTGGATTGACTTTCTGACCCATCTGGTCGACTCCTACTTCTCGGCTACCTTGACGGTGATGTGGCAGGTGCGCTTCAGAATGCGATCCGCACGGCCTTTGGCGCGCGGTTGAATGCGCTTGAGCGTCATGCCCTCATCGACACAGATGGTCGAGACACGCAGCTCGTCGATGTCCATGCCGTTGTTTTCTTCCGCATTGGCAATCGCGGACTGCAACACCTTCTTGACCAACTTGGCGGCCTTCTTCGGTGAGAAGGTCAGCACGTCGAGCGCTTCGGCGACCGGCTTACCGCGCACCTGGTCAGCCACCAAACGGGCCTTCTGGGCGGATAAGCTCGCGCCACGCAACTTAGCAGCGACTTCCATCTCTTATTCCTCTTGGCTTACCGTTTGGCTTTCTTGTCTGCCGCATGACCGCGATAAGTGCGGGTAGCAGCAAACTCGCCCAACTTGTGGCCGACCATCTCCTCGGAAACATGCACCGGGACATGCTGGCGACCGTTATGTACCGCAATGGTGAGCCCGACCATATTCGGCAGGATCATCGAACGACGCGACCAGGTCTTGATCGGTTTGCGATCGTTCTTTTCCGTTGCGACGTCGACCTTCTTCAACAGATGAAGGTCAATAAAGGGACCTTTCTTCAGTGAACGTGGCACAGCCGTTACCTCTTAATGTCTGTTACTTGGACTTGCGGCGACGAACGATGAGCTTGTCGGTACGCTTGTTCTTGCGGGTCTTGTGGCCCTTGGTGGGGATACCCCACGGGCTGACCGGGTGACGACCGCCACTGGTGCGGCCTTCACCGCCACCGTGCGGGTGGTCCACCGGGTTCATTGCGACACCGCGAACAGTCGGGCGCACCCCTCTCCAACGTTTCGCACCGGCCTTGCCCAATTGACGCAGGCTGTGCTCAGAGTTACCGACTTCGCCCAATGTCGCGCGGCACTCGGACAATACGCGACGCATCTCGCCGGAGCGAAGACGCAGCGTTGCATAATTGCCTTCACGCGCGACCAGCTGAGCGCTAGCACCGGCACTGCGAGCGATCTGCGCACCCTTGCCCGGCTTCAGTTCGATGCAATGCACCGTAGAACCGACCGGGATGTTACGCAGCGGCAGCGCGTTGCCGCGCTTGATGGCGGCGTTGACACCGGACTCCACCACGTCGCCGACCTTGATGGTCTTGGGCGCGATGATGTAACGACGTTCGCCGTCCATGTACTTCAGCAGCGCAATGTTGGCGCTACGGTTCGGATCGTATTCGATGCGCTCAACGGCGGCCTTGATGCCATCCTTGACGCGCTTGAAATCGATCAGACGATAATGCTGACGATGACCACCACCCACGTGACGTGTGGTGATACGGCCATTGTTGTTACGCCCACCCGACTTCGACTGCTTCTCGACAAGCGCGCCATAAGCGCGGCCCTTGAAGAGCTCGTCGTTGACGACTTTGACGACGTGACGACGACCGGCGGATGTGGGTTTTGTCTTGACTACTGCCATGATCCGTACTCCTGCCTACTCGGCGCCAGAGAAGTCTTCGAGCGTTTCGCCCGCAGCCAGGGTCACGTACGCCTTGCGGTAACCCTTGCGCAGACCAGTGCCGAAGCGAGTGCGTTTGGTCTTGCCCTTGACATTGAGCACCTGGACGCCGGCAACCTTCTTGCCGAACAACGCCTCGACGGCTTTCTTGATCTCAGGCTTGGTCGCGTCCTGGGCCACCCGGAACACGTACTGATTGTTCTCGGCGGCAAGCGCGGCCTTCTCGGTCATGTGAGGTCCGAGCAGAACCTTATATACGCGTTCCTGGTTCATCCCAGCTTCTCCTCGAATTTACGCAGAGCGGAGACGGTCATCAGCACCTTGTCGAAGGCGATCAGGCTGACCGGATCGGCGGCCGCAGCATCGACGACATCGACGTTGGGGATGTTGCGGGCAGCAAGATAGAGCTTCTCGTCGATCTCTTCAGTGACGATCAGCGCCTTCTCGAGCTCCAGCTCCTTGAGCTTACCCACCAGCTCTTTGGTTCTGGGTGCTTCGACGGCGAACTCTTCGACCAACACCAGACGGTCCTGACGGATCAGCTCGGAGAGGATAGAACGCATGGCCGCACGATACATCTTGCGGTTGACCTTCTGCGTGTAATCCTGCGGACGAGCAGCGAAGGTCACGCCACCGCTACGCCAGATCGGCGAACGGATGGTGCCGGCACGCGCACGGCCAGTGCCTTTCTGGCGCCACGGCTTCTTGCCGCCGCCACGCACGTCGGAGCGGTTTTTCTGAGCACGGGTACCTTGACGACCAGCCGCCAGATAGGCGGTGACGACCTGGTGCACCAATGCTTCGTTGAAGTCTTTGCCGAAGGTCGCTTCGGACACTTCGACGGTGCCAGCGGCACCTACGAGATTCAGATTCATCGGTCTCAGTCCCCTCAGCGAGCTTTCACGGCACTGCGCACAACGACATCGCTGCCGGGTGCACCTGGCACGGCGCCCTTGATCAACAGAAGATTGCGCTCGGTATCGATACGCACCACTTCCAGCGTCTGGACGGTGACACGCTCGTTACCCATCTGACCGGCCATCTTCTTGCCTTTGAAAACGCGACCTGGGGTCTGGCACTGACCGATGGAACCTGGCGCACGGTGAGAAAGCGAGTTGCCGTGGGTATTGTCCTGGGTACGGAAATTCCAGCGCTTAACGGCGCCCTGAAATCCTTTACCCTTGGAGGTACCGGTCACATCGACTTTCTGACCAGCTTCAAAGAGGGATACGGTGAAGGAACCACCCACTTCCGGAGTCTCGTCGTCTTCTGCAAGACGGAACTCCATCAGCGAACGGCCAGCCTCGATACCTGCCTTGGCGTATTGACCAGCAATCGCCTTGGTGAGGTGTTTGGCTTTGCGGGAGCCGGTCGTGACCTGCACCGCACGATAGCCGTCAGACTCGATAGTCTTGACGCTGGCGATGCGGTTGGGCTCAACCTCGATAACGGTTACGGGCACGGAGGCGCCATCTTCGGTGAAAACACGGGTCATACCCGCCTTTTTACCGACTAAACCGATAGTCATGTTCAGTCTCCTATAGTGTACGGGGCTATCACCCGCTATGGCTGCCCTTTCCAGAGCATTCCACTAGCACATTGTATGGCGTCTCACGACGCGGCGGTGCTGTTGAACTCAGCGCCCGCTAGTGACTAGTGTTGGTTTCAGTCGAGTTTAATCTGCACGTCTACACCAGCGGCGAGATCGAGCTTCATCAGCGCATCGACGGTTTTTTCCGTCGGCTCGACGATGTCGAGCACGCGCTTGTGCGTGCGAATCTCATACTGATCACGCGCATCCTTGTTGACGTGCGGTGAGATCAGGATGGTGTAACGCTCGCGATTAGTCGGCAGCGGGATCGGTCCACGCACCTGAGCGCCAGTGCGCTTGGCCGTATCAACGATCTCCTGAGCCGACTGGTCGATCAGCCGATGGTCAAACGCTTTCAGCCGAATGCGAATCTTCTGGTTCTGCATTTACCTTATGCTCCACTGGATGCTGACGGCGCGAGCCGTCGACCCACGCGTTCAAAGGACGCGCATTATAGGAGAGCCCCGATTGAGTGTCAATCACACTATCCATCGGGGCTATCGAACCCATACAGAAAAGGGGCGCGTGAGCGCCCCTTCTTTAACCATCATCGAAACGCTTACTCGATGATCTTGGCTACCACGCCGGCGCCAACGGTACGGCCGCCTTCGCGAATCGCGAAGCGCAGGCCGTCTTCCATGGCGATCGGCGCGATCAGCGTCACGACCATCTGGACGTTGTCGCCCGGCATGACCATCTCGACGCCTTCCGGCAGTTCACAGGTACCGGTAACGTCGGTGGTACGGAAGTAGAACTGCGGACGATAGCCCTTGAAGAACGGGGTATGACGACCACCTTCTTCCTTGGACAGCACGTAGACTTCGGCTTCGAACTTGGTATGCGGCTTGATGGTGCCCGGTTTGGCCAGAACCTGGCCGCGCTCGACGTCATCACGCTTGGTACCACGCAGCAGCGCGCCCACGTTCTCGCCAGCACGACCTTCGTCGAGCAACTTGCGGAACATTTCGACGCCGGTGACGATCGTCTTGGTAGTGTCGTGAATACCGACGATTTCGACTTCATCGCCAGTCTTGACGATGCCGCGCTCGACACGACCGGTCACAACGGTGCCGCGACCTGAGATGGAGAACACGTCTTCGATCGGCATCAGGAACGGCTGATCGATAGCGCGCTCCGGCTCCGGAATGTACTCGTCCAGAGACTTGATCAGGTTGGCAACGGCAGTGGTACCCATGCCGTTGTCATCCTTGCCTTCCAGCGCCATCAGCGCGGAGCCGATGATGATCGGGGTGTCGTCACCCGGGAAGTCGTACTCGGCCAGAAGCTCACGCACTTCCATCTCGACCAGCTCGAGCAGCTCTTCGTCATCGACCATGTCCGCCTTATTCAGGAACACGACGATGTACGGAACGCCGACCTGACGAGACAGCAGGATGTGCTCGCGAGTCTGCGGCATCGGGCCGTCGGCAGCGGAACAGACCAGGATCGCGCCGTCCATCTGGGCAGCACCGGTGATCATGTTCTTGACGTAGTCAGCGTGTCCCGGGCAGTCGACGTGCGCGTAATGGCGAACTTCGGACTGATACTCGACGTGAGCGGTGGCGATGGTGATACCGCGCTCACGCTCTTCCGGAGCATTGTCGATAGAATCGAACTGGCGCCACTCGCCGCCGAAGACTTCGGCAGAGACACGAGTCAGGGCTGCTGTCAGGGTCGTCTTGCCGTGGTCGACGTGACCGATGGTGCCGACGTTGACATGCGGTTTGGAGCGTTCAAATTTTGCCTTAGCCACTGCTATAACCTCTTTACGTTAGCTAACGGTTAACCGTTCTGATTGATGACGGCATCAACTACGCTGGATGGCGCCTCTTCGTAATTCGCAAACTCCATGGTGTAGCTTGCGCGTCCCTGGGTCTGAGAACGCAGATCGGTCGCATAACCGAACATCTCAGCCAACGGAACCGTGGCGCGAATGACCTTGCCAGAAGAGGAGTCATCCATGCCCTGCACAAGGCCACGTCGGCGGTTGAGGTCACCCATCACATCACCCATGAAATCTTCAGGGGTAACGACTTCGACCTTCATCACCGGCTCGAGCAACACGGCCTTAGCCTTACGAGCACCTTCTTTGATCGCCATGGAAGAGGCGACCTTGAACGCAGTCTCGTTGGAGTCCACGTCATGGTAGGAACCATCGAACAGCGTCACCTTGACGTCGATCATCGGGTAACCCGCGATCACGCCGTTCTTGAGCTGTTCGTAAGCCCCTTTTTCGACGGCCGGCACGTACTCTTTCGGTACCGCACCACCGACGATGGCGGACGCGAACTTGAAGGTCATCTCCTCGTCCTCGCCCTTGTCTTCGGCCGTCAGCGGCTCGATGCGCAACCAGACGTGACCATATTGGCCGCGACCGCCTGACTGACGAACGAACTTGCCTTCCTGCTCCACCGACTGGCGAATCGTCTCACGGTAAGCCACCTGCGGCTTGCCGATGTTGGCTTCGACCTTGAACTCGCGACGCATACGATCGACGAGGATGTCGAGGTGCAACTCGCCCATGCCCGAGATGATGGTCTGACCGGTCTCTTCGTCAGTCTGGACACGGAAAGACGGATCTTCCTGCGCCAACTTGCCAAGAGCCACACCCATCTTCTCCTGGTCAGGCTTGGACTTCGGCTCGACGGCGACGGAGATAACCGGCTCCGGAAACTCCATGCGCT
This sequence comes from Salinicola halimionae, assembly GCF_003206065.1. Lineage (GTDB taxonomy): Bacteria > Pseudomonadota > Gammaproteobacteria > Pseudomonadales > Halomonadaceae > Salinicola > Salinicola halimionae. Next base: position 16,354 of record NZ_PZJQ01000001.1, on the reverse strand, counting down.
CGAGAACGATCTTGTCGTTCAGGTCGCACAGCGTGTCGCCGGTCGTGACGTCTTTCAAGCCGATACACGCCGCGATGTCGCCAGCGTAGACTTCCTTGATCTCTTCACGCGAGTTGGCATGCATCTGAACGATACGGCCGACACGTTCCTTCTTCGACTTCACCGAGTTGAAGATGCTGTCGCCGGACTTCAGGACGCCCGAGTAGACGCGCATGAACGTCAGGGTACCCACGAACGGATCGGTTGCGATCTTGAACGCCAACGCCGAGAACGGCGCGCTGTCGTCAGCTTCACGAGTCGCGACGGTGCCGTCCTTGTCGTCGAGCTCACCTTCGATGGCCTTGACCTCGGTCGGCGACGGCAAGTACTCGATGACGCAATCCAGGACGGCCTGAACACCCTTGTTCTTGAATGCCGAACCACAGGTCACGAGAACGATCTCGTTGGCCAGGGTACGCGCACGCAGACCCGCCTTGATTTCCACCTCGGAGAGCTCTACCCCTTCGAGGTATTTGTCCATCAGCTCTTCGTTGGCTTCAGCTGCCGCTTCGACCATCTGCTCACGGTACTTCTCGGCAGTTTCCTGCAGGTCGGCCGGGATGTCGACCAACTCGTAGTTCATACCGAAGTTGTCTTCGTCCCAGAGGATGGCCTTCATCTTGATGAGATCGACCACGCCCTTGAATTCGTCTTCCGCGCCCCAGTTGATCTGGATCGGAACGACGTTGGCGCCCAGGCGATCCTTGAGCTGGTCGATGACCATGAAGTAATCGGCGCCGGCACGGTCCATCTTGTTGACGAACACCATGCGCGGGACTTCGTACTTGTTGGCCTGACGCCAGACGGTCTCGGTCTGCGGCTGCACACCGGACGAGCCGCACAGCACGACGACCGCACCATCCAGTACGCGCAATGAACGCTCGACTTCGATCGTGAAGTCGACGTGTCCCGGCGTATCGATGATGTTGATACGGTGCTCGTCGAACTGCTTGCTCATGCCCTGCCAGAAGCAGGTGGTGGCAGCAGAGGTGATCGTGATGCCACGTTCCTGCTCCTGCTCCATCCAGTCCATGACGGCAGCGCCTTCATGAACCTCACCGACCTTGTGGGACAGGCCGGTATAGAACAGGACACGCTCGGTAGTCGTAGTCTTACCAGCGTCGACGTGGGCAACGATACCGATATTGCGATAACGCTTGAGTGGTGTCTTTCGTGCCACGATGGAAGTCCCCGTTGATTAGAAGCGGTAGTGGGAGAAGGCCTTGTTGGCATCTGCCATGCGGTGCACGTCTTCACGCTTCTTCACAGCAGAACCCTTGCCTTCGGCGGCGTCCAGCATTTCGCCGGCAAGACGTTGAACCATGGTCTTTTCACCGCGGCTACGGGCCGCATCGGCCAGCCAACGCATGGCCAGTGCCTGACGGCGTGACGGACGAACTTCCACCGGCACCTGGTAAGTCGCGCCGCCAACACGGCGAGATTTGACCTCGACCATCGGCTGAATCGCTTCCAGCGCTTTGTCAAAGATGTCCAGCGGCGCCTCGCTACTACGCTCGGCAACCCTGTCCAACGCACCATAGACGATGCGCTCAGCTACGGACTTCTTGCCGCTGATCATCAGATGGTTCATAAACTTGGCCAGGCGCTCGCTTCCGAATTTGGGATCGGGAAGGATCTCGCGCTTAGCGGCGACTCTTCTTCTTGGCATGATAAGCCCTCTCGTTAAGGGTCGTTCAGGTAAACCCGGCATGCGCTCGCCAACTGGCGAAAGCGGCCGACCTTACTCTTATCTGACCGATGATAAATGGTAGAAGCGTCCGAACTCAGGACTTGGGACGCTTGGTGCCGTATTTGGAACGGCCTTGTCGACGATTCTGAACACCGGAAGTGTCGAGGGCGCCGCGGACGGTGTGATAACGCACACCCGGCAAATCCTTGACGCGGCCGCCACGAATCAGGACCACAGAGTGTTCCTGCAGGTTGTGGCCTTCACCGCCGATGTAAGAACTGACTTCAAAACCGTTGGTCAGACGCACACGACACACCTTACGCAGCGCCGAGTTCGGCTTCTTGGGCGTAGTGGTGTAGACGCGGGTACAGACCCCACGGCGTTGCGGGCAGGCCTGCAGCGCCGGCACGTCGCTTGTCTCGACGGGGCGCTTGCGCGGCTTGCGCACGAGCTGGTTGATCGTTGCCATAGTCTTTAGCTGACTCCAATGGGTTGCCTTGCCTCATGCCGGGGCCGATGTGCATGGACCTTTGCGTAGGCCGGTTGCACCTCCCCTGCATAAAGGCTGCGCATTCTAATCAGTTGTCATGAGACCCGTCAAGACCGCTCGCCCGTAGGCGAGCGGTCCCAGGTCATGACTTAGAGATCGTCGTCATCGGCATCGAGCGCGGTGAGCTGAGCACCCAGCTCCTGCTCGACATCGAACGCCGACGGCTGCAGCGTGCGCCCGGATTCCTCGCGCTTGCGACGCCGCTCGTCGTGGTGAGCCAGACCCGTACCCGCCGGAATCAGACGCCCCACCACCACGTTTTCCTTCAGGCCGCGCAGATAATCGCGCTTGCCGGTTACCGCAGCCTCGGTCAAGACCCGTGTCGTCTCCTGGAACGATGCCGCGGAGATGAACGACTCGGTCGCCAACGAGGCCTTGGTGATACCCAGCAGCAGACGCTCGTACTTGGCCGGGAACTTCTCTGTCGTCTCGAGGCGCGCGTTCTCTTCGAGGACACGTACCAGCTCGACCTGATCGCCGGGAATGAAGGTAGAGTCGCCGGAATCGGTGATCTCGACCTTGCGCAGCATCTGACGCACGATGACTTCGATGTGCTTGTCGTTGATGCTGACGCCCTGCAGGCGGTAGACGTCCTGAATTTCGACGGTGATGTACTTGGCCAGCTCCGCCACGCCCAGCAGACGAAGAATGTCATGCGGGTTGCTCGGACCATCGGAGATGACCTCGCCCTTCTCGACCGTCTCGCCTTCGAACACCCCGATCTGACGCCATTTCGGGATCAGCATCTCCAACGGATCACCTTCTTTCGGCGTGATCGTCAGACGACGCTTGCCCTTGGTCTCCTTGCCGAAGCTGATCGTACCGTTGATCTCGGCGAGGATGGACGGCTCTTTCGGCTTACGCGCCTCGAACAGGTCGGCGACACGCGGCAGACCACCGGTGATGTCCTTGTTACCGGACGCTTCCAGCGGAATACGCGCAATCACCTCACCCACGCCAATCTCGGTACCGTTCTCCGCGGCGACGATAGCGCGACCCGGCAGCAGATACTGTACCGGCGTGTTGGAACCCGGCAGCGTCACGTGCTCGCCGTCTTCCCCCACCAGCATGATCATCGGACGCTTGTCGCGACCGGAGGCCGGGCGAGCTGCGGCCTCGATCACCTCGATGTTAGACAGGCCGGTCATTTCATCGACCGTGCGCGTCATGGTCAGACCTTCGGTCATGTCCGTGAACTGCGCCTTGCCATGCACCTCGGCGACGACCGGGTGAGTGTGCGGATCCCACTTGGCGACGATCTGACCACCTTCGACATGGTCGCCGTCCTTGACCGACAGCTCGGCGCCGTAGGGCAGCTTGTAGTACTCACGCTCGCGACCGTGATCGTCGGCCACCGCCATTGCGCTGGAACGAGATACCACGATCAGTTTGCCATCGGCGCGCTCGACCGACTTGATGTTGTGCAGGCGCACGCTACCGCCATGCTTGACCTGAACACTATCGACCGCTGAAGCACGTGACGCCGCACCACCGATGTGGAATGTACGCATGGTCAACTGGGTACCCGGCTCACCGATGGACTGGGCAGCAATGACGCCGACCGCTTCACCGATGTTGACCTGGTGCCCGCGGGCCAGATCGCGGCCGTAGCAGGACGAGCAGACGCCGTGAGACGTCTCGCAGCTGATCGGGCTGCGCACGATGATCTCGTCGACACCCATGGTGTCGAGCTCTTCGCACCAGGCTTCGTCGAGCAATGTGCCGCGAGCGATCAACACGTCTTCGGTCTGCGGGTCGATGACGTCCTGCGCCACGACCCGGCCCAGCACACGCTGTGCCAGTGACACGATGACGTCGCCGCCTTCGATCACCGGATGCAGGGTCAGCCCCCGGTCGGTGCCGCAGTCGACTTCGGTGATCACCAGATCCTGTGCCACGTCGACCAGACGACGGGTCAGATAACCAGAGTTGGCGGTCTTGAGTGCCGTATCCGCCAGACCCTTACGCGCGCCATGGGTCGAAATGAAGTACTGGAGTACGTTCAGACCTTCACGGAAGTTGGCAGTGATCGGCGTCTCGATGATCGAGCCGTCCGGCTTGGCCATCAGGCCACGCATACCGGCCAGCTGACGAATCTGAGCCGCACTACCCCGGGCACCGGAATCGGCCATGATGAAGACGCTGTTGAACGAATCCTGTTCGACTTCGTTACCGTCTCGATCGGTCACCGTCTCTTTCGAGATCACGGCCATCATCGCCTTGGCCACCTTGTCGTTGGCCTTGGACCAGATATCGATGACCTTGTTGTACTTCTCGCCCGCGGTCACCAGACCGGAGGAGAACTGGTCTTCGATTTCCTTGACCTCGTCCTCGGCCGCATCGACGATCTCGGCCTTGGCATCCGGGATGACGAAATCGTTGACGCCGATGGAGGCGCCAGACCAGGTTGCCAGGCGGAAGCCGGTGTACATCAACTGGTCGGCAAAGATGACCGCGTCCTTGAGACCGGTACGCCGGTAGACCTCGTTGATCAGCCCGGAGATCGCTTTCTTCTTCATCGGACGGTCGACGAGCTCGAACGGCATCCCCTTCGGCAGGATGCGGAACAGCAACGCACGGCCGACGGTAGTGTCCTTGATCGACGTGGTCTCGGTCAGTTCGGTGACCTCGCCATCCTTCTCGTCGGACAGCCACTCGGTCAGACGCACCTTGACCCGAGCATGCATCGAGACATTGTGAGTTGCGAAAGCGCGATCCAGCTCGTTGAGGTTGGCAAATGCCTTGCCTTCGCCCTTGGCGTTGATGCGTTCGCGCGTCATGTAATAGAGGCCGAGCACGACGTCCTGGGACGGCACGATGATCGGCTCGCCGTTGGCCGGCGACAGCACGTTGTTGGTCGACATCATCAGCGCGCGCGCTTCGAGCTGGGATTCCAGCGTCAAAGGCACGTGAACGGCCATCTGGTCACCGTCGAAGTCGGCGTTGTAGGCCGCACAGACCAGCGGGTGCAGCTGGATAGCCTTGCCCTCGATCAGCAGCGGCTCGAACGCCTGGATGCCGAGACGATGCAGCGTCGGTGCACGGTTGAGCAGGACCGGATGCTCGCGGATGACGTCGGCGAGAATGTCCCACACTTCCGGCAGCTCGCGCTCGACCATCTTCTTGGCGGCCTTGATCGTGGACGCCTGCCCGCTGCCTTGCAGCTTGGAGTAGATGAACGGCTTGAACAGCTCAAGCGCCATCTTCTTGGGCAGACCACACTGATGCAGGCGCAGGGTCGGACCGACGGTGATGACGGAACGGCCGGAGTAATCGACGCGCTTGCCCAGCAGGTTCTGACGGAAACGCCCCTGCTTGCCCTTGATCATGTCGGCGAGCGACTTCAACGGACGCTTGTTGGAGCCCGTGATGGCACGGCCGCGACGACCGTTGTCGAGCAGCGCATCGACCGATTCCTGCAACATGCGCTTCTCGTTGCGCACGATGATGTCCGGCGCATTGAGGTCGAGCAGTCGCTTCAGGCGATTGTTGCGGTTGATCACGCGACGGTACAGATCATTGAGATCCGAAGTCGCGAAGCGGCCACCGTCCAGCGGGACCAGCGGACGCAGATCCGGCGGCAGAACCGGCAGCACTTCCATGACCATCCAGGCCGGCGCATTGCCGGACTTGTAGAAGGCTTCCAGCAGCTTGAGGCGCTTGGAAAGCTTCTTGATCTTGGTCTCGGAGTTGGTCTGCGGAATCTCTTCACGCAGGCGATCGATCTCTTCTTCCAGATCGATGTCCTTGAGCAACGCCTGAACGGCTTCGGCGCCCATGCGCGCATCGAAGTCGTCGCCGAACTCTTCCAGCGCCTCGAAATACTGCTCGTCGTTGAGCAGTTGACCGCGCTCGAGCGTGGTCATGCCCGGATCGATCACGACAAACGATTCGAAGTAGAGCACGCGCTCGATGTCGCGCAGGGTCATGTCCAGGAACATGCCGATGCGTGACGGCAGCGATTTCAGAAACCAGATGTGCGCGACCGGCGAGGCCAGCTCGATGTGGCCCATGCGCTCGCGGCGAACCGCTGCCTTGGTCACTTCGACGCCGCACTTCTCGCAGATGATGCCGCGATGCTTCATGCGCTTGTACTTGCCGCACAGGCACTCGTAATCCTTGACCGGCCCGAAGATCTTGGCGCAGAAAAGCCCGTCGCGTTCAGGCTTGAACGTACGGTAGTTGATGGTCTCCGGCTTCTTGACTTCGCCGTATGACCAGGAGCGAATCATTTCCGGCGACGCGAGCGTAATCTTGATCGCCTCGAACTCGTCAGATTGCGCCTGTGACTTGAGGACTTTCACCAAATCTTTCATGGGATCGCTCCGTTGCGGAGTTGTCATGAGCGGGGCCGCGAATCACTCGCTCGCCCCGCAAACCGTCGCTATCGATCGACTGTGCCGGTCTTAGCTTTCCAATTCGATATCGATACCCAGCGAGCGGATTTCCTTCACCAGCACATTGAAGGATTCCGGCATACCGGCCTGCATGGTGTGGTCGCCGTCCACGATGCTCTTGTACATCTTGGTACGACCTTCGACATCATCCGACTTGACGGTGAGCATTTCCTGCAGGGTGTAGGCGGCGCCATACGCCTCGAGCGCCCACACTTCCATCTCACCGAAACGCTGTCCACCGAACTGCGCCTTACCACCCAGAGGCTGCTGCGTGACCAGCGAGTAAGAACCGGTGGAACGCGCATGCATCTTGTCGTCGACCAGGTGGTTGAGCTTCAACATGTACATGTAGCCCACGGTCACCGGACGATCGAACGACTCACCGGTACGCCCGTCGTACAGCGTCATCTGGCCGGAATCCGGCAGATCGGCAAGCTTCAGCAGGTGCTTGATCTCGTGCTCCTTGGCACCGTCGAAAACCGGTGTCGCAATCGGCACGCCACCGCGCAGGTTCTTGGCCAAGGTGATGATTTCGTCATCGGTCAGGGAGTCGATATCCTCCTGACGCGCGCCCTCGGTGTTGTAGACCTGCTTGAGGAAATCGCGGATCTCACCGACCTGCTGTTCGCGGGCATCGCGCAACATGCGGTCGATCTTGACGCCGAGACCATGAGCCGCCATGCCCAGGTGGGTCTCGAGAATCTGACCGACGTTCATGCGTGACGGTACACCCAACGGATTGAGCACGACGTCGACCGGCTGGCCGTTGTCATCGAACGGCATATCCTCGATCGGCATGATCGCGGAGATGACACCCTTGTTACCGTGACGGCCGGCCATCTTGTCGCCCGGCTGGATGCGACGCTTGACCGCCAAATAGACCTTGACGATCTTGAGCACGCCCGGCGCCAGATCATCACCCTGGGTCAACTTGCGCTTCTTGTCTTCGAAACGCTCGTCCATCTCCTTGCGGCGATTTTCCAGCTGTTCATCGGCCTGGGCCAGCAGCTCGTTGAGGGTCTCGTTCTGCATGCGCAGCTTGAACCACTGCTGACGCGGCAGCTCATCGAGATACTCCCCGCTCAGCACATCGCCTTTCTTCAGCGACGGGCCGCCGTGGACCGCCTCGCCTTCCAGCGTGCGCTGGAGGCGCTCGAACGTGGCGTCTTCGGCGATACGATAGGTTTCCTGAAGATCCTTGCGCACTTCGTCGAGCTGTTGCTGCTCGATGGAAAGCGCACGCGAATCCTTCTCGACGCCGTCGCGAGTGAAGACCTGCACGTCGATGACGGTACCGCGCATGCCGGTCGGTGCACGCAGCGAGGTGTCCTTAACGTCTGACGCCTTCTCGCCGAAGATCGCACGCAGGAGCTTTTCCTCCGGCGTCAACTGGGTCTCGCCCTTGGGCGTGACCTTGCCGACCAGAATGTCGCCGGCGCCGACTTCGGCACCGATATAGACGACGCCTGCCTCATCCAGCTTGCCCAGTGCCGACTCACCGACGTTGGGGATATCGGAAGAGATCTCCTCCGCACCCAGCTTGGTGTCGCGAGAGACACAGGTCAGTTCCTGGATATGGATCGTGGTGAAACGATCGTCCTCGACCACACGCTCGGAAACGAGGATGGAATCCTCGAAGTTGTAGCCGTTCCACGGCATGAACGCGAGACGCATGTTCTGGCCCAAGGCCAGGTCACCCATATCGACGGACGGGCCGTCGGCCAGAATATCGCCACGCGAGACGACATCACCCGGGCGCACGATCGGGCGCTGGTTCTGGCAGGTGTTCTGGTTGGAACGCACATACTTGGTCAGGTTGTAGATATCGACACCCGCTTCACCGCCGATGATCTCGTCTTCCTGGACACGAACCACGACGCGCTTGGCATCGACGGAGTCGATCACGCCGCCACGACGAGCCACGGCGCAGACACCGGAGTCACGGGCGACGAAACGCTCCATGCCGGTACCCACGAGCGGCTTGTCGGCACGCAGAGTCGGTACTGCCTGACGCTGCATGTTCGAGCCCATCAGGGCACGGTTGGCGTCATCATGCTCGAGGAACGGAATCAACGCGGCAGCCACGGAGACTACCTGACGCGGAGACACGTCCATCAGGGTGACCTTGTCCGGCGCCATGAAGGTGGTTTCACCCTTGTGGCGAACCTGGACCAGGTCGTCGATCAGCTTGTTGCCCTCGTCGACCGTCGCCGAGGCCTGGGCGATGATGAAGTCACCTTCCTCGATTGCCGACAGGTGCACGATCTCGTCGGTCAACTGACGATCCACGACCTTGCGATACGGCGTCTCGAGGAAACCGTAGCTGTTGGTCTTGGAATAGGTCGCCAGCGAGTTGATCAGACCAATGTTCGGACCTTCCGGCGTTTCGATCGGACATAGACGGCCGTAGTGAGTGGCGTGAACGTCACGCACTTCGAAACCGGCACGTTCGCGGGTCAAGCCACCCGGCCCAAGCGCGGAGACACGACGCTTGTGCGTCACCTCGGAGAGCGGGTTGTTCTGGTCCATGAACTGGGACAGCTGCGAAGAACCGAAGAACTCTTTGACTGCCGCTGCCACCGGCTTGGCGTTGATCAGATCCTGCGGCATCAGGCCTTCGCTCTCCGCCATGGAGAGACGTTCCTTGACCGCACGCTCGACGCGCACCAGACCCACGCGGAACTGATTCTCGGCCATCTCGCCGACACAACGAATGCGGCGGTTGCCCAGGTGATCGATATCGTCGACTTCACCGAAGCCGTTACGGATGCTGATCAGCTCTTTCAGGACATCGAGAATGTCCTGATTGTCGAGTACGCCGGACCCGGTATCGCCTTCACGACGCAGACGGCGATTGAACTTCATCCGGCCAACGCCCGACAGGTCGTAGCGGTCTTCGCTGAAGAACAGATTGTGGAACAACGTCTCGGCCGCTTCCTTGGTCGGCGGCTCGCCGGGACGCATCATGCGGTAGATCTCGACCAGCGCTTCCAGACCGGAACGCGTGGTGTCCACCTTCAAGGTATCGGAGATGAACGAGCCGGCGTCGAGATCGTTGGTATAGAGTGTTTCCAGCTGAGTGACACCACCCTGCCCCAGCTTCTCCAGCAGTTCCGGCGTCAGTTCAGTGTTGCACTCGCAGATCAGCTCGCCAGTCTTGGCGTCGACCTGATCCTTGGCCAGCGTCTTGCCGAACAGGTAGTCCATCGGCACCTGAAGACGCTCTAGCCCGGCTTTTTCAAGTTGGCGAATATGCTTCTGGGTAACACGACGACCTTCCTCGACGATGACGTTACCGTCGCCGTCCTTGATTTCGAAAGTCGCGGTCTCACCACGCAGGCGAGACGGCACCAGCTCGACGAAAATACCGTCGTTTTCGATATGGAAAGTGCTGGTCTCAAAAAAGGTCTCGAGGATCTGCTCGGCATTCATGCCGAGCGCGCGCATCAAGACAGTGGCCGGCAATTTGCGGCGACGGTCGATACGTACGAAGACGTTGTCTTTCGGATCGAACTCGAAATCCAGCCAGGAGCCGCGGTAAGGAATGATACGCGCGGAATAGAGCAGCTTGCCGGAAGAGTGGCTCTTGCCCTTGTCGTGATCGAAGAACACGCCCGGCGAGCGATGGAGCTGGGAGACGATGACGCGCTCGGTACCGTTGACGACGAAGGTACCGTTTTCGGTCATCAGGGGGATTTCCCCCATGTAGACTTCCTGCTCCTTGATGTCCTTGATGGCCTTGTTCGACGACTCTTTGTCGTAGATGATCAGGCGCACCTTGACGCGCAGCGGTGCCGAATAGGTCACCCCGCGAAGCTGGCACTCCTTGACGTCGAAGCCCGGTGTGCCAAAGCGATAACTGACATACTCGAGCGCCGCATTGCCTGAAAAACTCTCGATCGGAAATACGGACTTGAAAGCCGCATTGAGACCGGTCTCGAGACGCTCTTCCGGCGCCCGGTCCTGCTGGAGAAAGTCGTAATAGGAATCAAGCTGGATGGCCAGCAGGTAGGGCACATCCATTACTTGAGGCAGTTTGCCGAAATCCTTGCGGATGCGTTTTTTCTCAGTATATGAGTAAGCCATCTGTATTCCCCAGCTTGTTCACCATGGGTGACCGGTGCGTGTTCGGCGCTCCCTAACGCGGGCTGCCCCCGTTAGGCGCTGACGGCAAGCCTCCCGAATGAGGGAGCTCGCCGTCGGAATTCGTCTAGTGGCTACAATCCTGACTGAGGGGCGAACCCTCGATCAGGCGTACTAACGCCAGGCTAGCAAAAACAGAAAAAGGCCGGCAGCGGGCATGCCCGCCGCCAGCCGTGGCGCTTACACAGCGCGTGAAGCCGTGAGCACGGAGTTACTTGAGCTCCACAGAAGCGCCAGCTTCTTCCAGCTTCTTCTTGGCTTCTTCAGCGTCGTCCTTGGACAGGCCTTCCTTGATAGTCGCCGGCGCGCCGTCGACGGCACCCTTGGCTTCTTTCAGGCCCAGACCAGTGATCTCGCGAACGACCTTGATGACGTTGACTTTCTTGTCACCGGCAGCGGTCAGAACCAGGGAGAACTCAGTCTGTTCTTCGGCTTCCGCCGCGTCACCGCCACCCGGGCCAGCGACGACAGCAGCAGCAGCAGAAACGCCGAACTTCTCTTCCATTGCAGAAACCAGCTCTGCAACTTCCATCACGGACATTTCGGCAACAGCGTTGATGATGTCTTCTTGAGAAAGTGCCATGTTTCAGATTCCTAAACTTTGCGGAGCCCCAGCCGGCGTCGGCCAAGTGCTCGTTGATTCAATAGTCGACTCAGTCTGCGCGAGCAGGCCACCTATCAGGCGGCTTCTTCCTGCTTTTGATCGCGAACAGCTGCAAGAGTACGAACCAGCTTGCCGGCAGAAGCTTCCTTCATGACGGACATCAGCTTGGCGATCGCTTCATCGTAAGTCGGCAGCGTGGCCAGACGGTCGATATCAGCAGCCGGGATCATCTCCCCTTCGTAAGCCAGCGCCTTGACTTCAAATTCCTTCTGCGACTTGCCAAACTCCTTGAACAGCCGCGCCGCAGCGCCGGGATGTTCGTAGGAGAAGGCCAGCAGCGTGGGGCCTGAGAAAGTCTCGTTCAGGCACTCCCATGAAGTCCCTGACAGCGCACGACGTGCCAGCGTGTTGCGAACAACACGAATCTGGACGCCATTCTCGCGAGCCTGTTTGCGCAGATCGGTCATTGCGCTAACGGTCACACCACGAGAATCGGCAACTACGACGGAAAGAGCGTCCTTAGCGGCTTCACTGACCTCGGCAACAATTGCTTTCTTGCCTTCGAGTGCTAGTGGCACAGTGGTTACTCCTTCGTGCCGGGGCGACAATGTCGCGACCCGGTGGTTACCATCTCTTCCACCTTGCTTCAGTGGAAGTCTTGGACGATGGCTGCACACCTCAATCGGCGAGCAACACCATCTGCGCAGGCATCCCTTGAGGACGAACCCCAGGAAGATTAAGCCGGCCCCATGGCCAACACCTGCGGTCTTTGACGGTGCCCCGCCCCACTCCTTCGAACCAGCGCCTGGGCTGTTACGAAGGTGCACGGGGACCGCAAAGTCATTGCCTGGTTGTTGCCGATCAAGCGAAAGCGCTGTGATCGACGGTCAGACCCGGGCCCATGGTGCTGGACAGGGTCAGTTTCTTGAGATAAATGCCTTTGGAAGTACTCGGCTTGAGGCGCTTGAGGTCACTGACCAGCGCTTCGAGATTGCCCTTGAGTGCTTCTGCCGGGAAATCCACCTTACCGATAGAGGCATGGATGATACCGTTCTTATCAGTACGGAAACGGACCTGACCCGCCTTGGCGTTCTTGACCGCGGTTGCCACGTCAGGCGTCACGGTGCCGACTTTCGGGTTCGGCATCAGGCCTCGCGGACCCAGAATCTGACCCAACTGACCGACCACGCGCATGGCGTCCGGAGCCGCAACGACAACATCGAAGTTCATGTTGCCTTTTTTGACGTCATCGGCCAGGTCTTCCATGCCAACGATATCGGCACCGGCTTCCTTGGCGGCGTCTGCTGCAGCGCCTTGGGCGAATACCGCAACGCGAACATCGCGGCCCGTGCCGTTCGGCAACACGGTAGCGCCACGCACGACCTGATCGGATTTACGCGGGTCAACGCCCAAGTTGATAGAGACCTCAACAGCCTCCTTGAACTTGACGGTAGACACTTCGGACAGCAGCGCGACGGCTTCTTCCAGCGAATAAACTTTACCCGGCTCGACCTTCTCGCGAATCATCTGAGCGCGCTTTGTCAATTTTGCCATGATCAGAGACCCTCCACGTTGAGGCCCATGCTGCGGGCGCTGCCAGCAATGGTACGAACGGCGGCGTCGAGATCGGCAGCCGTCAGATCCGGCTCTTTGGTCTTGGCAATCTCTTCGAGCTGCTCACGCGTCACGGTACCGACCTTGGTCTTGTTCGGCACGCCAGAACCGGATTTGATACCGGCGGCTTTCTTCAGCAGCACGGCTGCCGGCGGCGTCTTGGTGACGAAGGTAAAGCTGCGATCGCTGTAAACCGTGATCACGACCGGCGTCGGCAGGCCCGGCTCGATCTCTTGAGTCGCGGCATTGAACGACTTGCAGAATTCCATGATGTTGACGCCGTGCTGACCCAGCGCCGGGCCTACGGGCGGACTCGGATTGGCCTTACCGGCTGCAACTTGCAGCTTGATGTAGGCCTGAACTTTCTTAGCCATGCTTTACTCCCATCGGGTACGAACGCCTCGCGGCTCCCCGGTTTGGTCGGCGTATTGCCAACGTTAACATCGCGACGACTCTAGACATCGCGGTGACTCAATTCTCGACGACGCTCAGTCCTTGACGACCTGGACGAACTCCAGCTCGACCGGCGTCGAACGCCCGAAGATCAGCACACTGACCTGCAAGCGACTCTTTTCGTAATTGACTTCTTCCACTACACCGTTGAAATCGGCGAACGGGCCGTCGACGACTCGAACGGCCTCGCCTGGCTCGAAGAGAGTCTTGGGGCGGGGCTTGTCGGTACCATCCTGAACCCGACGCAAGATCGCATCGGCTTCCTTCTGGGTGATCGCGGCTGGCTTTTCGGGTGTCCCGCCGATGAACCCCATCACGCGGGGGGTTTCTTTGACCAGGTGCCAAGTCTGTTCGTTCATTTCCATCTCGACCAGCACATAGCCGGGATAGAACTTGCGCTCGCTTTTGCGACGCTTGCCGTCACGCATTTCGACGACTTCTTCGGTCGGAACCAAGATGTCACCAAACTGATCTTCGACACCGTATAGCTTGACGCGCTCGAGCAAAGAGCGCATCACCTGCTTTTCAAAGCCGGAATAAGCGTGAACGACATACCAACGCTTGGACATGAAAACTCCTAGCCAATGATTCCGGACATCGCCCAACCGAGGACGGTATCGATAAGCCACAGCAACAGACCCACCACCAGAACGGCCGCCAACACGATCAGCGTCGTTTGAATGGTTTCTTGTCGAGTCGGCCAGACGACGCGCTGAATTTCACGCTTGGATCCACGCGCGAGCTCCATCAACGCCTGCCCTTTCGCTGTGGTCAAGGCGATGGCAGCAGCAATACCGCAGAGAACGACGACGCCCAGCACGCGATACAGCAGAGCCTGATCCGCAAACCAGGCGTTACCGCCAACCGCGACTGCCAGCAGCAACACCACGACGATCCACTTGGGGGTATCGTAGCGTGGCTCCTGCACCTCGGCGTTGTGCTTCATGAAAACTCCTCAACTCAAGGCGCGATAACCGAACAAGACAAGATATCAACTACAAGCCAGCCTGGGGAAGACTGGCAGGCCAGGAGGGAATCGAACCCCCAACCTGCGGTTTTGGAGACCGCTGCTCTGCCAATTGAGCTACTGGCCTGCAACTACACATCCGAGAAACACCCGGAAATTAGGAGGGCGCTATGATAGCGAAGAGATACCGGAAAAACAATGCCATCCCGGATTTTTCTTTTACCACCAAAAAAGCGAGCCAACGCTCGCTTTTCACGCATCAGACTCGATGACTGAAAATGGAGCTCATGGACGGAATTGAACCGTCGACCTCACCCTTACCAAGGGTGTGCTCTACCCCTGAGCTACATGAGCCAAATCATCATCAACATCGATGGAGCGGGTAGTGGGAATCGAACCCACACCATCAGCTTGGAAGGCTGAGGTTCTACCATTGAACTATACCCGCCTACCCGCTCTGACTCCGGCTTGCCGAGACAGACCGGCAAAACTCTTTACGAAAATCTGGTGGAGAGGGAAGGATTCGAACCTTCGAAGCTTTCGCGGCAGATTTACAGTCTGCTCCCTTTGGCCACTCGGGAACCTCTCCGTACCGGCGGCAGATTCTACACTGCCACACATTGATGTCAAGCCTCTGTTTTTACTGCACTAACAGAACTTCAAACCAATGGCCTTGCGCTCAAAGCGGGGCGCATTGTTTCAAAGCAGGCCGGCAAATGCAAGCATGAAAACAGCATTTCCGACACGCCAGGGCGAGACATCTTCATTCGCGCTCCCGCCAGTATGGCCTTTATGCCGGACGAATACTGATTTCGCCACCTGTCAATGCTCGCTCGCCGCTTTCGGTCTCCACTCTCAGATTACCGTTCTCGTCGACGTCGCTCGCCTTGGCGGCATAAGAAATACTACCTTGATGAATACGAACAGTTCGCCCGGCGTAAGCGTGCCTGGCATTCCATCGATCCCGCCAGGCACTGAAGCCGTGCTGTTCGAACAGAGGCAGCATGATCAGCAGGGATTCGATCAAAGAAGCTGCCAACGCGTTGCGGGAAGGGTGCTCGACGGCCTCCGAGAGCGCTGCGACCGGCTGACCGGCGGCATGACGAACGGCATCATCGAGAGAGACATTCACGCCAATCCCAATGACCACCTCGCAGGGTCCGTCGACATCTCCCGTCACCTCTAGCAGAATGCCTGCGAGTTTACGCCAGTCGCCTTCGACCGCAAGTAGCACGTCATTAGGCCACTTCAGCGCGATTTCGCCGCCCAGGGTCTCGATAACCTCAGCCAGAACTACGCCAACGGCGAGACTCAAGCCCTCGAGAGCGACCACTCCAGCCTCGAAGCGCCAGCCCAGAGAGAGGATGAGACTTCCGCCCCAGCTGGTGCTCCAGATCTTGCCTCGTCGGCCTCGCCCTGCTGTCTGGCTTTCGGCCAAGCACACCTCTCCGTGCCCCGCACCGTGGCGGAAACGGTCGCGCAGGAAGGTATTGGTGGAGTCGAGCACATCCTCGACGTAAAGACGCTTGAGGTGATGCCGGGACCCAGCGGAGAGCCGGGAGACGATATCGGCCCCATCCAGGGACTCCAGCGAATTGACCAGCCGATAACCACGCCCCTTAACCGCCTCAAGGGGCAGGCCCATCGCTTCCAGCTTCTTGAGCTGCTTCCAGACAGCCGTACGCGTTACCCCCAGGTGCTGGCCCAACTGTTGACCGGAGTGGTAATTGCCGTCGCCGAGCAAACGAATCAAGTCACCGATACTCATCTAGGAACGCCTGCCAATAAAAGCCACATTCTAGCGAAATTCCTTCTTCCTCGATAACTTCGCGGCTACCGCACCGCTCGGCGACCAGTACCGCCACATCCTAGCTCGACGTTGCGGCTTTTCCATCGC